>NZ_JALJRY010000001.1:295252-790075 GCF_024519455.1 Streptomyces sp. STR69 | reverse complement strand
GACTGAAGCCGGGGACGCCGGGGCTGCGGATGCCACGGATGAGGCGGCTTCTGCGACGGAGTCTGAGGGGGCGGGAACCAACTCGCAGTCGAAGTCTGGAACTTGCCCGACCCACAGTTTCACCGGTTCGACGCGGGTGTTGATGGCCAGCGGCTCTACGAAGGCGATCGACCAGGTGCGGGTGGGCGACACGATCGCCAACTCGGTACCGGGCGAGGCGGGTACGGAGGCCCACAAGGTCACCGCGGTGATTGTGACGCACACGGACCACGACTTCGTTGACCTGACGATCAAGGCGACGGGCGAGGCTGCTGCGAAGCAGGGCGTGAAGGTAGGGGCGAAGTCCCTGGCGAAGAAGGTCGCCCGCAAGGCGGCGTTCGGCCTGGCGGCGTCGGCAGCGGTACTGGGAGCACTGGGCGCGAGCCACGGCCACGGCGCTGATCAGGTGTCGGCGGCCAAGACGGTCGCAGCGGTCTCCTCGGCAACGCCTGGGGAGAGCGCCAAGACTGCCGAGGACGCGTCTGACGCGCAGGGCGCGCACCTGACGACGACCTTCCACCACCCCTTCTACGACGAGACCCAGTCGGCATTCGTCGAGGGCAAGGACCTGAAGGCCGGCGACGTCCTCCAGACTCCGACCGGGACGGCCGAGGTAACCGGCGTTCGGCTTTACCACGCGAACACCACGACTTACGACCTGACCATCGGCAGCCTCCACACCTACTATGTGGAGGCTGGGACCACGCCGGTCCTGGTGCACAACTGCGGCACGGAAAGTGTGGCAGCGGACCTTGCTGAGACGTCGTATGACGGCAAGACCGTGGGACAGGCCGTGCGGATCAATTCTGACGGCAGCGCTACCAAGTTGGGGAAGCCGCTTATTAGTGGGCGGAGTGCTCTTGCTGAGAAGGCCAACCGCGCTCTTGAAGAGGCTGGCGTCAAGATGCCTTCCAATGGAAGATTTCCAGCTGCAGAGCACCCGGATACCCAATTTGCTTGCTTGATGAGGGAGAGTAAGAGCGGAATCACTTCAGCAGACATTGTAATAACCAAGGTGGGCGGGGCATGTGAGGGTGACTACTCGTGCTCGGTAGCAATACCGAAACTTTTGCCCAAGGGATCGACGCTGAGAGTGCATTCTCCGCTTGAGGGAGGCGGAATGTGCGTGCAGGAGTTCGTCGGCCAGTGATTGGCAGTCGAGAATGAAGGAAGATTTTCCGTGGTATTGAATGTTCTATTCTCCAAGGAATGGCGTCACGCCGAGAGTGAAGTAGATCGCTCCCGCCTGGTCGCTGAGGTGATGGAGAACCTGAGGTTCGAAGACTCGTCGAGCAAGTGGGTGTCACCTGGCGAGGATGCATGGTTCTGTTTTTCGGATCATCGTTTCGAAAGTGTGACGGTCCAAAATAATCCGAATACATACCTGCGGGTTGCTGTAAACAGGCCGACGGGCTACGGGGCCTTGATGTGGTTTGCCACAGATCGGCGCACCGGAAGGTCTGAAATATTTGACTACACCTGGCTTTCAGACAACCCGGAGCCGCCAGATTTTGATCCGCGGGTGGTTGCAGATCCGGGTTATCCGCTGTTCCATCACCCTAGGAGCACTATCCCGCTCGACAGCGTTCGGCTGGTGTTGGAGGAGTTTTGCCGAACAAGCAGTGGAGAAAGGCCGCAGTGCATTCAATGGGTCCAGGGCGAATTGAACGGTCAGCGACTGGGGGAAGAGCCTGTCGTGGACTTCGTCGACACCTCTGATGTAACGGATCCGTGGGCGTGAGGTAGAGCCACGAACTGCGAGGAGGCTGAGAGATGCCAAGCCCACGCCGATTTCATCCGAGGCATGATGCGCGGAATCAAAGCAGTATTCAGGGATGAGCATGTCGAGAATGCTGCCCTCCTCGATAGCCCGGAGAATATTGACGTGTTGATTGATGCGCGACCAGAATGTAGGGTGACGATATATGGTTCCTCAGGTCGGTGACGAAATCATCGTGTCTTGTGAGTCGGCGAGGGCTCAAGTAGTCTCCGTGGGTGCAGGTCAGATCACCCTTGAATGGCCATGGGGGGTGATCGATAACTCCTCGAATTTCCGATGGGACGGAAAATTCTCTTTGCCGATTGACGATTCGCGTTCTGAATGGATGCCGTATCTAGTTGAACCAGCAGTTAGCGAGCTCCACCCAGGGGATATCTGTACTGTTTCTATCCCACCGGCACGGCTTTATGTTGAGCATTACGAGGAATATAATCCCCCGCGCGATCTCGGCTGGTCTCCCGCACCCACTGCGGGAATGTATGTGGTTCCGCCAGAAAAGATTGATCAAGAGGATGCGGGATTCTTTCTTTATCTGGGAGGTGCTGAACCTATTCACGTTGAGGCAATTGAGTAGGCGAGGTACATACCCAATCGTTCTTACGTACCACTGATCTGGTGTTTATGATGCCGCGTTGGTTCCTGTCCGGGGTGAACGGCCTGATCCGGTGCAGATCATCGCCAGGTCGGGCACGGGCTAGGCTGTTGAAGATCCGGAGTGAGCAGTCCAAGCGCGGATGTCCCTCGCCGTCAAGGCAAGGTGGGAATTCGGTCGTATCGAGGGCGTATCCTCATCGATGACATTGGTGAACAGGTGACAAGCCGAATGATCTTCGGCTTCGCCGCATGGGCCGAGCCCAGCTCTCTCCGGACATTGTTATTTCGTGGTAGTGATCTCAGGCCTCGATTTCTTGACGATAGCGGATGCCTGGCGAGTGGAGTGGTGGGTCAGTTGGACTGGCATGAGGATAATGCGCTGTCGGCTCAGCTCAGTGTCATGTCGCGAAGGCAGCGCAATCAGGCTGCCTATCTTGCTCTGCACAGACTGCAGGCACCGCTTCTCAGGATCGCTATGCCGGGGGAATGGGGAGTGGACCCTGCGGCTGTCGATTCTCTGATCCAAAATGGCCAGGCGCAGATGGATGGGGAGACTAATAGAGGACTGCAGCAGGCCGTCATCGAACTCTGCTCTGCACCATTGTTCGAGTCTGAGATTGAGCCGGAATTCGCTGAGAGCTTCCAGTTGGAGGCCATCAATGGTTGGCTCATGCTTGCGGAAGCGTTGGGAGAGCTGAGCGAGGCACAGACCGGTAGAATCATCCACCTTGCTCGCGAGCTGGCCGACTACCTCGACAAGTACATGAAGAGCTCACTCACTCTGGTGAAGGGAGAAGGAGATCGTGAGCGCTACCTTGACAGTGTTGGCGGGTATCTCCGTTCGTATGATTTGGGATATTTCGGCACGAGAAATCTAGAAATTGAAGGTGCCTGCCATGAAGCAATCCTGGCCGCTCTAGGGCACGATGAGCTGATCACCTCGAGGGTGGGCCATCAGTTGTTGGATCGCTGCGACGAATACAGTAATCAGCTGGCCTCGGCTCTCATGGCATTCTTGATGGACTAGTTGTGGAGCGTGCGGGATATTTTCCTGAGGCTTGTCCGGTGAATTCAGATGAAATATTTGAGCATGGGTCATTGTGGTAATCGACTTGCCCGGAAGGCTTGGACCAGGTCGAGCCCGAATGTCGTGGCCGAAGGGGCAGTTCGAGATGACCTGCCATGTATGGTCGGCCGCACCGAGGCAGGATGGGTCCCGGTGCGGGCCGGATCGGGATCTGCGTCAGGTTCGGGAGAGGGCCTTGGTGCCGGAGAGGAGGGGGATGAGGGTGAAGTTGCCGTCGCCGGTGCCGCAGGTCGGGGTGGTGTCGGCGGTGTTGGAGACCTTGGTCCCGGTGGCGAAACGGCCGTCGCGGGTTGTCGGCACCACCGTGGTGAAGTGGTCGTTGAACGGGCTTTGGCCGTAGTAGTAGACGCACTGCTGGAGGTTGACGTACTGCCCGGCGGTGAGGTCGAGGGCCTTGACGTCGGAGAGCAGGGGGACGAGGTGGTGCTGGACTTGTCCCGGGCCGCAGTTGGGGGCTGTGTCGGGGGTGTTGGAGACGTTCGAGTGTGCGGCGAACTCGGGGGCCCCGACGTTCGCGACCGTTGTGATGTGGTCGTGCTGGGCGTCGGAGTAGTAGACGCACTGGTGGAGATTCAGATAGCGGGCGGCGCTGAGGTCGAGCGACTGGACGCCTGCCCATGGGGACGACGGTTTGAAGTTTCCGTCACCCGCGCCGCAGGAGCGGCTCGTCTCGGCGGTGTTGGAGGTGTTCGTGCCGGTCGTGAAGCGGCCGTCGCGGCTCGGCACCGCGGTGGTGAAGTAGTCGACGACCTGGGCGGGCATGTACACGCACTGGTGCAGGTTCAGGTAGCGGCCGGCCTGCGGAGCCCGGGCGTCGGCGCTGGCCGTCGAAGTCGGTGACATGAACAGTGCGGTGGCAGCGGCTGCGGCGGCGAGCCATGTCCTGACCCGTCCCTTGTGGCGCACAGGTGTCCCCTTTCTGGGGTTCGAGCTGGAGGCTGCGTGATCTTGCGCGGGCTCAGCTCAGCACGTGTGCACGGGTATCGACCGTGTGTCCTGGCTCCAATCCACCTGAAGGTGTGGAGTGCTCTTTAGCTTCCTTCACGGCTGGACCTGTGGTCTTGTCGGGTATGGGGCGAGTCTTCGCTGGCCGTTGGCAAAGCGGGCGCGAGGGGATGTTCTGTCTCAGAGGGGCGGGGCGGGAAAGTGCGACACTCTGCGGGGGAGCGTCACACTTCTTTTGGGAGGGTCCCCTCCGAGGGGGATCAGCCAAGGGGGGGCGCGCAGAGAGCATCCGGCCTACCAGCAGATCATGGCGGTCTTCGCTGCGGCCAATGCCGCGCTGCGGGCGCGGGCTGTGTGTGAGGCGATGGGCGTGGAGATCACGACCGACAGCATCAACACCGTCGGCCTGCAGCTCAAGCGGCTCGCCGAGCAGGGAATCCTGGCCGAGACCGAGCAGGGGCTGTTCCCCTGACACCGCCAGCGCGGGCGTGTAGTTGCCGGGGGGTTCGGTGACCAGGGATGTCAGGCTTCTAAGGTCGGGTCCATGCCGAGGACTACGCCCCCACGCCCCCTCGACGTCGAGGCGCTCTTCCCGGAACTGGCTGCCTTTCGAGGGACGACAACACGGCTCCATCCGCGGCCGGGCCGTCCAGACCATTCGGCCAGTTCCGTGGGCGGTCCCATGTTGTGGTTGACGCACGAACCGTGGCCGGTGTGCGGTGAGGCCCACGGCCGTGGGCGTGGCCGACGACCGGCCGACATCCACTGCTATAGACAGGTTCTGGCTTCCGTGTGGACCCGCGAGCAGGTTCCCGGCCCGACGGACGAGGAACGGGAGCTCCTGGGCGAGCTGCACAGGGAGCACCGGGTCCCCAGGGCATCCGAGACCGACCCGCTGCCGATGATCGGCCTCGCGCAGATATACCGACGGGATGTGCCCGACCTGCCGGCGGGGCCGGGCGACTGCGATCTGCTTCAAGTGTTCTGGTGTCCCTTCAACGCGCACGGCCCGGGCCGCTATGACCTGGAGCTTCACCTGCGCTGGCGGCGGTCGTGGCAGGTCGGCGAGGTGCTGACCGCGCCGCCGCAGCCGCTGGTCGTCGGGTCCGACGGCTTCGTGCCCGAGCCCTGCGTGCTGCATCCGGAGCAGGTGGTCACCTACCCGTTTGCCGGCCTTCTGCCCGAGGAACTGTGCGCCCGGATCGACGCGTGGGAGGAAGCCCTCGAAGAGGAAGCCGAGCAGACGGCGGACGAAAGCAGGGCAGAGCCGCTCGGCTACCAGTACGACCTGTCCATCCCGCCCGGCTGGCGTGTGGGCGGCTTCGCCTCCTGGCACGCGACAGACCCGTATCCCATGGACTGTCTGACCTGCACGACACCGATGCACCTACTGCTGACCATCGACAGCTCGGAATGGGACGGCGGCAGCGGCAGCTGGAAACCACTGGAGGACCAGAGCCACCCCACTCACCGTTGCGCCACTCCCACGGAGGTCACTGTGGGCCGTTGGGGTGAGCTCAACGTGTTCGCCTGTCCCAACAAGCCCGAGCACCCGCATCGCTGGAGCATCCAGTAATTTGTCGTGCCCCACCGAGGAGAAGGATCCGGCAGAGCGTTGCCCGTCGTCACCGGCCGTGATGAGTGCGTGGACGAAGGAAACTACGCACAACTGACCGAGTTCGGCCGCGATTTCCGAGCACTCGTCTCGGTGATTCGCCTGGCGCGTGTGTGGGAAGCTCGCTTACGTCGCGGCGCGCAGGCGCCCAGCGTCCGTCTTGAGGGTTTCGACGAAGGCCTGGAACGATCCACCGGGGAAGGTGAGGATGGCCCTGGCCGGCGCCTTCGAGTCGCGTATGGATACGTGTGTGTACGTGGGGGAAGTCGCGATCTCCACGCACTCGTTGCCGTCGCCCGGACCCGAGTAGGACGACTTCCTCCAGTTGTCCATGGGGGTACCTCACAGCTCCTGAGCCAGTGCGCGGATGAAGTCACGTGATTGTTCGGGTTCGAGTGATGCGCTCTCTACCTTACGGAAGGCTGTTCGATAGGTGTTGAGCTGCGCCTCGGAGTTGATGAGGACCGAGCCGTGGGGTGCGTCGCGCACGACTGTGTCCAGTCTGGGTACGGAACCGCCCACGTACGTCATCGTGCTCGCCGCGCTGGCGAAGCCGTCCAGGTCGAAGGGGATGACGCGCAGGGTGATGTGGTCCGCTTCCGAGAATTCGAGGAGCTGGGCGAATTGAGCCTTAGAGGTGGCTCGGTCGCCGACCCTGATCCGAAGCGCCGCCTCATGGATCACCGCCTCATAGGGGACGGTGATGTCCTGGCGCGCCTTTCGGTGTCGGATGCGCAACTCAAGTTCCTCGTGGGTGAGTTCGGGCAGCCTGGAGGAGAAGACGGCGCGTGCATAGTCCTCGGTCTGTAGGAGGCCGGGTACGTACAGGATGGCCACGTGGCGCTGGAACCGGGCGTGGTGCTCCAGCTCCGACAGGTCCAGGAATGACGTGGGCAGCAGACCCCGGTACTCCTCCCACCACCCGCGCGTCCGATCGGTTGCCATCGCGACCAGGGCGTCGATGAACTCCTCGTCCGTGCAGGCGTAGTGGGATGCGAGGCGGCGTACTCGTTCTTCACTCACGCCCACGATTCCGGCTTCGATGTGACTGATCTGGACGCGACCGGCTCCGAGCAGCGCCGCAGCGTCGACGGCGGTGAGTCCCGCCGCCTCGCGGAGTCTGCGCAACTCGATGCCCAGGCGCATCTGTCGTGCCGTTGGTTCGCGCCTCAGGACCATCGATTGCTCCTCCTCGTTCGAGGGCAGATTACGCGATCTGCTTGCCTGGGATGACAGGTTATCCCTACCGTTGGTGATGCAACGCACACGCTGCGGAAGTGCACCACACCGTCATGCCGTGACGGCTGTGGCAGAGCCACCGCGCGAACTTCCCTTCACCTGAACGGAGTTGACCCATGCCCGAAACCGAGCCCGAGATCGAACCCATCGCCCCCGCCCCCTGGGAGTACTCCCTCTCCATCCCCAACGACCCCCGAGCCGTCACCGTAAGCCGCCGCACCCTCCGCCTGATCCTCACCATCCACGGACTCATCGGCCTGGTCGACACCGCCGAACTCCTCGCCGCCGAGCTGGTCTCCAACGCCGTACGGCATACGAAAGGACCCGCCGACCTGCGCGTCCGCTGGGAGGCAGGGGTATTGCGGATCGGCGCCTGGGATGCGGATCCCGAACCCTCGCCCCCATCAAGGCCGTTGGAGCTGATCGCGGACGCCGAAGGCGGCCGGGGCCTCGCGCTGGTCCGAGCCTGTGCCGATCTCTGGGGCTGGCAGCCCTCGGCCCGGCACGGCACGCGCGGCAAATACGTCTGGTGCGAACTGCTCGCCGTGTAGGGACTGGCCTCACCGCGTGACCGGCAACGCCCCCACGAACCGCGGCCCGTCCCCCCGATGCTGCACGGGAAACGTCACCTTCAACCCCTGCTCCTGCCCCGCCACCGACAGCCTCGTGGTGAACTGCAACCCCAGGAACGCCTTCTTCGAACCGCCCGCCGAGACGTACGGACGCGGCAGGTTCAGCATCAACTTGCCTGGTTTTCCACCCCTGTTGCCGTCGAAGAACAGGACTCTCTGGTCGGTCAGGACTATGTACAACGGGCGTGGAGTGACCGTGGCCATCACCGTCCCCGCGCTCAACACCCCCACCACAGCCGCCGTCAGGGCCTGCCTGCGGACGGATACCGAGCCGATCGCGGCCAGGGAAGTGAACTCGACGCGTTCGCCCTGGAGGAGCAACGGGGCTGCCGCTTCGAGGAGTTGGCGGTTTCGGCGGGCGTTCAGGGACATGGCAGGACTCCTGGGAGACGTAAGTACAGATGTGAGTACAGAAAGGTGCGGACGCTATGAGCCCCCGATGAACGGAAGTTGTACGGAAGGTTCGCCAAAGGTCAAGTCAAACCCACGCTCACCCCATGTCTGACCTGCGGATTCCCCGCCACCCGCGATGTCACAGGCCTCGCTTAGTATCCGCCGCATGTCATCCGCCCCCGGAGCCGATCCCGGCCCCGACTTCGAACTCGCCTCCGCCTTTCCGGAGGTCACCTGGTTGCGCCAGGCCGCCGCCGCGGCCGACTGGGCCGCCATCCGGCAGTACCACGACAGCCTGGCGCCCGGTACCGACCGGGCCTTCGTCGTCGGGGTGTTGGCCGAGGACGACGGTTTCGAGCACGCGCTGCGGCGGCAACTGGCCGCTGCACCGCACGACGTTCTCGCACTCACCGTGCTCGCGACCCGGCTCACCGAGGCCGGGTGGGAGATACGGACCGGTGCGCGGGCCAAGGACGTCAGTCGCGAGCAGTTCAAGGCGTTCCACGAACACCTGCGGGAGGCGGAGCAACTCCTCATCCGGGCAACGGCTTTCGACCCGTCCTACGACGCGGCCTGGGCCGCGCGCCTCACCACCGCCCTCGGCTTGTCGCTAGGGATGAACGAGAGCCGGCGCCGCTACAACCGCCTCGCCCGTTACCACCCCCACCACTTCACCGGGCAGGCCCGCCTCCTCCAGAAGCTCTGCCCCAAGTGGGGCGGCACCTGGGAGGAGGCCCACGCCTTCGCGCGCGAGTGTCTACTGACCGCCCCCGAAGGCGCGTTGAACGGCGGGCTCGTCGCCGAGGCGCACATCGAGCACTGGCTCGACCTCGGCGCCGCCGACAAGCGCACCGAATACCTCGCACAACCGCACGTGCACGCCGAACTCGTCGAGGCCGCCCAACGGTCCGTGTTCCACCCGCAGTTCGCGCGGCCGTACGGCTGGGTCACCGTGCAGGGCTGCTTCGCCGCGCTGTTCTCGATGATCGGCGACACCGCGCAGGCCGCCGCGCACTTCCAGGCCCTCGGCAACCTCGCCGCCGAATATCCGTGGAACTACCTCGGGAAGCCCGCCGAGGCGTACGTCCAGCACCGCGACACCGCCAACTCCGCCCTGAGAGGCCGAAGATGAACCCCCAGAACCACCAGGCCCCTCAGGACAGTCGGTTCGCCGCCGCTGACACCACCATGAACGCCATCCACCTCACCGAAGTCGACGGCATACCCACCCTCTTCGCCTACGCCCCCGGCCCCCTCCGCGCCGGACTCGTCTTCCGCGTAGGCACCGCCGACGAGACCCTCGCCCGCGCCGGTGTCACGCACCTCGTCGAACACCTCGCCCTGTACCGCCACGGCCTCGCCGACTACCACTACAACGGCGCGACCAAGGCCGCCTTCACCCACTTCCACGTGGAGGGCGCCGAACACGAGATCGTCGACTACCTCCACGGCGTCTGCGCCTCCCTCGCCGACCTCCCCATGGAACGCCTGGAGACGGAGAAGGAGATCCTGCGGACGGAGGAGTCCCGCCGCGAACCCGGCCAACTCCCCTTGTGGCGCTACGGCGCCCAGGGCTACGGCCTGGTCAGCTACCCGGAGTGGGGGGTCAGGAACCTGCGCCCGGAGGACGTACGACACTGGACGGAGACCTGGTTCACCGGCGGCAACGCCGTGCTGTGGATCGCCGGCGAGCGTTTCCCCGCCGGACTCACGCTCAAGCTGCCCCAGGGCGCCCGCCACCCGCTCCCCGCCGTCACCTCCGCGCTCCCCACCACACCCGCTCACTTCTCCGACGGCCAGGGCGGTGTCCTGCTCGACGCCGTCGTCACCGACACCACGGCCGCCCGCCTCTACGCCGGTGTCCTGGAACGCGAACTCTCCCGCGCCCTGCGCCAGGAGGACGGCAACTCCTACACCGCCGCCACCGACTACACCTCCCGCCGCGACGGCCACGCCCTCCTCACCGCCTTCGCGGACTCCCTGCCCGCCAAACAGGACGCGGTGCTCGGCGGTTTCGTCGACGTCCTCGCCGCGCTCCAGGCCGGCCGCATCGCGCAGGCCGACCTGGAGGCCGTGCGCACGCGTGCCGACGCGGGACTGACGGCGGCCGACGCGGCCGTACGACGGCTGCCCGGGGCGGCGGAGGACCTGCTCGCCGGACGGCCGCCGCGCGGGCTCGACGAACTGCGCCACGAGCTGTGGTCGGTGACGCCCGGTCATCTGCACGCGGTGGCCCTGGAGGCCGCCGGGACCGCGCTGCTGCAGGTGCCCTCGGGGCACAGCGCGGGCTGGGCGGGGTACGCGGAGGCGCCGGTCCGTTCGACCTACGCCGTCACCGGGCGGCGCTTCGACGCGGTGGCCAAGGACGGGTCCGCGCTGGTGGTCGGGGACGACGGGGTCAGCGTGACCGTGCGCGGGCGCGACGGGAGCGACCTCGCGGTGACCGTGCCGTACCGTTCCTGCGCCGCCGTGCTCAGCTGGCCCGACGGCGGCCGACGGCTCATCGGCACCGACGGCCTCGCCGTCACCGTAGAACCAGGGCTCTACGGCGTCGACGCGCACACGATGGCGACCCTCGACGCGGCCGTACCGCCGCACGCGCGCGTGGAGTTGCCGCCGCGGCAGAGCGCCCCGCGCGCGGAGGCACCCGCACCGGCACCGGCCGCCGAGAGCGGCGGCGCCGCGCCCGCCCGGCGCACCGGCGGACAGACCGCCGCGCTGGTCGTCCTCTTCCTGCTGGGCGGGCTGTTCGCCTTCATCGCGCTCGCGACGACGGTCTTCGGCCACGACCCCGACAGCAGCACCGGCGAATGGCTCGGCCTCTCGGGCTTCCTCTGGGCCGTCACCGGACTGATCGTCTGGCCCGCGGTACGGATCCTGCGGCGCACCCGGCGGGCGTGACCTACCGGAGGTACGGGATCTACCGGAGGTAGGGGAGCTACCGGAGGTACGGGATCTACCGGAGATAGGGGAGCTACCGGAGGTACGGGTTCCCCTGTTGCGGGGGCACCGGCATGCCGACGTACAGCTGCTGCCTCGGGGGCGGGGTGTCGAACATCCCGAACAGCAGCAGTCCGGCGGCCATCAGCATGGTCAGTACGACCGCCAGCCCCAGGAACGGGTCGCCGCTGGAGCTGCCGCCGGACGCCGCCCACGGCAGGGTGACGCACTCGTAGAGCGCGAAGGACGCGAACGCGCCCCAGTCCGAACCCCGCCCGCGGCGGATCGCCGCGTACAGGAAGGGCACCCACATCAGGAGGCCGCACGAGCCCCAGGCGAGGAACACCCAGGCGATCCGTTGTCCCCAGCCGGCTTCCAGCCGTTTTGCCATGTCAACCCCCCAAGGTCTGGCCAAGGTTATGGCACGGGCCGTCGCCCGGGGGACGAACGGCCATGTGAACCGTCCCGCAACCCGGCGGACGCCCGCCACGTCCGCGCACTGGTACGGCGTTTGTCCGGTCCGCGTTCCCCGGGACGGGAGTTTTTGCCGTGTCGTGAGGGAATCTTGTGGCGATCGAGAGAATCCGTTTTCCAGGCCGAAGGACACCGTCGATTATCGTGCGATTCGCTGGGGTCCCAAGTCCCGCGCGCGCACGGACAGTTCCGTACCAGGGCCGTACGACCGTAGTCCTACGGCGTCGCCGCGCCGGACCCGCGCAGCTTCCGGGGCCCTCAGGGGGCCGACAGTTTTCCGGCGGACGTCGTACACGTCCGCTTGTCATGAACAGGGGTGGGGTTTTTCGTGTCCGAGCACCGGCAGTCGAAGAAGCGCAGATACATCGCGTGGGGCGTCGCGGGTGCCGCCGTCGTCGCCGGGGGCGGTATCGCCGCGCAGACCTCGATGGCCGCCACGACCTGGCCCGCGCAGAAGACCTACACGGGCCGCGCCTTCGACACCTGCGCCGCGCCCTCCCTGGCCGCGATGAAGGCCTGGCACACGGACGGCTTCTACGGCGGCGCCGCCGTCTACATCGGCGGCAAGAACCGCGGCTGCAGCCAGCCCAACCTCACCGCCTCCTGGGTCAAGTCCCTCAGCACGGTCGGCTGGAAGTTCATCCCGCTCTACGTCGGCTCCCAGCCGTCCTGCGGCTCCGGAGGCTCGGTCAAGATCAGCGCCTCCACCGCCGCTTCCGTCGGCAAGAGCGAGGCGGACGACGCGGTGGCCAAGGCCTCGGCGCTCGGCATGAAGGCCGGCAGCCCGATCTACCTGGACATGGAGTCGTACGACATCACGAACACGTCCTGCAACAACGCCGTGCTGACCTACGTGCGCGCCTTTGACAAGGAACTGCACGCCAAGATCTACCGCACCGGCCTCTACGGCTTCTCCAGCTCCAGCGCCAAGGCCATCGCGACCGCGACCGACAAGACGGACCTGCCGGGCAACCTCTGGTACGCGCTGTGGGACAAGGTCAACACGACGACCTCGGACTGGCCGTGGGGCTCCACCCAGTTCACCAACCACAGCCGCGCCCACCAGTACATGGTCAACAGCAAGGAGACCCACGGCGGTTACACGATCACCGTGGACCGCGACGCGTGGGACGCGCCGGTGGCCATCACCGGCTGAGTGGACGCACGGAGAACCTGCTGAGGGCCGGGTGCTGAAGGCCTGATGGCCGACGGGCGAGGGGTGAGGGCGATGAGGATGTTGAGGGTGCTCAGGGCGTCTGCCGCGCCGGCGCTGCGGACACCGGCGGTGCGCGCCGGGTTCGCCGCGCTGCCGGTCGTCAGTCTGGGCCTGCTGTGTCCCGTCCCGTCCCTCGTCCTCGCCCTGCGCCGCCGCACCCGCGCCGACTGGCTGGCCTTCGCCGGGTTCACCGCGGTCCTCGCGGCCTGGATCACCGAACTCGCGCTGACGCCGGTCGACACGCACGGCGCGCTGTTCGGCGTGGACCTGCTGCTGGTCACGCTCTCGATGGCGGGCGCCTCGGCGCACGCGTGGCGGGTGTGGCCCCGGCGGGCGGGGGACCTGGCGGCAGAACAGGCACGTGGCCCGGTGGTCGAACGGGCCGAGGAGTAGCGGTACATGGGCAAGCAGGTCCGGCAGGTCACGCAGGCGCGTCCGGTCCCGGCGGGGAAAGAGCGACGACTCACGCGCGTGGGGCGTGCCACGGTGGCCGGGCTGCGTGCGCTCGGCGGTCGCAGCATCGCCATGATCGCGACAGCGCTCGCCGTCGTCCTCGCGGTGATCGTGACCGGAATCGTCCTCTCCAGGCACGACACCCGCCCGCCGATCCCCGCCACCCGGGCCCGGCACTACACCGACACCGACGCCTGCCTGCTCACCGACCACCAGGGCATCAACGGGAGCATCGCCGCCACGGTCTGGCGGGGCATGCAGGACGCCTCACTCAGGACGCACACGCGCGTGAGCTACTCCTCGGTGACCGGCGAACAGAGCACCGCGAACGCGCGCCCCTTCCTCAACGCCATGCTCCAGAGCTCCTGCGAGGTCGTCATCGCGGTGGGCGGCGTCGAGGTGAAGGCGGCGCAGGAGACGACGGCGCGCTACGCGAAGGTCGGCTTCGTGCTCGTGGGCAACGGCAGCGGCGGTAGTGGTGACAGCGGCAGCGCGGACAAGACCGTCACGAACGTGTCCTGGGTACCCACCGGCGACGGACTCCGCGAGGAAGTCGCCGCCGCCGTGGAACGAGTGGTGGACGCCCAGCGATAGCGCACGTGTGCGTGCCGGTGCGTGCCGGTGCCCGAAGTCCTGGTGAATCGTTGGTCGAATGGGTTGGCCCCAGGCGACCCACTGCCTAACATCGATCACCGCAAGACTTTGTGCACCGTCGCACAATCTCCAACGGGAGGTTCCCTTGCACCGCCGCCGTCGCACCGCGCTCGTCCTCACCGCCGTGATCGCCGCCGCGGCCCCCGCCCTGACCGCCTGTGGAAGCGAAGCGCATCCCGGCGCGGCTGCCGTCGTCGGCGGGCAGCGCATCACCGTCGCGCAGTTGCAGAGCCGGGTCAACGAGGTGCGCGTGGCGCAGCGGGCGGCCGTCCAGGACCAGGCGCAGTACACCCGGGCCATCGCCACCACCGGCGGCCTCACCCGCGAGACGCTCTACGGCATGGTCTTCGACCAGGTCGTGCACCGCGCCGCACAGGACGCCGACGTCACGGTCACCCGCAAGGACATCCAGGACATGCGGGCCGCCCTCGCCCAGCAGGCTGGCGGCTCCAAGGCCCTGGAGGCGACCTGGCTGGCCCAGTACGCCGTCCCCCCGAAGCGCCTCGACGAGAGCCTCCGCCTCCAGGTGGAGGGCAGCAAACTCGCCGCGAAGCTCGGCACCGACACCAGCCAGCCCGCCTTCTGGAAGGCCCTGTCGACCGCCTCCAAGGAACTCCACGTCGACCTCAACCCGCGCTACGGCACCTGGGACGTGGAGAAGAGCAGCCGCGTCGACGCCAAGACACCGTGGGTCCGCGAGGTCACGGCGGCGCAGACACAGCAGTCGGCGTAACGGTACGGCGCCTCCACGGAGGGGCCGGTCCGGATACGGCGGGCACGGCAGCCGGAGGGCCGTCCACCGGCCTGTGGACATCTCGTGGGGCTGTCGGCGGCGTGGGTTACGTTCGGAGGGTGAACGCAACCAGCCCCGGCCCCGAGAGCACCCCCGCTCCCGCCTCCACCCCCGCTCCCGGCCGCATCGTCCTCCTCACCACCAGCCACCGTGTCGCCCCCGGCCTGTTGTCCTGGCCCGCCTGGGAGGCGTTGCGCACCGCCGACCGTGTGCTGTGCGCGGACGGTACGCATCCGCAGCTGCCGTATCTGAGCGAGGCCGGCATAACCGTCGTCGAGTCGTCCCCGACCGCGGAGGAACTGGTCGCCGCCTGCGAGGGCGGCCACACGGTGGTGATCGTGGCCACGGGCGAGGGCGAACCGGAGCTGACCGACGGCCTGGCCCGCCTCGCCGGCTCCGGCCGCGTCCGGATGCCCGAGCTGGAACTCCTCCCCGCCTCCTACGACCTGCCCGGCGCCCGCCTCCTCGACCTCGTCCAGGTCATGGACCGCATCCGAGTCGAGTGCCCGTGGTCCTCCCAGCAGACGCACAAGGGCCTGGCGAAGTACGGCATCGAGGAGGCGTACGAACTCGTCGAGGCGATCGAGGAGGGCGACCGCGACGAACTGCGCGAGGAACTCGGCGATGTCCTCCTCCAAGTCGTCTTCCACGCCCGCATCGCGGAGGAGGACCCCGACACCCCCTTCTCGATCGACGACGTGGCCGGCGGCATCGTCACCAAACTGATCCACCGCCACCCGCACGTCTTCGGCGACGAGACGGCGTCAACTCCCGAGGAGGTGAAGGCACATTGGCTCCGCACCAAGGCCGAGGAGAAGCGCCGCACCTCCGTCACCGAGGGCGTTCCCATGGGCCAGCCCGGCCTGGCCCTCGCGGCGAAACTCGCATCACGCGTACGCACGGCGGGACTTGAGGTACCGCTCCCGCTTCCGACGGGGGGCGACGGCATCGGGTACGAGCTGCTGGCGCTGGCGGTGCGCGCGGAGGCCGAGGGCGTGGATCCGGAGGCTGCGCTGCGGGCGGCCGGGCGGGCTTATCGGGATGCGATCAAGGGGGTTGAGATCAAGGAGGGTTGAGACCAAGGGGGTGAGGGGAGGGGCAGGGCCAGGGCGTGATGCGGCGGGTTGCCCGGAGTCCTTGGCGGACAACCCGCCGCCCCGAAGGCCCTCGCGGAGCGTGCCCCCGCCCGGAAGGCCCTCGCGGAGCGTGTCCCCGCCCCCGGATACCGTCAAGGAGTGACAGACCAGCCAGCCCAGCCGCACCCCCACCCCTCCGCCGCCCCCGAACTCTTCACCTGGGAGTTCGCCACCAACCCCTACCCCGCCTACGCCTGGCTCCGTGAGCACGCCCCCGTGCACAAGACACGGCTCCCCAGCGGAGTGGAGGCCTGGTTGGTCACCCGGTACGCCGATGCCAAGCAGGCGCTCGCCGACCCGCGGCTGTCCAAGAACCCCGCTCATCACGACGAACCGGCGCACGCCAAGGGCAAGACCGGTATCCCGGGTGAGCGCAAGGCCGAGTTGATGACGCATCTGCTCAACATCGACCCGCCGGACCACACCCGGCTCCGACGGCTGGTCAGCAAGGCGTTCACACCCCGCCGGGTGGCCGAATTCGCGCCCCGGGTGCAGGAGTTGACGGACCATCTCATCGACCGGTTCGCGAGGAGCGGTTCCGCCGACCTCATCCACGACTTCGCCTTCCCGCTCCCCATCTACGCCATCTGCGACCTGCTCGGCGTCCCCCGCGAGGACCAGGACGACTTCCGGGACTGGGCGGGCATGATGATCCGGCACGGCGGCGGGCCGAGAGGCGGAGTCGCGCGGTCCGTGAAGAAGATGCGTGGCTATCTCGCCGACCTCATCCACCGCAAGCGTGCGGCCCTTCCCGACAGCCCGGACCCGCTGCCCGGCGAAGACCTCATCTCCGCCCTCATCCGCGCCTCCGACCAGGGCGAGCACCTCACCGAGAACGAGGCCGCGGCAATGGCCTTCATCCTGCTGTTCGCCGGTTTCGAGACGACCGTCAACCTCATCGGCAACGGCACCTACGCCCTCCTCACCCACCCCGATCAGCGCGCCCGCCTCGAAAAGTCCCTCGCCGCCGGCGAACGCGGCCTCCTCGAAACCGGCGTCGAGGAACTCCTGCGCTACGACGGCCCGGTGGAGCTGGCGACCTGGCGCTTCGCCACCCGCCCCGTCACCCTGGGCGGGCAGGACATCGCGGCCGGCGATCCCGTACTGGTCGTACTGGCCGCGGCGGACCGCGATCCGGAACGGTTCGCCGATCCCGATGTCCTCGACCTCGGACGGCGTGACAATCAACACCTCGGCTACGGCCACGGCATCCACTACTGCCTCGGCGCCCCGCTCGCCCGCCTGGAGGGGCAGACCGCGCTCGCCACCCTCCTCACCCGCCTCCCCGACCTCCAACTCGCGGCGGATCCGGCCGACTTGCGCTGGCGCGGCGGGCTCATCATGCGCGGACTGCGCACCCTGCCAGTGGAGTTCACCCCCGGAGCGACCACACCAAACCCGTAAACCCGGACCGAACGGGCCATCTCGCCCCGTAAACCCGAAGATGACAGTTCCTCAACTCTGTGATCTTCACGTGATCTGCGTGGCATTAACTTGTGACAAGTGATCGACAGCGGCTACGTTCACGTACCAGCGCGGCGCCCCGCAGCACCCGCCGCGCGCTCCCCCCGCCGTCACGCGAAAGGCCTCCGCATGCTCTCCGGGAACGGTCGTCACCGTCGCCCCCGTCAGGCTCCGGCAATCCTCGTCGCGGCCGGGGTGACCGGCTCCGCCATCGCCATCCCCCTCCTCGGCGCCGCCGCCGCGAACGCCGCCGACGGCACCACCTGGGACAAGGTGGCCGAGTGCGAGACGGGCGGCTCCTGGAGCGAGAACAGCGGCAACGGCCACTACGGCGGGCTGCAGCTGACCCAGGACGACTGGAACAAGTACGGCGGCGAGGACTACGCCCCGACGGCCGACCTCGCCAGCCGTTCCCAGCAGATAGCCGTCGCCGAGAAGATCCTCGACGCCAAGGGCACCTCCGCGTGGACCACCTGCGCGCTGGTCTCGGGCCTCACCACCACCTCGGGTGCGGCGGACGTCGACACCGGCGTCACGAGCGACTCGCCGTCGACCGGCGCGACGGACTCCTCGGGTTCTTCGGACTCCTCCGATTCCTCCGACTCTTCCGGTGCCTCCGGATCGTTCGGGTTGTCCAACTCCGGAAACACGGAACCGACCCCCTCCGATTCGTCCGATTCCTCCGGCGGCGACTCGCAGAGCCCCACACCCTCCGCGACGGACAACCCCGCCAAGTCCGACAAGTCCACCATCCCTTCGGCGGACGACGGCTCGGCCACCGCCTCCCCGAAACTCGACGAATCGGACAACTCGGAGCAGGCGGTGGGCAAGTGGAGCCTCGTCGACACCGGTGCGCTCGGTGACTCCGGCGACCAGGGGAGTGACCAGGGGGTCCAGCAGCAGAGCACCGGCAAGCATCGCGGAGCGAGCGCCGAGGAGAGTGGCGAAGAGAGCGCGGTGCCGCAGACGTACACCGTCCGCGCCGGCGACTCCCTCGCGTCCATCGCCGACTCCCTTGGCCTCGACGGCGGATGGCGCGCGCTGTACGCCGAGAACAAAAAGGTGATAGGCGCCGATCCGTCCGCTGTCGTCGCCGGTCAGACCCTGGACGTCAGTGCTGAAACGGGCGGAAAGTAGCAGCAAAACAGCGGGAGTTCGCGTCACGCTTCGCGCTGAATGTCCGCTTTGGTGAAAGTGTGGGATGAGTCTCAGAAGCCCTGATCGTCTTTGAAATTCCGTGGTTTCCCTGTCTACGGTCAAGGCCGCTCGTCACCACGAGCCCCGGCTGCCGCACACGCCGAGTCCTGCCAGCGGCTTCCGGGAACAGTCGTCGCGTCAAGCGCCGTAGGCAGGAGCGGGGGACCCAAGGTAAGTGCCGGGCCCGGGAGTTGAGAGACGACCGGAACCGGCTTGGGGTGAAGCCGCGCACCGAGAGGTGTGCGGCCGGGCAACTCACACGGCCCGAACCCGACAGCTCACCTCGTAGGCGTCGGTGAGGGGATTGGGATCTTCCATGCTGTTTTCCAGCAAGGGCAAGCACCGCCGTCCGTCCAAGGCCACCCGCGTCGCCACGCTCGCCGGCGTGACCGGTGTCGCCATCGCCGCCCCGCTCATGGCGGCCGGCAACGCCTCCGCCGCCACCGCCTCCGAGTGGGACACGGTCGCCAGCTGCGAGTCCGGCGGCAACTGGTCCATCAACACCGGCAACGGCTACTACGGCGGCCTGCAGTTCTCCGCCTCGACGTGGGCCGCGTACGGCGGCACCGCCTACGCCTCCACCGCGAACCAGGCCTCCAAGTCGCAGCAGATAGCCGTGGCCGAGAAGGTCCTCGCCTCCCAGGGCAAGGGCGCATGGCCCGTCTGCGGCACCGGCCTGTCGGGCGCCACCTACTCCGGCGGCAGCTCCTCCAGCTCGTCGAACAGCAACAGCTCGTCGAGCAGCGGCAGCACCAGCACCCGCTCGACCGACACGACGGCCTCCCGCTCCGCCGAGCGCCCGGCCGCCAAGAAGACCGTCTCCACCCCGACCGGCAAGAAGGTCAAGAAGGGTGACGGCGAGTACAAGGTCGTCAAGGGCGACACCCTCAGCTCGATCGCCGAGAAGCACAAGGTCAAGGGCGGCTGGCAGCAGCTGTTCAAGCTGAACAAGAGCATCATCGACGACGCCGACTTCATCTACCCGGGTCAGCAGCTCCACCTCAAGTAGGTCTCAGCTGAACCACAGCGCCCTCACATCCGTGGACTCCATCATGGAGACCTCGTGAGGGTCACCCCCGTCCCCCACGGGCTCCCCGCTCCGGTGCGTGTTCCCCCGTACGCACCGGGGCGGGGCTTTTTGTGTCCCCTTGTTCTTCCGCGGGACTCTTTGTTCCGTTCGGAAACAATTTACTCTCGGTTCTGTCCATCAGGCGGCCGACCGGATGGCCAATCGCCCCGAGCCGGTTAGGCTCGTCTCGCAGAGCCGCTGCGGTGTTGCCGTAGCCGCGTCAGACCCCAAGAAGGAGATGCTCGTGCCGTCCATCGACGTCGTCGTAGCCCGGGAAATCCTGGACTCCCGAGGCAACCCCACGGTCGAGGTCGAGGTCGGCCTCGACGACGGCAGCACGGGTCGTGCCGCCGTTCCGTCCGGCGCCTCCACGGGTGCCTTCGAAGCCATCGAGCTGCGTGACGGCGACCCCAACCGCTACGGCGGCAAGGGTGTCGAGAAGGCCGTACTCGCCGTCATCGAGCAGATCGGCCCGGAGCTCGTCGGCTACGACGCCACCGAGCAGCGCCTGATCGACCAGGCGATGTTCGACCTGGACGCCACCGACAACAAGGGCTCGCTCGGCGCCAACGCCATCCTCGGCGTCTCCCTCGCCGTCGCCCACGCCGCCTCCGAGGCCAGCGACCTCCCCCTCTTCCGCTACCTGGGCGGCCCGAACGCGCACCTGCTGCCCGTTCCGATGATGAACATCCTGAACGGCGGCTCGCACGCCGACTCGAACGTGGACATCCAGGAGTTCATGATCGCCCCGATCGGCGCGGAGTCCTTCTCCGAGGCGCTGCGCTGGGGCGCCGAGGTCTACCACACCCTCAAGAAGGTGCTGAAGACCAAGGGCCTGTCCACCGGCCTCGGCGACGAGGGCGGCTTCGCCCCGAACCTGGAGTCCAACCGCGCCGCCCTCGACCTCATCCTCGAGGCCATCAAGCAGGCCGGTTACATCCCCGGCGAGCAGATCGGGCTCGCGCTCGACGTCGCCGCGTCCGAGTTCTACAAGGACGGCAAGTACGAGTTCGAGGGCAAGTCCCGCTCGGCCGCCGAGATGACCGAGTACTACGAGGAGCTCGTGGCGGCCTACCCGCTCGTCTCCATCGAGGACCCGCTGTACGAGGACGACTGGGCCGGCTGGAAGGTCATCACCGACCGCCTCGGCGACAAGGTCCAGATCGTCGGCGACGACCTCTTCGTCACCAACCCCGAGCGCCTCGCCCGCGGCATCGAGGAGGGCACCGCCAACGCCCTGCTGGTCAAGGTGAACCAGATCGGCTCGCTGACCGAGACCCTGGACGCCGTCGAGATGGCCCAGCGCAACGGCTTCAAGTGCATGATGTCCCACCGCTCCGGCGAGACCGAGGACGTCACCATCGCCGACCTCGCCGTCGCGGTGAACTGCGGCCAGATCAAGACCGGCGCCCCGGCCCGCTCGGACCGCGTCGCCAAGTACAACCAGCTCCTGCGCATCGAGGAGATCCTCGACGACGCGGCGGAGTACGCGGGCCGCTCCGCTTTCCCGCGCTTCAAGGGCTGAGCCTTCCCGCTCGTCCGCTCTGCGGACCATGGGCACAGCAAGGGCTGACCCATACCGGGCTAAGCCTTAGCCAGTCGTACGTACGTCCCCGCACCCGGTCCCGTACCGTGTGCGGGGACGTACGCACGTGTGAAGGGGAGGCGGGACATGGCCGTGAAGGACCGGGACCGGTTCTCCACCGCGACCAGGCTGAAGCTGCTCGGCGAGCAGACGGCGGCCCGTGTCTACCGCTCCCAGACCAAACGGCAGGCCCGCCGCTCCCGGCTCACCGGCCGGGCGGCCCTTCTCGCCCTCGTGCTGTGCTCGCTGATCGTGGCGCTGGCGTACCCGATAAGGCAGTACGTCTCCCAGCGCGCCGAGATCTCCGAACTGGAGCGGCAGCAGGCACAGGCCCGGCAGCGCGTCGAGCAGCTGCGCGACCTCAAGGCGCGCTGGCAGGACGACTCCTACGCGGAGCAGCAGATCCGGCAGCGGCTGCACTACGTGATGCCCGGGGAGACGGGCTACATCGTGATCGACCCGGACGCGGCCAAGCAGTCGCGCGCCGAGCTGGGGGCGGCCGACCGCCCCTGGTACTCGAACGTCTGGGACGGCGTCGACAAGTCCGACGCCTCCGACCAGTGAACCGACAGACACTCCAGAGAGACTCTCGTACAGGCATGGATACGCCCCCGCCGTCCACTCCGCGCACCGAGCCCACCGACGCCGACGTCGAGGCCTTCAAGCAGCAACTCGGGCGCCCGCCGCGCGGGTTGCGCGCGATCGCACACCGTTGCCCGTGCGGACAGCCGGACGTGGTGGAGACGGCCCCCCGCCTCCCCGACGGCACCCCCTTCCCGACGACGTACTACCTGACGTGCCCGAAGGCCGCCTCGGCGATCGGCACGCTCGAGGCGAACGGCGTCATGAAGGAGATGACGGCCCGGCTGCAGACGGACCCCGAACTGGCCGCCGCGTACCGTGCCGCGCACGAGGACTACATCGCGCGCCGCGACGCCATCGAGGTCCTGGAGGGCTTCCCGAGCGCGGGCGGCATGCCGGACCGCGTGAAGTGCCTGCACGTCCTCGTGGGCCACTCCCTGGCCGCGGGCCCGGGCGTCAACCCGCTCGGCGACGAGGCGCTCGCGATGCTGCCGGAGTGGTGGGCCAAGGGTGCGTGCGTACAGCCGCTCGCGGCCCCCGACCCGGCCGACGAACTGCCCGCCGAGGCCGCCGAGGCTTCCGACCCCACCGCGATCCGCAGCACGTACTTCTCCTACGTCCCGCTGCTCGAAGACGGTTTCAGCCGTGTCGCGGCGGTCGACTGCGGTACGAACTCCATCCGGCTGCTCGTCGCGGACGTGAACCCGGCCACGGGTGAACTCCGGGAACTGGACCGGCGGATGACGATCGTGCGGCTCGGCCAAGGTGTGGACAAGACCGGCAAGCTGGCCCCCGAGGCGCTGGAGCGGACGTTCGCGGCCTGCCGTGAGTACGCGGAGGTGATCCGCGAGAAGGGCGCCGACAAGGTCCGCTTCGTGGCCACGTCGGCCTCCCGCGACGCCTCGAACCGCGAGGACTTCGTCCGGGGCGTCCTGGACATCCTGGGCGTCGAGCCGGAGGTGATCACCGGCGACGAGGAGGCGGAGCTCTCCTTCACCGGCGCGACCAAGGAACTGACGGGCCGAGACGACCTGGCCAAGCCGTATCTCGTCGTCGACATCGGCGGCGGCTCGACGGAGTTCGTGGTGGGCGACGACCAGGTCCGTGCCGCCCGCTCCGTGGACATCGGCTGCGTCCGCATGACCGAGCGCCACCTCGTCCGCGACGGCAAGGTCACGGACCCGCCGACCCCGGACCAGGTGGCGGCGATGCGCGCGGACATCGAGGAGGCCCTCGACCTCGCCGCGAAGACGGTTCCGCTGCGCGAGGCCCGCACCCTGGTCGGCCTGGCCGGCTCGGTCACCACGGTCTCGGCGATCGCCCAGAACCTCCCCGAGTACGACACGGAGGCCATCCACCACTCCCGGGTCTCCTACGACCGCGTCCGCGAGATCACGGACTCCTTGCTGACTTCCACCCACGCCGAACGCGCCGCGATCCCCTCCATGCACCCGGGCCGCGTCGACGTCATCGGCGCGGGCGCCCTCGTACTCCTCTCGATCATGGAGCGGACGGGCGCTACGGAGGTCGTGGTGAGCGAGCACGACATCTTGGACGGCATCGCGTTCGGGATCGCCGTCAGGGCGGCGGAAGAGGCTGGAGAGGCCTGAGAGGCTGAAGTCGGCTGCCGACCCGCGTCACGGGAGCCGCCTCGCGCCCCGCCCGGGACGCCTCGCGGCGCCGGCGGACACCCCGAATTATTACTGGCCGGTAGTAAACTCCTGAGCAGCCCATATAACGTATGAGCGGATGCAGGGGCGCTCGCCACCCCCCTCCGGAACGTGTCCGTAAGAAAGTTCGTGAAGTTCTTCACAAGGAATTCTGTCCAGTTGGACGACCCGACTGCCCCGGTTGGCCCGTCCGGGGCTCCGGCGGGCTCGGGAGCGTGCTCGGCGGGTCGGTACGGGAGTGATTCGGGGGCGTTTCGGGAGGGTGTCGCGGAGGTGTGGTCCAGGGTGTCCGGTGAGACAGAGAAGCAGCTCACGCGGCCTTGACAACGGGGCGAACCGAACCGTGGTTCACCACCCATGACGTGACCTGGATCATGTGAGTCGCGGAGGATAACACAGCCCCTGTGGAAGCTTGTGAAGGGGCGCACGAGCGACCCCCCAGGGGCAGGTGGATACTCGATGGCATGAGCACCACGGAGCGTCCCAGGATCCTCGTAGTAGGCGGTGGGTACGTAGGCCTGTACGCAGCTCGGCGCATTCTCAAGAAGATGCGCTACGGCGAGGCGATCGTCACGGTCGTCGACCCCCGGTCGTACATGACCTACCAGCCCTTCCTCCCCGAAGCCGCCGCCGGCAGCATCTCCCCTCGGCACGTCGTCGTCCCGTTGCGACGCGTACTGCCGAAGGCGGAGGTCCTCACCGGCCGGGTCACCACCATCGACCAGGACCGCAAGGTCGCCACGATCGCCCCCCTCGTGGGTGAGGCGTACGAGCTGCCTTTCGACTACCTCGTCATCGCGATGGGCGCGGTCTCCCGCACCTTCCCGATCCCCGGCCTCGCCGAACAGGGCATCGGCATGAAGGGCATCGAGGAGTCCATCGGCCTGCGCAACCACGTCCTTGAGCAGCTCGACAAGGCCGACTCCACCACCGACGAGGAGATCCGCCGCAAGGCGCTCACCTTCGTCTTCGTCGGCGGCGGTTTCGCCGGTGCGGAGACCATCGGTGAGGTCGAGGACATGGCCCGGGACGCGGCCAAGTACTACACCAACGTCTCCCGCGAGGACATGCGCTTCGTCCTCGTCGACGCCGCCGACAAGATCCTCCCGGAGGTCGGCCCCAAGCTCGGCCTCTACGGCAAGGAGCACCTGGAGAGCCGCGGGATCGAGATCTACCTCTCGACCTCGATGGACTCCTGCGTCGGCGGCCACGTCGTGCTGAAGAACGGCCTCGAGGTCGACTCCAACACGATCGTGTGGACGGCCGGCGTCAAGCCGAACCCCGTTCTCTCCCGCTTCGGCCTCCCGCTCGGCCCGCGCGGTCACGTCGACGCCCAGCCGACCCTCCAGGTCACCGGCACCGACTATGTCTGGGCCGCGGGCGACAACGCCCAGGTGCCCGACATCGCCGCCCGCAAGGCCGGCGTCGAGAACGCCTGGTGCCCGCCGAACGCCCAGCACGCGCTGCGCCAGGCGAAGGTCCTCGGCGACAACGTGATCTCCGGTATGCGGGGCTTCCCGCAGAAGGAGTACTCGCACGCCAACAAGGGTGCGGTGGCGGGCCTCGGCCTCCACAAGGGCGTCGCGATGATCGTCATGGGCAAGGTGAAGATCAAGGTCAAGGGCCGTCTCGCCTGGTACATGCACCGTGGCTACCACGGTCTGGCGATGCCGACCTGGAACCGCAAGATCCGCGTCTTCGCCGACTGGACGCTCGCGATGTTCCTCAAGCGCGAGGTCGTGTCGCTCGGCGCCATGGAGAACCCCCGTGAGGAGTTCTACGAGGCCGCCAAGCCGGCGCCGGCTCCGGCCGCCGCCGCGAAGTCCGAGGAGAAGGCCAAGGCCTCCTGACCTCCGGTCACGCCTGACCCGTGGTACCCGCAGTCGACGTACCCGTCATACCCGTAGTACGCCCGAGGGGGCCGTCCGCCATCCGTGGTGCGGACGGCCCCTTCGGCGTTCCCGGCGCCCCGCGTCTACATGTCCTCTACATCTGTTTTGCCTACTCGTAATGCTCAAGCAGGACTGCGATCGGGCCTGGCCGGTGTTTACGTAGTGATGGACAATTCCGGGATCCGCGTCACGGAGGTGTGCGCCATGGCTGATGCCGCGCTGCGGCTCAAATCCCTCTTCGAACAGCTGCTGGGAACCCCCGTCCCGGTGCGCATCCGCGCCTGGGACGGTTCCGAGGCAGGGCCGCCGGATGCGCCGACCTTGGTCGTACGCAATCGCCGCGCCCTGCGCCGACTCCTGTGGAAACCCGGCGAACTGGGCATGGCGCGTGCCTGGGTCGCCGGAGACCTGACCATCGAGGGCGACCTGTACGCGGGCCTCGACGCGATGTCCTCGCTGGTGTGGGAGCGAGGCGACGACGCCCGCACCCTCGCCCAGGCCCTGCGCGACCCCGAGGTGCGGTCCGCCGTACGCGGACTGGTGAAGCTCGCCGGACTCCCGCTGCCGCCCGCCCCGCCCCCGGAGGAGGTCCGCCGCAGCCGCGCCCACCTCCACACCAAGCGCACCGACAAACGCGCCATCAGCCACCACTACGACGTCGGCAACGACTTCTACGAGATCGTCCTCGGCCCCTCGATGGTCTACTCGTGCGCCTACTGGGAATCCCCGGACGGCACTCTGGAGGACGCGCAGCGCGACAAGCTCGAACTCATCTGCCGCAAGCTGGAGTTGACGCCTGGTCAGCGCCTGCT
The DNA here is from genome assembly GCF_024519455.1 of Streptomyces sp. STR69. Taxonomy (GTDB): domain Bacteria; phylum Actinomycetota; class Actinomycetes; order Streptomycetales; family Streptomycetaceae; genus Streptomyces. Next base: position 763,814 of record NZ_JALJRY010000001.1, on the reverse strand, counting down.
GGACGTCGGCTGCGGCTGGGGTTCGATGGCGATCCACGCGGCCCGCGAGTACGGCGTGAACGTGGTCGGCGTGACCCTCTCGCAGGAACAGGCGGCCTTCGCCCGTAAGCGCGTCGCCGAGGAGGGGCTCACCGACAAGGTCGAGATCCGCGTCCAGGACTACCGCGACGTCACCGACGGGCCCTACGACGCCATCTCCTCCGTGGGCATGGCCGAACACGTGGGCTCCGCACGGTACCTGGAGTACGCGAGGGTCCTCTTCGCACTGCTCAGACCGGGCGGGCGGCTGCTCAACCACCAGATCGCCCGCCGCCCGTGGCAGGACGAATCGGCGTACGACATCGACGAGTTCATCGACGCGTACGTCTTCCCCGACGGCGAACTGGCGCCCGTCGGCGCCACCGTGACCCAGCTGGAGAGCGCCGGGTTCGAGGTGCGGGACGTCGAGGCGATCCGCGAGCACTACGCGCTCACCCTGCGCCGCTGGGTCGCCAACCTGGAGGCCGAGTGGCGGCGCGCGGTCGGCCTCGTCGGCGCCGGGCGGGCCCGGGTGTGGCGGCTCTACATGGCGGCCTCCGCGCTCGGCTTCGAGCGCAACCGCATAGGAGTGAACCAGGTGTTGGCCGTCAGGACCCCCGAACCGGGCGGCTCCGGAATGCCGTTGCGCGCCCGCACCTGGAACTGAGCCCGCCTCCGGGGCAACAGGAAGGGCCCCGTTCCGGTCCGGAACGGGGCCCCAACCCATCTACGGCTACTCGGACTTGATGGCCGACAGCATGTTCAGCTTGGCCGCGCGCCGGGCCGGCCACAGGGCGGCCAGGACGCCGACCGTGCCCGCCAGGAGCAGGAAGAGCGTCATTCGGGCCCAGGGGATGACCAGTTCGTACGTCGACATCTTCGAGCCGATCAACTCACCGGCCGCCCAGCCGAAGAAGACTCCCAGGCCGATGCCGAGCACCCCGCCGAAGAGCGAGATGACGAGGGACTCAAGACGGACCATCCGCTTGATGCCCTTGCGGTCCAGGCCGATCGCGCGCAGCATCCCGATCTCCTGCGAGCGCTCGAAGACCGACATCGCAAGGGTGTTGATGACCCCGAGGACCGCGACGATCACCGCCATGGCGAGCAGGCCGTAGACCATGTTGAGGATCAGGGTGAAGACCTGCGCGATGCTGTTGGAGAGGTCCTTCTTGTCCTGGACCTTGACGGCCGGGTTGGAGCCGAGGGCCTTCTCCAGCTTGTCCTTCGTCGAACTCGACGCGCCGTCCGCCGTCTTGACCAGGATCTGCATGTCGGCCGGGTCGGTCTGGTGCGGGGCGAGCGTCGCGTTGTCGAGCATGATGCCGCGGATCAGCGCGTTGCCCTCGTAGACCGCGGAGACGGTCAGCTGCTGCGCCTTGCCGTCCTCGTAGTGCGTGGTGAAGGTCGAACCGGCCTTCCAGCCGTGGGACTTGGCGGTGTCGTCGTCCACGACGACCTGCGTGCCGGCGACCTTGAAGGTGCCGCTGTCCACCTTGAGATCGGTGAGCTTGCCGATGGCCGAGCCGTTGACGCCCGTCAGGAACTCGGTCTCGCCGTCGATGCGCGACGGGGCGTTGCGCAGCGGGCTGCTGGCGGTGACGCCGGAGGTGGTGGTGAGCGTCTTGTCGACGTCGGCGGAGAGTTCGTTGCCGTTCGCCATCGAGACGATGTAGTCGGCGCTGATCGCGGACGAGGCCATCTTGTCGATCGCCTGCTGGAGGCTGCCCGCCATCACCGTCATGCCGGTGATGAGGGTGAGGCCGATCATCAGCGCGGAGGCGGTGGCGGCCGTACGGCGCGGGTTGCGCACCGAGTTCTGGCGGGCCAGCTTGCCGGAGATCCCGAAGATCCGCAGCACCGGGGCCGCCGCCGCGATCAGCGGGCGGGACAGCAGCGGGGTCAGGATGAACACCCCGATGATCAGCAGGACGGCGCCGATCCCCATGGGTGCCTGGCCGTCCGAACCGTTCATCGACGTGGCCGCGATGACGACCGCGACGCCCGCGCCGGAGAACAGCGCGCCGAGCGTGTTGCGCAGCACCAGCGACTTGGTGGTGGCCGTCGCGTGCACGCTGCTCATCGCGGCGACCGGCGGGATCTTCGCGGCCCGGCGGCCGGGCAGCCAGGCGGCGAGCATGGTGATGAGGATGCCGACCGCGAGGGCGCTGAGCACCGTGCCCGAGGTGATGATCAGCGGGCCGTCCGGGACGGTCGCGCCGATCGTGCCCATCAGCGCGCGCAGCCCGGCGCCGATGCCGATACCGGCGACCAGACCGGCGACGGCGGCGACCGCGCCGACCACGAACGCCTCAAGGAGCACCGACCGCGTGACCTGCCGGCGGGAGGCGCCGACCGCGCGCAGCAGCGCCAGTTCCTTGGTGCGCTGGGCGACCAGCATGGTGAAGGTGTTGGCGATGATGAACGTGCCGACGAACAGCGCGATGCCCGCGAAGACCAGCAGCCCCGACTTCAGGCCGCTCATCGAGGAGGCGATCGTCCTGGCCTGGTCGTCGGCGAGCTTCTGGGCGGTGGTGGTCTCCGTCTGCCCCTTGGGGAGGGCCTGGTCCAGCGCGGACTTCAGCGCCGCCTGACTCGTCCCGGCCGCGGCCTTCACATCGATCTCGTCGTACGTCCCCGCCTTGCCGAACAGCTTCTGCGCGGTGGCCGTGTCGAAGAGGGCGAGGCTGCCGCCGGCGGCGACATTGCCGTCGTCGGTGGTGAAGATGCCGGTGATCTTCGGCGTCAGCACCGGGCCGTCGACCGAGATGCGCACGGTGTCGCCGACCTTGTACCCGGCGCGCTTCGCGGTCTCCGAGTCGATCGCGACCTCACCCGAACCGTGCGGTGCCGTACCGGACTTGAGGGGATAGCGGGCGTCCTTGTCCCCCCAGTAGTTGCCGCCCTCGGACTGGAAGCCGCCGCCGATGAGCTTGCCCTTCTTGTCGGCTATGGCGGTGAAGCCGTTGACGACCCCGGTCGCGGACGCGGCGCCCGGCACCTTCGCGCTGGTGTCCAGCATGGCCTGGGTCAGCTCGGGCGTCTTGCCGACCGTGTCGCCCCTGTCGTCCTGGGACTTGGCCTGCACGGCGACGTCGACCTGGTCGAAGCCCTTGGCCGAGCTGTTCTGGAAGGCGTTCGAGATGGTGTTGGTGAAGACCAGGGTCCCCGACACGAACGCGACGCCGAGCATCACGGCGAGCACGGTCATGAGGAGCCGGGCCTTGTGCGCGAGTACGTTGCGCAAGGCGGTTCGGAACATGGGTCTACTCAGTCCAGGTGTACGAGAGGTGAGCCGGGGCGGCGAAGTCGGTTGCCCGTGCGGTGAGTTGAGGAGCCGTCAGAAGACTCAGCTGGTACGGCCCTTGGCGTCGAAGCGCTTCATGCGGTCGAGCACCGAGTCCGCCGTCGGCTCGAAGACCTCGTCGACGATGCGGCCGTCGGCGAGGAACACCACCCGGTCCGCGTAGGCCGCGGCCACCGGGTCGTGGGTCACCATGACCACCGTCTGCCCCAGCTCCCGTACGGAGTTGCGCAGGAAGCCCAGCACCTCGGCGCCGGAGCGGGAGTCGAGGTTTCCGGTCGGCTCGTCGCCGAAGATGATGTCGGGGCGGGAGGCCAACGCCCGTGCCACGGCGACGCGTTGCTGCTGGCCGCCGGAGAGCTGGGAGGGCCGGTGCTTGAGCCGGTCGGAGAGACCGATCATCCGGATCACCGAGTCCAGCCACTCCTTGTCGGGCTTGCGGCCCGCGATGTCCATGGGGAGCGTGATGTTCTCCAGGGCCGTCAGCGTCGGCAGCAGGTTGAACGCCTGGAAGATGAAACCGATCTTGTCCCGGCGCAACTTCGTCAGCTGCTTGTCCTTCAGGGAGCCCAGTTCGGTGTCACCGATCCGGACGGAACCGGACGAGAACGAGTCCAGGCCGGCCACGCAGTGCATGAGGGTGGACTTGCCGGACCCCGAGGGGCCCATGATCGCCGTGAACTCGGCCTGCCGGAAGGAGATCGAGACCTGGTCGAGGGCGACCACCTGGGTCTCGCCCTGTCCGTAGATCTTGGAAAGATCCGTGGCGCGCGCGGCCACTGAGGTGGTCCGGTCGGCGATGGGGGTGGTGGTCACGGAAGGCGCTCCTGTCGGGACGACGGTGTTGCTGGGGACGTGTTCCATCCTTCCGGCCGTATCCCGCCGTGGAGTCACCCGCTGTTCCGGTTCCGGGGGCAGCCTTCAGTCGGACTGCACCTCGCGCTGTCATACCTGGGGATGAGAGCCGCCCCCGAGACGTGCCCCGAGACAAGCACCGCCGCGGCCCCCGAGTCGGGCCCGGGTCAAGAACCGGTGGAGCACCCTCGTTCGGGCGGTGAAATTCCGTCATTCCGCATACAGGCCCCCACACCGCACGCAAGGCTATTGGCAAGTGCTGATGGCTCTTTCCACGGTCTGATGAACCCTCAGACATCAATAAAATAAGACAACATCGGTACGCCCGCCCGCTGTTGGGGAGACGCGCCCCGATAGGCTCGGAACCTCGATGTGGAGCCCACGGCCTGCCCGGATGGTGGAATGCAGACACGGCGAGCTTAAACCTCGCTGCCCCTTCGCGGGCGTGCCGGTTCAAGTCCGGCTCCGGGCACTATCGTGGTCACTGACTGTGACCTGTGGGAACGGTGTGTTGCCGACGTAGGTGCGGCAACCCCTCACCGGACGGACGTTGTCCGAAGCGCGGGAAAACCGGTGGAGCGGTCCGAAGGCGTGTCCGTACCGTGCGCGGGGTGACCTATCTGAGCCCCCTGGGATACCTGCTGGGCGTCGAGGGCGCCGCTCTGCTCCGCGGTTTCCGGGAGGGGAGTGCCGACCGGGCGTTCGTCGAGGCCCGGATCGCCGAGATCCGTACCCTGCTGGACACACCCGTCCTCGCGCACGCCGACGGGGTCACGGCGGAGCCGGGCACGATCGATGCGGCCGAGGTCTACCGGTACTGGGCGCCGCACTACGACGCCCCCGGCAACGGGATGATCGACATCGAGCAGCCCGTCGTCCGGCGCATCCTGGACGGCCTGCCCGTCGGCACGGCACTGGACGCGGCCTGCGGCACCGGCCGCCACACCGCCTACCTGCATGAACTCGGCCACCAGGTGACCGGCGTCGACGCCTCGCCGGAGATGCTCGCCCGGGCCCGTGAGCGCCTGCCGGACGTCGCCTTCCACGAGGCCGACCTGCACCGGCTCCCGCTTCCGGACGACGCGGTCGACACCGTCGTGTGCGCGCTCGCCCTCACCCATGTCCCCGAACTGGCCCCGGTACTAAGGGAGTTCGCGCGCGTCCTGCGCCCTGGCGGACACCTCGTCATCTCGGATGCCCACCTGCTGGTGTCCTATCTCCGGCCGACCCTGCCCCGCCGTCCCGGCCCGGACGGCCGCCCCTCCCTCCTCGCCGAGTACCACCGCCCGCTCAGCGCCTACCTCGCCGCGGCCATCCCGCTGGGCCTCCAGGTCCTGCACTGCGAGGAACCCCGCCGCCCCCGCGGCTCCCTCACCCCCGACGCCGCCCCGGACCCGCTCCCGGCCCACCCGTCCTGGGACCTGCTGCACTGGTGCCCGGAGGCGTCGGCCGCGGCCCTGGACGAGTCCCCGGTCGTGGTCGTCTGGCACTTCCGGCTCGACGCCACCCGAAAGGGCCCGCCGTCCAACCGTTGACAGTCCGGCCCGCCCGGTCGGAAACTGAAGCGGTCAGTCAGGTGAAGGAAATTTCACTCCACGAACACAGGCGTCAGTGAACGGCCCGCACTCGAAGGGACCCCCGATGCGTACCACCGTCGGCATCATCGGAGCCGGCCCCGCCGGCCTCCTCCTCGCCCGGCTGCTGCACAACGCCGGTATCGACTCGGTCGTCCTGGAGAGCCGGGACCGGGAGTACGTCGAGCACCGTCAGCGGGCCGGGATCCTGGAGCAGGGGACCGTCGACGTGCTGCGGGCCGCCGGCGCCGGGGAGCGGATGGACCGGGAGGGGCTGCGGCACGACGGGATCGAGCTGCGGTTCGACCGGCGGCGGCACCGGGTGGACTTCCCGGCCCTCACCGGCGGCCGTAGCGTGATGGTCTACGCGCAGACCGAGGTGTGCAAGGACCTGATCGCGCTTCAACTCGCGGGCGGCGGACCGCTGTTGTTCGAGGCCGAGGCGCTCGCCGTGGAGGGCGCGGACACCGACGGCCCGCGCGTCCGCTTCCGGCACCAGGGCCGCGAGGACGTCCTCGACTGCGACTACGTCGTCGGCTGCGACGGGTTCTGGGGCATCGCCCGCAATGCGATCCCCGCCGAACTGACCCGCGTCTTCGAACGGTCGTACCCCTACGCCTGGCTCGGCATCCTCGCCGACGTCGCGCCCTCCCACGACGAGCTCGTCTACGCCCGCCACGACCGCGGTTTCGCCCTCCTCTCCATGCGCTCCCCCTCCGTCTCCCGTCTCTACCTCCAGGTGGAGGAGGACGCGGACGCCGAGAGCTGGAGCGACGACGCCATCTGGGACGAGCTGGAGCGTCGCTTCGAGACGCGCGACGACTGGGTGCTCGACCGCGGGCCCATCACCCAGAAGTCCGTCACCCCCATGCGCTCCTACGTCCACGAGCCCATGCGGCACGGCCGGCTCTTCCTCGCCGGCGACGCCGCGCACATCGTGCCGCCCACCGGAGCCAAGGGCCTCAACCTCGCCGTCGGCGACGTCGTCACCTTCGCGCGGGCACTGACGTACAAGAAGAAGACGGGGAGCGAGGAGCGGCTCGACGCGTACTCCGCGACCTGTCTGCGGCGGGTGTGGCAGGCCGAGCGGTTCTCCTACGACATGACGAGCCTCCTGCACCGCGCGCCCGGCGCGACGCCCTTCGAGGGGCGGCTCCAGCTGGCCCGTCTGGAGCGGATCGCGTCCTCCCGGGCGGCCGAGACGGACCTCGCGGAGGCGTACACCGGGTTCCCCCTGGATGAACCGGATGAACAGGGATAAGGGGCTGCCAAGGCGGGCGTCACGGGTTGGTACCAGTGTTCACAGGGGGTGCGGTCCACCGCGTACCTTGGCAGGACGAGGGGAAGATCCTCCCCAAGAGGTAGGGTCAAACTTTTGCCTACCTATTACTCTTGAGCCCAAGGCCGCGCGAGGCGGCCATGGAGGAGTGAAATGAGGAGCAGAAACCCGGTCTTCTCGCGACGGGGGTTCAGCCGCGACAACGGCTACGCGGGCTTCAACACCGCGCCGCAGGCCGGGGGCCCCGCCGTGGGCACGCAGGGCAACCCGTACGCCCAGGGCAACCCCTACGCGCAGAACCCCTACGCCCAGCAGGACCTGCAGCAGGGCGCACCGCCCCAGGCCCCGGCCACCACCGGCCGGATGACCATGGACGACGTCGTCCAGCGCACCGGCACCACCCTCGGCACGCTGATCGTCACGGCCGCGCTCGCCTGGGTGCTGCTCCCGGTCGACGACGCCAACATCAGCCGTTCCTACGGCATCGGGATCGGCGCCGCGCTGATCGCGATGGTGCTGGCGTTCGTCCAGTCCTTCAAGCGGAAGCCCGTCCCCGCGCTGATCCTGTCGTACGCCGCGCTGGAAGGCGTCTTCCTCGGCGTCGTCTCCAGCGTCGTCGACAACCGCATCGCGAGCGGTGCGGCCATGCAGGCCGTGATCGGCACGATGGCAGTCTTCGCCGGCGTGCTCATCGCGTACCGCGCGGGCTGGATCCGCGTCAACCGCCGCTTCTACGGCTTCGTGATGGCCGCCGCGCTCGGCTTCGTGCTGCTGATGGCGGTCAACCTGCTGTTCGCGGTGTTCGGCGGCGGTGACGGCCTCGGCTTCCGCAGCGGCCCGCTCGGCATCTTCTTCGGTGTCATCGGCATCATCCTCGGTGCCTGCTTCCTCGCCCTGGACTTCAAGCAGGTCGAGGACGGCATCGCGTACGGCGCCCCGAAGGAAGAGGCGTGGCTCGCGGCCTTCGGGCTCACGCTGACACTGGTGTGGATCTACATGGAGTTCCTGCGGATCATCGCGATCCTCAACAGCAACGACTAGCCGACACCAGGCTGATCGCGCGAAAGGGCCCCGGGTTCGCCCGGGGCCCTTCGTCATGTCCGTATGTCCGTGATGGGTCGGTCTGTGGTGCGCGCCTAGAGCAGTTTGCGCGCGGCCCTCCTCAGGTCGTACTCGTGAATGATCGCCTTGGCGTGGCCGTATGCGAGGTCGTGCTCGGCGCGGAGCCAGCTGACCTTCTCCTCGAAGCGGAAGAGGGCGGGGCCTTCGTCGACGGTGCGCAGCCAGTCGGATACTTCACGACCGGTGCAATGGGGGATGCGGGCGAGCATGTTGCGATGGGTCTCCTGGGAGAACACTTGGGACATCGGCGCCTCCGGACGCATGGGGTGTAAGCCGGTCCTTCAAGTCACCGTGCCTGAGCGTTCGCCCGTTGGCAACAGTCCGGGTGCGGCGCGTAGTCTCGCGGCGTGGTGGATACGACGCGGTTGACTCAAGCGGTGGATCACTTCGCGGACCGGCTCAGGGCTGCGACGCAGAGCCGTTTGCAACGGGGTGCTGCGGCGGAGGCGCTGGGGCTGGCCAGGGAGTTCGCCCTGTGGGCGCAGCGGGTTGAGGATCCCTCGGGGGAGCCTCGGGAGATGCCGGATGCGGGGATGTTCGCTGCGGCGGATCAAATCACCGTGGCTGTGCATGACTTGGCGGTTGTACTTGAGAACGACGCCGAGGTCGAGCAGGCGCTGGGGTTGGTGGCGGAGGCGCAGAAGAGGGCGGGCGTCTGAGGTGCGTGGGCGGCTGCGGGTGCGTTGTGGCTGGTCGCGCAGTTCCCCGCGCCCCTAAGAACGCAGGGCGCCGTGTCTCTTCAGGGGCGCGGGGAACTGCGCGACCAGCCCCCACCGACCCGCACCCGAAAGCGAAACGGCGCATCTCCGAAAAATCAGAGTGACGCTATGACCCTGTCCGCCAGGATGTACACGTTCTCCTCGCCGCACGCGAACGTCAGCGTGTACGCGCCGGAGATACCCGAGCCGCCCAGCAGGAACGGGGTTTCGCCGGCGCGGAGGGCCGCTGCGAGGCGTTCGGCGGTTTCGCGGTGGCCCGGGGTCATGCAGAGGGTCGTGCCGTCGACGAAGACGTAGACGTCGAGCGTGCCGAGCGGGCCGGGGCGGACGTCGGCCAGTTCCACGGCGGACTCGGCCAGTTCCTCCAGCGTGGCCACCGTGCGTTCGTGGTCGTTCGCGACGGGTGACTGGGCCGGGACGAAGTCCGGGTGGGACGGGTGGCGGCGGCGGGCGGCGGCCAGTTCGGGGGAGTCACCGGCGAACTCGTCGGGCTCCGTGAACGGCTCGGTCACCGGCTCCAGCGGTTCGAGGCCCACGAAGTCGCTCTGGCGGGGCATGAACAGCTCGCTGTCGGGCAGACCCAGCAGGGTCGGCACCTCGGTGTCGCGGGCTTCCTGGGCGGCCCAGAAGGCACGCGCCTCGGCCAGTTCCCGCTCCCGCTCCTCGGCCAGTGCCTCGGCCACGGCGGCGCGTATCTCATCCGCGTCGGCATGACTGCGGGCGGCGGGGACAAGGGCGCGCACGGCGGCGGCCCTGCCCTCGGCGAGCTCGGTGTGCAGGGCTGCTACCTGGCGACGGAGCACCAAGAGGGTGCGCAGGACGGCGACGCCCACGGCGCCTGTGGCGGCCGTGGTGAGCAGCAAAGCGATCGGCATGGCGCTCACTGACGTACTCCCGGTTCAAAGTCGACCCCCGACTTCCTACATCAGCTTGAAGGGCGGACTATCCAGCTGTCAGTGCGTAACGTCACGAATCGGGCAGGACTTTGGGCCCGATGTTTGGTGGTGAAACGGTCCTGACCTGGGAAAATCCCTCTCCGAAGGGAGATAGGTCACATCCTGGGGGAGATTGGATCACAAATCGGCCCAGAACCCAGGTGGTTGCTGGGTTCCGGGCCTGAGGGTGACGCAAAGTTCCCGTACGGCTACGGGGAGTTGGTCAGCTGAGGCGCTCGATGACCATCGCCATGCCCTGGCCGCCGCCGACGCACATCGTCTCCAGACCGAACTGCTTGTCGTGGAACTGGAGGGAGTTGATCAGCGTGCCGGTGATGCGGGCGCCGGTCATGCCGAAGGGGTGGCCGACCGCGATCGCGCCGCCGTTCACGTTCAGCTTCTCCAGCGGGATGTTCAGGTCGCGGTAGGACGGGATCACCTGGGCGGCGAACGCCTCGTTGATCTCGAACAGGTCGATGTCGTCGACGGTCAGACCGGCGCGGCCCAGCGCCTGCTTCGACGCCTCGACCGGGCCGAGGCCCATGATCTCGGGGGAGAGGCCGGAGACACCGGTCGACACGATCCGCGCCAGCGGGGTCAGGCCCAGCTCGCGGGCCTTCGTGTCGCTCATGATGACGACCGCGGCGGCGCCGTCGTTCAGCGGGCAGCAGTTGCCGGCCGTGACGAGGCCGTCGGGGCGGAATACCGGCTTCAGGCCGGAGACGCCCTCCAGGGTGACGCCGGCGCGCGGGCCGTCGTCCTTGCTGACGACCGTGCCGTCGGGCAGCGTCACCGGGGTGATCTCGCGCTCCCAGAAGCCGTTCTTGATGGCTTCCTCGGCGAGGTTCTGCGAGCGGACACCGAACTCGTCCATGTCCTGGCGGGTGACGCCCTTGATCCGGGCCAGGTTCTCCGCGGTCTGGCCCATCGCGATGTACGGGTCGGGGAGCAGGCCGTCCTCGCGCGGGTCGTGCCAGCTGGAGCCCTCGGACGCGGCGGTGGCGGCGGTGCGGGCCTGCGCCTCGTCGAACAGCGGGTTCGTGGTGCCGGGGAGGCCGTCCGAGCTGCCCTTGGCGTAACGGGAGACCATCTCGACACCGGCCGAGATGAAGACGTCGCCCTCGCCGGCCTTGATGGCGTGCAGGGCCATGCGGCTGGTCTGCAGGGACGAGGAACAGTAACGGGTGATCGTGCAGCCCGGCAGGTGGTCCATGCCCATCTGCACGGCGACGATCCGGCCGAGGTTGTAACCCTGCTCGCCGCCGGGGAGGCCGCAGCCGAGCATCAGGTCCTCGATGAGCGCGGGGTCCAGCTCGGGGATCTTCGCGAGGGCGGCCTGGATGATCGTGGCGGTGAGGTCGTCCGGGCGCAGGTCCTTGAGGGAGCCCTTGACGGCGCGGCCGATGGGGGAGCGGGCGGTCGAGACGATGACGGCTTCGGGCATCACGGCTCCATTGGCGTACGTACGGTGTGATGTGCAGGGCTTCTTGGGAAGTTACCCGTACGTATGGCACAGGTCACGGGGATCGCTGTGTGACCCTGGCCGCAGTTTTCTAAGCGCTTGCTTGGCTCGGCTGATCGTCCCAGGCGGCTCCGCCCCCTGGACCCCCGGACCTATGCCCACCCACCACCCGTCTCGGTAGGCCGAGAAGTCGCCGAAATGGGCGAAGGCACCGGCGAGACCTCCTGCACCCGCCTCCTCTTCCGCCGCTTCAGCAACGCCCACGGACCCCTCGGCCCGGTCGGCATCGCCGCCGTGACCTCCGTGCCCGGCTCCGATGCCGCCTCCGCAGCCGCTCGTGCCACCGGCAGGAAACCCTCGCGGCGGGACGCGTCCGGGCGGTCCTCCTCGGCCGGCCAGAGGCCCAGCGCGGCGCAGACGGTCGGCAGGACCGCCATCGCCGCCGTCGCGTAGCCCTCCGCCGAGGGGTGGAAGTTGTCCGGGCCGAACAGCTCGCGCGGGTTGGCCGCGAACTCGGGGCCCAGCAGGTCGCCCAGCGACACCGTGCGCCCGCCCTGTTCGACCGTGCCGATCGTCTGGGCCGCCGCCAGCTGCCGGGAGGCCCGGCGGGCCAGCCAGCGCAACGGCTGCTGGACCTGCTCCACCGTCCCCAGGTCGGGACAGGTGCCGACGACCACCTCGGCACCGGCCGTGCGCAGCCGCCGTACCGTCGCCGAGAGGTGGCGGACCGATCTGGTCGGGTGCATGCGGTGGGTGACGTCGTTCGCGCCGATCATGATCACGCAGACGTCGGGCACCCGGGAGGTGTCCGCGAGGGCGAGGGCCACCTGGCGGTCCAGGTCGTCCGACTGGGCGCCCGGGAGGGCCACGTTGCGCAGCTCGACCGGGCGTTCCGAGACCGCGGCCAGGCCCGAGGCCAGCAGGGCTCCCGGGGTCTGTGCCGCCCGGTGCACGCCCTGCCCGGCGGCCGTGGAGTCGCCGAGCATGGTCAGCCGCAGCGGGGGTTCACCCGGGGTGTCGTAGACATGTCCGTACCGGCCGTCGGCGCTCGGCACATGGTTGCTGCCCGCGCCATGGCCGTTGCCCACATGGCGTTTCACGAAGCGGACCTCGGCCAGCACCAGGCCGACGGCCGCAGCGCCCACCAGTCCGACCCCGCCACCGCCGTACGCCGCACCGGCCGCGATCCGCCGGGCCACCCGCGCCCTCGACATCCTCGTCATACGTCGCCGCCACCTCCTCGTAGCCGTCATCCACTCCTTGCCCCGAACAGCACGTGGCCCAATCTCAACAGGCGGTGAACGGCATTTACGGGCCTTAGGCTGGCAGGACCAATCACCACCACTTCTTTGCAGCAACCGGAGACAACGGTGCAATTCCACGACTCGATGATCAGCCTCGTCGGCAACACCCCGCTGCTGAGGCTCAACAGCGTGACCGCGGGCATCCAGGCGACCGTTCTCGCCAAGGTGGAGTACTTCAACCCTGGCGGCAGCGTGAAGGACCGCATCGCGCTGCGCATGATCGAGGCGGCGGAGAAGAGCGGGGAACTCCAGCCCGGCGGCACCATCGTCGAGCCGACCAGCGGCAACACCGGCGTCGGCCTGGCCATCGTGGCCCAGCAGAAGGGGTACCACTGCATCTTCGTGTGCCCCGACAAGGTGTCCACCGACAAGATCAACGTGCTGCGCGCGTACGGCGCCGAAGTCGTCGTCTGCCCCACCGCCGTGGACCCCGAGCACCCGGACTCGTACTACAACGTCTCCGACCGCCTGGTCCGCGAGACGCCGGGCGCCTGGAAGCCCGACCAGTACTCCAACCCCAACAACCCGCTCTCCCACTACCACTCGACCGGCCCCGAGCTCTGGGAGCAGACCGAGGGGAGGATCACCCACTTCGTGGCGGGCGTGGGGACCGGCGGCACGATCTCCGGCACCGGGCGCTACCTCAAGGACGCCAGCGACAACAAGGTCCAGGTCATCGGCGCCGACCCCGAGGGGTCCGTCTACTCCGGCGGCTCCGGGCGGCCGTATCTCGTCGAGGGCGTCGGTGAGGACTTCTGGCCGACCGCCTACGACCGGACCGTCGCGGACGAGATCGTCGCCGTGTCCGACAAGGACTCCTTCCAGATGACCCGCCGCCTCGCGAAGGAGGAGGGGCTGCTCGTGGGTGGCTCCTGCGGGATGGCCGTCGTCGCCGCGCTGCGAGTCGCCGAGCGGCTCGGACCGGACGACGTGGTCGTGGTCCTGCTCCCCGACAGCGGGCGCGGGTACCTGAGCAAGATCTTCAACGACGAGTGGATGGCGGACTACGGCTTTCTGGAGGACGAGGGTCCCAGCGCCCGCGTCGCCGACGTCCTCAACGACAAGGTGCACGGCGCCATCCCGTCCCTCGTGCACATGCACCCGGACGAGACGGTCGGCGAGGCCATCGAGGTGCTGCGCGAGTACGGCGTCTCGCAGATGCCGATCGTGAAGCCGGGCGCCGGTCACCCGGACGTCATGGCCGCCGAGGTCGTCGGCTCGGTCGTCGAACGCGAGCTGCTGGACGCCCTGTTCACCCAGCGGGCCTCCCTCTCCGACCCGCTGGAGAAGCACATGTCGGCCCCGCTGCCGCAGGTCGGTTCCGGTGAGCCGGTGGGCGACCTGATGACCGTGCTCGGCGCGGCCGACGCGGCGATCGTCCTGGTCGAGGGCAAGCCGACCGGTGTCATCAGCCGGCAGGACCTGTTGTCCTTCCTCGCCAAGGGCGGGAAGCAGTAGCAAACGTCCGGTGAACGGGCCGTGCCGGCGGCGACTTTGCGGTTGCCCACCGAATCGGTGGACTTCGCGGAAGTGGTACGAGCGCGTCACGTCCACGCAGCACCCGCTTAACACGGGTACGGCAGATTAGTGGGTGTCGGCAGGGCGGGAGCGGCTCCCCGCCTCGCCGACACAAAAACGGCGTCACGGACCTCCGGAGCGGCTCCCGGACCTCCACCGACGCCCTGGACGCGCCAGCCTGGCCCTGACCCGGCCCGCGTCCCTCGCGGGGACCGCCGTCGTCCCGCCCTCCCGGCAACGGGGGGTGCGGCGGTCCCCGCGCATAGCTTTTTTCCCGTTTCGGGCACCCGCTACTGGTGCCGCCGCTTGGGGGCTGCGCCCCCAACCCCCCCCGACAGAGCTGCTCAGTCCTCCCAGTCACTGTCCTGCGAGGACTTGTGGCGTCGGCCGCCGAAGAGCCCGGGGTTGATGCGGGCGGCCTGGACGGCGTTGACGCCGACGATGCCGACCCAGGCCACCAGCAGGCCGGGGAGGTGGGCGATGCCGCCGCCGATAGCGGACAGCGGGATCGCCAGCACCATCGAGACGATGCCGAAGCCGAAGCGCTCGCCCCAGGAATCGGTGGGCTTCGGCCCCCGCGTGCCCCGGGCGACCACCATCTGCTGCTCGGCCATCTGCCGGCGCACCCGGCGCTCCACCGCGCCGTCGATGCGCTGGTCGACCTTCTCCAGGAACGAGTCGACCAGCGCCGACTCGTACTCGTCGCCCAGCTCCCTGCGCGCCTGCAGGGTGGCGTTGAGTTCCTTCTTGAGTTCGGCGTCGTGCGAGTCCATTCCCGTCATGCGACTCAGATTAGGGAGCGGTCGCGCCCGCTGCACTGGGGATAGCCCCCCTGTTGGAAGTCGGGTTCACCGGGAGCACCCCCAGCGACTCCAGCACCCTGCGGTGACCGCCCTCCACACCCGTGATCTGCACCTCGATACCCCGGTCGCGGAGCTCGCCCACCGCCTCCTTCAGCGCCAGCGCGCCCGTCGCGTCGACCGCCGTGAGGCCGGACAGCCGTAGGTCCACGGCCGTCACGTCCCGCACGTCGGCCAGGCTGCGGCGGAAGCGGTGGGCGGCGGCGAAGAGGAGGGGGCCGTCGAAGTGGTACGTCACCGTGCCTGCGGCGCCCGGGAGTTGGGCCGGAGTCAGGCGGGTGCCGCGCATCGCCGCGCGCAGGGCCAGCAGGATCGAGACGGCGAGGCCGATCAGGACCGCGCGCACCAGGTCGAGGGCGAGGGTGCCGGCCGCCGTGAGGACGAGGACCAGGGCGTCGCCGCGCGTCGAGCGGGCCATCGCGCGGACCGCGTCCGTCTCCACCATGCGGACCGCCGTCGCCAGCAGCACTCCGGCCAGTGCGGCCAAGGGGATACGGCCCACCAGCGGGGCCGCGACCGCGACGATCCCGGCGAGGATCACGGCGTGCGCGAGCGCGGCGAGGCGGGAGGCGGCGCCGGTGCGGACGTTGACCGCCGTCCGGGCGATCGCGCCCGTCGCCGGGACGCCGCCGAAGAGCGGGGCCGCGAGGTTGGCGATGCCCTGGCCGAAGAGTTCCTTGCCGGGGTCGTGGCGCTCGCCGGGGCGCATCGCGTCCGCGACGGAGGCGGAGAGCAGGGATTCCAGGGCGGCCAGTGCCGCTACCGCTGCGGCGGGGAGGAGCAGGGTCGGGACTCGGGACACGTCCAGGAAGGCGAGGGAGGGGGCGGGGAGCGAGGACGGGAGGCTGCCGAGGCGGGTCACGTGCAGGTGCAGGGCCTCGGCCACGACGGTCGCCACGCCAACTGCCGCCAGGGAGAAGGGAACCGTCGGTTTCCAGCGCGCCCCGGCCAGCATCAGCGCGGCCGAGCCGAGGGCGAGGAGGAGGGCCGCCCAGTGCGGGGTCGCGTCGAACTCCTCGGCCGCGCGGGCCGCGACCACCGCCACCTGGTCACCGGCCGGCGTGGGCACACCAAGCGCCGACGGCACCTGCTGGAGGCCGATCACACACGCGATGCCGATGGTGAAACCGGCGATCACCGGTGCGGGGACGTACGCCATCGCCGTTCCGGCGCGGGCGAAGGCGAGCACGAGGAGCATGAAGCCGGAGATCAGCCCGACCGTGAGGACGCCGTTCGCGCCGTACTCGTGGACGATCGGGACGAGGACGACCGTCATCGCGCCGGTCGGCCCGCTGACCTGGCGCGCGGAGCCGCCGAAGAGCGCGGCGAGCGAACCGGCGACGATCGCGGTGATCAGTCCGGAGGCCGCCCCGAGACCGGACGTGACGCCGAAACCGAGGGCGAGCGGGAGCGCCACGACGGCGACCGTGAGGCCGCAGAGCAGGTCGCGGCGCGGGGCGCGGGTCATCGTGCGGAAGTCGGCGGGGGAGGGCAGGACGGAGAGCACGCCGTTCATGGGCATGGGCACAGGTTTCTCTGCGGTGGGGGGAACGTGCTTACGGAGGTGGGGAGTTGGGGTTACGGCAGCAGGGTCACAAGGCCCGTGTCGAGGTCGAAGCGCCCCGCCACGACATGCGCCGGAGCGAAGGCGGGGTCGGCGCGGATGGCGTCCCTGACCCAGGCCGTGTGGGCGGTCATCGTGTGCTCGGCCCAGTCGCCGGGCAGTGCCCGGGTGCGGCGGGCGGCCGGGGCGATCTCGTCGACGAGGAGCGCGAGGTGTCCGGGGACGGGGGCGCCGGTCTCCAGGTGCGCGAGGGTCGCCGCCACCGCCCCGCAGCGCTCGTGGCCGAGCACCAGCACCAGGGGGATGCGCAGTTCCTCGACGCCGTACTGGATGGACGCGAGCACCGCCTCGTCCAGGACCTCGCCCGCTGTCCTTATGCACAGCAGGTCGCCGAGGCCCTGGTCGAAGACCAGCTCGGGCGGCACCCGGGAGTCGACGCAGCCGACGATCACCGCGAACGGGTGCTGTGCGGTGGCCAGTTGATGGCGCAGCGGGCGGCTCTCGTCGGGGTGGCGGGAGTGGCCGCCGGCGTAACGGCGGTTGCCGTCGAGGAGTTCGGCGAGGGCTGCGGGGGCGGTGGTCGGGTGGGGGCGGGTGCCGATGGCGGCGGTGGCGGTCGTGGGGACGGTGGCCAGCGCGCCGACGGCGGTGGCCGTCAGAAAGGCCCTGCGGTTCGAGGCCATGCGGTTCCTCAGGTGGTGAGCGTGAACTCACCCTACGCATGCGATCAGTTACCGAGAGTACTGATTTAACGACACTTGACTGATCCCTCGTCAGATCATCAACGGGTCATTACTTCGTGATGCCGTGCTGCTTCGCGTACGCGTTCGCCACGTCCTCCGGGTCCTTCTTGTCCTTGTCCACCTGGCGGTTCAGCTCGGTGAGTTGGGCCGTGGTGAGCAGGTTGCCGAGGCTCGCGAGGGCCTTGCGGACCGTGGGGTCGGCCACCCGGTCGGCGATGAGCGGGACGATGTGCTGACTGGGGATCAGGGTCTTGGGATCGGTCAGCACGACCCAGTCGTTGGCCTTGATGTCGGTGTCGGTGGTGAACAGATTCGCCACGTCCACATCGCCCTTCTTCAGCGCGCCCTTCACCAACGGCCCGTCGGAATCAAGGGACTTGAACTCCTTGAACTCCACGCCGTACACGTCCTTCAGTCCTACGACGCCCACCTGACGGGTCTTCACCTCGGCGGAGGCGCCCAGGGTCAGCTTGCCGTTGTGCTTCGCCAGGTCGGCCAGCGTGACGAGGCCGTACTTCCTGGCGGTCTCGCGGGTGACGACGAAGCAGTCCGCGTCCTCGGCGATGCCGTAGGGCAGGACCTGGAGGCCGGAGGGAAGGGCGAGGGTGAGGGCGTTCTGCATCTCGCCCGCCTCCGCGACCTTGGACTTGGGCTGGAGGTAGGTGAGCAGGGAGCCCTGGTACTCGGGGAGGAGGTCGATGTCGCCGCTCTTGAGGGCGGGGAAGACGATCTCGCGGGTGCCGAGGTTGGGGCGGACCTTGACCTTCACGCCGGCCGCTTCGAGGGCGGCGGCGTAGAGGTAGCCGAGGACCTGGTTCTCGGTGAAGTTGGCGGTGCCGATGGTCACGCCGTTCTTGCTGGAGGCGCTGCCGCCGCCGGCGGAGCCCCCGCCGTCGAGCGAGGTGACACCGCTGGAGCACGCGGACAGGACGGGGACGGCGACGGCCGTTCCGGCGAGGGCGCCGAGGAGGGTGCGACGGTTCATGGCGTGGGTATCCCTAGGCGGTGCGGTGGCGGAAGAGGAAGCGCTGGAGGGTGGACAGGCCCAGGTCCAGGACGATGGCTACGACGGCGACGAGCACCGCACCACCGAGCACCTGCACGAGGTCGCGCTGGGCGAGTCCGTCGAAGACGAAGCGGCCCAGGCCGCCGAAGGAGACGTACGCGGCGACGGTGGCCGTGGAGACCACCTGGATGAGCGCGAGCCGCAGGCCCGTCATGATCAGGGGGAGCGCCAGCGGCAACTCGACCTGGAAGAGGACCTGGTGGCCGCGCATGCCCTGCCCGCGTGCCGCGTCCTTCACGTCCGGGTCCACGGCGGTCATGCCGGCGTAGGTGTTCGTGACGATCGACGGGACCGCGAGGGCGACCAGCGCGATGTACACCGGCCACATGGACAGGCCGCTGGCCAGGAAGACCAGGACGACCAGGCCCACGGTCGGCAGCGCGCGGCCGAAGGAGGCCAGGTTGATCGCGAGGAACGCGCCCTTGCCGGTGTGCCCGATCAGCAGGCCCAGCGGGAGGCCGATCGCGGCCGCGATGAGGGTCGCCAGCAGCGAGTACTGGAGGTGCTCGGCGAGGCGGTGCGCGATGCCGTCCGTGCCGGCCCACTGGGAGCCGCTGGTCAGCCACTTGGCGAGGTTCTTGAAGAGTTCGTACATCAGGCTCGCCGCCTCTTCCACGGGGTGAGTACGTACTGGAGGCCGACCAGGGCCGCGTCCGCGACCACCGCGAGCAGCAGGGTGAGGACCACGCCCACGATCACCGGCGTCGGGAAGTCGCGCTGGAAGCCGTCGGTGAAGAGCTGGCCGAGGCCGCCGTCACCGATGTAGGTCGCCACGGAGACGAGGGAGATCGACATGACCGTGGCGATGCGGACGCCCGCCATGATCACCGGGAGCGCGAGGGGGAGTTCGACGGTGAGGAGCGTGCGCAGGGGGCGCGTGCCCATCGCCTTCGCGGCCTCTTTCGTCTTCGCGGGGACGGAGTCCAGACCCTCGACCGTGTTCCGCAGCAGCACGACCAGCGTGTAGACCGTCAGGCCGATCACGGTGGTGGTGCGGGTGAGGCCGCTGATCGGGAGCAGGAGCACGAAGATCGCGATCGACGGGATCGTGAAGAGCACGTTCGAGAGGCCGAGCAGGAAGCCCCGGAGCGGGCGGACCCGGTGGGCGACCACGGCCAGCGGGAGCGAGATCAGCAGGCCGAAAAAGACGGCGGTCATCGCGGCCTGGAGATGCGAGAACGTGAGGCTGGTCAGGTCGTCGGTGTGGTCGCCGATCCACGACCAGTCGACGCTCATGCCGCCACCCGCGCTTCGGCGTGCGCCTGGCCCGCGTGCGTGTGGATGTCGTCGCGGGACGAGACGCCGGTGAGGACACCGGCCGCGTCGACGCGGGCGATCAGGCCGTTGGGGGAGGCTACGGACTCGTTGAGGGCCGCGAGCAGGGAGTCGCCGTCCTGGAGCGGTCGTACGGGGATCTCGGCGCCGTCCGTGGCTTTGGTCGCCCAGTGGAGCGGCTTGCGCGCCTCGTCGAGTACGAGCGTCCAGGTGCCGCCCTCGGGGGCCGGGCCCTGCGGGACGTCCGCGAGGGTCTTCAGCGAGAGCAGCTTGAGACCGCGCTCGGCGCCGAGGAAGTCGGCGACGAAGTCGTCGGCCGGGCGGGCGAGGAGTTCGGCGGGGGCCGCGCACTGGACGAGGTGGCCGCCGGTGCGGAAGATCGCGATGCGGTCGCCGAGCCGTACGGCCTCGTCGATGTCGTGCGTGACGAAGACGATGGTCTTGTTCAACTCCTTCTGCAGACGCAGGAGTTCGTCCTGGAGCTGGGTGCGGACCACCGGGTCGACGGCGCCGAAGGGCTCGTCCATCAGCAGCACCGGCGGGTCGGCGGCGAGCGCGCGGGCCACGCCGACGCGCTGCTGCTGGCCGCCGGAGAGCTGGTGCGGGTACCGCTTCCCGGCGTCGGCGGCGAGGCCGACGGTCTCCAGGAGTTCGGCCGCGCGGGCCCTGGCCTTCTTCCGGCCGTGGCCCAGCAGGAGCGGCACGGTGGCGATGTTGTCGAGGACCGTGCGGTGCGGGAAGAGCCCCGACTGCTGGATGACGTACCCGATGGAGCGGCGCAGCTCGGCGGCGTCCTGCTGGGTGACGTCCTTGCCGCCGACCTTGATGACGCCCGAGGTCGGGTCGATCATCCGGTTGATCATCCGAAGGGTGGTCGTCTTGCCGCAACCGGAGGAACCGACCAGTACGGTGACCCCGCCTTCCGGCATCTCCAGAGAGAGGTCGTGAACTGCTGTCGTGCCGTTGGGGAAGCGCTTGTGGACCGCGTCGAACTGGATCATGAGTTGTCCCTTGCCCGGCTGTATAACGTCATGCAGAGTTCTCGGTGTCTGAATAGTTTGTCAATGTCTCCGCGTTAATCCGAGGTAACGGATGCCCGGCAGGCAAGATCGAGTGTCCTGATTGAGGGGAGTTTGGACCATATGTCGTCTCAGATCGCGGACGCGGCGGATGCGATGGTGTCCGGGAGCTCCGACCTCGTCGTCCTCGACGGGGTCGGCTTCGGGGTCGCCGATGTCGTCCGGCTCGCCGACGGGGACGCCCGGCCGGTCCCCGGCACCGACGCGATGAAGCGCGCGGCCGAGTCCTGGGACGCGGCCCGCCAGATCGCCGCGACCGGTCGCGTCTACGGCCGCTCGACCGGCGTCGGCGCCAACCGGAACGAGGACGTGCCCACCGAGGCCGCCGCCGAGCACGGGCTGAGGCTGCTCCGCAGCCACGCCGGCGCGATCGGCGACGAGCTTCCGGCCCGGGAGGTGCGGGCCATGCTCGCCGTCCGCGCCAACCAGCTGCTCGCAGGCGGCGCGGGACTGCGGCCGACGGTCGTCACCGCGCTCTGCGAGGCGCTGGAGAGCGGGGTGTATCCGGCCGTCAACGAGTTCGGGTCGGTGGGGACCGGGGACATCGCCGCGCTGGCCCAGGTGGGGCTGGCTCTGGTGGGGGAGAGGTCCTGGCGCGGGACGGGCCGGGATTCGGTCGGCGTTCCCGAACCCCAACCCCTCGACAACAACGACGCGTTGGCGCTCATCAGCAGCAACGCCCTCACCCTCGGGCAGTCCGCCCTCGCGCTGCACGAGCTGCGCGGGCTCATCGGTGCCACCCAGGTCGTCGGCGCGCTCTCACTGCTCGCCGTGGACGGGTCGCACGAGCCGTTCGCCGCGCCCGTGCACGCGGCCCGTCCGCACCGGGGATCGGTCGAAGTCGCCCGCCGGATGCGGGAGTTGATCGGTGCCGCCGACCGGCCCACCCCTCCCCTCGGGCGGATCCAGGACCCGTACGGCTTCCGGTGTCTGCCGCAGATCCACGGGCCCGCGCACGACGCGGCGGACGCGCTGGAGGAGGTCCTCGCGATCGAGATCAACGCGGCTGCCGAGAACCCCTTCATCTCCGCCGAGGACATGACCGCCTACCATCACGGCGGCTTCTACCAGGCCCAACTCGCCCTCGCCCTGGACCACTTCAGGCTCGCGCTCACCCAGGTGGCCCGGCTCTCGACGTCCCGGCTCTCCTCCCTCAACGAGCCCTCGTTCACCCGCCTCAAGCCCTTCCTCGCCGACAACGAGCCCGCCTCCTCCGGCGTGATGATCCTGGAGTACGCCGCCGCAGCCGCCCTCGGCGACCTGCGCGCGTTCTCGGCTCCCGCCTCGCTCGGGCACGCTGTACTCTCCCGGGGCGTCGAGGAACAGGCCAGCTTCGCCTCGCTCGCCGCCCGTCAGACACTGCGCGCCTGCCGCGCGTACCGTCTCGTCGTGGGCTGCGAACTCGTCGCCGCCGTACGGGCGTTGCGCCAGCGCGACCTGCGGCCCGAGCCGGAACTGCCGGTCGGCCGCGCGCTGGAGCTGGCCGAATCGGTGCTCGACGACGAGACGGCGGACCGGCCGCTCACGGACGATGTGACGGCGGCGGCCGGACTGCTGGACCGGTTCACCGAGATCTGGAGGGGGAGCACGTCATGACCGTGGATGGGAGCCTGGAAGAGACGGTGGACGGAAGCCTGGAGGGGACCTTGGACAGGAGTACGGGTGTGACCGACAGCCCGGCCGCACGACTGCAGACGCTCTTCGAGGGGCACCGGCTCACGCCGACCCAGCGGCGTATCGCGCACAGCATGGTGCGGCGCGCCGCCGAGGTGCCGTTCCTGTCCAGCGTGGAACTCGCCGAACTCGCCGGTGTCAGCCAGCCCTCCGTGACCCGCTTCGCGGTCGCCCTCGGCTTCGACGGCTACCCGGCGCTGCGCAAACACCTCCGCGAGGTCGCGCCCGCCGAGTCCGTCACCGACACGGCGTCGTACAACGAGTACCAGCAGGCCGTAGAGGCCGAGATCGAGAACCTCAGGCACCTCGCCGAGATACTGGCCGACCCCCGCCCGGTCGCCAAGGCGGGCCGGCTGCTCGCCGCCTCCCGCCCGCTGCCCGTCCTCGGGCTGCGCGCGGCGGCCTCCCAGGCGTACGGCTTCGCGTACTTCGCCGCCAAGGTCCATCCGGACGTACGGCTGCTCAACGAGGGCGGCACGATGATCCACGACCGGATCGACGCGGCCGTGAGGGCCGGTGCCACCGCCCTGTTGTGCTTCGCGCTGCCCCGGCATCCGCGCGAGGTCGTGGACACGCTGGCGTATGCGCGCGAGGCGGGTCTGACCGTCGTCACCGTCGCGGACTCGGCGTTCGCGCCGGTCGCCAAGGTGTCCGACCTGCTGATCCCGGCGGCCGTCGGCACCGGCCTCGCTTTCGACACGGCGTGCGCGCCGATGCTGCTGGGCCGGGTGCTCCTTGAGGCGATGTGCGACGACCTGCCGGACGCGCAGGCCCGGTTGGAGGAGTTCGACGTGCGGGCGGCGGCGCGGGGGCTGTTCGTGGAGTGACGGGGTGTCCGGTCCCGCGTGTGCGGGTGTGGTTCCGCGTCGGGGCCGCCCGGGTCGTGGTTGCCGGGCGGCCCCTTCCCGTCAGCTGACGCGGCGCAGGATCTTCTGTGTCACCGGCAGCAGCGCCCAGCACAGGGACGCCCAGTGCGTGACCAGGGCGACGGGGATCGAGACGGCGAAGGTCACGATCGTCGCGTCCACCCAGGCCAGGGTCTCGGCGATCACCGCGCGCGGGGCGTCCGGGCGCAGCAGCCCGGACCTGCGCAGATCCGCGACGGCCAGCCGGAACGACAGGCTGGTCAGGGCCTGGCCGGCCGCGTACACGATGAACTGGATCCGGAACGCGTCCGCCTCGCTGGTCAGCAGTTTCGTCGTGAACGGCGTGACGACGATCAGCAGCAGTCACAGCAGGTTCCAGCGGATGGCCCCGCCGGACAGCCCGGTCACGTACCGGAAGAGACGCTGGTGCAGCATCCACTGCAGGGCGATGGCCGCGAAGCTGACGAGGAACGCGAAGTACTCCGTCAGGTGCTCGCGCAGGAAGTGCTGCACGCCCGAGTCGGCGTGCGCTTCCGCGCCCGGGACCGGCAGTTCCAGGGCCAGCAGTGTGATGGCGATGGCCGCCACCGCGTCCGAGAAGTAGATCAGCCGCTCCGGACTTGCCGGTTCGATCCGCTCGGCCGGTTCGACCGGTTCGGTCATTCCGTCGTGCGCGCTCGTGCCATCGCCTGTCCGGCCGCGGCCGCGGCCTTGGCTCGGGCGGCGTAGCGGCCGGAGAGGACGAACGGGACGACGAACGCCAGAACCTGGACGGTGACCAGCGGCGCGGTCGCGGAGTGGTCGTAGTGGACCACGAAGGCGCAGGCGAGCGCGCCGAGGGTGAACGCGGCTGCCCATATCGCCGTCAGGACCATGTTGACCCGGATGAACCGGGGCGCGTGCCAGAACTCCTGCGGCACCTCGGCCCGGGCGAAGGCCAGGGTGAAGGGGCGGCGCACGGCGAGCGAGGCCAGGGCCGTGGTCGCCAGGGTGGCGTTCGCCAGCGCGCAGATCCAGTTCCGCAGACCCGACGCCGGGTCCGCCAGCGCGACGACGGCCATGACCACGAAGAAGGCGCAGGTGGCGGCGCCCTGCTCCGCGTCTTCTTCCTGTGGACCCTCAACAGCGGCGAAGGCGCCGCGTATCTGGAGAAGTTCGCCGACCACAACCACGCGCGGCTCACGGCGCTGCAGGCCATCCACGACAACGCGCAGTGGGTGGGCGACCCCGTCCAGGTCTGCGGCTGGCTCATGCTCGAATACGGCCTGCGGGGTTCCGAGACCGCCGAGCAGTGGGCCCGCTGGGCCGCCGGAGAGCTCACCGAGCGCCTGGACACCCCCTCCTGACCCGGGGAGAGGGCCTCTCATGACCCGGGGACAGGGCGGAAAAGCCCGTTCTCAGACTCGTCTCACGTTCGCTCACTAGTGTCGCGGCCCGACGGAACTGTGCCGGGACGACCAGGAGGCAGGACGTGGCACGCGGAGATCGCAGAGTCCAGGGGCTGGCCCGAGTGGCCGTCGTCGTACGGGCCGGAGCCGCCCCGCTGTGGTGGTTCGGGGTGCTGGCGGCGGGTGTCGGCGTGCTGCTGCCCGGCATCACCGGGCGCCGGATCGGGGTGCTGGCCGGGGCCGCCCTGTTCGTCATCGCGGCGGCCGTGGTGACGTACTCGCGCCGTAGGCGCTACACCGCCCTCGCCCGTGGCGCCGCCCGGGCCGGCAAGCACGATGTGCTCCAGGACCGTGCGGTGTCCGTACGCAACTGGCGCCGTGCGCACCGCTGGTGGCTCGTCCTCGCCTTCGCGCTCGCGCTGGGCAGCGGGTTCGCCGTGCCGGCGGCGGGCGGCATGCTGCTCGCCGGGGCCGGCACGGGCCTGCGGCTGAAGGCCGCCTGGCTGGGGCGCCGGGAACGGGCCGACGACGCACTGCTGTGGATCCGCGTGGACTGGCTGGACAAGCGGGGCGGTGCCCCCGCCGGCAAGCCGGTCAAGGGCTACCGCTCCACCGGCATCGCCGCGGGCGACGCCACCCCGGGCGGGGCGCGCCGCCGCGGCGACGTGTACGCGTAGCCAGGCGCTACACCTCCAGGTCCAGCTCGATCTTCTTCAACTGGTGCCGGGCCATCGCCAGGTTGCTGCGGCTGGCGTCCAGCACCAGGTACAGGAACAGGCCGTTGCCGCCGCGGCCCTTGATCAGCCGGATCAGGTGGTACTGGCTCGACAGGGTGATCAGGATGTCCTCGATGTCGCCCTTCAGGCCGAGGTGCTCCATGGTGCGCATCTTGGCGCGCACCACGTCGGTGTTGCCGGCGGCGGCGACGCCGAGGTCGAAGGTCTTGCTGCCGCCCATCGTGCCGAGCGCCATACCGCTGGTGTAGTCGACGAGCGCGACTCCGGTCGCGCCCTCGATGGAGGTCAGCGCCTCTTTGAGCGAGGTTTCGGTGTTGGCCATGACAGTGCTCCCTTGGGTCCGTTCAACTTTCCGTGGTGGTGCGCGCGTTGGTCGTTGCGGTGGTGCGTGGTGCGCGCGCCGTTCTCGTTCGTGCGGTGGTGGCTTTGGTGGGCGCCTTGACGGGCGCCGCGTCGGCCCGCTCCTCGGCCTCGGCCGTCGCCGCCGCCTCGGCGTCGACCAGTTCCCCGATCCGGGCCCCCGCGCGGCGGCCCTCCAGCAGCAGCCGGCCGACGTTCACGCGGTCCTGGGCGAGCACGGTCAGCACGGCGCCCCGGCCCGCCGCGTAGGTCGCGACATAGCCGTAGACCCCGCGCACGAGCAGCTCGCGGAAGTCGCCCTGCCCGGTCGCGTCCGCCATCCGTACGGCCACGCCCAGCGCCGTCACGGTGAGCGCCGCGACCCGCTCCGGCTCGACGCCCGGGGTGTCCTGCGCCAGCACGAGACCGTCGACGCCCGCCGCGAGCGCCCCCGTCAGCTGCGGCACCCGGGCTCTCAACCGGCGCAGCTCGTCCAGGATTTCGGCCTCGGAGGCCATCGGCTCTCTCCTCTCGGCGCGTGCTCGCTGCCACTCAAAGGGCCTCCAGCGCATCCCTGAGCCTCTTCAGCAATGTGATGTCGGGGTCGGTGACGTCGGGCGGTGGCATGACGGCGGGCGGCGCGGGCGGCCGGGGCGAGACGAGCCCCGCCGACACCAGCCGCCGGACGTCCAGCAGCGTGGGGTACGCCCGCCGGCCCAGCAGCCGCGCGATCTCCGGCGCCGTCCGTACCCCGTCCACCTGCGCCAGTACGGCGGCCTGCCGGGCTGTGATCGGCGGGGGCGCGGCGGGGTCGGCCCGCATCAGCGGCGCGCCGTCCGTCGCCGCGTCCGGCCAGACGCGGTGCAGCAGTTCGCGGCGGCGCTGCGTCTCGCGTTCCAGTGCGGCCACCGGAACCGGCCGCACGGAGCCCAGCGGATGCGTGACCCCGTACCGGAAACGCCCCGGGGTGCTGCTCGGCGCGAGCACGAAGTACGCCGCGTCGTACAACGCCCCGAGCTGGCACAACTCCAGCGCGCCCGCGCCGATCAGGCCGCCGTCGAGCAGCAGCCGGGTGGTGGCGTGCCGGTCGTCGGTCGCGTTGGCGGCGGCCTCCCAGGCCTCGGTGCGCAGGGTGCCGTGCGCGGTGAGGAGCAGGTCGAGACCGGGGGCGGACGGGCTCTCGGCGTGCACCACATGGCCCGCGACGAGATGCAGACTGCCGCGCTCGCGGACGAGGACACCGGTGGCCTCCTCCGCCGCGAGCCGGGTCAGCATCGGCGACACCCCGCCCCAGGCCCGGTCGACGGCGGCGGCCTTGTCCCGCACCGGCAGCCGCGGCGGCGGGGTGGTCGGCGTGGTCCTGAGAGCGGTCATCCCAGCACCAGCCGTCCCGCCATCTCGCCGAGCCGGATCCGGGCCAGCGCGAGATTGCCCTCCGTGCGGGCCAGCCACAGATGCAGGAACACACTGCTGTCGAACGACGTCCGCACGAACCGCAGCACGTGATAGCTGTCCCGGTTGCTGACGATCAGATCCTCCAGCGGAGGATCGTCGGCCTCCTCCCCGTCCTCCGCGTCGGACGCGAACGCCCGGTGCTCGGCCGCCAGCCGCGCCAGCTCCGCGGCCTCGGCCGCACTGGCCTCCTGGTCACCCCCGGGCGACTCTCCTACGACGCCCAGGGCCAGCCCGCTGGTCCAGTCGACCAGCGCGGCGCCCCGGGCACCGGGCAGTCGCATGGCCTCCAGTAAGCACTCGTCGATTCCGGGCACCGTGGCTCCCCTCCCGCCTGCGGTTCGGCTGAGTGACGACGAAGCTACGCACCGTGCGGCCGAGGGGTGAGGGATCTGGCATTTTCCAGTGGGACATGCCTGGAGTGACTAAGGTGGGTCAACTGACCCCGTTTTCACACCAGTTGCGTGAGCCAGTTGAACCGCGCGCCGACCGGCGTGCGTCAACGGCGCCCGGGTGCGCGCAGGGTGGTGAGCGCCGCGGCGTGCGCCCCGCCGGATTCGGCCACGATCTCCGCCACCGTCTGCGGCTTCCGCACGGTCGCGAACGCCACACCCCCGGCACCGTCCTGAACGAACCCGTAAATGCCGGGCCGGGCAAGGGAGTTGTAGGCGTAGTGGGCCGCGAAGTAGTACGCCCCGGTGTCCAGCGCCGCCGCGTGGTCACCCTGCTCGAGCAACGGCAACGCCTGCCCCTCGGCCAGCAGATCCCCCGCGAAGCACGCGGGCCCGGCGACGTCCTGCACCACGACCGCCCCCGACTTGGGCCGCCCCTTCCCGTCGTAGGCGGCGATCCGCAGCGGCCACGACTGCGGCGCGTACACCGTCCGCGTCGCCACCTGCACCCCCGCGTGCGTGATCGCGATCGGCCGCCCGCCGGCGCTCTTGGTGTACTCGACCCGGGCCACCACCGTCCCCTGCTTGGCCAGCAGCGACCGCCCGAACTCGGTCACCAGCCCGTACCGCCCGTCGAACAGCCCCGGCACCGTCTCCTTGAGCAGCCGCGCGTACTCCGCGTACGTCGGACTCGTCGCGTCCGAGCCGAAGTTGACCCCGAGCCCACCGCCGATGTCGAGCGTGTCGATCTGCCACCGCCCGAGCCGCGCGTTGATCTCCTCCGCCAGTGCGTACGTCTCCCCGACGCCCCGCGCCAGCAGTTCCAGCGGGATGCCCTGCGACCCGGTGTGCGCGTGCAGCCGGGTCAGCCACGGCCGCTCGGCGAACGCCCGCACCACCCACTCGCGCGCCCCCTCGTCCCGCAGTGCCACCCCGAACTTCGAGGTCGCCGTAGCCGTGGAGAGCGCCGCGATCGACCCGCCGCCGATCTGCGGATTGACCCGGATCCCGAGCGGCGAACGACTGCTCGCCGACCGCATCAGCCCGTCGATCCGTTCCAACTCCTGCGGATTGTCGACGTTCACCGCGATCCCCAGCGCGAGCGCCTCCCGCAGCTCCGCCGGCGTCTTCGCGGGCGCGTCGAGCACGGTCCGCTCCGGCCGTACGCCCGCCGCCCGCGCCAGGGCCAGCTCGCCCGGGCTCGCCACCTCCGCCCCGATGCCCTCCTCGCGCAGCAGCCGCAGCACCGGCACGAGGGGACTCGCCTTGACGGCGAACGCGTGCAGCACCGGTGTCCCGGGCGCCGTCACCTCGTCGAACGCCGCCCGCAGTGCCGCCGCCGACTCCCGGATGCCGGTGACGTCCAGCAGCGCGGCGATGGGGGACTCCGGCCCCAGCAGCCCCTGTTCGACGGCGGCCCGCACCGCCTGGTCCCGGCGCGCGGTCCGCTCGGCGCCGTCCGTGTGACCCTGGTGTACGTCGTTCACTGCGTCCCCCGTCGTGTCGTTGCCCGTGGTCGTTACATCCAGCCAAACATCCAGAGCCTGCCCACATCGGCGCCGCCATGTATTGACTAGTTCTATTCAGGACGCCAGGATGTGAATAACCGCAGTAAAGATGCGTGGTACAGAAACGCAGATCCGCTGAGAGCAGTCCGCTAGGAGGCAGACCATGTCAGGACCCCGCCCCGTACGAGCACCGCGCGGTACGGAACTGAGCGCCCTGGGATGGCAGCAGGAAGCCGCCCTGCGGATGCTGCAGAACAACCTGGACCCCGAGGTCGCCGAACACCCCGACAAGCTCGTCGTCTACGGCGGCACCGGCAAGGCCGCCCGCGACTGGCGCTCCTTCGACGCCATGGTCCGCACCCTGCGCACCCTCAAGCAGGACGAGACGATGCTCGTCCAGTCCGGCCGCCCCGTCGGCGTCATGCAGACCCACGAGTGGGCGCCGCGCGTCCTCATCGCCAACTCCAACCTGGTCGGCGACTGGGCCAACTGGGAGGAGTTCCGGCGCCTTGAGGCCCTCGGCCTCACCATGTACGGCCAGATGACCGCCGGTTCCTGGATCTACATCGGCACCCAGGGCATCCTCCAGGGCACCTACGAGACCTTCGCCGCCGTCGCCGCGAAGAAGTTCAACGGCACCCTCGCCGGGACCATCACCCTCACCGCCGGCCTCGGCGGCATGGGCGGCGCCCAGCCCCTCGCCGTCACGATGAACGACGGTGTCGCGATCTGTATCGACGTCGACCCGCGCGCCATCGAGCGCCGCATCGAGCACCGGTATCTGGATGTGCGTGCGGACTCGCTGCAGCACGCCCTGCAACTCGCCGTCGAGGCCCGCGACGCCCGTCGCCCGCTCTCCATCGGCCTCCTCGGCAACGCGGCGGAGCTGCTCCCGCAGATGCTCGCCGAGGGCGCCCCCATCGACATCGTGACCGACCAGACCTCGGCCCACGACCCGCTGGCCTACCTGCCGATCGGCGTCGCCTTCGAGGACATGGCCGACGCCGCCGCGAAGGACCCGGCGGGCTTCACCGTCCGCGCCCGCGAGTCCATGGCCAAGCACGTCGAGGCGATGGTCGGCTTCATGGATGCCGGCGCCGAGGTCTTCGACTACGGCAACTCGATCCGCGGTGAGGCCCAACTCGCCGGATACGAGCGGGCGTTCGCCTTCCCCGGCTTCGTCCCCGCCTACATCCGCCCCCTGTTCTCCGAGGGCAAGGGCCCCTTCCGCTGGGCCGCCCTGTCCGGCGAGGCCTCCGACATCCACAAGACGGACAAGGCGATCCTCGACCTCTTCCCGGAGAACGAGTCCCTGCACCGCTGGATCAAGATGGCGGGTGAAAGGGTCCATTTCCAGGGACTCCCGGCCCGCATCTGCTGGCTCGGCTACGGCGAGCGCGACAAGGCCGGCGAACGCTTCAACGACATGGTGGCGAGCGGTGAGCTGGCCGCCCCTCTGGTCATCGGCCGCGATCACCTCGACTCCGGCTCCGTCGCCTCGCCCTACCGGGAGACCGAGGCCATGCTCGACGGCTCCGACGCGATCGCCGACTGGCCCCTGCTGAACGCGATGGTCAACGTGGCATCGGGTGCCTCCTGGGTCTCCATCCACCACGGCGGCGGCGTCGGCATGGGCCGCTCCATCCACGCGGGCCAGGTCTCGGTCGCCGACGGCACGAAGCTCGCGGGCGAGAAGCTCCGCCGGGTCCTCACGAACGACCCCGGCATGGGCGTCATCAGGCACGTCGACGCCGGCTACGACATCGCGGAGCGGGTCGCGGACGAGCGGGGCGTGCGGGTGCCGATGCGCGAGGGTGGAGAGGCGTGACCTTCCACAGCATGTGGGCGGAGTTGCTGCCGATCGGCCGTAACTCCGCCTCCGGCGGCTACCGCCGCTACGCCTGGACCGGTGCCGACGCCGAATGCCGGAACTGGTTCAAGGCACAGGCCGAGACCCGCGGCCTGACCTATGAACTCGACCGCAACGGCAACCAGTGGGCCTGGCTCGGTGACCCCGCTGCCGGGGACGCCGTCGTCACCGGGTCGCATCTCGACTCGGTGCCGGACGGTGGGGCCTTCGACGGGCCCCTCGGTGTCGTGTCGTCCTTCGCCGCGCTCGATGAACTGCGCGGCAGGGGAGTGCAGTTCACCAAGCCACTCGCCATCGTCAACTTCGGTGACGAGGAAGGTGCCCGCTTCGGGCTCGCCTGTGTCGGGTCGCGGCTGGCCGCCGGGCAGCTCACCGTCGAGCAGGCGCACCGGCTGACCGACGGCGACGGGGTCACGCTGCCGCAGGCCATGGCGGCGGCGGGCTACGACGCCGACGCCATCGGCCCCGACCCCGAACGGCTCGCCCGTATCGGCGCGTTCGTCGAACTCCACGTCGAACAGGGCCGCGCGCTGGACCTGTCCGGCGACCGGGTCGGCATCGCCGGCGCCATCTGGCCGCACGGGCGCTGGCGGTTCGACTTCCGGGGCGAGGCCAACCACGCCGGTACGACGAGGCTGGTGGACCGGCGGGACCCCATGCTGTCGTACGCCGAGACCGTGCTCGCCGCCCGCCGCGAGGCCCAACTCGCCGGTGCCGTCGCGACGTTCGGGAAGATCGCCGTCGAGCCGAACGGCGTCAACGCCATCCCCTCCCTGGTGCGCGGCTGGCTCGACTCCCGCGCCGCCGACCAGGACACCCTGGACACGGTGGTCACCGGCGTCGAGAAGGCGGCCCGCGAGTACGCGGAGGCGCACGGCGTCGACCTCGACGTCGTCCGTGAGTCCTTCACCCCCGTCGTCGAGTTCGACCACGCGCTGCGCGACGAACTCGCCCGCGTCCTGGGCAAGGACACCGACCTCAGGGTCCCCGTCCTGGGTACCGGTGCCGGACACGACGCCGGAATCCTCTCCGGGAGCATCCCGACCGCCATGCTGTTCGTGCGCAACCCCACGGGCGTCTCGCACTCCCCGGCCGAGTTCGCGGCCGAGGACGACTGCGTGGCCGGGGTGACCGCACTCGCCGACGTACTGGAAGGGCTGGCCTGCAGGTGACGCACCCCACCATGCGGACGTACTGGCTGGAACACGCCTGGCTCGACACCCACGTCGAGCCGGGCGTCGCCCTGGAGGTGACGGACGGCCGTATCACCGCCGTCCGTAGCGGGGTCGACACCCCGCCCCCCGGCGCCGAGATCCTGCGCGGACTCACCCTTCCCGGGCTCGCCAACGCCCACAGCCACGCCTTCCACCGGGCGCTGCGCGGCACCGTCCAGGTCGGCTCCGGCACCTTCTGGACCTGGCGGGAGGTCATGTACTCCTTCGCCGACCAGCTGACCCCGGACACCTATCACGCACTGGCCCGCGCGGTGTACGCCGAGATGGCGCTGGCCGGGATCACGGCGGTCGGCGAGTTCCACTATGTGCACCACACCCACGGCGGCACCCCGTACGCCGACCCCAACGCCATGGGCGAGGCGCTCATCGCCGCCGCCTCCGAAGCCGGTATCCGCATCACCCTCCTCGACACCGCCTACCTCTCCTCCGGCTTCGGACAGCCCCCCAACCGCCACCAGCTCCGCTTCTCCGACAAAAGCGCGGACGCCTGGGCGGAACGCTGTTCACTTCTCAAGGAACGGGATCACGCGCGGATCGGTGCCGCCATCCACTCCGTACGGGCCGTGCCCGCGCGGGAGTTGGCGACCGTGGCCCGCTGGGCCGAGGAGCGGCGGGCCCCGCTCCATGTGCATCTGTCCGAGCAGACCGCCGAGAACGACGCCTGCCGCGCCGCCCACGACTGCACGCCGACCCAACTCCTCGCCGATCACGGCGTGTTGGGCCCGCGCACCACGGGCGTCCACAACACGCACCTCACGGACGAGGACATCGCGCTGCTGGGGCGCTCGGGCACCGGCACCTGCATGTGCCCGACGACCGAGCGCGACCTCGCCGACGGCATCGGCCCCGCCGTGGCCCTCCAGCGGGCCGGCTCACCGCTCTCCCTCGGCTCCGACAGCCACGCCGTCATCGACCTCCTCGAAGAGGCCCGCGCGATGGAGCTGAACGAGCGCCTGCGCACCCGCACCCGGGGTCACTGGACCGCGGCGGCCCTGCTCCGGGCGGCCTCCGCCGACGGCCACGCGGCCCTCGGCTGGGACGAGGCGGGCAGCCTCACGGCAGGCGCCCTCGCCGACTTCACGACGATCGCGCTCGACTCGGTCAGGACAGCGGGGCCGGTGCCCAGGCTCGGCGCCGAGACGGCCGTATTCGCGGCGACGGCAGCGGACGTACGGCACACCGTCGTGGGCGGGCGGCACGTCGTACGCGACGGGGCGCACGCGCTCGTACCGGATGTGCCGCAAGCGCTCGCGCAGGCAGTCGAAGCCCTGCGAGCCTGACAACCACCCACGAGGACACGATGAGCAGCAGCACTGTCATCACCAACATCGCCACACTCGTCACCAACGACCCCTCCCTCGGTGATGGCTCGCCTCTCGGTCTGATCCAGGACGCGGCCGTGGTCATCGACGGCGACCGCATCGCGTGGACCGGTGAATCAAGCAAAGCACCGGCCACTGACAATCGGGTCGACGCCGGTGGGAGGGCGGTCCTGCCCGGCTTCGTGGACTCCCACTCGCACCTCGTCTTCGCCGGCGACCGCACCCAGGAGTTCAACGCCCGGATGTCCGGGCGGGCTTACAGCGCGGGCGGCATCCGGACGACGGTCGCGGCGACGCGGGCGGCGAGCGACGCGGAACTGGAGGCGAACCTCACCCGTTACCTGGACGAGGCCCTCCGCCAAGGCACCACCACCTTCGAGACGAAGTCCGGCTACGGCCTGACGGTCGCCGACGAGTCCCGCGCCCTGCGCATCGCCGCCGCGCACACCGACGAGGTGACGTACCTCGGCGCGCACATCGTCTCCCCGGACCACGCCGACGACCCCGCCGCGTACGTGGCACTCGTCACCGGCGAGATGCTCGACGCCTGTGCCCCGTACGCCCGTTGGATCGACGTCTTCTGCGAGAAGGGCGCCTTCGACGGCGACCAGGCGCGCGCCATCCTGAGCGCGGGCAGGGCGAAGGGCCTGCACCCGCGCATCCACGCCAACCAGCTCTCCTACGGCCCCGGCGTCCAGCTCGCCGTCGAACTGGACGCGGCCAGCGCGGACCACTGCACGCATCTGACGGACGCGGACGTGGACGCGCTGGCGAGCGGCCGTACCGTCGCGACCCTGCTGCCCGGCGCCGAGTTCTCGACGCGGGCCCAGTGGCCGGACGCGCGCCGTCTCCTGGACGCAGGGGTCACCGTCGCGCTGTCCACCGACTGCAACCCGGGCTCGTCCTTCACGTCCTCCGTGCCCTTCTGCGTCGCGCTGGCGGTACGGGACATGGGGATGACCCCGGACGAGGCGGTGTGGTCGGCCACGGCGGGCGGGGCGGCGGCCCTGCGACGGGACGACGTGGGGCGGCTCGCGCCGGGCGCCCGCGCCGACCTGATCCTGCTGGACGCGCCCAGCCATGTGCACCTGGCCTACCGGCCGGGCGTGCCGCTGGTCAGCGGGGTGTGGCGGCGGGGTACGAGGACGGTGTGACGGCGGCGGCGGGACTCACCGCCCCGTCACGTCGGCCCGGTCGAGACGGCGGTGCAGGAACCCGGTGACGACGCCCATGGTGGTGGCCGAGGTCCAGGGCAGTCCGGTGCCCGGGTGTCCGAGGAACCCGACGTCTCCGTGGTTGGCGCCCTTCAGGACGTAGCGGGTGCTGTCGGCCCCGGCGGCGCGCAGCGCCTGGTGCACATGCTGCGTCTGGGACGGGGAGACGAGCATGTCCTCGCTGCCGTGCAGGAACAGGAACGGCGGCGCCGAGGCGGTCGCGTAGGTTGCCGGGTCCGCGGCGCGCACCGTCTCGGGGATCTCCGGGAACGGTGCGCCCGGCCTGCCGAGGTACGCCGAGAAGTGCGTGGCCTCCTGCCGGTAGCGCAGTCGGGCAGCCTCGTCGAAGTCGTCGGCGATGGCGGAGAGTTCGGAGCTGCCGTAGGCGTCGATCACGGCCCGCACCCGTCCCGGCGCGGCCGGGTCCGAGGCGTCGGAGAACTCGGGCCGACCGTCCGTGACACCTGTCAGCGCGGCCACATGACCGCCGGCCGACTCGCCCCACAGGGCGACCGCGCCGGGGTCGATGCCGAAGTCGTCTGCGTGCGACCGCAGATGTGCGAGGGCGGCACGGACATCGCGGACGGAGTCGTAGAAGGTGGCGCCGTCGGAGGTGACGCGGTACTCGACACTGGCGACGACGAAACCGGACTCGGCGACATGCCGGCGCGCTTCGAACGCCATGGCCTTGTTGCAGCGGAGAAACGCGCCACCGGGAAGGAAGACGACCAGCGGAAGCCGTTCGTCGCCGGTGGGCCGCAGGACGTCGACCTTCAGCTCGCGCCGCGCCCCGCCGGGCAGTTCGACGGTCGCGTAGACGACATCGCTACGGCTGTCCACCTCGACGGCGCCGAGGGACATCTGCGCGTCCGGGTCGACGTCCAGCAGCGTGCTGTCGGTGAGGTCGGGCGGCGCGACGGTGGTGGCGACGGGGACGGGCAGGGCAAACGAAGGCGTGGCGGGTGTGGCGGGCATGTTCTCTCCGATCGTCATGGAACGTGCGGTGGGAGAAAAGTTCCAGCCCGCGCCGACAAGCGGCCGACAACGGACCGACACCCCCGACAGGCACCCGACACATCGCGGTCCACGGTCAAACGCCCTAGTTGCTGTTGTCGATGCTCCAGGCCCGGAACGCGCCCTTGGTGATCCGCCCCAGAAGGGTGTTGAAGTCGGCCTTGACGGCCTCCGGGGTCTTCTCCGGGGGGAACAGGGGCTTGATGGGCTGCCGTTCCTCCGACAGGTCGTCCGCGAGGCGGGCCTTGTAGGCGTTGTACACGGCCGCGATGTCCTGGCGGATCGACGGGCCCTCGCTGTTGCGCAGGACCGGCATGCCGCGCATACGGTTGTCGTTCGTCGCGGCGATCGACGCCACGTCCATGAGGAAGCAGTCGATGAGGTCGGTGACGTCCTGTTCCCGGGCGCCTTCCTCGTGGTTGCGCGCGTCCCGCAGCAGCAGGTCCGCCATCTCCAGGGTGACGTTGCGGTAGACGGTGTACCGCGGGCTCCTGGGGATGACGCCGAGCACATGGTCGGCCTGCTTGGCGGCGTCGGTGTTCATCGACGCGAATCCGTCGGGATGCGGCTTGTCCTCCAACCCCGGCACCGGGAAGGGCACACCCCTGAAGGCCTCTTCCTCGTCGCGCATGTTGGGGGCGGCGGCGGCCATCGGATGGATGCCGAACTCATGGCAGAGCATGCCCATGATGTAGCCGATGTCGTAGTTCTCCAGGTAGTAGGCGGCCATCGTGACGAAGACGCCGTCGGCCCCCTTGTCGACCACGTCCGCGGGTGTCTGTGTCGTCCGCTTCTCCAGCGTGATCCGGCAGGTCCGGCCGTTGAGGAAGGACGTGATCGCGGTGTTGGCGGACAGGAGTTCCAGCACCCTGGTGGCCTTGCCCTGCGATTCAGGGAACTTGAGGGACACGTTGGTGAACGCGATGTTCCCGCTCGACAGCTTGCTCCGCTGGACGACCGGCGCCCGCTGCACGGCCGGTCCGGGGCGACCCTCCTGGCCGAGCATCCGCGCGACGTTGGCGTTGCCCGCCGTCGACTGGAGCGAGAGCAACTCGTGCGCGGGCTGGGCGGCCGGTTGCCTGGCGGTGTCGGCTGCGGGGCCGCTCAGCGGGGCACGCCGGGGTACGGCGTCCTGCGTGCGGGCTTCGTCTCTGGCGTGCACGTTCTCATTCCCTGGCCGGGGTCGGGATCTTCGTTGTCTACCTGTCGGCCGGGTGTCGCCACGAGGTACTCGGGGGCAGCGACTTCGTGCCGGAGAACTGTGTCATCTGCCCATGAGGGCAAGGGGTGTTCAGGACCGGTGCCGCTCGACGACGGCCCGAAACCCCGCCCCTACGACCGGCCTCGAGCTGATGGGACGGTGCCGGGCGGCGTACGAGAGGCCGCCGGGAACGGGGGAGCCGGGGTGCGGGACTGGGCGGGGCGCCGGCCGTTGGTGGGGCGTGGGTTGGAGCTGGAGCATTTCGCCGCGGCCCTGGCGGACCGGGGGTGTCGCGGGTTCGTGGTGGGCAGGGCCGCCGGGGTCGGCAAGTCGCGGTGGGCCGAGGAGTGCCTGGAACCGGCCGCGGACCTGCTCGCCGCCGAGGCGGCCAACGCCGCCGCAGCCGCCTCGCGGGCAGCGGGCCACCCCCGCGTGCCGCCGCGGCCGACCGGCGGGCCACCGCGGCCCGGGCCCGCTGCGAGGGCGCCCGAACGCCCCTGTTGAGCACCGTCCGGGCGACCGCTCGACTCACCGCCCGCGAACGCGAGATCGCCCTGCTCGCCGCAGCCGGCGACGCCGGCAAGGACATCGCCGACACCCTGGCCCTGTCGGTGCGCACCGTCGACAACCACCTCCAGCGCACCTGTGCCAAGCTCGGCGTCACCACCCGGCACGAACTCGCCCGGGTTCTCAAGGCGGTTGAGTAACGGTTACTCATCCCCCGAAGCCCCGTTGCGGGCAGCCTTTCCGACGGCGGCACCCGTCGCCCGTGCATCCGGCTTCTCGTCAACGGGGGACGACCCAATGGGCAGAGCCAATTCAACTGTGCGACTTTCCGGCCGAGTTGCTGCCACGGCCACGCTCGGCATGAGCCTGGTCGGGCTCTCCGCAGCCGGAGCCGGCGCCGTCGCCGCACAGCCGCAGGCGGTGACCTACTTCACGCTGACCAACTACCAGAGCGGCAAGTGCCTGGACGTACCGGAATCCAGCACCGACGACGGACAGGGCCTTGAGCAGTACTCCTGCAACGGCGGCAGGAACCAGCAGTGGGCGCTGCAGGCCACCAACAGCGGCTACTACCTGCTCGTCAACCTCAACAGCGGCAAGTGCGCGGACGTCCGCGAGAACAGCCTCGACAACAACGCCGTGGTGAACCAGTTCGGCTGCACCGGCCAGAACAACCAGCAGTGGCTGCTGCGGGCCGCACCGACCGGCATCAACGGGTACCAGCTGGTGGCCCGCCACAGCGCCAAGTGCATGGCCGTCGCCGGATCGAGTCAGTCCGACAAGGCCGGGGTCGTCCAGTTCACCTGCGGTTCGGTGGCCGCGTACAACCAGTACTGGCAGTTCAACTGACGAGGTCGGCACGCAGAACCAGCTGCACGCCGTCATATGGTGCTCGGCATGAGCATCATCGGGGTTGGTATCGACGTGGCCGAGATCGCCCGGTTCGCGGCGTCCCTGGAACGTACGCCCGGCATGGCCCAACGTCTGTTCCTGGACAGTGAGTTGCTGCTGCCGAGCGGTGAACGCCGTGGGCCCGCCTCCCTCGCCGCCCGCTTCGCCGCGAAGGAAGCGCTGGCGAAAGCGCTGGGTGCCCCGGCCGGCCTGCACTGGACGGACGCCGAGGTGTATGTCGAGGACAGCGGGCAGCCCCGGCTGAAGGTGACGGGGACGGTCGCGGCACGGGCGGCCGAGCTGGGGGTGCGGTCGTGGCATGTCTCGTTGAGTCATGACGCGGGAGTGGCCTCCGCCGTGGTCGTCGCCGAGGGCTGACGGCCCGGGTGCGGTCCCGGGCGCTTCCGGGGCAGACTCGACCGCATGCGTACTGCGTACAGCGTGGAGACGGTAAGGGCAGCCGAGCAGAGGCTGATGGAGCGGCTTCCCGAGGGCGCGCTCATGCAGCGTGCCGCGGCTGGACTGGCCGTCGCCTGCGCCCAGTTGCTGGGGCGGGTCTACGGCGGCCGGGTCGTGCTGCTGGTGGGGAGCGGGGACAACGGCGGCGACGCGCTCTACGCCGGGGCGAGGCTGGCCCGGCGCGGGGCGGCCGTCACGGCGGTGCTGCTCGCGCCGGACCGCACCCACGCGGGCGGACTCGCGGCGCTGCTCCGCGCGGGCGGACGTACGGTGGCGCCGGACGCCGCCGAGGAACCGGTCCTGCACGCCGATCTCGTCCTCGACGGCATCGTCGGGATCGGCGGCCGGGGCGGGCTGCGGCCGGACGCCGCGCGGCTCACGACCCTTGCCGGGGACTCCCGGGGTGTCGTCGTCGCCGTAGACCTCCCGAGCGGTGTCGAGGCGGACACGGGCGAGGTGCGGGGCGCCGCGGTCCGGGCCGACCTCACCGTCACCTTCGGCACCCACAAGCCGGGGCTGCTGATCGACCCCGCGCGCGAGTACGCCGGTTCCGTACGGCTCGTCGACATCGGACTCGGCGCCGAACTGCCCGTCGAACCCGAACTGGAGGCCCTGCAGCACGCGGACGTGGCGGCGCTGCTGCCCGTGCCGGGCGCCGAGAGCGACAAGTACCGGCGTGGAGTCGTGGGCATCGCCGCCGGATCCGGGCGCTACCCGGGCGCGGCCGTGCTCGCCGTCGCCGGGGCGCTGCGGGGCGGCGCGGGGGCCGTACGGTACGTCGGCCCGGCCGCGGACGCGGTGATCGCGCGGTTCCCGGAGGCCCTGGTGTCGGACCGGGGGCCGGCCAAGGCGGGGCGGGTGCAGGCGTGGGTCGTCGGACCGGGGGCGGGCGACGACGCGGCGACCGTGGCGGAGGTGGTGACGGCCGACGTGCCGGTGCTCATCGACGCGGACGGGCTGCGACTGGCGGATCCGGAGGCCGTACGGGCGCGTACGGCGCCGACGCTGATGACCCCGCACGCGGGGGAGGCCGCCGCGCTGCTCGGGGTACCGCGCGCGGAGGTCGAGGCGGCCCGGCTCACGTCGGTGCGGGAGTTGGCGCGGCGCTACGGGGCGACCGTGCTCCTCAAGGGGTCGACGACGTTGGTCGCCGACTCCGGGGGCGGGGCGGTGCGGGTCAATCCGACGGGCACCGGCTGGCTGGCCACGGCGGGCAGCGGGGACGTGCTGTCGGGGCTCGCGGGCTCGTTGCTGGCGGCGGGGCTGCCGGCGTTCGACGCGGGCAGCGTGGGGGCGTATCTGCACGGTCTCGCGGGGCGGCTGGCGGCGGACGGGGCGCCGGTGGGGGCCCATGACGTGGCGGACGCGGTGCGGACGGCCTGGCGGGACGTACGGGATGCGGGACGTGTGTGACTGAGAACGCCGGACGGGCTGATACACCGAACGCTCGTCAATAAGGGTGATCCGTCCGCAATAAGGGTGACCCCTCCGCGCGGCACCCGTCCGCTGTCGTACCGTCGCGTTTCTCTGATCGCATGATCAGTACACGAATCGCGCACAGAAGCATCGCGGTGCTGCTCACCGCGGTGATCGCCCTCCCTGTCGGGACCGGGACCGCCTGGGCCGACGACCCGGTGCCGGCGACCGCGCCCGGCGAGACCGAACTCGTGCCGGGGGTGCCCCCGGGGCCGTATCAGCCCTGGCAGATCGACACGCCCGACCAGGCCCTCGCACCCAAGGTGTACACGCCGACCGCAGAGGAGGACCGGGTCGAGCCGAGGGACGCGGCGGCGGGGACGTACGCGCTCGTCGAGTACGTGCCGATCGGGGACGCCGTGGCGAAGGTCTCCTGCAGCAAGCAGACCGGGCCCTACCAGCGGGGCGTGGAGCGGTGGTTGAAACTGAAGGCGGACGGTCGGCAGTCGGCCGCCGACTGCAAGGCCATCAAGGCCTTCCAGAAGAAGCAGGGCATCAAGCCCGCGATCGGCTTCGCCGGACCGGTGACCTGGGCGCGCATGCAGCTTCTCGCCGCCAAGAAGAACCCGAACGCGGCCCGGAAGTGCCCCGTCCGCTCGTACCGCGTCGCCTGTGTCGATCTCGACCGGCAGCTCACCTGGGTGCAGAAGGGCAAGAAGGTCGTCTTCGGGCCGGTGCCCATGCGCAGCGGGCGAGGCGGACATGTCACGCGGGGCGGCTGGCACAAGATCTACTGGAAGCACAAGAACCACTGGTCGACCCTGTACAACAGCCCTATGCCGTATGCCCAGTTCTTCGACGGCGGCATCGCCTTCCACGCCGTCTACGGCAGCATCTACACCACCACCGGCTCCTGGGGCTGCGTCAACCTCCGACTGGCCGACGCCCGCAAACTGTGGAGCGTCCTCAAGAAGGGCGACCGCGTCTACGTCTGGGGCCACCGGCCCGGGAACTAGGCGGGCCTGCGGGCTTGTCAGTCCCCTCTGAGAGACTGGGGACGTCATGAACGAGACAGCAACTGCGCCGACCGCGCCCCTGCGTGCCCGCGCCGAGATCGACCTCGGTGCCCTGCGGGCCAATGTGCGGACCCTGCGCGCCCTCGCGCCGGGCGCCGCCCTCATGGCCGTCGTGAAGTCCGACGCGTACGGCCACGGCGCCCTGCCGTGCGCCCGCGCGGCCGTCGAGGCGGGCGCGACCTGGCTCGGTACGGCCACCCCCGAGGAGGCCCTCGACCTGCGGGCCCGCGCCGGGCTGCCCGACGGGGTGCGGATCATGTGCTGGCTCTGGACACCCGGCGGGCCGTGGCGCGAGGCCATCGAGGCCGACCTCGACATGTCGCTCAGCGGCATGTGGGCGCTGCGGGAGGTCGTGGCAGCCGCCCGCGCGGCCGGTCTCCCCGCGCGCGTGCAGCTCAAGGCCGACACCGGGCTCGGACGCAATGGCTGCCAGCCCGGCGACGACTGGGCCGAACTCGTCGGCGAGGCCCTGCGCGCGGAGGCCGAGGGGCTGCTCCACGTCACCGGCATCTGGTCGCACTTCGCCTGCGCCGACGAACCAGGACATCCCTCCGTCGACGCCCAACTCGCCCTCTTCCGCGAGATGGTCGCGTACGCGGAGGGCCAGGGCGTACGGCCCGAGGTCCGCCACATCGCCAACTCGCCCGCCACCCTCACCCGTCCCGACTCCCACTTCGACCTCGTCCGCACCGGCATCGCCGTCTACGGCGTCTCACCCATCCCCGGGCAGGGCTCCTCGGCCGACTTCGGACTGCGGCCGGTGATGACCCTGAAGGCGTCCGTCGCCCTGGTCAAGCAGGTACCGGGCGGGCACGGCGTCAGCTACGGGCATCACTACGTCACTCCGGGCACGACGACCCTCGGCCTCATCCCCGTCGGCTACGCGGACGGCATCCCCCGGCACGCCTCCGGCACCGGCCCGGTGCTGGTCGGCGGCAAGTGGCGCACGGTCGCCGGGCGGGTCGCCATGGACCAGTTCGTCGTAGACCTCGGAGGGGACGAGCCGGAGCCCGGGGCGGAGGCGATCCTCTTCGGCCCCGGCGACCGCGGCGAACCCACCGCCGAGGACTGGGCACAGGCCGCCGACACCATCGCCTACGAGATCGTGACCCGCATCGGAACACGCGTTCCCCGCGTCTACGTCAATGAGGATGTCCTCGTGGATGAGGTCGTCCCCGGTTATGAGGCGGACGACGCGGCGCAGGGCCGGGACGGGAAGAGGAGCGGCACGTGAGCGAGAGCAGCGCGGAGGCGGTCGCCGAACTCGCCTCCGCCGCCACGGGGGTGGCCGGCAACTGGCGCAAGGTGACCGGAATCGCGGGCGCCGCGATAGGTGTGATCGCCGCCGGTGCAGCGGCCGGTGTCGCCATAGAGCGGATGACGGTCGGGCGCAGTATGCGCGAGCGGGCGCGGCTGGCGCTCGACTCCACGGGACCGTACGGCTCGCTGCGCGGCATCCCCGGCACGGCCCCCGCGGACGACGGCACCGAGCTGTACTACGAGGTCGACGACATCGAGCCCGAGGTCGCCGTCACCCCGAAACGCCGCCGGCTCTTCGGACGCAAGGCACCGGCCCCGGTCACCGTCGTCTTCAGCCACGGCTACTGCCTCAACCAGGACTCCTGGCACTTCCAGCGGGCGGCCCTGCGCGGGGTCGTACGGACCGTGCACTGGGACCAGCGCAGCCACGGCCGTTCCGCGCGCGGGGTCGCGCAGCTGGAAGACGACATGCCGCTCACCATCGACCAGTTGGGCCGTGACCTGAAGGCCGTGCTCGACGCGGCCGTGCCCGAGGGGCCGATCGTGCTCGTCGGCCACTCCATGGGCGGCATGACGGTGATGGCACTCGCCGACCAGTACCCGGAGCTGATCCGCGACCGGGTCGTGGCCACCGCCTTCGTCGGTACGTCCGCCGGGCGGCTCGGCGAGGTCAACTTCGGCCTGCCCGTCGCCGGGGTCAACGCGGTACGGCGGGTGCTGCCCGGTGTGCTGAAGGCGCTCGGTCAGCAGGCCGCGCTGGTGGAGCGGGGGCGGCGGGCCACCGCCGATCTGTTCGCCGGGATCATCAAGCGGTACTCGTTCGCGTCACGGGACGTGGACCCGGCCGTCGCGCGGTTCGCCGAGCGGATGATCGAGGGCACGCCCATCGACGTGGTCGCCGAGTTCTACCCGGCGTTCACCGACCACGACAAGACGGCGGCCCTCACCCACTTCAAGGACATGCCGGTGCTCGTGCTGGCAGGGATCGGCGATCTCGTCACGCCCAGTGAGCACAGCGAGGCCATCGCCGACCAGCTGCCGGACGCCGAGCTGGTGCTCGTGCCGGACGCCGGGCACCTGGTCATGCTGGAGCACCCGGAGGTCG
Source organism: Streptomyces sp. STR69 (assembly GCF_024519455.1). GTDB lineage: Bacteria > Actinomycetota > Actinomycetes > Streptomycetales > Streptomycetaceae > Streptomyces. Next base: position 720,211 of record NZ_JALJRY010000001.1, on the reverse strand, counting down.
TCACGGACCGCCTCGCCGACCTGCTGACCCGCGCGGGTGCCGTGCCCGCAGGGGCTACCGTAAGTGGCTATGGAAGCACCAGCAGCACCGCACAACGCGGCTGAGCCCCTGTCCGTCTCGTTCACCGTCAACTCCCCCGAGCAGATGGGGGAGTTGGGTCGCCGCCTGGCCAAGCTGCTGCGCGCTGGCGACCTCGTGATGCTCACCGGGGAGCTCGGCGCCGGCAAGACGACGCTGACCCGGGGCCTCGGCGAAGGGCTCGGCGTGCGCGGCGCGGTCACCTCGCCGACGTTCGTCATCGCGCGCGTGCATCCCTCGCTGGGGGAGGGGCCGCCGCTCGTCCACGTCGACGCGTACCGGCTGGCCGGCGGGCTCGACGACATGGAGGACCTCGACCTCGACGTCTCGCTGCCGGAGTCGGTGATCGTCGTGGAGTGGGGCGAGGGCAAGGTCGAGGAGTTGACGGACGACCGGCTGTCGGTCGTCATCCACCGGGCTGTCGGAGACACGACCGACGAGGTACGGCACGTCACCGTCACGGGGCTCGGCGAGCGCTGGGCCGCGGTCGAACTGGGCGTGCTCGGCGCCTGACCGGGCGGTGCGGGGCGTGCGGGCCGTGTGGGTTCCGACAAGGTGTCGGCAAGATGTTGCATTCGGGGTCTCGCGCGTGGTCACATGGTATCCAGAACGTAGTTAGGTCTACCTAACTACGTCTGCCCCAGGCCCCAGGAGGCGTCCATGTCGGCTTCGTCGGCTTCAGAGAACCAGGACCGCCAGCAGCCGTACGTGTTCGCCGGGGTGACCATGCGCCAGCTGCTGGCGGCCGGTGAGGCGGCGAAGGCGATCTCGACGCCGCCGCGCGCCCCGGAACCGGTGGAAACGCGGACCGAGCAGCGCAAAGCCGCGTAGCGCACAACCGACTAGTGGATCACCACGATCGACTGCCCGATCGTCGCGAAGTCCCACATCGCCGCGCCGTCCTCGACCGACTCGCGGATGCCGCCGGACTTCACCGTGGCGTCGGGTTGCTGTGTCGCGCCGCTGACCGCCGCGCTGAAGCCGATCGCGATCCCGCCGGTGTTGGTGAAGCGGACGACGTGCTGGATGGGGGTGCCGTCGGTGCCGGTGACCGCGTTCGAGCGGGACGTGACCCAGTAGGAACCCGTGGCCGGATCCACCGTGCCGGGGGTGACCTTGAACGTGCGGTTGACCTTGTCGTTCTTGGCGACCAGCCACACCCGGTCGTCGTCCACCGAGTACACGACCCGCTCACCCCGGCCGGAGCCCGCGGGCAGCGCGGCTGGGTTCTTCTTGTCGCGGGGCGCCTTCGAGGTCGCCACCGCCGGCGGGGCGCTCGCGTGGGCCGTACCGCCCATCCCGGCCGGGACGCTCGCCGACGCCTGATAGGCGAGGAAACCGACCGTGGCGACGGCCGCCACGGTGAGCCCGGCCACGATTCCCGAGCTGCTGCCGGCCATCGGCGCCCACCTCCGTGTCTTGTATGTCCAGTAAGTGCGGTGACTGTAGGTGACGGTAGCAGTCGGGCCGGGCCGACCGGGGCGGCCGTGCCCGGGGCGCCGGAGCCGTAGGCTGTTTGCGTGCTCTTGCTCGCTCTGGATACCGCCACCCCCGCAGTCACCGTCGCCCTGCACGACGGCGAGGCCGTCATCGCCTCGTCGAGTCAGGTGGACGCGCGCCGCCACGGTGAGCTGCTGCTCCCGGCCGTCGACCGTGTCCTCGCCGACGCGGGGCTCAAGCTCGACGCCGTCACGGGAATCGTCGTGGGCATCGGCCCCGGCCCCTACACCGGGCTGCGCGTCGGTCTGATGACCGCCGACACGTTCGGGCTCGCGCTCGGCGTGCCCGTGCACGGTGTGTGCACGCTGGACGGCCTCGCCTACGCCGCCGACCTCGACGGCCCCTTCGTCGTGGCCACCGACGCGCGCCGCAAGGAGGTCTACTGGGCCCGCTACGTCGACTCCCGCACCCGGGTCACCGACCCGGCCGTGGACCGGCCCGCCGACATCGCCGACGAGGTGGCGGGACTGCCCGCCGTCGGCGCCGGCGCCCTGCTCTACCCGGACACCTTCCCGTCCGCCCACGAGCCGCAGCACGTGTCCGCCGCCGCACTCGCCTCCCTGGCCGCCGAGAGACTGGCGGCGGGCGTTGAACTCCCCGAGCCCCGGCCGCTCTACCTGCGCCGCCCCGACGCGCAGGTCCCCAAGAACTACAAGGTGGTCACCCCCAAGTGACCGAATCCCTGAGCCCTCGACTGCGTGAGATGCGCTGGTGGGACATCGATCCCGTGCTGGAACTGGAGAAGGACCTCTTCCCCGAGGACGCCTGGTCCCGGGGCATGTTCTGGTCCGAACTGGCACACGCGCGGGGCGCCGAGGCGACGCGCCGGTACCTGGTGGCCGAGGTGACCGGTGAACAGTACGAGGGCGGTGTCCGGGTCATCGGCTACGCGGGCCTCGCCACCACCGGCGACCAGGCCGACATCCAGACCATCGCCGTCGCCCGCGACCACTGGGGCACCGGCCTCGGTGGCACTCTGCTCACCGAACTCCTCAGCGCGGCAAGCGAGTTCGAGTGCGCTGAGGTCATGCTCGAATGCCGTGTCGACAACGTCCGCGCGCAGAAACTCTACGAGCGCTTCGGCTTCGCGCCCATCGGCTTCCGGCGCGGCTACTACCAGCCGGGCAACGTCGACGCCCTGGTGATGCGCCTGACCACAGACCCCGACAGCGGCTCCGCCGCGGGGTCGACTTCCGTACAAGGAACCGAGTTCAATGACTGACGAACCCCTCGTCCTCGGCATCGAGACCTCCTGCGACGAGACCGGCGTCGGCATCGTCCGCGGCCACACCCTGCTCGCCGACGCGGTCGCGTCCAGCGTCGACGAACACGCCCGCTTCGGCGGGGTCGTACCGGAGGTGGCCTCCCGCGCCCACCTGGAGGCGATGGTCCCCACGATCCAGCGCGCCCTGAAGGACGCGGGCGTCAGCGCGAGCGACCTCGACGGCATCGCGGTCACGGCGGGCCCGGGGCTCGCGGGTGCGCTGCTGGTCGGCGTCTCGGCGGCGAAGGCGTACGCCTACGCGCTGGGCAAGCCGCTCTACGGCGTGAACCACCTGGCCTCCCACATCTGCGTGGACCAGCTCGAACACGGCGCGCTGCCGGAACCGACGATGGCGCTGCTGGTGTCCGGCGGCCACTCCTCCCTCCTCCTCTCCTCGGACATCACCTCGGACGTACGACCGCTGGGCGCGACGATCGACGACGCGGCGGGCGAGGCCTTCGACAAGATCGCCCGCGTCCTGAACCTCGGCTTCCCCGGCGGCCCGGTCATCGACCGGTACGCGAAGGAGGGCGACCCCACGGCGATCACGTTCCCGCGCGGACTGACCGGGCCGCGCGACCCGGCGTACGACTTCTCCTTCTCCGGGCTGAAGACGTCCGTGGCCCGCTGGATCGAGGCGAAGCGGGCGGCCGGGGAGGACGTGCCGGTGCGCGATGTGTCGGCGTCCTTCCAGGAGGCGGTCGTCGACGTGCTCACCCGCAAGGCCGTCCGTGCCTGCAAGGACGAGGGCGTCGACCACCTGATGATCGGCGGCGGGGTGGCCGCGAACTCGCGGCTGCGGGCGCTGGCGGCGGAGCGCTGCGAGGCGGCGGGCATCCGCCTCCGCGTCCCGCGCCCCAAGCTGTGCACGGACAACGGCGCGATGGTCGCCGCGCTGGGCGCGGAAATGGTGGCCCGCAACCGCACCCCGTCGGACTGGGACCTCTCGGCGGACTCGTCCCTCCCGGTGACGGACCCGCACGTCCCCGGCCACTCCCACGACCACGTGCACGAGGTCGGCAAGGAGAACCTGTACTCGTGACGGTCGCCCTGATGTGGGAGGCGCGGGCGGCCGAGGGCCGGGGCGACGACCTCTTGAGCTGGGCACGGGCCCAGCAACTCCCGGCCGAGCCCCTGCGCCGGGAGTTCCTCCGTGCCCCCCAGGACCGCGTCCTCGTCATCACGTGGTGGGACGCGGACTACGACACCGAGCTGCCCGAACTCCCCGAGCCAGAGGGGGAGTTGGTCATGCGAGCGGTGCATCGGTGGCGGTTCGAGTCGGTGGGCGAATAATAAGAGTTTTGTTAAAATGGGGTCATGGCTGATTCTCCCCTGCCCGGTGAGGGCCCCGTCCGCCCGGTGTCGGTGTCGCTCCACGAGGGCACCATCGCCGCTCTCAAGGCACGCACCGGCAAGCGGGGCATGTCCGCCTACGTGGAAGCACTCATCCAGCGCCAGCTGGAGCGGGACCGGCTGCGTGAACTGATCGAGGACGCGGAAGCCGCGCACGGTCCGGTCGATCCGGCCGGGGTCGAGGCCAAGCGGGCCCTCCTGCGCGGTGGCTCGGCGGGTTCGGCCGACGCCGCGTGAGCGGCACGCTCGTCCTCGACTGCGAGGGCCTGTCCAAGCTCGTCCGCCGCACGCCGGAACTCACCGAGTGGCTCGTCGCGGCCGAGGCCGAGGACATCCGCGTGGTCGTCAGCTCCGTGACCCTCGTCGAGGCCCGCGACCCCAGGACCCAACAGGCCCGGTTCGACCACGCCGTCTCGCGTGTCAATGTCGTTCCGTCCAGCGAGGCGATCGCTCGCCGGGCGAGCAAGCTCCTCGCCTCGGCCGGTCTGCACGGTCACAAGTACGCGCTGGACGCGATCGTCGCCGCGACAGCGCTGGCGTCGCCCGCACCCGTCACCGTGCTGACCTCCGACCCCGAGGACCTCCGGGACCTGTACGGTGCCGAAGTTCAGGTGATCAAGGTCTGAACCGCACCGGGTCTCATACCCGGGCCCGTACCTCCGTCTCGCACAACAGCCGCCGATCCGTGCCCAGTACGCGTTCCGGCCCCCTGAGTGTCAGCCGTGCCGTATGCCGTACGTCTGCGCTGGAGGCGGCCAACCTCAGCTCCAGCGCCCCCGGTTCGACCACCCGGCGCCCCGACCGGTCGGTGAACGCCGACAGATCGGCATGGAAGCGGAAGGTCACGCGGGACGCCTCGCCCGGGGCCAACTCCAGTCGCTGGTAGGCGATCAGGCGGACGTCCGGGCGGGTCACCGAGGCCACCGGGTCGTGCAGGTACAGCTGGACGATCTCCGCGCCCGCCCGGTCGCCGGTGTTGCGGACGGTGACCGTCAGGTCGTGGGAGCCGTCCGTCCCGATCTCCAACTCCCCTGATTCCGCGGGCTCCCACGCGAACGTCGTGTACGAGCGGCCGTGGCCGAAGGCGTACAGCGGGGTCGGGTCGAGGCTGCTGACCTCGTCGGCCAGGCCCAAGGGGGGTTGCAGGTACGTCCACGGCTGGCCGCCCGGCATGTGCGGGACGCTCACCGGGAGGCGGCCGGACGGGTTGACGCGGCCCGACAGCACTCCTGTCACCGCGGGACCGCCCTCCTCGCCCGGGAAGAACGCCTGGACCACCGCACCCAGCCGGCCGTGCCAACGGCCCAGCGCGTAGGGGCGGCCGGTGAGCAGGACCAGCACCACCGGGACGCCCGTCGACACGAGCGCGTCCAGCAAGTCGGCCTGCACGCCCGGCAGTTGGAGATCCGCGACATCGCAGCCCTCGCCCGACGTGCCGCGTCCGAACAGACCGGCCCGGTCGCCGAGCACCGCCACGCACACATCCGCCTCGGACGCCCGCGCGACCGCCTCCTCGAAACCGGTCGTGTCCGGCCCCGACACGTCACAGCCCTCCGCGAACGTCACCTTGGCGTCCGGGAGTTCGGCCCGCAGCGACTCCAGCACGGTGGGGATCTCGATGCCCATCGGCACCTCGGGGTGGTGGACGCCCACGTGGGACGGGAAGGAGTAGCAGCCGAGCATCGCCAGCGCGTCTGCCGCCCTGGGGCCCACCACCGCGATCCGGGCGTCCGGCGGGAGGGGCAGTACGCCGTCCGGGTTGTCCAGCAACACCACTGATTCCTCGGCCAGTTGACGGGCCAGCGCACGGTTCGCCGCCGAGTCGAGGTCGATCCGGCCAGTCGGCTCCGGCGCCCAGTCCCCGTCCAGCAGCCCCAACTCGCACTTCTGCAGCAGCACTCGGCGCGCGGCCCGCTCGACCAGCGACTCCGGTACGTCCCCCGCCCGCACCGCCTCCACCAGCGGCTTCCCGTAGCACTTCAGCGTCGGCAGCTCCACGTCGATCCCCGCCGCCAGCGCCGCACGAGCCGCCTCCGCCGGGCTGCCCGCCACCCGGTGCAGCGTCTCCAGGAAGCCGATGCCGAAGTAGTCGGCGACCACCGTCCCCGTGAACTGCCAGTCCTCCCGCAGGAGTTGGGTCAGCAGCGCCGGGTCCGCCGACGCCGGTACGCCGTCCGTCTCGTTGTACGCCGCCATCACCGACCGCGCGCCGCCCTCCCGCAGCGCCATCTCGAACGGCGGCAGCGTCACATCCGCGAACTCCCGCACCCCGGCCCGCACCGGCGCCAGATTCCGTGCCCCCACCGAGGACGCGTACCCCGCGAAGTGCTTCAGCGTCGCGACCACCCCGGCCGACTCAAGCCCCCGCACATAGGCGGCCCCGATGGTCCCCACCAGGTACGGGTCCTCCCCGATCGTCTCCTCCACCCGCCCCCACCGCGGATCCCGTACGACGTCCAGGACCGGGGCGAGCCCCTGGTGGACGCCGGTCGCGCGCAGGTCGGCGCCGATGTGCCGGGCCATCTCCTCGACCAGCGCCGGGTCGAAGCTGGCGCCCCAGGCCAGCGGCACCGGGTACGCCGTCGCACCCCAGGCGGTGAACCCGGCCAGACACTCCTCGTGGGCGACGGCCGGGATGCCGAAACGGCCGGCCGCGACGATCCGGCGCTGTGCACGGGCCAACGCCTGCGCGCCCAGCTCCGGGTCCACCGGGGCCGTACCGAAGGAACGGGTGAGCTGCCCCAACCCCTGGGTGATCAACTCGTCCCAGTCGTATTCGGAGGTCATCTCCCGCTGCAGCGGGGCGACTCCGTCGCCGTCCGTGTCGGCGCCCACCCAAACTCCGTACAGCTGGGCGGTCTTCTCCTCCAGGGTCATCCGGGCGAGCAGGTCGTCGACGCGGGCGGCGGCGGGCAGGGCGGGGTCGCGCCAGGGGGCGGTGGTCATGAAACTCCTGTCGGAAAAGGTGAGTTGGGGAGATTCACTTGCCGCCCACGCCCATCAGGCCGCCGACCAGGGCGCGCCGGGCCACCAGGTAGACGGCGAAGATCGGGATGCCGGAGAGGACGACCGAGGCGAGCAGGGCCGGGATGTTCACGCCGAACTGGCTGACGTAGTTGAAGAGTCCGAGGGTGAGGACCCGAGGTCCGTCGGACTGGGTGAAGATCAGCGGGAAGATGAAGCCGTTCCAGGCCTGGAGCGCGGTGTAGATGACGACGGTGCTGATGCCGCCCTTGGTCAGCGGGATGACCAGCTGGAACAGCATCCGGGTCGTCGAGGCGCCGTCGAGTGCCATCGCCTCGTACAGGTCCTCCGAGATGTCCCGCAGAGTGCCGGTCAGGATCAGCACGGAGACCGGCATCGCGAAGGCCGCCGTCGGCAGGATGACGGCCAACAGGCTGTCGTAGAGGTTGAGTTTGGCGATCATCAGGTAGAGGGGGACCACGACCGCCTGGGCAGGGATCGCAACTCCCAGCAGGAACAGGCGGAAGGCCGCGCCCGACCAGACCGTGCGGGTGCGTACGGCGACGTAGGCGAGCGGTACGCACAGCACGAGCACGATGCCTACGACCGCTGCCGCGACCAGTGCCGTATTGGCGAGGAAGTGGCCGAAGCCGTTGTGCAGGACGGTGTTGTAGTTGGCGAAGGTCGGATCGGTGGGCGGCTTCAGGGCGTTGTTGCCGAGGGCCTGGTCCTGGCGGGTGAGGGAGGCCGAGATCATCGCGTAGATGGGGACGATGACGACGGCGAGCCAGATGATCGAGCCGAGGCCGGCCAGGGGGTTGGGGCGGCGGGTCCAGTGGCGGCGCCTTCGGGTGCGCGGGGGTTCCACGGGCTCCTCCGCCGTCTTCGCCGGACGCGGCAACGTGTCGTGTGACACTCCGTCACATCCCTTCGCGGGTACTGCGCATGGCGCCGAAACCGGTGAGCCTGACCAGGACGAGAGACAGCGCGGTGGCGGTCACGACCAGGAAGGTCGCGATCGCGCTCGCGTAGCCGAAGTCGTAGCTCTTGAAGCCGGCCTCGTACATCAGGTAGGGCAGGATCGCCGTGTCCGTGCCGGGGCCGCCCTGGGTGAGGATCAGGACGGTCTCGAAGTAGGTGAGCGAGCCGACGATCATCAGCACGCTGGAGGTCGTGGCCGTGTTGCGGAGCTGGGGCAGCGTGATCGAGAAGAACTGGCGGTAGCGGCCGGCGCCGTCGATCGCCGCCGCCTGGTAGAGGACTTCGGGTATCTGGCGGGCCCCGCCCTGGTAGATCAGCGTGTGGAAGGGGATGAACTGCCAGCCCCCGACGAACACGATCGCGAGGAACGCGCCGCTCGTCGAGCCCAGGGTGTCCTGGTGGATGATGCCGAAGTTCGGGTCGAGCAGCGCGTAGAAGAGCAGCGCGATGGCCGTCGAGGAGAGCAGGAACGGCACGAAGAAGATCGCGGAGAGTACGGCTCGGTTGCGCTGGTGCCCCGCCGCCCAGACCCCGAGAAGCAGCGACACGACCGTCTGGAACGCCCAGCTCGTCACCGTCAACAGGACGGTGACGGTGAGGGATTGGGTGAGCCGGTCGTCGTGCAGCAGCTTCTGCCAGTTGGCGAGGCCGACGGGCTTCGGGTCACCGAGCCCGTTCCAGGTGGTGAAGGAGAGATAGACGGCGAGGGCCATGGGGGCCACGGCGAAGAAGACGAAGAACAGAACTCCGGGGAGCGCCCACACGGCATGTGGGCGGCCGGCTTTCGCCGCCGCACTCTGGATCACTTGAGCCCCTTGAGCGCCGACACGAACTCCGCCGGCGAACTCTTCCCCACGAACAGCTTGTTGATCTCCGTCAGCATCGGCGTGGACACATCCGGATCCACCGCCTGGTCCCAGCTCAGCGTGAACGCCGGTGCCTGCTGGACCAGTTGGTACTGGAACTTGGCGAACTCGGGGTTGGGGGAGGAGTCGAGGAGCTTCTCCGCGTTGGAGGTGGTCGGGATGTCGCCGTTGGCGACGAGTGCCTTAGCGTACGCCTCCGACGCGCAGTCCCGCAGAAACGCGATCGCCGCGTCCTTGTTGCCCGTACGGGCGTTCACGGACCAGTAGTTGGTGGGGTTGCCGACGACGTTGCGGATGTCGCCCGCCCCGCCCTCGTACTTCGGGAACGCGGACCAGCCCAGGTTCGACTTGGCGAAGTCGGGGAACTTGCCGAGCTGCGTCGAGTACTCCCACGAGCCCATCAGATGCATCGCCGCCTTGCCCTTGGCGAAGACCGCGGGCGCGCCGCCGTTGACGTACGACACGGAGCTGAAGCCCTTGCCGAAGGCGCCGTCGTCGATGAGCTCCTTGACCGTCTCGGCGGCCTTGAGGACGGCGGGGTCGCCCCAGCCGGACGCGTCGCCGTTCTTGATGCGGTCGAAGACTTCGGGTCCGCCGATCCGGTCGACCAGATACTCCAGCCACATCAGCTCGGGCCAGATGTCGGCGCCGCCGAGCGCGAACGGCGTGATGTCCGCGGCCTTCAGCTTCTTGTTGATGTCGAGCAACTCGGCCCAGGTGGTGGGCGGTTGGAGTTTCTGCGCGGCGAAGACCGACTTGTTGTAGAAGAGGATCACCGGCTGCATGCCGCGCATCGGTATGCCGTAGTTCCTGCCCTTGAGCGCGCCCGCCGCGAGCACCGAGGGCAGGAAGCCGCCGCTGAGGACCGGGTCGGACTTGATGGTGTCGGTGAGGTCGACCAGCTGGTTGGCCTCCTGGTACGCCTTGATCGAGCCGCCGCCCCAGTTGAAGAAGACGTCCGGGGCGTTCGGCGAGCCCATTGCGGTGCGCAGCTTGGCCGGGTAGTCGGCGCCGGGCACCTTCTCCAGCTTGATCTTGCCCTTGGCCTTCTTGGCCGCCGCCGACGCGTTGAACCGGGTGACGGCCTTGACCTGGACCTTGGTCGCGTCGTCGCCGTAGACGAAGGCGGTGACGGTGCTGCTGCTGCCGGTGCTGTCACTGGAGCCGCAGGCCGTGAGTCCGGTGGTGAGCAGGGTGGTGGCACCGGCGCCGAGGAACCAGCGCCTGCTGTAGGACTCCATGGGACGGCCCTCTCGCGAATGTTTCGGTAAGTGCTACGAATGTTCCGGGAACGTATGGCGGGACAGAAGCTTCGTCAAGAGGTCGCGCAGGGATACGATCGCGGGCATGAAACCTTCGAAAGCCGTAGAAACGCAGACCGCGACGCTCGCTGAGATCGCCCGCGAGGCCGGAGTGTCGGCTCCGACTGTTTCGAAGGTCCTCAACGGCCGTGCCGATGTCGCCCCCGCGACCCGCACCCGCGTCGAGGACCTGCTTCGCGTCTACGGCTACCGGCGCCGCCGCGCCGAGGCGACCCGTTCCCCACTGATCGACCTGGTCTTCCACGAGCTGGAGAGCGCCTGGGCGCTGGAGGTCATCCGGGGCGTGGAGAACGTGGCGCGGGACGCCGGGCTGAGCGTGGTGCTGAGCGAGAGCGCGGGGCGGCTGACGCCCGGCCGCACCTGGGCCGACCAGGTCGCCGCCCGCCGCCCGCACGGCGTGATCCTCGTCCTGTCCGGGCTCGACGAGTCCCAGCGGGCGCTGCTGACCAGCCGTTCCATCCCGTTCGTGGTGATGGACCCGGCCGGCGACCCGGGCGCGGACGTCCCGTCGATCGGCGCCACGAACTGGCAGGGCGGGCTCGCCGCGACCCGGCACCTCGTCGAACTCGGCCACACCCGGATCGGCGCGATCAGCGGCCCCTCCCGCATGATGTGCAGCCGCGCCCGCGTGGACGGCTACCGGGCCGCGCTGGAGACGGCCGGACTGCCGGTCGACACCTCGCTGATCGTCACCGGCGACTTCCACCACGAGGCCGGCTACCGCCTCGGCCTCGATCTGCTGCGCCGCCCGGACCGGCCCACCGCCGTCTTCGCCGGCAACGACCTCCAGGCGCTCGGCCTGTACGAGGCCGCGCGCGAACTGGGGCTGCGCATCCCCGAGGACCTGAGCGTCGTCGGCTTCGACGACCTGCCGGTCGCGCGCTGGGTGGGCCCGCCGCTGACGACCGTACGACAGCCCCTCACCGAGATGGCCGAGGCGGCGGCGAAGCTGGTGCTCGACCTCGGGCGCGAGCCGGAGTCCTCGGCGGCGCGGCGGGTGGAACTGGCGACGAGCCTGGTGGTGCGCAGCAGTACGGCGCCTCCCGCCCCCTCGGAGCAGTGACCCGCGTGGCCGGAAGATGACGTATTGACGAGTGGGGTGAGCCGCCCCACACTCCTCCGAAGCCAATCGGTTGCACAACCGAAACTTTCGGAGGCACCCGCATGAGATCTCTGAGAACCGGCTTGTCCCTGGCGGCCCTGGTCACCGGCGCCGTCATGCTCTTCACCACACCTGCCGCACACGCGGCCGACACCCCGCTGCGCGACCTCGCCGCCGCGAAGGGCAAAGTCGTCGGCACCGCGGTCACCGGCTCCAAACTCACCGGCAGCTACGGCGACATCGCGGGCGCGCAGTTCAGCTCGCTCACCCCCGGCAACGCCATGAAGTGGGAGACCGTAGAGCCGACGCAGGGCACCTTCAACTGGTCGGAGGCGGACCAGATCGTCGCCTTCGCGCGGGCCCACAACCAGCAGGTGCGCGGCCACACCCTGGTCTGGCACAGCCAGAACCCGAGCTGGCTGACCAACGGGACATGGACGTCCGCCCAGTTGAGCAGCCTGCTCCAGAACCACATCAGCACCGAAGTCGGCCGCTACAAGGGCGAGATCACCGCCTGGGACGTGGTGAACGAGGCCTTCAACGAGGACGGCACCTACCGTTCCACGCTCTGGTACAACGGCCTCGGCGCCAACTACATCGCCCAGGCGCTGACTTGGGCGCACGCCGCCGACCCGGCCGCCAAGCTGTACATCAACGACTACAACGTCGAGGGCGTCAACGCGAAGTCCACCGCCCTCTACAACCTGGTCAAGTCCCTGAAAGCGGCGGGCGTTCCGATCGACGGCGTCGGCCTCCAGGCCCACCTGATCCTCGGTCAGGTCCCGGCCACCCTCCAGCAGAACATCCAGCGCTTCGCCGACCTGGGCGTGGACGTGGCCATCACCGAGCTGGACGTACGCATGGCGCTTCCCGCCGACAGCGGCAAACTCGCCCAGCAGAAGGCCGACTTCAAGAGCGTCGTCGCCGCCTGCGCGGCGGTGACACGCTGCGTGAACATCACCGTCTGGGGCTTCACCGACTCCGACTCCTGGGTGCCGGGCACCTTCCCGGGCTACGGGGCGGCGACGCCGTACGACGAGAACTACGCGCCGAAACCGGCGTACTACGGCATCGCGGAGGCACTCGGCGGTACGACCACGACCCCGCCGACCGGGGCGTGCTCGGCGACGTACGGCGTGACCAGTCAGTGGAACACCGGATTCACCGGGCAGGTGACGATCTCCTGCTCCGGGGCCTCGCTGTCGTCCTGGAAGGCGAACTGGACGTACGGCGCAGGCCAACAGATCACGCAGGCCTGGAACGCGACCTGCACCCAGTCGGGCGCGGCCGTGAGCTGTACGAACGCGAGCTACAACGGGACGGTCCCGGACGGCGGTTCGGTGACGTTCGGGTTCAACGCGTCCTGGAGCGGAAGCAACCCGGTGCCGGTGGTGACCCTGGGATGAGGGAGGCGGGGGCGTGAAGCGGGACTGAGAACCGTGAGATTTTCCGTAGAAAACCGTCCCGGGACGCCTCCCCTAACGTTCTCCTAATAATTCGGACTTATGTTCCTCCCCGTGACGGACAACGAGAACGCCGACGGGGACAGACGAGTGGGCCGGCGGTCGAGGGTGCTGAAGATCGCCGGCCTCACTCTGGCGGGCGCCCTCGTCCTGGGTGTCGCCACGGCGGGCTGGGCCTACTGGCACCTCAACAACAACATCAAGAGCGTCGACATCGACAGCGCGCTCGGCGCCAACCGCCCCGCGAAGGCGGTGACCACACCTACGGCGTCCGCCTCCGCGTCCGCCGCCCCCGTGCCGACCGGCTCGGTGAACATCCTGGTCCTCGGCTCGGACTCGCGCAGCGGCAAGGAGAACGAGGCGCTCGGCGGCGGCGACAGTTCCGGCGCCCGCTCCGACACGGCGATGGTCGTGCACATCGACGCGGGCCGTAAGAAGGCCACGATCGTCAGCATCCCGCGCGACACCCTCGTCACCCGCCCGTCCTGCCCGCTGAAGTCGGGGGGCTCGACCTCCGTGGCGTACAACGCGATGTTCAACAGCGCCTATTCGGTGGGCGGTCCGGTCTGTGCGGTCAAGACGGTCGAGTCGATCACGGACGTCCGCATGGACCACTACATAGAGATCGACTTCGCCGGTTTCGCGAAGCTGGTCAACGCGCTCGGCGGAGTCACGGTCACCACGACCCAGGACATCGACGACGACGACAGCCACCTGCACCTGAAGAAGGGCACCCATCACCTCACCGGCAAGCAGGCCCTCGCCCTCGCCCGCACCCGGCACGGCATAGGCGACGGCAGCGACCTCGGCCGAATAGGCCTCCAACAGATGCTGGTGAAGGCGCTGTTGACCCAGATCTCCTCGCACGACCTGCTCACCGACCCCACCAAGCTCTACGAGGTCACCGACGCGATCACCGACAGCCTCACCACCGACACGGGCCTCGACTCCCTGAGCGAACTCATCAGCCTCGGCCAGAGCCTGAAGGGCCTGTCGGCGGACGCGGTCAAGACGATCACGATGCCGGTCGTGACGGCACCCTCCGATCCGAACCGGGTGGTGGCGAAGGAGCCGGCGGCGAGCGAGTTGTGGGAGTCACTGAAGTGACCGGCGTCTGACCTGCGGAAACAGTAAGCCGGAAAAAATCTTTGGGGAATTCCGGCGAGTGTGTCGATCCGTCGTCTCCTCGTTCGACGCATGGTTGAAAGGCCGGGAAGGACCCGGTGATCAATCAGTCCCGAGGAGTCACCATGCCCCGTTATCTCTCCCTCGTGCAGATCGACGAGAAGACCGCCCCGGCCGAGGGCCCGAGTGCCGAACTGATGCAGCGGATGGGTGAGTTGATCGAGGAGATCACCAAGGCCGGGGTGATGCTCGACACCGCCGGTCTCACCCCGAGCGCGCAAGGCGCGCGGGTCCACTGGGAGGGCGGGAAGATCTCCGTCACCGACGGGCCGTTCACCGAGTCCAAGGAGGTCGTCGGCGGTTACGCCCTCATGCAGTGCAAGGACATGGCCGAGGCGCTGGAGTGGACGAAGCGGTTCCTGAAGGTGCACGAGGACTTCTGGACCGTGACGTGCGAGGTGCGGGAGATCGCGGAGGGCTGAGGAGTCCTGGGTCTTCCTTCGCCTGAGGTAGCACATGGTGGGGGTGTCGCATGGTGGGTTTTGAAACCTCCACCGCCTCAGGCGGGGGATTCCTGGCTCAGGCCGCCTCCTGGAGCAGCGCTCCAGGAGGTCTTACACCTTCGGCACCAGCCGGGTCGAGACCAGCCCGGACCAGCATCACGCGGGCGGAGTTCTTGTCCCTGGAGGACACGGCTGCGCACGCGGTGCAGGTGTAGGTACGTTCGGACAGCGGTAGTGCGTGCTTGGTTCTCGCTCCGCACTGCGCGCAGTCCATGGTGGTGTGGGCGGGGTGCACAAGACGGATGTCTCGTTCGTGCTTGCGGCCCATCTCCAGCAAGGCCGCCTTGGTGGCACCGATCGCCGCATCGGCGGCTTTGCGGGCCATGCTGGTTCTGGCGAGGAACTTCGGCCGGAAATCCTCGACCGCGATCACGTCGTGGTCGCACACGACCTTCTTGGCCCACTTTCGTGCGGTGTCCTGCCGCTGCCGAGCCACTTTCCTGTGTGTCTTCGCCCGCAAATTCTTCGCTTCGCGGTAACCCTTCGAGCTGGGCCGTCCGTTCTTGGGCTTCCTGCGGGCCATCATCCGGTCGTACCGCGACAACTTCGAGCGGGCCTTTCGGCCGTGCTGTACGTGGGGAAGGTCGTACGCGTCGGAGGTGGTGGTCGCGGTCTCCTTGACGCCCCAGTCGATGCCGATCACCGAGCCTGTCTCGGGTAGCGGTTCGGCCTGGGCAGGGACCACGAAGGAGGCGTACCAGTGGCCGAGGCTGTCCTGGTAGATCCGCACCGAGGACGGGTCGGCAGGCAGGTCCCGCGACCACACCACGCCAAGTGCGATCCCGCCCGCCAGGTGCAGGCGCCCGTCCTTCAACCGGAAACCGCGTTGGGTGTAGTTCAGGCCCGGGAGGGCCTCGTGCTTCTTCTTGTACTTCGGCATTCCGGCCCGCCTGGTTTGCGGCAGGCGGGCCTTGATGTCCTTCTGCGCCTTCGCGCGGGACTTGCCGAAGTCCCGGATGATCTGCTGTTGCGGCACCGAGCTGCCTGCTCGAAGCCACGGCATTGTCTTCCGGGCTGCGGTCAGCAGCTTGTCGAGCTGGGCCGGACCGCAGGTCGCCTTTCCACCCGTGGCTTTGTTTTGCGCGTGCACGGCCTTGGACTTGGCCACGCACTCATTCCAGACCCACCGGCACCGATCCCATTCCGCATACAGCTGCGCGCGGGCGGTCGGCGACACGCGCAGCCGGAAGGTCCACCGGGCGTGCCCGGCGTCTTTGGCTCCACGTAGTGCTGTCATGGCTACACGGTAGCTATATAATGGCTGCATGGTCAACTTCAACGTCCGATTCCCCGAAGACCTCCATGCCCGTGTGCGCACTCAGGCGGCTGCGGACCGGCGGTCCATCAACTCCGAGATCCTTTATCTGATCGAGGTCGGCCTCATCACCATCGCGGCAGACGCCGGATCGCCCGGCAGTGATCCGGTCAACCCTGCTCCGCGAGGCGGGAATCCGGATTCGTCCCCGGCCTGAAGGCGCAGAGGCGTCCTACGGTCTTCAGGTGAACTCCGAATCACAGCCCGCCACCGACCCGCACACCGCCATCGAGACCGTCTTCCGCATCGAGTCCCCGCGGATCATCGCCGCCGTCGCCCGCACCGTCCGCGACGTCGGCATCGCCGAGGAACTCGCGCAGGACGCCCTGGTCGCCGCCCTTGAGCAGTGGCCGCGGGACGGCGTGCCCGACAACCCGGGCGCCTGGCTCATGGCCACCGCCCGGCACCGCGCCGTCGACCTGGTCCGGCGCCGGGAGAACTACGCCCGCAAGCTCCAGGAGATCGGCCGCACCCTGGAGACCACGGCCCCGCCCGAGGAACCCGCCGCCCCCGACGACATCGACGACGACCTCCTCCGCCTGGTCTTCACCACCTGCCACCCGGTGTTGTCCCCCGAGGCCCGCACCGCCCTCACCCTGCGCCTCCTCGGCGGCCTGACCACCCCCGAGATCGCCCGCGCGTTCCTCGCCCCCGAGCCGACGATCGCCCAGCGCATCGTCCGCGCCAAACGCACCCTGGCCACCAGGAACGTCGCCTTCGAGGTCCCCTACGGCCCCGACCGCGAGGCCCGCCTCGGCTCCGTCCTCGACGTCATCTACCTCATCTTCAACGAGGGCTACGCGGCGACGGCGGGCGACGACTGGCTGCGCCCGAGCCTCTGCGAGGACGCCCTCCGCCTGGCCCGACTCCTCGCCGGCCTGATGCCGAAGGAACCCGAAGTCCACGCCCTGGCCGCCCTGTTGGAGTTCCAGGCCTCCCGCTCGGCCGCCCGCACCGCCCCGAACGGCGACCCCGTCCTCCTCAGGGACCAGAACCGCCGCCGCTGGAACCGCCTGCTCATCGCCCGCGGCATCACCGCCCTCGGCCGCGCCGACGCCGTGTCCACCGGCGCCCCCGGCCCCTACGCCCTCCAGGCCGCCATCGCCGCCTGCCACGCCCACGCGTACACCTACGACGAGACCGACTGGCCGACGATCGCGACCCTGTACGGCTTCCTCGCCGCCCGATCCCCGTCCCCCGTCGTGGAGTTGAACCGCGCGGTCGCCGTCTCGATGGCGCAGGGCCCGGCCCCCGCACTGGAGATCGTCGACACCCTGGCCGCCGAACCCGCCCTGCGCGACTACCACTTGCTGCCCAGCGTCCGCGGCGACCTGCTGCTGCGCCTCGGTCGTACGGTGGAGGCGAAGGCGGAGTTCGTAAGAGCGGCTTCGTTGGCACGCAACGAACGCGAACACCAACTCCTGCTGCGCAGGGCCGAAGAGGCGGACTAGGACCTAGGGCGCGTCAAGTGGAACGTCAGGTCCGGGAGGACTCGCCGGAGCCGGCCGCGACGTCTTGCCCGCGGCTCCCGACCGGGCGACGTCGTCGACCGCCACACAGATGCCGAAGACGCGGTCGTGGCCGGTCCAGCCGTTGACGCGGCCACGGTTGTTGCTGATCTGCACCCGCTTCCTGGCCAGGTCCACGGACGACACCAAGTGCAGGTAGACCGTCCCGGCGACACGGGCGAGGACGATGTCTCCGACCTCCACCTTCGACGGGTCGACCGGAGCGACGACCACCCGCTGCCGACTGCGTATCAGCGGGACCATCGAGGAGCCGCTGGGCCGGAACGTCACGGTGGCCCCGCCGGCGACCCTGCCTGCCACTGCATCCAATGCACCCATCCGATGAGCGTGGCAGATTCCCGCTGCGTCGCCCCACCGATTTACTGCTCTGCGCTCTCTGCTCCATCAGCGAGGTGAACGGTGCCCGATGCGTGCTGGACCGGCCGCCCGATCAACATCGCCGGCGCCCCCGCCACCCGAGTCAGGAACACCGTCGCCGAGTTGGACCCCTGAGGCTTCACCTTCCGGCGCAGTTCCTCCGGTTCGACGGCCGACCCCCGCTTCTTCACGGTGAGTACGCCCACCTCCCGCTCCCGGAGCAGCGCCTTCAACTTCTTGACGCCGAAGGGGAGTTGATCGGTGATCTCGTAGGCGGAGGCGTACGGGGTCGGTCGTAGGTCATCCGCCGTCACATACGCGATGGTCTCGTCGATGAGTCCGCCGCCGACCTCCTCCGCGACCTCGGCGACGAGATGGGCGCGGATGACGGCGCCGTCGGGCTCGTACAAGTACCGCCCCACGGAACGGACTTCGGGGTCGGGCAGTCCGCGCCCGTGCACAACTCGCGGGCCGGGGAGGAGTGTTGCGCGGACCGCTCCCGGCCGCACCCCGGTGCCGAACCACAGCACCGCCTCCTTCACGTCCCCGCCGTCCGAGATCCACTCCGCCTCGGCCGTCTCCGGGATCGCCTCGTGCGGCACGCCGGGCGCGATCTTCAGCGCGGCGAGCGGGGCCGTCGTAGCGGCGCCGATGGCCCAGGACAACGGGGGCGAGTACGCCTCGGGGTCGAAGATGCGACCCCGGCCGCCGCGTCGCGCGGGGTCGACGAACACGGCGTCGTACGCCGCCGTGTCCACGTCCGTGACATCCGCCTCCCGCACCTCGATCAGGTCGGCCAGGCCCAGCGCCTCCGCGTTCGCGCGCGCCACGGCGGCCGTCAGCGGATCGCGGTCCACGGCCAGCACGCGCACCCCCGCCCGCGCCAGCGCGATCGCGTCGCCGCCGATTCCGCAGCACAGGTCGGCGACGGAGGTCACGCCCAGCTCGCGCAGCCTCCCGGCGCGGTAGGCGGCGACCGTGGCCCGGGTGGACTGTTCGAAGCCGTTCGGGGTGAAGAACATCCGGTCGGCGTCCTCGGGCGTGAACTTCGCCACCGCCGCCCGCTGCCGCAGCCGGGCCTGGCCGAGGGCCGCCGAGACGAGATCGGCGGGGTGCTCGCGGCGCAGCCGGGTCGCGACGGCGAGTTCTTTGGCCGGGTCGGTGCCGCGGACCTCGTCGAGGAGGGCACGGCCCTCGGGGGTGAGCAGGGCGGCGAAGGCGAGTACGGGGTTGTACACCGGGGCATGGGGGTCGTTCACCGGGACATTGTGGGCCAGTCGGTGGACGGTGTGCCTCCGGTGGCGGTGTGTTGGCGGTGTCGGCACGGGATCGGGACCGGGGCCTGAAAAGATCCGACCCCATGCGAGTAGTCGTACAAAATGACATCAATCGGACGCGTGAGCGCATGGAGGGCCAGGAGAGCAGGGGCGTTCGAGGGTGGAAGCCGGGCGTCCGTGGCGCGCTGGCCGCCCTCGCGCTCGCCGCCCTCGCCTCCGGCTGCGGCCAGTCCGGCTCCGGAACGACCGCGCACCCGACGCACCCCCCGCACCCGGCCCACGGCGCGCAGCCCCTGCACGCGCCCCCGGCCCGCGCGCTCGACTCCTACGCCACCAGGCTGCGCGCCGCCTATGCCGCCCGGGTCGCCGCCGCGAAGCGCTGGGGACTGGCGAAGGTGCCGCTCCAGGCCCCGCCGGCCCCCGCGCACAAGCCGGAGATCACCGCGCGCAAGGGGTTCGAGGTGGACGACCAGGAGGAGCTGAACCTCCCGCCGGTCTTCACGACGATCCCCACCAAGCAGAAGATCGTCTTCCTCACGATCGACGACGGCGAGAACAAGGACCCCGCGTTCCTGCGGATGATGAACGACCTGAAGATCCCGTACACGGCCTTCCTCAGCAACTACCTGGTCAAGGACGACTACGGCTACTTCAGGAAGATGCAGGCCGAGGGCCACACGATCAACAACCACACCCTCACGCACCCCTACCTGCCGGGCCTGTCCTACGCCGAGCAGAAGCGTGAGATCTGCGGCATGCAGGACATCGTCAAGAAGCAGTTCGGCAAGGCCCCGACGGTCTTCCGGCCGCCGTACGGGAACTACAACCACGACACCCTCGTCGCCGCCAAGTCCTGCGGCATCAAGTACGCCCCGATCTGGGACGAGGAGGTCTTCGTCGACCACTGGGAGTACCGCGAGGACGACCAGCAACTCCACCCCGGCGACATCGTCCTGACCCACTTCCGGGGCCGTGCGGACTGGAAGGGCACGATGGTCGACGACATGCGCCGCTTCCTCGGCAAGGTCACGGCCGAGGGCTACGCGGTGGCCCGCCTGGAGGACTACCTGTGAGGGTCCGGGTACCGGTGGCCGTCGCCCTGGCGGCCACCCTCCTCACCGGCTGCGCCCAGTCCGTCGACCCCATCGAACGGCTCGGCAAGAAGGCCGCCCAGCGCGTGCACCCGCACGGCCCGGCCCGCGAACAGCCGTACCGCCACTGGGGTTTGACGGCCCCCCTGGCCCCCGCCCCGAAGCCGTCCCCCGGACCCCCCGCCCGCTCGGCGGGCCCGGGCCTCCCACCCGTCGTGGACCACGTCCGCACCCACGACAAGGTCGTCTTCCTGACCTACGACCACGACGCGGACGCGCGGCCTGACCCGGGCTTCGCCGACATGGTCCGCGAACTACGCCTGCCCGTCACCGAGTTCGGCGCGGCCCAGGACGGCCGCCCCGTCGCGGGCCTGCCCTACGACGCCCAGCGCACCGAGATCTGCGGCCGCCGGACCCGCCTGCTCCGGCCCCCCTACGGCACGTACGACCTGACGACCCGCCGAGCCGCCGCCGACTGCGGCATCTCCGCACTGGTCCTCTGGCGGGCCTCCACGACCACCGGAACGCTCACCTACGCCCGGGGCGCCCATCGCCTCAGCCCCGGCGACATCGTCCGCATCGCCCCGACCGACACGACGGCCCGACTGCTCCAGGGGATTCAGGAGCGGGGCCTGACGGTGGGCCGTCTGGAGGACTACCTCTGAGGACCACCTCTGACGCGCCGGGCGGGAGTGTCAGAGGCCCCGGCTAGCCTGCCGCGCACGACGAACAGCGGTGAGCGGAAAGGGGCTTGCGATGGGTGGCGACCAGTGGACCTCGACGGGGCCGTACCAGAAGGATCTTGAGTCGGCCTTCCGGCAGGCGCAGGAACAGGAACTGGCCAGGGACGACCACGGGTTCCCGGGGCGGGACATCGTCGATCTGTGGGAGGACGACGGCTGGCGGGAGTACATCCTGACGGGCGGCACCTCCTCCGTGCTCGACTTCTACGACCTCATCGACGCCGCGTCCGGAGACGACTTCGCCATGATGCGGCCACTGACCGAGGACGAGGTGCGCGACTGGGCACCGGAGGGCAGACCCACCCGTGAGCAGTGGGTCGCCGCCCTCCGCACCTGGGCCCTGTCCTTCCCGGGCCGTGGAACAGGCCGGTGCACGATCCTCTACCGCGACGACGAGCCGGCGGAGATCGGCTACTGGGGATGCACGGCGGACTAGGGCGGGAACCGTTCGGCGCATCCAGCCCGTCCGGCGTTTGAGG
Source organism: Streptomyces sp. STR69 (assembly GCF_024519455.1). GTDB lineage: Bacteria > Actinomycetota > Actinomycetes > Streptomycetales > Streptomycetaceae > Streptomyces. The sequence continues at coordinate 698,839 of NZ_JALJRY010000001.1, read as the reverse complement.
ACGAGGCCGTTCAGGCCGAAGCGGGGGTCCGGGGGCGCGGCCCCCAGGGACGGCAACCACAGCCAACGGTCACCAAAATTCCGCCCAAGCGCCGCCGGCATTGGCACTCCGCTTGACCGAGTGCTAATCGCAGTCATAGTCTCAGACCTGGCACTCCCCCCTGGAGAGTGCCAATAGCGACGGGCAGGTCCGGCACCCGCGACGACGGATCCACCTGGTCGCCACCTCAGACAGTTAACCCCGTGAGATCTCCGAAGGGGGAGGTCGGATCGTGACGACCACCAGCTCCAAGGTTGCCATCAAGCCGCTTGAGGACCGCATTGTGGTCCAGCCGCTCGACGCCGAGCAGACCACGGCCTCTGGCCTGGTCATCCCGGACACGGCCAAGGAGAAGCCCCAGGAGGGCGTCGTCCTGGCCGTGGGCCCGGGCCGCTTCGAGAACGGCGAGCGTCTTCCGCTCGACGTGAAGACCGGCGACATCGTGCTGTACAGCAAGTACGGCGGCACCGAAGTGAAGTACAGCGGCGAGGAATACCTCGTCCTCTCGGCCCGCGACGTGCTCGCGATCATCGAGAAGTAATTCACCCAGTTTTGCAGTGAGCTACGCCCCTGGCCCCCGCGACCTTATGAAGCCGGGCGTCAGGGGCGTAGTTCGTTTCACCCACGTTTTCCGAGAGGGCTGAACCGCTCCCATGGCGAAGATCCTGAAGTTCGACGAGGACGCCCGTCGCGCCCTCGAGCGCGGCGTCAACAAGCTTGCCGACACGGTCAAGGTGACGATCGGCCCCAAGGGCCGCAACGTCGTCATCGACAAGAAGTTCGGCGCCCCCACCATCACCAACGACGGTGTCACCATCGCCCGCGAGGTCGAGCTCGACGACCCGTACGAGAACCTCGGTGCCCAGCTGGTGAAGGAGGTGGCGACCAAGACCAACGACATCGCGGGTGACGGCACCACCACCGCCACCGTGCTCGCCCAGGCGCTCGTACGCGAGGGCCTGCGCAACGTCGCCGCCGGCGCCTCCCCGGCTTCCCTGAAGAAGGGCATCGACGCCGCCGTCAAGGCCATCTCCGACGAGCTGCTCGCCACCGCGCGGCCGATCGACGACAAGGCCGACATCGCGGCCGTCGCCGGTCTGTCCGCGCAGGACAGCCAGGTCGGCGAGCTCATCGCCGAGGCGATGGACAAGGTCGGCAAGGACGGTGTCATCACCGTCGAGGAGTCCAACACCTTCGGTCTGGAGCTGGACTTCACCGAGGGCATGGCCTTCGACAAGGGCTACCTGTCGCCGTACTTCGTGACGGACCAGGAGCGGATGGAAGCGGTCCTGGAGGACCCGTACATCCTCATCCACCAGGGCAAGATCAGCTCCATCCAGGACCTGCTGCCGCTGCTGGAGAAGGTCATCCAGGCCAACGCCTCCAAGCCGCTGCTGATCATCGCCGAGGACGTCGAGGGCGAGGCCCTGTCGACCCTGGTCGTGAACAAGATCCGCGGCACGTTCAACGCGGTCGCGGTCAAGGCCCCCGGCTTCGGCGACCGCCGCAAGGCGATGCTCGGCGACCTCGCCACCCTCACCGGCGGTCAGGTCATCGCCGAGGAGGTCGGCCTCAAGCTCGACCAGGTCGGCCTGGACGTGCTCGGCTCCGCCCGTCGCGTGACGGTCACCAAGGACGACACCACGGTCGTCGACGGTGCCGGTGACTCCTCCGAGGTCACGGGCCGCGTCAACCAGATCAAGGCCGAGATCGAGAACACCGACTCCGACTGGGACCGCGAGAAGCTCCAGGAGCGCCTCGCGAAGCTGGCCGGCGGCGTGTGCGTGATCAAGGTCGGCGCCGCCACCGAGGTGGAGCTGAAGGAGAAGAAGCACCGTCTGGAGGACGCCATCTCCGCGACCCGCGCCGCGGTCGAGGAGGGCATCGTCTCCGGTGGTGGCTCCGCTCTGGTCCACGCCGCCAAGGTCCTTGAGGGCAACCTCGGCAAGACCGGCGACGAGGCCACCGGTGTCGCGGTCGTGCGCCGCGCGGTCGTCGAGCCGCTGCGCTGGATCGCCGAGAACGCCGGTCTTGAGGGCTACGTCATCACCTCCAAGGTCGCCGACCTGGAGCCCGGCCAGGGCTTCAACGCCGCGACCGGCGAGTACGGCGACCTGGTCAAGGCCGGCGTCATCGACCCGGTCAAGGTCACCCGCTCCGCCCTGGAGAACGCCGCCTCCATCGCCTCCCTCCTTCTCACGACCGAGACCCTGGTCGTCGAGAAGAAGGAAGAGGAGGAGCCGGCCGCCGGTGGTCACGGCCACTCCCACTGACGCAGGTCGGTGAACCCGTAGTACACCGAAGGCCCGGCGCCCCTCTGGGGGAGCCGGGCCTTCGCGTTGCCGTCACCGCACCCGTCGCAGAGGCGGCTGCCGTCACTGCGGCCCGTACTTCCGCCCGGTCTTCGACGTGATCCCGCCGAGCACCGCCTGCGGAGTGATCTTCACCAGGCCCATCAGCGCCTTGTAGCGCGGGTCGGGGATCGACAGCGACTTGCCGCGCGCCAGATCCGCGAGCGCCGCCGCGACCAGCTTGTCCGCGTCCAGCCACATCCAGTTCGGGATGTTGTCCGTGCCGATCCCGGCCCGCTCGTGGAACTCGGTCCGCACGAAACCGGGCGCCAGCGCCATCAGCCGTACGCCGGTCCCGGCCAGGTCCTTGGCGGCCCCCTGCGTGAACTGCACCACCCACGCCTTCGACGCGCCGTACGTCCCGCGCGGCACGAAGGCCGCCACCGACGCCACGTTGACGACGCCGCCGCGCCCGCGCTCCCGCATCCCCTCGGTCGCCGCGCTGGTCAGCCGCAGCACCGCCTCGCAGTGCACCTTGAGCATCTTCAGCTCGTCCGCCATCGGTACGTCGAGATAGCGGCCCTTGTTGCCGAAGCCCGCGTTGTTGACCAGCAGGTCCACCGGGTTCTTGCGGTCCGCGAGCCGGGCGGCCACCGTCTCGATGCCCTCGTCCGTGGCGAGGTCGGCGGTCAGCACCTCCGCCTCGATTCCGTGCCGGTCGTGCAGTTCGGTCGCCTGCTCGCCGAGCCGTTCGGTGTTCCGCGCCACCAGCACGAGGTTGTGTCCGTCCGCCGCGAGCCGCCGCGCGAACGCGGCACCGATCCCCGCGGTCGATCCCGTAATCAATGCCGTTGTCATGGCGCAAGATTAGTGACTCGGAGCGACCGGGCCGGATCTCTGCACAGGCCCTCCCGATCCGTGACGAACACGTGTCGAACAAGGCGTCGAACCGGCCGTGACGGCAGGTCAGCCCGCGTGCTCCGCGACATATTTCAGGGCCTGCGCGAGGACCTCCGGATGCAGCGCCTCGCCCGCCGGAAGCAGCCGCGGCAGCAGCGCCCGCTCGGTCGTCACGGCCCGGAACTGCAGGGCCACCGTCACCTCGTGGCCGGGCCGGTGCACGACCTCGATCGCGTCCCCGGCCCGGATCTCACCGGGTTCGATCACCCGCAGATAGGCCCCCGGTGCACCCTTCACGGTGAACCGCTTCACCCACCCGCGCTCGCCCAGATGGTCCTGGAACGTACGGCACGGAATCCGCCCGGAGGTGACCTCCAGGACCACTTCGGAACCGATCCGCCACCGCTCCCCGATCCGCGCGCCGGACACGTCGAGCCCCAGGGTCGTCAGGTTCTCCCCGAAGGAGCCGTTGCCGAGCGGGTGCCCCAACTCCCGTTCCCAGTCGTCGAGATCCTCGCGGGCGACCGCGTACACCGCCTGGTCGTCCCCGCCGTGGTGGCGCAGATGACACACCGCGTCCCCGGCGAGACCGCTCCCGGCGATCCCCTTGGGGCCGGGCGCACTCACCCGGACGGGCCCGTCGGTCGGCCGCTTGTCGATGCCCGTCACCCCCTCCGGCTGGTCCGTGTACGGCACGGCCGTGGCCCGGCCCAGATTCAGCGAGAGAAGCTTCATGACGCCACGGTAGGCGAGAGCACCCCAAAGGCGTTGCGCATTATTCACCCGTACACCCAAGGTTGGCTTATGCTCGGGGCGTGATCGAGGCCCGACATCTCCGTGTGCTGCGCGCTGTCGCCGCCACCGGTTCCTTCTCGGCGGCCGGGCGTGCGCTCGGCTGCACCCAGCCCGCGGTCAGCCAGCAGATGAAGGCCCTGGAGACCTCGGTCGGCACCCCGCTGCTGATCCGCACCGGTCGCGAAATGCGCCTGACCCAGGCGGGCGAGGCCCTGGTCCGGCACGCGGCCGGCATCCTCGCCGGCCTGACCGCCGCCGAGGAGGAGGTCGCCGCGATCGCGGGCCTGCGCGCCGGCCGGGTCCGCCTGGTCTCCTTCCCGAGCGGCAGCTCGACGCTCGTCCCCACGGCCCTCGCCGCCCTGCGCGCCGCCCACCCCGGCACCCGCGTCTTCCTGGAGGAGGCCGAACCGCCGAACTCCGTCGACCTGCTCCGCGAGGGCGACTGCGACATCGCCCTCGCCTTCCGCTACGAGACCGCGACGGGCGCCGAGGACTGGTCCGACCTGGTGGTACGACCCCTGCTCCGCGACCGCCTGGTCGCCCTGGTCCCGGAAAAGCACCGCCTCGCGCGCGCGGAGTCGGTCGCCATCGGCGAACTCGCCCGCGAACCCTGGATCGCCGGTTGCCCGCGCTGCCGGGGCCAGCTGGTCGAGGTCTGCGAGACCGCGGGCTTCACGCCGCGCATCGACTTCGCGACCGACGACTATCCGGCGGTCGTCGGCCTGGTGAGCGCGGGCCTGGGCGTCGCCGTACTGCCCCAGCTCGCCATCGAGTCCGTACGGCCCCGGGGCGCACGGACGGTGACCCTGGAACCGGCGGTGCGGCGGGAGATCGTCGCGCTGACCCTGCCGGACCTGGCGCAGGTGCCCGCGGTGGCGGCGACGCTGGACCAGCTGGAGCGGGCGGCCCGCGAAAAGTAGGGGGCACGCGTGCGCGTGCCCCTGGGGGAGTGCTCTCGGAGGGTGTACTGGAGAAACGTTCCTTCAGTTGTTCGAAGCCATGTCCCCGGCGGTCGAGGCCGACACCAGGCGGTTGCGGGCGCGCCCCATGAGTTCTTCGCGCTCGTCCTCGGTGAGGCCGCCCCAGACGCCGTACGGCTCGCGCACCGCCAGCGCGTGCGCCGCGCACTGTGCGCGGACCGGGCACCTCATGCAGACCTCTTTGGCCGAGTTCTCACGAGCGCTTCGTGCCGCACCGCGCTCGCCCTCGGGATGAAAGAAGAGCGAGCTGTCGACCCCTCGGCAGGCAGCCAGGAGCTGCCAGTCCCACAGGTCCGCGTTCGGTCCGGGAAGGCGGGAGAAATCTGCCATTGCGTGACCCCTTGTAGCCGTTATGGGCGGATACGGTGTCCACGACCGTACAACTACGATCTAAGGAGATGAAAATATGACTCATTGCGAATCTAGCCTCAGACACCAGTAAAAGGGAAGAAATAGGGCTGAATGGGGCACCGGTTGTGATGAAAGCTTGAGGGTCGGCCGCGCACGCCTCCACCGTGTCCGCACCCTCACGTAGAGTGCCGAAGACGACACACGGCCCCGTAACTCTTTCGAGTGACCGTCGTTGAGAGTGCGAGGCGGTTGCAAACACAAGTGCTCGGGCAGGCGTCCGAGACGGTCGACCGCACAGGTGACGATTTCGTACCAGCCTGGAGGCTCAAGGTGACGCGCATCAGCTGCGGAGGGCGGCCATGACATCCGTCCTCGTCTGTGACGACTCCCCGCTTGCCCGAGAGGCGCTCCGCCGGGCGGTCGCGACCGTACCCGGTGTCGAGCGCGTGACGACCGCGGCCAACGGGGAGGAAGTCCTCCGCCGCTGGGGCGCCGACCGCTCGGACCTCATTCTGATGGACGTACGCATGCCCGGACTCGGCGGTGTCGAGACCGTGCGGCGACTGCTCTCCGCCGACCCGGGCGCACGCATCATCATGCTCACCGTCGCCGAAGACCTGGACGGCGTGGCCCTCGCGGTCGCGGCCGGCGCCCGCGGCTATCTGCACAAGGACGCCTCGCGCGCCGAACTGCGGGCCACGGTCACCCAGGCCCTCGCCGACCCGACCTGGCGACTGGCCCCGCGCCGGCTGCGGTCCGCCGAGATGGGCGCCGCGCCGACGCTCACCGCACGCGAGATCCAGGTCCTCGAAGGCATGAGCCACGGCCGCTCCAACGCGGAGATCGGCCGTGAACTCTTCCTCTCCGAGGACACCGTCAAGACCCACGCCCGACGGCTCTTCAAGAAACTCGGCGCCTCGGACCGGGCGCACGCCGTGGCGCTCGGTTTCCGCTGGGGTCTGGTCCGTTAGGGCCAGGTCAGTGGGTCGTAGCGGGGGTACGGAAATCCCCGCCTGCCTGAGGGCGGGCGGGGACGGTGACGGGGCCCGCCGGGTGCCCGCTGCTCGTTTCGCCGCGGATGCCGCATCCTTGAGGTGTGGAGTTCCTCGGGGACGAGTCGGTCGAGCGGGAGGGGAGGGCGCAGGAGATGAGTTCCGGCGCACCTGCTCATAACGCTTCGGTGCACAACAACGGACGCGGTGCCACGGACCACACGGCCGCAAGGCACCATGGACCGATGCGTGACGACGAGGGGGCCAGGGCCCAAGGGGCGATTGGTGGGCTCGTCCTTCGCGCGGTCGACGGAGACGAGCAGGCCACGCACGATCTGCTCGCCCACGTACACCCACTGGCCCTGCGCTACTGCCGCACCCGTCTGTCCCGACTCCCGGGCGACGCACGGCACTTCGTGGAGGACCTCGCCCAGGAGGTCTGCGTAGCCGTCCTCCTCGCGCTGCCGCGCTACAAGGACACCGGCCGCCCCTTCGAGGCCTTCGTCTTCGCCATCGCCGCGCACAAGGTCGCCGACCTCCAGCGGGCCGCGATGCGCCACCCGGGCTCCACGGCGGTCCCCTCCGACGAGATGCCCGAGCGGCCGGACGACTCCCTCGGTCCCGAGGAGCGTGCCCTGCTCAGCAGCGACGCCGAATGGGCCAAGAAACTCATGGCCAACCTCCCGGAGAACCAGCGCGAACTACTCCTGCTGCGCATCGCCGTAGGCCTTACGGCCGAGGAGACCGGCCAGATGTTGGGAATGTCACCCGGCGCCGTCCGGGTCGCACAACACCGCGCGCTGAGCCGGTTGCGGGCCCTGGCCGAGCAGTAACACCGGTACGGGCGGCGCCTTTTTTGAACAGCCGGGCGCTGGGTTCCGTACGAATATACGAAGCCCGGAGTCGGGCGTAGCCGTCGAATCATGGAATTCGCGGCCCCTGCTTCCCGTTAGCATGGACATCCGCACCGATCAAGGCCATTGGGGAAGGTGTCATGACTGCCAACGTCGACGGAGTGCCCGCCAAATTCGCGACACTGGGGCTGACCTACGACGACGTGCTGCTGCTGCCGGGTGCATCCGAGGTGCTCCCGAACGCGGTCGACACCTCGTCCCGCATCTCGCGCAACGTCCGGGTCAACATCCCGCTGCTCTCCGCGGCGATGGACAAGGTGACCGAGTCCAGGATGGCCATCGCGATGGCCCGCCAGGGCGGCGTCGGCGTCCTGCACCGCAACCTGTCCGTCGAGGACCAGGTCAACCAGGTCGACCTCGTGAAGCGCTCCGAGTCCGGCATGGTCACCGACCCGATCACCGTGCACCCGGATGCCACGCTTGCCGAGGCCGACGCCCTGTGCGCCAAGTTCCGCATCAGCGGCGTCCCGGTGACCGACGGCAACAAGAAGCTGCTCGGCATCGTCACCAACCGCGACATGGCCTTCGAGACCGACCGCTCCCGTCAGGTGCGTGAGGTCATGACCCCGATGCCCCTGGTCACCGGCAAGGTCGGCATCACCGGCGCCGACGCCATGCAGCTGCTGCGCCGCCACAAGATCGAGAAGCTTCCCCTGGTCGACGAGGCGGGCATCCTCAAGGGCCTCATCACGGTCAAGGACTTCGTCAAGGCCGAGCAGTACCCGCACGCCGCCAAGGACGCCGAGGGCCGCCTCATCGTCGGCGCCGCCGTGGGCGCCAGCCCCGAGGCGCTGGACCGCGCCCAGGCCCTCGCCGAGGCCGGCGTGGACTTCCTGGTCGTCGACACCTCGCACGGCCACAACAGCAACGCCCTCAGCTGGATGTCGAAGATCAAGTCGAGCGTCGGCGTCGATGTGATCGGCGGCAACGTGGCCACCCGCGACGGCGCCCAGGCCCTGGTCGACGCCGGTGTCGACGGCATCAAGGTCGGTGTCGGCCCCGGCTCGATCTGCACCACCCGCGTCGTCGCCGGCATCGGCGTCCCGCAGGTCACCGCCATCTACGAAGCCTCCCTCGCCGCCCGCGCGGCCGGCGTCCCGCTCATCGGGGACGGCGGCCTGCAGTACTCCGGCGACATCGGCAAGGCGCTCGCCGCCGGCGCCGACACGGTGATGCTCGGCAGCCTCCTCGCGGGCTGTGAGGAGTCCCCGGGTGAGCTGCAGTTCATCAACGGCAAGCAGTTCAAGTCGTACCGCGGCATGGGCTCGCTCGGCGCGATGCAGTCCCGCGGCCAGGGCCGGTCGTACTCCAAGGACCGCTACTTCCAGGCCGAGGTCGCCTCCGACGACAAGCTCGTCCCCGAGGGCATCGAGGGCCAGGTGCCCTACCGCGGCCCGCTGGCCAACGTGCTGCACCAGCTCGTCGGCGGTCTGCGCCAGACCATGGGCTATGTCGGCGCGGCCACCATCGGGGAGATGGAGACCAAGGGCCGCTTCGTCCGGATCACCTCGGCGGGCCTCAAGGAGAGCCACCCGCACGACATCCAGATGACCGTCGAGGCACCCAACTACAGCCGCAGCAAGTAGTCGCCACGCGCGCGTGCAGTGAGTCGAGGGCGGCTCCGGAGCATCCGGGGCCGCCCTTGTCGTACCCGTCGGCGATACTGGAAGACGCTGAAACGCAGAGGAAAGGCCACAGACGTGACTGAGATCGAGATCGGGCGCGGCAAGCGCGGCCGCCGGGCGTACGCCTTCGACGACATCGCCGTCGTCCCCAGCCGCCGTACGCGGGACCCGAAGGAGGTCTCGATCGCCTGGCAGATCGACGCCTACCGCTTCGAACTGCCCTTCCTGGCCGCCCCCATGGACTCGGTCGTCTCCCCGGCCACCGCGATCCGCATCGGCGAGCTCGGCGGCCTCGGCGTGCTGAACCTCGAAGGCCTCTGGACCCGCTACGAGGACCCGCAGTCGCTCCTCGACGAGATCACCGAGCTGGACGCGGACGCCGCGACCCGCCGCCTCCAGGAGATCTACGCGGCTCCCATCAAGGAGGAGCTGATCGGGCAGCGCATCAAGGAGGTGCGCGACTCGGGCGTGGTCACCGCCGCCGCGCTCTCCCCGCAGCGCACGGCCCAGTTCTCCAAGGCCGTCGTCGACGCGGGCGTGGACATCTTCGTCATCCGCGGTACGACGGTCTCGGCGGAGCACGTGTCGGGTTCGCACGAGCCGCTGAACCTGAAGCAGTTCATCTACGAGCTGGACGTCCCGGTGATCGTCGGCGGCTGCGCCACGTACACCGCGGCCCTGCACCTGATGCGCACGGGCGCGGCCGGCGTCCTCGTCGGCTTCGGCGGCGGCGCGGCGCACACCACGCGCAACGTGCTGGGCATCCAGGTCCCGATGGCCACGGCGGTCGCCGACGTCGCCGCCGCCCGCCGTGACTACATGGACGAGTCCGGCGGCCGGTACGTGCACGTCATCGCGGACGGCGGTGTCGGCTGGTCCGGCGACCTCCCCAAGGCGATCGCCTGCGGCGCGGACGCGGTCATGATGGGTTCCCCGCTGGCCCGCGCCACGGACGGCCCCGGCAAGGGCCACCACTGGGGCATGGAAGCGGTCAACGAGGAACTCCCGCGCGGCAAGAAGGTCGACCTCGGCACGGTCGGCACGATCGAGGAGATCCTCACCGGCCCGTCCCACGTCCCGGACGGCTCGATGAACATCTTCGGGGCGCTGCGGCGGGCGATGGCGACGACCGGGTACAGCGAGCTGAAGGAGTTCCAGCGGGTCGAGGTCACGGTGGCGGACTCGCAGCACAAGCGGTAGGCGGTAGGCGGTTCTACGACGCTTCGAAGGGCCCGGGCCTGGGTGGTCCGGGTCCTTTCGCGTGCCCAAGTGGGGCTGGTGGGGCGCGTGTTGGGACTGGGGGGCGCACGGTTGCGTTCGGGGCGAAAGTTCGCTGGTGGGGCGTGTCGGGGCGGTAACGTCCGTGATCGGCGCCCCAGTTGTGCGGGGTGCCCCCTTCCACGGAAATCGTTCCGGACCCGGGCTCTCGGGGCCCGGCCCGAATTCCAGACGAACCGCCTACCGGGCTAATGGGCGGCCTCGTGGAAGGGGGCGCCCATGGGACGCCACCGCAAGCCCACCCGCTGGGACCGGATCCGTCTTCGGATGGTGAAGCAACGGAGGAGGTGGATCTTGTGGATGTACGGCGGAAAGTGAGCGGCCACCCCCATAGCAACTAGGGGTGGACACTCCGTTCACTTTTCAGGAGCTCACCGCAGTACCCGCTGCGGTGGGCTCCACCTGTTTCTCACGGTACCTGCGCCGCGAGTCACACGCCACCAGCCCCCGACGCACACCCCGCCCCAAGCGCCCCCCTGCACAACCCGCGCGCCGGGGTCAGAGCGCAGCCTTCTTGGCCCCCGAGAACGCGGCGAACGCGGCGATGGCGAAGAAGATGAAGGTGATCGGGTCCGCGTCGGCCTTCCAGGCGTCCTGGACGACGTCGAAGTGGTCGAAGAACACCTTGCTGAAGTTCACGCCCAGCTCGTCCGCGCCGATCATCGCCTCGCCGACCAGCTGCCCGAGGTAGACCGCGCCCAGGGCCAGGACGGCACTGACCACGGGCAGCACGGGGTTGCGCCCACCGAGCTTGCCCGCAGCCAGGCCGATCACGAAGCCGACGCCGACCGCCGCCCAGCCGATCTCGTGCTTGGTGGTGCCGATGACGACGCCGTAGATACCGGCGGCGACCAGCGCGGCGACGACGGCGGTCACCAGGCCGAGCGCGATGTTGTTCTTCGGGGGAACGGGCGGGGCGTACGGAGCCTGGGGCGGCAGTACAGCGCCGGGCTGCTGGGCGTACGGGTTGCCGTCGACCGGCTGCGCGGGCGCCTGCGGCTGGGCCTCGGGCTGCGCCGGTGGCTGCGGTGGCGTTACTGACTCGCTCATGACAGAGATCCCCCCACGGGATGTGAAGACAGGAAAGGTGAAACAGAGAAACGCGCGCACGGATATGAGACAGCTGTGCGACGAGTGTGGGGAGATTAGCAGGTCGAGGGGGTCCCGCCACCAGCGGATTTCATGTTCAGAGCCGGTGCGCCGCCCCCGTGGGCGTGGCCCCCCGCGTGTCCAGCAGCAACTGGGCCTTCACGGACAGGCCTTGGAGGTCGTATGTCCGGTGCTGCTGGAGCAGGATCGTCAGGTCGGCGTCGGCCGCCGCCTCGTAGAGGGAGTCCGCGCGGGGGACCGGGCGGTCCAGGACGCTCCAGGAGGGGATGTGCGGGTCGTGGTAGCTGACGGAGGCGCCGAGTTCCATGAGGCGGATCGCGATCTCCTGGGCGGGGGTGGCCTGTTGGTCGGCGAGGTCGGCCTTGTAGGTGACACCGAGCAGCAACACCCGTGCTCCACGCGCGGACTTGCCGTGCTCGTTGAGGAGCGTGGCGGCGCGCTGGATGACGTAACGGGGCATCTGGTTGTTGACCTGCTGGGCGAGTTCGACCATGCGGAGCGGGCGGCCCCCGTGTGCCGTCAGGTCCTGGGGGACGGCGTGGCCGCCGACGCCGGGGCCGGGGCGGAAGGCCTGGAAGCCGAACGGCTTGGTCTCCGCGCAGCGGATGACGTCCCAGAGGTCGACGCCCAAGTCGTGGCACAGGACGGCCATTTCGTTGACGAGGGCGATGTTGACGTGCCGGAAATTGGTCTCCAGCAGCTGCACGGTTTCCGCTTCGCGCAGTCCACGCGCGCGTACCACCTTGTCGGTGAGCCGGCCGTAGAAGGCGGCGGCCGACTCGGTGCAGGCCGGAGTCAGACCGCCGATCACCTTGGGGGTGTTGGCGGGCGTGAAGTCGCGATTGCCGGGGTCGACGCGGCTGGGGGAGTAGGCGAGGTGGAAGTCGCGGCCCGCGCGGAGGCCGGATCCCTCTTCGAGGAGGGGACGGAGAAAGTCCTCGGTGGTGCCGGGGTGTACCGGTGACTCCAGGATCACCGTGGTGTGCGGGCGCAGGTGCGCGGCGAGGGCGCGGGCGGCCGTGTCCACCTGGCTGAGGTCGAGGCCGCCGTCCGCGTCCGGGGGTGTCGGCGCGCAGATCACGGCGGTGCGTACGCGGCCGAGCTCGGCGGGATTCGTGGCCGGCCGGAAGCCTCCCGAGAGCATCCGGCGCAGTTCGGCGGGGCTGAGGGAGCCGGCCTCGGGGCCGGTCTTGAAGCCGACCGTGGCGATACCGGCGGCGACAGCGGCCTGGGCCAGGGGCAGGCCGAGAGGACCGAGTCCGATGACGGCGAGATCTGCGGGCATGGCGTGGGCCGTCCTTCCCAATAACCGAAGCGGGACAGGTGCGCAAGCCCTGTGGACAGAACGAGCGAGCGCAATGTCAGACTAGGAGTAAATATGACCGTTATGCGGTATTGGACGGCTGTGTTTTTCGGCAGTCCTGTGATTGTTGTCCACAGGCTGGGGGCGAGTGGTGGCTGAAGTCGGGCAACCCGGTCAGAATTTGGGCAGGAGGGATACGAACCGGGCTTCGCCGAACGGGTGCGGCCGGCGCTACCGATAGCGGGAGGCAGCGGTGAGGACAGCGACACTGGGTCCGGCGCAGCGGGCCGAGGCACTGGCGGGAATGGCCGAGCGCGAACTGGACGTGCTCGTGGTGGGCGGGGGCGTGGTCGGCGCGGGCACCGCCCTGGACGCCGTGACACGCGGCCTGTCCACGGGACTGGTCGAGGCGCGTGACTGGGCGTCCGGCACATCGAGCAGGTCGAGCAAGCTCATCCACGGCGGCCTGCGCTACCTGGAGATGCTCGACTTCGCCCTCGTCCGCGAGGCCCTGAAGGAACGCGGACTGCTCCTTGAGCGGCTGGCCCCGCACCTGGTGAAGCCCGTGGCGTTCCTGTACCCGCTCCAGCACAAGGGCTGGGAACGGCTCTACGCCGGCTCGGGCGTCGCGCTCTACGACGCGATGTCCATGGCCCGCGCGCACGGCCGTGGCCTGCCCACCCACCGCCACCTGAGCCGCCGTCACGCCCTGCGCGTGGCGCCCGCGCTGAAGAAGGACGCCCTGGTCGGGGCCTTGCAGTACTACGACGCCCAGATGGACGACGCCCGCTATGTGGCCACCCTGGTGCGCACGGCGTCGTCGTACGGTGCGAAGGTCGCCAACCGCGCGCGGGTGACCGGGTTCCTGCGCGAGGGCGAGCGGGTGGTCGGCGCCAAGGTGGAGGACGTCGAGGCGGGCGGCGAGTACGAGATCCGCGCCAAGCAGATCGTGAACGCCACGGGCGTGTGGACCGACGACACCCAGGCCATGGTCGGCGAGCGCGGACAGTTCCACGTCCGCGCCTCCAAGGGCATCCACCTGGTCGTCCCCAAGGACCGCATCAACTCCAGCAGCGGACTGATCCTGCGCACCGAGAAGTCCGTGCTGTTCGTCATCCCCTGGGGCCGGCACTGGATCGTCGGCACCACCGACACCGACTGGGACCTCGACAAGGCCCACCCGGCCGCGTCCAGCGCCGACATCGACTACCTCCTTGAGCATGTGAACTCGGTCCTCGCGGTACCGCTGACCAGAGACGACGTCCAGGGCGTGTACGCGGGGCTGCGGCCCCTGCTGGCCGGCGAGTCGGACGCCACCAGCAAGCTGTCGCGCGAGCACACCGTGGCGCATCCGGTGCCGGGACTCGTCGTCGTGGCGGGCGGCAAGTACACGACGTACCGGGTGATGGCCAAGGACGCGGTGGACGAGGCGGTGCACGGGCTCGACATGCGGGTCGCCGAGTGCGTCACCGAGGACGTGCCGCTGATCGGCGCGGAGGGCTATCGCGCGCTGTGGAACGCGCGAGCGCGGATCGCCGCACAGACCGGCATCCACGTGGTGCGAGTGGAGCACCTGCTGAACCGTTTCGGCTCGATGGCCGAGGAGGTCCTCGACCTCATCGCCAAGGACCCCACCCTCGGCGAACCCCTCCAGGCCGCCGACGACTATCTGCGCGCCGAGGTCGTCTACGCCGCCTCGCACGAGGGCGCACGGCACCTGGACGACGTGCTGACCCGCCGCACCCGTATCTCCATCGAGACCTTCGACCGGGGCACCCGCAGCGCCCGCGAGGCCGCAGAGCTGATGGCGCCGGTGCTCGGCTGGGACAAGGACCAGATCGAGCGCGAGGTCGAGCACTACGAGAAGCGGGTGGAGGCCGAGCGGGAGTCCCAGCTCCAGCCCGACGACCTGACCGCGGACGCGGCGCGGTTGGGGGCGCCGGACATCGCGCCGTTGTAGCCGAGGGCGGGCGGGTGCGGCCGGTCGACGCCCGGTGCGGTCGGCTTCGCCGGGCGTACCCGTCGGCTTCACTCGAACGAGTGTCGTGAGCTGGGATCTTTGTCCGGAACCCGGCCGTTCTACGAGGTGCGGGGGCAGAACTCGGCGGCGAGCAGGGCCGGTTCGAGACCGGGGTCTGCGATCTCGCTCGTGTTCACACGGAAAGTGAGGACATGCCGGCCGTCGACGGTGGCTGCGGTGCGCACGTAGCTGCCCGAGATCCGGCCGTTGTGTCCCCACACCGTGGTGCCGCACGGGAGCTTCACCGGAAACAGCCCCATACCGTACAAGCCGTGTGCGGTACGGGTGTTGAGCATCTCGCGCAGCCGGCGCGAGGGCAGTAGTTCGCCGCCGAGCAGGGCCGAGTAGAAGCGGTTCAGATCGGCGAGCGTGGTCACCAGCTCGCCCGCGGCGCCGGCCACCCGCGGGTCGAGATCGGTGACGTCGGAGCCGTTGGTCGCATACGCGCGGCCGTGCGGCGCGGGAAGAGTGGTGCGGGAGCCCGGGAAGGAGGTGCCCGTCAGACGCAGCGGAGCGATGATGCGGCGCTCGGCCTCGGCGGCGTACGAGCGGCCGGTGACCTGCCGGATCACCAGGCCGAGCAGCACGTAGTTGGTGTTCGAGTAGGAGAAGCGGCCTCGATCGGCCGGAGGGTGGGTGAGCGCGATACGGACGGCCTCAAGAGGAGACACGGGGACCGTGCCCCCGGTGGCCGCGGTGAAGTCGTACAGGCCGCTGGTGTGGGTGAGCAGGGAACGCAGGGTCAGCGCGCGCCCGTCGTTGCCCGCTCCGCGCACCAGGCCCGGCAGGTGCTGCTCCACCGTGTCGGACAGGGACAGCCGGTGTTCGGCGGCCAGTTGCAGGACCAGCGTCGCGATGAAGGTCTTCGTGATACTGCCGGCGCGGAAGTGGTCGGCACGGCTGATGCCCGTTCCGGCCTGGGCGTAGTCGGTCCCGGCCTGTTCGTGCTTGGCTCCGGCCTGCTCATACTCCGTCCCGCCCGGCGCCGAGCGGGAGCCGGTCCGGTAGCTGGCCAGTAGGGCCGCGCCGGGGGCTCTGCCCCGTGCGACCAGTAGCGGGACCAGGGCGTTCGGGGTCGTTGTCGCGCCGGCCCGGGAGGCGGCCGGGGACAGGCAGAGCAGCGCCAAAGACACCGGAATGGCCAGCAGTGTCCGAGGGATGGGCATCGCGAACCTCCGTTCTCTGCGGTCATCCTGCCCGGCTTGGCTGTGTGACCTGCGCCGGATATCCGACGGGATGTGCGGGGGGTGCGCGGCGAGAGGCCCCCTGGGCGTTGGGCACTTGTTCGGTGGGGGACAATGGAGGCTCTGTCAGGGCGGGTTGCATGAGGGGACGCATGTCGGAGGCGGAGCGGGCGGGGACATCCCGTCAGGACACTCGTCAGGACAAGAACGAGCGTCTTCTCGCCGGGCGGTACCGGTTGGGAGAAGTGCTCGGCCGCGGAGGCATGGGCACGGTGTGGCGTGCCGAGGACGAAACCCTGGGTCGGACGGTCGCCGTCAAGGAGCTGCGGTTCCCGTCCAGCATCGACGAGGACGAGAAACGGCGGCTGATCACACGGACGTTGCGCGAGGCCAAGGCCATCGCGCGCATCCGCAACACCAGCGCGGTGACGGTCTTCGACGTGGTCGACGAGGACGACCGGCCGTGGATCGTCATGGAGTTGGTCGAGGGCAAGTCGCTCGCCGAGGCCATCCGGGAGGACGGTCTGCTCGAACCGCGGCGCGCTGCGGAGGTCGGGCTCGCGATACTCGACGTCCTGCGGTCCGCGCACCGCGAGGGCATCCTGCACCGCGACGTGAAGCCGTCGAACGTGCTGATCGCCGAGGACGGCCGGGTCGTGCTCACCGACTTCGGCATCGCGCAGGTCGAGGGCGACCCGTCGATCACCTCCACAGGCATGCTCGTCGGCGCGCCCTCGTACATCTCCCCGGAGCGGGCCCGCGGGCACAAGCCGGGCCCGGCGGCTGACATGTGGTCGCTCGGCGGCCTGCTGTATGCGGCGGTCGAAGGCGTACCGCCGTACGACAAGGGTTCCGCCATCGCCACGCTCACCGCGGTGATGACCGAGCCGCTGGAGGAGCCGAAGAACGCCGGGCCGTTGAAGGACGTCATCTACGGCCTGCTGAACAAGGACCCCGCCCAGCGTCTCGACGACGCCGGTGCCCGGGCGATGCTCAACGCGGTGATCCACGCGCCCGAGCCCAAGGCCGAGCCGGAGCCGGTGCCGCCGGTGGACGCGACGACGGTGGTGCAGTTGCCCGCGCAGCCGGGGCCCGCGGGGTCCGGCGGCAAGAAGAGCGGCGGCGGGAGTTCGGCGGGGGCCGAGCGGTTGCGTGGGGCGTTGCGGTCCATGCGGAAGGCCGCCGGGGGTTCGGCGGGAGCCGGGGCGGCGACTTCGGCGGCGGCGGGTTCGAGTGCGGCTGCGGGTCCGGCCACGAGTGTGGATTCCGCTGAGGGTCCGGCTTCAACTTCCGTTGCCGGCAAGCCGGGTGGCACGGGCGTGGGTGCCGGTGCGGCTGCTCCCGGGACCGGTGCGGCCGGCCCGGGCAGCGCTTCGGGCAGGAGTGGTTCCGGTACTTCGGAGGCCGGTGACTCCAGCGGTACGAAGAGCGCAACGGCGGCCGGCTCGGGGACTGCTGCTGCCGAGCCTCGGACGCCCGGGGTGCCTTCGGCTCGGTCGGGGGGTGCCTCCGGTTCGGTGACCCGTTCCGGGACGGCGACCGGTTCGGGTGCTGCGGCCGACGGCTCGGGTGCCGCAGCCGGCGGTGCGTCGGCGAAGGCCGGTGCGTCGGACTCGGGTACACGTGACCCGGGTACGCGCGACCTGGGTGTGCAGGCGTCGGGGCTGCGGGAGACGGGTCTGCGGGACGCCGGTGCCAAGGACCCCGGCGCCAAGGACCCCGGTGCGACGCACGAGGTGGGTGCGCGGGGGGCCAACTCGGGTTCGGGTGGGCGGAGTTCCGGGTGGCCCGTGATGACGCCGCCGGATCTGCCGCCGCGGTCCGTGCCGAGGGCGCCGCTCACGGACGTGGTGCCGAAGCGGACCCTGGTGATCATCGCGGTGGTCGTCGTGCTCGCGGTGATCGGTGTCGTACTGGCGTTCACGCTCGGCGGCGGTGACGACAGCGGCTCGAAGGGGTCGAAGAAGAACGACGGCGGCAAGACGGTCGCCAGCGCGAGCGCGAGTGCGAGCGGCGGAACCGATACCAAGAAGGACGACAACGACACGGCGAGCACGGGCGGTCCGCAGGCCGACTCCTCGTCGAAGGCGTCGGCTTCGGGCGGTACATCGACGTCCACCGGTACGAGCGCGTCCGGCGGCAGCGGTGACCAGACGGACGGCTCCTCGGACGGCGCCGCAGTCGTGAAGACGTACAACGCAAGCCAGGGGTTCTCCATAGGCCTGCCCGCCGGATGGTCGTACCAGTCGACGGACTCCGCCGGAGTCCGGCTGGTCGGCCCCGACGGGCAGAAGCTGCTGATCGCCTGGACCAGTACGCCCAAGAACAATCCGGTGGCGGACTGGGAGAACCAGGAGCAGTACATGACGCGCTCCGGGTACACGCGGATCCGAATAGAGGAGGTGGACTACCGGAGCTGGAAGACGGCCGACTGGGAGTTCACCTATACGGACGGCGGGACGAAGTACCGGACCATCGACCGCGGATTCGTCGTCAACAGTCATCTCGGTTATGCGCTCATGTACACCGCGAAAGCCGCCAATTGGGACAGTGAGTTGCGTAAGGACACCTGGACGACGCTGACGAAGACGTTCGAACCGAAGTCGTGAGGCGGGTGGGTCCGGGTTTGGCGTGCCAGATACGTCAACCCCTCTTTGCGGGTTGCCTCCGGCACGTATCGTGAGTGGTTGCGGACCGTACGCATCCAGGTGAGTAGGCGGAACGGGGCGCAAGGCGAACGGAATTGACCAACCGGGCGGCCGGGGGAGGCAACGTGGACGACTATGCGGGTCGGGTGCTCGCCGACCGCTACCGCCTGCCGCTGCCGCCCTCCGACGAGTACGAACTCACCGAGACCCGGGCCTTCGACACCTACAGCGGGCAGGAAGTCCTGGTGCGCCAGGTGCCGTTGCCGGAGGTCGTCGAGGCGGAGGTGCTCGGCGAGGACGGGCTGCCCGACGGGTTCACGGCGCGCGACCGCGGGGCACGGCGACCGTCCGCGGCGCGGACCGCCACGCGGCGGCCGACCGATCCGGCGGTACGGCGTGCGGTCGAGGCCGCGCAGGCCGCGGCGCGGATCCCCGACCATCCCCGGCTGGACCAGGTCTTCGACGTGTTCGCCGAGGGCGGTTCGCTGTGGATAGTGAGCGAACTGGTGTCCGCCCAGCCGTTGTCCGCGCTGCTCGTCGAGAAGCCGTTGTCGCCGTACCGGGCGGCCGAGGTCGCCGCCGATGTGCTGATGGCGCTCCGGGTGCTGCACGCGCACGGCTGGGTGCACCGGAACATCACCGCGCGCACGGTGCTGGTCTGCGACGACGGCCGTGTGATGCTGACCGGCCTCGCGGTCGGAGCGGCGGAGGAGGCACTCTGCGGCTACGACCCGGTGCCACCGCAGGACGGCGAGGCCGAGGGCGGCAGCGGACACCCCGGACACACCGCACACCACGGCGGCGCCACGGCCCCCGCAACTCCCCGAGTTCCTACGGGTTCTACGGCACCCGCTGCCTCTACGACCCCTGCGATACCCGGTGACTTCCGCGGAGCCGGAACGGGAGCCGGAGCCGCCGGTGGTGTCGCCGGTACCGGTGCTGCCGGCGGCGGCGCGATCGGATTCGGCGGCGCGGTCGGCGGACCCGGTGTCGCGGGCCACGGCGTAGGCCCCGGTGGTGCGGGCCGTGCCGTAGCCCCGGCTGCTGCGGGCCACGACGAAGGACCCGGAGCTTCAAACCGTGCCGTGAGTCCCGGTGGGGTGGACCCCGAGGCCGCTCGGCGGGCCGCCATCGAGGCCAGGGCTGCCGGAGGGCTGCCCGGAGTCGGGGTGGAGAGCGGTGGCGGGAGCGGGGCGTCCGCCGCGTTGGCCCGCAGGGAAGTGGACACCGGCGGTGACGTCCGGGCCGCGCGGGCCGGGGCCATCGCCGCGTACCGGGCGGGAGCGCGTGCCGCGGCCCGGGTGCAGGAGACCCAGCAGCCGGGACGGCCCGCGTTGCCCGGCGCCCGGCCCGCCGCCGAGGGCGAGAACAGCGGGGCACAGACGGGCGGTTCGGCTGCGCTGCCGTCGCCGCAGCCGCCGTACGCCGGTGGCAGGGGGGTGGAGCACACGGGCGGCAGTACTACGCCGCCGGGGCAGATCGCCGACCCCTACGGCGTCCGCAACACCCCCTCCTGGCACGGCGCCGCGCCGCGTCCCGCCGCGCCGTCCCCGACGGACACCTTCACCGGTGCTGACACCTCGGCCCACGGCGCCGCCCGCACGACCACCGGCCAGCCCAACACGGCTCCCACGGGCGCCCCTTACTTCCCCGGCCAGCCCCCTGCCGGCACCGGCAACCCGCACGCCCCCGGCCTCAGCAAGCCCGTCCCTCCCACCGCGGCCACCGTCCCCGCTCCCGACAACTCCCCCCAGCCCCACCCCTACTCGCAGCCCCACTCCCAAACCCCGGCCCGCTGGGACGAGTTGGCCGCCGCCGGTGCTCCCGTCCGGCGCGGGCCCGCGACCGCCTTGGCGGCCGAGCGGGCTCGGCAGGTGCGGATGACCGTCGTGGGGCCCGTCACCGAGCGGTGGGCGCCGGAGCAGGCCGTACCGGTGCATGAGAACTGGCAGTTGGCCGCGCCGATCGGTCCGGCCACCGACCTGTGGGCGCTCGGCGCGCTGCTGTTCCGGGCCGTGCAGGGGCACGCTCCCTATCCGGAGGAGGCGACCGCCGAGCTGGTGCAGCTCGTGTGCGCGGAGCCGCCCGCCTTCGCGGAGGAGTGCGGGCCGCTGCGGCCGGTCGTGGAGTCGCTGCTGCGGCAGGACCCGACCGAGCGGCTGGACTTCGAGGAACTGCGGGGCTGGCTGCGGTCGTTGGTGCGTTCGGCGCCGGAGCCCGAGGCCGGTGCCCATGTCGTCGCCACTCCGCCGACGGACCCGAGGCGGCTGCCGATCGTGCGGCGGCGCGGTGAGTTGGTGCGCAGGCGGCGGGCCGGGCTGCCCGCGACCAGTCCGCACGGGCGGCACAAGCGGGCCAAGCAGGAGGTCGAAGGGTCGCCCCGGCGGCTCGGCCGGACCCTGCTGGTGCTCATCTTCCTGCTGCTGGCCGGCGCCGTCGCCTACGCCATGCTCTTCCTGCCCAAGTCCGGGGAGGACACCGGGGCCGGGCAGGGGGACAGGACGGGGGCGGCGGGGGACGTCAGTCCGGCGCCGAGTCAGTCGTCGGCCGCGGCGAGCAGTCAGCCGCAGCCCGACCAGACCTCGCCCGAAGCCTCCGACTCCGCCTCCAACACCCCTTCCCAGCCTGCCGGTTCGACCGGGACACAGACCGGCTCGAACGTCGCCGACGGCTTCGTGCTGCGGAAGGACTCCGTGGGGTTCCAGGTCGCCGTCGCCAAGGGCTGGACCCGTACGCCGAAGAACGGCAGCGGCCAAGTGGTCTACTCCCACGGCGACTTCGAGCTGATCGTGGTGGCGGGACGGGACAGCGCGACGAAGTACGGCAGCGACCCGATGGTCTACCAGCGGGACACGGAGCGTGAGTTGCAGCCCTACCGCGACTCCAGCTGGGCCACCGCGACCGGCCTGCGGACCATCACGGTGGGCGCGAAGACCATGGCCGAAGGGCAGTTCACCTGGACGGACAGCCAGGGCGGTGACCTGTTCGTACGCAACATGGTGTTCCTCATCGACGGCCGCTACCACATCGTGCAGATACGCGGCCCGGAGGCCCAACGGGACGAGGTGACACGGCTGTACGAGCAGGCGTCGTCGACCTACCAGTACACCGGCTGACCCGCGGAGGCGGCGCGCCGAAGCCAATTGGTTCCCGTTCGGGCGCAGAAGCGACAACCGTCACAGTGCGGTCTCCTTGGTACCCCGCTGGTTCCCTGTCGGAGGGCCGGTCCTTACGCTGAGCCCGTCAAGAGCATTGCGGGGCAACGTGAATCAGATGCAGGGCCTGCTCCTCGCGGGGCGCTATCGGCTGGCCGAATCGATCGGCAGCGGCGGCATGGGCCGGGTTTGGCGTGCGCACGACGAGGTGCTGCATCGGGCCGTAGCCATCAAGGAGTTGACGGCCGCGCTCTACGTGTCCGAGAGCGACCAGCCGAGACTTCTGGCGCGCACCCGCGCCGAGGCGCGCGCCGCCGCGCGCATCAACCACGCCGCCGTCGTCACCGTGCACGACGTCCTCGAACACGACGGCCGCCCGTGGATCGTCATGGAGCTGGTCGAGGGCAACTCGCTGGCCGACGAGGTCAAGGAACAGGGCCGGATCGAGCCGGCCGAGGCCGCGCGCATCGGTCTGTGGGTGCTGCGCGCCCTGCGCGCCGCGCACACCGCCGGTGTCCTGCACCGTGACGTCAAGCCCGGCAACGTGCTGCTCGGGCAGGACGGGCGGGTGCTGCTCACCGACTTCGGCATCGCGCAGATCGAGGGCGACAGCACCATCACGCGTACCGGCGAGGTCGTAGGATCCGTCGACTACCTCGCCCCCGAGCGCGTCCGCGGCGCCGACCCGGGACCGTCCTCCGACCTGTGGGCGCTGGGCGCCACGCTGTACACGGCGGTCGAGGGCAGGTCGCCGTTCCGCCGTACCTCGCCGCTGTCCACCATGCAGGCCGTCGTCGAGGAGGAGGCCGGCGAACTGCGGTACGCCGGTCCGCTCGCGCCCGTCATCGCCGCGCTGCTGAACAAGGACCCCGAACTGCGGCCGGACGCGGACCAGACCGAGCAGATGCTCGCGGAGGCCGCCGAGGGACGACGGCCGCGGTCGGCGGAGGAGTGGCTGCCGACGCAGCGAGTGGGCTCGCGGGCGGAGAGCTTCACGGACACGCCCGGCACCGGCGCCACGCCGTATCCCGGTACCGGCGCGACGCCGTACGCGGGTACGGGCGCGCCGTCGTACGCGTCGGCGACGGGGGCCACGCACAACCAGGCGCCCCCCGTCTCCCTCGTGGGTCTCGGTACCACCGCGCCCGCTCCGCCGAAGCGCCGCCGGCTCCGTTCGGTCGTCCTGGTGGTCGTCCTCGCCGCGCTCGTCGGCGGCGGTACGGCGCTGGGGCTGCAGAAGTGGAACCAGGACCGGGACCAGGGCGGCACCCCGACCACGTCGGCCTCGCAGAGTCCCACGGGAGGCGCCTCGACCTCGCCGCAGAACTCGCTTCCCGCCAACTGGAAGACCTACTCCGACCCCTTGGGCTTCTCCATATCGCTCCCCAAGGGCTGGGTACGGAAGCTCTATGTCCCCGACAACAAGAGCGACGAGGTCACTGACATCCAGCAGGTCGACTACACGCCCGACAACGGCGAGCACTTCGTGCGTATCGCCATCGACCCCACGCCGGACTTCCCCACCGCGAACGCCCACCAGCTCGACCTGGAAGTACAACTGCAACGGCTGGTCGACTACCGGCGGGGGACGCTGGAGGCGAACATCTTCCGCGATCGTCCGGGCTCCGTGTGGGACTACACCTGGACCGCGCAGCCGAAGGACACGTCCTTCCCGGGGCCGCGCCGCGCCATCGAGGAGACGTACACGTCCCGTGACGGGATCGAGTACGCGATCTACATGTCCTCGCCGGCCGCGGACTGGGCGACGACCAGCGGGCAGTTCAAGTCGGTCCTGCAGAGCTGGAGTCCCAACTCGGGCTGACCGCTTCCGGTTGCGTCATGATGGTGCGCATGGGGACCGAGGGGGACAACGTCCGGGTGATCGCCGGGCGTTACCGACTGGAGAAGCGGCTCGGGCGCGGCGGCATGGGCGTCGTGTGGCGGGCGACCGACCAACTGCTGGGCCGGCAGGTCGCCGTCAAGGAGATCGCCCAGGACGACTCGCTCTCCGAGGACGAGGCCCGGCAGCACCGCGACCGGACGCTGCGCGAGGCGCGGGCGGTCGCGCAGTTGCGGCATCCGCACATCATCGTCGTGCACGACGTCGTCGAGCAGGACGAACGGCCGTACATCGTCATGGAGTTGATCGACGGCGGCTCGCTCGCCGACCGGATCAACACCCACGGTCCGGTCGACGCGGCCGAGGCCGCCCGGATCGGTGTCGCCCTGCTCGGCGCGCTGCGCACGGCGCACGCGGCGGGGGTCCTGCACCGGGACATCAAACCGGCGAACGTACTGCTGGACACCACCGCTGACGGGCCGGACACCGACCTGATGGGCGTCGAACGGACCGCCTCCGGCCGGGCGCACCCGGAGTCGGACCCGGCCCCGGACCCGGCCGCTTTCGCCCGGGTCGTCCTGACCGACTTCGGTATCGCGCAGGTCGCGGGCGCCACGACGCTCACCGAGAACGGCGCGTTCGTCGGCTCGCCCGAGTACACCGCGCCGGAGCGGATGTCCGGGGTGCGGACCGGTCCCGCGTCCGACCTGTGGTCCCTGGGCGCGCTGCTGTGCACGGTGCTGAGCGGTGAATCGCCGTTCCGGCGCGACTCGTTGGGCGGCATCCTGCACGCCGTCGTGTTCGACGAGATCCGGCCACCCGAAGAGGCCCGGCCGCTGCTGCCCGTCGTACGAGGGCTGCTCGAACGCGATCCGGAACGGCGGCTGGGAGCGGCGGAGGCGGAGCGGATGCTGCGCGGCTTCCTGAACACGGGGCGCACTCCGCAGGCGGGCGCAGGGCGCGCGTCGAAGGCGTCGGGCGGGCGCACGGCGCACCCGGCCCCCGGTTACACGCCGACCCAACAGGACGTTCCGCTACGGGAGTTGGCGCCACCCAAGCCGTCGATACCCACACCCACACCTCCCGTCACGGAGGTGCCGCCCCCTCGGCGTTCCACCCGCGGTGTCCTGGTGGCCGCGTTGCTGGTCGCGGCGATGGCGGGTGCGGGGGTGTCGGCGGCGGCGCTGTTGATGCGCGGGGACGACAAGGAGGCTTCCCCGTCGGTGAGTTCGGCGCCGTCGACCTCCACGAGTGCCGGTACGACGTCACCGTCGCCCACCCGCTCGCCCACCCCCACGCCTTCGAAGAGCGCCAACACCCCCACCGCACCCTCCGGTTACCGCGTCGCCCACGACCCCGACGGCTTCGCGCTCGCCGTACCGGAGGACTTCGTGCGCGTCCCGCAGGGCGAGCGGATCTTCTACATGTCGCCGGGGGAGACCTTCCGGCTCGGCATCAGGATGTCCGACCCCGCAGCGGGCGGCCCGCTCGCGGTGATGAAGAGCGCGGCGGCCAAGGGGGCGGACACGAACCCCGGTTACCACGACGGCAAGGTCACCGACACCACCCACTACGGACACCCCGCCGCGCTCTGGGAGTTCACCTGGAACGGCTTCAGTACGGCGGAGGGGCCCCGGCACACCTACGACCTGTGCTGGGAGGAGGGCGGCCGGCTGTACGACGTGTGGGTGTCGGCGCCGGTCGGGAAGGTGCGGGAGGCGAAGGAGTACTTCGACGTCGCGCTGGACACGTTCGTACCGGAGCAAAAGGGAGATAGGTGACCGTTCGAGTCACGGGTGTGTGACCGGAACGCGTTCCCTGTGGATACGGGAGCGGTCGCCGCGATTGGATGGACCCATGAGCGGTGATGGGGGACAGGGCGGTGGGTCGGACGAGACGACGAGTTTTGTTCTGCAACCACCGAGACCGAGGGTGCCACACCCCTCGCGGGACAGTGGCACCGAACATCTGATCGCCGGGCGCTACCGGCTGCTCGCCAAGCTCGGGCACGGCGGTATGGGCACGGTGTGGCGTGCCCGGGACGAGACGATGGACCGCGAGGTCGCCGTCAAGGAGCCTCGCGTCCCGGATCATCTTCCCGAACGCGAACGTGACAACGCGTTCGAACGGATGCGCCGCGAGGCGCGCGCGGCGGCCCGGCTCGACCACCCCGCCGTCGTGACCGTGCACGATGTGGCCGTGGTCGACGGCCGGCCGTGGATCGTGATGGAGCTGGTGACCGGCCGCTCGCTGGGCGAGGTGCTGCAGGAGGGCACCCTCGACGCGCGCGACGCGGCCCGGATCGGCCTCCAGGTGCTGGGCGCCCTCGAAGCCGCGCACGCGGCGGGTGTCCTGCACCGTGACGTCAAGCCGGACAACGTCCTGCTCGGCCGCCACGACCGGGTCGTCCTGACCGACTTCGGGATAGCCCAGATCGAGGGCGAGACCAACCTGACCGACACCGGGGGCTTCGTCGGCTCGCCCGAATACATCGCGCCGGAGCGGGTGTTGGGGCAGCGCCCGGGACCCGCCTCCGACCTGTGGTCGCTCGGCGTGGTCCTGTACGCGGCGACGGAGGGTGTCTCCCCGTTCCGCCGCAGCAACACCCCCGCCACCCTGCAGTCGGTCCTCAACGCCGTGCCCGCGCCGCCGGTTTCGGCGCCGGGCCCGCTCGCCGACCTCATCACCGGCCTGCTCGCCAAGGACCCGGCGAGCCGCCCGAACGCGGTCCAGGTGCGCGCCGTCCTGGAATCGGTGGCGAACCCGTCGGCTCCGGCGTCCACACAGGAGGTGCGGTACGTCCAACAGCCCGCGGGAAAACGCCGGTTGGGACGCAGGGTGTGGTTCGGGCTCGGTGCCGTGGTCGTCGCGGCTGCGGTGGCCGCCGCGTATGTGCTGATCGCCGATCCGTTCGCGGGGCCGCTGCCGGACGGCTGGAAGAAGCACCACGAGTCCGACGTGGCCGCCACGCTCGCGGTCCCGGCCGCCTACAAGCGGGCCACTCCCGACCGCACTTCGGACAAGAGCCACTGGGTCACGTACACCGACCCGAGCGGCAGCATCTGGGTCTTCCTGAGCCTCGACAAGAAGTCCGAGGACACCAACGGCTACATCAAGGACTCGGCGGCGGCCGAAATGTACTCGGACAACGGCGACTTCAAGACCAACGGCAGCGTCGACCTCGACATGGGGAAGGCCGCGGAGACCGTCCCGAAGCCGACCGGGACGTACCAGGGCGAACCGTCCGCCGAGAACACGGTCGTCTACGACTCCGACGACACCCAGAACCCCCTCCCTCGCGAACTGAGGATCCTCTACTACAAGACGTCCGCCGGGGACATGTACCGGCTCACGATCAGCTACCCGGGCAAGGGCGACTTCACGGCCCGTGGCCGCGAGGTGGCGAAGGCGGCGATTGCCAACCTGGACGTCGACAGCCTGTGAGCGGTGCCGCGGCGGCGATCAATTCCGTTGTCAGCGGCGGCAGTTAAGGTCATTCTCTCTTTACCGGATCTTGGGAGGGGATTGACCTTGAGGATGTCCGACTGGAGACGCGCCGGGGTGACCTGCGCGGCCGTGGCCCTGACCACCGCCGCCCTGACGGGAGTTGCGACGGCGGCCGATGACACCGTGGCGCCACAGGCACCGGTCGTCTCGTCGGCGGAGTACCCCGACGACGCGAACGAACATGACGGCGTGGGCAGTTACGGCACCTTCGTCATCGAATCGGCGTCCGACGACGTGGTGTCGTACCGCTACGAATGGATGGGCGGCCTTCCGGGGACCCTCACGGCGGCCGAGCCCGGCGCCCCGGTCTCCCTGCGCTGGCTGCCGCAGTCGAACAGGCCGATCTACCTCTACGCCCAGGCGATCGACGCCGCGGGGAACGTCAGCGCCAGGACGACCTACTTCGTCCGGGTCAAGTCGGGCCGGGCCGCGGTCACCCACTGGGACCCGCAGCACGACTCCGGCGCGGACACCGGCACCGGCGTCACCCCCGACGCGCAGGGCCCCACCGGGACGAGCATCGCCTCCGCCGCCCGGTTCGACGGCACGGACGAGGCGTACGCCACGCTCGACTCCGCGGTGGACCCGGCGAAGATCTTCTCGGTCGGCGCCTGGGTCCGTCCGGACGCCCTCGACAGCGACATGACCGCCGTGAGCCGGACCGGCTTCTCCCTCGGCCTGGCTGCCGACTCCACGGGCGGCACGCCCACTTGGTCCTTCGCGCTCCCCACGGTGAGCGGCGGCTCCGTCCACCTCACCGGCGGCTCACCCGAGCGGGGCGAGTGGGCCCATCTCGTCGGCGTGTACGACACCGAGCAGCACACGGCCCGCCTGTACGTCGACGGCGACCTCGTCGCCACGGACGGGAACACCGTCGCGGCCGGTGGCGCGGGCCCCCTGCGGCTCGGCTCCGAAGGGGACACCGGGGACACCGGCGGCGCCGCGCACTGGCACGGTCTGCTCACCGACGTGAACGTCTGGGACCGCGTCTACGTCCCCGGGGAGATCACGGCCGCCGCCACCCGCACCCCGCAGCGCCAGGGCTACTGGGACCTGGAGTCGGCGACCGGCGGTGCCAGCCCCGAGTACGCGGGCGGTGCGCCGCTCACCCTGGCGGGCGACGCGTCGATCTACACGGCCACCGACGACTGCGACGTGGACCCCTTCTGCACCCCGGCGCAGTACCCCTTGGTGGGCTCCGGCGACCTCCTCCTGGACGGCGACGGCGACTACGCCACTACACCGGACGCGGTACGCCCGTCCGACGCGGGCTTCTCGGTGACGACCCACGTCCGCATCGACGGGGACACGGCCACGCACGACATGACGCTGCTGTCCCAACCCGGGGAGCACACCGGCCTGTTCACCCTGCGCTATGTCGCGGCCTCCCGGTCCTGGCAGGCCGTGGTCGCCCACGAGGACAGCGCCGACGCGCCGACCACCACGGTCACCGCGCCCGCCTCGCCGTTCGGGGCGGCGGAGGACGAGTTCCTCGCGGTGGTCTACGACGAGAGGACCGACCAACTCCGCCTGTACGTCGACGACATCTACGTCTCCGACTCCGCGAGCGTCACGGGCAGGAACACCTGGACCCCCACCGGCGACCTCCAGATCGGCCGGAGCCTCACGGCGGGCACCGGGACGGACTACCTGACCGGTGAGCTCGACGAGGTCCACACCTACGCCGGAGTCCTGGACCAGACCCGGCTGGCGATGCTGCGGGTGGGCGGCGTGGACGTATGACCGGGCGCCGGTAGAAGGGGAGTTGGCGGTGGGCACACCGGATACGGCGAGTCACGAGGACCTGGCGGTCGCGAGCGTGCGCGCGCTCGCCGACCGCGGTCTGCCGCAGGACGTGATCGCCGTGCACGCGTCCTGCCGCCACTTCTCCGTCATCGAACTCGAACAGCTCGGACTGCGGGACGCCGCCCCGGAGTTCGAGTTGTTCGGCCTGCGGGACCGGCTGGAGAGCGTGGTCTGGATGAGCGACGAGGAGTTCGCGGCGCACGGACTCGACGCGCGGGAGACCGCGGAGCTACGGCAGTGGGCCCTGGAATGGGAGTCCGACCTGGGGCTGCGGCTGGCGGAGGAGTACGACGATCCCGACGGCGACTAGGGCACGCCTAGGCCCGTACCTCCCCCGATGCGCGGTACTTCCCCGGCGTCACCCCGAACTCCCTGCTGAACGCGTGCGACAGGGCGTACGGGCTCCCGTATCCCGCCTCGCGGGCCACGGTTGTCAGCGAGGCGTCCGTGTCCCGCAGGCGGGTAGCCGCCAACGTCAGCCGCCACCACGTCAGATACGCCATCGGCGCCCGCCCCACCAGTGCGGTGAACCGGCGGGCCAGCGTCGCCCGGGACACGCCCGCCGCCGCGGCCAGCCGGTCGTTGGTCCAGGGGGCGGCCGGGTCGGAGTGCAGCGCCCGTAGCGCGGCCGTGGTCACCGGATCGCTCAGCACGGACGGCCAACTGCCGCTCTCCGCCTGGGACATCCACGCCCGCACCATGTAGATCAGCAGCAGGTCGAGCAGGCTCGGCAGCGCCAGGCAGGCCCCCGGCCGCCGTTCGCCCAACTCCTGCGCCAACAGGTCTACGGCAGCCCGGAGTTCGGGATGGCGGCCGACCCGGTTCGGCAGATGGACCACCTCCGGCAGCTCCGCCATCAGCGGATGCGTACGGCTCCGGTCCAGCCGGTACTTCCCGCACAACAGCTCCACCTCGGGCCCGTCCCCGACCGGCCGGCGCATCTCCTCGAACGGCACCGCCCGCACCGTGTCGCCGGACGGGTCCGCCAGCACATGCCCGGCTCCGTGCGGCAGCAGTACGACGTCCCCGGCGCCCAGCGCCACCGGCTCGCCGCCCCCGTCGGCCACCAGCCGACAACTCCCCGCGAGCACGACATGGAACCCCGCACCCTCGTAGGGCGCCAGCCGAGTGCACCAACTCCCGCCCACCCGCAGCCGGTTGGAGGACGGCTGCCCGGTCCGCACGGCGGAGATCGCGTCGCTCACCACATCCATACGGGCAGACTACGCCGACGGGGCAACCATGAGCCGTGCGCGTATCAGGATGAGCAATTCACGCATTGAGGCACTCATCCTCCGCTCCCTAGGCTCGTTTCCATGACCGAGGACAACACACAGACCCTGATGATCGGCGACGTCGAAGTCGTCCGAGTCGTCGAGTGGCAGCAGCCCTACGCCCCCGCCCGCACCCTCGTCCCGGACCTGCCGTCCGAGGTGTGGCAGGACAACCGTGACGTGCTCGCCCCCGACCACTGGGACCCCGACAGCGACCGCGCGGTCGTGGCGCTCCAGACCTGGGTGCTGCGCAGCGCCGGGCGGACCGTGCTCGTGGACACCGGCGTCGGCAACGGCCGGGAGCGGCCCGGCAATCCGCTGTTCCACATGAGCCAGGGCGACCTGCCGGGACGGCTGGCGCGGGCCGGCGTACGGCCGGAGGAGGTCGACGTCGTCGTCAACACCCACATCCACGGCGACCACGTCGGCTGGAACACCCATGACGTGGACGGGAGTTGGCAACCGCTGTTCCCCAACGCGCGCTATCTCCTCCCCGCCGCCGACGACTTCCACTTCGGCCCGGAGAACCACTACGGCGGTGCGGTACGGCCCGACGACCGGCTGACCTACGAGGACAGCGTCGCGCCCGTGCACCGCGCCGGGCTGGCCACCCTGTGGGACGGGACGTACCGCATCGACGAGCACCTCGCGCTGGAGTCGGCGCCCGGGCACACCCCCGGTTCCTCCGTCCTGCGGGTCGCCTCCGGCGGTGAACGGGCCGTGTTCGTCGGGGACTTGCTGCACAGCCCCGTCCAGATCGCGCATCCCGAGTGCAGCAGCTGCTTCTGCCTCGATCCCCGGCAGGCCGCCGCGAGCCGCCGACGTGTGCTCGAACGGGCGGCCGACGAAGGGGAGTTGGTGATTCCGGCACACTTCGGCGGGACCGGGGTCGCGGAGGTGCGGCGGATGGGCGACACGCTGGTGCTCGGGAAGTAGGACGCGCGTCGACAAGGCCGTATCCGGCACGGTACTGATGGGGCATGAGCGAAGTCGGCGAACAGGTGCGCGACGGACGTCTGGTCGGCGGTCGCTACCGGTTGCTCGAACGGATCGGTTCCGGCGGCATGGGCACCGTGTGGCGGGCCTTCGACGAACTCGTGGACCGCGAAGTCGCCGTAAAACAGCCGCGGTTGCCCGGCGACCCGGCGGACGAGGAGTTCCAGCGCGCCGCCCACCGGCTCTACCGCGAGGCCCGCGCCGCCGCCCGGGTCGACCACCCCTCCGCCGTCGCCATCCACGACGTCGTCATCGAGGACGATCAACTCCCCTGGATCGTCATGGAGTTGGTGCGCGGTGAGTCCCTGCACGAACTGCTCAGGCGCGGACGCCTCACCCCCGCCGACTCCGCGCGCATCGGCCGCGCCGTCCTCGGCGCCCTGAGCGCCGCACACGCCGTGGGGATCGTGCACCGTGACGTGAAGCCCGCCAACGTCCTGCTCGGTCCCCACGACCGGGTCGTCCTCACCGACTTCGGCATCGCGCACATCCAGGGCGAGGAATCCCTCACCGCCAGCGGGGAGTTCGTCGGCTCGCTCGAATTCATCGCTCCCGAGCGCATGTCGGGCACCGGCGCCGGACCGGCCTCCGACCTGTGGTCCCTCGGCGTACTCCTGTACGCGGCCGTCGAAGGGGCATCCCCCTTCCGCCGTACGACCGTGGAGTCCACGCTCGGCGCGATCCTGGCCGGCGAACCGCCCGAGCCGACCCGGGCGGGCCCCCTCGGACCGCTGCTCGTAAGGATGTTGGCCCGGGACCCGGAGGAGCGGCCGGGGGCGGAGGAGGTCGGCGCGGTACTGGAGGCGGTGGCCGCGGGGAAGGACGTACCGGAGCCGGCGGTCACGGTCCAGGCCGCGGAGCCGGACGCGGAGCCCGAAGAGCCCGCCATCGCCTCCGACGCCGTAGCGGAGCCGGAACCGGATCCAGAACCCGTACCCGTACCCGTACCCGACCCCGGGCCCAAGTCCCGTTCCCGCCGCCCCCGTCGCGCACTTCTCATCGCCCTCGGGGTCCTCCTCCTGGCGGGTCTGGTCTTCGGCACTCTCCTGGAGAACACTCTCGGCAAGGACTCCTGGACCGCTCACCAGCGGGACGGCATGAACGCGGTCCTCTTCCTCCCGCCCCAGTACCGGCTTCTCCGGACGGACGCGGCGGCCGGCATCCGTACCGTCGTCTACGGCACCGGCGCCCTCCGCGTCCGCCTCACCGAATGGGACGGGGCCGCCGAGTCGTCCCTCGCCGAAGCGCACGCCCTGGGCCGGGGTACGACCGACCCGCAGTACACCCGCACCAGCTTCCACGGGAACAAGGACGCCGTCCTGGCCGACACCACCCACGAACAGTCCGGCGTCCGCACCCGCACGATGGCCCTGGTCATCCGGACCGCGGACGACCGCATGTACGAGCTGCGCGTGGACATGCCCAAGGGCACACCGGCGGAGAAGAAGGGCACCGCGCTCTTCAAGGGCGCCCGCGCCCGGCTCACCCTCCCGGAAAACTGATCCGGCGGCGACCGGCCGGTGATCATCCCCGCACAACCGCCTGATCAGCGCATTCGTTGCCAGTGATCGCTGGCGCGGTGTGAGCGCTCGGTGAATCCCGATTACCGACGGGTACCCAAACCCTCCGTGGCGGCATACCCTGCCGCACATGACGGACTCGCAGGCCCCGGAAAAGACCGGTACGGAAACGACGACCGGCACGAACCCCCTCGCGCCGGCCCCCACAGGCGCCCGTACCGCCGCCGATGTGGTCACCCCGGAGCTGGTCGCCCAGCTCACGAAGGGGGTGGTCGGCTCCGGCCGGACCGCCAACCACTCACCGTTCACCGGTGAGAAGCTCGCCGACCTGCCCGAGTCCACCCCCGAGGACGTGGCGAAGGCCTTCGACGCGGCCCGCGCCGCACAGGCCCTGTGGGTACAGACGCCGGTACGGCAGCGCGCGGCCGTCCTGCTGCGCTTCCACGATCTCGTCCTCGCCCGCCAGTCCGAGGTCCTCGACCTGATCCAGCTGGAGACCGGCAAGGCACGGCTGCACGCGCACGAAGAGGTGCAAGCCGTCGCCGTCGCGGCCCGCCACTACGGCCGCAAGGCCCCCGCCTACCTCCGCCCCAAGCGCCACACCGGCGCCGTCCCGACCCTCACCAAGGTCACCGAACTCCGGCACCCGCGCGGGGTAGTCGGTCAGATCGCCCCCTGGAACTACCCGCTCGAACTTTCCGTCGGCGACGCCCTCCCGGCCTTCGTCGCGGGCAACGCGGTCGTCATGAAGCCGGACACCGAGACCTGCCTGACCGCCCTCTGGGCCCGCGACCTTCTCATCGAGGCCGGCCTGCCCGCGGACGTCTTCCAGGTCGTCCTGGGCGAGGGCCCGGTCGTCGGCCCCGAGGTCGTCAAGCACGCCGACTACGTCTCCTTCACCGGCTCCACCCGCACGGGCCGCGAGGTCGCGCAGGGCGCCGCGGCCCGCCTGGTCGGCGTCTCCCTCGAACTCGGCGGAAAGAACGCCATGTTGGTCCTGGAGGACGCCGACCTCGACAAGGCGGCGGCGGGCGCGGTCCGCGCCTGCTTCTCCTCCGCCGGCCAACTCTGCATCTCCATCGAGCGGTTGTACGTCCACGAGTCGATCGCCGACGCCTTCCTGGAACGCTTCGCCGCCCGCACCAAGGCCATGCGCCTCGGCACCTCCCTCGCCTACGGCGCCGACATGGGATCGCTGGTGGGTGAGCGCCAGTTGGAGACGGTGACACGGCACGTGGAGGAGGCCGTCGCCAAGGGCGCCAAGCTCGTCGCGGGCGGAGTCGCCCGCCCGGACATCGGCCCGTACTTCTTCGAACCGACCATCCTCGACGGCGTGGAGGCCCCGATGGCGGTCTGCGGCGAGGAGACCTTCGGCCCGGTCGTCTCCATCTACCGCTTCAAGACGGAGGACGAGGCGGTGGAAGCGGCCAACTCCACGTCCTACGGCCTCAATTCCTCGGTCTGGACGAAGGACGGCCGCCGTGGCCGCGCCGTCGCCGCCCGCCTGCGCACCGGCACGGTCAACGTCAACGAGGGCTACGCCTCCGCCTACGGCAGCGTCCAGTCCCCCATGGGCGGCATGAAGGACTCCGGTCTCGGCCGCCGCCACGGCTCCGAGGGCATCCTCAAGTACACCGAGGCCCAAACGGTCGCCCAGCAGCGGCTGTTGCCGATGGCCCCGTCACTGGGGATGACCGACGAGGCGTACGCGCAGTTCATGAGCCGCAGCCTGCGGGTGATGAAGGCCCTGCGTCTCAAGTAGAAATCCCTGGTTCTCAACGGTTCTCAACGAGGAGAGCATGTGCCACAGGACACCTACGACTACGATGTCATCGTCGTCGGCTCGGGCTTCGGTGGTTCCGTAACCGCCCTGCGCCTGACGGAGAAGGGCTACCGCGTAGGTGTCCTGGAGGCCGGCCGCCGCTTCACCCGCGAGTCCCTCCCCAGGAACTCCTGGGACCTCAAGAACTACCTCTGGGCCCCCAAACTCAACCTCTACGGCATCCAACGCATCCACCTGCTCGGCAACGTCATGGTCCTCGCCGGCGCCGGCGTGGGCGGCGGCTCCCTGAACTACGCCAACACCCTGTACGTCCCGCCCAAGCCGTTCTTCGAAGATCCCCAGTGGCGCGACATCACGGACTGGCAGGAGGAGTTGGGCCCGTACTACGACCAGGCCCGCCGCATGCTCGGCGTACGGCTCAACCCGACGATGACGCCGTCCGACGTCCATCTGAAGGCCGCGGCGCAGCGGATGGGCGTCGGCGACACCTTCCACATGGCCCCGGTCGGCGTCTTCTTCGGCGACGGCGAGGACGCCGACGGCACCGCGAAGGCCAGGCCGGGCGAGCAGGTGGCGGACCCGTACTTCGGCGGCGCGGGCCCGGCCCGCAAGGCCTGTACCGAGTGCGGCGAGTGCATGACGGGCTGCCGGCACGGCGCCAAGAACACCCTCAACGAGAACTACCTCCACCTCGCCGAGAAGGCGGGCGCCGAGGTCCACCCGATGACGACCGTCGTGTCCGTCACGGACGACTCGCAGGGCGGCTACGCGGTCGCGACCCTGCCGACCGACGCGCGTCGGAAGTCCGAGGGCCGCACTTTCAAAGCCCGCAGGGTCGTCCTCGCCGCCGGCACCTACGGCACCCAGACCCTCCTGCACCGCATGAAGGCGGGTGGCCAACTGCCGTACCTCTCCGAGAAGTTGGGCGAGCTCACCCGCACCAACTCGGAGGCGCTGGTCGGCGCGCAGACGAGCGACCGCCGCTACCGCAGGGCGACCGGCACCGCGAAGGCCGACTTCACCCGCGGAGTCGCCATCACCTCCTCGATCCACCCCGACGAGAACACCCACATCGAACCGGTCCGCTACGGCAAGGGCTCCAACTCGATGGGCGGCCTCTCCATCCTCCAAGTCCCGTACGCGGAGGGCTCGTCGAGGGCGCTGGCCTGGCTGGCGAACGCGGCCCGCCACCCGCTCCTGGTCCTGCGTTCGCTCTCCAACCGCCACTGGTCGGAACGGACCATCATCGGCCTGGTGATGCAGTCGCTGGACAACTCCCTGACGACATACCTGAAACCGGACGGCGTGGGGAAAGGGCTTCTGACGGCCCGTCAGGGTCATGGCGCCCCCAACCCCAAGCAGATCAGGGCGGCTTCGGAGGCCGCGGCGGCCATCGCCGCCGAGATCAACGGCTTCGCGGGCTCCAACGTCGGCGAACTGATGGGCACCCCGCTCACCGCCCACTTCCTCGGCGGCTGCCCCATCGGCGCCTCCCGCGAGACCGGCGTGATCGACCCGTACCACCGCCTCTACGGCCACCCCGGCATCTCGGTCGTCGACGGCGCGGCCGTCTCGGCGAACCTCGGCGTCAATCCGTCGCTCACCATCACGGCGCAGGCCGAGCGCGCGATGTCGTACTGGCCCAACAAGGGCGAGCCGGACCCGCGTCCGCGCCAAGGGGCGTCGTACGAACGGCTGAAGCCGGTGGAGCCGCGTCAACCGGCCGTCCCCGAGGGCGCGTTCGGCGCGCTGAGGCTGCCGTTCCTGGGGATGCCGAGGGTGCCGCCGAAGTCGTAGGCGACCAGCGGTGGTTGCCGTAGAGGCAGAGACGTGCAGAAGGACCTGCGCCCCCCTCCGAGCGCAGGTCCTTCTTTGCCGAGCGAGCTACGTGCTAGGTGTTACGCGCTCTCTCCGGTCTTGCGGCGGCGCACCATGACCACGGCGGCGGCACCCGCGACGACGGCCGCGCCGCCCACCAGGCCGATCACCGGCAGGGCGGAGCTGGAGCCGGTCTCGGCGAGGTTGCCGGTGGCCTCGTTGACCCCGCCCTGCGGCTTCAGGTCCTCGTCGGTCCCGGTCGGCTTCTGGCCGGTCGGCTTGGCCTCGCCGTCGCCCGGGTCGCTGCTGCCGGCGGCGAGCACGGAGAACTCGTAGAAGTCCCCGTTGCCGTAGCAGGAGTCACCGTTGCCCGCGTACACCGCCTGGCTCAGCGCGAACGACGAGCCCGCGGGGGCCTTGGGCTTGATCATCACGCGCAGGTCGAGCGTGGTCGTGGACTGCTTCTCCAGAGTGGGAAGAACCGCGACGACGCTTCCGGACAGCGTGGTCTGGCTGCTGCCGGAGCCGACGGTCTGCTGGTAGGAGTCGGTCCACTTGCCGTCCTGCTTCAGCTGGATCTCGGCCAGGCCCAGGAGCAGCGACGCGTTGTCGTTCACCTCGTCGCTGTACTCGGTGAGCGCGTTGATCCAGACGTTCTGCAGGTCCTTGTCCGAGGCGTTGTTCACCACGAACTTGAAGTTGTGCCAGCCGGAACCGGCGACGATCTTGTTCGGCAGCCCGGTGATCGACGCGGTGAGCTTCTCGTCCACGTCGAACGTCTTGCAGTCCGCGTACGGGTCGAAGTCGCCGGACGGCTTGCTCGGCGACGCGGACGGGCTCGGCGACGCGCTCCCGCTCGGGGTGCCCGACGCGGCGGGGCTGCTGGTGTCCGCGGCCGGGGAGCTGGTGTCCGAGGCGGGGCTGCTGTCGTCGGCCGCCGGGCTGCTCGTGTCCGACGCGGGAGTGCTGTCGTCGGCGGCGGGGGTGCTCGCGTCCGCCGCCGGGCTGCTGTCCTCGGCCGCGGGGCTGGTGACCGACGTGTCCGGCGAGTCGCCGTCGGCGAACGCGGCCGGCGCCGACAGCAGGGCGAGGGGGGCTATGGCGGCCGTCGCGGCGACCGTGGCCATGACACGGCGAAGCTTCATGAAGTCCTCAAGAAGTCCGGAGTGCTGCGACAGCGCAGCACGCTGGGCGGAGGGCTCCGCGTGTGGGGCGCGGGTGTGGCCCTTGTTCTGCAGGTGTGACCCGGGAAACCTGTGAAGGGTTGTGTCAACCTCACCGGATTCTTATGTGGGCTGTGTCACACCCAAGTTCTTCTTGTGAACACGCTTTCGGGCGCCTACAACTACCTGGTGTCTGACAAACCGTCCGAGGAACCGTCCTCGACCCCGGAGATCCCCGACGACGTCTGGGACAAGTTCGCCCGTGACACGGAGCGTGACATCCGGGCTTCCGCACAGAAGGAACCCTCCGCGCGCGCCCGCGAGGTGACCGAACGACTGAAGAAGGCCGAGCAGCCCGAGGGCTGGCGGACCGGTCCGGCCTGGCAGGAGATGAACGGGAGGGCCCGGCGCAGGCGCCGCCTGTGGGCCGTCCTCGGTATCCCGCTCGCCGTGGCCGTCGCCGTGGTCGCGATGAAACCCTCGCTGCTGCCCGGCGACCCCTTCGGCAAGGGTCACTCCGACTCGGCCTCTCCGCTCGCGCCGGAGACCGCCGCCCCGACTGCCGCGCCCTCCACCGTGGACCCCCAAACCCCCACCCTGGACCGGCCGTTCGCCGGTTCACCCGCCCTGAACTGGGCCGACGGCGTGGCCGGCATCATCCTGCCGAAGGCGAAGGGCATAGGGACGATCTCGAAGGACCGGGTCGAACTGGCCCTCCAGCAGACGAAGATCCTGCTCGTCGCCGCCAACCTCGACCCGAAGACGATCCGCGGCGACCGCCCGTCGGCCGCGCTCGCGGTCCTCGACCCGAAACAGCCCAAAGTGCTCGACCAGTTGAAGGCGTCCCTGGCCGCCCCGACCAAGGCCGACGACCCCACACTGCTGTTCAGCCGTTTCGACCCCAAGGACGTACGACTGGTCGGCAAGGTGGTGAAGACGCGCGGACGCACCACCTTCGCGAAGGACTCCAGCGGGGGCGTCACCATCCACTCCGACTACACCTTCGTCTACCCGCTGGTCCGGACCGACGGCTCCACCGAGGTCGCCCGCAGCATCGTCCGCCGGGTGATCGACGTCGAGATCCTCGACCCCGCCCGCTACCAGGTCACCCCCGGCCTGCTGACCCTCACCCTCAACAACGCGGACTTCGGCAACTCGGCCTGCGACGTCTACGACGGTTATCTCCACCCGCAGTTCGACTCCGACACCACGTCGTCCCCCACGGGCGCGACGCCCTCGGGCCCGACGACGGACCCGTACGACCGCAGCAAGGACATCAGCAAGGACCAGGGCACCTGCGGGACGGTGAGCCGGACCTAGGAGCGCAAGAACGCAAGCGAAGGGCCCCGCGGGACGGAGCCGCGGGGCCCTTCTCCGTCAGCACCGACGTCAGGGCAGCGCCGGTGCCTGGGAGCGGCGCCGGGGGGTTGCGCCGCTGGTCTCAAGTTGTCTGAAGTGCCCCCGGTCGGCGCCCCGGCGCACCTGGGGCGCGCGCTTGGTCTCGACCTTTGGCAGTGGGACGGTGCACCGCAATGCGGTTGACTGCTTTGGGACTTGGGGCTCAGCGGGACGTTCGGGGGGCTTCTACGCATCGTGCTGGATGGAGACGGCCACCGCAACCGTTCGATCCGGCTTTGTGCATTTTTGCAGTTTCCGCCGGGCGGCCCCGGGCGTCCCCGGAGCCGACCGTTCTCTTGGGTGACCGGGCTGCTGTCCCCTGCCGTCCGGTCACGACCCTGGAGCGAGGTCCCACGACGTACGGCACGATCCGTACGTCTCATCGCCCCAGCGAGCCACGCGTGGTTCTTTCGGGCCCGCCCCTGGCTGGCACGGACACCACCACCAACGAAGTCGTTCGCGAAGCGGTCACGCGCCGTACGGGTGAGACGGGGCTCGAACTCAGATCCGCCCCCGGGACAGTTCGAGCAGCGTCATCGCGAGCGAGGTGCCGGGCTTGCCGAGCGCGTCCCGGTAGCGGCCGAGGATCTCGTTCTCCCGGGACAGATGCACGCGCCGGCCGCCGGAGGCGATCCGCGTCTCCTGGACGACGGCGGACACGGCGACCCGTTCCTGGATCAGCCCGATGATCCGGTCGTCGAGGGCGTCGATGCGCTCACGGGCGTCGGCGATGGTCTGCTCGGGGGTGGAGGTGGTCATTCCGGGCTCCTTGTGGTGGGAGCGCACAGGACCGGCCGGACCGGGAAACACCAGGCGCCCCGGACCTGTCGGTCCGGGGCGCCTGGGAAGTCGCTTGTCAGTGGCTCAAGCAGCACGACCATGGCAGCCGGCGGACCGGTTGCCATAGGTAAAGAGGAAGGTCGGGTGCGTGAGCATGGGGCGAGTATGCCACAGGACCTCTGCGGCGGACCGAGACGGGTGGTGGGCGGGCACAGGCCCTGGGGTCTGGGGGCGGAGCCCCCGGCATACGGCGAGGTGTCCCACGCGACCCCCGTTAGAATCGGTACCCAGACCCCCGCCCCACCGCCGGAAGGCCACGCTCCCGTGTCAGCGACCCCCGCCCCCGACACCGTCCTGGTCGTCGACTTCGGCGCGCAGTACGCCCAGCTCATCGCCCGCCGCGTCCGCGAGGCCCGGGTCTACAGCGAGATCGTGCCGAGCACCATGCCGGTCGCGGAGATGCTCGCCAAGAACCCGGCGGCGATCATCCTCTCCGGCGGCCCCTCGTCCGTGTACGCGGAGGGCGCCCCCCGCCTGGACCGCGAACTCTTCGAGGCCGGCGTCCCCGTCTTCGGCATGTGCTACGGCTTCCAGCTGATGGCGACCACCCTCGGCGGCACCGTCGACAACACCGGCGCCCGCGAGTACGGCCGTACGCCCCTGCACGTCTCCCGGTCGTCCTCCACCCTCTTCGAGGGCACCCCGGACGAGCAGTCGGTGTGGATGTCCCACGGCGACGCCTGCTCCGCCGCCCCCGAGGGCTT
Source organism: Streptomyces sp. STR69 (assembly GCF_024519455.1). GTDB lineage: Bacteria > Actinomycetota > Actinomycetes > Streptomycetales > Streptomycetaceae > Streptomyces. Next base: position 658,605 of record NZ_JALJRY010000001.1, on the reverse strand, counting down.
CACGGTCACCGCGTCCACGGACGTCGTCCCGGTCGCCGCCTTCGAGAACGACGAGAAGAAGCTCTACGGCGTCCAGTACCACCCCGAGGTCATGCACTCCACGCACGGCCAGCAGGTCCTGGAGCACTTCCTGTACCGGGGCGCGGGCCTCACCCCGGACTGGACGACCGGCAACGTCATCGACGAGCAGGTCGCCCTCATCCGCGAGCAGGTCGGCGACAAGCGCGCCATCTGCGGCCTGTCCGGCGGTGTCGACTCCGCCGTAGCGGCGGCGCTCGTCGCCCGCGCCATCGGCGACCAGCTGACCTGCGTCTACGTCGACCACGGTCTGATGCGCAAGGGCGAGACCGAACAGGTCGAGAAGGACTTCGTGGCCGCGACCGGCGTCAAGCTCGTCGTCGTCGACGCCGAGGAGCGCTTCCTCACCGCGCTCGCCGGGGTCTCCGACCCGGAGCAGAAGCGGAAGATCATCGGCCGCGAGTTCATCCGCGTCTTCGAGCAGGCACAGGCCGACATCATCGCGGACGAGGGCCCCGAGGTCGCCTTCCTGGTCCAGGGCACCCTGTACCCGGACGTCGTCGAGTCCGGCGGCGGCACCGGCACCGCGAACATCAAGTCCCACCACAACGTCGGCGGCCTCCCGGAAGACCTCGAATTCGAGCTGGTCGAACCGCTGCGCAAGCTGTTCAAGGACGAGGTCCGCATGGTCGGCCAGGAGCTCGGCCTGCCGGACGAGATCGTCCAGCGCCAGCCCTTCCCCGGCCCCGGCCTCGGCATCCGTATCGTCGGCGAGGTCACCAAGGACCGCCTCGACCTGCTCCGCGACGCCGACGCCATTGCCCGCGAGGAACTGACCGCGGCCGGCCTCGACCGCGACATCTGGCAGTGCCCGGTGGTCCTCCTCGCGGACGTCCGCAGCGTCGGCGTCCAGGGCGACGGCCGCACCTACGGCCACCCGATCGTCCTGCGCCCGGTCTCCTCCGAGGACGCCATGACGGCCGACTGGTCGCGCCTGCCGTACGACGTCCTCGCGAAGATCTCCACCCGCATCACCAACGAGGTCGCCGACGTCAACCGAGTCGTCCTCGACATCACCTCGAAGCCCCCGGGCACCATCGAGTGGGAGTAGTCCCGCTGTTGACGACGATCAGGTCCGCTTGAGGGTCCGCACCGGCTCTCCCGGCTTCCAGACCTGCACGACGAGGTACTTCTCGTCCTCGACGTAGGTCCGCACGACCTCCGTCACCTCGGTGCGGAAGAGGTGGAACGGCTCCGGCGGTTCCACCTCTTTGCTGTACGCCCCCTTCACCCCGGCATCCGTCACCTCCACCGCCCGCCCGCTCACCCGTACGTCCCCGCCGTGAGTGTCCGTACCCGGCCCCGGGTTCGCCTGGAGCGCGAAGCGCGCATCACGCCGCAGATCCAACGCCTTGAGCGAGTCGGGCATCATCCCGAGCCACAACTCGCCGTCCAGGAAACGCACTTCGAGCCCGGTCGTACGCGGCGACCCGTCCTTGCGCAGGGTCGCCAGGACGTGATGCGTGAAGGCGCCGAACCGCTCCTCGACGGTCGCGGCGAGATCCGGTTCGGCGGCGATGAAGGTGGCCCAGTTCGCTGTCATACGGCGAGTCTTCCGCCGATAACCGACAACCTCTGTCCTCTTTACTGACCTGCACTGCCCTTTTCGACCGACCGGCGGTAACTTCTCGCCCTTACAACAAACCCAGTGCTGGAGGACCGATGCACGGGCCGACGCCGCCCTCCCCCCTGCCCACCGACCGGCTGCGGTTCGCCATGCCGCCGATGCACGAGTCGGTCGAGGACGAACGCCGGCACCGCAAGGAACGGCTCGCGGGCGCCCTGCGTCTGTTCGGCCGGCTCGGCTTCGAGGACGGGGTCTCGGGGCACATCACCGCCCGCGACCCCGAGTTCACCGACTGCTTCTGGGTCAACCCCTTCGGGATGCCCTTCCGGCACGTCACCGTCAGCGACCTCGTGCTCTCCAACTCGGAGGGCCAGGTCCTCCAGGGCGGCCACCATGTGAACCAGGCCGCCTTCACCGTGCACTCCCAGGTCCACGCCGCCCGCCCGGACGTCGTCTCGGTCGCCCACTGCCACTCCGTGCACGGCCGCGCGCTCTCCGCCCTCGGTGACTTCCTCGACCCGATCAGCCAGGAGAGCTGCGCCTTCTACGAGGACCACGCGCTCTACGACGCCTACAGCGGGGTCTCCGTCGACGCCGAGGAGGGCAAGCGGATCGCCGCCGCGCTGGGCTCCCGCAAGGCGCTCGTGCTCCGCAACCACGGCCTGCTGACCGTCGGCGACTCGGTGGACGCGGCGGCCTGGTGGTTCCTGTCCATGGAACGCTCCTGCCAGGTGCAGCTCCTCGCCAAGGCGGCCGGCCGCCCTCTCCTCATCGACCACAAACTCGCCGTCGCCACCCGCGAACAGACCGGCGGTGACCTCGTCGCATGGATCAACTACCAGCCCCTGTGGCAGGACATCAGCCGCAGCGAACCCGACCTCCTCAGCTGACGCCTCCCTATCCGAAACCGCGCAGCACCGCCGCCTTGGTCATCCTGAACTCCTCGTCCGTGAGCACCCCTTCCCGGTGCAGTTCGCCCAACTCCCGCAGCCTGCGCAGGAGTACGTCGTGATGGTCGGCCGAAGACGGAACGGTGGCCGCTCGCGGCGGACGGTCCGTGAACTCGCCGTTCTCCCGCTCACGGACCGACGGATGCGGCAGCCGCGCGGTCACCGCCGTCGCCACCAGCGCGGTCAGCAGATCACGGCGGGTGCTGCCCCACAGGTCGAGGGCGTACGGGTCCTTCTCCGGCGGCAGTTTGGAGAACACCGTCTCCCGGGTCACGAACCGCATGAACCCGTCCTCGTAACCGGAGTTGGGCAACCACTCCACCTGCACCAGATCGCCCACGGCGACTATCCGCGGCCCGGTGGCACGCTTCACGCGCTCGGAGGTGTCGGCCCAGTCGATCCGCACCTGGGCGCCGTCGAACGACACCGTGCCGTCGGACGAACGCACCGAGACGGGCACCGGCGGGCCCGGCAACAGATAGGCCTTCGTCGGTTCCTTGGGGATCTGGTCCAGGAGCAGCGCGTGCCGGATCTCCTCCGCCACGTACTCGGCGACCCCGGACCGGTCGATGTCCACGATCAGCCGGTACGGATCCGCCGCGTCCGGCAGCCGCCCACCGGTCGCCTGCAACAGCGGATCGGCCCCCTCGCGCAGCCTCAGCCGCAGTCGGCCACGCCTGCGTTCGGGCTCGTAGACGACGCCCGCGACGGCTTCGAGGGGCACCGCGATCTCGCCGTACGTCTGCCGGAACAGGGGCACGGAGCGGTGAAGTCCCGGTGTGATCCTGACCGTTGTGCCGTCGAAGGCCCAGGTCCCGTCGCGCTGGATGATCTCGGCCATACGGAAATTCTCGCAGCCGGGTCAACACGGCGGCGATCGCTTCACCCGCGCTGACCAGACCTGCCGGACGCGAGCCGTGTCCCGTAGGGCACAATCCGCTGTTGTCGTGCGGGAGTTGCAAGGCGGTGGCCAAAGGCTTCGGAGCCGGTCGTCGAACGTGAGGGCCCGGGGTCGAGGGCCGAGGTCCATGAGGGTCGTGGGGAAGGCAGGCGTCGGGCGTGGCGGTGCAGGAGGCGAGACAGGGCGGCGAGCACATCGGTGCCCACGGAGGGGGCTGCACCTGCGGGGACTGCCCGCACGGAGCACGCGAGGGGCATCGGCGCGCGGTCGCCGCGTTCCTGGTCAAGCGGGACGGCTTCGCGGCCGGCGAGGGCCTGCCCGCGGCGGTGGCGCACTCGGCGTCCGCCTCCCGGCAGTGGGTCTCGGACGAACTGACCCAGTCCGCCGACGACGTCGCCGAACGCGGCCGTGCCGAGGGCGGGGCCTGGCTGGCGCGACTGTGGCACCGCACGGCCTTCGCCGTGTGGGGCGCCTTCGTCGTACTGCTTCTGGTGCAGGCGTTCACCGCGATCGGCGCTGGCTGGACGGCGGCCCGTACGGCCGGACTGCTGGCCGCGCTCGTGATCGCGGGTGCCCTGACCGCCGCCTCCTGGTTCCACCGGGCGCGCGGCGGGGCGCTGGCCCCGGTCATCGGTGAGGACAACCGGCTGTCGACCTCCCGCGCGGTGGCCGTGTCCTGGGTGCTGTTCGTGGCGTACGCGGTGCTTGTCCTGGCCGGCCGGCTCGCCGCCGCCTCCGACCACGCCGAGCGCGACGCCCTCATCTCCGGCCTCGAACTCGCCCGCGGCGCCGGTGTGGTGACCGTCCTCGCCGTGGTCTGCGCGATCGCCGTACTCGTCCGCCGGGTCGTCGGCCTGCGGGTCCTCGGCCAGCGCCTCCAGAAGATCCCCGCCGACCGCCCGCGCGCGGCCGACCTCCTCACCGACGACGCCGGCCGCGGCACCTTCGCCGACATCCAGTACGTCGCGATCAGCGCCGTCGCCCTTGTCTTCGCGGCCGTGAGACTCGCCCGGCGCCCCGACCAACTGCCCGACCTGCCCTGGGGCTTGGCGGTGGTGGTGTTGATCTCCGCCGCGACATACCTGGCCGGCAAGTACGCGGAGGGGGGCCGCCCGGTCATCCTCTCGGTGGTGCGTTCCCGCGAGGCGGGCGACCTCGACGCCCCCATCCGCACCGGCGACGACATCGAGATCCGCGGCGCCGGCTTCGTCCCCCCGGGCGCCCAGACCGCCGACCGCCTCTCCCGCATGGTCGTCCGAATCGGCCCGGTCAACGTCCACGTCCCCCTGGTCCCGGTCGCCGGCGGCTTCTCCAACCCGACGGACACCCTCCTGACCGTCCCGGTCCCCGTGGACGTCGAGCCCGGGCGGGTGGAAGTACAGGTCGTGACCGCGGCGGGCGTGGAGACGAACGCCTGCGTCGTCGACGTGGCGGACTGACCCGGTCCATGAGCGAGGACGTCCTGTCGGTCATCCCGACCGACCCCCACTGGCAGCCCGGGCGAGCGGCAGGCGAGCGCGCGGCGGCCCTGGTGACCCGGCTGTCCGCGCACCACGGGGCCGCTGCGGACGAGCCGGACGCCGACGTCGATCCGCGGATCGACGTCGATTGGTACGCCGCCCCGACCGTCGTGGACTGCGGAGGCAACCTGCAACGCATCGGCTGCTCCCACTGCGGTGCCCCGATCGACAGGGAGTGGTACGCCGACCTGGTCGAGCACCACCCGCACGGCTTCCCGACCCTCGCCGTGACGGTCCCCTGCTGCGCCGCCGCCACCTCCCTGGACGCCCTCGACTACGACTGGCCGTGCGGCTTCGCCCGTTTCGAGATCGCCGTCTGGAACCCGGGACGCCTCATCTGGTTCGGCGATGACGAACTGTCGGCCGTCGCCGAAGCCCTCGGGCACCCCGTGCGGCAGGTCCGCGCCCACATCTGAATATCCGTGGAACGTCGTCGATCGCCGCCCGAACGCGGCAGAAGTCCGAAAAACTGTCCGAAGCATGGTTGAGCGGGTCCCCCTTTTCGTACGTATGGTCTGTTGAGGGGTCAACGGCGGGCGAGAGGCGGCTAAGGGCGATGACTCACGGCACTCGAATGGATACGCAAACCCCCTACCTCGACGGCGACCGGAGCTGGCGGGACACCGCCACCCGATACGCCCTTCTCCCACTGCGCGTGTTCCTGGGCGTCACCTTCATCTACGCGGGCCTGGACAAACTCACCGACAGCGCCTTCATGAAGGCCTCCGGTGCGGGGTCGGTCGGCGAGACGATGCGCGCGGTCCGCGACTCGTCCGCCATCCCGGCCCTGGTCGACCTGTCCCTGAAGAGCCCCGTCGGCTTCGGCTACACCATCGCCTTCGGTGAACTCGCCGTCGGCATCGGCACCTTGATCGGCCTGCTGGCCCGCATCGCCGCACTCGGCGGTGCGCTGATCTCCCTCAGCCTGTGGCTGACCATCAGCTGGCAGTCCGACCCGTACTACTACGGCAACGACCTCGCCTATCTGATGGCCTGGCTGCCCCTCGTCCTCGCGGGCGCCTCCGTGTTCTCCGTCGACGCGGCACTACGCGCGAGGCGAAGGCAGCGGGCGGGCGGCTACCGCTAGTCAGCCGGATATCTCAGGACCGGGGTCGGCCGTGCTCGTACGGCCGGCCCTGCGTCGTCTGCGGACCGCCCCGTTGATGCCCGCCACCACACCGGCCAGCACCAGGCCGGTCACGACCAGGGGGATCGCCGCGAACCACTCGGTCACCCACAGCCCGCCCGCGTCCCCGGCGTAGGCCACGCCCGCGGCGACGAGGAAGAGGCCGATGACCAGCTTCCCGGGCTGGAACTCATGACGCAGCACGGCTGACCTCCGCCTGTCCGACGTCGACCCGGAGGTCCAGGTCCAGCGTGCCGGTGCTCTTCACGCCCGTCGCCGGGGTCAGAGTGACCTGCTGGTGCTTGCCCGGTTCCACGTCCACGTCCTTCTTGTCGTCACCGGGCAACTGGATGTCCCCGACGCCCACGTCCACACTCAGCTTCACCGTCACGTCCGACGGCACGATCACCTTCAACTGCCCGATGCCCACCTGGGCGTACGTCGTCACCGTCTGCCCCTTGGTCAGCCGCAGCCGGGTCAGGTCGAGTGTGCCCACGCCGTTCCCCAGGTCGTACTTGGGCTGCACCTGGGTCACCGCCGTGGGCTGCCACGTGAGGCGTTCCCAGTGGGTGGTGAGGTCCTTGGGCAGGGCCGCCGAGGCGGCGAGCAGGCCGGCCGTGACGATCGCGAGGAACACCGAGCCCGCCCCCGTACGCCCCGCGAACGCGCTCACCGCGATCCCCAGTCCGAAGACGACGAGCGCGCAGGCCAGGCCCGTCTGCAGACTGGTGCCGAGCGCCTGGTCGTCCCATTTCACGGCCGTGCCGAGGGCGCCCGCGAGCAGGGCGAGCAGGAAGACCCAGCCGCCGATCCAGCGCGGGCCGCGCGGCTTCGGGACGGCCGGACGCGGGGGCCGCAGATCCTGGGGCCAGTGCGGGTAGGAAGGGCCGAGGCTGATGTGGACCGCGTCCGTGATGTCGCGGGTGCGGGAATCCCCGGGACCCCACAGATACCCGGTGCCACCGACGTGGGTGCCGTCCTTGACGATCGGGTCGCGCCACCAGGAGGGGTAGGAGGCGGGCACCGGCGGTGCCTGGGCCTCCGGCGGGGCGTCGGCGACGGCCTGCGCGGCCAGCGGGTCGGGGTCGGGGGCGCCGCGCTGCTGCGACCAGTACCCCGCGCCCGCCAGCAGGAGGGAGAGGACGACGGCGAAGGTGAGCACGCTGGCGTTGCTCAGCATCGACAGGAACACACCGCAGCCGACCAGCGCGAACAGCACGGCAGCCAGGGCCTGGCCGTCGACGCGGCCGGTGAAGAGCTTGCGGACCTCGTTCTCCTCCTCGTCGTCGTACGGGACGAAGAGCCAGGCGAAGCCGTAGAAGATGAGGCCGATGCCGCCAGTCGCCGAGAGCACCGCGAGCGTGATCCGGAAGATCACCGGGTCCATGTCGCACTGCCGCCCGAGCCCCGCGCACACCCCCGCGAGCACCTTGAACCGCCGGTCCCGCCGGAACCGGTGCGGAGGCGCGACCGTGAGGGTGTCGCCGGGCGCGGCACCCGTGGACGCGGCACCCGGCGACGACGCGGCACCCGCGGCGGGCACGGCGTCCTGCGGCCCGCCGCCCGCTGCCGGGCCGGGGCCGGAGCCGGGTCCCGGACCCGTCGCGGCGTGCTCGTGATCTGTCATGCGTCCATGCTGCCCGCCGCGAGGCGCCGATGGCAGTCGGGACGACCCTGGCCGAACCCTGAAATCCGCCCTGACACGGACCGGGGGAGTGTTCGACACCGACCCCGACACCGCGAAAGGCCCCTGAGCCGCGCCGTTTTTGAAGATCAGGGGAGTCTCGGGGACCGACCCTGATGCCCTGGGCGGCGGGGCGTGTGAACATCGGTGGCATGCCGGAAGCCGCAGCAGTGCCAGTCGAGGACCCGCGGCCGCCGCGCAAGCTCTACCGCAGCAGTGACGGACGCTGGCTCGGCGGAGTGGCGCGGGGGCTCGCCGGGCATCTCGGCCTGCCGGTGATCTGGGTGCGGCTGGTGTTCGTGGGGCTGTTCCTCGCGGACGGACTCGGCGCGCTGCTGTACGCCTCGTTCTGGTTCTTCGTGCCGCTCGGCGTCGGCGGCGTCGCCGGTCAGCGGCCCCCGTCGCTCGTCTCCACCGAGACCTCACCGGACGGCCGCCGCAGACTCGTCGCCCGCAAGCCGGACAAGGGCCAGATCGTCGCCCTGCTCCTCATGGTCGTCGTGGCGCTGGTCTTCGTCGGCAACGTGAATCTGGGCGACGGCGCCAAGGCCTATCTCTTCCCGACCGTCCTCGTCGGCGCGGGCGTCGCCCTCGTCTGGCGCCAGGCGGACAACGCCCGCCGCGCCCGCTGGGCCGAGGTCGGCGGCCGTCGCCGTACGCTCAGCCTGCTGCGCGCGGGCGGCGGCGTCCTGCTGGTCACCGCGGGCGCCACCGCGATCTTCGTGCTGCAGGGCTCCGCCGCCCACCTCGGTTCGGTGCTCCAGGCCGCCCTCGCGGTCCTCGTCGGCATCACCCTGCTCGCCGGCCCGTACCTCGTGCGGATGACCCAGGACCTCTCTGAGGAGCGCCTGATGCGCATCCGCGCCCAGGAGCGCGCCGAGGTCGCCGCCCATGTCCACGACTCCGTGCTGCACACCCTGACCCTGATCCAGCGCAACGCGGAGAGTCCGAACGAGGTGCGCCGCCTGGCCCGCGCCCAGGAGCGCGATCTGCGCGCCTGGCTCTACAAACCGGAGGGCACCGGCAAGGACGAGGCCGACGAGCCCGACACCCTCGCCGAGGCGGTGCGGCGCAGCGCGGCCGAGGTCGAGGACAAGCACGGCGTCCCCATCGAGGTCGTCATCGTCGGGGACTGCCTGCTCGACGAGAGAATCGGTGCCCAGATGCAGGCCGCGCGCGAGGCGATGGTGAACGCGGCCAAGTACGGTGGCGAGGGCGGCGCCGTGCAGGTCTACGCCGAGGTGGAGGGGAAGAAGGTCTTCGTGTCCGTCCGTGACCGCGGACCGGGCTTCGACCTCGACTCGATACCCGCCGACCGCATGGGCGTCAGAGAATCGATCATCGGCCGTATGGAGCGACACGGCGGTACGGCACGGCTGCGTGCGGTGCCGGACGGCGGTACCGAGGTCGAGCTGGAGATGGAGAGGGCGGAGAAGACGTCATGAGCGACGCGACCGAGACGAACGAGCCTGTGGAGCCGACCGGCGGGAGCGCGGGCGGGCGTCACGTGCGGGTGGTCCTCGTAGACGACCACCGCATGTTCCGTACGGGGGTCCAGGCCGAGATCGGCCGGACCGAGGAGACCGGCGTCGAGGTGGTCGGCGAGGCGGCCGACGTCGACCAGGCGGTCACGGTCATCACCGCGACCCGCCCCGAGGTGGTCCTCCTCGACGTCCACCTCCCGGGCGGCGGCGGGGTCGAAGTCCTGCGTCGCTGCGCGCCGTTGATGAGCGACGCCGAGCAGCCCGTCCGCTTCCTGGCGCTGTCCGTGTCGGACGCGGCGGAGGACGTGATCGGGGTGATCCGCGGCGGTGCGCGCGGCTACGTCACCAAGACGATCACCGGCACGGATCTCGTCAACTCCGTATTCCGGGTCCAGGAGGGCGACGCGGTCTTCTCCCCGCGGCTGGCCGGCTTCGTCCTCGACGCCTTCGCGTCGACCGACGCCCCGCCGGTCGACGAGGACCTCGACCGTCTCACCCAGCGCGAGCGCGAGGTCCTGCGCCTGATCGCGCGCGGCTACGCCTACAAGGAGATCGCCAAGCAGTTGTTCATCTCGGTGAAGACGGTCGAGTCCCATGTCTCGGCGGTGCTGCGCAAGCTCCAGCTGTCGAACCGGCACGAGCTGACCCGCTGGGCGACGGCACGCCGACTGGTGTGACCCGTAGGGGAGTTGACCCGGGGAGCGTCGGGCGGGGCCGGGGTCGGCGGGGGTTTCACACCACCCGTGTCGCGCCGGCGAACGGCATCTGGTCGATCGGCGCCAGCCGCACCGGAGCCGTCGGGTTCGGGGCGTGGATCATCTGACCGTCACCGACGTAGATGCCGACGTGACTGATGCCCGAGTAGAAGAACACCAGGTCGCCGGGGCGCAGTTCGTCCCGGGAGACCCGCTGTCCTGCGTTGATCTGGGCGTAGGTCGTGCGGGGCAGGGAGACTCCGGCGGAGTTGTAGGCGGCCTGGACGAGGCCCGAGCAGTCGAAGGCGTTGGGGCCGGTCGCGCCCCAGACGTAGGGGCTGCCGAGCTTCTGGTAGGCGTAGGAAACGGCCGCCGCCGCACGGGAGTTGGGGGCGTCGGCCGTGGCGGTGGAGGAGCCGGGCGCATGCAGTCCGTCCCGTGCCGTGGTCGCCGACCGTGACGCACGACCCGTGGTGCCCGCGGTCTGCTCGACCTGGGCCCGCTGCTGAGCAGGCAGCGCGGACAGCAGCCGTCGCGCCTGGTCCAGCTTCCCGGTGATCGTCTTCTTCTGCCGGCCGAGCTCCGCCTGCCGCGACTTCAGCGAGGTCAACTCGATGTGTGCGGCGCCGCGCAACTGCTCGATCTCCCGCAGCTGTTGCCGTACGAGAGCGACGGCGGCCGTCTGCCGGTGGCCCGCCCGGTCGGCGAACTCGGCGCTGTACAGATACTGTTCGGGGTCGTCCGAGAGCATGAGCTGCACCGCGGGGTCGATGCCGCCGCTGCGGTACTGGGCCGCCGCGACGTAACCCAGCGCGTCCCGTGCCGAGTTGAGCTTCTCCGTCTTGCGCGCCGCCTCGTCCCGCAGGGTGTTGAGCTGCTTCTCGGCCGCGTCCGCCTTCTCCTTCGCGCCGTCGTACTTCTCGGTGGCGACCTCCGCCTCCTGGTACAGCTTGTCCACCTTGGCCTTGACCTGCGTCGGTGTCAGCTGTGGCTCGGCGTGCGAGGTCCCGTCGAAGCCGGTCGCTGTCGCCGCGCCCGCGAGGGCGATCGTGGCGGCGGTGCGGGCCGTATGGCCGCTGAGCGAGCGCTGTCGGGGCTTGCGGTGCGCTGCCACGTGGACTGCACGTCCTTTCGTACGACCGCCGGGGGAGCGGGCGGTTTGCGCGTCCGGCGGCGGCCCGCACAGGGGGAGCGGGCCGCCGCCGGACCTTCTCGGCGGTGGTGTCCGACGGCCGCCCCTGGTCCGGGCGGCGGTGGGGAGCCGGTCACCTGGTGGAGGACGCTAAACCTGACGGTGACGGCCCGGTAACGCATGTACGGAAATGGCATGAGGTGATCGACTTTTTACGACAGGTGACTGTGATTCCGGTCCGGGGCCACCGCCTTCGCGCGGCGCGCTGACCGATGCGGCGGTTCCGGCGCGGCGGGCGAGGGCACGGTGCTATGGCCGCATATATGCAAGGTCATATGAGTGACAGGGCAGCCCGGTGTCGGCCGGCCCCGAGCCCCTGAATAGGCTCCGGAACCATGGACGTACTCATCCATCTCTTCGTCGGCCTGCACATCATCGGCATTGCCGCGCTGCTCGGCGGTTTCCTCACCCAGATGAAGGCGATGGGCCAGGGCACGGCCCGCTTCGTCCCCGGCATGCTGCACGGCGCGCTGACCATGCTGGTCACCGGCGCGATCCTGGTCGGCCTCAACCAGGCCGACGATCAGCACGTCAACAACATCAAGATCGGCATCAAGCTCGCGCTGCTGGTCGTGATCCTGGGACTCGTCTACGTGAAGCGGGACGAGGAGACGGTCGACAAGAACCAGTTCGCACTGGTGGGCGGCCTCACCATGGTCAACATCTTCATCGCGGTCCTGTGGACGTGACCCCGGACGTGGCGGCGAGATAGAACCGGACCGTCCCCGCGGCCACCACCAGCCAGGCCGCCACCGCGATCCACAGCACCACCTGCCCCGGCGTCCTGAGCCACGGGACGTCCACGGCGCTGCCCACCGACAGCGTGGTCGCCGCCGTCATCCCGAGCGGGAACACCGTCGACCAGCGGCGCACGTCGTAGCGCAACCGGGGCCAGGCGATCTCGGCGGCCAGCAGAACCACGCACCAGGCCGCATCCAGCACCAGCAGCGCCACGGTCACGGCCCGCAGGACGCCCCGGTCGTCGGAGTTCCACAGATACAGGCGGGCGCTGTCGGCGGCGATCAGCTTCGACCCGGCCAGTGCCGACACGGCCAGCGCACCGCCGACGATCCAGTGGTCACCGGCCCCGATGACCACCTGCCGCCACTCGAAACGGGCCAGCGCGAACCCGTAGAGGACCAGCCCGAACCAGAACAGCACCAGCGCCGTGTGCGCGAGCCAGGCCACCGACTCGGCCGCGGCGAGCGTGGCCCCCAGCAGGGCCAGCGACTGCGTGGCCACACAGCCGAGGAACGCCGTCCCGGGCATACGCCCACGCCAGTTCCCCAGAACCCGCACGAGCAGCCACGGCCACAGCACCGCGGCCGACGCGAGCAGCACCTCCGCGACGGTCTGCCGGCCCGCGATGGAAAACCGCGTTCCGAGTACGGCGGTCGCGGCCACGGCGGTCAGCGCACCGGGCGTTCCCGCCTCCGTGAGCCACCTCCGCCGGTCCCACAGCAGCCGTACGGCGAAGTCCGCGGCCAGCCCCAGCCAGAAGGCGCAGGCCACCGCGAAGGCGATGCGGGACAGCACCTCGTACCCCGTGAGGTGCAGACCGACCGAGACGATGCCGGTCGCCATCACGACGGCCCCGGCCGCCGGCGGACGCTGCGCCCACCAGGCGCGGAAGCGGGAGGTACCGGTACCGGACATGGCTCCGATGCTAGGGAGCCGCCCCGGGGCCGACGGCGGGCCACGCGCGCGTGGACCTCAAAAACACCTGCACGCGTGCGTGGCCGTCAAAAACAGCCGCACGCGCGCGTGCCCACGGATTCCGGTCAGGCCGGCCGCACCACGCCGTGGATGATCGACGCGTCCCCGTAGTGGATCGGCTCCTCGCGGACGTAGGCGCCGGGCTTCGGGGCGTGGATCATCATGCCGTCGCCCACGTAGACGCCGACGTGGCTGACGTCGGCGTGGAAGAAGACCAGGTCGCCGGGTTGTGCGTCGTCCAGGGGGACCGTCGTGCCGGCGTTCGCCTGGGCGGTGGTCGCGCGCGGGAGGGTCACTCCGGCGGCCTTCCAGGCGGCCTGGGCGAGGCCCGAGCAGTCGTACGAGCCGGGGCCCGCGGCACCCCAGACATACGGCTTGCCGACCTGGGCGCGGGCGAAGGCGACGGCCTGCCTCGCTAGTGCCGCAGACTCCTGCAACTGCCTCCGCGCGGCCAGTTGCGACAGCAGCGCGCGTGCGGTGGAGAGCTTCTTCTGGACGGCGGCCTTGGCCGTCCCCAGGTCGCTCCACGTCTCGTCGGTGCTCTGGAGACCCTCCGTCGCCTCCCGGCGCTTCCCCGCCGTCGCGGACCGCTCCGTGACGTGCGCGTCGACCGCGGCCTTCCGGCGGGCGGTCAGCCGGCTCATCAACTGGGCCTGGTCGTAGTGGTCGTGCGGGGTGGCGGTGAACGAACTCGGCTCTTCCCGCACGGAGTTGATCTTCAGCGTGCGCTTGGCCGCGCTGCGCCTCCCGGGCGCCGAATCCGCCCGGCGGTAGAGGTCGTCGATCTTCCGCTCGACCTCTCCGGGACTACGGTTGCCGCCGTCGTCGGCGGGGACCCATATGCCTGCGATGCGCGAGCCCGCGGAACGCGGCTTGCGGTGCGACGAAGCCAAGGAGACGACTCCTTCCGGGGTCGGTGGGGCCGTGCAGCTTGATCGCACGCTAACCAACTTGTGTGGCTTGTGTGAAGGTCGATGGCCGATATGCCCGATACGTTTGAGTGACCTCTGTCATGCGTGAGTCTGGCCGTCGCTGATCGTTATCGACCGGTTCTGGACCGTGAATTTTCCCGAGTTCTCGGGGTGGCGGCCGGTTGTCAGTGGGGCGCCCTAAACTCGGAGGGCGATGAGCAGCCTCTTTGACGACAGCTTCCTGGCGGATCTCAAGGCCCCTCGGGCCCACGAGGAAGAGCCCCCGCCACCGCCCGAGGACGAGCACGGACCGGAGCCGGTTCCGGACGACCTGTTCGGCGGGAAGTTCGACGTGCCCGCGAGCAGGGACGCCTACTACCGGGACGGCGCCCCGCGCCCCGCGGTGGACCCGGCAGCCCTCCTGGACGGGCTGAACGAGAACCAGCGCGCGGCTGTCGTCCACTCCGGCACCCCGCTGCTCATCGTGGCCGGCGCGGGTTCCGGCAAGACCCGTGTGCTCACCCACCGCATCGCCCACCTCCTCGGCGAGCGCCATGTGCACCCGGGCCAGATCCTCGCGATCACCTTCACCAACAAGGCCGCGGGCGAGATGAAGGAGCGCGTCGAACAGCTCGTCGGCCCGCGCGCCAACGCGATGTGGGTGATGACCTTCCACAGCGCGTGCGTGCGCATCCTGCGCCGCGAGTCGAAGAAGCTCGGCTTCACCTCCTCGTTCTCGATCTACGACGCCGCCGACTCCAAGCGCCTCATGGCCCTGGTCTGCCGCGACCTGGACCTCGACCCGAAGCGCTACCCGCCCAAGTCGTTCAGCGCCCAGATCTCCAACCTGAAGAACGAACTGGTCGACGAGGAGGACTTCGCCGCCCGCGCCACCGACGGCTTCGAGAAGACCCTCGCCCAGGCCTACGCCATGTACCAGTCGCGGCTGCGCGAGGCCAACGCCCTCGACTTCGACGACCTGATCATGACGACGGTCAACCTGCTGCGCGCCTTCCCGGACGTAGCCGAGCACTACCGCCGCCGCTTCCGGCACGTCATGGTCGACGAGTACCAGGACACCAACCACGCGCAGTACGCGCTCGTACGGGAACTCGTCGGCAGCGCCGCCCGGCACGACGAGGACGTACCGCCGAGCGAACACGACCTGCCGCCCGCCGAGTTGTGCGTCGTGGGCGACGCCGACCAGTCGATCTACGCCTTCCGGGGTGCGACGATCCGCAACATCCTCCAGTTCGAGGAGGACTACCCGAACGCGACGACGATCCTCCTGGAGCAGAACTACCGCTCCACACAGACGATCCTCTCCGCCGCCAACGCGGTCATCGAGCGCAACGAGTCCCGCCGCCCCAAGAACCTGTGGACCAACGCGGGCGCGGGCGCGCAGATCACCGGCTATGTCGCCGACACGGAGCACGACGAGGCGCAGTTCGTCGCCGAGGAGATAGACCGTCTCACCGACGCGGGAGATGCCAAAGCCGGGGATGTCGCCGTCTTCTACCGGACGAACGCCCAGTCCCGTGTCTTCGAGGAGATCTTCATCCGCGTCGGCCTGCCCTACAAGGTCGTCGGCGGCGTCCGCTTCTACGAGCGCAAGGAGGTCCGGGACGTCCTGGCCTACCTCCGCGTCCTGGCCAACCCGGAGGACACGGTCCCGCTGCGCCGCATCCTCAACGTCCCCAAGCGCGGCATCGGCGAGCGCGCCGAGGCGATGATCGACGCCCTCTCGCAGCGCGAGAAGATCAGCTTCCCGCAGGCGTTGAAGCGCGTCGACGAGGCCTACGGCATGGCCGCGCGGTCGACGAACGCGGTCAAGAAGTTCAACACGCTGATGGAGGACCTCCGTACGATCGTCGAGTCCGGCGCCGGACCGGCGACGGTCCTGGAGGCGATCCTCGAACGCACCGGCTATCTCACCGAGTTGCAGGCCTCCACCGACCCGCAGGACGAGACCCGCATCGAGAACCTCCAGGAACTCGCCGCCGTGGCCCTGGAGTTCGAACAGGAGAACAGCGCGGAGGACGGCGAGAGCGAGACGCCTGTCGGCCTCGCCGCCTTCCTGGAGCGGGTGGCGCTGGTCGCCGACTCGGACCAGATCCCCGACGAGGACGAGGACGGCTCCGGAGTCATCACCCTGATGACTCTCCACACCGCCAAGGGACTTGAGTTCCCGGTCGTCTTCCTCACCGGCATGGAGGACGGCGTCTTCCCGCACATGCGCGCCCTCGGCCAGGCCAAGGAACTGGAGGAGGAGCGGCGCCTCGCCTACGTCGGCATCACACGCGCGCGTGAACGCCTGTACCTGACCCGCTCCTCGCTGCGCAGCGCGTGGGGACAGCCGTCGTACAACCCGCCCTCCCGCTTCCTGGAGGAGATCCCGGCGGCACACGTGGAGTGGAAGCGGACCGGCGCAATGGCGGCCCCGCCGTCCACGGGCCCGGCCTCGGGCATCGCGGCCTCGCTGTCCTCGACCCGTTCGCGTTCGTCGGCGTCGGGCGCGTCGGGCTTCGCCACGCGCAGGGCCTCGGAGAAGCCGGTCGTGTCCCTGGCCGTCGGCGACCGGGTCACCCACGACCAGTTCGGCCTCGGCACGGTGGTCGGCGTGAACGGCACGGGGGCGAACGCGGAGGCGACGGTCGACTTCGGAGAGGCCAAGCCGAAGCGCCTGCTGCTGCGGTACGCGCCGGTGGAAAAGCTTTAGGGAGAAGGGGAGTTACGTCGGGTCGAGCCCGTGGCTGCGAAGCCACGGGAGCGGGTCGATCGCCGCGCCGCCCGCGGGCCGCACCTCGAAGTGCAGGTGCGGGCCGGTCGAGTTGCCGGAGTTCCCGGAGTACGCGATCGGGTCGCCCGCCTTCACCGTCGTACCGGAGGGGACCCGGTAGCTGGAGAGGTGGCAGTACCAGGTCTGCGTGCCGTCCTTCTCGGTGAGGATCAGCATGTTGCCGTAGGCACTGTTCCACTTCGTGCTGACGACCCCGTCGGTCGCGGCCATCACCGTCGTGCCGTACGAGACGGGGAAGTCGATGCCCGTGTGCACGGACATCCAGTTGACGCCGGCCTGGCCGAAGTAGGCGCTGAGGCCCTTCTGCGTCACCGGCAGCACGTACTTGGGGCGCAGCCGCTCCTTGCGGGCCGCCTCCGCCGCCGCCTTCTTCTTCTCGGCCTCCTGCTGGGCCTTGAGGTCGATACGTTCCTGCGTACGGCTGGCCCGGTCGGCGAAGTCGTCGGCGCCGGCCGAGAGGCTCTTGATCTGGGCGTCCAGCTTGTTGTTCGCGACGGACGCCTTCACCGTGGTCGCGTCGGAGGCGGATGCCGTCGTGTCACCGCCGCCGCTGAACGTGCCGACGGACGCGGCGGCGATCCCCGCCACCCCCATCACACACGCGGACGGCACGGCGATCGTCATCAGTGCGGACCGCTTCGGAGGCGTACGGCGCCGGGAACGGCTCCCGTTGCGGCCCGCGGCCCGCGAGGCGGTCGCCGGAGCCGGGGTGAACTCCTCCTGGTCTTCGAGGAGTTCGGGCTGCGACTCGGATCCGTCCCGGTCCGGCTCGGCCTCGTCGAGTGCGGGCAGCTCACCGGTGGCGGTCAACTCGCCGTCTTCCGGGGCGGGTTCGTCGTAGGTGCCCTCGTGCGTCATGTCGTACGACGCCTGCTCGAAGGTGGTGGTCGCGTCGGCGGGGCTGCCGTCGGCGTTCCACTGCGTGGCGTCGTAGGCGCCCGTGTCGAAGGCCTGCGTGCCCCATTCCCACTGCTGGGTCTGGTCGGCGGGGGCGGCGGAATGGGCCGACTGGTCGGGCTGGAGCCAGGTGTTGGCGTCCCACTGACCGCTTATGTCATGGCCGGCGCTCTGCGGCGGGATGGCGGACAGCTGCTGGTAGTCGGCCGACCAGGCGGTGGTCTCGTAGACGCCCGTGTCGTACGAGGCGTGGTGCTGGGCCGCGTACGGGTCGTAGTTCAGGGTGTGTTGACCACCCATGGACCAGGCCGAGGAGTCGTAGCCGCCGGTGGTGTGCGAGCCGGTGTCGTGGCCCTGCATATCGCCGAACAGGGGGTCGGTGGCGAAGCTGGCGGTGGCCTGGGCGCTGTCCGCGCCCGGGTGAAAACCCGTGGCGGAGTGGTCGCCGTACGTGGTGAAGTCACCGTACTGAGCGTCCTGTCCGCCGTACGACGCGTACTGCGCCGAGGTGGCATCGGAAGCCGGAGCCGGGGTGGTCATGATCCCCGACGGGTGACGGTCGTTCACCAACTTCTCTTTCGCCTCGACAACAGGGGCTGGCAGAGCAGTGCGGCGACTGTACCCGGCAGTACGCGGGCCCGACAATCTTCCTCGGGTTTCGCGTCAGCCGGAAACGGGCATTCGGCCGTGTTTCGGGGGACGGCGGGCACGGGTTTGGCCTTGCGTTCGAATGGCGTTCGAGGCTGGAGGCTGTTCAGCCGCTGTCGGCGCCCTGTGCGAGGTGTCCCGGGCGCCGACGGTCGGGCCGCTGTCAGGCCACCGTCAGGCCGCCCACGCGGGTGGTTGTGGCCGGTGCTTCCGGCAGAGGCGTGTCGAGAGCCTGGCGGATGCCCGCCGCGATGGCCGGGTGTACAGGGAGCGCGAGATGACCGATGCCGCTGACCTGCACGTTCTGTGCGATCAGGTCGGGGTGGTCGATACGGGCGGTCTCCAATGGCTCCATCAGGTGGTCGAGGTCGCTCCAGAAACTGACGAAATGCGTACGGCAGCCGGGGGCGGGCAGGCCCAGTTCCTCGATCACCGCCGAGCCCGGCCGCATCTGGCGGACGATCGGATGGGCGTTGGCCAGCGGGACCACGGCGGTGCCGGAGTGCGGGGTCCCGAGCGTGACCAGCGTGCGGACCCGCAGGTCACCGCCGAGCCGCTGCACGTAGTAGCGCGCGATCAGCCCGCCCAGACTGTGCCCGACGATGTCCACGTGCTTACTGCCCGTGCGCTCGCAGATCTCCTCGATATGCCGGCCGAGCAGCTCGGCCGCGGTACGGATGTCGCAGGTCAGCGGCGAGTAGTTGAGCGATTCGACCGTCCGGCGGCCGTGCTGGGCCAGGGTCCGGCGCAGCAGCACGAACACCGAGCGGTTGTCGATGAACCCGTGCAACAGCACCACCGGGGGTTTCGCCTCGGTCGGCAGTGGTGCCGCGTCCTCCGGGGAGGGGGCCGGAGGAAGCGGCAGCCTGCGTTCCTGGGTGATGCCGGACGGATAGAGGAGCAGGTGGCCCGCGAGGATCGCGATCTCCAGGGCCGTCGCTTTCAGGAGGGTCATGGAGAGCCCCGCCAGCCTGCTGGGCAGAAGGCGCTGACAAAGGGGGAGAAAGGGCTGCACCGCCCTGGTGACCTTCATGGCCGACCTCCTGTCGGCACACGGATCGACAGCTCCGTCCCCCGTGTGCCCTCGTGGGAGGCCACCGCGAGGACCACCGACGGAGCGCGAGGGGTACGCGCGGGGCGGGCGTGGCGCACCTGCCCTGCGTGCCCTTCGTGCCTGCGCCGATGCGCCGTACCGCCACGGCGCGCGGCATGCGGCGCGGTGGTGCGGCGACCTCGTTGCGGCTCCCGTTGCGCTTGTTCCCGCTGGAACGCTGCGCGGTGAACGTGTCCCATCGTGTGATTTCCCCCTCGGTATCCACCGCGAAACTGCCGGTTGCGGGATGCTGGAGATAACGTTCGTTCACTCCCCGCGCCGGAGCGGGTGCCGCGGTACCCGTCGGTAGGGATGAACGCAGTCGCTTCATGGAGGCAGTGATGGGTGTGGCAGCCGGTCCGATCCGCGTAGTGGTGGCCAAGCCGGGGCTCGACGGCCACGACCGCGGGGCCAAGGTCATCGCGAGGGCGCTGCGCGACGCCGGTATGGAGGTCATCTACACCGGCCTCCACCAGACCCCCGAGCAGATCGTCGACACCGCGATCCAGGAGGACGCCGACGCGATCGGCCTCTCCATCCTCTCCGGCGCCCACAACACGCTCTTCGCCGCCGTGATCGACCTGCTGAAGCAGCGCGAGGCGGAGGACATCCTCGTGTTCGGCGGCGGGATCATCCCCGAGGCGGACATCGCCCCCCTCAAGGAGAAGGGCGTCGCAGAGATCTTCACCCCCGGGGCGACCACACAGTCCATCGTCGACTGGGTCCGGGAGAACGTGCGCCAGCCGGCCGGGGCGTAGCCCCCAAGCTTCTACGGCGCCTCCGGCTCCCGCAGCTCCTACGACCCCTCCAGCTCCCGCGCCATCGCCGCCCGCAACCGCAACGTCGTCACCAACCGCTGGAACGCCTCCGCCCAATAACCCCCCGCTCCCGGTGCCGCGTCCTCCGACTCGTCCGGCACCGCCAGCAACCCGTCGAGCCGGCTCGCCTCGGCCGGATCGAGACACCGCTCGGCCAGCCCCATCACCCCACTGAAACTCCATGGATAACTCCCCGCGTCCCGCGCGATGTTGAGCGCGTCCACCACAGCCCGCCCCAGCGGCGCGGCCCACGGCACCGCGCACACCCCGAGCAGCTGAAACGCCTCGGACAGCCCCTGCGCCGCGATGAACCCGGCCACCCACTCGGCCCGTTCGCCCCCGCCCAGCGTGCTCAGCAGCTTGGCGCGCTCGGCCAGCGACACCGCCCCCGGCCCGCCCGCCTCGGGCGCCGACGGCGATCCGAGCAACGCCCGGGACCACTCGGCGTTCCGCTGCCGCACCGCCGCCCGGCACCACGCCGCGTGCAACTCGCTCCGCCAGTCGTCCGCCACCGCGAGCGCCACTATCTCCCGGGGCGTACGGCCACCGAGCCGCCGTTCCCAGGTCCCGAGCGGTGTCGCCTCCACCAACTGGCCCAGCCACCACGACCGTTCACCTCGCCCTGCCGGAGCCTTGGCGACCACACCGTCCCGCTCCATGCTTGAGTCGCACTCGTGCGGCGCCTCCACGACGAGGCCGGGTTCCCCGCTCGTCCGGTCGACGGCCACGCAGGCCGTGGCCCGGACCGCCATCCGCGCGGCGAGCGCCGAGTCCGGGAGGGCGGACAGCAACTCCGCCGCCGTGGCCCGTACGTTGCGGCTCCGGTCGGCCAACGCCTGCTCCAGGAAGGGTTCGTCCTCGGCCGTGAGCCCCGTCCGCAGCGAGTCGAGGAACATCAGCCGGTCCTCCGCCCGCTCCGCCGCCCACGTGGACACGAGCAACTCCCTTGCGACCGTGGGCCGTTGTGCGCGTATCGCCGCGAGCAGGGCGACCCGCTCGGCGAACAGCCCCTCCTGCCACAGTTGTCGGACCTGGCCCGGGTCGTCGAGGTCCGGCAGGGCCGTGCCGCCGCCGGGGGTGGCGCGCAGGGCGAACCGCCAGTCCGGGTTCAGCCGGGCCAGCCACAACGCGCGCGGGCCCGCGAACTCCAGCGCCGCCGGCCGCAGATCCGTACGCCCCCGGGCCGCGTCCAGCAGCGCGGGCAGCACCTGGACGGGCGCGCCGAAACCGCGCGCGTTGGCCGCCGCGAGCCACTGGGGCAGCAACTCCATGAGATCGGGCGAGGTGCCCCGCCGTCCCCCGCCACCCGTACCCGGACGGTCGGTCAGCAGCATCACCAGCCTGCGGGCCGCCGCGACGGGCAGCGCCGGACGCGTGTCGGACACGGCCGGCTCCGGCCGTTGGGCCGCCCGCGCCGGACGGAGCCCCGCCCGCCGTCGTACGGTCTCCACGGCCGCCGCGTCCAGCAGGGCCACGGGCGCGTCCTGGCCCGGCGCACACCACGAAGGCGTACGGCGGTCCGTGCCGAGCAGCGCCGTGGTGACGAGTTCCTCCCAGTCGCCCGCGGCGGAGGTGCTGTTCATGCGGTGCCTTTCCGTCGAGTTGGTGAATGCGCTCAGCACAGGGACACCGGCTCTCCCGCCGCCTCCGGCCAGGCCGTCAGCGGGGTGAAACCCCGGTGGCCCAGTTCGCCGAAGACCTTGACCGGGGCGCCGCCGGAGAGCGCGACGAGTCTCCACAGGCCGGGCCGGGAACGGGCGGTGGGGGTGAGCGGGAGCGCCAACTCCGTGTCGGCGTCCGCGAGTTGCCAGGAGTCACCGTCCGGGGTCGGTACGACCCGGTCCAGGGTCACCGGGACCGCGTCCAGCCACGGGTCGTCCCGCAGCGCCTCCCCGTAGCGGACGGCGGCCTGTGCCGTCGTCACACCTCGCGGCCGTGCCGTCGTCGGCCCGGGCGGCGCGAACTGCTCACCCAGGGCCGCCCGGAGCTGCCCGGCACCGGGGAACGCGGACACCTCCGCCTCCAGGGCCAGCCCGACCGGCAGCGCGAGCTCCGGGGCACGGCCCGCCGCGCCGTACGAAAGGAGCAGGCTCGTGCGGTCCGACGCCGTGCCGTGCAGCCATATCCGGCGCGTCGTCAGCTTCGCGTCCGCCGTGTCGTACTGGGCCAGGACCAGCCAACTGTCGCGCAACGGCGGGCCGTCCGCCGAACCGGGCAGGCCGATACGGGAACGGACCGTCGCCGCCAGACCGTCGGGCAGCCGCTCGCGGCGCAGCCAGGCCCGGTCGAGAAGATGGAGCAGCGCGCACTCCTCCAGCAGCCGCACCGGCCAGCCGGGTCCCGAGGACGGGATCGCCCCCAACTCCCGTGCCCGCGCGGCCAGTCCGGGCGCCTGCGCGTCGACCATGCGGGCCGCGGTCTCCTCCCACAGCCCGTACCCCGCCTGCTCCGCCGAGGCCAGCCCGGTGCGCAGCAGGTCCGTCAGCCGCTGCTCCAACTCGCCCGCGCCCGCGGTGATCCGCTCGGCCCGGCGCTCCGCCCTGCGCCGCGCCGCCTCCGGATCAGCGGCGGCCGGGGAACCGGACGCGTCCGCCGCCCGTTTCTCCTCCGTCCGCTTCCGCCGCCCCGCCAGCCACTGCTCGGCCCAGTCCGGCGCCTGCCCCGCCGGCACCGCGCCGTCCTCGCCCGCCCACAACAGCAGCAGTCCCAGCGCATGTTTGCACGGGAACTTGCGGCTCGGACAACTGCACTTGTACGCCGGCCCCGCGGCGTCCGCGATGTCGACGACCGTCTGATACGGCTTGCTGCCGCTGCCCTTGCACAGCCCCCACACCGTCCCCTCGTCAGAACTCCCCGCCTCGGACCACGGCCCCGCCGCCCCGAGCTTGCTTCCCGCTTTGCGTGACGCTGCGTCAGGCGCCAGTGCCAGCACCTGATCAGCCGTCCAGCGCACCCCCTGCTGAGTCATGACATCGAAGGTAGATCCCGGCACTGACAATCGGCCCGCGAACGGTTCGGCAGATGGCTCCGCCGGCGCATTTCCGCAGGTCGGATCGCATTGTCAGTGGCGTGGTGCACGGTGGACACCAGATCCGAACCGGCCGAGCTGGAGGGGGCCTCAGCCATGACTGTGTCCGCAGAACCCATGAACGCGCAGGCGAGTGAGAAGCAGACGGCCGAGCGGCCGGAGGCACTGCGTCCGCACGCCGAGGACGCCTTCGCCGACGAACTCGCCGCGCTCGCCGCACAGGACGACCGGCCGCGCCCGGTCCGCTGGAAGATGTCGCCGTGGGCGGTCGCCACCTACCTTCTCGGCGGCATCCTGCCGGACGGCACGGTGATCACACCGAAGTACGTCGGCCCGCGCCGCATCGTCGAGGTCGCCGTCACCACACTCGCCACCGACCGCGCCCTGCTCCTGCTCGGCGTGCCCGGCACGGCCAAGACCTGGGTGTCCGAGCACCTGGCCGCCGCCGTCAGCGGTGACTCGACGCTGCTCGTGCAGGGCACGGCGGGCACCCCGGAGGAGGCGATCCGCTACGGCTGGAACTACGCGCAGCTGCTCGCCAACGGCCCGAGCCGCGACGCCCTGGTGCCCAGCCCCGTCATGCGGGCCATGGCGGAGGGGATGACGGCGCGGGTCGAGGAGCTGACGCGTATCCCCGCCGACGTACAGGACTCGCTGATCACGATCCTGTCGGAGAAGACGCTGCCCATACCGGAGTTGGGAGGGGAGGTGCAGGCCGTCCGCGGCTTCAACCTGATCGCCACGGCGAACGACCGCGACCGCGGCGTCAACGATCTCTCCAGCGCCCTGCGCCGCCGTTTCAACACGGTGGTGCTGCCGTTGCCGGAGAGCGCGGACGCCGAGGTCGACATCGTCGCCCGCCGTGTCGACCAGATCGGCCGCTCGCTCGACCTGCCGGCGGTGCCCGAGGGGGTCGACGAGATCCGCCGTGTGGTGACCGTCTTCCGTGAGCTGCGCGACGGGATCACGGCGGACGGGCGGACGAAGCTGAAGTCGCCCAGCGGCACGCTGTCGACGGCCGAGGCGATCTCCGTCGTCACCAACGGACTTGCCCTGGCAGCCCACTTCGGCGACGGGCTGCTGCGGCCGAGCGATGTCGCCGCGGGCATCCTCGGCGCCGTCGTCCGCGACCCGGCGGCCGACCGGGTCATCTGGCAGGAGTACCTGGAAGCGGTCGTCCGGGAGCGCGACGGCTGGAAGGACTTCTACCGGGCCTGCCGGGAGGTGAGCGCGTGAGCGAGTCCAGGAGGACCGTCGACGAGGACTCCACTTGGAGCTGGACCCGGAGGGGCGGGGGGACGAAGTGACGGGTACTGAGGCGGTCGGTGGTCCGGGTGCCGGACCGCTGTTGCTCGGGGTGCGGCATCACGGGCCCGGCTCGGCGCGGGCCGTGCGGGCGGCGCTGGCGGCGGCCCGGCCGCGGATCGTACTGATCGAGGGGCCGCCCGAGGCCGACGCGCTGATTCCGCTGGCCGCCGACGAGGACATGCGACCGCCGGTCGCGCTTCTCGCCCACGCCGTGGACGAGCCGGGCCGTTCGGCCTTCTGGCCGCTGGCCGAGTTCTCCCCGGAATGGGTCGCGATCCGCTGGGCCCTGGAGCACGAGGTACCGGCCCGCTTCATCGACCTTCCGGCCACGCACACGCTGGCGTGGGGGAGGGAGGGGAAGGACACCCCGGACACCGAGGACGAGCCCACGGGAGAGGAGCCGCAGCCGGACCCGCCCGCCCCCGACACACCCGCAGGCCCGGACATCCGCGTCGATCCCCTCGCCGTGCTCGCCGAGACCGCGGGGTACGACGACCCCGAGCGCTGGTGGGAGGACGTCGTCGAGCACCGGGGTGCGGGGGAGCGGGACCCGTTCGCGCCGTTCACCGCGCTGGAGGAGGCCATGGGGGCGCTGCGCGAGACGTACGGGGCCGGCGGGCACGACCGGGACCTGGTGCGCGAGGCGTACATGCGGCTCCAAGTGCGCGCGGCACAGCGGGAGTTCGAGGACGAAGTGGCCGTGGTCTGCGGGGCCTGGCATGTGCCCGCGCTGCGGCAGCGGACGTCTGTCGCAGCGGACCGCGCCCTGCTGAAGGGGCTGCCCAAGGTCAAGGCCGAGCTGACCTGGGTGCCGTGGACACACCGCCGGCTGTCCCGGGCCGGAGGGTACGGCGCGGGCATCGACTCGCCGGGCTGGTACGGCCATCTGTTCGCCGCGCCGGACCGACCGGTCGAGCGGTGGATGACCAAGGTCGCGGGGCTGCTGCGGGAGGAGGACCGGATCGTCTCCCCGGCCCATGTCATCGAGGCGGTACGGCTGGCGGAGACCCTCGCGGTGATGCGTGGCCGTCCGCTGGCGGGGCTCGGCGAGACCACCGACGCGGTGCGCGCGGTGATGTGCGAGGGTTCGGACGTCCCGCTGTCCCTGGTGCGTGACCGGCTCGTCGTCGGGGATGTGCTGGGAGAGGTGCCGCCGGGCGCCCCCGCCGTGCCGTTGCAGCGCGACCTCGACCGGCAGCAGCGCAGACTGCGGCTCAAACCGGAGGCGCTGGAGCGGGAGTTGGAGCTCGACCTGCGCAAGGAGACCGACGCCGCGCGCAGCAGACTGCTGCACCGGCTGCGGCTGCTGGGCGTCGAGTGGGGCGAGCCCGTCGCCTCGCGGGGCAGCACCGGTACGTTCAGGGAGACGTGGCGGCTGCGCTGGGAACCGGAGTTGGCGGTGCGGGTCGCCGAGGCGGGGGTCTGGGGCACCACGGTGCTCGCTGCGGCGACCGCAAAGGCGGAGGCCGACGCGATCGGGGCGCAGAGCCTCGCCGACGTCACCGCGCTCGCCGAGCACTGCCTGCTGGCCGAACTGCCGGACGCGCTCCCCGTGGTGATGCGGATCCTCGCCGACCGCGCCGCCCTCGACACGGATGTCGGCCACCTCGCCCAGGCGCTGCCCGCCCTGGTCCGTTCGCTGCGCTACGGCGACGTGCGCGGCACCGACACCGGAGCGCTGACTGAGGTCGCCGCTGGCCTGGCCGAGCGGGTCTTCGTCGGCCTGCCCCCGGCCTGCACGGCCCTCGACACGGACGCGGCCGAGGAGATGAGACGCCATGTGGACGCGGTGCACGGGGCGGTGGGACTGCTGGGGGATATCGGTGGGGTTGGGCGTGGTGCAGCCTCCGGGACCGAGCAGGCTGAAGCCGCAGAGGCCGAGCGGGCTGAAGCCGCAGAGACTGAGCGGGGTAGGGCATCGGGGGCTGGGCGTGGTGACGTCGCCGGGCTTGGGCATGGTGATGCCCCCGCGCGGGGGGACGGGGGGGCGGCCGGACCTGGGCATGGCGACGCCTCGGCGCCGGGTGACGGCGAAGTATCTGGGCCCGGGCACGGTGATGCCTCGGTGCCGGGCGACGGCGAAGTGCCTGGACCTGCGAACAGTGATGCCTCGGTGCCGGGCGACGGCGAAGGATCCGGTCCTGCGTACGGTGAGGCCCCCGGACCGGAGCAGCGCAAGGCCTCCGTGGCCGGGCACACCGACGCCCCCGCTCCCGCCCTCGGCCATGGCGACCTGCGCCGTCGCTGGCGTGCGGTGCTTCGGACGCTCTCCGCGCGGGACACCGTGCCGGGCGTCATCCGGGGGCGTGCCGTACGACTTCTGCTGGATGGTGGGGAGTTGGGGCCGGAAGAGGCGGCCCGGCTGATGGGGCTGGTGCTCTCGCCCGGGACGCCGCCGGCGGACGCGGCGGCGTGGATCGAGGGCTTCGTCGGTGGCGGGGGCGGGCTGCTCCTCGTACACGACGAGCGCCTGCTCGGTCTTGTGGACGCATGGCTGACCGGGGTGTCGGCGGAGGCGTTCACAGACGTACTGCCGCTGCTGCGGCGCACGTTCTCGGCGTACGAGCCGGGGGTGCGCAGAACGCTCGGCGAGCTGGTGCGGCGGGGGCCCGGAAAGCAGACGGGGGCGGTGGCGACGGCGGCCGGGATATCCGGGTTCGGCGCGGAGCTGGACGCCGGGCGGGCGGACGCGGTGGTACCGGTGCTGCGGCTGTTGTTGGGGCTGGACGACTTGGTGGGCAACAGCGACAACGAGCTTGTGGGGGTGGCGGGATGACGGCGAGCAACGGTAGGCAGGGCACGAGGAGGCCGAGGGAGAGGGCGCAGACGGCGGTTGCCGGGCGTCGGACTGAGGATCGTCCGGCGACTGTCGTACGGGTCGTGCCGTTGTGGGAAGGGTTGCGTGCGGGGGAGCGCGGATGACGGCGACCGGCGCGATGGGGACAACGGCGAGCGGATCGGCCGGGACGGGTGACGTGACGGGGGTGACGGCGGTGACAGCGAACGGGGTGGCGGGGACGGGCGACGCCGGCGGAGTCGGGGATCCGGACCCGGGGCAGGAGCGGTTGCGGCGGTGGCGGCTGGTGCTCGGGGGTGACGCGGCCGACGGCACCGGGTGCGCGTTGTCCGGGCGGGACGCCGCGATGGACGGGGCGCTGGCCGCGCTGTACGGCAGGGGGGACAAGGAGCGGGCGGCGAAGGACCGTTCGGCGGGGCTCGGGGCGTCGGCGCCGTCCGTCGCGCGCTGGCTCGGGGACATCCGGACGCACTTCCCCTCCTCGGTCGTCCAGGTCATGCAGCGCGACGCGATCGACCGGCTCGGGCTGTCCGCGCTGCTGCTCGAACCGGAGATGCTGGAAGCGGTGGAGGCCGACGTACACCTGGTCGGCACGTTGCTCTCCCTCAACAAGGCGATGCCGGAGACCACGAAGGAGACGGCACGGGCGGTGGTGCGCAAGGTCGTCGAGGACCTGGAGAAGCGGCTCGCCACCCGCACCCGGGCCACCCTCACCGGCGCCCTCGACCGCAGCGCCCGCATCAACCGGCCGCGCCATCACGACATCGACTGGAACCGCACGATCGCGGCCAACCTCAAGCACTACCTGCCGGAGTACCGGACCATCGTGCCGGAGCGGCTGATCGGATACGGGCGGGCGTCCCAGTCCGTGAAGAAGGAGGTCGTCCTCTGCATCGACCAGTCCGGTTCGATGGCCGCGTCCGTCGTCTACGCCTCCGTGTTCGGGGCGGTGCTCGCGTCCATGCGGTCGATCAACACCCGGCTCGTCGTCTTCGACACCGCGGTCGTCGACCTCACCGACCAGCTCGACGACCCGGTGGACGTGCTCTTCGGGACACAGCTCGGCGGCGGTACGGACATCAACAGGGCGCTCGCGTACTGCCAGTCGCAGATCACCCGGCCCGCGGAGACGGTGGTCGTGCTGATCAGCGACCTCTACGAAGGAGGGATACGGAACGAGATGCTCAAGCGGGTCGCGGCGATGAAGGCGTCGGGGGTGCAGTTCGTGACGCTTCTCGCGCTGTCCGACGAGGGGGCGCCGGCCTACGACCGCGAACACGCCGCCGCGCTGGCCGCGTTGGGGGCGCCTGCCTTCGCGTGCACACCCGATCTGTTCCCGGAGGTGATGGCGGCGGCGATCGAGAAGCGGCCGTTGCCGATACCGGACACCGCCTGACGAACGGGCTTGGGGGACAGGGGGGTTGCGCGTCCTCGGGCGGGCCGTGCGAGGATCGTCGCCTCATGATCCGGCCCGCCGCACTGTCCGGTGCCGCCCTGCGCGTGACGCGTACGGCGGCGGGGCGGCGCGTGCTCCAACTGGCGCTGCTGGTGGGCGGGTTGTTCGTGCTCGGGTTGCTGTGCGGGGGACAGGCACAGGCGGCGGACGGGGTTCTGGGCAAGCCGGTGAGGCTCGGCGAGCCGGGGATTCCGGTGATGGCTTCGGTGACCTCGGTGGTGAAGCCGGTTCCGGTTCAGATCTCTGTTCAGGTTCCTGTTCTCGCTCCGGTGTCGGACGCCGTGGAGCGGGTCGTGCGGCCCGTGAGTGACGTGGTGACGAAGACGGTGACCGAGGTGTTGGCCGAGGCACCTTCGTCGCCCTCGCTACCCACCTTGCCCTCGGTCCCCGCAGCGCCGAGTCAGCCGGTGCTTCCGGTGCAGGCGCCTCCAGCGCACAGGGCTCCGGCACCGGCGCGGCCTTCGAGTGGTGCGCATCGTACGGATGCGAGGCCTGCCGAGGTGACGGTGGGCGCAGGTGCGGGCGTCCCGTACGGACCGCGCTTCGTCGCCCCTGCTGATGAGGCCCGCGCCGTAGGACACGCAGCCGTACGTCATGCCCCGACCGTCGGCCACGCCCCCGTTCACCAGGCACCCAACGGGGACCCGAGCGGCACCCCACGCGATCAGCAGGCCGTGGACGGCGGCAGCTCGCGGCACTGTGACGCGCAGGCCGTGACCTTGGGCAACCGGGTGCTCGTGCGGTTTGAGCACGGTGCCGCCGCGCGGGCGGACGTGGCGGAGACCCGGGACAGGTACCGGGACGTTCCCGTTTTCCCAGGCTAGGCAGGCCGTTCTGGCAGTTGACCTGCCCGGAATGCCGTCATGCCCCCTTTTTTCGCGATGCCTGAGGAACCGACGCACGCATGAGCACACGTATGAACCAGAACACCGACATCGCCACGGCCGAAGTCCGGCGACGTCTCGTCGATGCCGTGGTCTCCGTCCCGAGAGAGTCCCGGGTCAGGGCCGCTGCGGCCATCCAGGGCGCACGGGCTGCACGCGCCGCACACAATGTCCACGCCCGGACCGTCCGGCACTGGGAGTGACCGACTCCGTGAGGCAGTGACCCCGGACGGCCGAATGCCGTCGGTCTCTCCGGGGTGCGTCTCGCGGTATGGGGTCCCGCCGGGCCGGCCCCAACCCGGCGGGACCCCGCCCGAGGGACCCGCTCGAAAGGGCCCACCCATAAGCCCCGTCCGCGGCACTCCGTGTCACGGATTCCGGCATCATGTGACAGGTATCACCGCTCAGGTGTGACCCTCGATTTAGGGGCCCCCTGCAAGCAGCGATAACCTGCGAGACGGACATGCCGCGCGCTCGGTCACCGTGTGCGCCTCCCTTGTGACAGCGGACGTCACGTTGCCCTTCGCGGCACGCCCACGCATCCAACGAACCGCGAGATCACTGAGGACGGAAGCGCGTGGACCTGTTCGAGTATCAGGCGAGGGACCTCTTCGCCAAGCACGATGTACCGGTGCTGGCCGGTGAAGTCATCGACACGCCTGAGGCGGCCCGCGCAGCCACAGAGCGTCTCGGTGGCAAGTCCGTCGTCAAGGCCCAGGTGAAGGTCGGCGGCCGTGGCAAGGCCGGTGGCGTGAAGCTCGCCGCCACCCCGGACGAGGCCGTCGCCCGCGCGACGGACATCCTCGGCATGGACATCAAGGGCCACACGGTCCACAAGGTGATGATCGCCGAGACCGCGCCCGAGATCGTCGAGGAGTACTACGTCTCGTACCTCCTCGACCGCACCAACCGCACCTTCCTCGCCATGGCGTCCGTCCAGGGCGGCGTGGAGATCGAGGTCGTCGCGGAGGAGAACCCCGAGGCCCTCGCGAAGGTCCCGGTCAACGCCAACGAGGGCGTGAGCATCGAGAAGGCCCGCGAGATCGTCGCGCAGGCGAAGTTCCCGGCCGACGTCGCCGAGCAGGTCGCCGAGATCCTGGTGACGCTGTGGGACACCTTCGTCAAGGAGGACGCCCTCCTCGTCGAGGTCAACCCCCTCGCGAAGGTCGCCGACGGCCGTGTCATCGCCCTCGACGGCAAGGTCTCGCTGGACGAGAACGCCGAGTTCCGCCAGCCGGAGCACGAGGCGCTGGTCGACCACGCCGCCGCCAACCCGCTTGAGGCCGCCGCCAAGGCGAAGAACCTCAACTACGTCAAGCTCGACGGCGAGGTCGGCATCATCGGCAACGGCGCGGGTCTCGTCATGAGCACCCTGGACGTCGTCGCGTACGCCGGTGAGGCGCACGGCGGCGTGAAGCCGGCCAACTTCCTCGACATCGGCGGCGGCGCGTCCGCGGCCGTGATGGCGAACGGCCTGGAGATCATCCTGGGCGACCCCGACGTCAAGTCGGTCTTCGTCAACGTCTTCGGCGGCATCACCGCGTGCGACGAGGTCGCCAACGGCATCGTGCAGGCGCTGCAGCTGCTCGCGGACAAGGGCGAGGAAGTCACCAAGCCCCTCGTCGTCCGCCTCGACGGCAACAACGCCGAGCTGGGTCGCAAGATCCTCTCCGACGCCAACCACCCGCTGGTCCAGCGCGTGGACACCATGGACGGCGCGGCCGACAGGGCCGCCGAGCTCGCGGCTGCGAAGTAAGGGACGAGGGACTAAACAGCCATGGCTATCTTCCTCAACAAGGACAGCAAGGTCATCGTCCAGGGCATGACCGGTGCCACGGGCATGAAGCACACCAAGCTCATGCTGGCCGACGGAACGAACATCGTCGGCGGCGTGAACCCGCGCAAGGCGGGCACGTCGGTCGACATCGACGGTACCGAGATCCCGGTCTTCGGCACGGTCGCCGAGGCGATGGAGAAGACGGGCGCGAACGTATCCGTCCTCTTCGTACCGCCGGCCTTCTCCAAGGCCGCCGTCGTCGAGGCGATCGACGCCGAGATCCCGCTCGCGGTCGTCATCACCGAGGGCATCGCCGTCCACGACTCGGCCGCGTTCTACGCGTACGCGGTCGCGAAGGGCAACAAGACCCGGATCGTCGGCCCGAACTGCCCCGGTCTCATCACCCCGGGCCAGTCGAACGCCGGCATCATCCCGGGCGACATCAGCAAGCCGGGGCGCATCGGCCTGGTCTCGAAGTCCGGCACGCTGACGTACCAGATGATGTACGAACTGCGTGACATCGGCTTCTCGTCCGCCGTCGGTATCGGTGGCGACCCGGTCATCGGCACCACCCACATCGACGCGCTCGCCGCGTTCGAGGCCGACCCCGACACCGACCTGATCGTCATGATCGGTGAGATCGGTGGCGACGCCGAGGAGCGGGCCGCGGACTTCATCGCGAAGAACGTGACCAAGCCGGTCGTCGGTTACGTCGCGGGCTTCACCGCGCCCGAGGGCAAGACCATGGGCCACGCCGGCGCCATCGTCTCCGGCTCCTCCGGCACGGCCGCCGCGAAGAAGGAGGCCCTTGAGGCCGCCGGCGTCAAGGTCGGCAAGACGCCGACCGAGACGGCGAAGCTGGCCCGCGAGATTCTGGCCGGCTGAGTTTCCTAGCTGAACGTCGATGGGCCCGCTCCGTGGATTGGAGCGGGCCCATCGGTGCGTTGCCCCTAAAAGAGACAGCGGGCTGGTGTCTTTAGGGGCGCGGGGAACTGCGCGACCAGCCCCCACCGGCCCGCACCTAACGACTCAACGGAAGCAGTCTTTCGGGCCCAGCGGTCATCCCGGTCCGCAGACGATCCCGGAGCCGCACCTCCTCCTCGGGCAAAGAACCCTGCACCACCCGCGCAGGCACCCCCTCCACCCGCTGCCCCAACGGCACCGGCGGCTCGTAATGCGTGGGCGCACTCCGCACCGTGAGCGTCGTCGCGCCGATGATGGTGACGGTGAACGCGATCGCCGCCCGGGTCCAGAACACGGTCCGGCGTTCGCCGACGAACCGCACCGTCGGCGGCTTCGCCGCGTGCAGCCGCCCCGTGGAGGCCAGTTCGGTCAGCCGCCGGTGCAACTCGGTCGGGTCCGACAACTCGGGGAGCCGCGCGGCAAGCGCCTCGCGTGCGTGCAGCAGCCGGTTCGCCGCGGCCGGCGTGCTCGCCTCCGTCTCCGCCGCCATCTCCGCGAGACCGAGCCCGACACCGTCGTAGAGGAGAAGTGTGCGGCGGTACGACGGCGGGAGTTTGAGGAGTGCGGTGAGCAGGGCGCGGTCGGCGGGGGCCGGGGGTGGGGGTTCCGGGTGGCGGTATCTGGGGCGGAAACGGTGCCAGGGGGAGAGCGCGTACTCGTACGCGACCGAGCGCACCCAGCCGGCCGGGTCGCGGTCGACCGCCACCTCGGGCCAGCGCTGCCACGCGGTCTGGAAGGCGCGCTCGACGGATTCCCGCGCCAACTCGCGCCGCCCGGTCAGCAGATAGGTCTGCCGTACAAGGGAGGGCGCGCAGAACGCGTAGAGCGCGTCGAAGGCCTGAGCGGGGGTCAGGGGGGCGGGCGCCGGATCGGTGTGCGGTACGGGGATCTCGACCACGACGATGTCGGCGTGCGATGGCTCCGGTTGAGCCTCCGGCGCCGTCGCCTCCACCTCAACTACATCCACCTCTGCCTCTTCCACTGCGGGGGTGCCCTCGGCCAGGTCGTTGAGCAATTTCGCGTACGCCTCCCGTTTCCGGCCGCGTGGTGTGGTGCGGCCGGTCTCCCACGCGCGCACCGTCTCGCGGCTGACGCCCACCCGCGTGGCGAGCTGAGCCTGCGTCAGGGACGCGGCCTCGCGCAGCCGTCGGCGTTCCTTGGGCGGCGGGAGCGGGGTTGCAGGGGTCTGCGTCACCGGGTGCCCCTTCGTGCGAAAAAGTACATAAATGTATATTGAGCGACACTTCGGAGGTTCGCCTGTTACGACGGAAAAGCGCGTGTCGTTGGGAGCATGGCGGTCGTGATGCCGATGACCCACCGCCGACCGTCGTTGTCGCCCCTCCTCACCCGGATGCGCGACCGATCCCCCGGACTGGCCGCCAGCCTCTTGGGTGGTGCCGTCGCGGCGGGGCTCGGACTCGGCTCGTTCGCCGTGCTCGTGATGGTGCTGTGGATCAGCTCGCCGTACCCCGACAGCGGACCCGGCGGCGCCCTGCACATGGCCGCCGCGCTCTGGCTCCTCGCGCACGGCGTCGAACTGGTCCGCACCGACACCCTCTCCGGAATCCCCGCCCCCGTGGGCGTGACCCCGCTGCTCCTCCTCGCCCTCCCGGTCTGGCTGCTGCACCGGGCAGCCAGGGACGCGGTGCTGGGCGGGGGAGACGACGAGACCGGCACCGACATCCCGCCGGTCCCGGCCCGCACCGCCTGGACCGGCGTCGCCCTCGGCTACCTCGCCGTCGGTACCGCAGCCGCGCTCTACGCGTCCGGCGGCGAACTCTCCCCCTCCTGGAGCTGGACGGCGGTGTGCCTGCCGCTGCTGGCCGCGGGCGCGGCCGGTTCGGGTGTGTGGACGGCGTACGGGCGCCCGCGTGAACCCGTGTTGAGCGTGCTGGTCCTGTTGCCGGCCGGGCTGCGGCGGCTCGTCCTCGGCCCGGAGGCCCGCGAGTCCCGGGACCGCATCGGCACCGCCGCGCGCGCCGCCGGTATCGGCACGGCGGTGTTCGTCGGGGGCGGTGCGCTGCTGCTCACGGCGTCCCTGGTCTGGCACGGCGGCGCGGCGCAGACGTCGTTCCTGCGGCTGACGGAGGCTCTGTCGGGGCGGTTCGCGGTCCTGTTGCTCTGCCTCGCGCTGATCCCGAACGCGGCGGTCTGGTCGGCGGCCTATGCCCTGGGCCCCGGCTTCGCGCTCGGCGCCCGCCACACGGTGGACCCGCTCTCCTCGGCCCCGGCCCCCCTGCTCCCGCCGTTCCCGCTCCTCGCGGCGGTCCCGGACGCGGGCACCGGAACCCCGCTGAACTGGCTGGCGGGGCTGGTGCCGCTGGCCGCCGGGGTGATGGTCGGGTGGTTCGTGGCACGGGTCGCGGTGGGCAAACGGGGCGACGGCGAGGGCGAGTTGGCGGGGGCGGGCGGCTCACGAGCCGTGACCACCCGGGCGTCGACGCCCTGGCCCCAGGGCCGCACCGCCGCCACCGCGCTGCTCGCCGCCGCCCTGTGCGCCGTAACGCTGGCGCTGTTCGCGGAGTTGTCCGGCGGTCCGCTCGGGGGTGCCGCGCTCGCCCGGTTCGGGCCGGTGTGGTGGCAGACCGGGGTCGCTGCGCTCGGGTGGCTCGCGGTGGTCGCTGTGCCCACGGCGATGGGGCTGCGGGCTTGGCGACTGCGCGAACCCAGAGCGCCGAAGCCGACGGTCGGGAAGTCGACGATCGGGAAGCCCCGGGACGGTGAGGCAGAGTCGGCGGCGGAGAAGGCGCCGGACCTTCCGACGGGACGGCGCTTCCTGAAGTCGTTCACCGCCGCCCGGAGTCGGTTCACCCGCGGACGGAAGAAGGCGGCGCCTACGCTCCCGCTCCCCGTCGAGCAGCCGTACATCGCCTACGACCACGACGCGACGTTCGACCCGTACGACTTCCTGCCCGCCGATGTCCCGCCGGAGCCCTCGCCCACCCCCTGGTACGACAACGCCTCCCGCGAGGCCCGCTGGGCGGTCTTGAGGGAGGCGTCGACTCCACTGGGGCACTCGGAGCACTCGGAGCACTCGGAGCACCCCGAACCCACGGACGAGCCCGAGCCGAACTGACCGGCTTCGTCCGTCAGTTGGCGGTTCCCAGCAGGCCCCGCAGATCCTTCGGAAGGAGCTGGTTGCAGGACTGCTTCGCCTCGTTCGTGAGGGCGTCGTTCGTGCAGGTGTAGAAGTCCTTGTAGGCCAGCTGCGCGACGAACATCGCGGCGACCAGGGCGATGGCGAGGGACGCGGTGACCAGGCCGCTCACCGCCGCCGTCGTCTGGGGGCGGCCCGGTGCCTCGGGGGCGGCCGGGGTGTCCGGGTCGGTGGTGCGGGGCTTGGCGCGCAGGGCGCTGCCGCCCCAGTAGATGGCCAGCGCGCCGAGCAGCAGGGCCACGTACGGCCAGCTGAAGAGGGCGAAGAAGAAGGCCCACATACCGCTCAGCAGGGCGTAGCGGGCGCGGCGCTGGGCCGGGTCCGTCGGGTCCCAGCGCATGCCGGGGCCGGAACCGGGGCCGCTCGGGCCCTCGGGGCCGCCGGTGGGGCCGCCCTGTCCGCCGGGCCGCTCGCCGAAGGCGCCCTGGGAACGCCCGGGCTGCCGGTCGCTCCACTGACTGCCCCACGGCGAACGACCGCCGTCGCTCTGCGGGGTGTCGCCGTCTTCGTCACCCTCCGGGCGCCGGGGCTGCCAGGGCCGGTCAGGGGTGCCCTCGGGCGGCGGGGCGAACGGATTGTCGTCCTGCCCCGCACCGCTCTGTCCCTCCGAGGGCGCGTCGGGCGGCGACGAGGGCCGCTCCCGGAGCAGCCTGGTGCCGCGCTCCCCTCCCTGCAACGACTGCGGGGGGAACGTGAGGAGTCGCAGACTGCGGTCCGGCATCAAGTGAGCGTCTTCCCCTTGTTGGATACGTCTCTCCGACATGAGCTGTTACTTCGTGAACGCCTCGCACGACAACCGCGTTCCCGAACCCGCTCTCCGCAGACGCTACCTTCCGGCCACGCCCCCGTCCCGTGGGGGCTGTCCGGTGTGCCGGTATCGTTGCTGACGGTCGGCCGCTTCGTAGACTTCCCCGTATCCCGGGGCGCGAAGCATTCGTATGAATGCACGAACCGGGCCGGTCGCACGCACCCCGCTCCCCCGAGAAAGGGCCCCGCCGTGGCCGCCAAGCCCGTGGCCAAGCGCCTTGTCGTGCTGGTCTCCGGTTCCGGTACGAATCTGCAGGCGCTGCTCGACGCCATCGCGACCGAGGGCGACGAGGCGTACGGAGCCGAGATCGTGGCCGTGGGCGCGGACCGCGAGGGCATCGAGGGGCTCGCCCGTGCCGAGCGCGCCGGGCTGCCCACCTTTGTCTGCAAGGTGAAGGATTTCGGGACCCGTGAGGAGTGGGACGCGGCCCTCACCGGGGCCACCGCCGCGTACCGGCCCGACCTGATCGTGTCGGCCGGGTTCATGAAGATCGTGGGCAAGGAGTTCCTCGCCCTCTTCGGCGGCCGGGTCGTGAACACGCACCCCGCCCTGCTGCCCAGTTTTCCGGGGGCCCACGGCGTACGGGACGCGCTCGCGTACGGCGCCCGGGTCACCGGCTGCACCGTCCACTTCGTCGACGACGGCGTCGACACCGGACCGATCATCGCTCAGGGCGTGGTCGAGATCCGGGACGAGGACGACGAGAGCGCTCTGCACGAGCGCATCAAGGAAGTCGAGCGAAGGCTGCTCGTCGATGTCGTGGGGCGGCTGGCCCGCAACGGCTATCGCATCGAGGGACGAAAGGTAGTTATCCAGTGACCGCCGAGAGCAACAAGCGAGCCATCCGTCGCGCGCTGGTCAGCGTCTACGACAAGACCGGCCTGGAAGAGCTGGCGCGCGGCCTGCACGAGGCCGGCGTGGAGCTGGTCTCCACCGGGTCCACGGCCGGCCGTATCGCCGCCGCCGGCGTCCCGGTCACCAAGGTCGAGGAGCTGACCGGCTTCCCCGAGTGTCTGGACGGCCGGGTCAAGACCCTGCACCCCAAGGTGCACGCCGGCATCCTCGCCGACCTGCGTCTGGAGAGCCACCGTCAGCAGCTCGACGAGCTGGGCGTGGCCCCCTTCGACCTGGTGGTCGTCAACCTGT
The DNA here is from genome assembly GCF_024519455.1 of Streptomyces sp. STR69. Lineage (GTDB taxonomy): Bacteria > Actinomycetota > Actinomycetes > Streptomycetales > Streptomycetaceae > Streptomyces. Next base: position 621,201 of record NZ_JALJRY010000001.1, on the reverse strand, counting down.
ACCCGTTCCGGGAGACCGTCGCCTCGGGCGCCTCTCCCGACGAGTGCGTCGAGCAGATCGACATCGGCGGCCCGTCGATGGTCCGCGCCGCCGCCAAGAACCACCCGTCGGTCGCGGTCGTCACCAGCCCGGCCCGCTACGCCGACGTGCTGAGCGCCGTACAGACCGGCGGCTTCGACCTCAACACCCGCAAGCGGCTCGCCGCCGAGGCCTTCCAGCACACGGCGTCGTACGACATCGCGGTGGCCGGCTGGTTCGCGAGCGCCTACGCGCCCGTGGACGACTCCGGGTTCCCGGACTTCCTGGGTGCCACCCTGGAGCGCAAGAGCACGCTGCGGTACGGCGAGAACCCGCACCAGCCCGCCGCGCTCTACGTCGACGGCCTGGGCATCGGTCTCGCCGAGGCCGAGCAGCTGCACGGCAAGGAGATGTCGTACAACAACTACACGGACACGGACGCCGCCCGCCGTGCCGCGTACGACCACGACGAGCCCTGTGTCGCGATCATCAAGCACGCCAACCCGTGCGGTATCGCGATCGGTTCGGACGTCGCCGAGGCGCACCGCAAGGCGCACGCGTGCGACCCGCTGTCGGCGTTCGGCGGCGTGATCGCCGTCAACCGGCCGGTCAGCAAGGAGATGGCGGAGCAGGTCGCCGAGATCTTCACCGAGGTCATCGTCGCGCCGGACTACGAGGACGGTGCCCTCGAAGCCCTCGCCAAGAAGAAGAACATCCGGGTCCTGAAGACCCCGGGCGCGCCCTCGCACCCGGCCGAGGTCAAGCCCATCGACGGTGGCGCCCTGCTCCAGGTCACCGACCGGCTCCAGGCCGACGGCGACGACCCGGCCAACTGGACGCTGGCGACGGGCGAGGCGCTGTCCGCGTCCGACCTCGCTGACCTCGCCTTCGCCTGGAAGGCCTGCCGGGCCGTGAAGTCCAACGCGATCCTGCTCGCCAAGGACGGCGCCTCGGTCGGCGTCGGCATGGGACAGGTCAACCGCGTGGACTCGGCGAAGCTGGCGGTCGAGCGGGCGGGGGAGGAGCGGGCGCGGGGTTCGTTCGCGGCGTCGGACGCGTTCTTCCCGTTCCCGGACGGGCTGGAGATCCTCACCGGGGCCGGCGTCAAGGCCGTTGTCCAGCCCGGCGGTTCGGTCCGTGACGAGCTGGTGGTCGAGGCCGCGAAGAAGGCGGGCGTCACGATGTACTTCACGGGGACGCGGCACTTCTTCCACTGAGGTTCACTGAGGTTCACCGAGGTTCACCGAGGTCCGCCGAGTTCCACCGAGGTCCGCAGATACGGCTCAGGGCCGTGCCCCCCATTCGTCGGGTGGCACGGCCCTGAGCCGTATGGGGACCGTCAGTTCTGGATGACCATCGTGCCCGCGGCCTTGTCGTGCCAGCCCTGCTGGCGGCCGGACTTGTCCCAGAACGGGGACAGGAAGACGACGAGCTCGCCGATGCCGCAGGCGATGCTGCCGACCACCGGGATGACCCAGCGGATGATCGACGAGCCCAGGCCCGGCTTCTGGCCCGTGTCGGCCTTCACCACACGGAGGCCGACGGCCATCTTGCCCAGGGTCGCGCCCACCAGACCGATCATCAGCCACTCGTAGAGCAGGCTGCAGATCGTCAGGGCGCCGATGACCGCGCCGACCGCGGCCACCACGTGGCCGGCCGCGTCGTTCACGCAGGACTGGTAGTCGGCGGCGTTCGGGTCGCAGTCGCTGATGGCGCTGATCGAGCCGGCGACACCCGCGAAGGAGAGCACGAAGTAGACGAAGCCGATGATCAGTCCGTCGATCACGCGGGCACCGAAACGCCGGCCCATCGAGGCTATGCGCGGGGCACCGGGCATACCGGGACCGCCCGGGTAGCCGGGCTGCTGGGGGAAGCCGTAGCCGGGCTGGCCGCCCTGCGGATAGCCGTAGCCCTGCTGCGGGGGCTGCTGGGGATAGCCGTAACCGGGCTGGCCCTGCGGCGCGTTCTGGGGCTGCCCGTAGGGGTTGTTCGGATCGCCGAAGCTCATGGCGAGGTTCCTCCGTCTGCACTGTCTCAGGTGGGGACGATGCGGGTTGCGCGGAGGAACGTCGTTGCTTGAGCGGTTTTCCCCCCGAACATGAACCGCGGTACTGCGCCGCTCATGTTCGTGGGGGTGATCACTTTTTGTCCAGTTGGAATCCTCATGTGTTGTGTAAGCGAAACATCAATTTCGCGTGTCGACCGAATGTGTTCGTTTGCTCTTTTCGGTCTCTTCTCAGTGGCGCGGACGCGCGAACCAGGCCGTGCCGCTGGCGACCATCGGGGCCGCCGTGATGACCGCGCCGAAACCGACCCACAGCAGCGCGTAGAGGACCGCCGCGGCCGGTCCGCTGTCGAGGGCGATGATCAGGAAGAGGAAGCCGACGAGCGTGCCGAGCGCGCCGTAGACCACCGTGGTCACGCGGATGCCCTGGCCGCCGCGGCCGAACTTGACGCCCAGGGTGATGGACAGGGCGGCGAAGCCGAGGCTGACGAGCCCGATGAACACCAGTATTCCGGCCACCGCGTGACCGGCGTCGCCGACCGACTTCAGCGGGACCACGGAGGTGGCGTCGTCCGTCACATCGCTGACGAAGGCGCCGACGTAGATCCAGGCCAGACCGGCCAGGATCTGTGTCGCGGAGATGATGAACAGGAAGACGCGGGCCGTCATGAGCAGCCCGGGCATCGACGGCGCGGGCATCATCGCGCCGCCCGGATAGCCGTAGCCATAGCCATAGCCGGCGTACGGCTGCTGCTGGGGGTAGCCGTAGGTGTAGCCGGGAGCGGTGGGGGGCTGCTGGGGTGGCGGGGGCGGCTGTGATGGCTGGGCGGGCTGCCCGTACGGGTTGTTCGGGTCGCCGAAACTCATGGCGTCTCTCCTCCGTCTGCCTCGGACGAGTGCGGGGACGGCGTGCGGCACCGACTGGAGGAAAGCCCTGTTCATCAAGCGGATGGTGTGGATGGTCCGGACGCGCTGCGTTCCCCCGGTACTGCACGCGGCACTGTGTCCCCATGGTTCTGGAGGCGACTGCCCTCGCGCAGCGGAATTCCGTATATTGCGTATATTCCGCATCTTCCGTACGGGTTGTGGAGACGCCTGATTGGAATCGGGGCCCGGTCATCCGCGAGGATGGGGTCATGACCGCCCAGATTCTCGATGGCAAGGCCACCGCAGCCGCGATCAAGTCCGATCTGACCGCCCGCGTGGCGGCGCTGAAGGAGAAGGGCGTCACGCCCGGCCTCGGCACGATCCTGGTCGGGGACGACCCCGGCAGCCAGAAGTACGTCGCCGGCAAGCACCGCGACTGCGCCCAGGTGGGCATCGCCTCCATCCAGCGCGAACTGCCCGCCACCGCAACGCAGGAGGAGATCGAGGCGGTCGTCCGGGAACTCAACGAGGACCCGGCCTGCACCGGCTACATCGTCCAACTGCCGCTCCCCAAGGGCATCGACGAGAACCGCATCCTCGAACTCATGGACCCCGACAAGGACGCCGACGGCCTCCACCCGATGAACCTCGGCCGCCTCGTCCTCAACGAGCCCGCCCCGCTGCCCTGCACCCCGAACGGCGTGCTGACCCTCCTGCGCCGCTACGGCGTGGAGATCAAGGGCGCCGAGGTCGTGGTCGTCGGACGAGGGGTCACCATCGGCCGCCCGATGCCCCTCCTCCTCACCCGCCGCAGTGAGAACGCCACGGTGACCCAGTGCCACACCGGCACCCGTGACCTCTCCTCCCACCTCAAGCGCGCCGACATCATCGTCGCCGCCGCCGGTTCCGCCCATCTGATCCGGCCCGAGGACGTGAAGCCGGGCGCCGCCGTCCTCGACGTCGGGGTCTCGCGGAACGCCGACGGCAAGATCGTGGGCGACGTCCACCCGGGCGTCGCCGAGGTGGCCGGCTTCATCTCCCCGAACCCCGGCGGAGTCGGCCCGATGACCCGCGCCCAGCTGCTCGTCAACGTGGTCGAGGCGGCGGAGCGCAGTGTCGCCTGACAGCAAGGACCAGGGGAAGGGTGCGGAAGCCGTGGACGACATCGAGGTGACGGACCCCGTCAGCGCCCCCGACGCCGACGGCACCCCGCGCCGCACCACCCGCCGCTTCCCCCTCTTCACCCGGGACACCGCCCGCCCCGAGGGCGGCGGCCGGGCCGCGTCCGGTGCCGCCCCGGCCCCGGCCCGCCAGTGGCCGATCCTCGCGGTGCTCTGCACGGTCGGCCTCGGCCTCCTGCTGACCGCCTTCGACGTCTTCCGCTACGGCACCCTGCTCATCGGCGCCGCCCTGCTGGCCGGCGCCGTCCTGCGCTGGGTCCTGCCGGACGTGGGCATGCTCGCCGTCCGCTCCCGCTTCACCGACGTCCTCACCTACTGCGTGCTCGGCCTCGCGATCGTCCTGCTGGCGATGATGGCGCAGCCCAAGCCGTGGCTGGTGATCCCGTTCCTCAAGGACACGCTGCACTACACGGTCAACACCAGCTGACAGCCGGTCGGTTCACGACTCACGACGGCGGCCCGTCCCCTCCCCCGAGCAGGGACGCGCCGCCGTCTGTGTTTCAGCGTGCCGCGCCGTGAGCGGGCTGTTCAACGGCTGTCAGCGCGCTGTGGCACGGAGGTGACCGTTTCGCTACGCGCTCCGCACCCCGCCGCGACGAGGGAACCGTTCCCCTTCCGGTGTCGTCATTTCGCTCGGAACGGGCAAGTGGGGCGGGCGAGCGGGCGGGCGGTGGGGGAGCGATGAGCGGCTGGCAGCCGCTGCCGGACGATCTGCCGGCGGAGGTACGGCACTTCGTGGAGCAGTTGCGCCTCCTCAAGGACCGCACCGGACTGAGCCTGGTGGCGCTCGGTGCGCGCACCGCGTACAGCAAGTCCTCCTGGCACCGCTATCTCAACGCCGGCCAGCCCCCGCCCCGGCAGGCCGTGGTCGCCCTGTGCCGGATCGCGGGCGCCGATCCCGAACGCATCAGTGTGCGCTGGGAGTTGGCGGTCCAGGCCTGGCCCCGCCCGGTCACCGTCCCGGAGCAGGCGGCGGGCGGGGACGAATACCGGGACGATCCGACCCTGCCCTGGTGGGACACGCCACCCGGTGAGCCTGCGGGCGGGCCCGGTGGACGACTGCTCCGGTATGCGTTGGTGCTGCTGTTTCTGATGCTTCTCATGGCTGTCGCGGGAGCCGTTGTGCTCGGGTGAACGCCGGTATGTGTCCGGTGTGTCGATGTATTGACAAGTTTGCGGATTTGCAACGAACTCGACCAACAACCGCGTTAGCGTGGGCAATTCAGGGCAGAGGGGGGAAAGCAATGCCTCGTTGGAGGGCCTTGCCGGATGAACTCGATCCGCAGGTCAAGGAGTTCGCGAGCCAGCTGCGGCGGCTCGTGGACCGCAGCGGCCTGAGCGTGGCGGCGGTGGCCGACCGCACGGGCTACAGCAAGACGTCCTGGGACCGCTATCTCAACGGCCGGCTCCTCGCGCCGAAGGGCGCGATCGTCGCCCTCGCGGAGGTCACCGGCACCCATCCCGTCCATCTGACCACGATGTGGGAGCTGGCCGAGCGGGCCTGGAGCCGTTCGGAGATGCGGCACGACATGACCATGGAGGCGATACGGATCTCCCAGGCGCGTGCCGCGCTCGGCGAGTTCGGGGCGCCTCCGGCCAACGCACAGAGCGGCAAGGCCCAGAGCGGTAAGACCGAGAGTGGGAAAGCGGAGGGCGGCAAGACGGCCCGCAAGGGCGGCAGTGTCACCGCGACCCCGGGGATCGCGGGTCCGGCGGGGGTGTCCCCGACGGTGCCGCCGCAGCCGGCGGCGCCCGAGCCCGACGTACGGGAAGGTGCCTCGCAGGTCGGCAACTCGTGGGGGCTGGCCGGGTATGCGGGGCCGGGGTCCGGGCCCGGGCAGTCGTCCGGAGGCGCGGCTGTGCGGCCGGGGGCCGGGCGGGTGCCGGAGGCTCCGGTGCCGCACGGCGAACTGCCGCGGGCGCCCCGGCCGGGGCCGCCGGACGGACTGGCCGGTGCCAGGCGGCGGTTGCTGATGTTCGGTGCCGGGGTCGTCGGGGTGCTGGTCGTGATCGCGGCCGTGTTCCTGTTCACCCGCCACGGGGGCGGGGACAAGAAGACGACGAGCGCCACGCACACCTCGGCCTCGCCGTCCGTCAGCACGAACCCCGACCTGCCGGCCGGAGTGAAGTGCGCGGGCGCCGGCTGCACCGGCAAGGACGCCGAGGCCATGGGCTGCACCACGGACGCGGGCGCGGCGACGACCGCCAAGACCGCGACCGTCGGCACGACCGTCGTCGAGGTCCGCTACAGCAAGACCTGCGGCGCCGCCTGGGGCCGGATCACCGCCGGAGTACCGGGGGACTCCGTCCAGGTGAGCGCGGGGACCACGAAGGAGAGCGACAGCATCACGGCGGCCGGCGACAACATCGCGTACACCCCGATGGTGGCGGTGAAGGACGCCGGCGAGGCGAAGGCCTGTGTGACCCTCGCGTCGGGCCGGAAGGGGTGCACGACCTAGGGCGCGTAGGGCGCGTATGTGGGGATTCGGTGAACGTGGGGAATGCCCGCTCCGGATCCGGGCAGGCGGTCCTCACCCCCACGGGAGTCCGGATCCCCGGTACCCCCACGGCGGTCGTCCGGTGTTCCTCTCCCGAGCCGGACGGCCGCCTTTTCCGTGCCCCGGGCCCGACGCTGTGGGGCGGGCCACACGGACCCGGCAGTACGCGATACCGGATGCGCGATAGCCTGACCGGTGGATCTCTTGACGCCAAGAGATCGATCATTTGTACGTCCCGCACCCCGGGGCAGTGCCGCCCCACCGCCAGCTGTCATACGGAGAACGCCATGACCCGCACTCCCGTGAACGTCACCGTCACCGGCGCGGCCGGCCAGATCGGTTACGCCCTGCTCTTCCGCATCGCCTCCGGCCAGCTGCTCGGCGCGGACGTGCCGGTCCGGCTGCGTCTCCTGGAGATCACCCCGGCGCTCAAGGCCGCCGAGGGCACGGCGATGGAGCTCGACGACTCCGCCTTCCCGCTGCTCCAGGGCATCGACATCACGGACGACCCGAACGTCGCCTTCGCCGGCACCAACGTCGCCCTCCTCGTCGGCGCCCGCCCCCGTACCAAGGGCATGGAGCGCGGCGACCTGCTCTCCGCCAACGGCGGCATCTTCAAGCCGCAGGGCAAGGCCATCAACGACAACGCCGCGGACGACATCAAGGTCCTCGTCGTCGGCAACCCGGCCAACACCAACGCGCTCATCGCGCAGGCCGCCGCCCCGGACGTACCGGCCGACCGCTTCACCGCGATGACCCGCCTCGACCACAACCGCGCGCTGACCCAGCTCGCGAAGAAGACCGGCACCACGGTCGCCGACATCAAGCGGCTGACCATCTGGGGCAACCACTCCGCCACCCAGTACCCCGACATCTTCCACGCCACGGTCGCCGGCAAGAACGCCGCCGAGACCGTGAACGACGAGAAGTGGCTGGCCGAGGAGTTCATCCCGACCGTCGCCAAGCGCGGCGCCGCGATCATCGAGGCCCGCGGCGCGTCCTCCGCGGCCTCCGCCGCCAACGCCGCCATCGACCACGTACACACCTGGGTCAACGGCACGGCGGACGGCGACTGGACCTCCATGGGCATCCCCTCGGACGGCTCCTACGGCGTCCCCGAGGGCCTCATCTCCTCCTTCCCGGTCACCACGAAGGACGGCGTCTACGAGATCGTCCAGGGCCTGGACATCAACGAGTTCTCCCGCGCCCGCATCGACGCGTCGGTGAAGGAGCTGGAGGAGGAGCGCGACGCGGTCCGCTCCCTCGGCCTCATCTGAGCCACCCCGAGGGGCCGTTCGCCACGGCTCTGTCACGGGCTTGCACGGGCCCTGTTCCGGTTCTCCACCGGAGCGGGGTCCGTGCCCTTTTCCGCCGCTAACTTCTGAAGCAGTACGTGGTGCGGTGATTCGGGGGGTTCGTGATGAGCGGTTGGGACGACTTCGGGGCGCGACGCGGGCCGAGCGAGGAGAGCGGACAGGCGGTCTGGTCGGCGTGGTCGACGGCGGAGACACAGACCTCGCTGACCCCGCCGCCGTGGGTGTCACCACCCGCTCCCGCTCCGGCTCCCGCTCCCGTACCGGTTTCCGGCCGCAGCGCCTGGCGGTTCGTGCTCGTGGTCACCGCCACGGTCGTGCTGGGCGCGGGAGCCGGCGCCGGGTTCTGGTACGTCACCCAGGACCGCACCACCACTCATGACCAGGTGGCCGTGGCCCGATCCGCCTACCGCACCACCCAGGACCCCACCGGCTACACCGTCGAGATCCCCCGGGACTGGACCCGCGTACAACGGCAGGGTGCCAAGGCCCCGGTGATCTCCTACGACTCCCCGGACGGCACCCGCCGCCTGCAGATCTTCCGCGTCACCGAGCCCTCCCCGGCCGAGTCCCTGGACCTCGCCGAGCACGCCCCCGGCTACGGCTTCGCCCGACAGCCCGGCTACCAGGTCCTCGGCCGCACCTCGGGCCCCACCTGGGCCGAACTCACCTACCGCTACGACGACTTGGACCACGGTGCCCGCCGGGTGATCGACCATCGCTTCGCGGCGGCGGACGGCTCGCTGTACGCGATCCACGTCAGCGGCCCCGAGTCCGTGTCTTCGGCCCTGGTCAGGGACCCGCTCACGGAGGCGGTGGCCTCCTTCTGTCCGGCGGGCGCGAAGTGCTGACCGGCGGGGGCGACCTGCCGACCTGCTGCCCCTACTCCAGACCCCGCTTCCCCGGCGCCCAGAACGGCTTCGTGAGGACGGACCTCCGGTCCCAGCCCAACTCCCTTACGAGCACCTGCCGTACGGCTTGCACGGTCCGGGCCTCCCCGGCGACGTAGGCGATCCCGCCCGGCTCGGGGGCAAGGCGCTGCACCGCGTCCGGGAGTGAAGTCCCGCCCCTGGTAAGCCAGTCGAGGCGGTCGGAGTGCGCCAGCGGCAGCCGGTCCGCGGCCGACTCCGTCTCCACGGCGCCGGAGACCCGCGCCCCCTCGGGCAGCGCCGCCAGCATCGCGCCGAAGGCGACGGAGGCCGTCTCCTCGCCGACGAAGACGTGGTGGGCGGCGTCGGGCCGGAGGGTGAAGGTGCCCTCGGGCTTGCGCAGGCGCACCTGCTCACCGACGCCGACGCTCTTGCCCCAACGAGCCCCGGGTCCCCCCTCGGAGTGGTCCAGCACGCACAACTCGACGGCGCCGGACGGGTCGTAGCGCCACACCGAGTACGTACGAAGGGTCAGGCCGCCGACCAGGACGCGGACCTGTTGGCCGGGGCGGACGTCGAGTCCGGTGAGGGTGTCGCCCTCGACGCGCAGTCGGCGCATCCGGGCGGTGACGGGTTCGGCCGCGGTGACGGTGGCTCGGAGGGTCAGCAGGTCGAGGACCGGGTTCAGGAGGGCGGTGGGCACGGGTGCTCCTCAACTGGGCGGTGCGTGAGGGGAGTTGATGTTCAGACGCGACGCGATATTACGTGTTCCTCGCCGGACGCGATAGTGCGTGTGGCGGTCCGCTCGCGGTGTCCGGGAACCACAACCGCCGTCGCGGCGAGGACGATCAGAGCCACCGTGCGCAGCGCCGGGCGCATGCCGTCGGCGAGGTCGGGGTGGGCGGCCAGGATCGTACCGGTGACGGCGACGCCGAGGGCCGCGCCGGGTTCGCGGGCCGAGGTGCCCGGGCCGGAGCCGAGGCCTGTCCGGTGCGGCGGCAGCGAGGTGACGACGCCGACCGTGATCGCGGGCATCGACAGCCCGGTGCCCGACGAGCAGGCCGGGCCGATGAGGGCGAGACCGGTGCCGATGACGGGACGTGGGCGGTGCGACCGGCGGACGGCGGGCTTCGGGACGAGGGCCCCTCGCCGACGCCCTGGGCCTGGTCACCTTCGACGTACCGCTTCAACTGCCCACGCTGAAGGCGGGGTTGGCCTGGCATCCACGCCATGACGCCGACCCGGCTAGCCGCTCTTCGAGCCCCCCGGTCCGGACAGCCGCTTCTCGAACCAGTGGTCCGCGTAGACATGGTCCACATAGGCCGGGATCTCCGCGTACCCGCAGGCCCGGTACATCGCCTGCGCCTCCGTGAGCACCGCGTGCGTGTCGAGCCGTACGACGGTCAAGTCGTGTGCCACGGCGGCCTGTTCGAGCTCCGTCAGGATGCGGCGGGCCAGGCCCAGGCGGCGGGCGGCGGGGTGCACCCAGACGTGCCGGATCTCGCCCGTGCCCCGCTCCAGTGTCCGCAGTGCCCCGCAGCCGATCGGCCGCCCCTCCTCGTACGCGACGAAGAACGCGCCCGTCTCCCCGGTGACCTCCTCCGGCCGGACGAGGTCGGTCTTGTCGAAGCCCTCCGGGAAGCGGGCGTCGATGTCGGCGGCGTAGGCGTCGAGGCAGCCGCGGGCGTCCTCGGCGGCGCCGTCGACCAGGGCGACCGTGATGCCGGCCAGCCGGAGGAGGCGTTGTGTGGTCGCCAACGCCCTGGTCAGCTCGGTGCGTTGGGGTGCGGTGAGGGTGCCGAGGAGGCCGGCGGTGAGCGCGTCGGCGCGGCGGTTCTGTTCCTCGACCTCGACACGGCCGGCCGGGGTCAGCTCGATCAGGCGCAGTCGGGTGTCGTGCGGGGGCACGGTCAGCCGGACCAGGCCCTGGGCCTCAAGGGACTTCGCCATCCGGCTCAAGTAGCCCGCGTCCAGGGCGAGCCGTCCGCGCAGCTCCCGCAGGGAGACGCCGTCGCCGATCTCGAAGAGCAGCCGTGCCTCGCCGAGCGGGCGGTCCTGGCCGAGGTAGTGGTCGTCGAGGGCGCCGATACGGCGGGTGAAGTAGCGGTTGAAACGGCGGACGGCGGCGATGTCGTCGGGCGACGCCGGTTCTGCCGTGGCATCCGTGATGGGGTCCATATTTCTTTGGCTTTAGTCAAAGGAGCCTGGGGAGTCCAGGGGATGCCGATGTCCAGTGTTCCTATTGGTCACTTTTTGTCCCCCTGTTCAGTGACCCGGCCCACTTCCGGCCATGGATCGCGCATGCATACGGACGTCCCGGGCAGGCGCTCGCAGTCCCCGAGAGCGACAGTGGGGTGACGCCGGGGCGCTGAACAGGAACGGAAGGCAATACCGATCATGGCCGACAAGACGGAACAGCAGGCGGGGAAGACCATTCACGCGGGTGGCGAGTGGCTGGAAGCGGTCTCCGGGGCCACCCGCGAGATCATCGACCCCGCGGACGCGCTGCCGTTCGCCGTGGTCGCGGAGGGCGACGCGAAGGACACGGACATAGCCGTCGCCGCCGCCCGTGCCGCCTTCGACGGCGGTGAGGGTGCCTGGCCGCGCACACCCGTCGCCGAGCGCGCCGCCCTGCTGCGCCGCGTCGCCGATCTGCTGGTGCGCGACCGTGAGCGGCTCGGTCTGCTGGAGAGCCGGGACGCGGGCAAGACCGTCGAGGAGGGCCGGATCGACATCGACTGTGTCGCCGACGCCTTCCGCTACTTCGCCGACCTCGTCGCAGCCGAAGCCGCCGGCCGGGTCGTCGACGCGGGCACGCCCGACGTCCACAGCGTCGTCGTGTACGAGCCCGTCGGTGTCTGCGCGCTGATCACCCCTTGGAACTACCCGCTGCTCCAGGCGAGTTGGAAGATCGCGCCCGCCCTCGCGGCCGGCAACACCTTCGTCGTCAAGCCCAGCGAGATCACCCCGCTGACGACGATCGCCCTGATCGACCTGCTCGTCGAGGCGGGACTGCCGAGCGGTGTGGCCAACCTCGTCACGGGCCCCGGCCACACGGTCGGCGCCCGGCTCGCCGAGCACCCCGACGTCGACCTCGTCTCCTTCACCGGCGGTCTCGTCAGCGGCACGAAGGTCGCACAGGCCGCCGCCGTGACCGTGAAGAAGGTCGCCCTCGAACTCGGCGGCAAGAACCCCAACGTCGTCTTCGCCGACGCCTGCGCCACCGAGGAGGGCTTCGACACCGCCGTCGACCAGGCCCTCAACGCCGCCTTCATCCACAGCGGCCAGGTCTGCTCGGCGGGCGCCCGGCTCATCGTCGAGGAGACGGTCCGGGAACGCTTCGTCGCCGAACTCGCCCGCCGGGCCGCCAGGATCCGCCTCGGCCGGGGCACCGAGGACGGCGTCGAGTGCGGCCCGCTCGTCTCCGAGCAGCAGCGCGCCAGGACCGAGTCGTACGTCGCCGGTGCCCTCGCCGAGGGCGCGGTGCTCCGCTCCGGCGGCAGGCGCCCCGAGCCCTCCGCGACCCTCCCCGCCACCGGCTACTTCTACGAGCCGACCGTCCTCGACCAGTGCCACCGCGAGATGACCGTCGTACGCGAAGAGGTCTTCGGACCGGTCCTCACCGTAGAGACCTTCCGCACCGAGGACGAGGCCGTCGCGCTCGCCAACGACACCGAGTACGGCCTCGCGGGCGCCGTCTGGACCGCCGACGCGGGCCGCGCCCGACGCGTCGCCGGACGGCTGCGGCACGGCACCGTCTGGATCAACGACTTCCACCCCTACCTCCCGCAGGCGGAGTGGGGCGGCTTCGGAAAGAGTGGTGTGGGCCGGGAGCTGGGCCCCTCCGGACTCGCCGAGTACCGCGAGGCCAAGCACGTCTACCAGAACCTGGCGCCGGAGCCGGTGCGCTGGTTCGCGAGCTGAGCCCCACCCGCTTCGCGGAACGCCCCACGTCCCCTTCGACCCCCAGCCCCCACTGGAGTGAGTACCCCCATGCCCGAGAACGAGAGCTCGTACTCGTACGACTACGTCGTCATCGGCGGCGGCACCGCAGGATCCGTCATCGCCTCCCGCCTCACCGAGAACCCCGACGTCACCGTCGCCGTCATCGAGGGCGGCCCCAGCGACGTCGGCCGCGAGGACGTACTGACCCTGCGCCGCTGGATGGGCCTCCTCGGCGGCGAACTGGACTACGACTACCCCACCACCGAGCAGCCGCGCGGCAACTCGCACATCCGTCACAGCCGCGCCCGCGTCCTCGGCGGCTGCTCCTCGCACAACACCCTCATCGCCTTCAAGCCGCTGCCCTCCGACTGGGACGAGTGGGAGGCGGCCGGCGCCAAGGGCTGGGGCGCGACAGCGATGGAGGCGTACTACGCCCGCCTCCTCAACAACATCGTCCCCGTCGACGAGAAGGACCGGAACGCCATCGCCCGCGACTTCGTCGACGCGGCGCAGCAGGCGCTGGGCGTCCCGCGCGTCGAGGGCTTCAACAAGGCCCCCTTCACGGACGGCGTCGGCTTCTTCGACCTCGCCTACCACCCCGAGAACAACAAGCGGTCCAGCGCGTCCGTGGCGTATCTGCACCCGGTGATGGACGAGCGCCCCAACCTGACCATTTTCCTTGAGACCTGGGCCCACCGGCTGGAGCTGAACGGCACCCGCGCCGAGGGTGTGCACGTCCGCACCAAGGACGGTGAGGAGCTTCTCGTCCGGGCCCGCCGCGAGGTCGTCCTCTGCGCGGGCGCCGTCGACTCCCCGCGCCTGCTCCTCCACTCGGGCATCGGCCCCCGCGCGGACCTCGAAGCACTCGGCATCCCCGTCGCGCTCGACCTGCCCGGCGTCGGCGAGAACCTCCTCGACCACCCCGAGTCGGTGATCGTCTGGGAGACCGACGGGCCGATCCCGGAGAACTCCGCGATGGACTCCGACGCGGGTCTCTTCGTACGCCGCGATCCCCAACACCCGGGCCCCGACCTGATGTTCCACTTCTACCAGGTCCCCTTCACCGACAACCCCGAGCGGCTCGGCTACGAACGCCCCGAGTTCGGCGTCTCCATGACCCCGAACATCCCGAAGCCGAAGAGCCGGGGACGCCTGTACCTGGAGAGCGCCGACCCTGCCGTCAAACCGGCCCTGGACTTCCGCTACTTCACCGACGAGGACGACTACGACGCCCGCACCCTCGTCGACGGCATCCGCATCGCCCGCGAGATCGCCCGCACCGAACCCCTCGCGGGCTGGCTCAAGCGGGAAGTGGCCCCCGGCCCGGAGATCCTCGGCGACGCCGAACTGAGCGAGTACGCCCGCAAGGTCGCCCACACCGTCTACCACCCGGCGGGCACCTGCCGGATGGGCGACGGGGCCGACGAACTGGCCGTGGTGGACCCGGAGTTGCGTATCCGCGGTCTGGACGGCATTCGCATCGCCGATGCCTCCGTCTTCCCGGCCATGCCCGCCGTGAACCCGATGATCGGGGTGCTCATGGTCGGCGAACGGGCCGTCGATCTGATCGGGGGCGGTGCGTGATGAGTACCTCCACCGCCGCGAACAGCCCCGTGTTCTCCGTGGACGGCCTCTGGAAGGTCTTCGGCCCCAAGTCCGAGCAGATCCCGGCCGATCCGGAACTCGCCGCCCTCGACGCCGCCGACCTGCGCACCCGCACCGGCTGCACCACCGCCGTCCGTGACGTCTCCTTCGACGTGCGCAAGGGCGAGGTCTTCGTGGTGATGGGCCTGTCCGGCTCCGGCAAGTCCACCCTGGTCCGCTGCCTCACCCGCCTCATCGAACCGACCGCGGGCTCGATCGCCATCGACGGCGAGGACGTCCGCGCCATGGACAGGTCCCGGCTGCGCGAACTGCGCCGCCACCGCGCCGCGATGGTCTTCCAGCACTTCGGCCTCCTCCCGCACCGCACGGTCCTCGACAACGTCGCCTACGGCCTCGAAATCCAGGGCATCGGCAAGGCCGAGCGCCGCCGCCGGGCCGCCGAGGTCGTCACCAAGGTCGGCCTGGAGGGGATGGAACAGCGCCGACCCGGCCAGCTCTCCGGTGGCCAGCGCCAACGCGTGGGCCTGGCCCGGGCGTTGGCGGTCGATCCCCAAGTCCTGCTCTTCGACGAGCCGTTCAGCGCACTCGACCCGCTGATCCGGCGCGACATGCAGGAGGAGGTCGTCCGGCTGCACCACGAGGAGGGCCGCACGATGGTCTTCATCACCCACGACCTGAACGAGGCGCTGAAACTCGGCGACCGCATCGCCCTCATGCGCGACGGCCGGATCGTCCAGCTCGGCACCCCCGAGGAGATCGTGGGCTCCCCGGCCGACGACTACGTCCGCGAGTTCGTACGGGACGTGCCGCGCGCGGACGTCATGACGGTCCGTACGGCGATGCGGGCCGGGGACTGCGGGGGAGCGGAGCACCCCGGTGCGGTCGCGGCCGACGCGGTCGTCGCCGAGGCCATCAAGGTGGTGTCCCGCAGCGGCCGGCCCGCCTGTGTGGTGGAGGACGGCCGCTGTCTGGGCGTGGTCGACCAGGCACGGCTGCTGGACGTCGTGGCAGGGGCGGAGCTCGCCGATACCGGCAAGGAGGCGGTCTGATGGCCACGGTCACCGCACCCGCCCCGCGCCCCGCCCTCCCCGGAATCCTCCGGCACCGGGCCGCGCACAAGCTCCTGCTGCTCGCGCTCGCCGCCGCGGTCCTCGTGCCGCTCGCCAACGCCCACTGGTCCAGCGGCAGTTGGCCGGGCGCCCTCACCGTCGACCTGTCCGGACCGCTGGGCCGGGCCAACGACTGGATCATCGACAACCGCGACAGCCACCCACTGTTCCTCTACTTCTTCGGCTACATCAGCAACGCCGTCGTCCTCTCCGTACGCGCCGTCTACCTGGTCCTGCTCGCCGCGGGCTGGGCGGGCGTCACCGCGTTCGGCGCCCTCGTCGCTTGGCGGGCGGCCGGTGTTCGGCTCGCGGTCGGGACCGGTGTCGCCTTCCTCGTCTGCGGGCTGCTCGGTATGTGGGTGCCGACCATGCAGACCCTCGCGCTCATGGTGGTCGCGGTGCTCACCTCGGTCGTCGTGGGCGCGCTGCTCGGCCTGGCCGGCGGCCTCTCCGAGCGGACGGACCGCGCGCTGCGCCCGGTCCTGGACACCATGCAGGTGCTCCCGGCCTTCGCCTACCTCCTCCCCGTCGTCCTCGTCTTCGGCATCGGCGTCCCCGCCGCCGTCCTCGCCACCGTCGTCTACGCCGCCCCGCCGATGGCCCGCCTCACCGCGCTCGGCCTGCGCGAGGCCGACCCGGAGGTCCTGGAGGCCGTCGAGTCCCTGGGCGCCACCGGACCCCAACGCCTGTTGACCGCCCGTATCCCGCTGGCCCGCAAGCAGCTCCTCCTCGGCCTCAACCAGACGATCATGATGGCCCTGTCCATGGCCGTCATCGCCTCCGTGATCGGCGCCGGAGGCCTCGGCGACCGCGTCTACCAGGCCCTCGCCTCCGTGGACGTGGGCGCGGCCCTGGCCGCAGGCATCCCGATCGTGCTGCTGGCCGTCGTACTCGACCGGGTCACGGCGGCGGCGGGCGAGCAGACCGACGAGCCCACGGGGGAGCAGGGCACGGGTCTCCGCCTCTGGCTGTACGCGCTCGCAGCCGCCGTGGCCGTAGCGCTGGCCGCCCGCTTGGCCGGCGCCCTCGACTGGCCCTCCGGCTGGAGTCTGGACATCGCCGAACCGGTGAACCGCGTCGTCGACTGGATGACCGCCCACCTCTACTCCGGCGTCCCCTACCTCGGCGGCACCGCCGACTGGGCGGGCCACTTCACCACCTGGGTGCTGGACCCCGTACGCGACGGACTGCAGTGGCTGCCCTGGTGGGCAGTCCTCCTGATCGTCGCCGCCCTGGCCTGGGTGATCGGCACCTGGCGCACCGCGCTCACCGCCGTCCTCGCCATGGCCGCGACCGGTGTGCTCGGTGTGTGGAAGCCGTCGCTGGACACGCTGTCGCAGGTGCTCGCCGCCGTGGCCGTCACCCTCGTCCTCGGCTTCGCGACCGGTATCGCCGCCGCCCGCAGCGACCGCTTCGAACGCGCCCTGCGGCCCGTCCTCGACGTCTGCCAGACGATGCCGCAGTTCGTGTACCTGATCCCGGTCGTCGCCCTGTTCGGCGTGGGCCGCGCCCCCGCCGTCGCGGCGGCCGTCGTCTATGCCCTCCCCGCCGTCGTCCGCATCACCACCCAGGGCCTGCGCCAGGTCGACCCGGCCGCCCTGGAGTCGGCCCGCTCGCTCGGCGCGACCAGCGCCCAGCAGTTGCGGCAGATCCAACTCCCGCTCGCCCGCCCGGCGTTGCTCCTCGCCGTCAACCAGGGCGTCGTCCTCGTCCTCGCCGTCGTCATCATCGGCGGCCTGGTCGGCGGTGGCGCGCTCGGCTACGACGCCGTATTCGGCCTGGCCCAGGGCGACTTGGCGACCGGCCTGGTGGCGGGCGCCGCGATCGTCTGCCTCGGCCTGATGCTCGACCGCGTGACCCAGCCGACGGAACGCCGCACCAGGAAGGGAGCCTGACATGCGAGTCCGTACGACCGCTGCCGTGGCGTCGCTGGTGCTGCTCACCGGTTGCGGCGCCGCCGACATGACCAAGCAGGCCTCGCCCTTCGCCAACGCGCGGGGCGCCAGGACCGTGACCCTCTCCGTCCAGTCCTGGGTGGGCGCACAGGCCAACGTGGCCGTCGCGCAGTACCTGTTGGAGCACAAGCTCGGCTACCGCGTCGACACCGTCCAGGTCGACGAGGTCCCCGCGTGGGACGCGCTCAGCCAGGGCCGGGTCGACGCGATCCTGGAGGACTGGGGCCACCCCGACCAGGAGAAGCGCTACGTCGACGACAAGAAGACGATCACGCGCGCGGGCGGCCTCGGGGTGACCGGGCACATCGGCTGGTACGTCCCGACCTACCTGGTCAAGCAGCACCCCGACATCACGAACTGGAAGAACCTCGACAAGTACTCCTCGCTGTTCCGCACGGCCGAGAGCGGCAACAAGGGCCAGCTGATGGACGGTTCACCCTCCTACGTCACCAACGACAAGGCGCTGGTGACCAACCTGAAGCTGAACTACCAGGTGGTGTTCGCCGGTTCGGAGGCCGCGCAGATCACCCAGATGAAGCAGTTCGCCAAGGAGAGGAAGCCCTTCCTCACCTACTGGTACGCACCCCAGTGGCTGTTCAAGAAGGTGCCGATGACCGAGGTGAAACTCCCCGCCTACAAGGAGGGTTGCGACGCCGACGCGGCCAAGGTCGCCTGCGCCTACCCGTACACCCCGCTGCAGAAGTACCTCAACACGGACTTCGCCGGGAGCGGCGGCAAGGCGGCGGCCTTCCTGAAGAGGTTCAGGTGGACGACCGAGGACCAGAACGAGGTCTCCCTGATGATCGCCGACCAGAAGCTGTCACCGGCGGACGCGGCGAAGAAGTGGGTGGACAGCCACCCCGCCACCTGGAAGGCATGGCTGTCCTGACCCCGCTCACGGCCTCTGCAACTGCCCGGCCATCCCTTCCAGAGCGAGTGCCGCCCAGCGCTGGAGCCCCGGCCCGAACGTGACGCGAGTGGCCCCGAGTTCACCGAGTTCGGTGGGCGAGGGGCCCTTGCCGTCCAGCCGGCCGAACACGTTGACCGGCCCCTGGACACCGGACCGCAGCAACGGCAGTACGTCCGCCGGAGCGTCGATCGGATAGACACAGTCGGCACCCGCGGCGACGTACAACGCGGCCCGCTCGATGGCCCGTTCGGGGTCGCCGTCGCCATACGCGAAGGTGTCGACGCGCGCGTTGACGAACAGCCGGTCGGCCGCTGCGGACCGCACCTCGGCGAGCCAGTCGGCGTGCTGCCGTGGGTCCTTGAGGACACCCCCGGCGGAGTCCTCAAGGTTGCACCCCACGGCCCCGGCCTCCAGAAGCCGTTCCACCAGTTCCTTCGGCGTGAGTCCGTATCCGTCCTCGACGTCCGCCGACACCGGCACGTCCACGGCCCCCGCGATCCGCGCGACCGCCGCGAACATCTCGTCCACCGGCGTCGCCCCGTCCTCGTACCCCAGCGAGGCGGCGATCCCGGCACTCGGCGTGGCGAGCGCCGGGAACCCGGCGTCCACGAACACCCGCGCACTGACCACGTCCCAGGGCCCGGGCAGCACGAGCGGGTCACCGGGGAGCCGGCGCTGATGCAGGGCCCGGAAGATCTCCGCCTTGCTCATGCCTGGTAGCCCCCGGGCTCGATACGGCGGCTGACCATCACCCGGTTCCAGTTGTTGATGGCGGTGATCAGCCCGATGAGATGGGCGAGTCGGCCTTCGGTGAAGTGCTCGGCGGCTCTCGCGTACACCTCGTCCGGCACGAAGCCTTCGGTGATGACCGTCACCGCCTCGGTCAGCGCCAGCGCGGCCCGCTCCCGCTCGTCGAAGACGCCCTCGGCCTCCTCCCACGCGGCCAGCAGGTCCAACTGCCTCTCGCTCACCCCGTGTTCGCGGGCTATGGCGAGGTGCATGTCCAGACAGAACGCGCAGTGGTTGAGCTGCGAGGCCCGGATCACGACGAGTTCGGCGAGCGCGGGGTCGCCCAGGCCCTTCTTCGCGGCGGCGCTGAGTGCGGACAGCGCCTGCCCCACCTCACGGTCCAACAGCCTTGTCCGCACGGTCACTTGTGCTGCCCCGCCTGGTAGTGCCCCGGCACCGTCCGCGTGCTCACACCGAACCGGTTCCACGCGTTGATCACCGTAATGGCGGCGATCAGCTGCGCCAGCTCGGCCTCCTCGAACTGCTTGGCGGCCCGCTCGTAGACCTCGTCCGGGACGAAGCCGTCCGTCAGCACGGTGACCGCCTCGGTCAGTTCGATCGCCGCCAGCTCCTTCTCGGTGTAGAAGTGCCGGGACTCCTCCCACGCCCCGAGCTGGACGATCCGCTCGACGCGCTCGCCCGCCGCCAGCGCGTCCTTGGTGTGCATGTCGAGGCAGAACGCGCAGTGGTTGAGCTGCGAGGCACGGATCTTCACGAGTTCCAGCAGCGTCGGGTCGAGGCCCCGGCGAGCGGCCGCGTCGAGGCGGACCATCGCCTTGTAGACCTCGGGCGCGAGCTGGGCCCAGTCCAGGCGGGGGCTGTGTTCGGGGGCGTATCGGGCGGTTTCCTCGGTGGTCATGTCTCCACCCTAGGCTTCGGGCGACCTCGCGGCATGGGCCACTTCCGTGCCGAAAACGTGGGTCAATCTCGACACCGGCCCGCTCGAACAATGTGACCGTATTCGGTCCGTTTCCCATTCCTGAATACAACGGAGCGGATAGAGTCGGCTCATGAGTAACAGTGATGCGATAACCCGTGTGGCATTGAAGAAAATCACGCCCGACGTGTCCGCCGCGATGGGCGCCCTGCACGCCGCCGCCGTGTCCGCGGCCCAGGACGCCAAGGTCGAACCGGAAATCCTGGAACTGCTCAGGATCCGCGCCTCGCAGCTCAACGGCTGCGCCTTCTGTCTCGACATGCACACCAAGGACGCGCGCGCCGCGGGCGAGACCGAGCAGCGTCTGTACGCCCTCAGCGCCTGGCGGGAGACCCCCTTCTTCACCGAACGCGAGCGCGCCGCGCTGGCGTTGACCGAGGCCGTGACCCTGGTGCACGACGGACACGTGCCGGACGCCGTGTACGCCGAGGCCGCGGAGGTCTTCGCCGAGGAGCAGATCGCGGCGCTGATCTGGGCGGCCACCGTCATCAACGCGTACAACCGGACCGCCATCGCGACCCGGATGGTGCCGGGGGGTTATCAGCCGGCGAAGAAATAGCGCCGAGGGAAAACGTCCAGGAAAAACGTCCAGGAATAGCCGGGAAACAGGGCCGGGAAACAGGGCCGCGAAACAGCATGCAGAATACGGGCATCGGCAATGTTCGCCGATGCCCGTCTCCTTTCGTTCCGCTATTTCTCCGGCAGCGGCTCCCCGATGTTCTCCAGCCACGTCCGCCATTCCGGGGCACGCTCGGCCGGTGCGGTCCGGAGCAGCCCGCCCATCCAGGCCGTGACCGGGCGGATGCCGTGCAGCGCGTTCACCAGCCACACCTCGCGGCCGTCCAGGTCGGCCACCGTCCGCTCGCGGTGGGCGACGCGGAGACCCGTCCGCCGGGCCCGTTCCTGGACGAGGGCGGCGGTCACTCCGGGCAGGACCGGCAGCTGCGGCGCGGGCAGGCACAGGGTGTCGTGTTCCCACCACAGCACGCTCGCGGTGGCCGCCTCCAGTACGACGCCGGAGGACGTGACGAGCAGCGCCTCCTCGGCGCCCTCCTCCGACGCCCGCTTGCGGACCTGGGCGAGGGTGTCCAGGTCGGGACCCTTGCGGCGGGGGACGATCCGGGGATCGCGCTGGCCCGCCGCCCAGACCCGCACGCCGGTCCCGAGCGGTGGCGCGGGCCGGAGCAGGAGCCGCAACTCCATTGATTCGGCGGCGAGTTCGACCCGCGGAAACCACTCGCCGGTGCGTGGCAGCGCATCGGTCACGTCCCGCCAGAACTGCAGCAGCCGGCTCAGCGGCGGCCCGCCGGCCTCGCCGCAGGAGTGCAGGAACCGCTCCTGATGCCGTTCCAGGTCACGCACCCTGCCGTCCCGCACCAGCCAGGAGTCCGCCACCAGCAGCCGTCCCCCGGACGCGCCGGCAGGAGTCAGACCCCGGCCCGGCGACCATGCCGAGAGCCCTTCCACGACGACCGGTTGAACTGATTGAGTCACAACTGCCCCTTTCCGCTCAGTACTTGCGGCCCGCTACAGCCGGCGCCCCGTGCCGTGGCCCGTACGGCGCGTGCTCCAGCCACGATCCGCACCACGGCAGCACGGGCGCGAGTGCTGCCGCCGTGCGCTGCTTGACCCGGACGATCCGGCGCCGGGGCCGCAGCTGGTCCAGTGCGGCACCGGCCGCGGCGCTGTTGAACAGCGCCGCGGACCGCCGTACTTCGGCGAACGGCTCGACCGCCCCGTTGGCGATGGCCTCCGCTGCCGCCGCCGCGTCCGCGATCCCGCTGTTCATCCCCCGCGCCCCGAACGGCGGGAAGAGATGGGCCGCCTCGCCGACGAGCAGCACCCTCCCGTGCCGGTCGGTGAAGGCGGCGGCCACCTTGCGCAGGAAGCGGTACGTCGACACCCACAGGATGTACTCGGCGTACCCGTCGCCGACGACCGCCGGCAGCCACTCCCGTACGGCCTCCTCGGTCCCGAACTCCTCCTGCGCGTCGTCGTCCCGGCACTGCAGGTCGACCTGGAACCCCCCGGTGAACGGCACCCGCATCACACTGCGGCCACCGACGCCCGGATGCTCGTAGTGGAAGACCCGCTCCAACGGCAGTTCGGCGCCCGGGACATCGGCCACGTCGACGACCACATGGAAGCCCTCGCCCCTGCTGCCCTCCATGAGGATGCCGAGCGAGCCGCGGACGACGGAGCGGGCGCCGTCCGCGGCGACCGCGTACCCGCAGTTCCACTCCCGTCCGTCCGCGCAGCTCAGTGTGACGCCCGTCGGTGTCGTGCGGACGTCCGTCACGCGTGCGTCCCACGCGAACTCCACCCCGGCCCGTTCGCACGCGGCCCGCAGGAAGCGCTCGGTGTCCACCTGGCGCAGGCTGGTGAAGGGCGGCGGGCCGGACGGAGGGGGGAAGGTGCGGGAGTAGACCTCGCGGCCCCGGTACAGGGTCCGCCTCGTGTGCCAGGTCCGCCCGTAGGAGGTGATCTCCGTGGCGAGCCCGGGCAGCATGCCGTCGAGCAGTCCGAGGGTCTCCCGGTGCACGAACAGGGCGCGGCTGCCCGGGCGTTCACGGTCCTTCGGGTCGGCCTCCAGCAGCACGACCGGCAGTCCGCGCGCCCGCAGCGCGAGCGCCGCCGACAGGCCCACCGGACCCGCGCCGACCACCGCCACCGGAATCACGCGTGCACGCCCGCCGCCAGCATCCTGGTGATCTCCACCCGTTTCACCTTCCAGGTCGCGGTCATCGGCAGCTCCTCGAACCGCCATTGCCGGGGCTCGGCCATCGCGGGCAGGTCGGCCGTGGCCTCCCGCCAGCGCTCCGGATCCAGCGTCCGTTCGCCGCGGACGCACACCACGGGCACGGGCTCCCGGTCCGCGCCGGGCACGATGACCACCTCGCGCAGCTCCTCCAGCCGGTCCATCAGGACGTCCTCGACCTCCAGATTGCTGTGCACGGAGTCGATCTGGTCGATCTCGCGGTCGATCAGGTACAGGGCGCCCAGCCTGCTGCGGTAGCCCATGTCGCCCATCTCCCACCAGCCGTCGTGGAGTTGACGGTCGTAGCGGTCCTGCATGCCGAGGTAGGTGAGGATCCGGCCCCGGGTGCGGGCCTCGATCCGGCCGGGTGTCCCGGGGGGCGTGGGCCGGCCGTCGGTGCCGGTGACCCGGACGCGGGTGAAGCCCGGTATCCCGATGCCCACCCGTCGCCCGTCGGCCCGGGCCGCACTGCGCCGGGTGAACCACTGGAAGGCGACCGGGCCGGTCTCGCTCTGCCCGTAGAGCTGGAGCAGCCAGGGCGCACGTCGCGTGGAGGCGTCCAGCAACCGCCGTACCGTGCGCGGGTGGATCGCGTCGAACGTCGAGCCGTAGGACCGCACCCGCGACAGGGGTGCGCCGGGCGCGTCGGCCAACTCCTCCCACAGGACGAAGGTGTTGGGATGGGTCTCGACGATGCCGGGCCGGTGCCGGGCCAACAGCGGTGCCACGGCTGCCGGTTCGGGGTCGGTGATCAGCACCAGCGGGCTGCCGAACCGCAGCAGGACACCGAGCAGATGGTAGAAGCGCGAGTGCACGAACGACATGTGCAGTGCCGCCGTCTCGCCGCGTGTGGGCCAGCCCATCGCCTGCTGCGGGATCAGCCGGTTCCACATGGTGTTCGGGCAGTGCACGGCGAGCTTGGGGATGCCGGTGGTGCCCGAACTGTGCGTGATCAGGGCGGGCTCGCGCGGGTGCAGGCGCACCGCCGCGGGACGCTCGGCACCGGCGTACTTCGTGAGGGGTTCGGCCCCGGGCGCCTCGTCCACCGACAGGACGCCCCGCACCGGGAGCTCCAACTCCTTAAGCGGGCCGTCCAGTTTGGCCCGGTCGGTGATCAGCCACGGCCGGCGCAGCCGGCCGACCAGTTCCGCGACGACGGGTCCGGCCAGCGCGGGGGAGAGCAGCGCCGGTACCGCGCCGATGCGGGAGATCGCACAGGTCAGCAGCACGATGTCGACGTTGTCCGTCTTGTGTACGACCACCCGCTCCGAGGGCCGTACCCCCGCCTCCCACAGCCGGCCCGACAAGTCCTCGACGATGTCCGCGACAGCCGCGTAGGTCAGGTCGACGCCCAGTGCGGGATGGGTGTCCAGCGGCCGGTCCAGGGTGACGTGGACGGCTCCGTGGCGCTCTGCCGCCCGCCGGAAGAGCGGGCCCAGGTAGTACCCCCGGTCAGTGAGGGGGAGGTGCTGCTCTCGCATCTGGCCGTTCCTTTCTGTGGTGGTCACCAGGCGCCCAGGCGGACCAGGTGGCGGCGGAGTTTGCCGGTGGGGGTGCGGGGGAGGGACGGGACGAGGCTCACGCTCCGGGGCACCTTGAAGGCGGCCAGGTGCGCGCGGGCCAGCCGGATCAGGTCGTCCTGGAGGCCCTCCGGGACCCGGGTGACGGGGACGACGAAGGCGCGCAGCCGGCTCGCCCCGGTCCCGTCGGTGACGGCCGCGACCGCGACCTCCTTCACCGCCGGGTGGGTCCGCAGTACGGCCTCCACCTCCAGCGGGGAGACGGTGATGCCGCCGACCATCTCCATGTCGTCGGCGCGGCCCAGATGCCGGAAGGTGCCGTCCGGCTCGCGGACCGCCCGGTCGTGGGTGGCCAACCAGCCGCCGACCAGGGTGCGTTCGCTCTCCTCGGGCCGGTTCAGATAACCGGGGGTCACCGTCGGGCCGCGTACCCACAGCTCGCCCTCGGTGCCGTCCGGCACCGGGCGGCCCGCGCGGTCGCGCACCTCCACCTCGAAGCCGGGCACGGGGCGGCCGACGGTGCCGGGGTGGTTGTGCCCGACGCTGTTGGCGCAGAAGGCGTGACCGGCCTCGGTGGAGCCGATCTGTTCCAGCACCGGCGCGCCGAGCAACTCGGTGACGCGCCCGCCGAGTTGCTCCGGGAGGCCCTCGCCCGCCGACACCGCGGCACGCACCGAGGCGAAACATGCCTCGTGCCCGCTGCCCCGGTCGGCCACCAGCGCGGCGTACGCGGACGGCACGGAGTAGAGCAGGGTCACCCGGTGCCGGGCCACCAACTCGTCGACGGCGGCCGGGGTCGGGCGCCGGTCCACCAGGACGGCGGAGGAGCCGGAGAAGAGCGGGAAGACGAAGGCGTTGCCGAAGCCGTAGGCGAAGTAGAGCTTGGACACGGACAGGGTGACGTCGTCCTCGGTGATCCGCAGCAGCCGCCGTCCGATGAGGTCGTGGTAGGCCTTGGGGTCGCCATGCGTGTGTACGGCGCCCTTGGGACGGCCGGTGGTGCCGGAGGTGTACTGGACATACAGCGGCGCGTGCGCGTCGACCGGGTGGGAGAGGGTCGGTCCGGCCGCGGCGGTGAGCGCGAGCAGCTGGTCGGCGCCGAGACGGGACCGGTTGGTGAAACGGTCCTCCAGGCCCGGTCCCGTGACACAGAGCACGGCCTCGGTGTCCGCGGCCATGAACGCCTGGTCCGCTGCGGGGAGTTCGGGATTGACCAGTACCGCGACGGCGCCGAGCCGGGCGGTCGCGAGGAAGGCCGTCACCCAGGCGATGCCGTCGGGCAGCGCCAGGACCACCCGGTCACCGGGCCGAACTCCGTGACCGGCGAGGACGGTGGCGGCGCAGGCGGCGAGCGCGTGCACCTCGCCGTGGGTCCAGGTCCGGTGCCCCTGGTGGAAGGCGGCCCGCCCGGCCCATCCGCGTCGCTCGGCCAGCCCGGCGAGCTGGGCGGCGAGGTTGCCGGGGGCCTCGGCGTCGGCCGGCGTGAGCACGGTCTGCGGAGTCGTCATCGCACGGGCTCCTCGGTGGCGGTGTGCTCGCCGCGGACGCGCTCCGCGCGAAGGGCGGCGTGGGCCGCCGTGTGCTCCCGCTGCTCGTGTATCCGGTCCCCGGTGTACTGGTGCAGGGCCCGCATCTGGGCCGCCGTCTTCAGCAGCATCTCGTCGTACTCGCCGACCGGATCGGAGTCGAGCACGATCGCGCCCCCGGCGCCCAGCTGCATCAGCCCGTCCGCGATGACGGCCGTACGGATGACGATGTTGAGATCCGCGCCCCCGCTGCATCCCAGATAGCCGAGGGCACCGGAGTACACACCGCGGGCCTCGGTCTCCAGCCGGTCGATGATCTCCAGCGTGCGCAGCTTCGGTGCCCCGGTCATCGAGCCGCCGGGAAAACAGGCCCGCACACACTCCACCGCGTCCGTGCCCTCCCGCAGCCGGCCCTCGACGGTGGAGACCAGCTGGTGCACGGTCGCGTACGTCTCGGTGGCCATGAGCCGGGTCACGCGCACCGACCCGGTCCGGCAGACCTGGCCCAGGTCGTTGCGGAGGAGATCGACGATCATCAGGTTCTCGGCACGTGTCTTGGCGTCCGCGGCGAGTGCGTCCCGCAGCCGGGCGTCCTCTTCCGGATCAGTTCCGCGTGGCGCCGTGCCCTTGATGGGACGCGCCTCGGCGATCCCGTCCCGGGTGATCCGCAGGAACCGCTCGGGGGACGAGCCGACCACGTCGACATCGCCCATCCGCAGAAAGGCCGCATACGGGGCCGGGTTGATCCGGCGCAGCACCCGGTAGAAGTCGTAGGGGTCCGGCGGAGCTGGTAAACGGGCCGCGTTCGTCAGACAGATCTCGTAGCTGGTGCCCGCCCGCAACTCCCGCTGACAGGCCTCGATGTCCGCGAGATACGTCTCCCGGTCCCGCACCAGCCATGGCTCGGCGGCACCGAGGTCGGGCTCGACCAGGGTGGGCGGTGGCGGGCGTTCGGCCTCGGTGGCGACGAAGCTCAGCTGGGCCAGCGCGCTCTCCAGCCAGTCGTCGGCCTCACGCGCGGCCCGCGGGGTGTCCTCGGCGAGGCAGACCGCGTAGGTGAACCCCTTCAGATGGTCCACCGCGATCAGCCGGTCCGCGAACAGCCAACAGGCGTCCGGGACGTCGGACGAGTGCCGGTTCGCCGAACCGCAGTCGGCCTTCGTCTCGTACCCGAAGTAGCCGACGTACCCCCCGGTGAAGTCGAAGGGCAGGTTTCCCGCGTCGACATGACGCGTCGCCAACTGCCGTCGCAGGTAGTCGAAGACGCTTGCCGTGACCTTGCGCGTCGGGCGTCCCGACCGCTCGATCTCGCAGGCGCCGGCCTCGACGTCGTAGCGCACGAACTCCGCGAGCGGACCGCTGTCGTCGCCGAAGAACGAGAACCGCGACAGGCCCTCCTCGACCAGGGCGCTGTCCAGCCAGAACGCCCGTTGTGACGCCCCGTACATCCGGCTGAAGGCGCCCTCCGTGTCGACCGCGCCCGCGATGCGCCGCGTGTGCAGCCGGTAGGAGGGACGGACCGCTTGCCGGGGACGCGGTATCGCCGCGACGGCCGGAGTGACGGCGGTGTTCTTCGTACGGGGTCTGCCGAATCGTTCCGCCGTGAGATTGCGGAAGTTGACGAGCATGCGGTGGCCGTACTCGGTCAGCACGGACTCCGGGTGGAACTGCACGCCCCACAGCGGACGGTTGCGGTGCCGCAGCGCCATCAGGACACCGTCCTCGGCCCAGGCGGCGGCCTCCAGGGTGTCCGGCAGCGGCTCGGGTACGGCCAGTGAGTGGTAGCGGACGGCGGTGAAGTCCTGAGGCAGCCCGTGGAACAGGTCGCGTCCGTCGTGCCGGACCGTGGACAGATGCCCGTGCCGGGGTTCTGGCGCGGTCGTCACCCGGGCGCCCTCGCCGAGCGCGATGCCCTGGTGGCCCAGGCAGACGCCGAGCACGGGGATCGGGGACTCGGCGAGCACGGCGGCCGCGATGCCGAAGTCGCGCGGCTCGCCCGGATGCCCGGGCCCCGGTGACACCACGGCATTGTCGAATTCCGCGAGATCCGGAATTCCACCCGGGTCGTCATTGCGGATCACAACCGGTTCCTCGCCGTTGACCTCGGCGATCAGCTGGAACAGGTTGTAGGTGTACGAGTCGTAATTGTCGATGAGCAGGGTCTTCACCCGCCCACCTCCCTTGGTTCGCGCCGGACCTACGCGGTCCGTCTTTTATGTCGTCCGCGGAATGCCTGGAGCGGCGGATACAGCCATTTCTTGAGGAAACGCTGGAGCCGCGGCATGAGAATCCAGGTGACGAGAGCCGTCACACACAGGCATAAAAGAAACGTGCGGACGAGCGGATTGAGGCCGCCCAGATAAGGAAGAATGATCAGATTGAACAGGAGCACCGGCGGAAACACCGCGCTCATGTTCACGAACCACAGTTTCCATTTCGCCGGCGGAGTGGGGGTCTTCGGTGCGGCGGTCTGTGAGTCGAACCACACCTTGGAGCCCCGCACGCTCCTGCGCCCGGTCTGCCGGGCGAAGTCCGCGGCCTGTACGTCCCATTGGGCCCGTGCGGTGGAGTCCTCCCAGGCCCGGACGGTTCCCTCGCTGGCGAAGCGATAGACGACATGCCACTCCGCCTCTCCGTCGACGAGTACACCGCCTCCCAGGAAGCCAGGTTGCTGGGCACTCGCGTTCAACATCGCCCACGCCCACGGTTGGAAGTCGGGCCCGCGGCCCGGCACCACTTGAAAGGCCATGGTGACGGTGACGTGATTACTGGTCACACGGACAGGTACGCAGAACCTTCACGTCACGTTCAAATATCAACAACGTTTTTTCGATTGCCCGTATCGTGACCCTTTATCAGCCTTTTGGTCGCCTTCGCGCACTCTGTCGAACCGTACCCGGGGTAACTTTCCCCAAATTCCGGGAAGCGCTTGCAGGTCGGTCTTCAATGGCTGCACGATCGCTCTCCCGACCGAAGGAGAATCATGTCCAGGTACGACTGGGATATGCGGCACGAGGGAATCGACAGGGCTCGTTCGGTGATCGAATCCGCGCGGAAAGAAGTGACCGCGCACCCGATTTACCAGCGCATCGACAGCCGCGAGAACATGGCGACGTTCATGGCCCACCACGTCTTCGCGGTATGGGACTTCATGTCCCTGCTGAAGTCCCTGCAGCGCGAACTGACCTGTGTCGACGTCCCCTGGGTACCGCGTGGCTCGGAAGTCAGCCGGCGGCTCATCAACGACATCGTGCTGGTCGAGGAGAGCGACGAACTGAACGGCGGTTTCACGAGTCACTTCGAGCTGTACCGCGCCGGAATGACCGAGGCCGGCGCCGATACGACCCGGATCGACGCGTTCCTCGCGCTGCTGATCGAGGGGCACGGTGTGCCGGCGGCGCTGCGCGGGGCCCAAGTCCCAAGCCCGGCCTCCGAGTTCGTCCGCACCACCTTCGGCATCATCGAGGAACGACCGCTGCACTGCCGAGCCGCCGCCTTCGCCTTCTCCCGCGAGGACCTGATCCCGGACATGTTCGACCAGGTGATCAAGAAGGAGGGCACAGAACGCTTCCCCCTGTTCTGCGACTACCTTGCCCGCCACATCGAGGTCGACGGCGAGGAACACACCCCCATGGCCATGCAGATGGTCGCCGACCTCTGCGGCACGGACGACCGGCGATGGGAGGAGGCGGTGGAGACGGCGACGCTGGCACTGGAGGCACGGTCACGTCTGTGGGACGGAATCGTGGCTGCTATGGAGTGAGGTGGGGTGCCGGGGCGGGTGGACGGGGCGAGACTGCCGGCCCGGTCCGTGTCGTCGGCGGCCATGGGCCACGGCGTCGGCCGTGGAGCCAGCCCGTTGCGGATGTGCTCGGTTGTGAGGCTCGGCGGGTTGCGGAAGCTCGGCTGTCAGGTCTGCTCCGCCCCCTGCACCGGGTCTTCGACCGTGCCCTCCGCAGGCGCTTCCCCGAACCGGGCCAACGCCAACGCCCCCACCACCGCGACCAGGAACCCCAGCACGGCGAGCCACTCCAGCCCTTCCCGTGTACGGTCCCCGAGCCACACCACGCCCACCGCCGCCGGCCCGATCGTCTCCCCGATCACCAACCCGGCGGTGGCCGTCGTCACCGACCCTCGCTGCAGGGCCGTGGTCAGCAGCAGGAACGCGGCGCCTCCACCGACCAGCAGGGCATACGTCGCCGGGTTGCCGACCAGCGTCGACGGTGAGAGCGAGTCGATCAGCCGGACCGCCACCTCGACGACCCCGAACCCGAACCCGGCGCCAAGCCCGAGCGTCAACGCCCGCCCCCGCTCCGGCAGTCGCCCACCGACCAGCCCGAGCAGCAGCACCGCACCGGCCGTCCCCAGCATCGCCCACTTCAAGGCCGTAGAACCGGCCCGGTCCCCCTCCGCCCCGGACGCCAGCCCCAGCATCGCGAGGCCCGCGCACACCACACCGACGGCCGCCCACTCCACCCCGCTGAGCCGCACCTTCAGCAGCCGCGCGGCCACCACCGCCGTCACCGCGAGGCTCGACGCCAGGGCCGCCCCGACCGCGTAGATGGGCAGCGACCGCAGCGCCGCGATCTGGAACACGAACCCCAGCCCGTCCAGCCCGAGCCCCGCCATGTACCGCCACTGCCGCAGCGCCCGCAGCAGCAGCGCCGCGTCCCCGCCCCCACCCGTCGTCGCCGCCCGCGTGGCGACCGCCTGCAGGACCGTCGCGGTACCGAAGCAGATCGCCGCGCCGAGCGCGCACACCATTCCAAAGAGCACATAGGGACTCTAGGGGAGGGGAGATCACCGCGGCCTCCCGCGCGGGGACTCTCACCGAACTCCAGATGCTGGACGCACGAGCCGCCCCGTCCGGCCCGCCCGGTAGGCTGACCGGCGGGCCGTGACTGGCGCGCTGGGATGGGACCGACCATCGGGGAGCGGCCCGAGCTGCAATGTGTGCCGTGCGCCTGGGCCGTACCGTGAACGCCGAACGCCACGTCCGGAGGTCCCCATGCCCGACAATTCCGCGCCCCTTTCCCGTGAGTCCACCGCCTTCCGCGCCGCCCTCGATGTGATCCGCGCCGTCGAGCCGCGCGTCGCCGACGCCATCGGCCAGGAAGTCGCCGACCAGCGCGAGATGCTCAAGCTGATCGCCTCCGAGAACTACGCCTCCCCGGCCACACTGCTCGCGATGGGCAACTGGTTCAGCGACAAGTACGCCGAGGGCACCATCGGCCGCCGCTTCTACGCCGGCTGCCGCAACGTCGACACCGTCGAGTCCCTCGCCGCCGAGCACGCGCGCGAACTCTTCGGCGCCCGTCACGCCTACGTCCAGCCGCACTCCGGCATCGACGCCAACCTTGTCGCCTTCTGGTCGATCCTCGCCGACCGTGTCGAGGTCCCGGCCCTCGCGAAGGCGGGCGTCCGCCAGGTCAACGACCTCTCCGACGCCGAGTGGGCCGAGCTCCGCCAGGCCTTCGGCAACCAGCGCATGCTCGGCATGTCCCTGGACGCCGGCGGCCACCTCACCCACGGCTTCCGCCCCAACATCTCCGGCAAGATGTTCGACCAGCGCTCCTACGGCACCGACCCGGCGACCGGCCTCATCGACTACGACGCCCTGCGCGCGTCGGCCCGCGACTTCAAGCCGCTGATCATCGTCGCCGGCTACTCCGCCTACCCCCGCCTGGTGAACTTCCGCATCATGCGCGAGATCGCCGACGAGGTCGGCGCGACCCTCATGGTCGACATGGCGCACTTCGCCGGCCTGGTCGCGGGCAAGGTCCTGACCGGCGACTTCGACCCGGTCCCGCACGCCCAGATCGTCACCACGACCACGCACAAGTCGCTGCGCGGCCCGCGCGGCGGCATGGTCCTGTGCGACGACTCCCTCAAGGACCAGGTCGACCGCGGCTGCCCGATGGTGCTGGGCGGCCCGCTCCCGCACGTCATGGCAGCCAAGGCCGTCGCCCTCGCCGAGGCCAGGCAGCCCTCCTTCCAGGACTACGCCCAGCGCATCGTCGACAACTCCCGCGCGCTGGCGGACGGCCTGATGCGCCGCGGCGCCACCCTCGTCACCGGCGGCACGGACAATCACCTGAACCTGATCGACGTGGAGACGTCGTACGGCCTCACCGGCCGCCAGGCCGAGACGGCCCTCCTGGACTCCGGCATCGTCACCAACCGCAACGCGATCCCGGCCGACCCCAACGGCGCCTGGTACACCTCCGGCATCCGCATCGGCACCCCCGCCCTGACCACCCGCGGCCTGGGCACCGCCGAGATGGACGAGGTCGCCGCTCTCATCGACCGCGTCCTCACCACCACCGAGCCCGGCACGACGAAGTCGGGCGCGCCGAGCAAGGCGTCCCACGTCCTGGACGAAAAGGTCTCCGACGAGATCTCCCGCAGGGCGACGGACCTGGTGGCCGGCTTCCCCCTGTACCCGGAGATCGACCTCGGCTGACAGCCGGCCTACGTCCTCTGTCGAGTTGTCAAAGATCGGCGACTCTCACAGATCGATGAGTTCCTGTCGTGGTTCCTCGCGCGGCGGCCCGGCCTCACGCCGGGCCGCCGCGCGGCGTATCAGCAGCGTGCCGCCGACGCCGACGGCGAGACCCGCGGTAGCCCACCCGACCCGCTCGGCAGTCCCGGGCGCATCCTTCGCGGCACCGGCTCCCGTATCGCCCCTGACCTCACCGAGCAGCCCCGCCCGCTCCATCCGTGTGAAGACCGGGCGCGGCACCCGATGCCAGCGGATGTCGTCGTCCGCCACCTCCGGCGCCGGATCCGTCCGCACCCACGGTGTGCCGTCCCCGGCGACGAACAGCTGGTCCTCCCGCTCCACCGCCACATCACCACCAGGAGCCCGGCTCGTCCGAGGCCAGCCCCCGACTCCGGTGAGCCCCCACACCACGGTGATCCGCACCGCCGGATACCGGCCCGTCTCCCACTCCGGCGGCACCCGCTCCGTCCCCGTGAACGTCGGCTGCAACAACGTCCACAGGCGCGCGAACGACGGCTCCCCGGAGCGCCACGCCTCCGTCCGGCCGGTGTCACCCGCCACCACCAGCGCCAGATCCGGGATGTCCCGGCGCGGATCCTGAACCCGCACCTGAGTCATCCCGACAGCCTGGACCCGAGCCGCAACGGCCAGAGCCATCACCACCAACACCCCCACGAGACACGCGCCCCGCAAGCTCCCGCGTTTCATCCCGCACCCCTCCACCCCTCACACGTCCCGCAACTCCTGCCTGGGCCCCGGCTCCCGCCCCTTCCGCCACCGGTTCAGCGGCAGCCGTACGGCGAACGGCCGCAGTGCGACGGCCAGTACCGCTCCGGCCGCCGCGCCCGGTATCGCCCACCACCAGTCGGTGCCGTCGTCGTCCTTGTCCTTCACAGTGACCCGCACCGTGCTGGTCTCCGCGTCGGTGTCAGGTGCGGCGATGGCCGGAGCGGACTCGGTCGGCTGCCACGGTGCCGGGAAGACGCCCGTATAGCCGTCGGACCCGGTGTCCGTGCCCGTCACTCCCAACTTCCTCAAGAGGGCGCGCAGTTGGTCCGGATGCTCGGCGCGATGCCAATAGCCGTTCAGATTCGTGTTCTCCGGCACATCGGCCGCCGTGTGGATCCACACCGCCTGCGGACGGGACTCGACGGGAAAGACCCGGTCGATCCGCCACGGCGATATGTCGTGCGCCAGCCAGGTGACGTTGATCTGGCGGGCGTGGGTCAGATCGGCCTCGGGCGGCTTGTCGCGGGTGCCCTTGCCCTCGGGGCCGAGCAACTGCTGGAGTTTTCCGTACTGTTCGTCCGAGTAGTACAGCGCCGTGGCCTGTCCGCTCGTCGGCGAGGTGACGAGCACACTGGTCGGCCCGCCCGCCGCCGCCTCCGACGCACCCCACACCATCAGCGACAGCGTCATCGCCAACGCCCCGCTCAGAGCCGTCAGTTCGCGCATCCTGCCCGCGCTCCCGCTTGTCCTGACCGCACTTCCGACTCCGGACATCCGAACCCCCGACCAGTCGATCCCCGCACGGCCCGCCCGCGAGCCGCCTGTCACTTCTGGTACACCGCCCGACCCGCCGGGGTTCCCACTCCGCCCGCCTCTATTCGCGCGATCCGTGCCGGTCGACCGACTTGGCGATCTCCACGGCCCGCTGCTTCGACACCACCCCTTCCAGCCGGAACGTCAGATCACCACCAGGAGCTCCGCCGACCGGATGCGTCCACAGCAGCGTCGGACCGGCCGTCCGCTCCGCCCGCGTATAGCGGTCCCCGTCCGCGTCCACCAGCCAGAAGCTCAGCAGATGCGGCCGCGCGAACCACAGCGCCGGGTCCTGTATGCCGTCCGGCGAGACGGACGCATCCAGCGACAGCCACTCGGGCGGTTGGCTCACCGTCTTGACGAAGCCGATGTCCAGCCGCGCCGGATATTCGTCGACCCGGACCGTGTGCCCGCCCTCCCGCCAGCACAGGCTGACCAGAAAGCGCCCCTGCGGCTCGCCGGTCACCGTCACCGCGTCCGGAACACCCAGCGCCTCCGGCACCAGCGGCTCGAACCCCGCCTGCCGACGGGCCTGCGCCAAGGTCACCGACCGTCCGCACCCGGGCACCACGGCACCGGCAGAGGGCACCGCGGACGGGTCGTACCGCACCTCGACCCCGCCGAAGCCGAACCAGTCGAAGACCGCCGCCCGCACCGGAGGTGTGAGCACGAGCACCGTCAGCAGACCGCACAGGGCCGCCGTCAGCGCGCGCCGACGCAGCCACACCCAGTGCCGCACAGCGCGCAGCCGCGCCCGGAACCCGCCCGAACCGGCCTCCTGGACGGGGACCGGGAGCTGCTCCGCCAGTATCTGCGCCAGCACCCGCTCGACCATCGACTCGGCCCCGGCGGCCCCGCCCTCACCACCGCCCCGCGCGTCCAGGGAACGCCCCAGCGCCCGCAGCTCCTCGGGCAACCGAGAGCCGGTGCCGGTGCCCTCGCCCTCGTAGGACTCCCGTCCGTCACTCATCCTCATCACCCCCTTCCCGAGGCCGGAAATCCGGCAGCAGTCGCCCGAGTTTCCTCAGCGCGCGACTCAGCCGGGACTTCACCGTCCCGCGCGGCCAGCCCAGGGCCTGGGCCGTCTCCGGCTCGTCCATCTCCAGGAGGTAGCGGTAGGTCACGACCAGGCGGTGCTCCTCGCTCAGCTGCTCCAGGGCGGACAACAGGGCCGCGCGGCGCTCCGTCTCCAGCGTGGCGACCGCCGGATCCGCCGATTCCGGTATCAGCGGCTCGGCCTCCGCGAACGCGGCCTCCCGGCCGGCGAGCGTGCGCTGGCGTGCCGCCGTACGCACGGTGTTCCTCGTCTCGTTGGCGACGATCGACAACAGCCACGGCTTGAACGCCGAGCCTTCCCGGAACCTGCCCAGCGCGCAGTACGCCTTGACGAAGGCCTGCTGCACCACGTCCTCCGCGTCCGCACCCGCCCCGAGTGCCGCGGCCGCCCTGAGCGCGATGCCCGTGTGGGCCCGCACCAGCTCCGCGTACGCCTCCGGCTCTCCGGCGCGTACGCGTGCGATCACCGCGACCTCATCGACGATGCGGCCCCCCTCCCGCGTCTTCACATAACTGGTACACCGCCCGAGGCGGATCGGTTCCCACCCGTGGCGCAGCTCTTCCGACCCGGTTCCGACCGGTTCCGGACCGGGTCCCGGGACCTGAGAGAATGGTGAACATGGCCTCTGACAGTCCTCGCGTGCTCTCCGGAATCCAGCCCACCGCAGGCTCGTTCCACCTCGGCAACTACCTCGGCGCCGTCCGCCAGTGGGTGGCCCTCCAGGAGTCCCACGACGCGTTCTACATGGTCGTGGACCTGCACGCGATCACGGTCCCGCAGGACCCGGCGGACCTGCGCGCCAACACCCGGCTGGCCACAGCCCAGCTGCTGGCCGCCGGTCTGGACCCGGACCGGTGCACGCTCTTCGTCCAGAGCCATGTCCCCGAGCACGCCCAGCTCGCCTGGGTCATGAACTGCCTGACCGGCTTCGGCGAGGCCGCCCGCATGACCCAGTTCAAGGACAAGTCCGCCAAGCAGGGCTCGGACCGCGCGTCCGTCGGCCTGTTCACGTACCCGATCCTCCAGGTCGCCGACATCCTGCTCTACCAGGCGAACGAGGTCCCGGTCGGCGAGGACCAGCGCCAGCACGTCGAGCTGACCCGCGACCTCGCCGAGCGCTTCAACGGCCGCTTCGGCGAGACCTTCACGATCCCGAAGCCGTACATCCTCAAGGAGACGGCGAAGATCTACGACCTTCAGGACCCGTCGATCAAGATGAGCAAGTCGGCGTCCACCCCGAAGGGCCTGATCAACCTCCTCGACGACCCGAAGGCGACCGCCAAGAAGGTCAAGAGCGCGGTCACCGACACGGAGACCGTGATCCGCTACGACGCCGAGAACAAGCCGGGCGTCTCCAACCTCCTCACCATCCACTCCACCCTCACCGGCAAGTCGGTCGCCGAGCTGGAGAAGGAGTACGAGGGCAAGATGTACGGCGCGCTCAAGACGGACCTCGCCGAGGTCATGGTCGAGTTCGTGACGCCGTTCCGGGAGCGCACCCAGCAGTATCTGGACGACCCGGAGACGCTCGACGCGATCCTGGCCAAGGGCGCGGAGAAGGCGCGGGCCGTCGCGGCCGAGACCCTCGCCCAGGCGTACGACCGGGTGGGCTTCCTGCCCGCGAAGCACTGAGGCGTACGACCGCACTGAAGTACCACTGGACAGAGCGCTGCACATCACTACGGTTGCGCCTGCCCACAACTCAGTCGTGGCCGTACAGTCGATAGCCGAGCCGCCGCACGCGTGGCTGCTCCCGCTCACCAACAGGACACCGATCAGGACGACAGGAGACGACGTGGGGACCGTAACGATCGGTGTGTCGATCGCGGTCCCGGAGCCTCACGGCAGCCTGCTCCAGGAGCGGCGCGCGGGCTTCGGCGACGCCGCTGCACACGGCATCCCCACGCACGTCACGCTGTTGCCGCCCACCGAGGTGGACGCCGCCCAACTGCCCGCGATCGAGGACTACTTGGTGGACGTCGCCGCCGCCGGGCGCCCCTTTCCGATGCGGCTGTCCGGCACCGGCACGTTCCGGCCGCTGTCCCCGGTCGTCTACGTCCAGGTGGTCGAGGGCGGCGCCGCCTGCACCTGGCTGCAGAAGCAGATCCGCGCCGCCTCCGGGCCGATGGCGCGCGAGCTGCACTTCCCGTACCACCCGCACGTCACCGTGGCGCACGGCATCGACGACGAGTCGATGGACCGCGCCTTCGCGGCCCTCGCCGACTACTGCGCGGAGTGGCCCTGCACCGGCTTCGCGCTCTACGAGCAGGGCGCCGACGACGTCTGGCGCAAACTCCGCGAGTTCACCTTCGGCGGCGCCGTCGTACCACCCCAGGCGGCCCACACGGACCGCGGCACGATCCCCAGTCACTGAGCACGGTCGTCAGACGGCCAGCCGCCGGAACAGCCCCCGCGGCAGGTGCCGTAGCGCCGATGTCACCACGCGCAGCGCCCCTGGCACCCACACCGTCTCCGAGCCGCGGCGCAGGCCCAGTTCGATGGCCGTGGCGACCGCTTCGGGGGTGGTCGTGAGGGAGGCCGCCCTCGGGTCGGCCATGGTCCTCGACCGTACGAGACCGGGTCGTACGACCATGACGTGCACGCCCGTGCCGTGCAGCGCGTCGCCCAGGCCCTGCGCGAAGGTGTCGAGGCCGGCCTTGCTGGAGCCGTAGATGAAGTTCGTGCGGCGGGCCCGTTCGCCGGCCACCGAGGAGAGCACCACCAGGGAGCCGTGGCCCTGGGCCTGCAGGGCCCGGGCGCTGATCAGGCCGGACGAGACGGCGCCGGTGTAGTTGGTGTGCGCGACCCGTACCGCGGCGGCCGGATCGCGCTCGTCGCGGGCCTGGTCGCCGAGGGTGCCGAAGGCGAGCAGCACCAGGTCGATGTCGCCCTCCGCGAAGACCTTGCCGAGCACGGTCTCGTGGGAGTCGGGGTCGAGCGCGTCGAAGGCGACGGTGCGGACCTCGGCCCCCAGGGCGCGCAGTTCCGAAGCGGCACTCTCCAGGGCGGGCGAGGGGCGGCCCGCGAGCCACACCGTGCGGGTACGGCGGGCGATCAGCCGGCGGGCGGTGGCCAGTGCGATCCGGGACGTACCGCCGAGGACGAGGAGGGACTGTGGAGGACGCATGCCCGTGACCGTATCGCCCGCTTATGGGCGGTTGGTCGTGCGGCGTCGGCGCCCTCCCTGGAATGGGCGATTAATCGGATGCAGGGCAACATGGCGCCACGCACTCCCGTTTGTGGGGTGGCCGCACATCGGTGTCAGTGGTCGGGGGCAGAATCGGATCATGGACTGGCTGAAGAAGCTCCCCCTCATCGGGCCGCTGTTGGCGCGACTGACCGCCACGCACGCGTGGCGGTCGTACGAGCGTCTCGACCGGGTGAAGTGGTCGCAGCTCTCCGCCGCCATGACGTTCATCAGCTTCATCGCGCTGTTCCCGCTGCTGACCGTGGCCGCCGCGATCGCCGCCGCCACCCTCAGCACCGACCAGCAGCACGAACTCCAGAACAAGATCGCCGAGCAGGTCCCCGGTATCTCCGACCAGCTCAACATCGGTTCCCTGGTCGACAACGCGGGCACCGTCGGTCTCATCGCCGGTGCCGTCCTGCTGTTCACCGGCATCGGC
The DNA here is from genome assembly GCF_024519455.1 of Streptomyces sp. STR69. GTDB lineage: Bacteria > Actinomycetota > Actinomycetes > Streptomycetales > Streptomycetaceae > Streptomyces. The sequence goes on along the minus strand of NZ_JALJRY010000001.1, from coordinate 582,669 downwards.
TGGGTCGGCTCGATGCGGGAGTGCCTGCGCGCGGTGTGGGAGCTGCCGGACCGCGACGAGAACCCCCTGCTGCGCAAACTCATCGACAGCGGGGTGCTGATCGGCCTGGGCGGCGCCGTCCTCGCGACGATCGCCGTCTCCACCGTCGCCTCCGCGCTGGTCGACTGGATCAACGACCAACTGGGCATCGCCCAGGGCGGCTGGGGCGGGATCCTGCTGCGGATCGCCGCGTTCGCCGTCGCCGTACTCGCCGACTTCCTGCTCCTGCTGTACGTCCTGACCCTGCTGCCCGGTGTCGAGCCCCCGCGCCGCCGGCTCTTCGTGGCCGCGCTGATCGGCGCGGTCGGCTTCGAACTGCTGAAGCTGCTGCTCAGCGGCTACATCCAGGGCGTGGCCGCGAAGAGCATGTACGGCGCGTTCGGCGTCCCCGTGGCGCTGCTGCTGTGGATGAACTTCACCTCGAAACTCGTCCTGTTCTGCGCCGCCTGGACGGCGACCCCGAGCAGACCGGACGAGGACGACGACTACGTCCCGGCCGACGACGCCGAGGATCCCAAGGTCAGGGACGCGGGCGACGACGGACCAGATCCGGCAGCGGCCAGCGCCGGTTGACCAGGAAGACCCCGCCGGCCAGCAGCACCAGCAGCCCGCCGACGATCGCGAGCGCGATCCCCACCCCGCTCGAACCGTCCTCCTCGGCGGTCGGCACGGAGGCTGTGGAGGACGTGGCCGACTTCGTGCCCGCCGTGTCGCCGCCCGCCTCACCGCTGGCCGTCGCACCCGGCTGGGCGCTCGCCTGTGCCGCGTTCTTCGGCGCGACCAGTTCACCCACCGGCTGCACCTTGCCGTCGGCCTGGAAGCCCCAGTCGAGGATCTTCGCGGCCTCCTTGTAGACCTCGTTGTGCTCGTCCTTCTCCGGGTTCATGACCGTCACCAGCAGCACCTTGCCGCCGCGCTCGGCGACCCCGGTGAAGGTGGCGCCCGCGTTGGTGGTGTTGCCGTTCTTGACCCCGGCGATGCCCGGATACACCGAGACGTCCGAGTCGCCGCTCAGCAGCCGGTTGGTGTTACGGATCTCGAAGGTCCCGCGGACCGACTTGCCCTTCTCCTTCGTGGTCTCGCCCGGGAACTTCACGCTCACCGTCGAGCAGTACTCGCGGAAGTCCTTCTTCTGCAGCCCGGACCGCGCGAACAGCGTCAGGTCGTACGCCGACGAGACCTGCCCCGGCTCGTCGTAGCCGTCCGGTGTCACCACATGCGTGTCCAGCGCCTGGAGGTCCTGGGCGTGCGCGTTCATGTCGGCGACGGTCTGGTCCACGCCGCCGTTCATGTGGGACAGGACGTGCACGGCGTCGTTGCCGGAGCGCAGGAAGACCCCGAGCCACAGGTCGCGGACCGTGTAGCTCTCGCCCTCCTTTATCGGGACCACGCTGGAACCGGCGCCCATGCCGGCCAGGTCGGACGCGACCACCTTGTGCTCGGTCGTCTTCGGGAACTTCGGCAGCACGGTGTCCGCGAACAGCATCTTCAGGGTGCTCGCCGGCGGCAGCCGCCAGTGCGGGTTGTGCGCCGCCAGCACATCACCGGACTCGGCGTCGGTCACGATCCACGACCGCGCGGTCAGGTCCTTCGGCAGCACCGGGACCCCGGCCGCCTGATTGACCTGCGTCCCCGCCTGCGCGAGCCGGGCGCCGCCCACCGACGACATGTTCGCCGGGGGAGTGGCCGTAGGAGTGGCACCCGGACTCGCCGACGGACTCGCCGACGAACTCGGCGTCGGGGTCGGACTCGGAGCCGCGAGGGCGAGCGGCGCGGTGAGCGCGAGGGACGACAGGGCGGCGGAAAGGACCAGCAGGGATCGCCTGACGGTCTTCAGTGGAGCGGGCACGCACGAGAACGTACATGCCCAGGGACCCGAAGTCCCGTCACCGGCCCCACCCCGGCCACCGGCCCCGGAGGACGACGGCGATACTGGACTCATGAAGCTCAGCCGCCCCGTCTCCTGGTTCCTGCTCGCCTTCGGGGTGTGGAGCTGGATCATCTGGATCACTTTCGTCAAGAATCTCGTCGCGGACGGCAGCGGACTGGCCTTCGACGACGGCCGCCCGACGGCGTACTTCTGGGTGCATCTGACCCTGGCCGTCGTGTCCTTCGTATTGGGGACGGTCATCGGGGGCCTCGGGTTGCGTGGACTGCGCGCACTGCGCGAGACGTCATAGAGAAGTGGCCATCGTCGTCATCGCTCTCGCCGCCCTGGTCGCGGTCGCCGTCCTGGGCGGGGCGCACTGGTACGTCTGGCGCCGCCTGGTCCGCGACACCACGCGCGCGTGGGGCCCGGCCCGCGTCACCGGCACGGCCGTACTGATCGCCGGCCCGGTCCTGATGATCGCGGCCCTCGCCGCCGAACGCGGCGGCGCCCCCTTCTGGCTCCAGGGCGTCCTGGGCTGGCCCGGCTTCCTGTGGATGGCCCTGGTGATCTACCTGCTGCTGGCCGTCCTCGCGGGGGAGGTCCTACGGCCGCTGCTGCGCCGGTTCCTCGCACGGCGCGGGCGGGCCGAGACGGTCGTCGTGGAAGAGACCGGATCCGCAGCCCCGGAAGAGCCGCGGAGTGCCCCCTCCCGCCGTCTCTTCGTCTCCCGGGTCGTCGGAGGTGCGGCTGCTGCCGCCGCCGTGGGGACCGTCGGATACGGCACCTACGGTGTCCTGCGCGGGCCGAGCGTGAAGCGGGTGACCGTGCCGTTGGCCAGACTGCCGCGGTCCGCGCACGGGTTCCGGATCGCGGTCGTCAGTGACATCCACCTGGGGCCGGTCCTGGGGCGGGGGTTCGCGCAGAAGGTCGTCGACACGATCAACTCGACGCAGCCCGATCTGATCGCGGTCGTGGGCGACCTGGTGGACGGCAGCGTCAAGAACCTGGGGCCCGCCGCTGCTCCGCTGGCTCAACTGCGGGCGCGGCACGGGTCGTTCTTCGTCACGGGCAACCACGAGTACTTCTCCGGCGCCGAACAGTGGCTGGAAGAGGTCCGCAGGCTCGACATCCACACTCTGGAGAACGCCCGCACCGAACTCCCCGGCTTCGACCTCGCCGGGGTCAACGACCTCCAGGGCGAGAGCGAGGGCCAGGGCCCCGACTTCGGCAAGGCGCTCGGGGACCGGGACACCACGCGCGCGTGCGTGCTGCTCGCGCACCAGCCCGTGCAGATCCACGAGGCGGTGAAGCACGGCGTCGACCTCCAGCTCTCCGGGCACACCCACGGCGGCCAGCTGTGGCCCGGCAACTTCATCGCCGCGGCGGCCAATCCGACGGTCGCGGGCCTGGAGCGCTACGGGGACACCGAGTTGTACGTCAGCAGGGGTGCGGGTGCCTGGGGACCGCCGACCCGGGTGGGGGCGCCTTCGGACATCACGGTCGTCGAACTGGCGTCGAAACAGGCCTAGTTGGCGTGCCTCCCGGACGGGCGCTCAGTGCCTCGTCTCGTACCTGGTCAGGATCACGCCACAGGCAAGTGTCCGCGTCTCCACCAGGTTCAGGTTCACCCAGTTGTCCAGCGCGCTGAAGAACGGCGTGCCGCCGCCCGCCAGGACCGGCGCGGTGGCCAGCACGTACTCATCGATCAGCCCGGCCCGCATGGCCGCCCCGGCGAGCGTCGCGCCGCCGATGTCCATCGGGCCGCCGTCCTCGGCCTTGAGCCGGGTGATCTCGGCGACCGCGTCGCCGGTGACCAGGCGGGTGTTCCAGTCGACCTTGTCGATCGTCGAGGAGAACACCACCTTCGACATGTCCCGCCAGTTCCGCGCGAACTCGATCTCCGCCGGGGTGGCGCCCGGCTGCTGGTCGCCGGTCGGCCAGTAGGAGCTCATCGTCTGCCACAGCTTGCGCCCGTACAGCGACACGTCGGTCGCCTGCAACTGGTCGGACCAGAACTGGAACAGCTCGTCGCTCGGCACGCCCCAGCCGATGTCGTCGCCGGGCGCGGCGATATAGCCGTCCAGGGTCAGGTTCATTCCGTAGATCAGTTTCCGCATGGCGCAGGCCTTCCGTGAATCGGTCTCACGCGTACAGACCGGGGCGGCGCGGGAAACTCATCGGTGTGCCGTGAGGCAACCTCTGAGCCTTGATGGGGGCGGCCGACCCGGCGGCCTGCTCGATCTCGGCGCGGTGGGCCGCACGGGCTTCCTCGTCGATCGGCTGCTCGTGTTCGGCGCGCACCCCGGTCCGGCCGTCGAGGCCCTCGCGCAGGATGTCGGCGTGCCCGGTATGCCGGATGGACTCGCCGAGGACATGGACCATGACGGCGAACAGGTTCGTGTTCGGATACGGCTCCGGCCACCACGGCACATGGCCGGGGGCGTCGAGGGGAAGCTCGTCGACCGTCGCGTCCGAGTGTTCCCACGTGCGCCGGTAGAACCCGATGATCCGGTCGCGGGTCTCGTCCTCGGTCGCCCACAGGTCGTTGCCGTCGTGGTCCTGCCACCGGGGCAGCGGTTCCGGGGAAGGGCGGTCGAAGACCTCGCCGAAGTACCTGGCCTCGACGGTGGCCACGTGTTTGACCAGGCCGAGGAGGTTGGTCCCGGTCGCTGTCAAAGGTCGGCGGGCGTCGTATTCGGACAAGCCGTCGAGCTTCCAGAGCAGCGCCTCGCGGTCCCGCCGCAGTCTCCCGTGCAGGTTGTCCTTCGCGAATTCGTCGATCATGCGGCACGAGCCTGCCATCTTCGGGAAGGAGTCGTCGAACTGGCCTCGAAACAGGCCTGGTTGCCGGTGAGGGGCGTCCCCGCGGCATGGCTGGGAGTCGCCTGTGAAACCGGCGATTAACACTCGCCGGTAAGTTCTTTCTCATCTGGGCAGAACCCTCTTCCCCCGGATGAAACTCCTGTGGTTAGGTGATCCGCGCCACTAGGGGAGTGGCATATGCGCACGGACCCGGGAGGGTCCTGGGGAGGGCACACCGATGCGGTCGGTTCGCATACGGATTCTCGCGACACTGCTTGTTCTGGCGGCCGTGGGAGTCGGCGGCTGGCAGTTGCTGCCGTCGGACGGGAACAAGAACAGGACGATCACGGTGGGGACGACGGACACCGTCACCTCGCTCGACCCGGCCGCCGCGTACGACGCGGGTTCCTGGGCGTTGTACAGCAATGTCTTCCAGTCGCTGATGACGTTCGACTCGGGCGGCACGACACCCGTCCCGGACGCGGCCAAGAGCTGCGGCTTCGTGGGCAGCGGGCTGACGACGTACCGCTGTGTGGTGCGCGACGGGCTCACCTTCCCGAGCGGGCGCACGATGACCGCCGCGGACGTGAAGTACTCCTTCGACCGGGTCAAGAAGATCAACTCGGATGTGGGTCCCGCGCCCCTGCTCTCCACGCTCGGTTCGGTCGACGCCTCCGGGATGACCGTCACCTTCCATCTGTCGTCGCCGGACGCCACGTTCCCGTTCAAGGTGGCCACCGGCGCCGGTGCGATCGTCGACAGCACCAAGTACCCGAAGGACGCCCCGCGCAACGGGTTCCAGGCCGACGGCACCGGGCCGTACACCCTGTCGTCGTATACGAAGGACAAGAAGGCCGTCCTGAAGCCCAACAGCCACTACAAGGGCGCGGTCAAGAGCACCGGGAGCCCGATCGAGCTGCGGTACTACGCGGGCTCGGACGCGCTGGAGAAGGCGTACAAGGCGAAGCAGGTCCAGGTCGCCACCCGGCAGCTGCCGCCGAAGATGCTCTCCGGGCTCTCCGCCAGCGACCCGAACCAGCGGGTGTCGGAGGCCGACAGCTCCGAGACCCGCAACCTGTACCTCAACACCCGTAAGGGCACGCCCCTGCACGACGTCCTCGTCCGGCGGGCCATGGCCTGGCTGATCAACCGCGACGAGCTGGCCGCCACGGTGTACGACGGCACGGTCGACCCGCTGTACTCGCTGATCCCGGCGGGCCTCGTCGGCCATACGACGTCCTTCTTCGACGCGTACCCCTCCGAGAGCGTCAGCAAGGCGAAGGCACTCCTCGAAGAGGCGGGTGTCTCCGTCCCGGTGCGCTTCACCTACGGCTACGGCATCGGGCACGGTTCCGGCGCCGAGGAGGCCGCCGAGCTGAAGAAGCAGCTGGAGGCGAGCGGCCTGTTCAAGGTGGACGTCAAGGGCTACGAGTGGACCGACTTCCAGAAGCGCTGGGCCACCGGAAAGCTGGACGCGTGGGCGGTCGGCTGGGCCGCGGACTACCCCGACCCGGACACCTTCGGCTCCCCGCTCGTCGGCACCGGCTCCACCATGAACACCGGCTACAGCAACAAGCTCGTCGACCAACTCATCCTCGACAGCCAGAAGTTCGCCGACCGCAGCCGCGTCGACGACGACTTCCGCGACGTCCAGACGGACGTCGCCGAGGACGTGCCGCTGATCCCGCTGTGGCAGCGCAAGGAGTACGCCGTGAGCAGCGAGGACGTCGGCGGCATCTCCTACCTCACGGACGGCACCGGCGTGTTCCGCCTGTGGGCGCTGGACTGGATCTGAGCCCACCCGCCCGGCCGGACCTCGCCCGAGTGACACCGGGCGGCCCTCGCACGCAGCACCATGTGACGGAGGTGTGCGCGGGGTGAGGAGCCGACGTGGTCAGACGCAACTCCTTCCGGCTGCCCCGGCACCCGGCCTCGGTGGGGCTCGCCCGGCGCCGGGTCCGGGACCATCTGGCCGACTGGGGGCACGCCGGTGACGATCCGGCGCTCCTGGACGCGGTGCTGCTGGTGTCCGAGCTGGCCACCAACGTCGTACGTCACGGGCCGCTCCTCGAGCGGGAGTTCGAGGTAGCGGTGACGGCCCTCGCGGACGGTTCCTGCCTCATCGAGGTCTCGGACGAGGGCCGTGTCGAACCCCGGCTGCGGGTCGTGACGGACGCGGCGGAGACCGGCCGCGGTCTGCACCTCGTCGAGAGCATCGCGGCGGCCTGGGGCGTGTGGAGCCGCGGCGCACACGGCAAGACGGTGTGGGCCCTCGTCCAGGCCGACACCCCGTGACACCCCTGGTGTCCTACGACGGCACCGGCGCCCGTGTCGGCAGGGTCACCGTCACCGCGAGCCCCTTGCCCGGCGCCGTCCGCACCGCCACGTCCCCGCCGTGCGCCTGGACGACGCCCTGCACGATCGCCAGCCCCAGTCCGCTGCCCGCACCGCCGCCCGCCCGGAAGAAGCGGTCGAAGATGCGCGCCGCGTCGTCCTGGCAGAGCCCCGGACCCTGGTCGGCGACACACAGCCGTACGACCCCGTCCTCGCGCTCCAGACCGAGCCGCACGGGCACGTCGGCGGGCGTGTGGGCGCGGACGTTGGTCACCAGGTTGCCGAGTATCTGGCGCAGGCCCGACTCGTCGGCGCGCACCAGCAGGGAGCCGTCGGCGCCGACCGTGACCGGCCGTTCCGGCTGCTGCACCCGCAGGTCCTCGGCGGCGTCGCGCACCAGGCGGCTCAGGTCGACGTTCTTGAAGCGCAGTTCGGGCCGCTGGTCCAGGCGGGCCAGGGTGAGGAGTTCGTCGACGAGGCGGCCCATGCGGTCGGCCTCGGCGTTCATCCGGTCCCAGGCGCGTCTGCGTTCGTCGGGCTCGGTCAGCATGCCCTTGTCGTAGAGCTGGAGGTAGCCGCGTATCGCCGACAGCGGGGTGCGCAGTTCGTGCGAGGCGTCGGCGACGAAGCGGCGGAGCTGGGCCGCCGTGCGCTCGCGCGTGCGGTACGCCGACTCCACCTGGTGGAGCATGGAGTTGAGGGCGAGGCGCAGTTGCTCGACCTCCTGGGTCGGGTGGTGGCTGGAGGGCACGCGGCGGGTCAGGTCGCCCTCGGCGATCGCCGTCGAGGTCTCCACCATGTCCTCCAGGGGCCGCAGCCGCCGCCGCACGCTGATCATCGTGAGCGTGGCGAGCAGCACGAGCAGCAGGCTGCCGAAGGCGAGGTCCAGCTTGAGGGCCTTGGCCATGCCGTGGTGGAGGCCGCCGGTGGAGGCGGCGATCAGGATGTACGTGCCGTCGGTGAGCCGGGTCCCGGTGGCCCGGTAGGAGTCGCCGCGCAGCGAGATGTCGCGCGGTGTGCGGTCCTTGGTGAGCTTGGCAGGGTCGTGAAAGGCGTCGGCGAGGGCCCGCTGTGCGGTGGTCGGGGCGTACCCGGCGATGGTGAGCACCTTGCCCTGGCGGTCGACCGCCGCGAACACCGTGTCCGGCTTCGGGGAGCCGGGCTGCTGTTGGGGCACCAGCCGGTCGCCGATGCCGGCCAGTGAGCTCAGTACGTTGATCTGCTGCATGGTGAGCTGCGAACTGCTCAGCGAGTCACGGGACTTGGTGAGTTCCGCGTCGACCTGGGCGACCAGGTAGTGCCGCATGCCCATCAGGCTGACGGCGGTGGCCATGACGATGCCCAGGGAGAGCAGCGCGAGGTTGGCCAGGGTGAGCTTGGCGCGCAGCGAGTGGGCGCCGCGCTCGCAGTTCGGCAGCCGGATGTTCACGCGAGCCCGTATCCGACGCCCCGCCGGGTGGTGATCACCGGCGCTCCCAGAGTGTCCAGCTTGCGCCGCAGATAGCTGATGTAGGTCTCGACGACGGTCGACTCCGGCGGGGTGTGCTCGTACTGCCAGACATGGCGCAGCAGTTGCTCCTTGGGCACGATCCGGCCGCCGTTGCGCACCAGGAAGCGCAGCAGGGCGTACTCGGTGGGGGTCAGCTCGACCGAGCGGTCCGCGCGGTGCACCGAGTACGTCGTCTCGTCCAGCTCCAGGTCGCCGTAGCGCAGCGGCGGGCGCTGGGGGAGGACGTCGGCGGGGCGGGGGCGGCGCAGGACGGCGGTGATGCGGGCGACGACCACGTCGATGTCGAAGGGCTTGGTGATGTAGTCGTCGCCGAAGCCGAGGGCGCCGACGATCTCGGCCGGCGCGTCCCGCGCGGTGAGGAAGACGAGGGCCAGGTCGGGCCTGCGGGCGCGCAGTTCCTGCCCCAGGGCGCGGCCGTCGCCGTCCGGGAGCATCACGTCGAGCAGCGCGCAGTCCGGGCGGGTGCGCTCGGCCAGCGCGAGCGCCTCGCGGACGGTGCCCGCGGTCATGACCTCGAAGCGGTGGTAGCGCAGCGCGATGGCGAGGACGTCGGCGATGCTCGGTTCGTCCTCCACCACCAGCACGGTTCCTGGAGCCGTCATGCCCCCAGTATCGGCCGCACCACCGACATCGGGGCCGTCCGGTCTTTGGAGTTCCTTGAGAGTCATGGCCAGGACGTGTCCACGCGCGCGTGCCACCGCCAATTGTGTAGCCCAGGACCTGGGGGACCATCCGACCGATCGACCGAGTCAACTCGGTTTTACATAAGGAGTGTTGAGCGTGGCGGCATTGGCACGGTGGTGCTATCGGCACCGGCTGGTGGTCCTGTTGCTGTGGGTGGGGGCACTGTTCGGCCTGGGCTTCTCGGCGACGACGGCGGGGACGGACTACGCGAACGTCTTCTCCCTCCCGGACACGGACTCCAAGAGCGCGTACGACCTGATGCAGAAGGCGTTCCCGAACAGTTCGGGCGACACCGACACGGTGGTGTGGAAGGTCGACTCGGGCTCGGTCAAGGACCAGTCCGTACAGACCCGCATCCAGCCCGTCCTCGACAGGATCGCGGGAATGAAGGGCGTCGGCGAGGTCACCGGCCCCTACTCCGGTGCCCGGGGCGCCGCGCAGATCAGCTCGGACGGGACGATCGCCTACGCGCAGATCACCTTCGCCGAGCAGGCGAACGCCGTCCCCAAGGAGCTCGTCCAGAAGGTCGTCGACACCGCGCAGGGCGCGAAGCGCGACGGCCTGCACGTCGAACTGGGCGGCCAGGCCGTCCAGCGGGTCGAGGAACCGCCGGGCGGCATAGCGGAGGGCGTCGGCATCCTCGCGGCGGCCGTCGTCCTGTTCCTGGCCTTCGGTTCGTTCTACGCCGCCCTGCTGCCGATCGGCATCGCGATCTTCGGCGTCGGCACCGGCCTGTTCTCCACCCAGCTCCTCAGCCACGCCACCGACATCCCCGACCTGGCGCCCCTGCTGGCCACCCTGATCGGCCTCGGTGTCGGCATCGACTACGCCCTGTTCATCGTCACCCGGCACCGGCGCGGCCTCCAACGGGGAATGGATCCCGAGGAGTCGGCGGTCGTCGCCCTCAACACCTCGGGCCGCGCGGTGCTGTTCGCGGGCGGCACGGTGTGCATCGCGCTCGCCGGCATGCTGGTGACGCAGCTGCGCTTCCTGGACGGCGTGGTCATCGGCACCTCGCTCACGGTCGTCCTGAGCGTCCTCGCGGCGACGACCCTGCTGCCCGCGCTGCTCGGCTTCCTCGGCCCGCGCGTGCTCAGCCGCAAGCAGCGCCGCAAGCTGGAGAACGGGCCCGAGCCGGAGCGCACCGACAATCTCGCGGTCCGCTGGTCGGCCGCCGTGCAGAAGCGCCCGCGCCGGATCGCCGCCTTCGCCCTCGTCGTCATGGCCGTACTCGCCTTCCCCGTGCTGTCGTTGCGCCTCGGCGCCACCGACCAGGGCAACGACAACGCCTCGACGACCACCAGGAAGGCGTACGACCTCCTGGCCGACGGTTTCGGCCCCGGCTTCAACGGCCCGCTCCAGGTGGTCACTTCGAGCGGTGACACGACCACCCTGGTCAAGGGCATCGAGGCGACGAAGGACGTGGCCCGGGTCGCCGCGCTGCCGCCCACGGGCGGGGTGACGGTGATCCAGGTCGTCCCGAAGACCTCACCGCAGTCCGTGGAGACCGACGACCTGATCGACACCCTGCGGGACAAGGTGATACCCGAGGCCGGCGCGACCGGTCACGTCGGCGGGGTGACGGCGATCTCCAAGGACTTCGCGTCCGTCACCGGCGACCGCCTCCCGCTCTTCGTCGCGACGATCATCGGCCTGAGCTTCCTGCTGCTCCTGCTCGCGTTCCGCTCGCTCGTGGTCCCGTTGACGGCCGCCCTGATGAACCTCATCGCGGCGGCGGCCTCCTTCGGTGTCCTGGTGGCGATCTTCCAGTGGGGCTGGGGCCTGGACATGCTGGGCCTCGGCAAGGAGGGCCCGATCAACGCCTTCCTGCCGGTCATCATGCTGTCCCTGCTCTTCGGCCTCTCCATGGACTACCAGGTGTTCCTGGTCAGCCGTATGCACGAGGAGTGGGTCCACACCAAGGACAACGCCCGCGCGGTCCGCGTCGGCCTCGCGGAGACCAGCCGCGTCATCAACTCCGCCGCCCTGATCATGGTCTGCGTCTTCCTGGCCTTCGTCCTGAGCGGCAACACGGGCGCGGCGACGGCGGGCGTCGGCCTGGCCGCCGCGGTCGCCCTGGACGCCTTCATCCTGCGTACGGCCCTGGTGCCGGCCGCGATGCACCTCCTGGGCAACTCCAACTGGTGGCTCCCGGCCTGGCTCGACAAGAGCCTGCCGCACCTCGCGGTGGAACCCGCGGAGGAGCCCGTACAGGCCGTCGTGGAGGGTCCGGCGTCGGCCGTCCACGGTTTCGTCCGTACGGCCGACGGCGAGCCCGTGGAGGGCGCGTCCGTCACGCTGCGGACGACCGGCGGACGCGAACTGGACCGCGTCGAGTCCCTGGCAGACGGCTCGTACATCGTCTCGGTGCCGGCACCGGGGACCTACCTCCTGGCGACGACCGCGCCGTCGTACGGCTCCACCGCCCGGCAGGTGAGCGTGACGGACGGCCCGCTGATCTACGACGTCGAGCTCGCCGAGGGCGGAGTGGACGCGGTCAACTGACCTGATCGCTCAGGGGCGTTCGTCGTCGGCGGTTCCGGCGGCGGGCGCCCCGCGCTTGTCCTTGTCCTTCTTCTTCGCCGGGTCGGGCAGCGCGTGGGTCATGCCCGGCAGGAAGTCCGTGAACAGCTCGTGCACCTCGAGGACGAGCGGGCGCAGCACCCGGAAGCGTGCGAGGGAGACACCGCGCGCGGTGAGCCGGGCACCGCGCTCGGCGAGCCGGTAGCTCCGCTCCCGCCCCTCGGTCCGGTCGAACACCCAGTACAGCACCAGGCCCATCTGCGAGAGCCACATCAACTCCGGGAGTACGTCCCGCAGTTCCGGAGCCACCTTGGTCTTCGCGCCGAACAGCACCTCCTTGTGGACGTCGATGGCCTGCACGCGCGCGTGCTCGCTCTCCGGGGAGAACGGGCTGAGCGGGCTGTCCGGGTCGGCGGCGTTCTTGAAGAACTGCACCGCGAACTCGTGGTAGGGCGTCGCGATATCGAGCCACACCCGGAGCACGCCCGCGAGCCGCGCCTCCAGATCGGTCTCCCGGTCCAGCACCTCGCGGACCGCGAGCCGGTGCTCCTCGGCGATACGGTCGTAGAAGCCCTGGATCAGGTGCTCCTTGCCGGCGAAGTAGTAGTACGCGTTGCCGACCGAGACGCCCGCCTCCTTGGCGATCGCCCGCATCGTCGTCTTGTCGTAGCCGTGCTCCTGGAACAGCCGCATGGCCGTCTCCAGGATGAGCGCGCGGGTCTGCTCGGACTTCACGGACCTGGCGGGCGTACCGCCGTCCTCTTCGGGGCTGTCGTTCTTCGCGGGCACGGAAAGAGAGCCTATCCAGTGGGGCAGGAACCGCCGACGCAGCCCGGTCCCGTGTACGACCATCCGCGACTCGGGTCGTACGTCCACCCGTCGCTCTGACGGTACACACCGCCGCCCCAGCGCCCGGCGCCCCACTGCGCCCCGCGCCACTTCGCCGCGGCGAGCACGGCGCCCTTGGCGAGCCGGGCGCCGGCCGGGGTGCTCAACCGGTGCGCCAGGGGCCGCTGTTCGCGCAGCGCCCACAGGGTGACGATCCAGGCGGCGGCGCCCCGGTAGACCTGCCCGGAGTCGCCGACGACGGTGATCTCGTCGAGGGTGGCGCGATGGTCGAGCCCGGGAAAGCGCCGCCGTGCCTCTTCGGAGGACGCCGGTACCAGCTCCAGGGGCACCAGTTGCGACTGCCGTACGAGCCAGTCGCGTACGAAGGCGCACAGGGCGCAGTCGGCGTCGTACAGGACGGTGAGCCCGTGGACCGGGACGCGCGAGGCGTCCCGGTCCTGGGTCCCGCCGACGTCCGGGGCCACCCCCGTCACGCCCCGGCCGTCGGCGGAACCCACCCCTGCGGCGCGATGGGCGGCACCTGCTCCCGCTCCATGACCCCGCGCCGCCGGATCTTGTTCAGCACGAACACGTTCCCCAGGTGCATCACCCCGAGCACCAGCAGCACCACACCCACCTTGGTCGACAGGGCCTCGAAGATGCCCCGGGTGTCCTCGATGGTGCCGTCCCCGCTGAGGTACAGGGCGACGAACCCGAGGTTCACCAGGTAGAAGCCCACTACCAGGAGGTGGTTCACGGCCTCGGCGAGTTTTTCGTTCCCCCGTAGGACGTCGGCGAGGAAGATCCGCCCGTTGCGGCTGAGCGTGCGGGCCACCCAGACGGTGAGTCCGATGCTGACGATCAGATAGATGACGTAGGCGACGACCGTGCGGTCCATGCGCCTCCCCCTTCTTGAACGCGTTCGAAAACGCTGACAAGGAGAATGTAGGCGTATTTTTGAACGTGTTCAACTCGCTTGCGCTGGGGTCTGCGTCACACCCGCCGCGCCAGCTCCGGCCGCTTCGAGTAGTCGGTGAACCCGATGACATTGCCCCAGGGGTCGGCGATCTCGACGGTCCACCCGGTCGCCACGGAGAAGGGTGCGTCGAGGAGGGTGATTCCGGCGGCGGTGAGGCGCTGCGCGGCCTTCCGCGCGTCCGGGACCTCCAGCCACACGCGCGGCGAGGGCCAGGGGGGTGGCCTGTGTCCGAGCCCGTCTTCCTGGCGCAGGAGAACTCCGGGCGTCTCGCCGCCGACCTTCAGGATCGCGATCCCGGCCTCGTCGAGGCGGAACCCGACGGTGAATCCGGCGCGTTCGTAGAAGGGGACCGCCTCGGCGAGGTCCCCTACGGGGAGAAGGACGTTGTCGAAGCCGAGCAGTTCGTAGGACTCTTCATCTGACATTCCGTCAGATTAGGTGGGTGGAGGTGGGTGTCATCGGGAGGCGACCGCAGGCTGACCATGTGATCACTCGTTGAGGTGAAGCACTCCTGATCCCGCCTGGGTAGGCTGAGTGGACAGGCGAGACTCCGCCCTTTGGGAGCACTGATGAGCGCCGCATCTGAGAACGGACTGGACGACGAGCCGGCGTACCGCTGGCCGATCCCGCCCGCCGAGGGCTGGACCGCGGACGACCTCGACCGGATTCCGGGCCTCCCGCCGCACACGGAGTTGATCGACGGGAGTCTCGTCTTCATGAGCCCGCAGACGCGTTTTCACATGCGATGCCTGCGCCTGCTTGAGCACAGCTTGTTGGAACAGGTGCCGGACGACCTCGATGTCGACCGGGAATTCACCGTCAAACTGGATCGCAGGAATCGACCCGAGCCTGACATTCTCGTGTTCCGCGCGATAGCGGATCTCGGCCCCGGCCAGACCTGGCACAAGCCCGAGGACGTGCTCCTGACCGTCGAGGTCGTGTCCGCCGATTCCGTGGAGCGAGACCGGGAGACCAAGCCCCGCAAGTACGCGGCGGCAGGCGTACGCCACTACTGGCGGGTCGAGCAGGACGAGAACAAGGGCCTCCCCGTCGTCTACGTCTACGAACTCGACCCCGCCACCAAGTCCTACGGCCTCGTCGGCATCTTCCACGACCGGCTGAAGCTCTCCGTGCCCTTCGACATCGAGATCGATCTGACGGCGATCGACCGACGGCGCCGCTGACCGGGTCAGGAACTGTCCGGCAGCTTGTCCAGGAGCCCCATGCGGGACGTGATGCCCAGCTTGGTGTAGGTGTGGCTGAGGTGGAATTCGACTGTTTTGACGCTGAGTACCAGTTCGCGGGCGATCTGGCGGTTGGTGAGGCCGGACGTGGCCAGGCGGGCGATCACCAGTTCCTGTGGGGTGAGGGGGGAGTCGGACGCGGTCGTGCCGCCGCTGACGGCCAGTTCGCGTTCGCAGAGGGCCGCGCTCGGGGCGGCGCCCAGTTCGGTGAAGGTGCGCAGTGCCCGGCGCAGCTGCCCGGTGGCGTCGGTCCGTCGGCCCGTCCGGCGCAGGAACGCGCCGTAGGCGAGCTGGACGCGGGCCCGGTCGAAAGGGTTCGGTACCTGTTCCGCGTGGCCCAGTGCCTTGCGGAACGACAGCTCCGCCGCACTCGGTGACCGGCGCGCCGCCAGCAGGGTGCCGCGCGCCCGGGCCGCCGCCGCCAGCCGGGAGTGCCGGCCCCGGTGGGCGGAGGGCGCGTCGAGACCGTCCAGGATCCGCTCGGCCTGCCGGTGCTCCCCGAGCGCGGTGAGCGCGTCCACCAGCAGATCACGCCAGGGCGCTACGTCCGTCCGCGCCACCGACTCCCGCTCCAGCAGGGGCAGCAGCGCGCCCGCCACCTCGTCCTGCGCTCCCCGGGCCGCCGCCAACTGGGCCCGCGCCCTTGCCACATGGGCGACGCCGGAGGCGCCGTGGCCGTATCCGCCGCTGCCCAGGGCCTTCGCGAGGTACTCGGCGGCCCGCTCGGTCCGCCCCCGCAGCGCGAGCGCCGCCGCGGCGTCCGCGCAGGCGACCGGCTCCAGCCAGGCGAGGCCGCGGGTGACGGCGGCCTGTGCCGCCGATTCGAGTTCGCGCAGGGCCACGTCCCAGTTCCCGAGGCGCAGTTCGGTCTCGCCCAGGAGAAGCTGGGCCGTCGCCCGCAGCGGCGCGGGACCGCTCCGGCACAGCGGCGCGGCCGAGCGCAGATCGGCCCTGCTGCCCTCCAGGTCGTCGAAGCCGAGCCTGAGCGCGCTGCGGCCGAGCAGCAGGTCCACGTCGCCGGACTGGACGAGCACGGACTCCGGCAGCCCGGCCGCCCGTTCGACACCCTCCTCGACGGCGTCCGTCAGGCCCAGGGCGGCCAGTTGGGCGTAGCGCAGCATTCCGCCGGTGAACGGCACGGGCGGCAGAGCCCCGGCCCGTCGCGCCCACCGCACGGCCGCTGCCGCCTCGCCCTGGACGAGACAGACGAGGGAGAGCCGTTCCGCGATGCGCCGGGCCAGCGCCGGGTCCAGGGCGGGGTCGCAGTGCCGCCACGCGTCGTCCAGGAGCAGCCGGGCACTGGGCGTCTCGCCCCGGACGAACGCGAGATGGCCGTGCACATAGCGATGGGCCGCCCGTGCGGTGTCGCCCGGCAGCGCCCGCACCAGGTCGGCGGCCTCCTCCAGCCGCCCCTCGCAGAGCAGCGCGTCCGCCGCCTCCACGGTCAGCCGCTCACGTTCGGGCCGTGTCGTCGCCAGCCGGGAGGCGTGCGCGGCCATCGACGCGGCCCTCGACCAGTGACCGGCGGCGGCCTGCCGGCGGGCGCCCGTGGCGAGGTCGGCGACGAGTGCCGGGTCCGGGCTGCGGCCCGCGAGCAGTTGGTGCCAGGTACGGCTGGCTGCGTCCTTGCTGGCCTGCACCGCCCCGGTGTGCAGCGCGGCCCGCCGGGCCGGCCCCAGCTGGTGGTAGACGGCGGCCTGGACCAGCGGGTGCGGGAAGGCCAGCTCGGGCGGGCCGCCCGCCGGACACTCCGCCAACAGCCCTTGTCCCACGGCCTGTTCGACGGCGGGCAGCGGGTTCTCCAGACCGGCCAGCTGCGCCACCCGGTGCAGCGGCGCGCGCGGCCCGAGCACACTGGCCGCGGCCACCAGGTCCCGGGCCGGAGCGTCGCAGTGCGCGAGGCGGTCCCGGACCAGGAACTGGTACGAACGGGGTGCGGGCAGGGGGGAGTCGGAAGTGGCCAGGACCTCCGGCTCCACCTCACGGAGCAGCGCGCGCAGATGCAGCGGATTGCCCAGGGTGTGGGCGTGCAGTCTGCCGACGGCGTGCGGCGGCAGGCCCGTGGGCAGCAGCCGGTCGCACAGCGCTCCGGTCTGCTCGGCGGTCAGGCCGTCGAGCGCGAGGCGGAGGGTCTCGTCGTCCGCCAGCAACCTCCCCAGCCCCTTGGGGAGTTGGGCATCGGCCGGTGCGTGGACGGCCAGCACGGTGAGGACCGGCTCGGACAGCAGCCGGCGCAGCACGAAGGTGAGGGCGTCCAGCGACGGCGCGTCCGCCCAGTGGGCGTCGTCGATGACGAGCACGACGACGGTGTCCGCCGGAATCCGCCGGGCGAGGGCGAGCAGCCGCGCGCCGACCGCTCCGGGCTCGTCCTGCGACCCGGGTGCGTCCTCGTCCACCGAGGTCTGACTGAGGAGTTGATCGAGGACGCCGTAGGCCAGTGCCGTCTCGTTCTCGGCGCCGCTGGCCTCCAGCACGCATACCCGGTCCGCCGTGCGCAGAAAGCGGCGGACCAGGGCGGTCTTCCCGATACCGGGCGGTCCCTCGACCACCATCAGACGCGATGCCCCGGCGCGGGCCTCGCGCAACCTGTTCTCCATTTCCCCGAGTTGCGGCTCCCGGCCGTAGAACGACGGTTCCCCGGCCTCGGCCGGTCGGTGCGCATGGTGCAGCAGTGTGTTCACCGGCATGTCGACGTCTACCCCCGTAGTTGCGTCGGTGTTCCGCGGGCCATGATGCTCGCCCTGTCATGACGGTTCAACGCGTGTGCCGTTGAGCGGTCCGCCCGGCCGGAGTCCGCGGCTCACCCCGCCAGCACGCGTACGGCGGGGACGGGCAGGGCGGCGAGCCTGCGCTGGACGAAGAAGGTGTTCTTGTTCTGGTCCAGGCCCGGCACGGGGCCGATCCACCGCCAGCCCGTCTTCGCGGCGTACTGCTCGGTGAAGCGCCGCCACTCGTCGGGGTTCGGATACCTCCGGTTCGCGTCGTGGAAGTAGACGTATGTGGAACCGAACTCCGTGGCGTTGCCGATCGGGTTCGCGATCGCCCCGCCGAGCGCCCGTACGGCCACCGACCTTGCCGCGGACGGCAGTTGGGCCCAGGGCCGCTGCTGGAGGTCCAGATAGGCGCGGCGCTGACCGCGCGGGATGCCGGGCGGGGCGGGCGGTCCGAAGGTGCCGCCGGTGCGGACGAAGTCGGCGCGGTCCATGTTCCGCCTGCTCGCCCCCCAGCTCTTGAGGACCGGTTGCAGCGGGGTCGAGTAGGCCCGCAGAAAGGCGTTGAACGTGCGGTAGTAGGGGCGGGTGAGCAGCGCGTACCGGTTGAACATCGCCCAGATGACGGCATGGCTGTCGGCGTCGTCCCGGCCGCCGGACTCTCCGATGATGAAGCGGGCGGTCCACTCGGCGTCCTCGGTGGTGAACTGGTAGGGCGGCCTGCCTTGGGCGGTCAGGACCCCGAGGCGCGCTGGAGGCACCGTGATGACCCCGCGGGCCGGTGGGGGCTGGTCGCGGAGTTCCCCGCGCCCCTTACGGGGCGCTGTGCTGCCCGGGACTTCCAAGGCCGGGCCGGAGCTCCTGCGGGCGGCGGGCGACGCCGGTGTTGGCGACGGCGGCGCGAAGCGCACATGCAGATGGTTGTCGTGGTTCTCCAAGGGCTGCACGCCGCGTATCTCCGGGTCGTTGAAGAAGATCGCGTGGACCGGCAGCACGCCGTTGTTCCGCAGCAGGTCGACGAGCTCCTGTGTGAGCGCGCGCGAGTAGGAGGGGTGACGCCAGGTCGTCGGCCCCTGGCGGCGATCGGACTTCACCGGGTAGAGGTCTGCTTCGAGGCCGAGCCGGTGCGAGGCGCGCCCGGTCAGCGGGCCGCCGCCGCTGCGGCCGAGATCCCGGATGTCGAGCACCGGCCCCTGGGGATGGGCCCGGTGCCAGGCGGCGGCGACGGCCAGCAGGGCACGGGCGGTCTCCGGCCGCCCGAACCGGTGCGTGGGCCGGCCCGTCGCCCGGAAACCGGTTCCGTACTCGGGGAGTTGACAGCTGATCGCGGGGTCCCCGGCCACTCCCGCGGCGGTGCGCAGCAGCGCCCAGGTGCCGGGCCCGATGAGACCGTCCGCCGGTGAAATCCCGTGCGCCGTCTGCCACTTCAGCGTCGCGGAGCCGAGTGCCGTCCAGTCCCAGTCCGTGCGGTGCCGGTCCAACACCCGCCGGACAGCCGGGAGATGGGCCTCCCAGCCGAGCGAACGGGCGTAGGCGCGGTTGCGGGCGATGGTGCCGGACAGCTGCCCGGCCCGGGCGGCGGGCGGGCGCTCCGTCCCGTTCCGTACGGCCGTCGAGGTCGTCGGCATGACCTCACTCCCCTTCCGGGCGGCCACGCCGAACCGCGCCGGAACGCCCCGGCGGGAGCCCGGCGGGCCGCCGCTCGGGCTGCCTGCCACGAGGCAGTTCACGCGGCGCCCCGGCGGCCCGCGGCAGCTGCGCCCTGGGCTCGGCCCGGCCCAACTGCCGCGCGCCGCGCTGCTCGGAGCCCGCGCCGACGGCTTGCCGGCCCTGCTGCTCCAGCAGCCTGCGGCGCAGATGTACGGCGGGCATGGTGGCGTCGACGCGCCCGTCCGTACGCTCCAGACCGAGGTCGACCCCGGTCACCGAGCGGTAGGAGTGCAGGTACCCCTGGATCTCCGAGCGCCAGTAGCGGGCCCAGTTCGCCGCCTGGGTACGGTCGTTGACCGCGTTCCAGTTGCCGTAGCGGATCGACAGGAGCAGTTGCTCGCCGAACCGGCCGAGGTCGCGGAAGTGGATGACGGTGTCCGGGGTCCAGCCCTGGAGCCGCTTCATGGTGTCGACGCGGTCCATCCACTGCTCGGGGTAGGCGACCATCGTGCGGCCGGGCAGGAACTCGCGCATCTCCGGGCGGGCCAGCAGCCATTCCTCCATCAGCATCTCCTGGCGGGCCGTCCAGGGCAGGTCGCCGTACTGGTTGTGCTGGCCCTCGGTCAGCAGCAGATGGACGTCCTTGAGCGCGTTGAGGACCGGGAAGCCGTCCGCGATGATCGTGGTGTCGTCGTCCTCGCGGAAGAACACGGACGTCAGGCTCAGCAGGGTGTGGAAGGCCTCAAGGAACCGCGGCCGGCTGTCCACCGGCCTGATCGGCGGTGCGCCCGGCGCCAGTTGGGTGACCCCGTACTGGTGGTCGTACTCGTAGGCCCGGCGCAGCGGCGACAGCCGGTGCCGCTCGTCCTGCACATAGCCCCACATCAACTGACTGAGGGCACGCAGCGGATCGATGTCGACATGGGCCAGCGGGTCGTAGTCGCCAGGACCGTGCACGTTCTGGAAGCGCGCGGCGACCGCCTCGACCGACTGGACCAGCATGCCCTCCTCGTGCCAGTACGACCAGATCAGTTCGAGGAAGCAGGGGAAGGTCAGCTTGTCGCGCAGGATGCCGAAGGCCTCCACACCGAACCTGTCCGCCTCCGTGATCGCCAGCTCGCCCAGCTTCAGCCGGATCACCCCGAGGTAGGGCAGCAGCGCCAGGTCCTGCTCGTCCGGGCGGCGTTCACCCGGTGAGTGGGCCGAGATGTAGCGCAGCCAGCGCTGCTGGATGGCCCGCGCGAAGGCGTCGCCGTCCACGTCGCCCGGCTCGCCGTAGCGGCGCCGCTCCTCCTCCAGGTCGACCCCGTCGAACGGAGACGTCAGGTCGTCGCCGTCGACGCGGACCCCGCAGCGAACGAGGAGGAACACCTCGGTGGCGACCTTCAGCAGCCGGTACGCGTCCACGCCCGCGAACGGCAAGGCCCGCGGCCCGATCTTCTTGCGCGGCTCGCTGGGGTCCGGCAGCACGGTGCCGGACATGAGCGGGTCGATGAAGGCGCTGTACTCGTTGAACGAGATCCGGTCGGTGGAGCGGCGGATCGCCGTCCACAGGGCCTGGTCGTCCGTCGGGTCCGAACCCGCCCTGCGCAGCTGGACGTTGATGCTGTCGCCGGCGGCGATCGGCCGCACCTGCACGGTGAGGTCGGCCGAGGCCACGTCGTTCGCCGCGTTCGGGAGGTGGAACGTCACCCGGGCGGTGTACCCGCCGGGCCGCTGGTCGTCCGGAACGTCCCAGACGGCGCGGGCGGGGTCCTGCGGGTCGGCCGGCAACGGTCCGAAGCCGGGGACTTCCCAGGTGACGGTGGTCCCGGCCGGGGCCGGCTGGTCGGGCTTGGCGAACAGCGAGACGCGTCCGCCCTGTTGGATCTGCTGGGGCCGTACTTCGATCGTGGCCATGACGGCCTCCTCAACGTGTGCGCTTCGCTGGGTGGGCGGGTATGGGTTGTCGGTTTTCTGCTGCGCCGTCGTGGCTGGTCGCGCCCCGTGGCGGAGCCACATATCGATGCAGTCCCGCGCCCCTTTGGGGCGCGACTGCGGCCGCGCTCAAGGCCTCAAGCGTGTTGGAGAGTGCCCAGTGGGTGATCAACTCGCCCAGCAGGCGGCTCTCCTCCTCCGGTGCGATCAGGGACGCGGCCCTGGCCTGGCCGAGGACCGCGAGGACGAGCGTGGGCGGTGCGGTGCGCAGCAGCTCGGGCCGGCGCACCCAGTGCCGGTAGTGGGCCAGCAGCAGCGCGGGGGTACGGCTGGAACGGGGCATCAGGTCGGCCAGCCGGGCCCCGCTCAGCGAGGGCGGACGGTGGCCCACCAGCAGCCGGACGAAGCGGGGCATGGACCGTTCGAGGATCCCGGTCAGCCCGCGCAGTTCACGCGGGGCGCGGTGCGGCGGATAGAGCGCGGCCCACAGCGCGCTCAGCTGCCGCCACTGCGGATGCGGATACAGGGCGTCGCCCATGGCGCAGCTGAGCCGGACCCTGATGTAGGGGAACGGATGGGGGTCGTCGAGAGCCGGCGCGAGCACCAGCCGGCGCGGCAGACTCACCACGGCCATCAGACCCAGGGTGCCGCCGATGCCGAGCTTCCCCACGGCGAAGAGATCCGCGAGCACCTCGGAGAGGGTCAGCCCCCAGTAGCGGAAGGCCGACCGCTCGGCCGCCGTACCCGCGTGCCGCTCGATGTCGTACAGCACGGGCCGCAGTGAGCCGAGGAGCCCGAGCTGGGCGACCGCCTGATGTCCGACCTCGTGGACCAGGGACGAGCCGATCCCGTACCCCACCATGCGTTCGCGGGGGATGCGGATCAGCGAGACCGGGCTGCGCCCGCCGCCGGGGATACGGGTGTGCACCCGGCGGATCGCGCCGCCCGGACCACGGGCGAGGTAGCAGATGATGGGCGGCGGGTCGGCGAGCGGAGTGCCCGGCGTGACGAGCGCGTCGACCGCCGCGACGTCCAGCCCGGCGAGCTGCACCCCGACGTCGTGCTCGCTGCGCTGGGTGACGGCTTCCGAGAAGACGTCGAAGTGGCTCAGTACGGAGTTGAACTCCCAGCGCAGCAAAGAGAACTGGTGCTGTTGCCACTCGGGGTCCCGGTCGCCGCCCGGCCCGTCCAGCCACTCCAGATACGCGCCGACCCGATGCCGGAGCCTGCTCCGCTCCTCCATGAGGAAACGCTCGATCGCGCTTTGGGCGGCGGCGGACGGTGCGGCGGCAGGCACCATGGTCTCGTGCAGTGCGAACGGCCTGACCCGGTTCAGGCGGGTCAGCAGAGCGCGGGCCTCGCCTTCGAGCAGCGCGGTGGCTGCCGGCCGCAGGTCCATGGCGGTCAGGCCCCCATGATGACGATCTTGCGGCCCTGTCGGACCCAACGACCCGACCGGGCACGGCCGTTGTGGTGGCCCTCGTGGTGGCCCTCGTGGTGCGTCCGCTCCTCGTGCCCCCAGCCCTCTTCCCGGGCGCGCCTCTCCTCCTCGGCGCGGCCCCATTCCTCCTCTTCCTCCTCGGCGTGCTCCCAGCCACGCTCCTCACCGAACTCGCGCCTGGCCTCGCGCCGCTCCTGACCGAACTCGCGCCGCTCCTCGTGCCGCTCCTCGCGGTTGCCCCACTCCCCGCGCTGTTCCTCGCGGCGCCCCTCCTCACGCCGCTCCTCGCCGTGCTGCCATTCCTCCAGCGCCGGGGACGCGCCCCACTCCTCCTTGGCGGCGGGGGCGGCCGGTGCCCCGGCCGGCTCCTCGACGGGCACCGATACGGGCGGCCCCGGCCAGAACCAGGCCGCCGGCACGGAGAAGGTCCTGAAGCGCCGGGCCACACCCGGTGCGTAGCGGCGGGCCGCGGAGTGGACGGCCTGCTGCGCCAGCGCCCGCGGAGCTATCCGGCGCGAGCCGAACGCCGCGTTCCGCGCGGCGGCACCGCTCAGGGCGACGAAGCGCCGGGCGGTCTCGAACTCGTACTCCTCGTGGTCGATGCCCTCGCCCTCGACCTCGAACAGATTGCTCACGAAGTCGCCCGCCTTGGCACCGAACGCGGTGCCGATGCCGGGTCCGCCGATCGCCGTCCCCAAAGCGCCTCCGATGGCGGGCAGCGCCTGCCTGGCGACGTTCTTGAGGATGCCGCCGACCGCCTTGCCGGTCGTGGACCCCAGCACGCCCCCGACCTTCCGCGCGGCTGCCCTCAGCCATTTGCCCAGGAACTCCTCCAGCTCCTCCTCGGAGGTGACCCCCAACAGCTCCGTGGCCAGCTGGACTTCCTCCTCCTCGTCGAAGGGGCTCTCCAGCGACTCGGCCACCCGCTCCTCGCGGTGTCCCTCGGCACCGAACTCCTCTTCCTCCTCCCGGTAACGCCTTCCGTATTCCTCTTCGTACGGCTGCATGAGACCAGCCCCTCCCGGCAGTGAGCCGACGCGACCTGTCCAGACCCCCGAACCAGGGCCTGGGACCGCAACGTTGGCAGCGCGCCGGGTACGGCGTCGCCAGGGAGAGGCCTGGGGAAGACCCTGGACCGGGCCGCCCCAGGGTTGCTGGGGACGGGTACGACCGAGGGCCCCGCTCCCAACCCGGGAACGGGGCCCTCATGGACGTGGCGGACGGAACCTCAGAAGCGCCGCGTGATCAGCGCCCGCTTCACTTCCTGGATCGCCTTCGTGACCTCGATGCCTCGCGGGCAGGCGTCCGTGCAGTTGAAGGTCGTGCGGCAACGCCACACGCCGTCACGGTCGTTGAGGATCTCCAGGCGCTGCTCGCCCGCCTCGTCACGACTGTCGAAGATGAAGCGGTGGGCGTTGACGATGGCGGCCGGGCCGAAGTACTGGCCGTCGTTCCAGAAGACCGGGCACGAGGACGTGCACGCGGCGCACAGGATGCACTTCGTGGTGTCGTCGAAGCGCTCGCGGTCCTCCGCCGACTGGAGGCGTTCGCGGGTGGGCTCGTTCGTGTCCTTCGTGATGAGGAAGGGCATGACGTCGCGGTACGCCTGGAAGAACGGGTCCATGTCGACGACCAGGTCCTTCAGGACCGTCAGACCCTTGATCGGCTCGACCGTGATCGGCTTCTCGGGGTTGAGGTCCTTGATCAGGGTCTTGCAGGCGAGACGGTTCTTGCCGTTGATCCGCATCGCGTCCGAACCGCAGATGCCGTGCGCGCACGAGCGGCGGAAGGTCAGCGTGCCGTCGATGTCCCACTTGATCTTGTGGAGACCGTCGAGGACGCGCTCCTTGGGGTCGATCTCCAGCTGGAAGTCTTCCCAGACCGCTTCCGCCGAGACCTCGGAGTTGAAGCGGCGGACCCGGAAGGTGACCGTGATGTAGGGGGAGTCGGCGAAGCCGGGCTCGGGCTGGCCGGCCGCTTCTTCCTTGTCCAGAACAGGGGTTGCCATCAGTACTTACGCTCCATCGGCTGGTAGCGGGTCTGGACGACCGGCTTGTAGTCGAGACGGATGGACTCGGTGCCGTCGTCGCCGACCTCGCGGTACGCCATGGTGTGGCGCATGAAGTTGACGTCGTCGCGGTTGGGGTAGTCCTCGCGGTAGTGACCGCCGCGGGACTCCTTGCGGGCGAGCGCGGAGACCGCCATGACCTCGGCGAGGTCGAGCAGGTTGCCCAGCTCGATGGCCTCGAGGAGGTCCGTGTTGAAGCGGCGGCCCTTGTCCTGGATCGAGACGTTGCGGTAGCGCTCGCGCAGCTCCGCGATCTTCTCGACCGCCGTCTTGATGGTCTGCTCGGTGCGGAACACCATGACGTTCGCGTCCATGGTCTCCTGCAGCTCGCGCCGCAGGACCGCCACGCGCTCGGTGCCCGTGGAAGCACGGAGGTGCTCGACCTGGTCGATCACCTGCTGCGCCGGGTTCTCCGGCAGCTCGACGTAGGACGCCTTCTGGCTGTACTCCGCCGCCGCGATGCCCGCCCGGCGCCCGAACACGTTGATGTCCAGGAGGGAGTTGGTGCCGAGGCGGTTGGCGCCGTGGACGGAGACGCACGCGACCTCGCCGGCCGCGTACAGGCCCGGGACGACCGTGGTGTTGTCGGTGAGGACCTCACCCTGGACGTTGGTCGGGATGCCGCCCATCGCGTAGTGCGCGGTGGGCTGGATCGGGATCGGGTCCGTGTACGGCTCGATACCGAGGTAGGTGCGCGCGAACTCGGTGATGTCCGGGAGCTTGGCGTCCAGCTGCTCCGGCGGGAGGTGCGTGAGGTCGAGGTAGACGTGGTCGCCCTCGGGACCGCAGCCGCGGCCCTCACGGATCTCCGTGTAGATGGAGCGGGACACGACGTCACGGGACGCGAGGTCCTTCATGACCGGCGCGTACTTCTCCATGAAGCGCTCGCCGTCCTTGTTGCGGAGGATGCCGCCCTCACCGCGGGCGCCCTCCGTCAGCAGGATGCCCATGCGCCAGATGCCGGTCGGGTGGAACTGGAAGAACTCCATGTCCTCCAGCGGCAGCCCGCGCCGGTACACGGCCGCCTGGCCGTCACCGGTCAGGGTGTGCGCGTTCGACGTCACCTTGAAGAACTTGCCGCAGCCGCCGGACGCGTAGATCACGGCCTTCGCCTGGAAGACGTGGATCTCGCCGGTCGCCAGCTCGTACGCGACCACGCCGACCGACGTCTTCACGCCGTCGACATCGGCGATCAGCTGGTCGAGGACGTAGAACTCGTTGAAGAACTCCACGCCCTCCTTCACGCAGTTCTGGTACAGCGTCTGGAGGATCATGTGGCCGGTGCGGTCGGCCGCGTAGCAGGAGCGGCGGACCGGGGCCTCGCCGTGGTTACGCGAGTGACCGCCGAAGCGGCGCTGGTCGATCGTGCCGTTCGGCGTGCGGTTGAACGGCAGGCCCATCTTCTCCAGGTCGAGGACCGAGTCGATGGCCTCCTTCGCCAGGATCTCGGCGGCGTCCTGGTCGACCAGGTAGTCACCGCCCTTGATCGTGTCGAAGGTGTGCCACTCCCAGTTGTCCTCCTCCACGTTGGCGAGCGCGGCGGCCATACCGCCCTGCGCGGCGCCCGTGTGGGAGCGGGTGGGGTAGAGCTTCGTCAGGACCGCGGTGCGGCTGCGCTTCGTCGACTCGATCGCGGCGCGCATACCGGCGCCGCCGGCGCCGACGATGACGGTGTCGTATTTGTGGATCTTCATCAGAATTCCTCAGTCCCTCAGCCCGATGGCCTAGCGGATGTTCGGGTCGAAGGTGAAGATCACCAGCGTGCCCAGCAGGATGGTGAACACCGTGGCGGTGTAGAGCAGGCCCTTGAGCCACAGCCGGGTGTTCGCGCGCTCCGCGTAGTCGTTGATGACCGTGCGCAGGCCGTTGGCGCCGTGCAGCATCGCCAGCCAGAGCATCAGCAGGTCCCAGACCTGCCAGAACGGCGAGGCCCAGCGGCCGGCCACGAAGGCGAAGCCGATCTTCGAGACGCCGCCGTCGAGGACGAGCTGGATCAGCAGGTGGCCGAGGACCAGGACGACCAGCACGACGCCCGACAGGCGCATGAAGAGCCAGCCGTACATCTCGAAGTTGCCCCGGGTCGACTTCGGGGTCTTCTTGGTGCGCTTGCGGGGGGCCTCGATGAGGGGCGCGGGGTTGTCTACGGTGTAGACGGACGCGCTCTCGACGGGGCCGATGCCCGACGCCGCGGTTTCAGTCGTGGACATCTGCGTCAGCTCCCGAAGAGTTCACGAGCGGCGTGGCCGAGCACGGGGTAGATCGCCCCGATCATCAGCACGACCCACAGGCCGACGACGGACCAGAGCATCTGCTTCTGGTAGCGCGGGCCCTTCGACCAGAAGTCGACCGCGATGACGCGCAGGCCGTTGAGGGCGTGGAAGAGGATCGCGGCGACGAGGCCGTACTCCAGCAGTCCCACGATCGGCGTCTTGTAGGTGGCTACGACCTTGTCGTAGTCCTCGGGGGAGACACGCACAAGAGCGGTGTCCAGCACGTGTACGAACAGGAAGAAGAAGATGAGGACGCCGGTGACTCGATGAGCCACCCAGGACCACATTCCTTCCCGGCCGCGGTACAGCGTTCCAGCCGGCACGGAAGAACCCTCCGGGAGCGGGGATTTAGGGCCGCGCCGGCTTCTCTGTCGGTCGGGCCCGGCCGGGTACGGTCCTCCGGCCCTCAGCATCGTAACCAGGTGCTGACGCGGGTCTTACGGCGGGCCTGCTTGTGTGATCGAACTGGCACCCAAAGGTGCGCGTATGGGCTAGTTTCGGGCGGCTGACGGGTGGGGGGTTCGTGTTGTTCGCCGGGTGCGGCGCCGTTGTGGCTGGTCGCGCCCCGCGGCGGAGCCGCAAATGTCACAGCCCCGCGCCCCTGAAGGCATCACCCAAACGCCCCCTTGCCAGGCGCCGCAACTCTTCCGCCACCACCACCCGTTCCTCCTCCGGATCGTTCGTCAAGCGTGACCGGATGCCTGCCAGTACGTGGTCCAGGACCTCGTCCGGGGCAATTCCGTCCGGGCAGATGACGAACACGTGGCCGAAGCGGGCCTCGTACGCCGCGTGGGCCGCGTCCAGGGCCATGTGGGCGGCCTCGTAGGTGTCGGGCGGCAGGACCGGGAGCGACTCGCCCGCCAGGGCCTCCGCCAGGTCGCCCGCCGTGAGGTCGTACGCCGCCTCGTCGGACGCGGCGAGCAGGGCGTCCAGGTCGGGGTAGGGGCGGTGGTCGGTGAGGCGGCGGGACCAGTGGAGGCTGTGGAGGCACTGCAACAGAGCGTGGCGGGCGTCGTCGGGGGACGCGGCGTTGAACCCCGCCAGTGAATCCGGGTGCCTCGACGCCCGGGACTGCTCGGGCAGCGCCGGTATGGCCAGTCGGCCGGGGAGGTGGGGGAGGCGGTGCGAAGGCAGTGTGGATCCTCGCGTCACGGATGGTGCGGCAGGGGATGCAGTGAGAGGTGCGTCACCACGTTATCGGGAGTGGTCATGACGTGTCCGATGGATGCCCGAATTTCACCCGGAAGGGAGAGTTTCGGAACGCGTGGTGGACACTCGCGGTTCGCCCGGGGCCGTAGGTTGGCGCCGTGAGCCAGCACAGGCGCCGCTCGTCGGCGAAGCCGTTGAAGCCGTCGAAGCCGTTGAAGCAGCGACGGGGGCTGATCGCCGTCGCCGCGGCCACGGCGGTGGTCGCGGGTGGGGTGGGCCTCGGGGTGTGGGCGTCGGCCGGGGACGACGGGAGCCCCGTGGGCGCGGCGCTGAGCCCCTCCGACGGCACCTCCGTCTCCTCGCGGGCCGCGAACTCGCGCACCCCCGCTCCCACCCCGAGCCCGACCCGCGTCTATCCGCTGTCGCGGACGCCCCGCACCATTCCCGCCGTGCGCTCGCACACCCCCGCGCGTGGACCTGGTTGGCGCCCCGCCAAGGGGGAGCGGGTCGTCGTCGACGACGCCGACCTCGTGGACGAAGGGCGGCTGATCGCCGGTGAGTTGGGGCTGACGTACGCGGGCGGGTCGAGCGAGGTGCGCGCCGGGGACGTACGGCTGGCGTTGAACGACGACGAGGGCGCGAACCCGGAGTCGTACGCGATGACCGTACGCGGGGGGAGGGTCAGTATCAGCGGGCCCTCGGACGCGGGTGTCTTCTACGGCACCCGGACGCTCAAGCAGGAGGTGCACGGCGGCGGTTCGGCGCCGGAGGGTGTCGTGCACGACCAACCGGCCAAGCCGCGGCGCGGGTTCATGCTGGACATCGCGCGCAAGCCGTTCACCGCGTCCTGGATCGAGGACCGGGTACGGGAGTTGGGCGACCTCAAGTTCAACGAACTCGGGCTGCACTTCTCCGACGACCAGGGATTCCGGATCGAGTCCACCAGCCATCCCGAGGTCGTCTCCAAGGACCATCTGACCAAGGTCCAGGTGAAGGCGATCGTCGATCTCGCCGCCGCTCGCCACATCACGGTCGTGCCCGAGATCGACTCGCCGGGGCATCTGGGCGCGGTCATCGCCGCGCACCCCGATCTCCAACTGCGCAACGCGTCCGGTGTCGCCAGGCGCGGTGCCGCCGACATCTCCAAGGACGCGTCCGCCGCGATCGTCGACGAACTCCTCGACGAATACGCCGGGTTGTTCACCGGCGACCAGTGGCACCTCGGCGGCGACGAGTACCAGGCGCTCACCGTCGCCAACCCCCAGGCGTCCTTCCCGCAGTTGGCCGCCGCCGCGACGAAGGCCTACGGCTCCGGCGGCACCGTCGCCGACCTCACCACCGGCTGGCTCAACGACCGCGCCGACACGGTCCGCAACCACGACCGGACCATGCGGGTGTGGAACGACGGCTTCTTCGCGGGTACGTCCGTGCGGGCCGCCAAGGATCTCCAAGTGGCGTACTGGACGGGCAAGGAGATCGGCGCCCGGCAGCCCGTCGCCTATCTGAGCGCGGGACGCAAGGTACTGAACTACAACGACGAGTACCTGTACTACGTCCTCGGCGAGCCGCAGACCTTCGTCTATCCGACCGGGCGGCGGATCTACGAACAGTGGAACCCGCGCGTGCTGCGCGGCACGCAGGCGGTCCCGGCGAAGTACGACGGCCAGATCCTCGGCGGCTCCTTCGCGGTCTGGTGCGACCTGGCCGACTCGCAGACGCAGGCGCAGGTCGCGGCCGGCATCCGGATGCCGTTGCGGGCCACCGTCCAGAAACTGTGGGACCCGGGGACACCGGCGCTGACCTGGACCCAGTTCAAGTCCCTTGCCGACAAGGTGGGTTGAGCGGGGCGGTCGGTACTGCTGGACGTACGGGGCCGGTGGATCGTATGTTCCCCCTCCTGTTCGCGCTCGGGGGGTTGCTTCATCGTGTCCGTTCCCATACCCACGCCCGTACCCGTGTCCCGGCTCCGCTCGCCGGTCGGTCTCGGCCGGGCCGCCGCCGCCCTGCTCGGGCTCGTCATCGCCGCCGATCTGTTCGCCGTCTACGCCGGATTCAAGCTGTACGACGTGACGGGCGACCTCATGAACGGCGCGACCGGCGGTTCGGTCCTCCGGCGGGCCGACACCGCGGAGTCGCTCGACTCGCTGGCCTGGAAAGTCCATTCGGGCGCGATGCTCGTGTGCGTCATCGTGTACGTGTCCTGGTTCGTGCTGGTGCGGGGGAACGCCGAGGTGTTCGATCCGGCCGAGCAGAGCATGAAGTCCTGGTGGGCGGTCGTCGGCTGGTTCGTCCCGGGGCTGAACCTCTGGTACCCGCGCCGGATCACCCTGGAGATCTGGGACGCCAGCAACCCCGCGGGCACCCGCAGGTCGCATCTGCTGGTCAACGTGTGGTGGACGCTGTGTCTCCTGACGTTCCTCGCCGACCGGGTGGGCAACCTGCGCTACAAGGAGAGCTTCGAGCCCGACGAGAACCACGCCGTCCTCCAGTTGTCGCTGCTCGCCGACACCGTCGAGATCGTGGCCGCCGTCCTCGCGATCCTCGTCGTGCTGCGACTGACCCGCATGCAGCACGCGAAGGTCCTGGCGGGGCCGGGCGTTCCGCTCGTGGTCTGACCACCGGTTGGCCGAAAATCTCTTCTTCCGCTTTCTCGACCTGCGCGGGGCGCTCCCGTGTGACACTCCCGGAGTGGAGCACGCAGTCTGGGGAGACGTGGGCTCCAAAGGGGAGGGGCCCCGCAGAGGGAGGTTCGGATGAGTCTGGTGGAACTGATCGCTCAGGCCGACGAACGCGCACTGGCTGTCAGTGGGCTGGCTTGTTTGGATCGGTGTGTGCCGCTGCTGGGCGGTGGCGACGAGGTGCTGCGGCCCTTGTGGGCCGGCCTCGCGGACGGCGCGGTGGGGGAGGAGTGGGGCGAGCGGCTGGAGAAGGCACGCGGCGAACTGCCCGCCCTCTTCGAGGAACCCGGTGAGGACCTGGCCGCGCCGCTCGCCCGGCGGATGCTCGACACCGCCCCGGACGTACCGGCCGACCCCTCGGTACGGGAGTGGGCCGACGTCTGTTCCGTCGCCTCGCTGCGGATCCACCAGCTCCTCGACCCCGCCGACGACGGCTCCCCGGTCGACGCCCGCAGGGCCGGCCGTACGGACGGTGTCTCGCCGCTCGTCGCCGCCGAGCTGCGCCGCCAGATCACCGTTCTCGAACTCCTCTCCGGCCCGGCCCCCGGCGGCATCCGCCAGGCACTGGCCGTGTCGACGGAGGGCCGCCGGGTACTGCGCGCTGTGGTGTCCCGCCGGGCCCGCGGACGGGGATGAGGGGAATCCCGTTTCCGCGCTGTCTGTGAGCGTCGTGCGGTGAGGATGGGGCGGTCCTGCGCCGGTCCGGGGGAATGTCCGGATCGTGGTGCCGGAAGACCGCCCGGCCGTGCTTCTCCTGGTGTGGTGACAGAGCGGATGAGAGAGCGGTCGCGGCCCAGGGCCGCCGCGCAGCCCGTGCGGTGGGCCGCGGACTCGGTGGCGATGATGCGCGAGGGCGCACGGGTGCGCCTCGACTACTCGGCGCGGAGCCTGTGGCGCGTCGACCGGATGATCGAGGAGATACGGCGGGAGGGCGCGCCGTATGCCGCCGTGGAGAGCGAGTTGCGCGGATTCGGGGCGTACGCCGGCGAGGTGATCGCGCGGCAGACCGGTGCCGAGTGGTGGGCGACCGGCGGTGAGCACTGGCTGCGTACTCCGGACGGGCGCCTGTGGGACCCCGTCGACGAGGCTCGGCGGTGTTTCGGCGGGCACGGGTCGCTGCGGCTGCTGTGCCGGGACGCGGTGAACGGCGTACACCGGTAAGGGCGTTGGCCGGCCGCGGAGTCCGGCGGTTCGCGGGGGCTCGGCAAAATCGGCGTAATTAGAGACGCCTGCGTTCCCAAGGGGGAGGTCCGGGAGGACGATGAGGGCAACTGCCGGAACGGGGAGGGTATATGGCCGACAACCGTCGTTGGTGGGCGCTGGTCGTCATCGCGCTCGCGCAGTTGATGGTCGTCCTCGACATGACCATCGTCAACATCGCACTGCCGTCCGCCCAGACCGACCTGGGGATGTCGGACGGGAACCGGCAGTGGGTCATCACCGCCTACACCCTCGCCTTCGGCGGACTGCTGCTGCTCGGCGGCCGGATCGCCGACCTCGCCGGCCGCAAGAACACCTTCATGATCGGGCTGATCGGCTTCGCCGCCGCGTCCGCGCTCGGCGGTGCCGCCGCCAACCAGGGGATGCTGTTCGGCGCCCGGGCGCTGCAGGGAGTCTTCGCCGCGCTGCTGGCACCCTCCGCGCTGTCGCTGCTCACGACGACGTTCACCGACCCGAAGGACCGCGGCAAGGCCTTCGGAGTGTTCGGCGCAATTGTCGGCGCGGGCGCGGCAGTTGGGCTGCTCGCGGGCGGCTTCCTCACCCAGTACCTGGACTGGCGCTGGTGCCTCTACGTCAACGTGCCCATCGCGCTGGTCGCGTTCGCCGGCGCCTGGGTGCTGCTCAGCGACAGCTCCCGGCACCCGGAGGCCCACCTCGACATCCCCGGCGCGCTGCTCGGCTCCCTCGGCATGCTCACGCTGGTGTACGGCTTCTCCGAGGCGGAGTCGAGGAGTTGGGGCGACGGACTCGTCCTGAGCCTGCTGGCCGCCGGTGTCGTCCTGCTCGGCGCCTTCGGGTTCTGGCAGACCCGGGCACGGGTTCCGCTGCTGCCGATGTCGGTGGTGAAGGACCGTCAGCGGGTCGGGGCGTTCCTCACCATCCTGTTCGTCACCATCGGCATGTTCGGCGTGTTCCTCTTCCTCACCTACTACATGCAGCGCGTCCTCGGCTATTCGCCGGTCAGGACGGGCGTCGCCTATCTCCCCATCACCGTCGGCATGATCACCGGTTCCACGCAGGTCGCGGCCCGGCTGCTGTACAAGGTTCCGCCGCGCACCCTGATGGTCCCGGGCCTGCTGATCGCGGCGGGCGCGCTCGCACTGATCGCCCAGGTCGGGGTGGAGCCCGCGTACGCCACGTACATCCTGCCCGGCATGCTGATGCTCGGCCTCGGCATGGGTACGGCGATGATGACCTCGGTGTCCCTGGCCACCGGAGGCGTCGCCCCGCGCGACTCCGGCGCCGCCTCCGCCACCTTCAACACCGCCCAGCAGGTGGGCGGTTCGATCGGCACCGCCCTCCTCAACACGATCGCCGCCACGGTCACCGCGCGCTACGCCACCGCCCACGCGGGCCCCGGTGTGAACAAGCAGCTGCTGGAGGCGAAGGCCGCGGTGCACGGCTTCAACGTCGCCACCTGGTGGGCGATGGGCTCGATCCTGCTCGCCGCGCTCATCGCCGGCGTCCTGGTGAACGCGGACCGGGTGCCCGCCCCGGGCGCGGTGGCGGCGGAGACGCCCCAACAGCCGGTGGACACAACGCTTTAGGGCGACGGGTTCGGGATCGAGGGGCGGCCGGACGCGGGCTCCTCCGTGCGGCGCGGACGCTGTGACACTTCTGTGAGGCCCGGCGCTGATGGCGATGGGGGGTGCGGGGGACCGCCGCGCCCGGTACGGATTCTTCGCGAACTCGGTACGTCACGTGGGACGTACGGACGAGGACAGTCCTTGGGCCAGACAGGCGAGCCCCGCCGCGGGCACGCGCACGACGGGGAACTGGGTGCCGCTGTCGCGCGCGCCCAGGAGGGCGACGACGGTGCTTTCGCGGTCGCGTACCGGATCGTGCAGCCCGGGCTGCTCGGGTATCTGCGCGGGCTGGTCGGCGACGAGGCCGAGGACGTGGCGTCCGACGCCTGGCTGGAGATCGCTCGCGACCTCGGCCGCTTCCGGGGCGACGGGGCGGGCTTCCGCGGCTGGACGGCGACCATCGCCCGGCACCGGGCACTCGACCACCTCCGCAGACAGCGGGTACGGCCCCGGTCGGCCACCCTCGAACAGGACGTGTTCGAACTCCCCGGTCCGCACAGCACCCATGACCAGGCACTGGAGTCCCTCTCCACCGAACACGCCCTCGACCTGGTCCGTGGCCTGCCCCGCGACCAGGCGGAAGCGGTCCTGCTCCGCGTCGTCGTGGGCCTCGACGGTCCCGCCGCCGCCCGGGTCCTGGGCAAACGCCCGGGCGCGGTACGCACGGCGGCCTACCGGGGACTGAAGCGGCTGGCCCGCGAACTCGCCGGGGAGGGTGTGACGGATGCCGGCACCAGGACGCTGGGGGAGTCGGACGACGGTTCGCCGACGGATGGACACGGACATGACTGAGCAGCGGAACGGCGACGGCTTCCCGGCCCTGCTGGGCGCCGCGTTGCGCGATGTCGTCGTGGACGACGAGGCGGAGCGGCGGGCGGTGGCCGCGTTCCGGGTGGCCAGGGATTCCGGCACCCACGCGAACGGCCACGCGACCAACCCCCGGCGCGAGGACGACTGGCGTCCCGGGTCCGCGTGAGCCCCCCCGGCCCACGCGGACCCGGACACCGTGCCTACGCCGCTGCCCCAACTGGCGCGCCGCGCTTGACGATCCGGCCCTCCTGCATGACCAGCACCACGTTCGCCGGATCCCCGAGCAGGCCGATGTCGGCGACGGGATCGCCCTCGCACACCACCACATCGGCGATCTTCCCGACCTCGACCGTGCCCAACGACTCGTCCAGGCCGAGCAGTTGGGCGGAGGTCAGGGTCCCCGCGCGGATGGCGTCCAGCGGTGACAGGCCCAACCGCACCAGGTGGCCGAGCTCCTGGAGGTTCCGTCCGTGGGGAACGGCGCCCGCGTCCGTGCCGAGCGCGACCTTCACCCCGCGCCGCACGGCCTCGCCCAGCCGGTTCGTCGCCGCCTCCGCCAGCCGGGCCTTCTTCTCGTAGGCGGCGGCCGTGAAGCGGTCCCGCCCGACATGGAAGGTCGACAGCGTCGGGACCAGGAACGCGCCCTTCTCCAGCATCAGGTCGATGCCTTCGTCGTCGATGAGGTAGCCGTGCTCGACGCTGGTCACCCCGCCGCGCAGGGCGTTCTTGATGCCCACCGTCCCCTGTGCGTGCGCGGCGACGGGCCGGCCGCGGTGCCGGCGGGTCTCGTCGACGACCGTCGCGATCTCCTCCACGGTCAGGCCCTCGTCCTCGGGCTGGTCGCTGGGGCTGTTGACGCCGCCGGTCGCGCAGATCTTGATGACGTCCGCGCCGTCGCGGAGCAACCGCCGTGTCGCCAGCCGGACTTGGCCGGGATCGTCGGCCAGCTCGCTGAACGTGTCGAGGAGGGCCGAGGGGTCGTAGCCGCTGGGCATGCTGAAGTCGGCGTGTCCGCCGGTGTGGCTCATCAGCCGCAGCGCGACATGGAGTCGGGGGCCCTCGATCAGGCCGAGCGCCACGGCGTCCCGGTAGCCGGCGTCGATGCCGCCGAGGTCGCGGGCTGTCGTGATGCCGGCGTGCAGGGTTTCGCGCATGCGGCGGGCCCGTTCGAAGACGGTGACCGTGGGCCGGTTGGTGAGCAGTCTGCCGGTGAAGTCGGCGTTGCTGTCCATCAGGAAGTGCAGATGGCAGTCGAAGAACCCGGGCAGCAGGGTGCGTCCGCCGCAGTCGACGACTGTCGCCCCGTCCGGCTCGGGTCTCGCGTGCTCCGGCCCGGCGTAGGTGAACCTGCCGTCCGCCACGACCACGGCCGCCGACTCGACGGGCGGGCCTCCGGTCCCGTCGACCAGACGGACACCGGTGAACACGACAGGGGCCGACGAGCGACGTTCACTGTTGTCAGGCATGACCCACGTGTATCGCGCACCGACCGCACCCGGCACGCGCATTGGTCCGTTGGCCGGGACACCGGGCCGAATGCGCGGAGGCCCGTGCCGTCCGGGGTGGGCCCTCCCCGGACGGCACGGGCCGGCCGCTCAGCGGGGCTGGGCGAGTTGAGCGGCGAGGAGGTGGGCGTCGAGCAGGGCGGTGTCGCTGGTGCGGGCGGCCTTCGCGTAGCCGGCGAGCATGCGTTTGGTCAGGACGAGTGCCTGTGGGGAGCGCCGGGCGAGGGGCTTGGTCCAGGCTGTGACGGCGTCGTCAAGCCGGTCGAGGGCGGCGACCTTGTGGAGGAGCCCGAGGTGGTGGGCGGTGGGGGCGTCGAACTCGTCGCAGGTGAGCATGAGTTCGCGGATCCGGGCGGCACCGGCCTCCGTGATCAGACGTCCCATGGCGCCGCCCCAGGCGGGCGCGAGCCCGAGGCCGATCTCCGGCATACGGAAGCGGCAGGTGTCCGCCCCCGCGCGCAGATCGCAGTGGACGGCGAGCGCGAGGCCGGCTCCGACGACCCTGCCGTGGAGCCGGGCGATGGTGACGGCGTGGGTGTTCTCCAGCGCCTGGCACAGCCGGTGGGCCTTGTCCGCGATGAGCCGCAGCGTGGTCCCGGTCGGATCGCCGGCCAGAGCCTCCTGGAACTCCCGGCGGTCCGCTCCCAGACAGAAGTTCTCGCCCAGGGAGGAGAGCACCAGGATCTGGATGTCGGGCTGTTCGTGGAGGCCGTCGAGGACGGCGATGAGCGCGTCCAGGACTGCGGAACTCAGGACGTCGTCGTCCTGAGCGGACGGATTGAGCCGTACGTGGAGGACGGACCCGGTCCGGGCCAGGCTCAGGGCGCCGGAAGGCGCGGTCTCCGTGTCGGCCGCGGGTCCAGGAACGGGGGTGGGCGCGGCCGGGCTGGAAATGATTGGCGGGTTCATGTCAGAGAAACGTCCAGGTTCAGAAGTCGCCTGAACGCCACCCGGGGTGCCTGCGCGGGGCGGCGGACCAGGGTGAGTCTCGGCAGACGGGCGATCATGCGGCTGAGCAGGGTCTGTGCCTCCAGCCGGGCCAGGGGTGCGCCCAGGCAGTAGTGGATGCCGCCACTGAAGGCCAGATGGGTCGCCTTGCGCCGGGGGGTGAAGGAGTCGGGGTCGGTGAACCGGGTGGGGTCGCGCTGGGCGGCGCCCACCATGAGGTGGGCCATCTCCCCGGCCTTGACCTCGGTGCCCTCCAGGAGGCAGTCCTCGGCGGCGACCCGGCTGATGACGTGGGTGGGAGGGTCGTAGCGAAGGGTCTCCTCCACGAACGCGGGGACGAGGTCCGGGTGTTCGGCGAGCAGACTCCAGCGGCCGGGGTCCTCGACCAGCAGGAGCGTCATGGTCGACAGCAGTGTCGAGGTCGTCTCCAGGGCGGCCAGCAGGACGAACAGGGCGAGGAAGTAGACGGCTTCGTCGGCCTTGTCCCGGTCCGGTTCGAGCTCGTCCCAGGTGCGGATCCACCGGGAGACGGGATCGTCCCCGGGGTGTCCGCGCCGGTCCCGGATCAGCTCCAGGAAGTAGGCGCGCAGCTCCACCATGGCGGCGTCGGAACGGGCCAACTGGCTGGCGTTCGGGAGCAGTTCCTGGGTGAAGACCTGGTCGTGGGTCAGTTCACGCAGCCGGGGCCAGTCCGCGCTGGGGAGCCCGAGCCAGTCGCCGATGGTGGCGACCGGGAGTTCCTCGCTCACCAGTGCCGAGAAGTCGGCCTCTCCCGCGTGCAGGCGCTCGTGCAGAGTGTCGAGCAGCCGGTCGACGACCTGGCTCACCCGGCGGCCGATCTGTTCGATGGTGGTGCGGTCGAAGGAGCCGGCCGACCGGCGCACCCGGGTGTGCTCCGGAGGGTTGAGCGCGGGCATGGTCCGGCTGATCTCCCGTGCGGAGGGGGCGCTCCATCGGGTACGCGCCCCCTGTTGTTCCCGCCAGGCGGTGTCCGGTTCGATCCACACGCCGTTGCGCAGTACCTGGTCGCAGGTGCCGTAGCTGGTCACGAGGTGACCGCCCCAGGGCGCGGGGCTGACTGCGCCGCGCGCCCTGAGTTCTGCGTAGATGGGGAAGGGATCGGCCTGCCCGTCAGCCGTCCGAAGACGGGAGAACAGGGAGATGGTGGCCCGACGGTCCGTGGACGGAGTCGTGACGCTTCCCACGATGGTGGCTCCTCTCTGCCAGCCGCCATCCGTACCCGTGGGATGTTTGAATCATCCAATAACACAGTGCTTTCATAGGGTTACTTACATCACTCGCCATTCACCCAGGCCCGGAAGCGGCTGAACATCCCGCCCTTGGGCTTCGGAGCGGCGTGCGACGGCCGGCTGAACCCGGCCGGCTGCGGCATGGCGGCGGCCGACGGCGCGACCTGAGAGGGAGTCGGCCGCGCCGGGCGGGCCTTGGCCGCGGACGGCACCGTACGGGGGGTGTAGCGGATGGGCACGGTCACCAGCTGACGGCTCCACGGCGCCGGGACCCAGGCGAGTTCCTTGAAGGGGACGCGCATCTCGACGTCGGGCAGCCGGTTGAGCAGGGACTCGACGGCCGTGGCCGCGATCATGAACGCCGGGTCCTTGGCCGGGCAGGCGTGCGGGCCCGCACCGAAGGCCAGATGGGCCTTGGAGCTGAGCTGTTCGCGGTGCGCGGTCAGCTTGGGGTCGTTGTTGGCGGCGGCGAAGGAGATCAGGACCGGATCGCCCGTGTGGAGCGTCCGCTCGCCCAACTCGACGTCCTGGGTGGGGTAGTGGGCCGCGTAGTTGGCGATCGGCGCGTAGTTCCACAAGGTCTTCACGACCGCGTCCTCGACCGGCAGACCGCTCGGCCAGTCGTCGCTGAGGTACAGCGCGGCACTGGTGCCGATCGAGGCCGTCAGGGGCGCGGTCCCGCCGGAGAGCAGGGTCACCAGCTGGTGCAGCACCTCCTCGTCGGTCAGCCGGGAGGAGTGCACCATCAGACGGGTGGTGAGGTCCTCGCCGGGCTGCCGGCGCTTCAGCGCGATCAGTTCGGCGAGCGCGCCGCCCAGGGTCTCGTCGGCACCCGGGGTGCCCTGGAAGATGCCGGTGATTCCGGCGATCACCCGGTCGCCGAGTTCGGGCGGGCAGCCGAACAGCTCACCGAAGACCAGCAGCGGCAGCGGCTGGGCGTAGGCGGACATCAGCTCCGCCTGCCCCATGGCCTCGGAACTGAACTGGCTGATCAGGTAGTCGGCCGACTGCTGGGTCAGCCGGACGATCCGGCTCTGATCGACGGTCGCGAGACTGTCCGTGACCGCCTGCCGCAGCCGGGCGTGTGCCGCGCCGTCGCTGAACAGGGCGTTGGGCCGGTAGCCCATCATGGGCAGCGCCGGACTGTCCGCCGGTATCTCCCCGTCGTTCAGGGCGTTCCAGCGGCGCGAGTCCCGCACGAACAGCGTCGGGTTCTGCAGGATGTAGAGACTGGCGTCGTAACTGGTCACCAGCTCGACCTCGACGCCCGGCGCGATGTCGACCGGGGCGCTGGGCCCCAGCGTCCGCAGCTGGGCGTACATGTTCTCGGGGTCGGAGCCGAAGTCGGACCCGTACAGCGGCACGTTGCCGTGCGCGGGGCACCCGGCCGGGGCCCCGGCCGGGTCGAAGGGCTGTTGCATGCTGGCTCCTAGCCGAGTGAGGACAAGAGGTGCTTCACGAGCGTGATGAGTGCCTGCATCGAGGAGTCCTGGTCCCGGACGTCGCAGTGGATGACCGGGGTGTTCTCGGAGATGTTGAGTGCCTCGCACACTTCGTCGAGCGGGAACTGGTGCTTCCCCTCGAACGTGTTGACGCCGATGACATAGGGCAGACCGAACGCCTCGACCAGGTCGAGGACGGGGAACGTCTCCTCCAGCCGCTCGGGGTCCGCCAGGACCAGCGCCCCCAGCGCTCCCCGGGACAGCCCCTCCCACATCTGCTTGAACCGCTCCTGCCCGGGGGTTCCGAAGATGTAGAGGACCAGGTCCTCGCCGAGGGTCAGCCGCCCGAAGTCCATCGCCACGGTCGTGGTCGTCTTGTCCGGGGTGTCGGAGAGGTCGTCGAGCCCCTCGCTGGCTTCGGTGATCTCCTCCTCGGTCTGGAGCGGTTCTATCTCGGAGACACTTCCGATGTACGTGGTCTTCCCGACCGCGAAGTGGCCCACGACCAGGATCTTCACGGAGCGGGAGACGTCGGGATCCAGATACACGGGACTACGCTCCGGTTCGAATTCGCATCAGGCCGTCGAGCACGGCGGTCAGCAGGACGGGATCATGGCGTTCGGCATGGGGCACCGGATTGCGCACATGGATCAGGCCGTCCTCGGCCATCTGCGCCAACAGGATGCGGACGATGCCCAGGGGCAGCCGGGTGTGGGCGGCGACCTCGGCGACCGAGAGGAACCCGTCCGCGATCAGATCCAGGACCGTACGGGCTTCCGGGGCGAGCGTCCGGGCCGCCGTCACCGCACCGTCCTGGGCCGTGATGATCGTGGTGTGCTCGTACTCGCTCTCCCGCGGCAGCGCGCGACCCTGCGCGATGACGAAGAGTGGGACTAATGGAGCCGTCAGCTCCAGCTCGCTGTCCAGTTCGTCACTCATCGCCCGTCCTTCCTTCCCGGGCGGCCGACCCGGCGGTGAGCGCCGGCATCGTGTCGCCCAGCCGTACGGTGAACTCCTCGATGTCACAGCCGTGTTCGGCGGCTGCCGCGAGGAAGGCGCCCTCGCCGGCCGCGATCAGGAACACCCAGCCGTGCTCGAACTCGATGACCGTCTGTATCCATTCGTCGTCCTGCTGACCGCCCGCGAACGGCGCGGTCGCCCGGCTGTAGGCGTGGATGCCCGTCATGGCCGCCGAGATCGTGTCCGCGAGGTTCCTGCCGATCCCCGAACTCGCCCCGCGCGGCAGACCGTCCGCGCCCAGCAGCAGCGCGTGCAGGGCGCCCGGCACCGACGCCACCGCCTTGTCCAGCTCCGCGAGCAGGAAGACCCCGCCGCCCCCGCCGTCCAGCGGTGCCCCGGCGCCGTCCCCGGGGTGGGCCGGCTCACTTCCGGTCACCCGCGCCGGAACCGTGAGGTTGTTGCCCAGCCGGGAGACCAGCCGGTTCATCCGGAACGAGAGCTGCTCCATGTCGACGTCGGGCTCCGCGGCGGCGGCCAGATAGGCACCCTGCCCGGCCCCGATCAGGAACACCCAGCCGTGCTGGAACTCGATGACCGTCTGGATCCAGTTCCGGTTCTGGGCCAGTCCGGCGAAGTGGGCGGTGGCCCGGCTGAGCGACTGCATCCCCGCCATGGCCGCGGAGATGGTCCGCACGTCCTGGCCGGTCAGATCGTCCGTGGACCCGCGCGGTACACCGTCCGCGGACAGCACCACGGCGTGCCGTGCTCTCGGCACGTTGTCCACGATGTCCTGGACCATCCAGGACAGGTCTGCTGTACTCATGCGTTTTCGGACCCTCCGGGCGTCGGAATGTCGAAGGAGGCCGTGTCGCGCGCGGACTGCGTACCGCGCTGCAGGGCCGCCAGGCTGCCGGTGCCGCGCCGGGCACTGCGCCGGGGCGCCTGCTCCGCACCCGTGCCGACACCAGTGGGCGACATCCGGGAGCCACGCTTCGGCAGGCCGCCCGCCGTACGCGCGGACCGTCCCGTCTCCATCGGCCGGATGCTGCTCACGGGCGCCTCGGTGGCCGGCGGCAGGGCCTCCTCCATGGTCCACAGCTCCTCGGGCAGGAGTACGACGGCCCGCACGCCGCCGTACCGGGAGACACCGGTGACATCCACCGTGAAGCCGTGCTGACGGGCGATCAGGCCGATGACGGGGAAGCCGAACTTCGGCTGGGTGCCCAGCTGGGACAGCCGGGGCAGGCCCTCTCCGGACAGCAGCGCGCTCGCCCGCTGCCGGTCCTCGTCGCCCATGCCGACGCCGGCGTCGTCGATGACGATGCACAGGTTCTTCTGGGCCTGCCGGAAGGTGACCTCGATCGGGGCGTCCGCCTGCGAGAAACTGGCCGCGTTGTCGAGGAGTTCGGCCACCGCCAGGGCGACCGGCGCGACGGCGGAGGCCTTCAGCGCGATGCCGCTGGGCTGCATGATCTCGACCCGCTGGAAGTTACGGATCTGGCTCTGGGCGCTGCGGACGACGTCGTAGACGCTGGCGGGCTGGTTGCGGCGGCCCAGCGGTGCGCCGCACATGACGGCGATGCCCTGCGCCTTGCGGGCCATCTGGGCGTTGGCGTGGGTGATGTCCATCAGGTCGGAGAGGACCGCGTGGCCGCCGTACTCGCGCTGGACCCCGTCCAGCAGTGTGGTCTGCTCGGCCGCGAGGCTCTGCAGGAAGCGGGCGGCGCCCTTGAGGACCGACTTGGTGTTCTCCTCGGCGGCCTGCTCGGCCTCGCGGATGACACCGTCCTGTTCGTCCCGCAGTGCGGTCAAGGTGGCCTGGGCGCGGTCGAGTTCACCCTGTGCGTAGCGCAGCCGCGCCTCCAGCGCGGCCTCGGATTCCCTCTTCCTCCGCCCCAGGGCTCTGCTGCGGAGCATGAGCGCCACGACTGCGGCTACGGCTGTCACCGCTATCGCAACCAGGCACCAAAGAAGCACGTCTTGAGTCATGGAAACCTTTCCCGGCGCGTGGCACGCAGGCGTCATCGGGTACGCCTTGCAAGGATCCGCAACCCGTCCAGGGGACTGCATGACTGATCGACGCGGAGGGATGACCGCGTTCAGACTCTAGGCCTGACCAAATGTGGATCAAGGTCGCAGACGGCGGAATGCTATCACCGTCAACCGTGGGTATCGGAGGCCACTCCATCGGGTTTTACGGAGTTAACACGCCTGCTGCGTAAGGGGTGTTGGCCCTACCGAGACACCGGGCTCCCCGCCGCCGCCGGATCGGTCAGCGACGGACGGGCTCCGCCGGGTGGCGTGGTCACGTAGAGGGCCACCGTAAGGGGCCGGATGCCGCCGAGGCGCTGCTCTCCCGGGTCCTCGTCGGTCGGCGGCCAGATCGTTATCAGGTCCCGCTCCAAGAGCGCCTCCGCCGCCTGGACGCGCCAGCGGATCGTGCGGTCGCTGAGCCGGAGTCGATCTCCGGCCGCCGCGGAATCGAACTCGGCGAGCACCCAGGTGTGTACGGTCCGCAGAAGGTCGCGGCTGTCCGTCGCCAGCGGGCGCAGCAGCTTCTCCGCCCAGGCCCGGACGGGGGCCACGCCGAGGACGTCGTCGAGCGATGTCTCGCGGTACGGCGACGGGTCGGCGCCGTGGGTGGCGACGATCTGGATCGCCAGCGAGACCACGACGCGATCCAGGGTGCGGTCGGGAACGAAGCCGAGCGCGGCGAAGACCTTCGCGACGCGACGCTGGAGCGTGTTGCGGTGGATGTGGATGATGCGCGACGCCTCGGTGGTCTTGAACTCCAGCGCCATGGCCACGGAGCTGAGGATCTGCATACCGCCGTTCGCCGTCAGGACGGGGTGCAGCACCCTGCTCGCCCAGGCCCGGGCGAGATCGGCGGGGAGGATGTCGGCGAGACCGAGGGCCTTCGCCTTGTTCACGATCATCTTCTCGGTCCGGT
This sequence comes from Streptomyces sp. STR69, assembly GCF_024519455.1. Taxonomy (GTDB): domain Bacteria; phylum Actinomycetota; class Actinomycetes; order Streptomycetales; family Streptomycetaceae; genus Streptomyces. The sequence continues at coordinate 539,300 of NZ_JALJRY010000001.1, read as the reverse complement.
ACTCGGTGCGGCCGAGCGCTTCGAGAGCCTCCGTGTAGGCGGCTCCCACGTTCGCCATCGGGTAGGGGCTGCTGCCGCCGACGCTGACCCGGGCCCCGTCGAAGGTGGTGAGAAGCCGGCCGATCTCCTGCTCGGGGTCGTGCTCGGTGTGCACGGGAACGACGTTGATGATGTGCTCGGGGTAGGCGGGACAGCGGACCGGGAGCGTGGAGTCGCCCAACTCCTTCTCCATCTCCGCGAGGACCAGATCGCGGTGGGCGGAGCCGCAGTTGATGATGAAGATCCGCGCCTCCTCGCTGTCGAGCAGACCGGGCGACACCGCGGCCATGACCCGCTGGGCGTCGGTGACATGACCGGTCATCAGCAACTGGAACACCGACAGGCGGATTTCACCGAGCGCCTGCCGGAAGTCCGGCTCGTCCAGCCGCCCCGACGGCGACAACGCCAGGGTGAGCGCGTCCGCCGCATGCGCGACGAGCGCTCGTTCGCCGCTCCCGAAAGGGTCCTTGAGGGCGACCGCGAGGAACTGGTGCCTGTTGCCGAGGAGTTCGACCCGGGCGAACAGGCCCGCGGGAGTGGTGAGTTGGCGGCGGTCCGGGCTCGTCAGCACCGAGGCCAGGGCGATGGGCGCCGTGGCCGGGACCGCCGCGAGTATTTCCCCGCGTGAACTGACGACGACCTCCGCCGTGAGTTCCCGCGACAGCAGACCGGCGATGCCCTGGACCATGTCGGCGGTGGGCGCCCGGAGTTGGTCGAACAGTGAGCCGAGCCGGGCGGCGTGCTGCTGCAGGGCGACGACGCTCATCTCGGTGACCCGGCCGGCCAGGTCGGTCTTCCACTGGTGCAGCGTCCGGTTGGAGGCCAGCAGCGGCACCCCGTAGTGCGAGGCGCCGGCCCGCACGGTGCTCAGGGCGTCGTCGGAGTGCGCGCCGGTGACGACCACACCTGCCGCGCGACCGCCCGCGAGAGTGGAGAACAGGCGGTCACTGTCTCTCAGAAAGCTGATGTCGGAGACTATCAATACCCTCTCGATATTCTCCCCTATCCAGTCCGTATCGGATAAAAGGCGTACGGACCGGACCTCTCGGTCGGCGATGCCGCCGGAACTCGCACTGAGCCCCAGCTCCGGTATGTTCACAAGCTGCCGAAGGCCGATCATGCGGTAGACACCATCCTTCATCTATACCAGCCTGCCGGACGTATTCCGCTCGCGGTCCTGCCGCGGTGAGAAGAGCACGCCGACATGGGCGGGACAATGCAGGAATGGACCTGACTTGGCGGCGACGGTGGAAATCGGTGCGCTGAGGTCCCACAGGGCGTCGACCGCGTTCTCGATCGCGGCCTCCGCGATCGACCGAAATCGCGCCGGTACAGCTGGTTTTCCCGACTCCGAATGCCCCGAGAACGACGATCTTCACGGACCGCGTTCCGGGCGGAAGACAGGGATGGCCATAGGTGTGACCAGAGGCGTTCGAGACCATGCAGCACTCTTTCGAGGAATTGGGCCTCGTGACGACCCGGCGCGCAACCCGCGGCACGTCACCAGGGGTTCGACCGACAGAAGGGTGACCGGATCAAGGTGCACGGTGCGATCCCTGGACGCCAGGAACGGCTCCAGCGCCTTCGTCGGCTTCCATGCCTTCGACAGCGCGAGCTGGATGTTCGGGTGGATCACACCGCCCTCGACCGCGAGAAGAGCACCGCGGTGACCACGTCTTCCCCCAGCAGGGCGTTGAGTTGGGGGCTCAGGTCGGCCGTGCCGGCCGTCGCGTGCTCGTACCCAGTCATTCCGGGAGTCACCCTTCCACGGTGTTCTCAGTGCCGAATCCCTGGCTGAGTGCCGCCGCCTCGGGGTCGCTGAGCGCGTGCTGTCGAGGCGTCGTGTCGCGGGGCCGGGCACGACGCGGCTGCCGCTTGGGCAGCGAATGGGCGTGCGCGGGACCCGGGCCGGCCGTGTCCTGCGAGGGCGGCCCGGCCGGAGCGCTGTGCGAGGGCGGCTCGGCCGGAGCGGTGAACGCCGACACCGGAATCGGCTGCTCGTGCCAGCCGAACCACGGCGGAACCGGGATCGTCTCCGTGTCCGCCGCCGAAGCCACCGGACGGGGTGCGGGCCGCAACCGGGCAGCCGGCGGCGCCGACCCGACGCGGAGGGCGGGACGGTCCGCGTCCGCCTCGGTGGCCAGGCGTTCCGCCGGGATCAGCAGATCCGCGCGGACGCCGCCCGCGGCGGACGGCGACAACGACACGCGCAGGTCGTAGCGGTGCATCAGCCGGCCGACGATCAGGAACCCGAGCGAGAACGGCTCGGCGAGCGCGGTCACATCCGCACCGCCCGAGGCCAGGGCCCGCTCCGCCCGCTCCAGTTGCAGCGGACTCATGCCCAGGCCGCTGTCCTCCACGGTGATACGGATACCGGCCCGCACCCGCTGCGCATAGGTGGAGGCCTTCTCCCCCGAGTAGGCGGTGGCGTTGTCGAGCAGCTCTGTCAGCGCCATGATCACCGGCTCGACGATCGGGCCTTCGACCAGTACGTCGGCGGTCTCGGCCTGGAAGGCGTACTCGACCGCGTCGAAGTGGTGGATATGCCCGCGGGCGCTCTCGATGATCTCCAGGACCGAGTAGTTCGCACGCTGCACGTCGGGCCAGGAATCGGCGAGGATCCTCAGACGCTGCACGGTGTGGCCGGCCAGCGTGACCGCGTGGTCGATCTTCGCCAGCGCCAGGGAGGCGGGACCGCCCGCGCTCGCGCCCTGGTCCTCGGCGGCGTCGAGGGCCGCGTCGATGTCCCGCTGCGCCCGCGTCAGGCCGGCCTGGATCTCCTCCGCGGCCACCCGCACACCGGCGCCGGCCGACTCCGCGGCCTGCCGCCGCACGTCCGCCGCGGTCTTCCGCAGCAGTGTGTCGAGTGCGGTGAGATGTCCGGCGATCTCCGAGCCCTCAAGGGAGTCGTGACGCAGCCCCGGCAGGTGCAACACCGGGACCCCGCGGATCTCCTGGACCACGGCGGGCAGCCGCCGCTCCACGAAGTGCTCGACTTCCCCGATCACCAGCTGCGCGTACTGCCGGCTGCCGAAGGCCTCGTCACGGGCCTGTCCGAGCTGCCGCTCCCACTGGGCGCAGATCTCGTCCAGCTCCGCCGTCTCGGCGCTGTGGCGCGACTCCGCGTCCCGCCGCGCGGCTTCCGCCTCCCGCAGCTTGGCCCGGGCGGCCGTCAGACGCCGCGCATTTCGCCTCCGGCTCGGCAGCAGCGCCGCCCATGTCGTCACCGCCGCCACCGTCGCACTGGACGCACCCGCCGCCGCTTCGATCAAACCGGTCACAGGAATTGGCCATCCTCAGGTGCTGTGGTGTGCGGGTCAGGCGGCCACTCCCAAGCCGTGCCCGTCGTGGAACTCGCCGTCCAGGACGACCGGATGCTCCCAGCGGTGATGCAGATCCATACCGGCGTTGGCGCCCGGGGCCATGACGTACTCCTCGTGCGCCGAGGTGACGCTGAAACCGGGAAGCATGCTGTTCCTTCACGCTGGTGTGCGGCCGGGGTGGGATCCCACCGACGGGCGGCCAACCCCTGTATGGCCGCCCGGCCTTGGGAACATATGAGCCGTCCCCCGGGCCCCGCCAGCCCACGAGTGCACCATTTCGACGGCTCCTCGTTGCCGTGGTGCACCAGGCCGACCCCTTCGTTGCCACCGTGCACCATTGGGCCCCTCGACATTGCCGCGGTGCACCGCGGAAGGCACCGTTCGATCCAGGAACAGGGGGAAACGTGGGACTGAGCTACGGCTACGACGTCCATGTGAGTGCTCGGAACGCGGCCAGGGTGCTGGCCGAACTGGCCGAGCGAGCGCCAACGGACCGTGCCGTACCGCCACTTGAGACAACTCGACACGTCCCTCCCGCTCGCCGCCGATGACGCGCTGCGTGAGTACGCGCGGACGAACGGCCCCGGACCCGAGTCGGACGGGCGCGTCAGGGTCGGGTACGTCTACGCGACGATCCGGTTCGAGTCTCTGCTGCATCCCGGCTATATGCCGGTGGAGTGCTGGGCGGCGACGTCGGGGATGAGCCGCTTGTTCGCGCGGTCGGCCAACGTCAGAAAGGGCGTTCACCGACCTGACCGCCGACAGCGGCGGAGTCTGCTGCCTGTTCGACACCGGCGACGGCGACCCGAGAAGTGAGCACGGCCGACCGTCGCGGCAACGGCCGGGGCCGCCACCCCCCACAGGAGAGGCCCCGGCCGTCGCGCGGCACGGGCCGCGCGGCGGCCCGTACTCTCTACAGCGTCAGGAGTGCGTTTTCTGTCACACCGCACGCCCGAAGCAAGTAGTTGCGCGTTGTACGGACATGGACGAGGAGCAGTTTCAGGTCGTAACGTGCCTTTCGCGCCGGAGGGCGGCCGCGACCAACAAAATTCGAGGGACCACGTGCTGGGGGACGACGCGGAGCTGACCGCCGCGGTGCTTGCGGCACAGGACGGGGACGAGACCGCGTTCCGGACTGTGTACCGCACGGTGCACCCACGGTTGCTCGGATACGTACGGACGCTGGTCGGCGAACCGGACGCCGAGGACGTCGCGTCCGAGGCCTGGCTGCAGATCGCCCGTGACCTGGCCCGCTTCAGCGGCGACGCGGACCGGTTCCGCGGGTGGGCGGCCCGGATCGCCCGCAACCGCGCCCTGGACCACATACGGATGCGTGGCCGCCGCCCCGCGACAGGCGGCGACGAGACCGAGCTGACCGACCGTGCCGCCGAGTCCGACACGGCCGTGGAGGCCATCGAGGCGCTGGCCACCGGCCGCACCCTCTCCCTCATCGCCCAGCTGCCGCAGGACCAGGCCGAGGCCGTCGTCCTGCGGGTGGTGATGGGCCTCGACGCCAAGACCGCCGCGGAGACCCTCGGCAAGCGGCCCGGCGCCGTCCGCACGGCCGCGCACCGCGGTCTGAAACGGCTCGCGGAGCTGCTCGGCGGCGACCCGGAATCGGCCGCGGCCCTCGACGCCCTGCCACCCCAGCGAGAGCCGCGCGACCACGCGGTGACGTCCGCCACTGTGACGCATACGCGTGCGCGGACGCAGAAGGACATGTGATGGCCGACGAGCGCTCTGCTTTGCCGGGGGACGCCCCCCGGCCCCCCGGCCGATGGCTGGACCGCGAAACCGCTGAGCTCCTGCTGCGCGGCGAGTCCCTCGAAGCCGTCGACCCGGCCGCCCGCGACCAGGCCGAACGGCTCGCCAGGACCCTGGGCGCGCTGTCCGTGGAACCCACCTCGGGCAAGACCGAACTCCCGGGCGAGGAAGCCGCGTTGGCCGCTTTCCGGGCCGCGCGCACCAGCAACGGTGTCGAACGGTCCGCCCTCGGCAGGACCGGCCGCGCGCACTCCTCCGACGCCGGGCTCGTCCGGCTCGGGCGGCCCGTGGAGACCGTACGGGGACCGCGTCTGGGCAGACCCGCGCAGTTCGCGCTGACCGCCGCGCTCGCCGTCGGGCTGATCGGCGGGGTCGCGGTCGCGGCCGGTACGGGAGTCCTGCCGTCGCCGTTCGACGATCCGGCGCCCGCCGCCTCGATCTCCGCCGCCGCGACCCCGGACCGCCCGCTGATCTCGCCCTCGCCCAGCGGCACCTTCGGCTCGGGCACCCCCTCGGCGGGCGACGGTACGGCCGGCTCCGACGACTCCTCCGGCACGGCGGTCGGCGGCAGCACGGACCGCACCCCCGCCGCCGGCTCCGGAGACGACGAGGCCGCCCACTCGCGCGGCTGGTGGAGCGCCGTCGCCTCGTCCTGCCGTGCCGTGCGCGACGGCAAGTCCCTGGAACCCGGCCGCAAGCACACCCTGGAGGGCGCGGCGGGCGGTACCTCCCACGTGTGGACGTACTGCAAGGGCCTGCTCAAGAGGACCGGCGACGGCACGGACGGCCAGGGCGACGACGGCAAGACCGGTGGCTCCCAGGGCGGCGACCAGAGCGGTCCGGGCGGCAGCCAGGGTGACCAGAGCGGTCCGGGCGGTGCCGACGAGGGCAACGGGAACTTGGCCCCGCTCGCCCCGGGCGGCGGAAGCGGAAGCGGCAGCGGCGGGAGTGCCGGCGGGCACAAGGGCAACGGCGTGGTCGCCACCCCGCTCCCCTCCGCCTTCACCCCGCTCGCCCGGCGGACACCGTCCGCTCCGGCCCCGGCGCACACCACCGACGCCACACGGGCACCGGCGCCGGGCCCGACGTACAGCACCCTCTGACCTGCGGCTTTGTGAGGCGCGGAATTTTTTTCGCGCGGGGTGTGACGTTTTCAGGCCCCGTGGCGCAGTACTGAGTGAGCCGACTGGTCATCGGCCGTCGCACAGAGCCGGGGGTTCCCCCCGTACCTACGGCTCGTGCACTCGGCGCGGGCGGGACACGTTCCCCCGGTCCCGCCCGCGCCCCGCACGACTTCCCTCGCGTCTCACCGGTGGACGACGACCTTGTCACCGGTCCGCACCTGCGCGAACAGACTCGCGATCGCCGCCTCGTCCCGTACGTTGACGCAGCCGTGCGAGCCGCCCGCGTAACCCCGGGCCGAGAAGTCGTAGGAGTAGTGCACCGCCTGGCCGCCGCTGAAGAACATCGCGTACGGCATGGGGGAGTGGTACAGCGTGGACACCCAGTCCCTGGCCTTCCAGTAGACGTGGAACACACCGTCCCGGGTCGGGGTGTACTGCGCGCCGAACCGGACCGACATCGTCGACACCGTCCGTCCGTCGATCATCCAGCGCAGGGTGCGGGTCGTCTTGTCGATGCACAGCACCCGGCCGGTCAGACAGCGCGGGTCGGGTGCGCCGGCGGGCTGGCCGCCCATCAGATACAGGTCCCACTTCCCCGGCTCGTGCGTCATCTTCACCAGCCGCTGCCAGGTGACCTTGTCGGTCTCGCCGGTCTTCGGCAGCCCGCGCTTGCCCTGGAAACCGGCGACGGCCTGCTCGGTGAGGTCGTCGTAGGTCCCGGTCGGCCCGTCGAAGAGCCAGTCGGCCTGCCGTAGCCGCGCCTGCAGCTCGCGCACTCCGGAGCCGCTGTCGCCGCGCGACCACAGGACGTTCGCGGCGGGCGCGGCGCTGGGCGTGCTCGGGGCGCTCGCCGTGGCCGAGGGGCCGGTCCTGGCTCCCGGCAGTTCGATGCGCACCGGCAGGTGGTGCTTGCCGTCCGCGTCCGTGCCCTGGACCGTGCAGCCGCACACCGCCAGCAGCGCCGACAACGCCGCCGTGGCGACGATCGCTCTCCCCATACCCGTAGTACGCATCGCGGACCCCCGCCGTCTCACCGGTGTCACCCGGACACGTACCCCCGGATGACGGGCCGCGAACGGCGCGGCATCGTGGTGTCCGGAGGTGCACACCATGGTGCGCGAGTCGGAGTCAGGACTGCCCGTCGAACCCGTCTACGGCCCCGGGGCACTCGCCGGCTGGGACCCGGCCGAGCGGCTGGGCGAGCCGGGGGAGTACCCCTTCACACGGGGCGTGTACCCGTCCATGTACACCGGCCGGCCGTGGACGATGCGGCAGTACGCCGGTTTCGGTACGGCGGCGGAGTCCAACGCCCGTTACCGGCAACTGATCGCCCACGGCACCACGGGCCTGTCCGTCGCCTTCGACCTGCCCACCCAGATGGGCCACGACTCCGACGCCCCGCTCGCACACGGCGAGGTCGGCAAGGTCGGCGTCGCGATCGACTCGGTGGACGACATGCGGGTGCTGTTCGACGGCATCCCGCTGGACAAGGTGTCGACGTCGATGACGATCAACGCCCCCGCGGCCCTCCTGCTGCTGATGTACCAGCTGGTCGGCGAGGAACAGGGCGTGGCAGCAGGGCAGTTGACGGGCACGATCCAGAACGACGTACTGAAGGAGTACATCGCGAGGGGGACGTACATCTTCCCGCCGAAGCCGTCCCTCCGCCTGACCGCGGACATCTTCCGGTACTGCGGCGCCGAGATCCCGAAGTGGAACACGATCTCGATCTCCGGCTACCACATGGCCGAGGCGGGTGCCTCGCCCGCGCAGGAGATCGCCTTCACGCTCGCCGACGGCATCGCGTACGTGCGTACCGCGCTCGCCGCCGGCATGGACGTCGACGACTTCGCACCCCGGCTGTCGTTCTTCTTCGTGGCCCGTACGACGATCCTTGAGGAAGTCGCCAAGTTCCGCGCGGCCAGGCGTATTTGGGCCCGGGTGATGCGGGAGGAGTTCGGCGCGCGGAACCCCAAGTCGCTCATGCTGCGCTTCCACACCCAGACCGCCGGTGTCCAACTCACCGCCCAGCAGCCGGAGGTGAACCTCGTGCGGGTCGCAGTCCAAGGACTGGCCGCTGTGCTCGGCGGCACCCAGTCCCTGCACACCAACTCCTTCGACGAGGCGATCGCGCTCCCGACGGACAAGAGCGCCCGCCTCGCCCTGCGCACCCAACAGGTACTGGCGTACGAGACGGACGTGACCGCGACCGTGGACCCCTTCGCGGGCTCGTACGCCGTCGAGTCGATGACGGACGACGTGGAAGGGGCCGCCGTCGAACTGATGCGGCGGGTCGAGGAGTTGGGCGGCGCGGTCGGCGCCATCGAACTCGGCTTCCAGAAGGGCGAGATCGAGCGCAGCGCCTACCGCATCGCCCAGGAGACCGACTCCGGCGAACGGGTCGTCGTCGGCGTCAACCGCTTCTCCCTGGACACCGAGGAGCCGTACGAACCCCTCCGCGTCGACCCGGCCATCGAGGCGCAGCAGGCGGAGCGGCTCGCGAGGCTCCGCGCCGACCGGGACCAGAAGGCCGTGGACTCGGCGCTGGGCGCGCTGCGGGAGGCGGCGGGGGGTGCGGACAACGTGCTGTATCCGATGAAGGAGGCGCTGCGGGCGCGGGGGACGGTGGGGGAGGTGTGCGGGATCCTTCGGGAGGTGTGGGGGGTGTACGTGCCGGTGGATGCGTTCTGAGCTGGGTGATTACTCGTCCCGGTCCCGGAGTCCGTCGGTGTCGCCCTCGACCTCTCCGTGGACGTCCTCCTCGACGGCGACGGCTGACTGTCATACCCCCGTGCGACACTCGGTTCCATGCTCGGTGTCATAGACCTCCCCACCTACCTCGCCGGCCTGGTCCTGATCGTCCTGCTGCCCGGCCCCAACTCGCTGTACGTCCTCTCGGTCGCCGCCCGGCGCGGTACCCGGGCCGGGTACACGGCCGCCGCCGGTGTCTGGTGCGGGGACACCGTGCTGATGACGCTCTCCGCGGCCGGGGTCGCCTCGCTGCTGCAGGCCAACGCCGTGCTGTTCGGGATCGTGAAGTACGCGGGGGCCGGGTATCTGACCTGGCTCGCGTTCGGGATGCTGCGGACCGCGTGGGCGATGTGGCGGACCCGGAAGGAGCGGGCGGCCATGGAGTCGGCTCCCGCCGCGGAGGCCGCCGACGAGCGGCCGTACCGGCGTGCCTTCGTCGTCAGTCTCTTCAACCCGAAGGCGATCCTGTTCTTCGTCGCCTTCTTCGTGCAGTTCGTCGACCCGGGGTACGCCTATCCCGCCCTGTCGTTCGTCGTGCTCGGTGCCTTCGCGCAGCTGGCGAGCTTCCTCTACCTCAGTGCGCTGATCTTCGGCGGGACCCGGTTGGCGACGGCCTTCCGCCGGCGCAGGCGGCTCGCGGCGGGGGCGACCTCGGCGGCGGGCGCGCTGTTCCTGGGCTTCGCGGTCAAGCTGTCGCTGGCGAGTTCCGTCTAACCGACGCGGAGGCCGAGACGGTCCGCGTATTCCGCGAGGCCGTCCTCCGTGGCGCCCGCCCAGCCGACGTAGCCGTCGGGGCGGACCAGGAACAGACCGGTGCCGTACGTCTCGACGGCGGGGCCCTCCATGACGCGCACCGCATCACCGACGGCCGCCGGGGGCTTGGTGTCCAGGGCCAGCAGGGTCCAGTGCGGGCCGCGGAACGCGTCGAAGAGGCGGACGCCGTCGAGTGTGCGGTCCGGGGCGCGGTCGCCCGCCCGCAGCGCGTCCTCGTCCTCGGGCAGGTCCGTGCGGGTGTCCACCGCGAGTGAGCGGTTCCGGTAGCCCAGGCCGAGCTGCTGGGTGGCCCTGCCGCGTTGCACCTCGCCGCGGTGGACCCGGGTGGAGATGCCGAGCATGTCGGCGGCGTTGGGCAGCCGTTCCTCCTCGTAGGTGTCGAGCAGGGACTCGGGGGCGCCGTCGCGCAGCACCGCGCCGAGCTTCCAGCCGAGGTTGTAGGCGTCCTGGACGCTGGTGTTGAGGCCCTGTCCGCCGGCCGGCGAGTGGATGTGCGCCGCGTCCCCGGCGAGGAAGACCCGCCCGGCGCGGAAGCGGTCGGCGAGTGCGGCGCGCGGCCGGAAGTCGGAGGCCCAGCGCAGTTCCGTCACGTCCTCGGGGGCGAGGTGGGTGCGGGCGGCCACGGTCGCGCGGATGCCGTCGAGCGAGAGGTCGATGCCGGTGCCCTCCGGGAACTGGGCGACGACCTGGAAGTCCTCGGTGCCGGCCAGCGGGAAGACCGCGAGGAAGCCGACGTCGCCGTGCGGCGGGAAGACGTGCACGTTGTCGCGGTCCAGGCCGGTGATCCTGACGTCCGCGACCAGCATCGGGTTCGGGTCGACCGTCTCGCCGGTCATGCCGATCCCCAGGGTCCGGCGGACGACCGAGCGACCGCCGTCGGCGGCCACGACGTACCCGGCGCGGACCGCCGTACCGGAGGCGAACTCGACGGTCGCACCGTCCTGGTCCTGGGTGAAGCCGGTGACCTCCCGTCCGAAGGCCACCGTCCCGCCCAGCTCGGTCAGCCGCGCGGACAGGATCTCCTGGGTGCGCCACTGCGGCACCATCCACGGGGTGTCGTACGGGCTGTCGGGGTCCGACTCCGACGGCTCGAACATCTGGTGCTCGCCGACCTTCAGGCCGTCCTTCCAGACCGCGCCGACCGGGTAGGCACCGCCCTTCGCGAGGATCGTGTCGATCACGCCGAGGTCGTCGAAGACCTCCATCGTGCGCGGCTGGATCCCCTTGCCGCGCGAGCCGGGGAACAGTGCGTCCGCCTTCTCCACGACCAGTGCGGCCACCCCGCGCCGGGCCAGGTCGATGCCGAGGGCGAGGCCGGTCGGGCCGGCGCCGACGATCAGTACATCCACGTGTTCCGTCATGATCCCCATCTCCTTAACGCTGTTAAGTGACTGTGGACATCAGGGTGCCCTTAACGCCGTTAAGCTGTCAAGCTGTCGAGCGTGAGTACGGAACGACGCATCCCCCTCGACCGCAAACGGGTCGCCGACACCGCCCTGAAGGTGCTGAACGAGGTCGGCCTCGACGGACTGTCCCTGCGCGCCATCGCCAAGGAACTGGACGTCAAGGCGCCCGCCCTGTACTGGCACTTCAAGGACAAACAGGCGCTGCTCGACGAGATGGCGACCGAGATGTACCGGCGGATGGTCGCCGATGTCGTCCTCGCGCGCGAGGACACCTGGCAGGAGCGGCTGCTGAAATCCAACCGGGGCCTGCGTTCCGCACTGCTCGGCTACCGCGACGGCGCCAAGGTCTTCAGCGGTTCACGCTTCACCGGCACCCTGCACGCGGTGCAGATGGAAGACACCCTGCGCGTGTTCACGGAGGCCGGCTTCACCCTCGCCCGGGCGGTCCGCGCGACCTCGACGTCGTACCTCTACACGATCGGTTTCGTCAGCGAGGAACAGGGCGTCCAGCCACTGCCGGACGAGCGCCGCGAGGGCTACGACATGGACGAACGCGCCCGCCTGATGGCCGACTTCCCCCTGTCGGCCGCGGCGGGCGCGGAGATGTTCCAGGACTACGGCCGGCACTTCGAGGAGGGGCTCGACCTGGTGATCGCGGGAATTGCGGCGCGGTACGGATCGGGTGACGAAGCAGGTTCCCGGACGGTGCGCTGACCGTCCGAGGACCTGTTCAATTCGAGGTCAATTCGACGTGAATTCTCTGTCGGTGCGACTCAGCAGTGGTCGGTGGAGGTCGCGTACCAGCCGCCCCATGTGTTGGTCGCGTAGTCGTCGTAGTTGCAGTAGAAGTTCCCGGACGATGTGATGACCTTGACGGCCTTGCCCGCGGAGTTTTCGAAGAAGGCGGTGAAAGCGAGGGCTCTGCCGTCGCCCGGCATTTCCTTCCAGCTGCCCGCTCCGGCCCAGGTGTGCCAGATGGTCCCCGAGGGGGCGACCCCGAAACACTCGTCCGGCCCGTACGTCCAGTCGACGACGCTCGTACCGTATTGGTTCAGGTCGCCCGTGTAGCCGAAACAGGTGGCGGGGGTTGCCGCTGCGGGGGAGGCGGATATGGCGATCGCGCCGCAGGCTGCCAGGGAAATGGCTGCCGCGGCGGCTGACACGCGCAAGCGGTACTTCACAGGTGCTCTCCAGTCCGGTTCGATTGTGCCGGCCAGTTGCGGATCACATGCTATGAAGTGAAAGGGGAAATATGTAAGCGCGATTTCCGGCCGATGGATGGGAATTGGCCGAACCGGCCCGGCTTTATATTGCCGGGTGAAATTCATCTGCCTGTTGGGTTCCGGTTATTCACCCCGCGGGCCGTCAGCGCCCTGGACGCGACAACGCCGAGCGCAGTAGCGGCGTCAGTCTGTTCTCGACGACACGGTTCAGCACATAGGCCAGCAGCAGCATGGTGAAGACGGTGAGCACGATGGTCGCGTACGACGGAATGCCCAGGTCTCGGTGGTAGGCCTTGATGACGACCCAGCCCAGATGTTCGTGGACGAGGTAGAAGGGGTACGTCAGCGCGCCGGCGACCGTCAGCCAGCGCCAGTTCGCCCAGCGGAGCCAGCCGAGGGCGATCGCGGCGACCGCGACATAGCCGAAGGTGACGACCAGGATGATTCCCCAGGCGGAGCGGTTGGAGAACGCCGTGTCGTTGGGCGCGTGCCACAGCCGGGCCACCGCGTAGTGCTGGCCGATCAGCCAGCTGACGGCGACGATGCCCCAGGCGTAGACGTCCTTGCGGTCGCGGTGCACGAGGTAGAGGCCGACGCCGCCGATGAAGTACGGCGCGTACTCGGGCATCAGGATGATGTCGAGCAGCGGCGACTTCGCGCCCTGGGTGATCGCCGCGGCGAGCGTCCAGCCCGCGCAGAACATGATCACGCGCCGCCGGTTCGCGCCGGGCAGCACGACGCACAGGGCGAACAGGGCGTAGAAGCGGATCTCCGCCCACAGCGTCCAGCACACGCCGAGCACCCGGTCGACGCCCAACGGCATCTGCAGCATGGTCAGGTTGACCAGGACGTCGCTCGGCGCGGCGGCCTTGTACGCCACCATCGGCAACGCGAAGACGCCGGTGATGATGAGGATCGCCGCCCAGTACGCGGGCAGCAGCCGGGAGGCGCGGGAGGCGAAGAAGGAGCGCAGCGGGCGGCCCCAGCCGCTCATGCAGATGACGAAGCCGCTGATCACGAAGAACACCTGCACGCCGAGGCAGCCGTACGAGAACAGCGAGTGCAGGGTGGGGAACTGGTGTCTGGGCGAGGTGCCCCACGCCTGGACGACCTCGCCGTCACGGCCGCCGTAGTGGTAGGCCGCCACCATCAGCGCGGCGACCAGGCGCAGCCCGTCGAGGGCACGGAGGCGGGTCTCCCGGCGCTTGGGCGGCTGCGGCGGCTCGGCCGGCGGCAGCTCCTCGGCGGCCGGCGGCAGTTCGGCGCTGACCATGGTGCCCGTCGGGTTTTCCCGCGTGTCCGCGGGCGTGTCGATCACAAGGTTCCCCTAGGAATGGCTGTGCTGGATCACAGCACACTAGTCCGACATCCGGGCGGGTTTGCGCTCCGGCCGCGACCCTTCGTCACCCCGTCCGCGGCCGTTCACCCAGGCTTCGCCTCCGCGTACCCAACCTTGTCGTGTCACCGCCACGACAGGCATGTAAGGCCCCGGACAACGCGGCGGACCGGCCCCTGGGGAGCCGGCCCGCCGGTGTGTCGTACGCCCCGCGTCAGCGGCTCACGCCCCGCTTCAGCAGCCGGGCCCGCCGGGCGACCCGGCGCACGGTCGCGTTGCGCGGGATGAACGCGAGCTGGGCCGGTACCGCGCCGGGCAGCGCCAGCGAGGTGAGGCGCTTGCGCTTGAAGTAGCGCCAGCTGTGCGCGTTGAGCCGCCGGGTCAGATAGGCCTCGGCGGCCGGGCGCAGGTTCGGGTAGATCTTCGGCTGCATCGCGTAACCGACGGCCCGTACGAGCTCGTTGAGCACCGCCACGGCCATGCCCTCGCGCTGCTCGGTGACCGCCGCCCGGTCGGTCAGCTCGGGCACCAGCGCGTCGACGATCGTCACCGGCACCCGGTTGCTGTTCTCGTACGGCGTCAGCCGGTCCAGCAGCGTCGACGTGCCGATGCGGGCGACCGGCAGGCCGTACAGCGCGCTCGCGGTGAGCAGTGCCGTGGAGAAGCAGCCGACGACCAGAACGGGTCTCAGCCGCTGGTAGAGGACCTCGGCGAGGACCGGGGTGTCGAGGACCGTGAGGTCGGCGCCGAGCTTCTCCGCCTCCTGCTCCAGTGCGCGCGACCAGCGGGCCGGTGCCGAGGGGTGCGGCTTGAACACCACCCGCTGGTGGCCGAGTTGGACCACGCCCTTGAGCATCCGGACGTGCAGGTCCTCTTCCTCCTCGGCGGTGAGGATGTCGAGCGCGGAGAGGTACTGGCCGAGGAGCAGGGCGGGTTCGTCGGGCAGCGGGGGCAACTCGTCGGCGGTGTCGCCGAGTTCGGCCAGCACCTTGACGAAGGCGTCGGTCGGGACGATCTCCGGTTCGACGCCGAACTCGGTGAGCAGCAGCGGGGTGAGGCCCGGGACCAGGTCCAGGTGGAGCAGCCGGTCCACCCGGGTGCCGACCAGCGGGTCGATCTTGTTGCGGGTCGGGCCGTAGCTCATCAGGCCGTCGGCGTAGACGGTGACGGGGGCGCCGGTGAAGATCTGGCAGACGCCGAGCGCCGGGTTGACCTGGATCGACTCGACGACCAGTTCCACCTCGTCGTCACCGAGGTTCCACAGGAGCCGCAGATGCCGCTCCCACAGCGGGACGTCGTCGAGACGGGGGGCCCAACCACCGGGGTGGAAGGGGGAGATGGTCTCGTTCCACGACAGCACGTCGTCGAAGCGCTCCCGCAGCCGCTCGAAACCGGGGGCCTCGTCGAAGCCGGGCGTGGTCTCGGGGGTCGCCGCGTTGTTGCAGACCAGGAGGATGCGCCGGTCGGCGGGGCGGAAGCAGTCGGAGTCGAGGGCGGCGGCCAGCGTGGCGTTGCCGTACAGCGTCGACGCCAGGAAGATCTGGGTCCTCACGCGGCGGCCCCCGCGGCGGCGGGACGGCGGCGCAGTCGGCGCAGCCTCGTCGCGCGCTGGATGTCCATGGAGTCGAGCGCCTCGTCCACCACGTCCTGTGGCATGCGTCGCAGGGCGACGGCGCTCATCGACTTCAGTTTTCTCGCCACCGCCGGCTCGAACCTTTCGATGGATCCCAGATGATGGGAAATGATTGCGCAATATGTACGGACGGCCTTGGGGAGCAGTTTGTCCGCGTCCCGGTCCTGCGCGGTCTCCTCGATGACCTGGTTGAACGCGCGAATGAAATCGAGCTGGCGGACATCCCCGATCTGGGTCAGGGAAGAGGCGACCCCGCGCCGGTAGAAGACACCGAGCAGGCTCACCGCGGCGAACGACTCCGCCTCCCGGTGCAGCTTCCAGATCCACGGCCGGTCCTCGGCCGTACGCAGCCCGTCGGTGAAGTGGAGCAGGCCGCGGTCGACCAGCCGGCGGTGGTAGACCCCTGCCCAGGCGTACGCGTAGTCGACGGAGGTGGACCGGTCGGCGGGCAGGATCGCCTCGCGCGGATTCATCACGACGCCGCGCCTGCCGTGCGGCAGCCGCTGGATGGTGCGGGCCCGCGCGGTGCACTGGACATGGTCCGTGCGCACGAAGTCGCAGCCCAACTCCTCGATGGCGTCCACCAGTTGGGGGTAGTAGCCGGGAGCGAGCCAGTCGTCCCCGTCGAGGAACGTCAGATACTCCCCGCGGGCCTTGTCGATCCCGGTGTTGCGCGCGGTCGCCAGTCCTCCGTTCTTCTCGTGTCTGACATACACCGCGCCTGGCAACTCGCGCTCCGCGCGCGCGAGAATGTCGGGTGTCCCGTCGCGCGAGCAGTCGTCGACGAGAATGAATTCGAAGTCCGAGCGCGCGTTCGCCCGCAGGCTCCTGAGCGTGTCGGGCGCGTATTGCTGCACGTTGTAGAACGGCACGATGACGGAGAGCTTGACCACGCAGATGACGTTAGGCGGCGGCCCGTCATCCGTCTTTACCTTCACCTTGATATTGGATGAACGGCGCGTGGCGAACCTATGAAGCGGCCAGGTTTTCGCGCCGCGGGCGCCCTGATTCGCCATTCAGCGGTGTGCTGTTAACCGTCTGTTGCCTTCTGGTTGGGCCGAACAACGGAATCGCTTCCTAGCGTCTTCGGTGTGCCAGCAAGTGCAACGCAGACCCTGCGAGTAGCCGTCCTCGCGGATTCCGACACCCGGTGGAAATGGGGCTCGCTCACCGCGAACCGCATCGCTCCGCCGAATTCGGACATCTCTTTGGACGGATACCTCCTGCGGGGTCGTGCCACCCCAACAGCCCGCCAGCTGAAGGAAGTCGGCGTCACCGCGGACTCCCTCCGCGAGGTGACCGCCGTCGAGTTCCTGCGCGCCATGGAACAGGAGTCGTACGACATCCTCGTTCTCTCCCTCGTGGGCGGCGGGGTCCAGGCGATGCTGCACGGCCTGGCACGGACCTGGCACGGACGCGCCGAGCGGCCCGTCGTCGTCACCGGCTACGTCGGAGTCGTATACGAGAAGCTCGCCGACGGCCTGCTACTGCGGCACGGCGCGGACCTCGTCCTCGCCAACTCCCGTCAGGACGCGGACCGTTTCCGCGAGGTCTACGACGGGGTCGGCGCCGACTCCTCGGCGGTCACCGAGGTCGCCCTGCCGTTCCTCGGCGGGGACGCCTACACCGGTGAGCACGACCCGTACACGGTCGTCTTCGCGGTGCAGCCCTCGGTGCCGGACAACCGCAGGGACCGCAACTACCTGCTCGACCGGGCCATCCAGCACGCACGGTTCCACCCGAACCGCGAGGTGCTGCTCAAGCTGCGCTCCAAGCCCGGCGAACACACCACGCACATCGAGGAGTTGCCCTACCAGAAGCTGGTCCAGGGCAAGGACCTGCCCGCCAACTTCAGCCTGGTGTACGGGCACATGGGCGAGGTGCTCGACCGCACCGACCTCCTGGTGACCATCAGCTCGACGGCCGCCCTGGAGTCCCTGCACCGCCGTATCCCCACCGTCGTGCTGACCGACCTCGGCATTCGCGAGGGGCTCGGCAACCACCACTTCGTGGGCTCCGGGTGCCTCGCCTCCTGGGAGCAGCTCGACGCCGGGTACAAGCCGGTGCCGGACGCGGAGTGGGTGGCCCGGCAGGGGGTGCTGGCCGACGGCTCCTACGAGACGGCCTTCGACGCGGCCCGGGAGCGCATCGCCAAGCTCCTGGCCGGCGGCGACATGCCCGCCCTCACCCCCTACTACACGCCCGAGACCGCCCCCGGCTATCTGCCCGGCATCCTCGCCCGCCACCACCTCGGCCCGGACGGCACCCCGCTGCCCGGCGCCCCGGCCGCCGACAAGGCGCCGGGACCCGTCCGGCAGATCGTGCGCCGGGCCGCGCGCGGCGCCTACCGCCACGGCGTGCAGCGCGTGGCGCCCGTCATCCGCCGGATGGGGGAGCTGTGAACGCCAGAGCCGCGAACGCCACAGCCGCGCACACCAAGACTTCCGCTCAAGGAGCACATCCCATGGGAGTAGAGCCCATGTCCAACTCGCAAGCAGGTCAAGGCGCTTCGGTGCGCCGGGTGCTCGCGGTGATCCCCGCGCGCGGCGGCTCCAAGGGCGTCCCCGCCAAGAACCTCGCCCCCGTCGGCGGAGTGCCGCTGGTGGCCCGCGCCGTGCGCGAGTGCCGCGCCAGCCGACTGGTCACCGACGTGGTGGTCTCCACCGACGACCAGGCCATCGCCGCCGCGGCCCGCCAGGCCGGCGCCGAGGTCGTGCTGCGCCCCGCCGCCATCGCCGGCGACACGGCGACCTCCGAGGCTGCCGTCCTGCACGCGATGGACGCCCATGAGGCGCTGCACGGCGCGGCCGTCGACGTGGTCCTGCTCGTGCAGTGCACCAGCCCCTTCATCGTCCGCGAGGACGTCGACGGCATCGTCAACGCGATCGTCGCGAACGGCGCCGACACCGCGCACACCGTCGCCCCCTTCCACGGCTTCGTGTGGCGCGACGCGGACGACGAGGCCACCACGGTCGTCGAGCCGACGCGGACCGGTGAGCTGGGGGGCGCCACGAAGGTCGCCAACCCGCCCGTCACCAGCGGCGGTTACGGCGTCAACCACGACAAGTCCTTCCGCCCGCGCCGCCAGGACCGCCCCCAGGACTTCCTGGAGACCGGCGCCGTCTACGGCATGGACGCGGCCGGCTTCCGCAAGGTCGGCCACCGCTTCTTCGGCCGTACGGAACTCGTACGGACCGACCCCGCCCGGGTGTTGGAGATCGACGATCCCCACGAGCTGGCGCGGGCACGGGCGTTGGCCCCGCTGTTCGACGCGGACCGCCCCGGTTCGCTCCCGACCGCAGACGACATCGACGCGGTCGTACTCGACTTCGACGGCACCCAGACCGACGACAGGGTGCTGATCGATTCCGACGGACGGGAGTTCGTCTCCGTGCACCGCGGAGACGGCCTCGGCATCGCGGCGCTGCGCAAGACCGGCCTGAAGATGCTGATCCTGTCCTCGGAGCAGAACCCGGTCGTCGCCGCCCGGGCCCGGAAGCTCCAACTCCCGGTCCTGCACGGCATCGACCGGAAGGACCTCGCACTCAAGCAGTGGTGCGAGGAGCAGGGCATCGCGCCGGAGCGCGTGCTCTACGTCGGCAACGACGTCAACGACCTCCCGTGCTTCGCCCTCGTGGGCTGGCCCGTGGCGGTCGCGAGCGCCCACGACGTCGTACGCGGCGCCGCACGCGCGGTCACCACCGTGCCCGGTGGCGACGGCGCTGTCCGAGAGATCGCCAGCTGGATCCTCGGCCCCTCTCTCGATTCCCTCACCAAGTAAGGAAACCCGCTGTCATGAGCAACAACTCCCGTCTGCGCCAGTTCGGTTCGAAGACCGCAGGCCCCGGCCACCCCGTCTACGTCGTCGGCGAGATCGGCATCAACCACAACGGTGAGCTGGAGAACGCCTTCAAGCTGATCGACGCCGCCGCCGAGGCCGGCTGCGACGCCGTCAAGTTCCAGAAGCGCACCCCGGAGATCTGCACCCCGCGCGACCAGTGGGACATCGAGCGGGACACCCCCTGGGGCCGCATGACCTACATCGACTACCGCCACCGTGTGGAGTTCGGCGAGGACGAGTACCGCCAGATCGACGACTACGCCAAGAGCAAGAACATCGACTGGTTCGCCTCCCCGTGGGACACCGAGGCCGTCGCCTTCCTGGAGAAGTTCGACGTCCCGGCCCACAAGGTCGCCTCCGCGTCCCTCACGGACGACGAGCTCCTGCGCTCGCTCCGCGCGACCGGCCGCACGGTCATCCTCTCCACCGGCATGTCGACGCCGAAGCAGATCCGCCACGCGGTCGAGGTCCTCGGCTCGGACAACATCCTGATGTGCCACGCCACTTCGACCTACCCGGCGCAGGCCGAGGAGCTCAACCTCCGCGTCATCAACACCCTCCAGGCCGAGTACCCCAACGTCCCGATCGGCTACTCCGGCCACGAGACGGGCCTGCAGACCACCCTCGCCGCGGTCGCCCTGGGCGCCACGTTCGTCGAGCGTCACATCACCCTCGACCGCGCCATGTGGGGCTCGGACCAGGCCGCCTCCGTCGAGCCGCAGGGCCTGACCCGCCTCGTCCGCGACATCCGCACCATCGAGGCCTCCCTCGGCGACGGCGTCAAGAAGGTCTACGACTCGGAGCTCGGCCCGATGAAGAAGCTGCGCCGCGTCAACGGCGTGGTCGCCGAGGCGGAGATCGCCGCGGCGGCGGGCGAGCCGGTCTCGGTCTGAGGCTGAGCCATTAAGCGCCAGCGCCAGCGTCACTTACGGTCACGGGACGGTCGTACGACAATGAGCCCCCACGCCGGCAAAGCCGGCCTCACCCCCCACACTCTCGCGTTCGTGGAGAGTCCGGTACAGCTGCTGAACGTGCTGGAGTGGGCGCACCTCCGTGCGCCCCGGGCCGAGGAGGCACCCGGCGGGGGGCTCACCCTCGTGGTCCTGTCGCCGACCGACCCGATGACCCGCGGCCAGCTGCGCCGCATGGCCGACCTCGCCCGCGACGAGGGCCACACCGTGCGCTGGGAGGAGGCGCGGGGCGGACCCGCGGCCCCCTTCCAGACCATCGGCGGCCTGACCCGACTCCTCCGCAAGGCGGACCGGATCGTCATGGGCGACCCGTTCTCGCGGTACGTGCAGTTGCTGCTGACGATCACCAGGGCACGCGACCTGGTGGTGGTCGACGACGGCACGGCGACAATGGAGTTCGTAGCCCAACTGGCCAGCGGCGAACGCCTGGTGCGCTGGCACCGCAAGGGCGGCCGACCGGGCCCTCGCGACCTGATCTTCGCCCCGGTGTCGTCCTCGGCCCGCCGCCGCCTGACCCCCAGCCCCCGCCGCAAGGTGGAGATCTTCTCCTCCATGCCGATCGAGGAGACTCCCGAGGGCGTCACGATCACGGCGAACGAGTTCGCCTGGACCCGCGCCACCTTCGGCCCGCCCCGCATCACGAAGGGCGCCGACATGGTCGGCACGTCCCTCGTCGAGACGGGCGTGGTGGACGCCGACCGCTACGTGGAGGCCGTCACCGCCCTCGCCAAGACCCACGGCGCGACGCGGTACTTCGCCCATCGGAGGGAAAGCACCGAGAAGCTGCACCGGTTGGCGGTCGAGACGGGCCTGGAGATCGTCCGCCCGGACCTTCCACTGGAGTTGATCGCCCGCCGGGGGCCGATCGGCCGTACGGTCCTGAGCTTTCCCTCGACGGTCGTGCACACCTTGCCGCTGGCCCTGGTCGGTACGGAGGTCCGGGTCGCGGTCTGCGACATCGACCCCGCCTGGCTGACGGAGAACGCCTCGCCTCGGGCACAGGGGTTCCTGTCGGGGGTCACGGGGACGGCGAAGGACGTGCATCGGTTGTCGGCGGTCACGGCGGCGTAGGGCGGGGGCGGGGGGTGGGGATCAGGCCGCCTCGGGGTCCGTTTCCTGAGGCGCCCCCTACCCAGCCGCCTCCCCAGGCTTGTGAGCCAGCGCGAAAGCCCGCCCCCACTTCTGCGTCCCCCGTGGCTCCATCCGGACCTGTGCGTCCAGGGTCAGGTCCGCCCCGGTGAGGAAACCGGCCACCTCCGCCGGAGTGCGGAAGTAGTAGTCGAGCGAGATGTCCAGGCCGTAGCGCTCCGTCATGTGGATGTGTTCGCCTTCCGAGGCCTGGAAGGCGAGGAGGATCTGGCCGCCCGGTCGTAGGGCCCTGCGGAACTCCTCGAAGACGCCGGGTAGTTCGGTGTCCGGGATGTGGATCGTGGAGTAGAGGGCGATGATGCCGCCCAGTGTCGCGTCCGGTACGTCCAGGGACGTCATCGAGCCGACCTCGAACCGGAGTTGGGGATGTGCCTCGCGGGCCAGCGCCACCATGTGCGGGGAGATGTCGATGCCGAAGGCCGGGAGGCCGAGGGCGTTCAGGCGTGCCGTCACATAGCCGGGGCCGCTGCCCACGTCGGCCACCGGGGCCTCGGGCGCCGCCGCGCGGACGAGGTCGGCGAAGGCGGTCAGCACGGCTGTTTCGAGGGGGCCGTCGCCGAGGCCGTCGGGGTGTTCCGCGCTGTACGCGGGGGCGATCGCGTCGTAGGAGGAACGGGTGGCCTCTATGAAATCCGCGGGTGCGTCCGCGTTCGAGTCGGTCACGTCGGCGGACCCTACCAAGGTCACACCGTGTAGCCGTAGCGTCGCGTGGTGGTGAGGATTCCGCGATACGGACGGTTCAAGCTGTGCTGTGGTGAGGCGTGGTATCCCAGAAGAAGCGGGAAGCGTACCCATCTCCGCGAGCAGCTATGCGGCCGACGGTCAGATTTTCTTCGACTAACGGGTTGAACTTTTGTTGATCGAGGGTCAGTTGACCACCCGGGCGCCCTACCCTTCAGAGGGTGAAGCAATTGATGTCACCAGAGTCCGAGGCGGAGTCCGAGGCAGAATCCGTCGGGAATGTGCTTCCGGGCACCCTGCCGGAGGCCCTGCGGGCCGAACTCGTCGCGTTCCGCCGGGACTTGCACATGCATCCCGAGCTGGGCAATCAGGAGTTCCGGACCACCGCCGCGATCAAGGCCCGGCTGGAACAGGCCGGTCTCGAACCGCGTGTTCTCGCCATCGGGACCGGCCTCGTCTGTGACATCGGGCCGCGCGACAGCGGCGTACCCGTGCTCGCGCTGCGCGCCGACATCGACGCCCTGCCCATCCCGGACACGAAGAGTGACTGCGCGTACCGCTCCACCGTGCCCGACCGCGCCCACGCCTGCGGCCACGACGTGCACACCACCGTGGTGCTGGGCGCCGGTCTCGTGCTGGCCCGGCTGCACGAGCAGGGGCTGCTGCCCCGGCCGGTGCGGCTGCTCTTCCAGCCCGCCGAGGAGATCCTGCCCGGCGGTGCCGCCGACGCCATCGAGTGCGGGGTGCTGGAGGGAGTGGGGCGGATCATCGCCGTGCACTGCGATCCCAAGGTGGACAGCGGGAAGATCGGGTTGCGGGTGGGGCCCATCACCTCCGCCTGCGATCGGCTCGAAGTCTCCCTCGACGGGCCGGGCGGGCACACGGCCCGGCCGCATCTCACCACCGACCTGGTGACCGCCGCCGCCCGGGTCGCCACCGACGTGCCCGCGCTCGTCGCCCGCCGGATGGACGCGCGGAGCGGGGTCTCCGTGACCTGGGGGCGGATCGAGTCCGGCCACGCGCCCAACGTCATCCCGCAGCACGCCGAGCTGTCGGGCACCGTACGGTGTCTCGATCTCGACGCGTGGCGGCGGGCGCCCGACATCGTGCACGCGGCGATCGACGAGGTCGCCGGGCTGCACCGGGCCAAGACCGTGATCAACTACGTGCGCGGGGTGCCGCCCGTCGTCAACGACGCGCTCGTCACCGAGCTGCTGCGGGATGCCATGGTCGCGCGCCGGGGCCCGCTCTCCGTCGAGGACACCGAGCAGAGCCTGGGCGGCGAGGACTTCTCCTGGTATCTGGAGCACGTGCCGGGCGCCATGGCCCGGCTGGGCGTGCGCACACCGGGGGAGCGGACCGTACGGGATCTCCACCAGGGCGACTTCGACGCCGACGAGTCCGCGATCACGGCCGGCGTGGAGCTGTTCACCGCCGCCGCCCTGATCAACGCGGCACTCTGACCGGGAGGGGGCGGTAGGGGTGCCCGTTCGGTACCCCTACGTCCCCTTGTGTCACCCGGGTGTAACCACCGGCGCGTGAACGTAACGCGGCGGCGGCACGATCCGGTAACGGCACGGAGAAACCCCGTTCCCCTCCTCGTCTACGCGCGTTACTGTGCGCGGAAATCGCCACAGTGGCGGCGGCTTGGGGAAGCGGTCCGATAACGGTGCCGTGGGGACGAAGGAGTGCTTGCTGTGCGTCAGACATCTCGGAGGACGAAGTTCTCCCAAGCAGCGGTGGCCGTCACGGTCATCGCCCTCGCGGCCACCGCCTGCGGTAGCTCCAGCAAGGATGCCGACAAGGCCACCGACAGTTCGTCGTCCTCGTCCGGCAAGTACACCGGCAAGGGCATCGGCCTCGCCTACGACGTCGGCGGCAAGGGCGACCAGTCCTTCAACGACGCGGCCTACGCCGGTTTCCAGAAGGCCGAGAAGGAGTTCAACATCTCCGGCCGCGACATCGAGCCGCAGGACAACGAGTCCGACGCGGACAAGGTGCAGCGCCTGGAGAGCCTCGCCACGGCCGGCTACAACCCGGTCATCGGCGTCGGCTTCGCCTACGCCCCCGCCGTCAAGGAGGCCGCCGCGAAGTTCCCGAACATCACGTTCGGCATCATCGACGACGAGCAGGACAAGGCCGCCAACGTGGCCGACCTCGTCTTCCACGAGGAGCAGTCCTCCTACCTCGCGGGCGTCGCCGCGGCCAAGGCGACCAAGAAGAACCACATCGGCTTCATCGGCGGCGTGGACGTCCCCCTCATCCACAAGTTTGAAGCGGGCTTCGACCAGGGCGCCAAGTCCGTCAACCCGAGCATCAAGATCGAGTCGCAGTACCTGACGCAGACCGCGGCCCAGGGTGGCTTCTCCAGCCCCGACAAGGGCAAGGACGCGGCGAGCGGCCAGATCGACGCGGGCGCGGACGTCATCTACGCCGCCGCCGGTCTCTCCGGCCAGGGCGTCATCTCCGAGGCCTCCGCCAAGGGCATCTGGGCCATCGGCGTGGACTCCGACCAGTACGAGCAGGCGGCGCTGGCCAAGTACAAGGACGCCATCCTCGGCTCGGCGCTCAAGAACGTCGGCGGCGCCGTCTACGACCTGGTGAAGTCCGTGTACGAGGGCAAGCCCAAGACCGGTGTCGTCCGCTACGGCCTCGACAACGACGGCGTCGGCTTCTCCGACACCAACCCGAAGTACAAGGCCATGACGGCCGCCGTCGCCGCGGTGGACAAGGCGAAGGCGGACATCATCGCCGGCAAGATCACCGTCAACACGAAGTAGTACGAAGCTCCGCGACGAGGGCGTTTGACTACGCCCTCCGGGCATCGTTGCAGCCTGGCGCCCCTAGGCCCGGGGCGTCGATCTCCCGTCTGCCGCGCGACGCCTGGCACGCACGCTCGCCGCGTTGCCGGACCGCCCACGTGGCTCCGCCACGAGGACGCTCCGGCGCCTTGCGATCGCACGCACCAGACGCCGCGCGGCCCGCCCTCCGGGCGGACGACGGGAGATCGACGCCCCGGGCCTGCCTCCCGCAAGGGGCGCCAGGCTGTCCGTACGCTGGCCACCATCTGTGGCCACAGCTCTATAACGGACCGGACAGATGGGGTTTTCCGTCTGGTCTACGCGCGTTACGCTGCGGCGGAACCAGCGCCTGGTTTGGGCGCTTGCACGAAGGAGTCTCGTTCCATGCGCCGGGTGTCCCGAATCGCGGTTGCAGGCGTTGCAACCGCAGCTCTTGCAGTAACCGTCTCCGCCTGCGGCAGCTCGTCCAGCGAGTCCAGCTCCAGCAGCTCCAGCAGTGCCGGCACGTCCAAGGGCATTGGTCTTGCCTACGACGTCGGCGGCAAGGGCGACCAGTCCTTCAACGACGCCGCCTACGCGGGTCTGGTGAAGGCCGAGAAGGACTTCGGCGTCAGCGGCCGTGACGTCGAGCCGCAGGACAACGAGTCCGACGCGGACAAGGTGCAGCGCCTGGAGACCCTCGCCAGGTCCGGCTACAACCCGGTGATCGGTGTCGGCTTCGCCTACGCCCCCGCCGTCAAGGAAGCCGCCGCGAAGTTCCCGAAGATCACCTTCGGCATCATCGACGACAACACCATCACGGCCGCCAACGTCGCCGACATGGTCTTCCACGAGGAGCAGTCCTCCTACCTGGCCGGCGTCACCGCCGCGCTGACCACGAAGTCCAACACCGTCGGCTTCATCGGCGGCGTGGACGTGCCGCTGATCCACAAGTTCGCGGCGGGCTTCGAGCAGGGCGTCAAGGACACCAAGAAGGGCGTCACGGTCAAGACGCAGTACCTGACCCAGACCGCCGCCCAGGGTGGCTTCTCCAGCCCCGACAAGGGCGAGGCCGCGGCCGAAGGCCAGATCGAGGCCGGCGCGGACGTCGTCTACGCGGCCGCCGGTCTCTCCGGCCAGGGCGTCATCAAGGCCGCCGCCGCGCACAAGGTGTGGGCGATCGGTGTCGACTCCGACCAGTACAACCAGGCCGCGCTGGCCAAGTACAAGCCGTACATCCTCACCTCGGCCCTGAAGAACGTCGCGGGCGCGGTGTACGACCTCTCCAAGTCCGTCATCAAGGACAAGAAGCCGCTGAGCGGCGAGATCCGCGGCTCGCTGAGCAACGGCGGCGTCGGCCTGGCCGACTCCAACCCGACCTTCAAGGACAACGCCACCCTGCAGGCCGCCCTCACGAAGGCCGAGGCGGGCATCAAGGACGGCACGATCAAGGTCAAGACCTCTTGAACCGTAGGTTCTAGGCCAGTCACGACCATGGCCAAAAGAGCGCTGTAATGACAGCGTTACGGCCACGGAACGGGGTGTGGGGAGGATGTCTCCCCGCGCCCCGTTCGCGCGGCAGAATGCTCGGAACGGATCGGATGCCAGACAAAAACCGATCAGGTCCGGGCACTATTTAAAGCAGGGGCGCTACGCGCGTAGAGAGGCCCCTTTCCACAAGGAGAGTTCGCCATCGACGCGTCCAGCAACCCTCCACTCGGCGATCGGTCGACGATCGCGGTCGAGCTGGTGGGGATCACCAAGCGCTTCCCGGGTGTCGTCGCCAACAGCGACATCCGCTTCAGTGTCCGCAAAGGCACCGTGCACGCCCTCGTCGGCGAGAACGGCGCAGGCAAGTCGACCCTGATGAAGATCCTCTACGGCATGCAGAAGCCGGACGAGGGCACCATCTCCGTCGACGGCGAGCAGGTCACCTTCTCCTCGCCGGCCGATGCCATCGCCCGCGGCATCGGCATGGTCCACCAGCACTTCATGCTCGCCGACAACCTCACCGTCCTGGAGAACGTCGTCCTGGGCAGCGAGAAGCTGCACGGCATCGGCGGCGGCGCCCGCAAGAAGATCAAGGAGATCTCCGACCGCTACGGCCTGAACGTCCGCCCGGACCTTCTCGTCGAGAGCCTCGGAGTCGCCGAGCGCCAGCGCGTGGAGATCCTCAAGGTCCTCTACCGCGGCGCCCGCACCCTGATCCTGGACGAGCCCACCGCCGTCCTGGTCCCGCAGGAGGTCGACGCCCTCTTCAGCAACCTGCGCGAGCTGAAGTCCGAGGGCCTCGCCGTCATCTTCATCTCGCACAAGCTGGGCGAGGTCCTGTCCGTCGCCGACGAGATCACCGTCATCCGGCGCGGCACCACCGTCGGCACCGCCGTCCCCTCCGCGACGACCCCCCGCCAGCTCGCCGAGATGATGGTCGGCAGCGAACTCCCCACCCCGGAGACCGCCGAGTCCACGGTCACCGACCAGCCCGTCATCGAGGTCAAGGGCCTCACCGTCTACGCGAGCGGTGGCGCCTCCCTCGGCCCCGCGGCCGAGCCCGCGGCCGGCGGACTGCTCGGCGACGCGGCCGTCGGCGGTGACGCCAAGCGCGTCCTGGACGACGTCACCTTCACCATCCACGCCGGTGAGGTCATGGGCATCGCAGGCGTCGAGGGCAACGGCCAGACCGAGCTCATCGACGCGCTGATCGGCCTGAAGAACGCCGACTCCGGCACCATCTCCTTCCTCGGCGAGGACATCACGCCCTGGGCCACCCGCAGGCGCCGCGAGCACGGCATCGGCTACATCCCCGAGGACCGCCACCGCCACGGCCTCCTCCTGGAAGCCCCGCTCTGGGAGAACCGCATCCTCGGCCACGTCACCGAGAAGCCCAACGCGAAGGGCGTCTGGCTCGACATCAAGGGCGCCCAGGCCGACACCCGCCGGATCGTCGAGGAGTACGACGTCCGGACCCCCGGCATCGACGTCACCGCCGCCTCCCTGTCCGGCGGCAACCAGCAGAAGCTGATCGTCGGCCGCGAGATGAGCCACACGCCGAAGTTCCTGATCGCCGCCCACCCCACCCGCGGTGTGGACGTCGGCGCGCAGGCCGCGATCTGGGACCACGTCCGCGCGGCCCGCCGCGAGGGCCTGGCCGTGCTGCTGATCTCCGCCGACCTGGACGAGCTGATCGGCCTGTCGGACACCCTGCGCGTGATCTACGACGGCAGGCTGGTCGCCGACGCCGACCCGGCCACCGTCACACCCGAGGAACTCGGCTCGGCCATGACCGGCGCCGTGTCCGGTCACCTCGAACACGTCGAGGAAGAAGCAGACGGCGCGGTGAGCACCGTAGAAAACGGCGCGGACAGCACCGTAGAAAACACGGACGACACCGCCGCCCCGGAGGACGAGGCCCGATGAAGAAGTTCGACAAGGAGCGCGTGCTCCTCGCCGTGGCCGGCCCGGTCATGGCGCTGGTCGCCGCGATCCTGCTGACCTCGGTCGTGCTGCTCGCCTCGGGGAAGAACCCGATCGAGCCGTACAACCTGATGCTCCAGCAGATCGGGTACTCCGACGTCCAGGTGCTGATCATCAACCAGGCGTCGATGTACTACATCGCCGCCCTGGCGGTCGCCCTCGGCTTCCGGATGAACCTGTTCAACATCGGTGTCGACGGCCAGTACCGCCTCGGCGCCGTGATGACCGCGGTCGTCGGCGCGCACGTCGGCCTGCCGGCCGTCCTCCAGGTGCCGCTGCTGCTCCTGGTCGCCATCCTCACCGGCGCCTTCTGGGCCGGGATCGCGGGTGTCCTCAAGGTCACCCGAGGGGTCAGCGAGGTCGTCGCCACGATCATGCTCAACGCGATCGCCACCAGCCTGATCCTCTACCTCACGCAGACGAACACGTGGGGCGTGCAGGTCGGCAACAACATGACGACCGGCATCATGAAGAAGTCCGGCTGGATCCCGGGCATCGACATGGGCTCGGACGTCGGCGAGATCTACGGCCTGGTCTTCCTCGCCGCGATCATGGGCGTCCTGTACTGGCTCGTCCTCAACCGCACCCGCTTCGGCTTCGACCTGCGCGCCACCGGCGAGTCCGAGTCCGCCGCCGCGGCCTCCGGCGTCGACGCCAAGCGCATGACGCTCACCGCGATGCTGATCTCCGGCGGTGTCGCGGGCCTGGCCGGTCTGCCGCTGCTGCTCGGCGACAGCCACACCTACAGCCTCACGTTCCCCGAGGGCCTGGGCTTCACCGCGATCGGCATCGCCCTCCTCGGCCGCAACAACCCCGGCGGCATCGCTCTCGCCGCCCTCCTCTGGGCCTTCCTCGACAAGGCGTCTCCCGCCCTGGACTACGCGACCCCGGTCGCGTACCAGAAGGAGATCGCGACGATCATGCAGGGCCTGATCGTCTTCGCGGTCGTCATCTCGTACGAGGTCGTCCGCACCTGGGGCCTGCGCCGCCAGCAGAGCCGCGTCGGTGCCGAACTCGCCGCCGCCGCCCGGAACAACTCCGAGAAGAAGGAGGTGGCGGCCCGATGAGTACCGCGACCATCGCCAAGCCGCAGGCGCAGCAGCCCGGCAAGGGCGGCCGCCGTTTCTCGCTCCCCGTGCTCCTGCTCGTCATCGCGGGCGCGCTGATCCTCACCTCGATCGTCCGCCTGATCACCGGCGCGGACGGCATCACGTCAACTGGCCAGATGTCCACGGCCCTGCGCGCCGCCGTGCCGATCGGTCTCGCCGGTCTCGGCGGCCTCTGGGCCGAGCGCGCGGGTGTCGTCAACATCGGCCTCGAAGGCATGATGATCCTCGGCACCTGGTTCGGCGCCTGGGCCGGCTACCAGTGGGGCCCGTGGGTCGGCATCGTCTTCGGCATCATCGGCGGCTGCCTCGGCGCGCTGCTGCACGCCATCGCGACGGTGACGTTCAACGTCAACCACATCGTCTCCGGTGTCGCCATCAACATCCTGGCGCTCGGCACCACCCGTTATCTGTCGAAGTTCACCTTCGCCGACACCGAGCAGGGCTCCGCGAAGCAGTCCCCGCCGATCGACTCCCTGGGCACCTTCGACATCCCGGGCCTGTCCACCTGGCTGGACAAGCTCAACGAGAAGCACTGGTTCCTGCTCTCGGACATCGCGGGCCTGATCGGCGGTCTGATCACCGACCTCTCCCCGCTCACCGTCATCGCGGTGGCCCTCGTCCCGGTCACCTGGTGGGTCCTGTGGCGCACCGCCTTCGGCCTGCGCCTGCGCTCCTGCGGTGAGAACCCGGTGGCCGCCGAGTCCCTCGGCGTCAACGTCTACAAGTACAAGTACCTCGCCGTGATCATCTCCGGCGGCTTCGCCGGCCTCGGCGGCGCCTTCCTGTCGATCGTCGCGTCCAACGTCTACCTCGACGGCCAGACCGGCGGCCGGGGCTACATCGGCCTCGCCTCGATGATCTTCGGCAACTGGATGCCGGGCGGACTCGCCCTCGGCGCGGGCCTGTTCGGCTACACCGACAGCCTCAACCTGCGCGGCGGCTCCACCAACGTGCACGCGCTGATCCTGCTGCTCGGCTTCCTGCTGGTCGCGGGCTGCGCCTACATGGTCTGGAAGAAGCGGTACGTCCCCGCCGTCGTCACCGCCGTCCTCGGCGCCCTGATGTTCGTCTGGTACGCCACCACCGACTCCGTCCCGACCCAACTGGTCGGCGCCAGCCCGTACATCGTCACCCTGCTGGTGCTCTCGCTGTCCGCACAGCATCTGCGGATGCCGAAGGCGGACGGCCTGCCGTACCGGAAGGGACAGGGCAAGTGACCTCTCCCGCCGCCGAGTTCGCCGTCGACTGGGACGGGCTGCGCGCGGAGGCGCGGGAGGCCATGTCCCACGCCTACGCGCCGTACTCGGGCTACCCCGTCGGGGTCGCCGCCCGGGTCGACGACGGCCGCACGGTCTCCGGCTGCAACGTGGAGAACGCGTCGTACGGCCTCGGCCTGTGCGCGGAGTGCGGGCTCGTGTCCGACCTCCAGCGCACCGGCGGCGGCCGGCTGACGCACTTCACCTGCGTCGACGGCAAGGGCGACATCCTCGTCCCGTGCGGTCGCTGCCGCCAGTTGCTGTACGAGTTCGGCGGTCCCGGTCTGCTGGTGGAGACACCGGCGGGCATCCTGCCGCTCTCGGAGATGCTCCCGCAGGCCTTCGGGCCGGACCATCTCACCAGGTAACTCCCGTACGGCCCCGCCGAGTTGTTCCATGTCCTTCGGCGGGGCCGCACATTTTCTGAACGTTCGGAAGGAAAGCCAAGCCATGGCGCAAGTCTCGATGGACGCCATCTCCGTCATCCGCACCAAGCGGGACCGCGGTGAACTGAGCGACGAGCAGATCGACTGGGTCATCGACGCGTACACCCGCGGAGAGGTGGCCGACTACCAGATGGCCGCCCTCAACATGGCGATCCTCCTCAACGGCATGAACCGTTCCGAGATCGCCCGCTGGACCGCCGCGATGATCGCCTCCGGCGAGCGCATGGACTTCTCGTCCCTCTCCCGCCCGACCGCCGACAAGCACTCCACGGGCGGCGTCGGCGACAAGATCACCCTCCCGCTGGCCCCGCTGGTCGCCGCCTGCGGCGCGGCCGTCCCGCAGCTCTCCGGCCGCGGCCTCGGCCACACCGGCGGCACCCTCGACAAGCTGGAGTCGATCCCCGGCTGGCGCGCGCTGCTCTCCAACGAGGAGATGCTCTCCGTACTGGAGGGCACCGGCGCGGTCATCTGCGCGGCGGGCGACGGCCTGGCCCCCGCCGACAAGAAGCTGTACGCCCTCCGTGACGTCACCGGCACGGTGGAGGCGATCCCGCTGATCGCCTCGTCCATCATGTCGAAGAAGATCGCCGAGGGCACGGGCTCCCTGGTCCTGGACGTGAAGGTCGGCACCGGCGCGTTCATGAAGACGATCGAGGACGCGCGTGAACTGGCGTCCACGATGGTGGGGTTGGGCACCGACCACGGCGTGAAGACGGTCGCGCTGCTGACGGACATGTCGACCCCCCTCGGCCTGACGGCCGGCAACGCCCTCGAAGTCCGGGAATCCGTCGAGGTGTTGGCGGGCGGCGGCCCCTCCGACGTCGTCGAACTGACCATCGCCCTGGCCCGCGAGATGCTCGACGCGGCCGGCATCAAGGACGCCGATCCGGCGAAGGCGCTGGCGGACGGTTCGGCGATGGACGTCTGGCGCCGGATGATCGCGGCCCAGGGCGGCGACCCGGACGCGGAGTTGCCGGTGGCACGCGAGCAGCACGTGGTGAAGGCCTCGGCCTCCGGCGTCCTCACCCGCCTCGACGCCTACGACATCGGCATCGCCGCCTGGCGCCTCGGCGCGGGGCGTGCCCGCAAGGAGGACCCGGTGCAGGCGGGCGCGGGAGTGGAGATGCACGCCAAGCCGGGCGACGTGGTGACAGCGGGCCAGCCCCTGCTGACCCTGCACACCGACACCCCGGAGCGCTTCGGGTACGCCCTGGAGGCGGTCGAGGGCTCGTACGACATCGGCGCCGAGGGCACCACGTTCACGGCTTCGCCGGTGGTGCTGGAGCGCATTGCCTGATCGAGGGCGGGGGAGGGGAGGGGCCGGACTTTCAAGTCCCGGCCCCTCCTGCCTACTTGGGGCCCGGCCCTACATCAGATGCCGGCCGTAGAACCGGAACGCGTCCTCCGACTCGAACCACGGAGTGCCCGTGTGGCCGCCCATGTTGGCGTGCAGGGTCTTCTCCCGGGTGCCGAAGGCGTCGAACAGGTCCAGGGCCCGCTGCCGGGGGTTTCCTTCGTCGTCCCACTGGAGCAGGAGCAGCAGCGGGACGGTGACCTGCTTGGCCTCTTCGCGCTGGGCGCGGGGAACATAGCCCCCGGCGAAGAAACCGGCCGCCGTGATGCGCGGCTCGGTCACCGCGAGGCGGATGCCGAGGGCGGTCCACCCCGAGTAGCCGACCGGGCCGCCGACCTCCGGCAGCGCGAGGACGGCGTCCAGGGTGGTCAGCCATTCCGGGGCGGCGTTCTCGACCAGCGGGCCGACCAGGGACTCGAAGATCTCGTCGGTCGGCTCACCGGCCCGCATCGCCCGGCCGAGGTCGGCGCGGAGCTGTACGTCGGCGGCGGAACGGGGACGGTCGCCGCAGCCTGCGGCGTCGATGGTGACCGCCGCGTAGCCGGCCGCCGCGGTGGCCCGGGCCCGGGCCACCAGCCGGGGCTGTGCCTTGGGCAGGCCGTTGTTGTGGGCGATGAGGATCAGCGGGGCAGGTGCGGTGGAGTCGGGTGTCCACAGGGTGCCGGGGATCTCGCCGAGGGTGAATTCGCGTTCGAGGACGCCGTCGTCGAGGCGCTGCTCGGAGGTGAACTGCATGGTCGTGCCTTTCGGGAGAGCTCAGAACGGCGCTCCCGGACGACCTATCGCCCGACCGTGACCCCGGAGGAGAGCACCCATGTCGTTGATGTGTTCACGGGTACCACCTCCTCGTTCTCTCGCACGGCCTCGGGAAAGGTAGCAGCGGCCGTCCACGGCCCGCCAACGGGTTTTTCGCGGCGGTTCTCCGGCGGTTTCGCGGCGGCTCTCCGGTCGGCCGGGACCGGCCCGGCTACCCCAGCAGCGCCGCGATCACCACCAGCACAGGCACCGACAGAATCGTCGACAGCAGGATCGAGTCCCGGGCCAGCCCCTCGCCCACGCGATAGCGGCTCGCGTACGTGTACAGGTTCTGCGCACCGGGCAGCGCCGACGTCACCACCACGTCGAGCAGCGCCGCCCCGTGCAGGCCGAACACCCCCACCGCCAGCACCCAGGCGATCGCCGGCTGCCCCACCGACTTCAGGGCGACCGACAGCAGCACGGGCCACCGCTCGACACCGCGCGCCGGCACCGCACTTCCGCGCAGCGAGATGCCGAAGCCGAGCAGTACGGCCGGTACCGCCATGTTGCCGATCAGGGTGAGCGGATCCATCACCGGGCCCGGGAGGTGCACGCCGGACGCGGCCACCGCGACCCCGGCGAGGGAGCCGACCGCGATCGGATTGCGCACGGGGGTGAGCAGCCGCAGCCACCGGGGGTCCTTCTCGCCCCGGTCCGACAGGTCGAGGATCGTGAGGGCGAGGGGGCTGACCACGACGAGCTGGAACAGCATCACCGGTGCCACCAGCGAGGCGTTGCCCAGGACGTACACCGAGATCGGGATGCCGAGGTTGCCGGAGTTGACGTAGCTGGAACAGAGCGCGCCGATCGTCGTACGGCCCACACCCCAGCCGCGGGCCACCCCCACCGCCACGAACACGCCCGCCACCGCCGCCGTGCTCAGCACCGTCACGAGCAGCCAGCTGGAGAACACCACCGAGAGGTCGGCCCGCGCGAGGGTGGTGAACAGCAGGGCCGGGGAGGCCACGTTGAAGGCCAGCCTGGTCAGTACGTCACGGCCGTTCTCGCCGAGGGAACCGCGCAGGCCGAGCAGATAGCCGACGGCGATGACGACACCGATGACCGCGAACCCGGTCAACACCCCCTGCACGGCGCCTCCTCGGCGGTTTCGGCGCGCGGGAGGGCGTCGGGTATCCAGGGCGGGGCTGATCCGTGGGGCATACAGCAAACCTAGGCGGTGGCTCCCGATGAGTTACGACCGCCCACCCGGTCTACCGATCGTGGACGCCATGACACCCGCTGTACTCGTGCCGAACCGCCCCGTCACCCGTGACGAGGTGGCGCGGCTCTGCGACGAGGTGTGGCGGCTGCTGGAGACGACCGGTGCCGGGGTGGTGCTCGTCGTGGTCGAGACCGTGGGGCCCGGGCCGCCGGGGCTCGGTACCGTCGATCTCCTGGCCCGCCTCGAACTGACCGCCCGGCGGGCCGGTGGCCGGATCAGGCTCCGCGGGCCCAGCCCCGGACTACGCGCCCTCCTCGATCTGGTCGGGCTCCGCTTCGAGATGGAGGGGCAGGTCGAACAGCGGGAACCAGCGCTCGGTGTCCAGGAAGAAGTGGAACCCGGTGAGCCTGCCGTCTGAGATCTCCAGGACCTGCACCGACCAGGGGCTGAAGCCGCCCGCCTCCGGGTCCGGCTTGTACTGGGCGAAGCCCGGCAGGCCGTTCACCTCCACCGGGATCAGGCGCGAACCCTCGCAGGCGGCGCCGATCGTCGTCATGAAGCCCGTGATGTCGTCGTGGCCGGTCAGCCACAGGTCGAACGGCGGCATCGTCATGATGGCGTCCTCGTGCAGCAGCGCCGTCAGGGCCGCCATGTCGTAGCCCTCGAAGGCCGCGACATACCGCTCCAGAAGCTTCTTCTGCTCGTCGTCGAGCGGGTCGGAGACGGCCGCGTCGGCGGCCTTCTCGTCCCGCTCGGCGAGGGTGGCGCGGGCCCGCTGCAGCGCGCTGTTGACCGACGCGACCGAGGTACCGAGCAACTCGGCGACCTCGTTGGCCCGCCAGGCCAGCACCTCGCGCAGGATCAGCACCGCCCTTTGTTTGGGCGGCAGTTGCTGCAGGGCGGCCATGAACGCGAGCCGGACCGACTCCTTGGCGACCGCGGCCTCCGCCGGGTCGAGGACCGACGGCAGCACGCGCGCGTCCGGCATCGGCTCCAGCCAGGTGTTGTCCGGGCGGGGCGACAGCGCGGCCTGGGCGAGCGGGGTGGAGTCGCTGAGGTCGACGGGACGCGCCCGCTTGTTGCCCGCGGACAGCATGTCCAGGCAGACGTTGGTCGCGATCCGGTACAGCCAGGACCGCAGACTGGACCGCCCCTCGAACTTCTCGTAACTCCGCCAGGCGCGGACCATCGTGTCCTGCACCGCGTCCTCTGCCTCGAAGGAGGAGCCGAGCATGCGGTAGCAGTACCCGGTCAGCTCGACGCGGTGTTTCTCCAGCCTGATGTCGAGGTCCGTCGTAGTCACAGTGCTGTCCGTCATGGTCTCGCCCACCCACCCCTGTGGCCGTTCTTCCCTTACCCCGCAACGTAGCGCAGCCCACTGACAATGGCGCGAGGAGTGGATGAACGTGCAGCTCAGAAGGGGTTTCTTTACAGGGGAGAGTGGATGGGGCCCGCTCAGGCCGGGGCGAGGGCCCGCTCGACCCGCGCCGCCCGCGACCCGAGCACCGTGATCGTCACGACACCCAGCACCGCCAGGACGCCCACGCCGACCGTGCCCGCCCAGCCGCCCGCGTGGAACGCGAGGGCGCCGACCGTACTGCCGGTGCTGGACCCGATGTAGTAGGCGGACTGGTAGAGGGCGGAGGCCTGGGCGCGGCCGGTGGTGGCCGTCTTGCTGACCGCCGAGGACGCGACCGCGTGCCCCGCGAAGAAGCCCGCCGTGATCAGCACCAGGCCGAGCAGGACCAGGGGGAGCGAGTCGGCGAGGGAGACCAGGAGGCCGGTGGCCGTCGTACCGCCCGCCAGATACAAGGCGCCCCGCCGCCCGAGCCGGCCCACCAACCGACCCGCAGTGGACGCCGACACGGTCCCCACCAGGTACACCAGGAAGATCGAGCCGACGATGCCCTGGGGGAGGGAGAAGGGGGCCTCGGTGAGGCGGTAGCCGATCACCGTGTAGACGCCGCCGAAGACCGTCATGAACAGGGCACCGATCGCGTACAGCCGGCACAGCAGCGGGTTCGCGAGGTGGGCGCGGACCGTGCGGGCCAGGACGCGCGGGCGCAGTGAGCCCGGCGTGAAGTGCTTCGGGGCGGGGAGGAGGAGGCGGAAGGCGACCGCGCAGCCGACCGCGATCAGACCGATCACCCCTACGGCGACCCGCCAGCCCCACTCCTGCGCGACCCAGCCGGTGATGACCCGGCCGCTCATCCCGCCGACGCTGTTGCCCGCCACGAACAGGCCGATCGCCGTGACCAGCGCCTTCGGCCGGACCTCCTCCGCCAGATACGCCGTCGCCGACGCGGGCAGCCCGGCCAGCGCGGCCCCCTGGAGGAACCGCAGCACCACCAGCGCGCCCAGCGACGGCGCGAACGGCACCAGGACCCCGATGCCCACCGCGACCACCAGCGACGCGGTCATGACCGTACGGCGACCGAAGCGCTCCGACAGCGCGCTCATCGGCAGGACGAACAGCGCGAGTCCGCCGGTCGCCGCCGCCACCGTCCAGCTCGCCGCGCTCGCGCTCACGCCGAAACCGGAGGAGATCAGCGGCAGCAGGGCCTGCGTGGAGTACAGCAGCGCGAAGGTCGCCACCCCCGCGAGGAAGAGCGCGAAGCTCATCCGGCGATAACCGGGACCGCCGGGCGTCAGCCGTGAGTCGGAGGAAGCGGAAGGGGTGGAGGCGGCGGGGACGGGGGTCGTGGCGGCCACGATGGTGGACGCCCCGGTATCGGCGGGAGACATGCTTCGAAGCTACGTACGGTCCCGCTCATCCGTCCAATGCACGGAAACGCCATAATCGTTCCCATGGTGCATCAGTACAGCTCACAGGCTCACCTGTCACCGTCCGGTGACACAGAAGACATCGTCGCGCTGCTCGCGCCCCGGCTCGCGTACTTCGCCGGTGTCGCCCGCACCGAGCACGTCACCCGGGCCGCGCAGGAGATGCAGGTCCCGCAGTCCACCCTGTCGCGGGCCATGGTCCGCCTCGAACAGGACCTGGGCGTCGACCTGTTCGCCCGCCGGGGCCGCACGGTGTCCTTGACCCCCGCCGGGCGCACCTTCCTCACCTCCGTCGAACGCGCCCTCGCCGAGATCGGGAAGGCCGCCGACGAGGTCCGTGCCGACGCCGACCCCACCACCGGCAAGGTCGCCTTCGGCTTCCTCCACACCCTCGGCTCCGAGACCGTCCCCGAACTCATCCGCGCCTTCCGCGCCGACCACCCCCGCGTCCGCTTCAGCCTTGTCCAGAACTACGGCGAGGCGATGCTGGAGCGGCTGCGCGCGGGCGAACTCGACCTGTGCCTGCTGACCGCCCCGACCCTCGACGCCCCCGACGTCGTGGCCCACCGCCTCGACGTGCAGAAACTCCGCCTCGTCGTCCCGGCCGACCACCGCCTGGCGTCCCGCAGGCGGATCCGCCTCGCGGAGGCGGCCGAGGAGACCTTCGTGACCCTGGAACCGGGCTACGGCCTCCGCCGGATCACCGACGACGTCTGCGCGGAGGCCGGCTTCCGACCGAAGATCGCCTTCGAGGGCGAAGAGGCGGAGACGCTACGGGGCCTGGTGGCGGCGGGGCTGGGAGTGGCCCTCCTGCCTCCACCGGCCGTACCCCGCCCGGGAGTTGCGGAACTGACGGTCACGGCCCCGAAGGCGGTACGGGAGATCGGCGTGGCCTGGCTGGACGGGCACCCGGACACACCCCCGGTGGCCGCCTTCAAGAAGTTCCTGCTGTCGAAGAGAGGCAACCTGCTGCCCGAGTAGGTCAGTTCAGGTGCCGCACCCGCACGACCAGCTTCCCGGTGGCCCGGTTGTGCTCCATGTCGTCGTGGGCCTGCGGTACTTGCTCAAGCCCGTCGTACACGCGGTCCACAGGGAAGGCCAGTTGACCGTCGGAGATCGCGTCCAGGATCTCCTGGAAGGTCTCTCGGGGGAGGTCGGAGGCGTCGCCGAAGTAGCCCGCGAGACGTACGCCCCTGGGCAGGTACTCGTTGGGGGAGAAGTCGCGGACGGTCCACTGGTTGGAGAGGCTGCCGCCGAAGCAGGCCGTGCCGTGGACGCGAACCGCGCGCAGGGTGTCGGGGAGGGTCGGGGTGCCGACCAGG
The DNA here is from genome assembly GCF_024519455.1 of Streptomyces sp. STR69. Taxonomy (GTDB): domain Bacteria; phylum Actinomycetota; class Actinomycetes; order Streptomycetales; family Streptomycetaceae; genus Streptomyces. The sequence goes on along the minus strand of NZ_JALJRY010000001.1, from coordinate 500,800 downwards.
TCGAGGGCGGCGTCGACGCCGTCCGGGTACAACTCGCGTACGGCGGGGGCGACTTCACCGGTGTCGAGCAGCGGGTGGTCGACACCGTGCTCCTTGAGAGAGGCGAGCCGGTCGGGACGCCGGGTGGTGGAGAGCACGGTGGCTCCGCGCCAGCGCGCGAGTGCGGCGGCGGCCAGGCCCACCGAGGAGGTGCCGCCGCGGATCAGTACGGTCTGGCCTGGCTGCAGGTCGAGGCCGACGGTGAGGGAGCCGTAGGCGGTCTGCACCATCTCGGGCAGGGCGCCCAGCACCTCCCAGGGCAACTCGGTGTCGACGGGGATCACTTGAGCCGGCGGCACCGACGTGTACTCGGCATAGCCGCCGTCGTAGGTACGCCCCATGTCCCCCATCATCGCGACGACCTTCTGCCCGCGCACCAGCCCGCTGCCGGCCGGAGCCGCGTCGACGATGCCGGCCGCCTCGATGCCCGGCACCCGGGGAAAGCTGACGCCCTCGCTCACCCCCAGCCGCAGCTTCAACTCCGACCGGTTGAGCCCGAACGCCTCGACCCGAATACGCACCCAGCCGTCCCGCTCGGGCGGGAGGGGAAGGGTGGTCAGCCGCAGATTGTGCACGGGGCCGGGGGCGGAGAGCCGTACGGCACGCATGGTGCTCGGAGAGGACGTCGTCATGGGCCTGCCTTCTTCCCGGGCGAGGAGGAGAGTCGGTCGGCCGTCGTCAACGTCGGTCCGCTGGACCTTCATTCCCGACTCGCCCCGGGCACCGGCCGGTCGGCCGCTGCGCCCCCAGTAGCGGCGCGCCTGCATTGCCCACCCGCCACCCCTCGTTTTCGCCAGTCGGCCGCCGTGCCCCGCTCACTTCCGCAACGAACGTCCGAACCCCGCCGCCAGTGGCATCCGCAGGCCCAGGGGCGGCGGGGCCTGCAGCGCGTCCTCCACCGGGCGGGCGAACGCCCGGCCGAAGAGTGCGCCCAGGACGAAGTCCTCGGTCAGGGCGTGTACTTCCTGGCGGTGCTGGTGCAACGCGTGGCCGTCGGAGTGCACTTCGAAGCGGCACACGTCCCGGTTCGCCTTCTTCGCCCGTGTCGCCAGCCGGAACGACAGTTCGGGATCGGTCCGTTCGTCGTTCGTGCCGTGCACGATCAGCACCCGCCGCCCCACCAGCTGCTTCACCGGTTCGGGTGGCGCTGCCACATCCTGTTCGGGGAGCCAAGGAGCCAGCGCCACCACGGAGTTGACGGCCTCGTGCCCGGCGGAGCGCAGCGCGGCCCGCCCGCCCATGTCGATCCCGGCGAGACACACGGGCACGTCCCCGTACCGCCGTACCACCTCGTCCACCGCCCAGGTGGCGTCGTGCGCGAGATACGCCTCGCTGCCGTTCCAGCCGCGGCAGCGGTAGTGGACGACATGCGCGGCCAGACCCTCGACCGCGCCCGCCCGGGACAGGCGGCGCCCCAAGGTTCGTACCGAGGCTGCCGCCATGAGGGGGGACGGCCTGCGGGCGGAGATCTCCTCGCCGCCGGGGAGCAGCAGCACCACGCCGCTCACCGAGGTCGGTTCGGGACCGAGCGCTCTCCCCAGCCGGGCCGTCCTGACCGGCGTCGCTTGCTGTGCCATGACAGAACAGTGTCAGAAGTGAGCGTGTACGCCATCCTTCCGCGCGGTCACCGTTACGTATCGACGGATTCGTACAACAGGTGATCTACGCGCGTAGGAGTTAGAGTGCGGAAATGACGAGCCAGAGCACCCCGAACACCCCGACGCCGGACCAGATCCGCCGGGCGCCGAAGGTTCTGCTGCACGACCATCTCGACGGCGGCCTCCGCCCGGGGACGATCGTCGAACTCGCGCGGGACGCCGGATACACCGGGCTCCCCGAGACCGACCCGGACAAACTCGGCGTGTGGTTCGCCGAAGCCGCCGACTCCGGTTCCCTGGAACGGTACTTGGAGACCTTCTCGCACACCGTCGCCGTGATGCAGACCCGGGACGCGCTGATCCGGGTCGCCCGCGAATGCGCCGAGGACCTCGCCGAGGACGGTGTCGTATACGCCGAGGTGCGGTACGCGCCCGAGCAGCACCTCGACGGCGGGCTCAGCCTCGAAGAGGTCGTCGAGGCCGTCAACGAGGGCTTCCGGCAAGGGGAGTCGCTGGCCCGGGAGAACGGCCGCCGGATCCGCGTCGGGGCGCTCCTCACCGCCATGCGGCACGCCGCCCGCGCCCTCGAGATCGCCGAACTCGCCAACCGCTACCGCGACCTGGGCGTCGTCGGCTTCGACATCGCGGGCGCGGAGGCCGGGTTCCCGCCCACCCGCCACCTCGACGCCTTCGAGTACCTCAAGCGCGAGAACAACCACTTCACCATCCACGCCGGCGAGGCCTTCGGGCTGCCGTCCATCTGGCAGGCGTTGCAGTGGTGCGGCGCCGACCGGCTCGGGCACGGCGTGCGCATCATCGACGACATCCAGGTCAAGGAGGACGGTTCGGTCGAGCTCGGCCGACTCGCCTCCTACGTCCGGGACAAGCGCATCCCGCTGGAACTCTGCCCCAGCTCCAACCTCCAGACCGGCGCCGCCGACTCCTACGCCGAGCACCCCATCGGGCTGCTGCGCCGGCTCCACTTCCGGGCCACGGTCAACACCGACAACCGACTGATGTCCCACACCAGCATGAGCAGTGAATTCGAGCACCTTGTCGAGGCGTTCGGTTATTCGCTCGACGACATGCAATGGTTCTCCGTCAATGCTATGAAGTCAGCATTCATTCCTTTCGATGAACGACTTGCGATGATCAATGACGTGATCAAGCCGGGATATGCCGAGCTGAAATCCGAATGGCTGTTCCGGCAGACCGCCTCGACCAGCGGTTCTGTGCCCGAAGAGGGCTGACAGGGGTCGAACGGGACACATGAGATGCGGGCGGGCGTTCACAATCCGTCCGCATTTCGATGTTTGCGGCGGATGCCTTCGCGTGTTTACGGTCTTGGACCGCTCACATCCCCGTCATCCCATTCAAGGACGCATTCACCATGAAGCAGTCTGCTGCCAAGACCCTCGGTGTCGCCGCCCTCGGTGCCGCCTTCGCCGCCGTAGGCGCGGGTGCCGCGAGCGCGGCTCCGGCGGTCCCGGACACCACCCAGGTACTGGGCACCGTGACCCACACGCTGCCCGCGGAGAACGTCACCAAGGCGCTGCCGGGTGCCGGCGAGGCGCTGAGCCAGGCGCAGCCCGCGCTCGCCGGTGGTCTGTCCGCCGTGCAGCCGGCCGCCGAGAAGGTCCTCTCCGACGGCCCGACCGCGCCCGTCGCCGGCCTGCTGGGCGGCCTCCCGCTGTCGCAGACGGGCCTGCCCACGCACGGCCTGCCGCTGAACGGCGTCCCGCTGGGCTGAGGCCACCCCTGAACGCGCCGATGGGGCGCCCCCTGGACGAGGGGTGCGCCCCATCGGCGTACGCGCGCCGGGTCGTTGTGGGTTGTTCACCAGGCCTCGGTGCGCACCTTGTCCTCGGACGGGAACAGGATCCACAGCGCGATGTAGAGCACGAACTGCGGCCCGGGCAGCAGGCACGAGAGCAGGAAGATCACCCGCATCGTGGTCGCGGAGGTTCCGAAGCGCCGCGCCAGCGCTGCGCACACTCCGCCGATCATGCGGCCTTGGGTGGGGCGGGCAATGGCGGTCATCATGGGCTCCTTCGCGAGCGTCTCTCCGAGGCCTCCCCTGCGGCTGCCTCATCTGACATCAACGCTACGAGCCGGGTACCCGCCCGGCGTCGCTCTACGGTGCGATGCCGACCCTGGGAATCGTCGGGGTCCGTCCCTGAGTCGCTTCCTCCTGGAGGAGGGGCGCGGGAAGGGGGCTCTCGGTCCTGCGGCGGAGCCAGGCGCGGGCGGCGGGGACGATCGCGACGTGGGCGAGGGCCACGCCCACCGTGTTCATGAGGAGCGAGTCGACGTCCACGACCTGGCCCGGCACGCCGGTCTGGAGCAGTTCGATGCCCAGGGAGATCAGGGCACCGGCGGCGACCGTACGGATCAGGGACGCGAGCGGGGAGACATGGAGCCGGCCACTCACCATGGGGAGCAGGACGCCCAGCGGGGCCAGCAGGGCGAGGCCCTCACCGATCCGCTTCGTCGCCTCCGGCCAGCCCAGCGTCAGATCGGCCCGGATGCTGGCCAGCGGGTGCAGGTTCGGTGGCATCACCCAGGGGACGTCCCGCGGGCGCAGCGTGACCCAGGCGACGAGCACGAGATGTGCGACGAGGAGGACACCTCCTGTCACACGGACGCGAATCGCGGCACTGCCGCCGATGGAGCCTTGACGCTGCACGCCCCACTAGACGCCCCCTCCGGCACGATCGGTTCCGGGTAGGGCCCAAGCACCAAGGTGAGGCTTCCGCCACACCCCTTCTTTCTGGCTCGTTCACCTCGGGGGCGCTTTCAGCCGCCCGTGACCTCACTGGAGGGCGGAGCCTTCGTGCCGGGGGCGGAGCGGACGTCGTCCGTGCATTCGTAGCGGCGCAGCGGGGCGTCGTCCGGGCCGCCGAGGATGACGGAGCCGTCGCCCTCGGCCGCGGCCGAGTCGGAGAACGTACAGACGATCTGGGCGAGCGCGTACGACGTCAGGTCGGCCGGTGAATTGCTCAGCCGCAGCGCGTCCTTGGGGTCCTTGGCGCGCGGCCCGCTGACCGTCATGCCGCCCCGCACGTCGGTCGTGTACCGGGCGTCCTTCTCGCCCGGCGACGGCGACTGCGCGAGCTGGTCCAGCAGCCCCTGCGCCACGATCACGCGCCGCTGCACGTCCGCGGTGCCGTCCGGCACCTGTACGGTCCGGTCGACGGTCACCAGCGACGACCCGCACAGCAGGAACACCTGCACGGGCACCCCGCGCGTGGCCTGCGCCGACACGTCCGGCTCGGTGAGCGTGCAGGGCACCATCGAGGGCGCGGGCCCGAAGTCGGTCGGCACCTCCGTGGCCCGGATCCCGCACCCGGCGAGCAACAGCCCGAGCAGCGGGAGTGCCATCAACCGGCGTGCCTTCATGAGGGGTTCCCCTTCGAGCTGTCCCCTTCGACCTCGCCCTTGTCGGTCTCCTCCATGAGCGCGGAGGCGTCTCGTGGCAGCCGCAGGGTGAACACCGCGCCGCTGTCGGGGGAGTTGGCGGCGGTGATGTCGCCGCCGTGGATGTGGGCGTTCTCCAGGGCGATGGAGAGGCCGAGGCCGCTGCCCTCGGAGCGGGGGCGGGAGGCGCTCGCCTTGTAGAAGCGGTCGAAGACATGCGGCAGGACGTCCTCGGGGATGCCGGGACCGTGGTCGCGGACCGCGATGACGAGGTCGTCGTCCTCAAGGCGGACGGAAACCCGGACCGGTGAGCCACCGTGCTTGAGGGCGTTGCCGATGAGGTTGGCGAGGATGACGTCGAGGCGGCGCGGGTCGAGCCGGGAGTGGATGCCACGCTCGGCGTCCAGGTCCACGGCGTCCAGCCAGGCGCGGGCGTCGATGCAGGCGGTGATCTGGTCGGCGAGGTCGACGTCGTCGAGGACGAGCCGGGCGGTGCCCGCGTCGAAGCGGGTGACCTCCATCAGGTTCTCGACGAGGTCGCCGAGCCGCTTGGTCTCGCTGACGACGAGCCGTACGGCGGGCTCGATCATCGGGTCCACGCTGCCGGTCTCGGCGTCGAGTTCCTCCTCCAGGACCTCCACCACGGCGGTGATGGCGGTCAGCGGGGTGCGCAGCTCGTGGGACATGTCGGCGACGAAACGGCGCGAGGCGTCGTCGCGGGCGGCCATGTCCGCGACCCGCTTCTCCAGCGCCTCGGCGGTCTGGTTGAACGTCCTTGACAGCTCGGCGAGTTCATCCGTCCCGGACACCCGCAGTCGGGTGTCGAGCTTGCCCTCGCCGAGCCGGCGGGCGGCGATGCCGAGCCGGTGCACGGGCTTGAGGACGGTCGTCGCGGCGGCCTGCGCGAGCAGCGCGGAACCGATCAGCGCGAGCCCGGTGGCGATCCCCAACGACCAGGCCAGGGAGTTCAGATCCTTCGCTTCCGGCTCAAGCGACTTGAGCATGTAGCCGGTCGGCCCGCCGCCGATCATCCGGGTACCGGCCACCAGGAACGGTGTGCCGTGCTCGGTGACCCGCTGCCAGTACAGGTGGTACGGCTCCTTGTTGCCGTCGGTCACCGACTGCTGCTTGTTCACCGCCGTGCGCAGCGACTTGGGCACGTCCTCCAGCGAAAACCCGTTCAGGCCGCCGGAGTTGCCGTAGACCGTCTTGGCGTCGGAGTCCTCGGCGACGAGCAGGACGCTGAAGCGCTGGCTGCTGTTGGCCATCTGGCCCGCGGTGCGCATCAGTTCGTCCTGCGTGGGGTGCACGGGCAGGGTGCCGGCGTGGTTCTGCATCTCCTGCCGGAAGTCGCGCAGCACCGCGTCCTGGGCGCGGGTGAGGACGGCCTCGCGGTTGAGCCAGTAGGCGATGCCGGACGCGGACACGGCGGCGGTCAGCGCGACCAGACCGAACACGACCACCAGCCGCAGGCGCAGACTGGTGAACCGCAGCCGCCACAGGACTCCCTTACGACCCGGGCGCCAGCCGCGGATCCCCCCTGGTGCGTCGGTCACTGAGGCGAGTCCAGGCGGTAACCGACGCCGCGCACGGTACGGATGAGCGTCGGGGACGAGGGCACGTCCTCGACCTTGGCGCGCAGCCGCTGGACACACGCGTCCACCAGCCGCGAGTCGCCGAGGTAGTCGTGCTCCCACACCAGGCGCAGCAACTGCTGCCGGGACAGGGCCTGTCCGGGCCGTCGGCTCAGTTCGAGGAGCAACCGCAGCTCGGTGGGCGTGAGTTGGAGGTCCTCGCCGTTCTTCGTGACGGTCATCGCGGCCCGGTCGATGACCAGCGAACCGAACGAGGCCGCGTCATTGGCCTCCCGCTCGCCGCGCCGCAGCACGGCCCGGATGCGGGCGTCCAGCACCCGACCCTGCACGGGTTTGACCACGTAGTCGTCGGCACCGGACTCCAGGCCGACGACGATGTCGATGTCGTCGCTGCGCGCGGTGAGCAGAATGATCGGCAGCTGGTCCGTGCGCCGGATGCGCCGGCACACCTCGAAACCGTCGATGCCGGGCAGCATCACATCCAGCACGATCAGGTCCGGCCGCTGCTCGCGCAACAGCTTCAGACCGTCCTCGCCGCTGGCAGCGGTGGCTACCCGGTGTCCCTGGCGCGTCAGCGAGAGCTCCAGGGCCGTCCGGATGGCGTCGTCGTCCTCGATCAGCAACAGGGAAGGCACGGGCCTCATTCTGGCCCATGTGGGGGCGGTGTTTCGACACCTGCACGGGTACGCGCCCGTAGCGCTCCTCTCTGTGACCGGACTGTCCGTTTTCTGAGGACGGCCGCAGAGACCCACCCCTGTGACAGGTCTGTGACAGTCGGCGGACACGTCCATGAAGTGACCCCGGCAGGATTTTCGTCACAGGCAAGGAACCACGAGGAACCGAGCCGGAAGATCCGAACACCGGGCAAGTCCACTACGGGGGGCGCGAGATGAGCACGCTGCACAGCACCAGCAACAACGCAGTCATCACGCGTCTGCACGACGTCACCCGGGGTTCCGAGAAGTCCGGTGCCGTGAGCGGGCGGGGGTGCGTTCGCGGTGCCGGGCGTCAGCACACCGGTTACATGACGGTGGTTGACGCGCACACGGGGGAAGCGCACGGGGGAAGCGGGTACAGGGAGGACACGGGGGAGCGTCGTTCGCTGTCGGAGGCGGAGTTCACCGCCTACGTCCAGGAGCGCCGCGCCTCCCTGTACGCGACCGCCTACCACCTGACCGGCGACCGCTTCGAGGCCGAGGACCTGCTGCAGAGCGCGCTGTTCTCGACGTACAAGGCGTGGGACCGGATCAGTGACAAGGCCGCGGTCGGGGGCTACCTCCGCCGCACCATGACGAACCTGCACATCAGCGCGTGGCGCCGCCGCAAGCTGAACGAGTACCCGACCGAGGAACTGCCGGAGACGCCCGGCGACACGGACGCGATGCGCGGCACCGAACTGCGCGCGGTCCTGTGGCAGGCGCTGGCCCGGCTGCCCGAACTCCAGCGCACCATGCTGGTCCTCCGCTACTACGAGGGCCGCACGGACCCGGAGATCGCGGAGATCCTCGACATCAGTGTCGGCACGGTGAAGTCCAGCATCTGGCGGTCGCTCCGCCGCATGCGCGAGGACGAGGTCCTCAGCTTCGGCCGTGACGAGGAGGACGCCTTCGGGGAGCTCGTCGCCTGAGGGTCGGGGGGAAGTAGGTAACGGGGGAGCACCAAGGGGACCACGGGGGATCGGCGCTGGGGGGTGCCGACGGGGTCCTGGGGGGATCACGGGGGAAGTACCACGGGGGAAACAGGGAGAGCGGGACTGGAGGGCCGGGGGGTCCGTCCAGTCCCGCTCTTTCGTGTGCGCCGTCAGCTGGTGGGCGTGGGGGCCGCGGCCGGGCGCCGGCCCACCGCCGCCGAGGCCAGCCTGCCCAGCGCCTCGTCCTTGTCGCAGGCGTACGCGCCGAGCGTCGTCTGCCGGGCCACGATCGACCGCTCAAGGCGCATCAGCCGCCAGCCGCGCCGCAACAGGAACGGCACGGACTTGCGGCCCTCCCTGAGATCCCGCAGAAAACGCCGCCGGAACGTCCGCACCGGACCCCGGCTCAGGCACAGCGCGTCCGCGAGGACACCCAGCTCCCGGCACCGGGTGATCACCTCGGCGGCGAAGATGCCCTCCGCTATGAACAACGGGGTCCGGCCCACATCGACCGCCTCCGTGCCCGTACGGGCGCTCAGCGAGATGTCGTAGACCGGCACATCCGTACGACCCGTGCGGCACAGCTCGACGATCGCGGCGACCGCGACCTCCGCGTCCCAGGAGTCGGGGTGGTCCCAGTCGATGTCCGAACTCCCCGCCACGAGTGGCAGCGTCGGGTCGTCGCCCTCCTTGTAGAAGTCGTCGAGCCGCAGCACGGGAAGACCGGAGCGGGCCGAGACGAGGGACTTGCCGGAACCCGAGGGGCCGCACAGCAGCACGACACGGGCCGGTGACGGGGAAAGGATGCTCACGGGACACCAGTTTGACGTATTCCGTACGTCCTGCCGACCCCGCGGGTCGCCATTGGAACGCGCATCACACGTCAACTACCCTTCGTGCTGACCTGATTACCCTGCGCACCAGAAGGTGGCACCAGCAATGGCACGACACACGTCCCCCCAGCATCCGACCGCCCAGCGCGCCCTGGTCGCCCTCGCGACCGCCGGAGTGGCCCTGGGCGCGGGCGCGGCGACGGCCTCCGCGGACACCGCGCCGGTCGTCGACGTGATGCGGACGCGGCCCACGTCTCTGGGCAAGATCGACCCCGCGGCGGGTCTTGGCGCGCTCACCGGCACCGTCGGGTATGTCACCGGGCCGGTTGCGGGTCTCAAGCCGAATCCGCTCGCGGGGACGGGTGTTGATCCGCTCGACAACGGGGTTGCGACCCAGCTCGCCGACTTTCAGCCGTTGGCCTCACAGGCGTTGACGGGGCCGGTGGCTGAGGCTCAGTCGATCGGGAGCATGCCGGTGGTGGGGCAGGTCACGGGGCTGCTCGGGGGTTGAGTTGCGGGGGCGGTCGGGGAACTGCGGTCTCGTTGCCGGGTGCGCGTCCGTCGTGGCTGGTCGCGCAGTTCCCCGCGCCTCTGAAGAGCGGGCCTTCGGCCGCTCAGTAGGAGGAGCCGCCTGCTCCCAGTGAACCCGTGGGGTGCCAGACCGTCTTCGTCTCCAGGAAGGCTGTCAGGCGGTCGATGCCCGGAGTCTCGTTGTAATCCACAGGCTGTGGACGGAGAACCCGCTTCAGGTTGTCGGCCGCAGCGATCTCCAACTCCTTCGCCAGTACGGCGTCCGCGCCCGCGAGGTCGATCGCGTTGACGTCCTGGTGGGCGGCGAGGGGGGCCGCGATCTCCGCCGTCCTGCCGGAGAGGACGTTGACGACACCGCCGGGCAGGTCGGAGGTGGCCAGGACCTCGCCCAACGACAGTGCGGGGAGCGGGGACTTCTCGCTCGCGATGACGATGACCGTGTTGCCGGTCGCGATCACGGGGGCGACCACCGAGATCAGGCCCAGGAACGACGACTCCTGGGGTGCCAGGACGGTGACCACTCCCGTCGGCTCGGGCGAGGAGAGGTTGAAGTACGGGCCCGCCACCGGGTTCGCACCGCCGACCACCTGGGCGATCTTGTCGGTCCAGCCCGCGTACCAGACCCAGCGGTCGATCGCCGCGTCGACGACAGCGGCGGCCTTGGACTTCGACAGGCCCTCCGCGTCCGCCACTTCGCGCACGAACTGGTCCTTGCGGCCCTCCAGCATCTCGGCGATGCGGTAAAGGATCTGGCCCCGGTTGTACGCCGGAGCACCGGACCAGCCGCCGAACGCCTTGCGCGCCGCCACGACCGCGTCCCGGGCGTCCTTACGGCTCCCCTGGGGGGCGTTGGCCAGCCACTTGCCCTTGGAGTCGGTCACCTCGTACACCCGGCCGCTCTCGGAACGCGGGAACTTCCCGCCGACGTACAGCTTGTAGGTCTTGAAGACAGACAGGCGATCAGACATCGAGGTATGCCTCCAGGCCGTGGCGACCGCCCTCGCGGCCGAAGCCCGACTCCTTGTAGCCGCCGAACGGCGAGGCCGGGTCGAACTTGTTGAACGTGTTGGACCAGATGACGCCCGCGCGCAGCTTGCTCGCGACCGCGAGGATGCGGGAGCCCTTCTCCGTCCAGATGCCTGCCGACAGGCCGTACTGGCTGTTGTTGGCCTTCGCGACCGCCTCCTCGGGGGTGCGGAAGGTCAGTACGGACAGCACCGGGCCGAAGATCTCGTCGCGGGCGATGGTGTGCGCCTGGGTGACGTTCGTGAAGAGCGTCGGGGCGAACCAGTAGCCGGAGGACGGGAGTTCGCAGGACGGGGACCAGCGCTCGGCGCCCTCCGCCTCGCCCTGTTCCACGAGGGTGGTGATCCGCGCGAGCTGCTCGGCGGAGTTGATCGCGCCGATGTCGGTGTTCTTGTCGAGCGGGTCGCCGAGGCGGAGGGTGGAGAGGCGCCGCTTCAGGGAGTCCAACAGCTCGTCCTGGATGGACTCCTGGACGAGCAGGCGGCTGCCCGCGCAGCAGACCTGGCCCTGGTTGAAGAAGATCCCCGTGACGATCCCCTCCACGGCCTGGTCGATGGGGGCGTCGTCGAAGACGATGTTCGCGCCCTTGCCGCCGAGTTCGAGGGTGACCTTCTTGGTCGTGCCGGCCACCTGGCGGGCGATGGCCTTGCCGACCGCCGTGGAACCGGTGAACGCGACCTTGTCGACGTCCGGGTGCGCGACCAGCGCGGCGCCCGAATCGCCGTATCCCGGAAGGATGTTGACGACACCCTTGGGGAGGCCCGCCTGGCGGCAGATGTCCGCGAAGAAGAGGGCGGACAGAGGGGTCGTCTCCGCCGGTTTCAACACCACCGTGTTGCCGGTCGCGAGGGCCGGGGCGATCTTCCATGCCAGCATCAGGAGGGGGAAGTTCCAGGGGATGACCTGGCCCGCGACACCGAGGGGCCGCGGGTTCGCACCGAAGCCCGCGTGGTCCAGCTTGTCGGCCCAGCCCGCGTAGTAGAAGAAGTGCGCGGCGACCAGGGGGAGGTCGGCGTCCCTCGTCTCCTTGATGGGCTTGCCGTTGTCCAGGGTTTCCAGGACGGCCAGTTCGCGGCTGCGCTCCTGGATGATCCGGGCGATACGGAACAGGTACTTGGCGCGCTCGGAGCCGGGCAGTGCCGACCACTTCTCGAAGGCCTTGCGGGCGGCCCGCACCGCGCGGTCGACGTCCGCCTCGCCCGCCTGGGCGATCTCGGAGAGGACCTCTTCGGTGGACGGGGACACGGTCTTGAAGACCTTGCCGTCGGCCGCCTCGGTGAACTCGCCGTCGATGAACAGGCCGTAGGAGGGCGCGATGTCGACAACGGAGCGGGATTCGGGCGCCGGTGCGTATTCGAAAACGGTCATGGGTCAGTCCACCGTCACGTAGTCGGGGCCGGAGTAGCGGCCGGTGGCCAGCTTCTGACGCTGCATCAGCAGGTCGTTCAGGAGCGAGGACGCGCCGAAGCGGAACCAGTGGTTGTCGAGCCAGTCCTCGCCCGCCGTCTCGTTGACGATGACCAGGAACTTGACCGCGTCCTTGGAGGTACGGATACCGCCCGCGGGCTTCACCCCGACCTGGATGCCGGTCTGGGCACGGAAGTCGCGCACCGCCTCCAGCATCAACAGGGTGTTCGCGGGCGTCGCGTTGACGGCGACCTTGCCCGTCGACGTCTTGATGAAGTCCGCGCCGGCCAGCATGCCGAGCCAGCTCGCGCGGCGGATGTTGTCGTACGTCGACAGCTCGCCGGTCTCGAAGATGACCTTCAGACGGGCGGCGCCCGAGGCCTCCTTCACGGCGACGATCTCGTCGTACACCTTCATGTAGTGGCCCGCGAGGAACGCCCCGCGGTCGATGACCATGTCGATCTCGTCGGCGCCCGCGGCGACCGCGTCGCGCACGTCGGCCAGCTTCACGGCGAGCGCGGCACGGCCGGCCGGGAACGCGGTGGCGACGGAGGCGACCTTCACGGAGGAACCGGCGACGGCCTCCTTGGCGACGGCCACCATGTCGGGATAGACACAGACGGCCGCGGTCGAGGGGCTCGTCCGGTCGGTCGGGTCGGGGCGGACCGCCTTGGCGCCGAGCGCCCGGACCTTGCCGGGGGTGTCCGCGCCTTCCAGCGTCGTCAGGTCGACCATCGAGATGGCGAGGTCGATGGCGTACGCCTTCGCGGTGGTCTTGATGGAACGGGTCCCGAGCGAGGCGGCGCGCGCCTCCAGGCCGACCGCGTCGACGCCGGGCAGCCCGTGGAGGAAACGGCGCAGCGTGCTGTCGGAAGCCGTTACCTCGCCGAGTGCGTGTGTGGGGGTCCCTCCCACGCTTTTGGCAGTGGGGGAAGGTGCAGTGGTGGGCATGGTCACCAGACGAGCATATCTACGCGCGTAGCGGCTGTACACCCCGGACAGATAAGCGCCCCAAAGGGGCGCGGGGCTGTATTCATGTGCGGCTCCGCCGCGTGGGCGCGACCAGCCACCACGCACCCGCAGTCGCGAACGCAACGGGTCCCCAACGGCGACTGGGCGAACCCCTGAGGCACAATCGGCACCATGACGACCCCGCACCACGAGCCCTCCGCGCCGCAGCCCCCGGTACCCGTGTCCAGGGACCGTATCTACCGGTCGCCCATGGGCATCATCGGCGGTGTACTGCTGCTCGGCATCGGACTGTGGCTCGGCATCGACGCCCTTGTGCGCGGGCACGGCCGCACCCCGTGGCTGGCGCTCGCGGGGCTGATTCTCGTGGTGCCGCTGGTGGTGGCCTTCACCTTCCGCCCGGCGGTGTACGCCAACGAGGACCGGCTGCGCGTGCGCAACCCCTTCCGGCTGATCGTGGTGCCGTGGGGCGAGGTGGCCGCGCTGCGGTCCGGGCTCTCGAACGAGGTCGTCGCCAAGTCCGGCACCAAGTTCCAGCTGTGGGCGATCCCGGTCTCGCTGCGCGGCCGCAAGCGGGCGGCGCGGCGCGAGGCACGGTCCGCGGCGGAGGCGGCCGGCGGCGGGCGGGCCGGCCGGGGCGGCAGGGCCGGGGGCCTCGGCGGCGGGTTCGGCGGCGGGTTCGGGGGACTCGGCGGGGGCCTGGGCGGGGGCCTGGGGGGAGGCTCCGGGGCCGGCGAGCCCACGCGGGCGGAGTCCGACCAGATCATGAGCGACCTGAGAGAACTGCTGGAGAACCGGGAGCAGGCGGAGTCGTCGCAGGGCGAGGTCACGGTGCGCTGGGCGTACGAGGTGATCGCCCCGGCGCTAGCCGGTGCCGTGGTCCTGGCGATCCTGCTGGCGACGGGCTGACCGGAGCCGTGCTGCTGCCGGTGACCGGTTGACCGGACCGGCACCCGCCCGCGTTCACAGTTTTCCGGGTCATCATTCGACCCGAACTCGGCCGCGACGGCGGTCCCCCACCCGGAGGCGAAGCCGAGCCACGCCGACCACGCCCGTGGTCCGAGTCTCTGGGACGCCATGAACACGTACCTTCGGGAACCACTGCCGCTGCCCCCGTCCGTGATACCCGACGGCTGCGTCGCCTGGGACGAGGAGCGGACGCGGGCGTGGGCCCGGGCGGAGGTGCCGTGGTGGGTGCCGGTCCGGCCGCGGATGTGGCTGGTCGAGCAGGCGGCGATGTTCGCCCTGATCGTCGCCTTCTGCCTGCTGACTCTGACGGACCTGCCCCCGTATCTGATCGCGCTGCTGCCGCTGCAGGTCGTCTGGGGGCTGTGGCGGCCCGAGGTCGTACGGTTTTCCGTCCCGGTCGTGGTCGTGGTACTGGCGGTCGGGGTGAGCGGGGTGCCGTGGCCGGCGCCGGTGTGCGCCGCACTGCTGCTCGTCGCCTCTGTGACGGCCGTCGAGTTGCGGGCACGCGCGCGTGCCCGGCAGCGGAAGAGCGCCTTGGCGGCGGCCGACGGGGTCACGGCGGTGCTGCCGGGCGCGGACGCACCGGTGCGGCGGGGTCGGCTCCTCGTCGGATTCGGTGCCGTCGTGGCCGTACCCGGGATCGTGCTGCTCTCCACCTCCGGTCTGTGGCGCGGGGCGGAGAACCGCCAAGGAGCGGCTGGGGCAGGCCTGTTCCTGACCGGACTGGCGCTCACCGTGCTGCTCTCCGGAGTCCTCGGCCGACGGCGGGCCGTCACGCTGCGCAGGGCACCCGCGCCGGTGCTGCGCGTCCTGGTCCGCAAGGACGATCACGAGGACGCCGTGGTTTTCGCGGCGGACGACACGGCGGCGCTCCGGCCGTTGTTCACGGTCGCCGTGACGGAACTGCGCGACGACAACGCGGAGGACGCGGACGACGAGGACGACGAGGACGAGGAACTCCTCGACGGGGCCGCGAGCGACGATCGCGGCCCCCTGTGCGAGGCCGTCCTCTACGGCACGCCCTACGACGGTGCCGAGATCCTGCTCGTCAGCGCCGCCCCGAAGCCGGGCGAGCCGCCGGTGACCGAGTGGTCGACGGGGCCCGTACGGCCGCTGTCGGAGCACGGTGTGCGGTGGCGGCTCGCCCGGGAGAAGCGCGCGGCGGTCCGGGCGGCGCGGGCCGACGCGGAGCACGAGCAACTGGTCGAGGCCGCGCGGACGGCGACGCCCGCGCCGGTACGGCGCTGGCGGGCCGGGCCGGTGGACTGGCTGGCGACCTTCCTGTTGGTGCAGTGGTCCGTGTGGTTCTTCCTGGTCGGGATCGACAACAGCCTCTGGCACCGGAGCCTGTTGCTCCTCGTCGGTCTGATGGGCGCACTCCGGGTCCCCGTGAAACTGCGCTGGCGCATCACCGCCGACCGCACCGGCATCTGGCTCAACGGTCTGCGCCGGCCGCGTCACATCCCCTGGGACGATCTCCGCTCGGCCCGCAGGGAGTCCTTCGAGCTGAAGCTCCGGTGGCGTGGCGGCGATTCCTGGGATGTCGCCGCCCCCCGCTGGCCCCGGCTGCAACGCGCACGCGGCCTGACCCACCCCTACGACGCCCTCGCCGCCGAACTCTCCGCGATGATCGCCGACCCCGCCCTGCGCCCCACGGGCGAGAGCGGCGAGAAGGAGCGCGGGCGCCCGCTGTGGCCGTTCGCCGCAGCCCTCGGTATCGCCTGGATCGCGTTGCTCGTCACCCGGTGGCTGTCCTGACCGCTGTGCGTGGAGTGAGCGCTTTCCCCGTGCGGGACTGAACCCCGTGAAGGGGCGATGGACCGCTCAGATACCGGCCGCCGCCGACAGGTCCCGCTTGATCGTGGCGAGGGTCTCGGCCGCCCGCGCGCGGGCCGCCGGGAGGTCGGCGTGCGCGGCCACGGGAACCACGACCTCCAGGTAGCACTTCAGTTTGGGCTCGGTGCCGCTGGGCCGGACGATGACGCGGGCCCCGCCGAGCGTGTAGCGCAGCCCGTCCGTGGGCGGGAGCAGGTCCGTGCCCTCGGTCAGGTCCTCGGCCCTGGTGACGGCCAGCCCGGCCAGCTCGGTCGGCGGCTGCTCGCGCAGTCGCCGCATGGCATCCGCGATGACGGTCAAGTCCTCGACGCGCACGGAGAGTTGGTCGGTGGCGTGCAGACCGTGCGTCACGGCGAGATCGTCGAGGAGGTCGAGCAGATCGCGGCCCTCCTCCTTCAGCTCGGACGCCAGCTCGGTGATGAGCAGGGCGGCGGTGATGCCGTCCTTGTCGCGCACACCGTCCGGGTCCACGCAGTAGCCGAGGGCTTCCTCATAGCCGTAGCGAAGCCCCTCCACCCGGGCGATCCACTTGAAGCCGGTGAGGGTCTCCTCGTAGGGCAGGCCCGCCTTCTCGGCGATACGGCCGAGGAGGGACGAGGAGACGATCGACTCGGCGAAGGTGCCCTGGACGCCGCGCCGCACGAGGTGCGCGGCGAGCAGGGAGCCGACCTCGTCGCCGCGGAGCATGCGCCAATCGCCGTTCTGCGTACGGTCTTTCACGGCCGCGGCGCAGCGGTCGGCGTCCGGGTCGTTGGCGATGATCAGGTCGGGGTCCGTGGCCCGGGCCCGGGCGAAGGCGAGGTCCATCGCGCCCGGCTCCTCCGGGTTGGGGAACGCGACGGTCGGGAAGTCCGGGTCGGGCTCGGCCTGTTCGGCGACGAGCACGGGTTCGGGGAACCCGGCCCGGGCGAACGCGGCCAGCAGGACGTCCTTGCCGACGCCGTGCATCGCCGTGTAGACGGTCCGGGCGGTGCGCGGGGAGCCGGGGGAGAGGACGGCGTCGGTGCGGGCGAGGTAGGCGTCCAGGACGCCGTCGTCGAGCGTTTCCCAGCCGTCGCCGGGCCGGGGTACGTCGTGCAGCGAGTGGATCGCGTCGATCTCGGCGGCGATCTCCGCGTCGGCCGGGGGCACGATCTGGGAGCCGTCGCCGAGGTAGACCTTGTAGCCGTTGTCCCGGGGCGGGTTGTGGCTGGCGGTGACCTCCACGCCCGCGATCGCGCCCAAGTGCCTTATGGCGAAGGCGAGTACGGGGGTGGGGAGCGGGCGGGGCAGTACGGCCGCCCGGAGTCCCGCGCCGGTCATCACGGCGGCGGTGTCGCGGGCGAAGTCCGCGGACTTGTGCCGGGCGTCGTAGCCGATGACGACGACTCCGTCGGTGTGGCCGTTGTGCTTGAGGTACGCGGCGAGTCCGGCGGCGGCACGGATGACGACGGCGCGGTTCATCCGCATGGGCCCGGCACCGAGTTCGCCGCGGAGGCCGGCGGTGCCGAACTGGAGGGTGCCGCTGAAGCGCTCCGCGAGTTCCGTGACGTCCCCGGCGTCGATGAGCTTCCCCAGCTCCTCGCGGGTGTCCGCGTCGGGGTCCTCGGCGAGCCAGGTCTTGGCCCGCGCGATGAGATCGTCGTCGTGCACGTCAGGTCAACCTCTCGTGGTGTGGTGTACGTCAGCTTCTCGGCCGATCAGGGACGGCGCCTACAGCCGACCGAGCACCTGGGCCAACAGCGACCCCATCTGCGTGGCGCTGTCCCGCCCAGCCTGCAGCACCTCTTCATGGTTCAGGGGTTCTCCCGTCATCCCCGCGGCGAGGTTCGTCACCAGGGAGATACCCAGTACCTCCGCTCCCGCCTCACGCGCCGCGATGGCTTCGAGCACCGTCGACATGCCCACCAGGTCCGCGCCGATCACCCGGGCCATGCGGATCTCGGCGGGAGTCTCGTAGTGCGGGCCGGGGAACTGGGCGTAGACACCCTCCTCCAGACCGGGGTCGATCTCCTTGCAGAGCGCCCGCAGCCGGGGCGAGTACAGGTCCGTCAGGTCGACGAAGTTCGCGCCGATGATCGGGGAGGCGGCCGTGAGGTTGATGTGGTCACTGATCAGAACGGGCTGCCCCGGGCGCATGCCCTCCCGCAACCCCCCGCAGCCGTTGGTCAGCACGATGGTCTTGCAGCCGGCGGCGACGGCGGTACGGACCCCGTGCGCGACGGCGGCGACACCGCGCCCCTCGTAGTAGTGGGTGCGGCCGAGGAAGACCAGCGCGCGCTTGTCACCGATCGCGTACGAGCGGACCCGGCCGCCGTGCCCCTCGACGGCCGGCGGCGGGAAACCGGGCAGCTCGGTGACGGGGAAGTCGGCCTCGGGTACGCCGAGGGCGTCGACGGCCGGCCCCCAGCCGGAGCCCATCACAAGTGCGACGTCGTGGGTCTCGGCGCCCGTCAGTTCGCGCAGGAGCGTGGCGGCGGCGTCAGCGGCGGCGTGGGGGTCGCCCTGGATGTCGTCCGGAAGAAGAGATGCGTTCACGCGGTTGAGGGTAGCTGGTCTGGGCCTACGCGCGTAGATGACAGAGCTCACGGGATTGCGATCGTTGTCTTGTCGTTTCCAACGAGACCTGTGACGGGCGTTATGTGTGGGAAACCCTCAGCAGGGCCGCTTCCGCAGCTCCATCACATAGTCGTGCGGCGCGCCCGCCGACTCCGCGGCATCGGCCAGCTCGCCAAGATAACGAGCCGACGGCAGTCCCCCCTCGTACCCGTTCAGGACATACACCCAGGCGGGTTCTTCCCCGTCGAGAGTGTGCACCCGAACCCGCATACGCCGATAGACGTCGAGGCCGACGCCCTCCCACCGGTCCATGGAGTCCTCGTCGGGCGGCGCGATCTCGTACAGCGCGACGAAGACCTGGGAGCGCGGCGCCTCCACGATCGTCGCGAGCGCGCCCTCCCAGCCCATGTGCTCACCACCGAAGGTCAGCCGCCATCCGTTCAGCCAGCCCGTGGCGCGCAACGGTGAGTGCGGGGCGCGGCGGGTCATCAGCCGCGCGTCGAGATTGCCGGCGTACGCGGCGTAGAGCGACATGTTCCGAGAGTACGGCAGCGGACACACCCGCCACTCCCGTAACCGGGGGTACTCGGGGCCACCCAGGTACCGGTTCGCCCCCGCCGCGGACCCGGGACCCGGGATCCGGAACCGCGGCGCACCACATGGCCGGCCCGCCACCCGCGTACGGCGAGAAGGTGACGTGTCGGGGGGTGTCCGCCCGCAGTGGTTGGCGCGTCAACACCGCCACATTCTTGAGACACCGATTCCGCGCCGTTCCGAGGACGGACCCCCCCCGACGCGGCACCGACCCACCATGACGAACCGGCGAACCACCCACCGCGCCCGCACCCGGGCGGAAGCACCTTGAAGCGTGCGGGACAATGGGATACGTGACTCGGATCGTGATCATCGGTGGCGGACCCGGCGGCTATGAAGCGGCGCTGGTGGCAGCGCAGCTCGGCGCGGAGGTGACCGTCGTCGACTGCGACGGTCTGGGCGGGGCGTCGGTGCTGACCGACTGCGTCCCGTCGAAGACCCTTATCGCGACGGCCGAGGTGATGACCACCTTCGACTCGTCGTACGAGGAACTCGGCATCATCGTCGCCGACGACACTCCACCGCTGGAGCAGGCCGCCAGGGTCGTCGGCGTGGACCTCGGCAAGGTCAACCGCCGTGTGAAGCGCCTGGCGCTCGCCCAGTCGCACGACATCACCGCGTCCGTGACCCGGGCCGGCGCCCGTGTCATGCGCGGCCGGGGCCGGCTCGACGGCATGCAGGCGATCGACGGTTCCCGCAAGGTGATCGTGAAGGCGGCCGACGGCACCGAGGAGACCCTCGTCGCGGACGCGGTCCTCATCGCGACCGGCGGCCACCCCCGAGAGCTGGACGACGCCCGCCCCGACGGCGAGCGCATCCTCAACTGGACCCAGGTCTACGACCTCACCGAACTCCCCGAAGAGCTGATCGTGGTCGGCTCCGGTGTCACCGGTGCCGAGTTCGCCGGCGCCTACCAGGCCCTCGGCTCCAAGGTCACCCTCGTCTCCTCCCGCGACCGCGTCCTCCCCGGCGAGGACCCGGACGCCGCCGCCGTACTCGAAGACGTCTTCCGGCGCCGCGGCATGAACGTCATGGCCCGCTCCCGCGCCCAGTCCGCCAAGCGCGTCGGCGACAAGGTCGAGGTCGTCCTGGCCGACGGCCGCGTCATCACCGGCTCCCACTGCCTCATGGCCGTCGGCGCCATCCCGAACTCCGCGGGCATGGGCCTGGAGGAGGCGGGCGTCAGGCTGCGCGACTCGGGCCACATCTGGACCGACAAGGTCTCCCGTACGACCGCTCCGGGCGTCTACGCGGCCGGTGACGTGACCGGTATCTTCGCGCTCGCCTCGGTGGCCGCGATGCAGGGCCGTATCGCCATGTACCACTTCCTCGGCGACGCGGTGGCCCCGCTCAACCTGAAGACGGTCTCCTCGAACGTCTTCACCGACCCCGAGATCGCCACGGTCGGCTACAGCCAGGCCGACGTCGACGGCGGCAAGATCGACGCCCGCGTGGTGAAGCTCCCCCTCCTCCGCAACCCGCGCGCGAAGATGCAGGGCATCCGGGACGGCTTCGTCAAGATCTTCTGCCGCCCGGGCACCGGGATCATCGTCGGCGGTGTGGTCGTGGCGCCCCGTGCCTCGGAACTGATCCACCCCATCTCGATCGCCGTCGACAACAATCTGACGGTCGAACAGATCGCGAACGCCTTCACCGTCTACCCGTCCCTTTCGGGCTCGATCGCCGAGGTGGCCCGACAGCTGCACACCCGCAAGGCGACGGGCGAAGTCTGAGGCCGCACCGACTCCCCGCTGGTCACGGGGAGTTGCCGCCCATTCGTACGGCATAGGCACCGGGACTAACCCCTATACCACTTCTCGCCCCCCTGTGCGAACAACTTCTGCTATTCACCGCAAACAGCTGAAAGCAGACGGTCGTTGGGGTTACTGTCAGTTTCGTGTTCGCTGCAGAACGTCGCCAATTGATCCTCGAAATGGTGCGAGCGAATGGGGCTGTATCGCTCCGTGAGCTCGCCCGCGTCGTCCAGACCTCCGAAGTGACCGTACGGCGGGACGTGCGCGCACTGGAGGCAGAAGGACTCCTCGACCGCCGGCACGGCGGTGCGGTATTGCCGGGCGGGTTTACGCGGGAGTCCGGCTTTCCGCAGAAATCGCATCTCGCGACCGCCGAGAAGACGGCTATCGCCGATCTCGCCGCGAGCTTCGTCGAAGAGGGCGAGGCCATCGTGGTGGGGGCGGGTACCACCACCCAGGAGCTGGCCCGCCGGCTCGCCCGGGTGCCCGGACTGACCGTAGTCACCAACTCCCTGTTGGTGGCCCAGGCGTTGGCCCATGCCAACCGCGTGGAGGTCGTGATGACCGGGGGCACGCTGCGCGGTTCCAACTACGCGCTGGTGGGCAGCGGGGCCGAGCAGTCCCTCCAGGGGCTGCGCGTCTCCCGGGCCTTCCTCTCCGGAAGCGGGCTCACCGCCGAGCGCGGCCTCTCCACGTCCAACATGCTCTCGGCGTCCGTCGACCGGGCCCTGGTGCAGGCGGCGGCCGAGGTCGTCGTCCTCGCCGACCACACCAAGCTCGGTACGGACACCATGTTCCAGACCGTGCCCACGGACGTGATCACCCGCCTCGTCACCGACGAGCCCCCGGGCCACGACGACCGCGCCGCCACGGAGTTGCAGGCCCTTGCCGATCAGGGGGTGCAGATCGCCGTGGCCGGCGCGGCGGGAGGCCAGGGGGGTGATCAGGCCCCGACGCGGGAACAACGCCGCCGGGACGTGCCCCTTCCGGCGCCGCGACGGGGTCAAGTACCGGGGCTGCGCTCGGCGGGCGTACTGGGTGGGGAGTCACCGGAGCGGGAACGCGCCGCCAGGGTGGCGGATTTGCGCAGGCGTTGATCGGGCGCGGTTTTCGGCTGCGGGGGCTGGTCGCGCAGTTCCCCGCGCCCCTTAAATGCACCTGAGCCGGTCCGGCATTTCACGACGGTGCCGCACCCGAAAACCGAACCGGAGCTACGGCTTCAACCCCCGCAGCGTCAACGTCAGCAACCTGTCCGCCAGTTCAGGATCCCCAGGATTCCCCTCCGCCGCCAACGCAATCGCATGCGTCAGCTGAAGCAGGTCACCGATCTCGACGTCACCGCGCACGTCACCGGCGTCCTGCGCTCGCGAGAGCAGCGCGCCCCCCGCATCCCGGATAGGCGCGCTGCACCGGCCCAGCGCCGACGTGTCGTCCTGGGCCACCGCCATCAGGGCCCGCGCCAGCCCCCGGTACTCGCTCGCGTGGGTCACCATCTCCCGCAGCCAGGTCACCAGCGCCGCACACGGCTGCGGGGCGTCCTGCAACTCCCTTGAGCGCGCGAGGAGTTCACCCACCGCGTCCTCGAAGACCGCGCTCATCAGGGACTGCCGGTTGGGGAAGTGGCGGTACAGCGTGCCGATGCCGACGCCCGCGCGCCGGGCCACGTCCTCCAGTGACGCGTCCGTGCCGTGCGCGGCGAAGGACACCCGGGCCTCGGCGAGCAGCCGCTCGTAGTTGCGGCGGGCGTCGGCACGCAGGCCCGCCGGCGGTCTCGCTGTCTCGGCCATGGGTCCCACCTGCCCTCCTCTGCGCGATACGGCGCTGTCCCGTCACATTACAGAGGTGCCCGGCGGACAGGCTGTTCCTGTCGGCCGGGCACCCTGGACGTACTGCCGGATCAGTCCTTGATCTCGCAGATCGCGGCGCCGGACGTGATGGACGCACCGACCTCCGCGCCGAGGCCCTTGACCGTGCCGGACTTGTGCGCGTTCAGCGGCTGTTCCATCTTCATCGCTTCGAGTACGACGATGAGGTCGCCCTCCTTGACCTCCTGGCCCTCCTCGACCGCGACCTTGACGATCGTGCCCTGCATCGGCGAGGCGAGGGTGTCACCGGAGGCGACGGGCCCGGACTTCTTGGCCGCCCGGCGCTTGGGCTTGGCCCCGGCGGCGAGACCGGTGCGGGCCAGCGACATGCCGAGCGAGACCGGCAGGGAGACCTCAAGGCGCTTGCCGCCGACCTCGACGACGATCGTCTCGCGGTCGCTGTCCTCGTCGGTCTCGGCGTCCGTGGGAGCCGCGAAGGGCTTGATGTCGTTGACGAACTCGGTCTCGATCCAGCGGGTGTGGACCGTGAACGGGTCGGCGGAGCCGGTGAGTTCGGGGGCGAACGCCGGGTCCTTGACGACCGCGCGGTGGAAGGGGATCGCGGTGGCCATGCCCTCGACCCGGAACTCCTCCAGCGCCCGCGCGGCGCGCTGCAGCGCCTGCTCGCGGGTCGCGCCGGTGACGATCAGCTTGGCCAGCAGCGAGTCCCACGCCGGGCCGATGACGCTGCCCGACTCGACACCGGCGTCCAGGCGGACACCCGGGCCGGACGGCGCCGCGAACGTGGTGACGGTGCCGGGCGCGGGCAGGAAGCCGCGGCCCGGGTCCTCGCCGTTGATGCGGAACTCGAAGGAATGGCCGCGCAGTTCGGGGTCGCCGTAGCCGAGTTCCTCGCCGTCGGCGATGCGGAACATCTCGCGGACGAGGTCGATGCCAGCGACCTCCTCGGTGACCGGGTGCTCCACCTGGAGGCGGGTGTTGACCTCGAGGAAGGAGATCGTGCCGTCCTGGCCGACGAGGAACTCGACGGTCCCGGCGCCGACATAGCCGGCCTCCTTCAGGATCGCCTTGGACGACGAGTACAGCTCGGCGACCTGCTCGTCCGACAGGAAGGGCGCGGGCGCCTCCTCGACCAGCTTCTGGTGCCGGCGCTGGAGGGAGCAGTCACGCGTCGATACGACGACCACGTTGCCGTGGCTGTCGGCCAGGCACTGGGTCTCCACGTGCCGGGGCTTGTCGAGGTAGCGCTCGACGAAGCACTCGCCGCGGCCGAAGGCGGCGACCGCCTCGCGCACCGCGGAGTCGTACAGCTCGGGAACCTCTTCGAGCGTGCGGGCCACCTTCAGACCGCGACCGCCGCCACCGAAGGCGGCCTTGATCGCGATGGGCAGCCCGTGCTGCTCGGCGAACGCGACGACCTCGTCCGAGCCCGACACCGGGTCCGGCGTGCCGGCCACCAGCGGGGCACCGGCACGCTGGGCGATGTGCCGGGCGGCGACCTTGTCACCGAGGTCCCGGATCGCCTGCGGCGGCGGGCCGATCCAGATCAGGTCGGCGTCGAGCACCGCCTGCGCGAACTCGGCGTTCTCGGACAGGAAGCCGTAGCCGGGGTGGACGGCGTCGGCACCGGACTCACGGGCCGCGTTCAGGACCTTGCCGATGTCCAGGTAGCTGCTCGCCGGTGTGTCACCGCCCAGGGCGAACGCCTCATCCGCGGCGCGGACATGCAGAGCGTCCCGGTCCGGGTCGGCGTATACGGCCACGCTCGCGATCCCGGCATCCCGGCAGGCCCGGGCAACGCGGACAGCGATTTCGCCACGATTGGCGATGAGCACCTTGCGCACGATTGAGGCTCCCTCCTTGAAACAAGCCGAGTTTAGGGACTGCCGACACGGCGCATCGACCCGTCCCCTGTGGTGAGCTTGCCCACACGGAGCGTGATACGAGGCCCGCTCGACCCGCGAAATCCCTTGTCGCACCTCGGTACGCAGGACTCCTCCGGGAAACCCTAGCCCTCCGGTGTGGTCAAGGTCTCTGTGAGAGCGTGCCGCGCGCCACGCCGTTTCTTTGTGGAGTCCCTACGAATGGCCCAATGATTCTTTGCCCCTGCCACAACCCTTGTCCCGTGGTTTACCCGTTAGTAGCGTTCGGGATGTCTCGAACGGAAGTGGGTGGGGGCCGGTGGTGCGCAGACCGGTGGCATGGATCTTGGCGGTCGTCCTCTTCGTGGAGGCCTTCGGAGTGGCCGCGCTGAACTGGTTCCTGGGGATCGTCGCCGACCGCCAGAACATGTCCCTGGCGGGTATCGACCCCGACGCGATGTCCGTGTCCTCGAAGATCGGCGGAGTCGTCTTCGGCCTCTACTTCCTCCTGTGCGCCGTGGTCGCCCTGCTGGTGGCGGTGCGCGACCGGGCCCCGGCCGGCCTCGGCCGCATCCTGCTGATCAGCGTGGCCGTGGTGCACGGACTGCTGGGCGCGTTCGCGTGGGCCATGGTGCTGAACAAGGCCGCGTTCGTGTTCATGGTGGTGGTGCTCGGCCTCGTCATCCTGCTTCTGATGACCTACGACCGCCTGGAGGGCCCCTCGGGTGCGGCCCCGGCATCGGACGGCCCGGACGGTCCCAAGGACCCGGAGCAGCCCGAGAAGGACCCGGCGCCGATCGTCCCGCCGCCGGCCCCCAGCCCCTCCTGATCGCTACTTCTCTCGCGGGGTCCACAACTCCGTGATGCCGACGCCCAGTTGACCCAGCAGTCGGCGAACGAGCGGCAGGCTGATGCCGATCACGTTGCCGTGGTCGCCGTCGATGCCCTCGATGAACGGCGCCGAACGACCGTCGAGAGTGAACGCCCCCGCGACGTAAAGGGGTTCACCCGAGGCGACGTACGCGGCGACCTCGGTGTCGGTCGGCTCGCCGAAGCGGACCACGGTGGACGCGGTCGCCGACACGTACCGGCCGCTCGTCGTGTCGTAGACGCAGTGGCCGGTCTGGAGTGTGCCGGCCCGGCCGCGCATCGCCTTCCAGCGGGCGGTGGCCTCCTCGGCGTCGGCGGGCTTGCCCAGGGCCTCGCCGTCCAGGTCGAGCACCGAGTCGCAGCCGATCACCAACGCGCCCTTGACCTCGGGCTTCGCGGCGACGACGGAAGCCTTCGCCTCGGCGAGGGCAAGGGCGAGGTCGGCCGGGGTGGGGGCGCTCACGGCGTCCTCGTCGACCCCGCTCACGATCACCTCGGGGTCGAGTCCCGCCTGCCGCAGGAGTCCCAGCCGGGCGGGGGACTGGGAGGCGAGCACGAGTCGGCGGCGCGGCTGATCTGTCATGCGACCAGGGTATCGGCGGCGCCCCGGCCGCTCGCCTCAGCCCGACAGTCCGATCACGATCATCGCCAGCACCATCGCCAGTGCCATGAGTATGCCGAGCCGCCGCAACATGACCTGCATCTCCCGCAGTTCCTCGGGAGGCTCCTCATCGGGGTCGGACCACAACATGCCACCAGCGTGCGGCTCGGCAGGGGCGCGGCGCCTGAGTACGGGTACTTAAATTCTTGCCCGGAATTGTTCCTCTGTGCGCCCACGCGGCGGAGCCGCAAATCGACACAGCCCCGCGCCCCTGGAAAGACGACCGCTCAGCCCGGCCAGAATGTGCGGGTCCATGCGCTCGGGCCCGGGATGGGCAGCCTCGCGCCCGCGATCCTCGACGGGTCCGACCACGCGTCCCGTTGCCTTGGCGCGCCCGGCGGAGTTGTCGCCGCCGCGGCGCGGGCCCTGACCACCGCCAGGGCGGCGGCCAGCTCCTCCGGGGTCGGGTTGCCCCTTACGACCTTGATTGTCACAGCGGCTCCTCTACAGGGGGATGTTGCCGTGCTTCTTCGGGGGCAACGACTCGCGCTTGGTGCGGAGTTGGCGCAGCCCCCGGACCACGTGGCGGCGGGTGTCGGAGGGGAGGACGACCGCGTCGATGTAGCCGCGCTCGGCCGCGATGTAGGGGTTGAGGAGGGTGTCCTCGTACTCCTGGATGAGGCGGGCGCGTACCGCGTCCAGGTCCTCGCCGGCCGCCTCGGCCTCGGCGAGCGTGCGGCGGTGCAGGATGTTGACCGCGCCCTGCGCGCCCATGACGGCGATCTGGGCGGTCGGCCAGGCGAGGTTGAGGTCGGCACCCAGGTGCTTGGAGCCCATGACGTCGTAGGCGCCGCCGAAGGCCTTGCGGGTGATCACCGTGATCAGCGGGACCGTTGCCTCCGCGTACGCGTAGATCAGCTTCGCGCCTCTGCGGATGATGCCGTAGTGCTCCTGGTCGACGCCCGGGAGGAAGCCGGGGACGTCGACGAAGGTGAGGACCGGGACGTTGAACGCGTCGCAGGTGCGGACGAAGCGCGCCGCCTTCTCGGACGCGTCGATGTCCAGGCAACCCGCGAACTGCATGGGCTGGTTGGCGACGATGCCTACCGGGCGGCCCTCGACCCGGCCGAAACCGGTGAGGATGTTCGGCGCGAACAGCGCCTGCGTCTCGAAGAACTCGGCGTCGTCCAGGACGTGTTCGATCACCGTGTGCATGTCGTACGGCTGGTTCGCGCTGTCCGGGACCAGGGTGTCCAGCTCGCGGTCCTCGTCCGTGACGGCGAGGTCCGCCTCCTCGGGGAACGCGGGGGGTTCGCTGAGGTTGTTGGACGGGAGGTACGACAGCAGCTGCTTGACGTACTCGATCGCGTCCTTCTCGTCGCCCGCCATGTGATGGGCCACGCCGGAGACCGAGTTGTGGGTGCGCGCGCCGCCCAGCTCCTCGAAGCCCACGTCCTCGCCGGTGACCGTCTTGATGACGTCGGGTCCGGTGATGAACATGTGCGAGGTCTGGTCGACCATCACCGTGAAGTCGGTGATCGCGGGGGAGTAGACGGCGCCGCCCGCGCACGGGCCCACGACGAGGGAGATCTGCGGGATCACACCGCTCGCGTGGGTGTTGCGGCGGAAGATCTCGCCGTACGCGCCGAGCGAGGCCACGCCCTCCTGGATGCGGGCGCCGCCGGAGTCGTTGATGCCGATGACCGGGCAGCCGGTCTTCAGCGCGAAGTCCATCACCTTGACGATCTTCTGGCCGTAGACCTCGCCCAGGGCGCCGCCGAAGACCGTGAAGTCCTGGGAGAACACGGCGATGGGGCGGCCGTCGACCGTGCCGTAGCCGGAGACGACACCGTCGCCGTAGGGGCGGTTCTTCTCCAGGCCGAAGTCCGTGGACCGGTGCCGGGTGAACTCGTCGAACTCGACGAAGGAGTCCTCGTCGAGGAGCAGCTCGATCCGCTCACGGGCCGTCAACTTGCCCTTGGCGTGCTGCTTTTCGACCGCTCGTTCCGAGCCCGCGTGCGTCGCCTCCTGGGTGCGGCGCCGAAGATCCGCGATCTTCCCGGCGGTGGTGTGGATGTCGATCTCTTGAGGCGCTTCCGGCTCGGACATCGGGATTACGGCTCCCTGCCTGCTCAAAAGGGGGGACGGTTACTCATTCGTAGAGTAGTGGCGGGCCTACCGATCGGCAGTGCGGCGTACAACACACCTAGGGTGGCTTGCATGACGCCGCGAGATGCCTCAGACGAGAACAGCAGCCGTTGGTCCGATCTGGACCGTCCACCGCTCAACGGCGCAGCACTGCGCAAGGGCCTGGTGCGGGACGGCGGCC
The DNA here is from genome assembly GCF_024519455.1 of Streptomyces sp. STR69. Classification (GTDB taxonomy): domain Bacteria; phylum Actinomycetota; class Actinomycetes; order Streptomycetales; family Streptomycetaceae; genus Streptomyces. The sequence goes on along the minus strand of NZ_JALJRY010000001.1, from coordinate 472,576 downwards.
ATGGGGGCCTCTACTGCGACATCGAGGTCGTGCAGCGCACCGGGTCCACCAACGCGGACCTCATCGCCCGGGCACTCGCGGGCGACGCCGACGAGGGCGCCGTGCTCGTCGCCGAGGAACAGACCGCCGGGCGCGGGCGCCTCGACCGGCAATGGACGGCACCGGCCCGTTCCGGGCTCTTCTTCTCCGTCCTCCTCAAGCCGGGCGACGTCCCCGTGTCCCGCTGGGGCTGGCTCCCGCTGCTCACCGGTGTCGCCGTCGCCACGGGCCTGTCCCGGGCGGCCGGCATCGACACGGCACTCAAGTGGCCCAACGACCTGCTGGTGACTGTCGGTGGCGAGGAACGCAAGGCCGGCGGCATCCTCGCCGAGCGCGCCGGGGACGACGCAGTGATCGTCGGCGTCGGCATCAACGTCACCCTGCGCGAGGACGAGCTGCCCGTGCCCCAGGCGGCCTCCCTGGCCCTGGCCGGGGCCGTCACCACGGACCGTGACCCCCTGCTGCGGGCGGTCCTGCGGTCCCTGGAGCACTGGTACGACAAGTGGCGCGCGGCGGGCGGGGACCCGGCCGCGAGCGGCCTCCAGGAGACCTACGCGGCCGGCTGCGCCACGCTCGGCCGGACCGTACGGGCCGAGCTCCCCGGGGACCGGTCGATCACCGGGGAGGCCGTCGCGATCGACGGGGACGGGCGGCTGGTGCTCGCGACGGAGGACGGCGTGCAGGAGCCCGTGGGGGCGGGCGACATCGTGCATCTGCGCCCCGCGTGACCCCGACCGCTCTTGTGGCAGCTTTGTCCATGTGACTCACGGAGTGAGCTGGCCCACACCTGCCGTAGCATTGGGCCCGGTCGATACCTGACCGTGGCAGATCGGAAGGGCAGCAGGCGTGACCGTCGACGACACGGGCTCCGGCGCGGACGCGGACGGCCGGGTGGACCCCGATGCCGCCGGTGGCCGGGCCGACCCCTATGCCGCCGATCCCGGCGAAGACCCCCTCGCGCTGCGCCTCGAAGGGCTCATCCTGGGCGCGGAGCGCCGCTACACCCCGTTCCAGGCGGCCCGTACCGCCGGTGTCTCCATGGAGCTGGCCACCCGTTTCTGGCGCGCGATGGGCTTCGCCGACGTAGGCCAGGCCAAGGCGTTCACGGAGGCGGACGTCCTCGCGCTGCGCCGCCTCGCCGGTCTGGTCGAGGCGGGGCTGCTGAGCGAGGCGATGGCCGTGCAGGTGGCCCGCTCCACCGGGCAGACCACCGCGAGGCTGGCCGGCTGGCAGATGGACTCGTTCCTGGAGGGCCTGACCGAGCCGCCCGAGCCGGGCATGTCGCGCACCGAGGTCACGTACCCGATCATCGAGCTGCTGCTGCCCGAGCTGGAGGAGTTCCTCGTCTATGTGTGGCGGCGCCAGCTCGCCGCCTCGGCCGGCCGGGTCGTCCAGGCCAGTGACGACGAGGAGATGGTCGACCGCCGCCTCGCGGTGGGCTTCGCCGACCTGGTGGGCTTCACGCGGCTGACCCGTCGTATGGAGGAGGAGGAACTCGGCGAACTCGTCGAGGCCTTCGAGACCACGGCCGCCGACCTGGTGGCCGCGCGCGGCGGCCGGCTCATCAAGACCCTGGGCGACGAGGTGCTGTTCTCCGCGGACGACGCCGGGGTCGCCGCCGAGATCTCGCTGCGCCTGATCGAGACCATGGCGCACGACGAGACGATGCCCGAACTCCGGGTCGGCATCGCCTTCGGCACGGTCACGACCCGCATGGGCGACGTCTTCGGTACGACCGTCAACCTCGCCTCGCGGCTCACCTCGATAGCTCCCCGTGACGCCGTCCTCGTCGACAGCGCCTTCGCCGAGGAGCTCATCCGCAGCGGCGAGGCGCCCGCCTCGGAGGCGGAGGCGGCCGAGGCCGCGGCCACCGCCGAGAAGGAGGGCGAGGAGCCCCCGACGTACCGCTTCGCGCTCCAGCCGATGTGGCAGCGCCCGGTGCGCGGCCTGGGCGTGGTCGAACCCTGGCTGCTCACCCGCCGGGACTCGGCACCCGCGTAGGTCTCCTAGGGCGCGATCCCGAGCTGGCGCAGGATGCCGAGTTCGTCGGGGCGGTTCCAGCGCTCGACGATGTGGCCGTCCCGGATCCTGAAGATGTTGGTTCCGTGCAGGGTCAGGGGGCGGCCCTCGGCCGGGGCCGGCACCCCGAGCAGTTCACCGCGCTGCGTCCCGCCGGCGGTGAAGTGCTCGACGACCAGGTCGTCCTCGGCGATCATCAGGTCCGGCTCGCTGTGCCAGTCGGGACACGCCTGCCGGAACAGCGCGCCGGCGGTGCGGAAGCCTTCGCGGTCGCCGGGCCCGTTGAACGGGGGGTCGTGGTCGACGAAGTCCTCGGCGAGGTACTCATCGACCGCGCCGAGGTCGCCCTTGGTGAACAGCGCGTCGATGAACGCGTGCACCAGGTCCTTGTTCTGCGTGAGGGTGGTCGCTGAGGTGCTCATGTCTTCAGTCTCACGCCGTCCATAAACCGGCACAAACGGTGCGCTCGCCGCTCAGTCGCGATGGACCAGCGGGTCCACGCAGAGCCCGATGATCGGCACGCACAGACTCGGCCGACTCGGCGCGGGAGCAGGGGAGTTGGCGGCCCGGCTCGGGGTCGGCGCGGATGTCGGCTCCGGCGCCGCGCTCGTCGCGGGCGCCTGGGGGCCCGGCGCAGTGGCCGCCGGTGCCTGCGGCTGCGGGGCGGTGTCGGGCGCCCTCGTCGTCCCCGCCTCCGGGACGGTCGTGGGTGCCGCCGTCGCGTACGGAGTCGGTACGACGCCGGAGGCGGTGGTCGGGGTCGCGCTCGCGCCGCCCATCACCGAGGTCGCGGAGGGGATCGCGGAGGGGATCGCCGTCGGGTCGGCGCTGATCGTGGCGGCGGCGTTGGCCGGGTGCCCGGCGCTCTGGTCCGCGTCGGCGTCCGGGCTCGGTTCGGCCTCCGCCGTGCCCACCCCGCCGACCCCCGACTCGGGCGTCAGCCGTACGAGGCTCAGCACCCCGGCGGCCACGGCGAGCCCGCCGAAGGCCAGCAGGACCTTGCGGGGCCGGGGGCGCCGGTGCCGGCCCCGGGGAAGGACGGGTGGCTCCGTGTCCGCGGTGGCCTCGGCCGGCTCCGCCTTCGTGGTCGTCGTCACGAACCCTCCCCTGTGATGTGGCGGACGCACGTTATGCGCTTCTCCGGGCGGTGCGGCGGGAGTTGGGCGGCATGTCACCCGAACGGGGAAGGCCCGTGCGATGATCGGGGCGAGTTCTGTTAACCCGCGTTAACCAGGAGGGTGTCATGAGCGAGGAACGGTTCGGGGAGTTCGTGCTGGTGCGGCGGCAGGAGTACGTCGCCGAACTCGTCCTGGACCGGCCCAAGGCCATGAACGCCGTGTCCACCGCGATGGCCGGCTCCATCGCCGCGGCCTGTGCGGCACTGGCGGCGGACCGGGACGTCCGCGTGACGGTGCTGACCTCCTCGCACGAGCGGGCGTTCTGTGTCGGCGCCGACCTGAAGGAGCGCAACTCGCTCACCGACGCGGAACTGGTACGGCAGCGGCCGGTCGCCCGGGGCGCGTACACCGGCGTCCTGGACCTCCCGATGCCGACGATCGCCGCCGTGCACGGCTTCGCCCTCGGCGGCGGCTTCGAACTCGCCCTGTCCTGCGACCTGATCGTGGCCGACGCCACGGCCGTGGTGGGGCTGCCGGAGGTCTCGGTGGGCGTGATCCCGGGCGGCGGCGGTACGCAGCTGCTGCCCCGCCGGGTGGGCGCGGCCCGGGCGGCCGAACTCATCTTCACCGCACGGCGGTTGGAGGCGCCCGAGGCGGCGGAACTGGGGCTCGTGGATGTCCTGGTGGAGACCGGCCGGGACCGCGAGGAGGCGCTCGCCCTGGGCGCCCGCATCGCCGCGAACTCGCCGGTCGGCCTGCGCGCGGCCAAGCGCGCGCTGCGGCTCGGGCACGGCCTGGATCTGCGGACCGGCCTTGAGGTCGAGGACGCGGCGTGGCGGTCGGTGGCGTTCTCGGGGGACCGGGCGGAGGGTGTGGCGGCGTTCAACGAGAAGCGGAAGCCGCAGTGGCCCGGTGAGTAGGGTCGGCTACCGCGCATAGACACCTGTTCGCCGCATCAATGTCCCGATATGTTCCAAACCTCCCTAGCCTGGAGTGATGGGTGAGGACAGGCGGCTGGCTGCCGTGGTGGAGCTGGCGCAGGGGATGGCGGCGGCGCACACCCCGCGCGAGTCCTGGCGGGCGGCGGCGACCGGGGCGTGCCGGGCGCTGGACGGGAGTTTCGCCGCGCTGTCGGTGTGGGAGCGGGAGCTGGGGCGGCTGCGGGTCCTCGTCAACGTGGGGGAGCGGGCGGCGGGCGAGGAGGAGTTCCCGGACGCCGAGACCTATCCGGTGCACCAGTTCCCCGAGATCACCGAGTTCCTGCACGAGCGCTGGGCCGGCGGCGGCGAACCCAACGCCTGGGTCGAGACCGCCGAGGGCCCGGCCGCGGGCAGCCCCGGCTACTGCCACCAGCGGGTGGCGGCGCTACGGCGTCGTAGGCGCGGCTGTTGTGTGGTCGCCCCGATCGTGCTGCACGGGCGGGCCTGGGGCGAGCTGTATGTGGCGCGGCCGGTCGGTGCGCCGGTGTTCGACCGTGCCGACGCAGACTTCGCGACCGTGCTGGCCTCCGTGGTCGCGGCCGGGCTCGCGCAGACCGAGCGGCTGGAGGAGGCGCGGCGGCTGGCGTTCACGGACGCGCTCACCGGGCTCGCCAATCGCCGGGCCGTGGACGTACGGCTCGACGAGGCGGTCGAGCGGCATCGGCGGGACGGGGTCGTGGTCAGCCTGGTCGTGTGCGATCTCAACGGGCTCAAGCGCGTCAACGACACTCGCGGGCACGCGGTCGGCGATCGGCTCCTGGAACGCTTCGGCTCGGTGCTGTCGCTGTGCGGGGCGATGCTGCCGGGCGCGCTGGCCGCGCGGCTCGGCGGGGACGAGTTCTGTCTGCTCGCGGTCGGGCCGCCCGCCGACGAGGTGGTCGACGCGGCGGGTGAACTATGCCGCCGCGCCGCCGAGTTGGAGCTCGGCGAGGGGGTCGCCTGCGGGGTCGCGTCGACCGAGGACCCGATCGGGGCGGTACGGTCCGGCCGTCGGCTGTTCCGGCTGGCGGACGCGGCCCAGTACCGTGCGAAGGCGCTGCGCGCGGACCGGCCGGTGGTCGCCGGCCGCGACGGCCCGGACGATCCGGTGGTGAAGCTCGCCGATGAACCGACACCGGAGATGCCGGCGGAGCGGAGGCGGTTCCGGGGGCGGCGGGCGTGACCTACCTGTAAGGGTCCAACCGGCACCCCGGTAGTGACACTGTCGCATTCAATGCGTACGCTCCTGAATATGGATATGCACACTGTGGTGGTGGGGACGTCCGGGGTCACCGCGTCCGACGTCCTCGCCGTGGCGCGTGGGGGCGCCCGGATCGAGCTTTCGGCCGAGGCCGTCGCGGCGCTCGCCGCGGCGCGCGAGATCGTGGACGCGCTCGCGGCCAAACCGGAACCCGTGTACGGCGTGAGCACCGGCTTCGGGGCCCTGGCGTCCCGGCACATCAGCCCGGAACTCCGCGCCCAGCTGCAGCGCAACATCGTCCGCTCGCACGCCGCCGGGATGGGGCCGCGGGTGGAGCGGGAGGTCGTCCGCGCGCTCATGTTCCTGCGGCTGAAGACCGTCTGCTCCGGTCACACCGGTGTCCGGCCCGAGGTCGCGCAGACCATGGCCGACGTGCTCAACGCCGGGATCACCCCCGTCGTCCACGAGTACGGCTCCCTCGGCTGCTCCGGCGACCTCGCGCCGCTCTCCCACTGCGCGCTCACGCTCATGGGCGAGGGCGACGCGGAAGGCCCCGACGGGGTCGTACGGCCCGCCGGTGAGCTGCTGGCGGAAGCCGGGATCGCGCCTGTCGAGCTGAGGGAGAAGGAGGGCCTCGCCCTTCTCAACGGCACCGACGGCATGCTCGGCATGCTGGTCATGGCCCTCGCCGACCTCGACATGCTCTACAAGTCCGCGGACGTCACCGCCGCCCTCTCCCTGGAGGCGCTGCTCGGCACCGACAAGGTGCTCGCGCCCGAGCTGCACGCCATCCGCCCGCACCCCGGGCAGGGCGCCAGCGCCGCCAACATGCTTGCCGTGCTTGCCGGTTCGGAACTCACCGGGCACCACCAGGACGGCGCGCCCCGCGTCCAGGACGCCTACTCGGTGCGCTGCGCCCCGCAGGTCGCCGGTGCCGGGCGGGACACGATCGCGCACGCCCGCCTGGTCGCGGAGCGGGAGTTGGCGTCGGCCGTCGACAACCCCGTTGTGCTGCCGGACGGCCGGGTGGAGTCCAACGGCAACTTCCATGGGGCGCCGGTGGCTTACGTCCTCGACTTCCTCGCCATCGCCGCCGCCGACCTCGGCTCGATCGCGGAGCGCCGTACCGACCGGCTGCTCGACAAGAACCGCTCGCACGGACTGCCGCCGTTCCTCGCGGACGACGCCGGTGTCGACTCCGGGCTGATGATCGCCCAGTACACGCAGGCCGCGCTGGTCAGCGAGATGAAGCGGCTGGCCGTACCGGCGTCCGCCGACTCGATCCCGTCCTCCGCGATGCAGGAGGACCACGTCTCCATGGGCTGGTCGGCCGCGCGCAAGCTGCGTACCGCCGTGGGCAACCTCACCCGGATCATCGCGGTGGAGCTGTACGCGGCCACGCGCGCCGTCGAGTTGCGCGAGGGTCTGGCCCCGGCGCCCGCCTCCCGCGCGGTCATCGACGCCGTACGCGCGGCGGGAGTTGAAGGCCCCGGGCCGGACCGGTTCCTGTCTCCCGACCTGGCCGCGGCGGAGGCGTTCGTGCGTGACGGGTATGTGGTGGAGGCCGTGGAGAAGGTCACCGGGCCGTTGCAGTAGGGGAGTTGGGGCCCGGCGTGGTAACGGCCGGGCCCCGTACGTCACTTCAGCTTGGCGGACTGGGCGGTGACCACCGCAGCGGGCACCGTGTAGGCCTTGTTGGCGATCATCGCGCCGATGTTCATCGTGTAGTACGTCGCGACGACGTTCCCGTGGCGGACGACCTCGGCGTGCGCGACGGAGGTCGTGCCGTCCGTTTCGTCCGGCTCGCCGTACACCGCGTAGGCCACCGACTCGTCGCCGGTCCCCGAGCCCTTCTCGGTGCTGATCTTGGTGAACTTCTGCTCTTCGCCACCGGCCGTCCCCGTGAAGCCACCGGCGCAGCCCGTGACCGCGTCGGACACGGCCTTGAAGGCCTTCTCGGCGCCGTCACCGTCGTACGACGAGAGCCCGACCATCGTCAGGTCGACGCTCATGGAGCCGGTGAGGGCCTTCTCGACGTCGTCGCCGCTCAGGTCCTCCAGGTCGGTGGAGGCGGCGGCCGACGGCTTCTTCTCCGCGGTGGCCATGCGGTTGGTCTCCACGGGCGCGTCGGCCGGGGCGACGCCGCTCAGGACGTAGAGCAGGGGCTTGCACTTCTCGTCGCCCTTGATGCCGCTCTTGCCGCCGGGGATCGACTCGCCCGCCTCGATCTTGTAGCCGTCGACATCGCCCTGGGCGAGTGCCAGCTTCTTCAACTCCGCGGCGGTGAGCGCCTTGGCGGTGTTCTTCCCGGAACCCTGCGCGGCGTTCTCGGTGTTGCTCTTGGCGTCGTCCGAACCGCCGTCGGAGCAGCCGGTGATGAGGGCCAGCGACAGTGCGCCCACCGCGACGGTGACGCACAGCCGTATGCCCGATGATCTCTTCATAAGCGGACTATGAAGCTTAAGTCAAGGAATCGTCAACCAAGTTAAAACCCGAGCCGCTCCCGTCGCACCGAATACGCCACGAAACCGGCGCCGAGGCCGAGGAACACGGTGCCGCCGACGATGTACGGCGTGGTGTCCGGGCTTCCGGTGTCGGCGAGGTGGGTGTCGTCCGAGAAGGTGGTGACGGCTGTCGAGGTCACCCTTGCCTGCTGGGTGACCTGGGAGGTTGGCGTCGCCGGAGTCTCCACTCTCACCTGGTCGGTCACCGTCGCGTTGGCGGAGGGGACGAACCACAGGGCGCCCAGCAGGGTGCCCGCGGCGGTGGCGGTCAGCATCGTTCGGCGAGCGGTTGACACGGAATATCGATCCCCTTGTGGCGCTGGCGAATTGGCCGTGTGGAGCGATGCTAATGAACTCTGCGGGTCGTGGGAAAGTCACGGGAGCCGTGGGCCGTACGCTCCCGGCATGAGCACTCCAGAGACATCACGTTTTGTACGCCTTCGTGTCGAACTCGTTCTTGAAGTGGAGAACGAGGACGCCGTGACCAAGGCCGCGCTGGCCAAGATCGCCGACGATCCGGAACTGCCCGGTGACGAACGGGTGCACGCCGAGAGCGCTGTGACGGAAGACACCGCCGAGGCCCTCGCCTATCTCGTGGACCCGTTCGACCTGGTCGGCGAGATGCCCGGGGTCGAACTGGCCCAGGCCTCATGGAGCAGTGAGGAGATCGACTACGACCCGGATTCGCCGGATTGGGACCTCGACGAGGATGATGTCGACGGCGATGAGGAAGCAGACGGGACGGCAGTGGTCGGCTGAGCCGTGCACGGGACCAGGTGACCCCGGGCGGCAACCGCTGTCCGGGGTTTCGTCGTCCCAACAGTTTGCGGGCGTCACAGTGGACGTGGTGTGCCCCACAGATAGTGGGTAAGCGGAACGGGATGCACCAGTCGTAGCGTTGAATTCTTAGGAACTGTTTAACGGGGCGCTCGGGTTTTCGGTGATTCGGCAACGATGGAGAAGCGTGTGATGACGGACAGTAAGCGGCGCAGGGGTCTTGTGGCCGCGTCCGCACTGCTCGGCGGTGTGCTTGTGCTCACGGCGTGTTCCGGCAGCGACGACAAGTCGTCCGGCAGCGATTCGAGCCAGAGCTCACAGTCGAAGGCCGACGAGGCGGCGGCGAAGAAGTCGTCCGAGGCCCAGATCAAGATCACACCGGCGGACGGTTCGGACAACGCCTCCATCAACAACTCGGCCGCCGTCACCGTCAGCAAGGGCACGCTCACGGCCGTGACAATGACGACCGCGGACGGTACGGCCGTCGCGGGCGCCATCTCCGCCGACAAGCTGAGCTGGAAGCCCAGCGCCCAGCTGGAGCGCTCCACGACGTACAAGGTCGCCGCGACCGCCAAGGACTCCGCGGGTCTGGCGGCCCACGAGAACGCCTCCTTCACCACGGTCTCCCCGGCCAACAGCTTCATAGGGAACTTCACTCCCGAGGACGGCTCCACGGTCGGCGTCGGCATGCCGGTCTCGATCAACTTCAACAAGGCGATCACCAACAAGGCCGCCGTCCAGAAGGGCGTCACCGTCACCTCCAGCAGCGGCCAGGAGGTCGTCTGCCACTGGTTCAACACCCAGCGCATGGACTGCCGCCCCGAGGACTACTGGAAGGAGAACTCCACCGTCACGCTGAAGCTCGCGCTCGACGGCGTCGAGGGCGCCTCCGGGGTCTACGGCGTGCAGCAGAAGACGGTCACCTTCCACATCGGCCGCAACCAGGTCTCGTACGTGGACGCGAAGTCGAAGCAGATGAAGGTGGAGCAGGACGGCAAGGTGATCAAGACGATCCCGATCTCGGCCGGTTCCCCCGAACACACCACGTACAACGGCCAGATGGTGATGTCCGAGAAGTTCGTCCAGACCCGGATGAACGGTGCGACGGTCGGTTTCACGGACGACGACGGCAAGGGCGAGTACGACATCAAGGACGTCCCGCACGCCATCCGCCTCACCAGCTCCGGCACGTTCATCCACGGCAACTACTGGGGCTCGCCTTCGGTGTTCGGCAGCGTCAACACCAGCCACGGCTGCGTGGGCCTGCAGGACGTGAAGGGCGCGGGCGACAAGAACATGCCGGCGGCCTGGTTCTACAACAACTCGATCGTGGGTGACGTGGTCGTCATCTCCAACACCGGCGACAAGACGGTGGCCCCGGACAACGGCCTCAACGGCTGGAACATGGACTGGGCGCAGTGGAAGGCGGGTTCGGCGGTCTGACCCGCCAACTCCGTTCTGCTTGAAGGCGGTTGCCCCCTCGGCTGGGGGTGACCGCCTTTTCTGCTGCCCTGCTCAAGTGGTTGGCGGCATATGTGAGTTGACGGTAATAGCCGTCATATGGCACGGGTCAAGCGCGTGAGGAGGTGGTGGCTCTGGTGGATCACCAGGTAGCCGGAGGCCCCCAGCAGTAATAGGGGCCTCCGAAGGCTCCTGAGTGAGCCTGAGCCCCTGTCACGGATACCCGCCGTGGCGGGGGTTCGTTCCTCTTCTACGGCGATACCGGCTACGGCGCCCGCAGCAAGCCCGACTTGGCCCTCCGGCTGTCACCCGGTGGGATCCACGTTCCAGGCTGCGGGCAGGTCGCTGTCGCAGAAGACGCAGACGAAGTCGTCCTCACGCACGATGTTGTGTTCCTGGCACTCGGGGCACCGTCGGAAGACCACCTCGTGGGTGAAGCTGGAGGGCCGCCCGAGCTCCACGTCGTCCAGAGCGCGGGCGACTGCCGGCCAGGAACTGGTGTCCGGGCAGTACCCGGTGGACTGGTTGCTGACCTCGCTCACGGCCCACCGGCCCGCCGCGCGTGCGAAGCTGATCTCACCGGCGCTCAGAACCATGTCTCCGCCGGCACAGGCCACATGCTCGCTTCGGCGCGGCGCCAGTCGAAGCACACCGTCCGTGCCGATCACGAAGGTGAACGGTTCGGCCAGCTCCGACGCCGATCGCTCACCGATCCATCTGCTGAAGTCGGCCTTCGATCTGATCAGGCACCCGCTGCGACCGGCCCGGACCGCAGCCTTCAGCTCGACCGGTCCGACATACCTGTAACCCCGCCCGCGCGCACTCACATCAGCCAACCTAGGGGCCTCCCACGGAGCTGGAGCGCGGGACCTGCTTTGCAAAAGTGTGACGGTTTTGGGGGTGGTGTCACACTTTTTGGAGGGTGGTGATGAAGGGGGCCCAGGCGGAGGCGGTGAGGATGAGGGCGGGGCGGTTCGGGGCCTTTGAGTCGCGTACGGGGACGAGGCCGGGGAGGTTGCGGGCGACCTCTACGCAGTTGCCGCCGTCCCCGTTGCTGTAGCTGCTCTTGAGCCAGAGCGCGTCACTCAAGTCGGTCCCGTTGCTTGCCATTTCGGTATTCCTCTGCCGCTGCCTTGATCATCTCCAGGGACGCCTTCGGTGACAGTGCGACGGCCCTGAGCCGATCGTATGCCTTGCGGTACTGCTTCACGAGGGCCGGATCGTCCACGGTGTCACCGCTGTACGACGCCTCGGTGTAGATCAACGGCGGGGCGTCCGGAAAGACCATGACCATGATGGAGGCGGCCATCAGAGGATGCGCGCCGCACGTTCGCGGAACGATCTGCGGAGTAACCCGACGCCGCTCGGCCAACTCCACGATCCGGTCGAGCTGTTCGGCCATCTCCCGTGGTGCCAGGACCGGGTCGGCAAGCAGCGTCTCGTGCAGGATCACCCAGTACTCCGGGGTGGAGTGGTCGTCCTCGAAGAGACGGGCGCGGGCGAGGCGGCCCACCACCTTCTCCTCGACCCACTCGTCGGAGGCCGCCGGGTGAGCCGACCGCACCATCGTCCGCGCGTACGCGGCGGTTTGGAGCAGCCCCGGGATGTTGATGGGGCACCACTCCTCGATGGACTCCGCGTGCTTCTCCGCCTCCAGGACCTTCTCGAAGTACGCGGCGTGCGGCCCCCTCCGCGCCTTCCGCACAACCTCACAGTTCCGCTCGAAGAACCCGTCCGTCCCAAGCTTCTGATCCGCGTGCTGGGCCAGATCGAGCGGCATCCTTCGCTCACCGTGCTCAATATCGCTCAGGTACGTCTTGCTGTAGAAGCTGCCCTTCAGAAACGCATCCAACGACAACCCCGCCTCCTCCCGCTTCCACCTCAACTCCTTGCCGTAGAACGTCGGAACGCTCATCGAGCCGTCGATGTCCTTGCCCCGTGCCACCACTCGATCTCCTCCGCTGACCCGGTCGCGAACGCGAAACCTCTTTTACGGTAGCCAGCGGGACGCCAGTCTGTGAGCTGTTCGTCACAGAGCGCACAGGAGGCACCCGTTCATGCCCGACCCCTACGACACGACCCTCTGCGTGGAGGAACTCCGCGAGGCCCTCGCCCTGCACGGCGTCACGCTCCCCTCCCTCGGCGTGGACATCCTGGCCGCCGGCCTCGTCGCGCTCGGGAACTGCAACACCGCCACCGCCCGCGAACTCGCCGCCGCCCTCCGCAAGGCGGCGGAACAATGACGTTCGAACTCCGCCTGCTCGCAACTCCCAAGGCCGCACCGGAACTTCGCCACCACCTTCGCCACCACGACTACGACGTCCGCCTCTGTGCAACGGAGTTGGTGACAAACGTGATCGACCACGTTGGCGAGGGAACCCCGGTGACCGTCCGAGTCCTCGCCACTGACGACGGCCGTACGCGCGTCGAGGTCACCGATCCGGACCCACGCGCGTTGCCTGTGCTACTCCGGGCGACCGCGACGGACGAACACGGCAGAGGCATGGCGCTTCTCGACGCGCTGGCTCTGCGATGGGGCGTCGAACAGGCGGCGGATCGCAAGACGGTGTGGTGCGAGCTGAACGGCCCTACCGGAAGGGGCCGTTGAGCAGGCCAAGGGCGAGGAGCTCTGGACGTCAGTTCATGCCACCGGCTAGGTTTTGCTTCCGCCGTATTCAAATACCTAGGAGCATATAGGCCTTGGGCAATGCGTCTCAGCACGACGGATCACAGGGGATTACCCGACGTCAGGTTTTGAGAACCGGCGCAGGGCTGACTGCCGCGGCCACGACAGTCGGCCTACCGCTGCTCGCAGCGACACCGGCAAGCGCAACGGTAGCCAGCTCCAGCTACTTCTTCTTCGGTGGCAAGGGCGACGACCCGGTCTTGAGACAGACCCTTCACCAGCCTTACTGGGCGATGCAGTCCTTCGCCTACGATTACATCAACAAGAATATCTACATCGCACAGGTCAAGCCCCACAGCACAACGGGCGACAACTGGATCAACAAGACTGATGTGTCCGGCAACGTCCTGGGCACGATGGCGATCCACGGCTTCGGCCACGCATCGTCGATGGGTGTTGAGCCGACGAGCGCGGGCGCCGAGCCGTATCTGTGGCTGGAGGGCGCCGTCAACACCGCCACCGGCGGCGGCCAGAGAATTTCCCGCTTTCGATACGTGGAGGGAGGGGACCTCACCTGGGGCGCCTCCTCCATCAATGACCGTACGCCCACAATATCCAGATTCGTGAATTATCCGCGACCGGCTATCGACCCCTACACGAACCGGCTGCTGATTCGCTACCGGGCGAATCTGACCGACACTCGGCCGTGGCGCATTGCGCTCTTCAATCTCGACGACGCAGTCGCCGGCAGGCTCACCGACGATGATCTCCTCCTTGACCGGGCGATCCCGAACAACACCGAACTCGGCCCCATCACCGACGACGACGACTTCCAGGGCATCACCGCGTACGGTCAGTACGCATACCTCTCCTACGGCGCCCCGCCCACGGACGACGTCCCCGAACCGAAGTCGTATCTCGTCCGCCTCAATATGAACGAGACCGGCGCATCGTACGACGAGGTGTTCCCGACGACCGCGGGCGCATCCCTGCCGGGCCGTGAACCGCAGGGAATTGCCATCTGGCGCACCTCCAGCGGCCCCAGGCTCTCTTTCGGGTTCTCGTCGAAGATCAGCACTGGTCCCGATGAGTTCCAGGCGACTATTTTCGATAAGTACGAAGTCATTAACTAGCCTCAAAATCAGTGGCTTGAGACCATATTCCAATGGCTGCGAACCCTGCCGGCCCCAACGTCTCAAGCCACTGGTACAGGGGTGCGCGGCGGCCACTCCCGCCCGCCTCACCCCTCGCGATCGCGAACCGGGGCGACGGTGCTCATGGGCCGCCTGTCCAAAAGGCGCGAAACGGTCCACACCGCACCCCCGTTGACAGCCCCGCGCATGCTCATTCTTTGCCCACGGACAGCCTTCTCATCGTTCTCTTATGTCGGCCTTATGGCATCATCACGCGCCGTACCTAGCTTGCGGGCCATGTTCTTCACCTACCTGAGGCGCGAGTTGCGCCGCCGCAGAAAAGCGGCCCTCGTCGTCGCCTCCGGCCTCGCACTGGGCATTGCGCTGGTCATCGTGGTCAACTCCGTGTCCTCCGGCATGGGGAAGGCGCAGGACAAGGTCCTCCAGTCGCTGTACGGACTCGGTACGGACATGACCGTCACCAAGGCGGCCACGGCCAGCGCGAGCAGCTCGCAGCAGCCGCGGTTCCAGTTCGACGCCAACAACAACGACGACAGCAAGACGCAGAGCAGTGACCGCGTCATGGTCCAGGGCTTCACGACGCTGGCCTCCACCACCGTCACCAAGGTCGCGGGCCAGAAGGGGGTGTCCGACGCCGTCGGCGGGCTCAGCCTCAACGTCGTCAAGGTCGACGGCCAGTTCACCCGCGGCCAGTTCCAGCAGAACCAGGGGAGCGGCACCGAAGGCGGCGGGAACCGCGGCGGTGGCACCGGCGCGCCGCAGGGCTCGGTCACCGGTGGTGGCGCCAACTTCAACATCAACGCGTACACCGTCTACGGCACGGACGTCACCAAGCCCGCGCTCGGCCCGCTGACCTCCTCGAAGATCACCAGCGGCCGTACCTTCACCACCGCCGAGGCCAACTCCAAGGTCGTCGTCGCCGACTCGGCCTACGCCAAGGAGAAGAAGCTCAAGGTCGGGTCCACGGTCACGATCAAGAGCGTCAAGTACAAGGTCATCGGGATCGCCACCGCCACCAGCGGTGACGCCGCGGCCAACCTGTACATCCCGCTGACACAGGCGCAGACCCTGAGCGGTGACAAGAACAAGGTCACCACGATCTACGTCAAGGCGACCGACTCCAAGCAGATCTCGGCCGTCAAGAAGACCATCACGAGCAATGTCTCGGGTACGACGGTCACCACCTCCGCCGACCTGGCCGACACCGTCTCCGGGTCGCTGTCCACCGCCTCCTCGCTCGCCACCAGCGTCGGCAAGTGGCTGTCGATCGCGGTCCTGATCGCCGCGTTCCTGGTCGCCGGTCTGCTCACCTCCTCGGCGGTCTCGCGCCGGGTGCGTGAGTTCGGCACGCTGAAGGCGCTCGGCTGGAAGTCGGGCCGGGTGACCCGGCAGGTGGTCGGCGAGGCCGTCGTCAACGGTCTGGTCGGTGGCGTCCTCGGTATCGCGCTCGGCCTGGCGGGCGCGTACGTCGTGACCGCGATCAGTCCCACCCTGTCCGCCTCCCTCGGCAACTCGGCCGGTGGCGGCGCCCGGGCGGGCGGCCCCGGTGGTGGCGGCTTCGGCGGTCCCGGCCGGCAGGCCGCTGCCAAGACGCTCGACGTCGCGCTCACCGCGCCCGTCAACGCCACCACCATCGGCCTCGCGGTCGGCCTCGCCGTCGCCGGCGGCCTGATCGCCGGCGCCTTCGGCGGCTGGCGTGCCTCCCGCCTGCGCCCGGCGGACGCCCTGCGGCGCGTCGAGTAGCCGGAAGCGGTTCCTGCCGGGCCCCGAAGGGGCGCGGGGAACTGCGCGACCAGCCACGACGGCGCCGCAGACGAAATCGGCGCAACGGGGCCCGTCCCACGACGGGCCCCAACCCCCTTTACTTCTCCAGGAGTTGTTCCATGTATGAACTCAGAGGCGTCACCAAGCTCTACTCGCGCGGCAAGGAAACCGTCCACGCCCTGGACGGCATCGACCTCACCATCGGCGACGGCGACCGCCTGGTCATCCAAGGGCCGACCGGCGGCGGCAAGTCCACCCTGCTCCAGATGATCGGCGCCCTCGACCGCCCCACCGCGGGCGAAATCGTCCTGGACGGCGTCGACTTGGCGAAACTGTCCGAGGCCAAGCTCACCAAGGTCCGCAGCGAGAACATCGGCTTCGTGTTCCAGTCCTTCAACCTGATCCCGACGCTCACCGCGCAGGAGAACGTCGAGACCGCCCTCGTACCGCTGGGCGTGAAGACGAAGGAGCGGCGCCAGCGGGCCGCCGACGCGCTGGTGTCGGTCGGGCTCGGGGAACGCCTCGGCCACCTCCCCGGCGAGATGTCCGGAGGACAGCAGCAGCGTGTCGCCATCGCCCGCGCGCTCGTCAAGCAGCCCAAGGTGCTGCTCGCCGACGAGCCGACCGGCAACCTCGACGAGTCGATGCGCGACGAGATCATGGACGTACTGGAGCGCATGTGGAAGGAGCACGGGCTGACCTTCATCATGGTCACCCACGACTCCGCCATCGCGAAGAAGGCGCCGCGTCTCGCCACCATCCGCAAGGGGAAGATCACAGTGAAGGAGAACGCGGCGTCCAAGTAACTCCTGTGCTGTGCAAGGGAGTTCGGAGCGGGAGACTCCTTAGCGGAGTTCTCGCGGGCTGAACCCGGCGACTGGGTAACGGAGTTCACGCGGGCTCGTAACATTCCGCGGCTGTGCTTTCTCACCCTCCTCTCATCTCTTGAGCGGTTGATCACCCCTCGGCATACTGCGTGTTCCGGGGGGTGTACGCGCAGGTGTGCGAACTTTCCCCCGGCCGGGCGAATGGGGAAATTCGCCCGCTACCTGAGCTCCAGGGGGAGTTTTGCGCAGACAAGTGAAGAGAGCGTGCGCGGCCGGGATCGCCACGGCCGCAGCCGTCGCCCTCGCTGCCGGCATGACCAGCCCGGCGTCGGCGAAGCCCGAGCAGAGCGCGCGGAGCGCGACCGGCTCCGCGCTGCGTACTGCCGGTGCCGCGCAGGCCCGGCTGGCCGGCGAGCACCACCTCACCCTGATCACCGGCGACCGCGTCACCGTCGACGCCAAGGGCCGGGTCGTGGGCCTCCAGCCGGCAAAGGGCCGTCAGCACATACCCGTTCAGGTCCGGAAGATCGCCGGGCACACGCTCGTCGTACCCGCCGACGCGGCCCGCCTGGTCGCGACCGGCAAGCTCGACCAGCGGCTCTTCGACATCACCGAACTCGACAAGTCCGCCGAGCGCGCCTCCCAGAAGGCCGGCCTGAAGGTCATCGTCGGCTACCAGGGCGCCGCGACCGCCACCAGGGCCGACGTCCGCGACGCGGGCACGCTGCGCCGGTCCCTGAAGACCCTGAACGCCGACGCCGTCCAGACCCCGCAGCAGGACGCCCACGAGCTGTGGGACGCCGTCACCAACGGCGACAGGACGGCCTCCGGCATCGCGCACATCTGGCTCGACAGCGTCCGCAGGGCCGCCCTCGACAAGTCGGTGCCGCAGATCGGCGCCCCCAAGGCGTGGGCGGCCGGCTACACCGGCAAGGGCGTCAAGATCGCCGTACTGGACACCGGAGTCGACGCCGACCACCCGGACCTGAAGAACCAGGTCATCGAGGCCAAGAACTTCTCCACCGCCGCCGACACGAAGGACCGCGTCGGGCACGGCACGCATGTCGCGTCCATCGCGGCGGGCACCGGCGCGCGGTCGCACGGCAAGTACAAGGGCGTCGCACCCGGCGCGAAGATCCTCAGCGGCAAGGTCCTCGACGACAGCGGCTCCGGTGACGACTCGGGCATCCTCGCCGGCATGGAGTGGGCGGCCCAACAGGGCGCCGACATCGTCAACTTGAGCCTCGGCGGCCAGGACACCCCGGGCATCGACCCGTTGGAGGCGGAGGTCGACAAGCTCTCCGCCGAGAAGGGCATCCTCTTCGCCATCGCGGCGGGCAACGAGGGCCCGGAGTCGATCGGTTCGCCCGGCAGCGCGGACGCGGCCATCACCGTCGGCGCCGTCGACGGCAACGACAAGCTCGCCGACTTCTCCTCCACCGGCCCGCGCCTCGGCGACGGCGCCATCAAGCCGGACGTCACCGCGCCCGGCGTCGACATCACGGCAGCCGCGGCCCCCGGCAGCCTCATCGACCAGGAGGTCGGCGAGAACCCGCCCGGCTACCTGACCCTTTCGGGCACGTCGATGGCGACCCCGCATGTCGCGGGCGCCGCCGCCCTCCTCAAGCAGGAGCACCCCACGTGGGGCTACGCCGAGCTGAAGGGCGCGCTGACCGGGTCCGCGAAGGGCGGCAAGTACACGCCGTTCGAGCAGGGTTCGGGCCGTATCGCCGTCGACAGGGCCATCAAGCAGACCGTGATCGCCGACCCGGTCTCGGAGAGCTTCGGCATCCAGCAGTGGCCGCACACCGACGACACCCCGGTCACCAAGCAGCTCACCTACCGCAACCTCGGCACCAAGGACGTCACCCTCAGCCTCACGGCGGCGGCCACCGACCCCAAGGGCCACACGGCCCCTGCCGGCTTCTTCAAGCTGGGCGCCACGAAGGTGACCGTCCCGGCCGGCGGCAGGGCCTCGGTCGCCCTGACCGTCAACACCAAGCTCGGCGGCACGCTCGACGGCGCCTACTCCGCGTATGTGACGGCGACGGGCGGCGGACAGAGCGTCCGTACGGCCGCGGCCGTCGTGCGCGAAGTGCAGTCGTACGACCTCACGTTGAAGTTCATCGGCCGTGACGGCGCCCCGGCCGCGTACTACGACGCCTCGGTGGCGGGCCTCTCCGGCCTCGGCAACGGCGAGTTCTTCAGCCCGTACGACGCCTCGGGCACCGTCAAGGTCCGTGTCCCCAAGGGTGGTTACGTACTGGACACCGGGATCTTCGTCGACCCGGAGGACCCGGCCAAGGGAGCCGACTGGCTCGCCCGGCCCAAGCTGAACATCGCCAAGGACACCACCGTCACGATCGACGCCCGTACGGCCAGGCCGGTCGACATCACGGTGCCGGACGCCGGTGCCAAGTCGGCCTTCGCGTCGCCCGCCTACTCGATCACGACGCCGGACGGGAGCGGCACCTCCTTCGGCTGGCTCCTGGCGACGTACGACAACTTCCGTACCGCGCACCTCGGTCCGCAGGTCACCGACGGTTCGCTGTCCGAGCAGTGGGACGCCCACTTCGTCAAGGGCACCGACGAGCAGTACGACACCACGACCGCGGCCAGGGTCAAGCAGCTCGCGACCGGCTACACCAAGCACTACAAGGCGAGTGAACTCGCCACGGTGAAGGCCCACATGGGTGCCGGAGCGAGCGGCAAGACCGGTGTGCTCAGCGCCTTCGGCTACCTGCCCGACAGCTTCGGCGGCTCCGCCATCGGCGTTCAGCAGAAGCTGCCCGGCACCCGCACCCTGCACGTCTCCACCGTCAACGGGGTGCAGTGGGGGCTGGAGTTCGAGCAGGACGGCGGGCTCGACGCGGAGGGCTTCCCGATCCCGGAGGCCTACTACACACTGAACGACCTGCAGACCTTCAGGGCCGGCCGGACCTACTCCAAGACCTTCAACACGGCGGTCTTCGGCCCCCATCTCACCGCCGACTACGGCGTGTTCCGCAGCGGCAACGACATCGCCGGGCTGCTGCCGCTGTTCGCCGACTCCCAGGGCAACCCGGGTTCGTCGACGTTCACCTCGGTCAACACGACCCTGTACCGCAACGGCACCAAGGTCGGCTCCAACAAGGACCCGCTGATGGGCGGGGCCACGTTCAAGGTCCCGGCCGCCAACGCGGCCTACAGGCTGACCACTTCGGTCATCCGCAGCGTCAAGGTCGCCGCCGCCTCCACCCGGATCGACGCGAGCTGGACGTTCTCCTCGAAGAAGCCGTCCGGTTCCGCCGTCGCCCAACTCCCGGTCTCCACGGCCCGGTTCCACGCGGTCACAGGCCCGGACAACCGCGTCGAGGCAGGCAAGAAGGTGACCTTCCCGGTCACCGTCGAGGGCGCGGCGGCCGGCCGCAACCTCAAGTCGCTCGGCGTGTGGGTGTCGTACGACTACGGCCAGACCTGGAAGAAGCTGACGGTGGTCAACGGCAAGATCACCGTCACCAACCCGGCCAAGGGCAAGGCCATCTCCTTCCACGCCAAGATCGCCGACAAGAAGGGCAACAAGTCGACGATCTCGATCTACAACGCGTACTACGCCAAGTGAGCCGCTAGTACCTGAGTAGGCCGACAGCGAACGGTCCGCCGGAAGTGCAGCTTCCGGCGGGCCATTCGTGTTTCTGTGGCCCCATGACAGCCCAGACCGTCGAGTACATCCGGTACCGCATCCCCGAGCAGCGGTCGGCGGAGTTCCTGGCCGCCTACACCCGTGCCGCACGTCAGCTGGCCGCGTCCCCACAGTGCGTGGCGTACGAACTGACCCGCTGCGAGGAGGACCCGGAGCACTTCGTGCTCCGCATCACGTGGACGTCGACCGAGGCGCATCTGGAGGGTTTCCGCAGGTCGGAGCTGTTCCCGCCGTTCCTCGCCGAGATCGGTCCGTACGTGCAGGACATCGAGGAGATGCGCCACTACCGGCCGACCGACGTGCGGGGCGACGGGTCCGCCGTCCCCACCCTGTACGACTGGGCGGGCGGCACCGAGGCCTTCTCCCGGCTGACCGAGGTCTTCTACGACAAGGTGCTCAAGGACGACCTCCTCGCCCCTCTCTTCGCCGACCTGGCGCCCGCGCACGCCGCACACGTCGCCCTCTGGCTGGCCGAGGTCTTCGGCGGCCCGGCGGCCTACTCCGAGACCCAGGGCGGCCACGGCCACATGGTCGCCAAACACTTCGGCAAGCACATCACCGAGCCCCAGCGCCGCCGTTGGGTCAATCTCGTCCAGGACGCGGCGGACGACGCGGGCCTGCCGACGGACGCGGAGTTCCGCTCGGCGTTCGTCGCGTACGTGGAGTGGGGCACGCGGCTGGCCGTGTACTTCTCCGGTCCGGACGCCCAGCCACCGGCTGAACAGCCGGTGCCGCAGTGGAGTTGGGGATCGATGCCGCCGTACCAGGGGTGACATCGCCGTACCGGGGGTGCCGCAGGGGCACACCCCGGTGTCACGGAGTGAGACCGGGACGGTCGGCCGATGCGGCGCCCGCGCGGGTCGCGTCCGTGCCCCAACTCGCCAGCAGGCGGAGGGCGTCGGCGGACGGGGAGCCCGGTTCCGCGTGATAGGTGACCAGGATCTGGTCGGAGCCGTCCGCCAGGCGGAAACCCTCGAAGTGCAGGGTGAGGTCACCGACCAGCGGATGGTGGAGGCGCTTGGCGCCGTAGGTCTTCTCCTTGACGTCGTGGGTCGCCCACAGGCGCCTGAACTCCTCGCTCTTCACGGAGAGTTCGCCCACCAGCGCGGACAGCCGCGGGTCGTCCGGATGGCAGCCCGCGTCCATCCGCAGCATGCTGACGATGTCCACCGCCTTCTGCTCCCACTCCACGAACAGGTCCCGGTACTCGGGCCGCAGGAACACCAGCCGCGCCCAGTTCCGCTCCTGCGGCGGCAGCTCCGACCAGTCGCCGAAGACGGCCGCGGCCATCCGGTTCCACACCAGGATGTCCGTGCGGCGGCCCGTGATGTACGCCGGGACCGTGTCGATCGTGTCGAGCAGCTGCCGTAGCGGCCCGCGCACGTGCTGGGCCGGGGCCGACGACTTCTTCTTGTGCTGCTTCGGCTTCGCCAGGTGGGTGAGGTGCGAGGACTCGGCGTCCGAGAGGCGCAGCGCGCGGGCGATCGCTTCGAGGACCTCCGCCGACACGTTCCGCCCGTTGCCCTGTTCGAGGCGCGTGTAGTACGCCACCGACACCCCGGCCAGCTGAGCCAGCTCCTCGCGCCGCAGCCCGGGCACCCTGCGGTGCCGCCCGAAGTCCGGCAGGCCGACGTCCTCCGGCTTCAGCCGGGCTCGCCGGGTGCGCAGGAACTCGCTGAGCTCGGCACGCCGGTCCAGCGGCCGACCGGGGTCCGGGGGCTCGGTGGCGGATTCGGGCTGTTCGTCCATGCCCTCCAGTATTCCCGGTCGTACGTCCATGAGCCTGACCTCGCTGGTGGTAGGCACAGCGGACGTACGCTGAACCGTGACCTGGGTAGCCCTCTGCCTTTCGGGCAGGCTGTTCAGCGTGCCCGGCCGGAAGGCAGCCGGGCGCACATCCCCCTAGGAGTGTTCCGGCATGACCACCACAGTCGCCGCATACGCAGCCCCCGCCGCCAAGGCTCCCCTGGAGCGCACCACGATCGAGCGCCGGGCGGTCCGCGAGTTCGACGTCCTGATCGACATCAAGTTCGCCGGTATCTGCCACTCGGACATCCACCAGGCCCGCGAGGGCTGGGGCGAGGCCATCTTCCCGATGGTGCCCGGCCACGAGATCGCCGGCATCGTCTCCGAGGTCGGCCCCGGGGTCACCAAGTTCCGGGTCGGCGACCGGGTGGGCGTCGGCTGCATGGTCGACTCCTGCCGCGAGTGCGACAACTGCAAGGCCGGCCTGGAGCAGTACTGCACCGGCGGCAACGTCGGCACGTACAACGCCGTCGGCAAGGACGGCGAGCCCACCTACGGCGGTTACGCCGAGAAGATCGTCGTCGACGAGAGCTTCGTCCTCGGCATCCCCGAGGGCATCTCCCTCGACGTGGCCGCCCCACTGCTCTGCGCCGGCATCACCCTGTACTCCCCGCTGAAGCACTGGAACGCCGGCCCCGGCAAGAAGGTCGCGATCGTCGGTATGGGCGGCCTCGGTCACATGGGCGTCAAGATCGCGCACGCGCTCGGCGCGGAGGTCACCGTGCTCTCGCAGTCCCTGCGCAAGCAGGAGGACGGCCTGAAGCTCGGCGCCGACCACTACTACGCGACCAGCGACCCGAAGACCTTCGAGGAGCTGCGCGGCACCCTCGACCTGATCATCTCCACCGTGTCGGCCCCGCTCGACCTCGGCGCGTACCTCTCGCTGCTGAAGACGGACGGCGCGCTGGTCAACGTGGGCGCCCCCGAGGAGCCCGTCTCCCTCAACCTGTTCTCCGTGATCGGCGGTCGCAAGACCCTCGCCGGCTCCGGTATCGGCGGCATCCAGGAGACCCAGGAGATGCTGGACTTCTGCGCCGAGCACGGCTTCGGCGCCGAGATCGAGCTGATCTCCGCGGACCAGATCAACGAGGCGTACGAGCGGGTGCTGTCGAGTGACGTCCGGTACCGCTTCGTGATCGACACCGCCACGATCTGACGGCGTCGCTTCAGCCGGGTCCCGGAGCCGCACTGTTCCGGAACCCGGTGCGCTGTCGAGTGCGGGCGCGTGGGGGCTGGTCGCGCAGTCCCCGCGCCCCTTCTTGACTCGGGCCCAGATTTTAGGGGCGCGGGGAACTGCGCGAGCAACCACGACGCACCCGCACCCGCCGACGACCCTCAGCCCCCCACCTTGTTCCGCCCCAACAGCCACAACAGATACGGCCCCCCGACCAACGAGGTGAGCGCCCCCACCGGAACCTCCAGCGGAGGCAGCACCGTGCGAGCGGCGAGGTCGGCGGTCACCAGGATCACCGCACCAGTCAACGCGGAGCAGACCAGCGGCAGTTGAGGCGTACGCGTGAGCCGACGGGCCAACTGTGGCGCGGTGAGCGCGACAAACCCGATCGGCCCGGCCGCACCCGTCGCCGTCGCCGCCAGCACCACCCCGAGCACGGTCAGCGCGAGCCGCGTCCGGTCCACCCGCACCCCGAGCGAGGCCGCCGTATCGGCGTCGAGCCCGAGCGGCCGTACGGCCCGGCTCGCCCACACCAGCGCGGGCAGACACAGCAGCAGTACGACGGCCAGCGGCCCCGCCTGCTCCCAGCCGCGCCCGTTCAGCGAGCCGGTCAGCCACAGCTTGACCTGCTCGGCGGCCTCCAGCTCGCTGTCCGCGAGATACAGCTGTACGACGGCCGACAGCGCGACCCCGATACCAACACCGGTCAGCACGAACCGACTTGGCTGCATCCCGTGCCGCCACGCCAGCACATACACGAGCGCGGCGGCGGCGAGTCCGCCCACCACGGAGACGACGGGCATCGCACCGGGCGAGGCGACCAGCCCGGTGGACAGCGCGAGCACCGTCGCGGCGGCGGCGCCGTGCCCGACCCCGATCACGTCCGGGCTGGCGAGTGGATTGCGGGTGACGGTCTGCACGAGCGCTCCGGCGAGGCCCAGGGCGGCTCCGACCAGCGCGCCGAGCACGATCCGGGGGACCCGCAACTCGTTGACGACGAGGTCGTATTGACCCGAACCGGCGCGGAGCGTGTGCCACACCTCGGCGGGCGGGACGTAGGTCTGCCCGCAGCAGGCGGCAGCGGTCATCGCAACGGCCAGCAGAAGCAGGAGAGTTACGGCGACCACGGCCGAACGGCGGTGCAGGACAAGGGAGATGGAAGGGCGGGGGCGCAGGACGGTGACGCCGGTGGTGCTCACAGGGCGGTTCCCCGGCGCCGCACCAGCACCACCAGTACCGGTACCCCCACCAACGCTGTCATCACTCCGGCCGGCACCTCCGCCGGTGCCCGCACCACCCGGCCCGCCGCGTCCGCCGCGACCAGCAGTGCCGCACCGAGCAGCGCGGACAGCGGAAGCAGACTGCGATGACCGCCCGAGGTGAGCCGGCGGGCCAGATGCGGGACGGCGAGCCCGACGAACGCGATCGGACCGGCCGCGGCCACCGCCGACGCCACCAGCAGAGTCGCCCCGAGCGCCGTACCCACCCGTACCACCCCCACCCGATGCCCCAGTGCCCGCGCCGTCTCGTCCCCGAGCGCCAGCGCGTCCAGCCCCCGCGCACAAGCCAGCACCAGCACCACGCCCGCCACCAGGAACGGCAGCATCCGTACGACGGTGTCGGCGTCCCGCCCGCTCAGCGAGCCGACCTGCCAGAACCGGAACTGGTCCAGGGTCGCCGAGCTGGAGGTCAGGACGACGGTCGTACCACCGGCGGTCATCGCGGACAACGCCGTACCGGCGAGGGCGAGTTTGACCGGGGACGCGCCACCGCGTCCGCGTGCGGCGATGCCGTAGACCAGACAGGCGGCGAGGACGGCACCGGCGAAGGCGTACCAGACGTACCCCTCGAAACCGCTCGCGAGGCCGGTCGCGATGGCGAGGACGACACCGGCCGCCGCGCCCTGGCTCAGACCGAGGATGCCCGGGTCGGCGAGCGGGTTGCGGGTGACGGCCTGGAGTGCCGCGCCCGCCGCACCGAGCGCCGCGCCCGCCGTCAGTCCGATCTCGGTGCGGGGCAGCCGCAGCGACCGTACGACCAGGGCGTCCGGTGAACTCCCGCCGTGGAGAAGGGCGTTGAGCACGGCGGACGGCGGGACCGGGCGGGTGCCGACGGCGAGGCTGAGCAGCACGGCGGCGGCCACCGCGAGGGTGGCCGCCGGCCAGGCGAGGCGTTTGAGGCTCACTTCTCTTCCGCTGCCCGTCTCTCTGCTTGTCTCTGCTCGTCTCTACTTGCTGATGTCCTCGGCGAGTTGGAGGACGACGAGGCGGGCGGCGGTGGGGCCCGCGTTGAGGTACCAGGGGTCGTCGTCGACCTTCACCGCGTGCCCGGCCCCGACCGCCTTCATCGACTTCCACAGCGGCCCGGCAAGGACGCTCGCCGCGTCGGTCCTGCCCGCGTCGCCCTGCACCGAGTAGAAGATCCAGTCACCGTCGGCCGAGTCGATGCTCTCCGAGCCGATGTCCTGCGAAATCGCCTTGAACTGCTGCGACTTGGGCCGGTCCAGCCCCATGTCGACGGCGATGGAACCGGTGAAGGACGAGACACCGAACATCCGGGTCCGGCCGGGCGTGAACCGCAGCATCGACACGGAGGTCTTCGACAGCGCCTCCCCCTTCTCGTGCGCGTCCTCGACGATCCCGTCCAGCAGCTGCTGCGCCTGCTGCCCCTTGCCGATCGCGTCGCCGACGAGCAGCAGGTCGCGCTTCCAGTTGATGCCGTTGCCGGCCGTGATGACGGTCGGCGCGATCTTCGACAGCTTGGGGTAGAGGTCGCCGAGCGAGTCGTTGGCGAGGATCAGGTCGGGCTTGGCGGCGGCCAGCGTCTCCAGGTTGGGCGCCTGGCGCGTGCCCGCGTCCGTCATCGCGGCGAGCTTCGACTTGTCGGCCGGGAAGGCGTCCGCGAGGTAGTCGGGGACGAGCCCGGCGTTGTCGGCGCGGGTGGTGACCGCCGGGACGGTTCCCAGGGAGAGCAGGTCGTCGAGCTGCCCGGTGCTCAGCACGGCGATCTTCGTGGGCTTCGCCTTGATCGTCGTCCTGCCCTCGAAGTGCGTGACGGTCCGGGGGAAGGTCCCGTCGGTGTCGGTGTCCGCGCCCATACCGGTCGCGAGGGTGCTCGGTGCGGCGGACGGGCCCTCCGAGGCGCCGATCACCTTGTTCTGCGAGCCCTCGCCGGTCTTCTCGGCATCGTTGTCGGCGGCGGAGGACGAGCACCCGGCCAGCAACCCTCCGACGACGGTCACTGCGGCCACCGCCGTGACAGCCTTCCTCTTGAACGCACGCACTGTCACTGTCTCTCCGATCAAAACTGGCCAGGTAAGGCTTACCTTAACTTGCCGTCGGAGCGGGTCGGCCAGGGGGCTCAGCGCGTGAGAAACGACTCGCCGGCTCCATAGGACCGTACGAGCGCACCGCCGTCGTCCGGGGCGGGCCGCACCGAGTGCGCGCGCC
Organism: Streptomyces sp. STR69; assembly: GCF_024519455.1. GTDB lineage: Bacteria > Actinomycetota > Actinomycetes > Streptomycetales > Streptomycetaceae > Streptomyces. Next base: position 446,016 of record NZ_JALJRY010000001.1, on the reverse strand, counting down.
CCAGCCCGGAGACATGCGCACGACCGTCCGCCGCCACCTCGACCAGCGTGCTCTCGTCGACGGCGACGCCGTGCGGGAGCCGATGACGGGTGACGGCGGCGATCAGCCGCGGCAACGTCCCCCACTGCGCCGCGTGCACGTCCACGGCGAAGGGCACAAGCCCCAACCCCGGCCGTACGGCGATCTCTTCGAGGTCCTCGGCCGTGTCCTCCGGGCACACCGGAACGCCGTCGAGCAACCAGCCCCCGACGACGGCCGACCGCGCCGCGAGGGCGGCTCCGGCGGAGAACCCGGCGTACGGGACACGTCGTTCGGCGAGCAGGCCGGGCAACAGGTCGAGACAGCCGGCGAAGGCGTCCTGGTAGGCGGGGGTCAGCCCGCCGCACACCAGCAGCCCGTCGACGTCCGAGGCCGCGCCGAGGTCGAAGCGCCCGCCGATCGGCACGAGCGACGGTACGGGTGTGCAGTCGGCGGCGGCCCTCAACACGGCGTCGTAGCGCGCGAATTGACGGTCCCCGTCGCCCTCGCCCTCGTCGACGATCACGCAGCCGATACGGGGTGCCGAGCGGGTGGAGCCGCCTGCGGCGCGCAGGAAGGGTTCGTAGACGACAGGGGTGCCCCATCCCCCGCCGATCAGAAAGGTGCTGGGCCCGGTGGGCTCGCTCGGCTCGTTCACCAGCGCATCAAATCCCGTTCGGCGCGGCCCTGTCACACTCTTTTGAAATGATGGCGCGCATGGAGACGGACTGGTCACGACTGACCCACGCCTATGGCTCCGCGGCCGGCCTTCCGGAGCTCTTCGAGGCGGTGGGCGACCCGGAGTCGGCCGACTGGGCATGGGAGGAGCTGTGGTCCAGCCTCTACCACCAGGGCACGGTGTACCCGGCCAGCTTCGCCGCCCTGCCCGCTCTGACGGACCTTGCCACGGGGCGCAGGCCAGGTGATCACCGGCACGCGATCTCGCTGGCCGGCGCCATCGTCGCCAAGGAGGAACAGCTGCACGAGCGGGGGTACGTCCGGGCGCACTACGCCGCCGAGTTGGACGAGCTGCGCCGGTCGACCCTCCACCGCTTGACGGCCGACGCCCTCGAGGCCGACGACCACACCTACCTCTATCCGCTGGAGTGCCTGCTCGCCTTCGAGGGGGAGCGCGTGTGGAGCGAGCGCCTGCTGCCCGCTTCTCACGACGTGGAGTGCCCGTCCTGCTCGCAGAGCCTGGAGATCGACGTGTACGGCAGCGACTCGGGCACGCGCCGCCGCGACCCACAGCGACGAATAATCCGCGTCAACCGCAGGGGCCCGACCCTGACCGGGGTAACTCCGGCGGTACCGGCCGAGTTGCCCCCGCCCGCGTCCCGCCTCCACGGCATGGCCGTCGCGGCGGGCCAGTCCATGGCCGCCGACCATCTGACCCGCCTCTTCGGCCGCACGACCTGTCCGGACTGTGCCGAGGACTTCTCGGTCTCCGACCAGATCGAGAGGTACTTCCTGCGGTAGCCCCGATCGCCGGGATGCGGCTCGTCCTCAACGTATTCGGCCGCCGCTTCGCAGAAGCGCGGTCGATGCTCAGGCCCGCAGCCCCTTGAGTCCGTCGTAGGCCGCCGCCACCAGCTCCATCCCCCGGGTGTCGTCCGCCGGGTCGCACATCTGATCGGTCACGTACGCCACCGCCATCCGGCCCTCGGGATCGATCACGACGAGCGAGCCGCCCCAGCCGCCCCACCCGAAGGCACCGCCGAACAAGCCGTAGCCCAGGCCCCACCGGACCGGCATGCCCAGCCTGCGGTCCTCGCCCGCGAACTGCTCCTCCCGCGCACGGTCACAACCCGCCCGCGACAGCAGCCGCACCCCGCCCACCGCCCCGCCACAGGCCAGCACCGACTGCACGAGCGCGACCGAGCGGGCGTTGCCGAACCCACTCGCCGCGGGGATCTGCGCACGCCGCCAGGCCACACTGTTGCCGTCCCGCAGCCGTATCGGGGTGGCCGAGGTGGCGGACGAGGAGTCGCCGGGCGCGCTCGCCGCGTAGTCCTCGTCCCGGGACGGCGGCGGGACCGCGAGCGCCACCCGGTGGTCGTGCTCGGCGGGCAGCCCGATGCGGAAGTCCGCGCCCAGCGGTCCGGCCACCTCCGCCGCGATGAACTCGCCCACGCTGCGGCCGGTGATCCGGCGCACGACCTCGCCCACCAGGAACCCCTGCGTGAGGGAGTGGTATCCGGCCGCAGTGCCCGGTTCCCACTGCGGAGCCAGCGCGGCCGGCCGTGCCGTGGCGGACGTCCAGTCGTACAGCTCCTCGACCGGCCCGTCCCAGTCGGGCAGCCCCGCCGTGTGCGAGAGCAGGTGCCGTACCAGCGCCTTCTCCTTGCCCGCCGCGGCGAACTCCGGCCAGTAACGGCCGACCGGCGCGTCCGGGTCGAGTTCGCCGCGGTCGGCCAGGATCAGCGCGCACAGCGCCGTCATGGTCTTGGTGACGGACCAGACATTGGTGATCGTGTCCCGCTGCCACGGGCCGGTGCGGTCCGCGTCGGCGAACCCGCCCCACACGTCCACCACCGGCTCACCGTCCACGAACACCGCGACCGAGGCCCCCGCGTCCCCGGCGTCCAGCATTCCGGCCAGCGCACGGGGTACCGCGTCGAACAGGTCGTCGTACGATCCCTGAATATCGGCCATACCCGGCATCCAGCTCCCTCGGAGCCGTCGGAAGCAACCGATTTCCCAGGCCGCCAGGTCGCACGGGTACGGAATCGCCGGGCGTCCTCGCGCGTTGAGGACTCTGGGTGACCGAGCCGACAGAAAGTGGAGGGATCGCGATGGCTGCGCAGACGCAGAGGGCCGTACTGGCGGGCGGATGTTTCTGGGGGATGGAGGAGCTGATCCGCCGGCTCCCGGGCGTGACGGCGACCCGCGTCGGATACACCGGCGGTGACGTGGAGAACGCGACCTACCGCAACCACGGCACGCACGCGGAGGCCATAGAGATCCTCTACGACCCCGAGAAGACCGACTACCGCGCGCTCCTGGAGTTCTTCTTCCAGATCCACGACCCGAGCACCAAGAACCGCCAGGGCAACGACATCGGGCTCAGCTACCGCTCGGCGATCTACTACGTGGACGACGAGCAGAAGCGGATCGCCGAGGACACGATCGCCGACGTGGACGCCTCCGGCCTGTGGCCGGGCAAGGTCGTCACCGAGGTTGAGCCGGTCGGCCCCTTCTGGGAGGCCGAGCCCGAGCACCAGGACTACCTGCAGCGTTACCCGGACGGTTACACCTGCCACTTCCCCCGCCCGGGCTGGCGCCTGCCGGCACGCGCGGAGGGCTGAGCCTCTTCGATGGCCATGGGGTAGGCCCGCTCCGGGGGCAGCAGCCGCGCCGCCGAGTCGAGCCGGCCGCTGCCCACCAGCCCGCGTATCTCATGCGCGAGCGGCGTCACGTCCCGGATGGCGACCGTCCATCCGTCGGCGTAACGCCGTACGGCCTCTCCGGAGAGGCCGAGCTGCAAGGAGCGGAGCGGTACGGCAAGGAGCGGAGCGGTACGGCAGGGGCCACTCGAACCCGTCGCGGCTGATTCCGACGGCCAGGACGGTCTGCTGCCCGGCATGCGGAGGTTCTCCGCCCCCTGATGGCTCTGGGACCGACCCTGCACGTCTCGGACGGGGGAGCGCCCCTGGGTTGCTTCAGAGACTGCATCCTGCGCATCGATGGGGACATGGCCCGCCTCCGGCCTCCGCTACTGACCGGCGCTGTTCGCGCCCGTGCGGGCGAGCGCTGTTAGGGTGCGGCGCCGTGAGTACGGATATCCATGGCGGCATCGAGTTTCGCCATCCCGGCGTCGGTACCGACTACTACGACGGCGAGCCCTGGGTGGCCGCCATGGACCTCTGGCCGCTGTACGACGAAACCGACTACGCGGCCTTCGGCTGTCTCTTCGGAGTGCGCAACTACGCGGGCTTCCAACCGCTCGCACCGGAGCGTGGCCTTCCCGCCGATCTGTCGAGCGGGATGCGCTCGCAGTTGGGTCCTTGGGTCGCATCGGACGACCTGTACAGCGCGAGTTGGGTCAGCTGGGCGGAGCTGGCTTCGATCGATCTCGCGGCAACCCCGCACGAATTCACCGGCCGGCTGACGTGGCGCACGAAGGCGCTGCCGTCGATCCTGCATCAGCACCTGGTTTCCGACTCGCGACTGCTTGAGGCCCTGTCCGTGGTGGGTGAACCACCGTCCGACCTGCGCGACGCGACGGAACGCGTGGAGTGGACCACCGATGAACTGACCTGCACGTACGAGCCGTTGACGGTCGGCGCGGTCCTGGGGCCCGAGACTCACTGGCCGCATGTCTTCGCGGTGATGAAGGCCCTGGCAGGCCGCTTCGGCGACGAAGGCGTTCGCCTGGTCGTGGCCTTCGACTGACGGCCTGGAGCCCGTCCCTCACAACGCAGGGGAACGCTGTCGGACCCCGCTCGCAAGCCACCTCAGCGGTCATGAACGCCGCTGCTCCCGGATGGCTGGGAGCGCGTACTCCGTCACCGCGGTGATGACACCACGGGCAACGGGCCCGGGGTCGGTCGTGGCCGAGATGGTCCACCAGGTGTCGCGCTTCGCGGGGAGGAGTTGGCCTATGCGGGAGTGCCAGGCCGCGGGACCGTACACCGTGTTCGGGCTGGGGCGGGCGGGCAGGTGCGGCTGATGCCTACGGGCCCGGGCCCAGCCGAGCTTGTCGGCCACGGTCACGTTGAGCGTGAACTCGACCCGCCCCGCGGTGCTGTGCGCGGACTTCTGGAAGCCGATGAGAGCCCAGCTCTCGAGATGGGGCAGCTCGTACGTCTGCCCCGACCCCTTGAAGCCCAGCGCGCGCAGACCGGGAGCGATCCGTGCGCGCATCAGCGTGGTGAACGCCTCCTGCGCCGTGGGCGCGGACCGGTCAGCCATCGGCCGACGCCACACCTGTCGGGCAGGACACCCCGGTCCCGGCGAGCCTGTGCTGCGGTGTGACCCATCGGCCGCGGTCGACTGCCGGGTGAGCCGGCCCGTCATCCCAGGAGGTGGGCAAGAGATTCCTTTCCAGCGGGATAGGGGAGTTCCTGGGGCAACAGTCGCATGGCGGAGGCCAACTCACCACAGTTGACGAGGGCGTGGACATCGTGGGCGAGCGGGGCCACGTCGCGGATGGCGACGGTCCACTCGTCCGCGTAGCGTCGTACGGCCACACCGGAGAGACCCAGTTGCAAGGACCGGTGGGGCAGCGGCTGGAGGTGCAGGTCCCGCTCGGGGTCCCACTGGACGCGGGTGGGCGCGCGCTTCAACTGGCGTTGCCAGGTGGCTCGGTCGGGGTGCAGCCCGCGGACGTAGCTCGACAGACAGGCGTGGCTCAGCGCCCAGTCGAAGCCGTCACGGCTGATCTCGACAGCGAGGACGGTCTCCTGTCCTGCCTTGGTGCCCCAGCCGCAGCGATACATCATCCACAGGAACGACGGCTTGATCCATGTCATCCTGTCCCGCTTCCACGCGGCGGGGAAGCGGCCGTCACGGACAGCGGGAAGGCCGATCTCGGGGGAGTACGCCTGGTAGACGGTGACCGTGGACTCCGAGTAGGCCGCACGGATCCTGTGTTGCGGTTCTTCCATGGCGTACAGCGTGGGGTTGGCCGGTTCAGTGGGCCACCGATTTTCGACCGCCGTTCGCTGAGACGAGAACTGCTGCCGCCGCACCGCGCTGGTTGCCAGTGCCACGGACGCCCTCTTCGGACCGGGGTCAACACCGCTTACCTGTCTGTGACTTCCGATGCCGGAGCTGCGCCGGCCCGGCAGGCCGGCCCCAGTTCGTGTCGAACGGTTCACGCAGCTTGACTCTGGTCTCACCGAGCCCGTGCTGCCGTGTCTGCCGTTGCTGCGTGCCGAATGGCAGTGCGGTGTTGCTGCTGCTTGAGAATTCAGCCGAGGAGCCACTTGGATGGTGCTGTGGTCATGGCATCGATGGACGGCAGTCGGACTGTCGCCGGGCGCGTCTCACTCGGCGCCGTCATTGCGCAACTGGGCAGGCACAGACCGGTCTTCCACTCCGAAGCCGATCTCCAACACAGCTTCGCGCGGGCCCTTTGGGAACTGTCGCAGGATGTGCACTCCAGGCTTGAGGTACCGCAGTCGGCAGGGGACAGCAACGAACACCTGGACCTCCTGTGCATCGGCCCGTCGGCCCGAACCGCGATCGAGTTCAAGTACTTCACCCGCAGATGGACGGGCACGGTGGGCGCTCCCGCCGAGGACTACGCCTTGAAGGGGCACGGCGCCGCGGACCTCGCTCGCCTGCACTTCGTGCGGGACATAGCCAGGCTGGAGCGTTTCTGTCGCCGGTCCGACCAGAACGGTCTTGCCATCATGCTGACCAATGACGCATCTCTATGGACTCCGCCGGGCGTCGGCCGCGGACAGACTCGGGATCGGGAGTTCAGGATCCACCAGGGGCGTGAGCTTGGCGGCACGCTGCTTTGGGCCGAGGGCGCCTACAAGCCGAACACGTGCACGTTGCGCGGCACATATCCGCTCGACTGGCAGCCGTACTCCGAACTGGGCGGAGCAGGCGGAGAGTTCCGGTACCTCGCCGTATCCGTCGAGCCGTCACCGGAAAGAACCGACGGCGGGCCCTCGCAGGTATAGCGGGGTCGCCCTCGAACTGTTGCGCTGAGCGACCTGCGAAGGTCGTGCGCACCCGAGACGGAGCGCGGTGCGCGGCGTGCCCACGGGCCGTGCGTGCGATCGCTGCAGAACGTGGTGCTCAGCCCGACGGGTGAGCCGCCTGGGTCCCGCGCCGCACGGATCACTCACGGAAATGGAGCGCGTAGTCGCGGAAGATATTTCTCAAGCCGTCTCGCTCTGCGTCACGGTCATGGAGGAACTGTCCAAGAAGCTGGAACAGGGCATCGACAACCACGCTGTTCTGCTTCTCGTCCAGGTCCCTGTAGCCCCGGCCAGGAGATGCCTCCGGCAGTACCAGTTCCGTCACGAGGCGGGACCACACGAAGCTGCTGTGGTGGCCCAGCTTGAGAAGCAGCCACTCCCTGAAGCCGAGCAGCGCGCTGTCGCGAGTGCCCGCGTCGTAGCCATGCAGGTATGTGACGTAGCCGCCGTACGAACCGTCCAGGCCGTACATGCCGGGTCGCTTTCGGATCAGCTCCAGGTGCTCCCTGAAGCTGAACTCGCCGATACGGCGGTCACCGGACACGGATGCCGGCGTGCGCTCAGCCATCCGTCGGAGCGGGTGTGAGACCTGTCGGGCAGGACACCCCCCAGTTCGTCCCCAACGGGGTACTTAGCTTGACCCCGGTCCCGCCGATCCCGCAGTACCCCGCCGGATTCTTCGCCAGGTACTGCTGGTGATGTCCCTCGGCCGGGTAGAACACCCGCCCCTCCGCCGGCAGTATCTCCGTGGTGATCGTCCCGAAGCCCGAGCCTGTGAGGACCCGTTGGTAGGCGGTGCGGGAGGCTTCCGCCGCGGCTGTCTGTGCGGGGGTGTGGGGGTAGATCGTGGAGCGGTACTGGGTGCCCACGTCGTTGCCCTGGCGGAAACCCTGCGTCGGGTTGTGGGACTCCCAGAACGTCTTCAGCAGTTTCTCGTACGAGATCAGTGCCGGGTCGTAGACCACGCGGACCGCTTCCGTGTGGCCGGTCAGGCCCGAGCAGACCTCTTCGTAGTGCGGGTTCTGCGTGTAGCCGCCCTGATAGCCGACCAGGGTTGTCCACACACCCACCGGGAGCTGCCAGAACTTGCGCTCGGCACCCCAGAAGCAACCCAGCCCGAAGTCGGCGATCTCCAGATGCTCGGGGTAGGGGCCGAGCAGCGGGGTGCCGAGGACGGTGTGGCGGTCGGGGATCGTGAACATAGGTTCCGGCCGGCCCTGGAGAGCCTGCTCGCGGGTCGGCAGCTGGGGCGTACGACTGTGCAGGAACATGCGGTCTCCCATCGGGCCTCAGCGTGATTCCGAGTCCGGAATGTCAACGGGCGAGGGTCTTCGAGAATTCCGGTCCCGTCAGTGCGGCAGGCTCGCCGGGCTCCCGCCGTTCGCCTCGTAACCCGCCACCGCCAGCGCCCGGTACACCGCGAACTCCGCCGCCGGGTCGGGCGACATCGTCCAGGGGAGGGCCCCGACGTGGCCGTCGATGTGTATGAGCTGGTTCATCGCCTCGGACCAGCGCTCCGCGCGGACCAGGAAGAAGACCAGCAGATGGCGGACGTGCGCCAGCATCGGGTCGTCGGGGCGGGCCGCGTGCACGGCGAACAGGGCGCCGTGGATCGCCTTCTCCACGACCTCGCTCTGGTAGAAGCTGCTGACCAGGTTCACCTCGGGGAGGTGCTCGAACACCGCGAACAGCGGCATCGCGGCGAGCAGCGATCCCTGCGGCGCCCGCGCGGCAGCCGACTCCGCGAACGAGTTCGCCAGCTCACGCGAGCCGTGCCACTTCTCGCACCAGTACTGCAGGGCCGCCAGATGCGCCCCCATGTGGGCAGGCGCACGGTCCAGGATCTTCAGCCACAGCTGCTCGAACTCCGGCTGTGGATACGCCAGTCCACGAGCCACCGACAACTCGACGATGTACGGGACCGGGTCACCGGGGGAGAGCAGCGCCGCCTGCCCGCAGGCGTCCCTCGCCTCCTCCATGATGATCCGGAACTCGTCCGTCCCCCGCGTCGACGTACGCCACGCCTGCTGCACCAGGAACTCCGCGTGCACGGCCGCGCCGCCCGCGTCCTTCAGATGCTCGGCCCGCCACACCCGCAGCCACTGCCCGCCCGGCGTCTCGCTCACCCCGCCGGGCCGCTGCTGCAGCTCCAGCGAAGCGGCGCCCGCGAAGGCCTGCACCCGCTGCCAGCGCAACTCGCCCGCGATCTCGGTGCCGGCCAGCAACTGCATCGCCGCGCGGTAGTCCTGCGTGCGCTGCACCAGGTCGAGGACGTCCAGCAGGTCCTGGTCGGGGCCGGGCATACGGATGTCCAGCTCCTCCTCGCGCACGAAGCCGTAGGTCGCCGGGTCCGCGGCGTCCGGATGGCCCGGCGAGACCTGCTCGATCATCCCGCGCCTGCGCCGCAGGAACGGGATCAGCACGAAGCCCATCATGAGCAGCGCCATCAGGACCCAGAGAATCTCCATGCCTCAAGCGAACCAGACGGGTCCGACAATTGGCCAACCCGGCCCACCGCCCTGTGGAAAACCACCGCCGCTCCGCCCCGCCACCCTGTGGAAAACCTCCGGATCGTCGTACACCCCGCGAGCGCATTACGCTCGCCCCCATGAGCGACAGGCACATCAGTCAGCACTTCGAGACCCTCGCGATCCACGCGGGCAACACCGCCGATCCCCTCACCGGCGCGGTCGTCCCGCCGATCTACCAGGTCTCGACCTACAAGCAGGACGGCGTCGGCGGTCTGCGGGGCGGCTACGAGTACAGCCGTAGCGCCAACCCCACCAGGACCGCCCTGGAAGAGAACCTCGCCGCCCTTGAGGGCGGTCGCCGAGGTCTCGCGTTCGCGTCCGGACTGGCGGCCGAGGACTGCCTGTTGCGTACGCTGCTCAGCCCCGGCGACCACGTCGTCATCCCGAACGACGCGTACGGCGGCACGTTCCGCCTCTTCGCGAAGGTCGTCTCCCGGTGGGGCGTCGAGTGGTCGGTCGCCGACACCAGCGACCCGGCATCGGTACGGGCCGCCATCACCCCGAAGACCAAGGTCGTCTGGGTGGAGACCCCCTCCAACCCGCTGCTCGGCATCACCGACATCGCGGTCGTCGCACAGATCGCCCGGGACGCGGGCGCGCGGCTCGTCGTCGACAACACCTTCGCCACGCCCTACCTCCAGCAGCCGCTGGCCCTCGGCGCGGACGTCGTCGTGCACTCCCTGACCAAGTACATGGGCGGCCACTCGGACGTGGTCGGCGGTGCGCTGATCGCGGCCGACGAGGCGCTCGGCGAGGAACTGGCGTACCACCAGAACGCGATGGGCGCGGTCGCCGGGCCCTTCGACTCCTGGCTGGTACTGCGCGGCGCCAAGACGCTGTCGGTACGCATGGACCGGCACGGCGAGAACGCCACCAAGGTCGCCGACATGCTCACCCGGCACGCACGCGTGACGCGCGTTCTGTACCCGGGCCTCCCGGAGCACCCCGGTCACGAGGTCGCCGCCAAGCAGATGCGGTCCTTCGGCGGCATGGTCTCCTTCCAGGTCGAGGGCGGCGAGGAGGCGGCCGTCGAGGTCTGCAACCGCGCCAAGGTGTTCACGCTCGGCGAGTCCCTGGGCGGCGTCGAGTCGCTGATCGAGCACCCGGGACGCATGACGCACGCGTCCGTCGCCGGTTCGGCCCTGGAGGTCCCCGGCGACCTCGTGCGCCTCTCCGTGGGCATCGAGAACGTGCAGGACCTCCTGGAGGACCTGCAGCAGGCGCTCGGCTAGAAACCTGCTCTCACCAGCCCGTCAGCGGTGGAGTCGTCTCCGACGGCGGCTCCACCCAGGGATGGACCATCGCCGCCCACACGGTGAACGCCACGACCGCCGCGCACAGCAGCAGCCACATCATCCGCCGGGCGGCCATCCGGCGGCGCAGCATCCGGCCGCCGCGGCGCACCACGTCCGCGTACAGCTCCGGCGGCACCTGCGGCGGAGTCCGCTCCATGATCCGCCGCACGGCCGCCTCCCGCTCGGGCCTGTTCACGCGCGCGTACCCCCGTTCGGCGACCTCATGACGGCGCCACCTTGGCCTTCGCCACCTTCGGCACCGGGGAGCGCGGCGGATGCAGCAGCCTCGCCGTCGCCCGCTCGCAGATCGTCCGGACCCGTTCCGTGGGCAGCCCGAGCAGTGCGGCGGCCTGTTCCTCGGCGACCCCCTCGTACAACCTGAGGACCACGATCAGCCGCTCCTGGGGAGCCAGAGCACCCAACGGACTGTCGGCGTGCGGGCGGGCCCGGCCGAGGCCGCCGTACTGGTGCCAGGCCGCGCGGGCGAAGCGGCTGGCCAGATACTGCCGCGCACGGTCGTACGGGTCCTCCCCGCGCAGCCGGTCCCAGCACGCGTACGTGTGCGCCAGCGACAGCGCCAGCAGGCGTTGCGCGCGAGGGTTGTCGTCCGCGGCCTCCGCGGTGAGCAGCGTGGCGGCGTGCAGGAGCCGCCCTGCCGCGCCCGCGACGAACGCCTCGAACTCGCGGGCCCGGCGGGCGCCTTGGGACACCTGCCGTTCACGCACCATGCCCTCCCACCTGATGGACCCGGTTTCATATGAGGCCAGGGCTGTCGTGAGGTCAAGAGTTCGGTACGAAGGGGCGGGAGTGGGGCACCACGCGTGTGTGCCCCACTCGCCGAGGGATCAGGAAGCGGACGACGGCTCGTTGCCCGGCATCGCCATCCGCGCGGAGAGGGCGCTGTTGAAGCGTGTGAGGAGCGTGCAGAACGCCTCGCGCTCCTCCGGCGCCCAGTCGTGTGTCAACTCGTCCATCAACTGACGCCTGGACGAACGGACTTCCTCCAGTCGCGACTGCCCGCGCGGGGACAGCTGCAGCACCACCGCGCGGCCGTCCTCGGGGTGCGAGGTGCGCTTGACGAGCCCGGTGTCGACGAGCGGGGCCACCTGCCGGGTGACCGTCGAGGAGTCGATCCCCATGCTCGCCGCGAGCGCCTTGACGCCCATCGGGCCTTCCTTGTCGAGGCGGTTGAGCAGCAGATACGCGGCGCGGTCCATGGAGTTGCGCACCTGTCCGACTCCACCGAGCCGGGTCTGTTCGGCACGGCGCGCGAAGACCGCCACCTCGTGCTGCAGCGTGTCGAGGAGACCGGGTTCACCGACGGTCGTCATGTCCATCGACATTTCAGGTGTTGTGGGCATGGCCGGGGGCTCGCTTCATGAAGGGGGTGCTGGGTTGGGGGACAGGGTACGCGGATGGAAGGCGGCCCGTACCGGCGCTGCGCAAACCAGTCTCGGAGCTTGGTCACAACCGTGGCGAGCGCCTGTGAACTGCGATGCTTGAGTCATGAGCTACAGCACGGCTGACTCCTTGCGACCCGTCACCCTCGACGATGTGCGCGGCGCCCAGAAGATGCTCACGGGCGTGGCGCGGGTGACCGCGATGGAAGGCAGCAGGCACCTCACCCAGCTCGTCGGCTCGCCGGTGCACTTCAAGTGCGAGAACCTCCAGCGCACGGGCTCCTTCAAACTGCGCGGCGCCTACGTCCGTATCGCCGGACTGCTTCCCGAGGAGCGCGCCGCCGGTGTCGTGGCCGCGAGCGCCGGCAACCACGCCCAGGGCGTCGCCCTCGCCTCCGCACTCCTCGGCGTGCGCTCCACGGTGTTCATGCCCAAGGGTGCGCCCCTGCCGAAGATCAGCGCCACCAAGGAGTACGGCGCCGAGGTGCGCCTGCACGGCCACGTGGTCGACGAGACGCTGGCCGCCGCGCAGGAGTACGCCCACGAGACGGGCGCGGTGTTCATCCACCCCTTCGACCACCCGGACGTCATCGCGGGCCAGGGCACGGTGGGCCTGGAGATCCTGGACCAGTGCCCCGAGGTGCGCACGATCGTCGTCGGGATCGGCGGCGGCGGACTCGCGGCCGGTGTCGCGGTCGCCGTGAAGGCGCTGCGGCCCGACGTGCGGATCGTGGGCGTGCAGGCGGCGGGCGCCGCCGCGTTTCCGCCCTCGCTGGCGGCCGGACGCCCGGTGTCGATCCAGCACCCGGCGACGATGGCCGACGGCATCAAGGTCGGCAGGCCCGGCGACGTGCCGTTCGCGATTGTCGCCGATCTGGTGGACGAGGTCCGCACGGTCACCGAGAACGAACTGTCCACCGCGCTGCTGCTGTGCCTGGAGCGGGCCAAGCTGGTCGTCGAGCCGGCCGGTGCCAGTCCGGTCGCCGCGCTGCTGAGCGATCCGCGGAGCTTCGAGGGACCGGTCGTCGCGCTGCTGTCCGGCGGGAACGTCGACCCGCTGCTGCTTCAGCGCATCCTGCGCCACGGCATGTCCGCGCAGGGCCGCTACCTGGCCGTGACGCTGCGGCTGACGGACCGGCCGGGGGCGCTCGCGACGCTTCTCGGGGTGTTGTCAGTGGTCGACGCTAACGTCCTCGATGTGAGCCACGTCCGGACCGACCCACGGCTCGGGCTCACGGAGGTGGAGGTCGAGCTGCACCTGGAGACGAAGGGGCCGGTGCACTGCGCTGAGGTCGGCCAGGCCCTGCGCGACGCGGGGTACACGGTCATCGACTGAGGTCAGGGCCCGTTCGTCACCTGTTCCGTCACTCGTTCGAGAAAATCCGTTGAGAGACGCGATACATCGCGTTATGGTGTGTCTCGTGTCGCCGGTCCTGTGAAAAACGGGAGGCGGAGCATCATGCGCAAACCTAGGCTTTTCGAAGAATCCCCGACGACGTGGAGACTGATATGCCAGGCGCCATCTATGCCGAAGGCCTGGTGAAAACCTTCGGCGATGTGAAAGCTCTGGACGGCGTCGACCTCGATGTCCCCGAGGGCACCGTGCTGGGCCTGCTCGGGCCCAACGGCGCGGGCAAGACGACCGCCGTCCGCTGTCTGACCACCCTGCTGCGACCCGACAGCGGCAAGTTGACCGTGGCCGGCCTCGACGTGCTCAAGCAGCCCAACGAGGTGCGGCGTTCCATCGGTCTCTCCGGCCAGTTCGCCGCGGTCGACGAGTACCTGACCGGCAGGGAGAACCTGCAGATGGTCGGCCAGCTCTACCAGATGAAGGCCAAGGCCGCGAAGGTTCGGGCCGACGAACTGCTCGACCAGTTCAACCTCGCGGACGCCGCCGACCGCACCGCGAAGACCTACTCCGGAGGCATGCGCCGCCGGCTCGACCTCGCGGCGGCCCTGGTCGTCTCCCCGCCGGTGATGTTCATGGACGAGCCGACCACCGGACTCGACCCGCGCAACCGCCAGATGCTGTGGGAGGTCATCAAACAGCTCGTCTCCGGCGGTACGACACTGCTGCTGACCACGCAGTACCTGGAAGAGGCCGACCATCTCGCGCACGACATCGCGGTCGTCGACCACGGCAAGGTCATCGCCCGCGGCACCTCCGACCAGCTCAAGGCCCGCACCGGCGGCGAGCGCGTGGAGGTCGTCGTGCACGAGCGCGACCACATCGAGATCGCCTCGGCCCTCTTGGACAAATACAGTCTGCGCGGCTTCGGCAAGGGCGACACCACCGTCGAGGAGCACACCCGCAGGATCACCACGCCCGTCTCCGGCGGAGCCAAGCTCCTCGCTGAAATCATCCGCGAACTCGACACCGAGGGCATCGAGATCGACGACATCGGCCTGCGCCGCCCCACCCTCGACGACGTGTTCCTCTCCCTGACGGGCCACCTGGCCGAGGAGAAGACCGAGGACAACGGCGCGGACACCAACCCCGACACCAAGGACCGCAAGCACAAGAAGGAGGCCGCGAAGTGAGTGCCGTCACCGAGGCCGTGCCGGTCGCGGCACCGAGCAGCGCGCTGGGCCAGTCCGTCCACGACTCCCTGGTCGTCGCAAAACGGAATCTGATCCGCATGAGCCGGATTCCCGAGATGGTCATTTTCGGGCTGATCCAGCCCATCATGTTCGTGGTGCTGTTCACCTACGTCTTCGGCGGTTCCATGCAGATCGGCGGCAGCACCAGCGCCACCGACTACAAGAACTTCCTGATGGCGGGCATCTTCGCACAGACCGTCACGTTCGCCACCGCCAGCTCCGGCGCGGGCATCGCCGACGACATGCACAAGGGCCTCATCGACCGCTTCCGCTCGCTGCCCATGGCGCGCGGCGCGGTACTGACCGGGCGGACGCTCGCCGACCTCGTGCAGACCGCGCTGACCCTCCTGGTCCTCGCGATAGTCGCCCTGCTGGTCGGCTGGCGGGTCGGCTCGGACGGGGGCACCAACGCCGGCAAGGTCCTCGGCGCCTTCGGCCTGCTGCTCCTGCTCGGGTACGCGTTCACCTGGATCGGCGCCCTGATCGGGCTCACCGTCCGCACGCCCGAGGCGGCCACCTCCGGCGGACTGATCTGGCTCTTCCCGGTGACGTTCATCTCGAACGCGTTCGTGGACACCGGCCACATGACCCCGTGGCTGCGCCACATCGCCGAGTGGAACCCGTTCAGCGCCACCGTGCAGGCCTGCCGGGTGCTCTTCGCCAACCCGGGACAGTCGCCCTCGGACGCCTGGCCCATGGTGCACCCGGTGTGGGCCTCACTGATCTACTCGCTCCTGATCATCCTCATATTCCGGACACTGGCGGTGCGGAAGTACCGCTCGGCGACGGCCTGAGGAGACGCGGGACGCCGGAATCCCAGGGGGCATGGCGAAACCCCCGGCGCCGCAAGGCAGCCGGGGGCTCGTCGAAGGCGAAGCCTCGGAATCCCGCAGGTCAGGTCCCGTGGGTCAGGTCCCGCAGGTCAGCCGTTGTACGGCTCGGCCTTGAGGATCGTCACCGAGGCCTTCTTGCCGTTGGGCAGCTCGTACCGCGCTTCCTGGCCGACCTTGTGGCCGAGCACGCCGGAGCCCAGCGGGGACTGCGGCGAGTAGGTCTCGATGTCGGCGCTCGCGTACTCGCGCGAGGCGAGCAGGAAGGTCATCGTGTCGTCCTCGTCGCCGTCGAACGCGATCGTGACGACCATGCCGGGCGCGACCGCGCCGTCCGCAGACGCCGGAGCCTCGCCGACCTTGGCCTTCTCCAGGAGCTGGACCAGCTGGCGGATGCGGAGCTCCTGCTTGCCCTGCTCCTCCTTGGCCGCGTGGTCCCCGCCGTTCTCGCGCAGGTCGCCCTCCTCGCGAGCAGCCGCGATCTTCGCGGTGACTTCCTCGCGCGCGGGACCAGACAGGTACGCCAGCTCTTCCTTGAGCTTGGTGTACGCCTCCTGCGTAAGCCAGGTGACGTCTTCGCTGGTCTGGGTCACAGGTGCTCCTCGTAGGTACTGGGAATACAAAGCATCGCCCTACCCAGAAGAATGTTCCTTCATGGAAGGGCGAAACCACGAGCCTAACAATTCAACGGCGCCAAGGGGAGGACATAAGCCGTCAGAAATACGTCAACGCAGGTCAATGCCTACACAACGAGGGTGACGTCAGTCGGAGTGGCAGCCGAGCAGCTCGGCCGTGGTGCCCCGGGCCGTCGTACGCAGGGTGACGACCTTGTCGATGCGGGTCGCCGAGCCGCCGAAGTGGAAGTCGGCCCGGCCCACCTCGGACTGGTCGGCGGCCTGCGAGCGCAGGGTGCAGTAGCCGCTGGTGCCCGAGTCCTTGTGGACCTCCAGATGCACCTTGACCTCGTTGCCCGAGGCCTGGAAAGTGATCACTTCGGCGCTGATCTTGGTCTCGACGACATAGTGGTAGGCGAAGTACCCGACGAGGACGAGCAGGGCCGCCGCGAGGACGGCACCAGCGACCTTGAGCTTGTGGTCGGCACGCTCGTCCGACGAGTTGCCGTAGCGGCCCTCGGGCAGTCGCGTACTCGCCGTACTCATGATCGTCCTCCCGGCAAGGGGCTCCCGAAATCAGCCCCCGGAATTATTCGCCCCTCGATTCGGTCACTATAGAAGCGCCGATTGCACCCCAGGACACCGGGGCGCCGACTTACTGAGGATTGAGTCTTGACTGACCAGCTGCGACTGATGGCCGTTCACGCGCACCCCGACGACGAGTCGAGCAAGGGCGCGGCCACCATGGCGAAGTACGTGTCCGAGGGGGTGGACGTGCTGGTCGTGACCTGCACGGGCGGGGAGCGCGGCTCCATCCTCAACCCGAAGCTCCAGGGCGACAAGTACGTCGAGGAGCACATCCACGAGGTACGCAAGAAGGAGATGGACGAGGCCCGCGACATCCTCGGCATCAAGCAGGAGTGGCTCGGCTTCGTCGACTCGGGCCTGCCCGAGGGCGACCCGCTGCCCCCGCTGCCCGAGGGCTGCTTCGCGCTGGAGGACGTCGACAAGGCGGCCGGCGAGCTGGTGAAGCAGATCCGCACCTTCCGTCCGCAGGTGATCACCACCTACGACGAGAACGGCGGCTACCCGCACCCCGACCACATCATGACCCACACGATCTCGATGGTGGCGTTCGAGGGCGCGACGGACACCGAGAAGTACCCGGAGTCGGAGTACGGCCCGGCGTACCAGCCACAGAAGCTCTACTACAACCAGGGCTTCAACCGGCAGCGCACCGAGGCCCTGCACAAGGCGCTGCTGGAGCGGGGCCTGGAGTCGCCGTACGGGGACTGGCTAAAGCGCTGGGACGAGTCCGGGACGATGCGGGACCGCACGCTCACCACGCACATCCCGTGCGCCGAGTTCTTCGAGATCCGTGACAAGGCGCTGCTCGCGCACGCCACGCAGATCGACCCCGACGGCGGCTGGTTCCGGGTCCCGATGGAGATCCAGAAAGAGGTCTGGCCGACCGAGGAGTACGAGCTCGCGAAGTCTCTGGTCGATACCTCCCTCCCCGAGGACGACCTCTTTGCGGGCATCCGCGACAATGCCTGACATGAGCTCAAGCGCAGCCCTGGCAATGACGCACCTGGTCCCCCTCGCCGAGGTCGACGAGAACAAGGTCACCCCCGGCGTCCTCGGTTTCATCGTCTTCGCGGTGATGGCCCTGGCCGTATGGGGACTGATGAAGTCCATGAGCAAGCAGATGAACAAGGTCGACTTCAAGGAGGCCCCGGACCCGAAGGCGGAGTCCGAGGCCGTCCCGGCCGAACCCAAGGCCAAGCAGGGCTGACCGGGCGGGCCCGCGCGGGGGTGCTCAGGGCCGCTCCGGCACCGCCACCCCCATCACCTCACGGGCGTGGCGGCTCGGCACCATGCCCAGCCGCCACGCCTGCCAGCCCGCCTCCAGGTTCACGCCCCGCTCCAGCAGCAGCTGGTACGCCTCCACGTAGTCGTCGAGCTTTTCGTCGCGGTGGGGGTGGCGGGTGCGGGAGAGCTGCGTCAGTTCCTCCTGGGCGACCGCCGTGCCGACCTCGACGCCGCCGGGGGCCGCGTACGGCAGGAGAGTGGAACGCAGGAAGCGGGCCCAGTCCTCGCCGCGCTTGTCGCCGTACGAGGTGAACAGGCCGAGCGCCTCGTCGCACAGGGTCAGTGCCTGTGGGGTACGGGCGTTGCCCGCGTCGACCACCGCGAGTTCCAGGCAGGTCCACGCCTCGCCGTGGGCGACGCCGATGCGCTGGAAGTCGGCGCGGGCGTCGACGAGGAGCTGGCGGGCGAAGCCGGAGTTGCGCAGCGAACCCGTCTGGGCCGCGCGCTGGTCGCGGGTGACGCGCGCCGAGTGGTGCCGGGCGCAGGCCAGGCCGTAGACGTCCCGCATACGGGAGAACATGGTGCGGGAGCGTTCCAGTTCGCGTACCGCCAGGTCCAGGTTGCCGGTCTCCTCCAGGGCCTGGCCGAGGTAGTAGACGGTCCAGGCCTCGCCGCGGGCGTCCTCGTTGTCGCGGTGCCGGGAGGCCGCCGTGCGCAGGCCGTCCACCGCCGGGGACGGGTCGCCGGCGACCAGCCGGGCGCGGGCCAGTTGGGTCAGCGCCCAGGCCTCGCCGCGGGCGTCGCGGGTACGGCCGTAGAGGCCGAGGGCGGTGGTCAGTTCGTGCTCGGCGCGGGGGATGTCGCCCATGCGCAGGCCGAGTTGGCCGAGCTGGAAGTGGGCCCAGGCCTCGCCGTGCACGGACTCGCCCGCGTGGTGCAGGACCAGGGACTCGGTCAACAGCCGCATGGCTTCGGGGAGTCGGCCGCGGTCGCGTTCCACGGCGGCCAGGGCGTGCATGGTCCAGGCGCGGTCCGTGGCCAGTTGGGGCGGGGCCTGGAGGTCGAGGGCCTCGCGGAGTTTCGCCGCCGCCTCGGTGAGGTTGCCCTGGTGGTGGAGGGTGATGCCGAGGGAGCAGAGGGCGCGGGCGGCGCCGGCGTCGTGGTGGGCCTCCATGTAGAGGTCGACGACGGAGGTGAGGGTGGTGCGTGCCTTGTCGAGTTCGCCGAGCTGCCGGGCCGCGATGCCCGTGCGCCACTGCACCGAGCGGACAAGGAGGCCCTGGTCGACCGCCTGCGCCAACTCGCTGATCTCGCCCAGGCGGTAGAGGTCGCCGCGCAGCAGGCAGTAGTCGCACAGCGCGCCCAGCAGGTTCAGTACGGCGCCCTGGTCGACGCCCTCCGCGTGCCGCAGTGTCGAGGTGATGAAGCTGGACTCGTCGTCCAGCCAGCGCAGCGCCTCGTCCAGCGAGGTGAAGCCGTGCGGGCCGAAGCGGTCCGAGCGCGTCGACATGTTGCCGTCGACCAACCGCAGTACGGAGTCGGCGAGTTCGGCGTAGTTCACGATCAGCCGTTCCTGCGCCGCCGTACGTTCCGAGGACTCCTCCTCGTCGAGGAGGCGGGCCTGCGCGAAGGCGCGGACCAGGTCGTGCAACCGGTAACGGGTGCCGCGGACATGGTCGATGAGGCCCGCGCGGGACAGGGCCACCAGGTGGCGGGTGGCCTCCGTCTCGTCCGTGGCCAGCAGGGAAGCGGCTGCCGCGGCACCGAGCGAGGCCCGCCCGGCCAGCGCCAGCCGGCGCAGCAGGGTGCGGGCCGGGTCGGACTGGTCGGTGTAGCGCAGCCACAGCACCCGCTCGACCGGCT
The DNA here is from genome assembly GCF_024519455.1 of Streptomyces sp. STR69. Taxonomy (GTDB): domain Bacteria; phylum Actinomycetota; class Actinomycetes; order Streptomycetales; family Streptomycetaceae; genus Streptomyces. The sequence goes on along the minus strand of NZ_JALJRY010000001.1, from coordinate 426,393 downwards.
CGACCGGGCCGTACGCGCCCAGATCGGTGGCCAGTTGACGCGGTGATCGCGGGCCGAGGGACGAGCCCGCGATCCGCAGCGCCAGTGGCAGTCCGCCGCACAACTCCCTGATCCGCTCGTCGGATTCGGCGTCGTAGGGCCCCGAACCGTCCTGCGCCACGGCGCCGAGCAGTTCCTCCGCGCCCGCCGCGTCCAGCGCGTCGACCGGCAACTGGTGCACCCAGGCGGCCAGTTCGGCGGGCAGGTCGAGTGGCTTGCGGGCGGTCACCACGACCAGGCTGTCGGAGCGCTCCGGAACCAGCGTGGCCACCTGCCCGGGATCGGAGGCGTCGTCCAGGACGATCGTCACCGGGAGCCCGGTCAGATGCTGGTGATACAACTCGCCCAGCCGCTTGACCTGTTGGTCGGGGGAGGAGCGTTCACGGAAGAGCAGCTGTTCGCGGGGCGCGCCCAGCCGGTTCAGCAGATGCAGCAGTGCGTCACGGGTCGGCAGCGGGGACTCGCCCGGGCTGTCGCCGCGCAGATCCACCACGCACGCACCGCGGAACTGGTCGCGCAGATCGTGTGCGGCACGCACCGCGAGGGTGGTGCGGCCCGAGCCGGGCGCGCCGTGCAGAACGACCACCGTCGGCCGGGTCTCCGTGCTCGCGCGGGCCGCCTGCACCAGCTGCCGGATCCGGGCCAGCTCCGCCCGCCGACCGGCGAACACCCCGACCGGCTCCGGGAGTTGACCGAAGGACTGCTCCAGCACACTCCGTCTGCGGGCCGCCGCGCTCTTGTCCGTACCGCGCAGCTGCGGCCCCGGCTTCTTCGTCGGCCCGGTGGAGGCGGCGAGCACCCGCTGCTGGTCCAGGAACGGCCGGATGCCCCGCACCTCCAACGCCGTCAGCCACTGCAACCGCAACTGCTCAGGCCCGCCGGGCTGACTCGTGGCACCAGCGCGGTGATGCGCGGCCGGCAGATGGGAGGCGGTCACCTTCGCGACGGTCGCCGCCGCACCGACGACCCCGACCGTCACACCCGTGCCGAGCGCGGTACCGGCGCCGGTACCGAGGGCCAGATCGGCCACGACAGCCGCGACGGCGGCAACACCCGCCACCAGCAAGGGAGTTCCACTCCCCTCCTTGGCATACCGCTGCCCGAAGGTGAGCTGCCCGGCCGCCGCCTCGTCCAGCGCCCCCGTGTAGGCCGCGTACTCCTCCGCCGCCGTCTGGGCCATGGCGTCCAGCGCGGCCCGGGACCGCGCCAGCAGCACCTGCCCCTCGACGCGCCCGCCGGAACGCCGCACCTCCTCCTCCACGGCCCGAGCCAACAGCCGCTCGGCATCACTCCGATGCCCGTCCCGCATGTGTGGTCCCCCTCCGGCGGCAACTCCTTGGCCTATGAGTGTCCTTCGGGGGAGGCAAGAGCGCGAGAGGGCGACGATCACCCGTTCGCTGCGCGGAGGCTGCGGGCCGGCCACAGCCCCGGACACCCGTACCGTGCGACCGTGTCCCGCACGGCCTGTTGAGGCGAAACGCTCCTCATTCGGGGGAAGGCTCGTCCTCCAGCTCTTCCTGGCCGATTCGTGTGCCCGACTTGTAGATCGTCACGACGCCGTCGTGGATGACATAGCGATACGGGGAGTTGGTGGCTTCGAAACCGCCACTGGTCTGCTTGGCGGACATGGCGATGCCGGCCTCGCGGTGATCGCTGAACTCGCCGAAGTAGTACAGCTTGCCTGCTGTGGTGCGGCACAGCGTGATCTGCTTGTTGCTCGTGCGGAAGGCTTTGACCAGCTCGGCGCCGTCGCCGGACGGCAACTCGTCCGCGATGCGCGTGGGGCAGGAAGCCGTGCTCGGGCTCTTGCCGGAGTCGTCGGACGTGCCGGAGTGCGACTGGATCGCGCCGATGCAGCTCTTTGCGGCGAAGAGCAGCACGACGCCCAGGACGAGGGCGCCGATGCAGCTCGCACAGCTGTTGTTCTTCTTCGCCGGTGCCGTTGGCGCTACCCAGCGCGGAGTGGGAGCGGAGGGCACCGGTGGGGGAGGGCGGAAGCCGGTCGGGGTGTAACCCGTCGTGGCGGCGGGCGGCGGGTGGAAGAGGCTCTCAGGTCGTGGGCTCGATGCCGTGCGCGTGGAACCGGGGGAAGCGGGACGCTTCGGAGCGGTCTTCCTGGCCGTTGAGCCCGTTGAGCCCGTTGAGCTCGCCGAGGACGTCGACTTCTTCGGGGTCGGCTTCTTGGGCGTCGGTCTCGCCGGGCCGCCCGAAGCGGGTTTGGCCGACTTCGGCGGTGACTTCTTCGCCGCCGGCCTGGCCGCCGGCTTCGTCGCCGCTTTCCAACCGGTGCCGCAGACACAACAGACCGTGTCCGACGTGCCGTTGTTCGTGTCGCACTGGGTGCAGCGCCAGTTCGCGGTCGGCCTGGCGGGTGACGGTCGTTTGGCGGACGGCCGCGGAGCGCTCTTGCGGGGCGGGGCCGCGGCAGGAGCGGGTGCAGACGCACGCCGGGTGCCCTCGCAGACCGTGCAGGACGTCTTCGCGGGCTCATTGAACGTGTCACAGTCCGCGCAGCGCCAGTTGTCCGTTGCCGCCACCCCTGTACTGCCTTTCCTCGTCGCGTCGTTGCGTGGGCCGGGTTCCCGACTCAGTCGGTGTCGTTCGCGATCCGGTCCATGACCTCGTTGAAGAGTCCCTCCGACGCGGCGCCCGCGGGCGCCAGGACCCAGCCGGGCGCCCTCGCGGGGAGTCGGCTGAGGTCGGCGCTCTCGTCCTCGTCGGTGCGCCGGTCCGGCACGCCGTGCTCGCGCCGCAGCCGCTGGATCAGATGCTCGGCGTCCTGAACGTGGGCGGCGGGGACGCCGACCCGCACCAGGATCAGGTCGGTCGCGTCGGACGAGGCACTCCTGAACCTGAACATCAACTGGGCAGAGCCGTCGCCCGACATGGGGCCCAGGGACGCCTCGGCACAGCGTTCGGCCTTGGCTTCCAGGACCGCCGCGTTGGGCCAACGCAGCTCCAGGAGCCCTTCGTTGTACTCGAGTTGGAATCCGGCCCATTCCAGGCGCAGGATCACAGACTGTTCGCGATCGTCTCGATGATCTCGTCCATCTCGAACTCTTCGAGGCCCTCGCCCGCCTTGGACTCGAAGTGCAGGGTGAGGTCCCACTCCTCGGAGATCGGGTCCTTCCAGGGCTCCTGGTCCGGCGCGAACAGCACGAGTCGCTTGGCCGACTGCTCCATCACGGCGGTCTGACTGCGGGCGTACCCCCACTGTTCGAAGAGGTCGTCGATGTTGCGCGGGATGTTCGTCGGGTAGGTCTGCGCGCCGGCACCCACGGTGCCGAGGGGGTGAGCGGGGGCGTCCGTGAACATCACGATGACGTGGCGCCTGCGGTCCAGGCCCGTCTCCCAGGGCGAGTTGATGGCGAGGGCGAGTGCTTCGAGGCCCGACTCCGGGATGTCACCGCCGCCGCCCGCGTCGATCCCGCGCACGAATTGTTCGAAGTCCTTGGCCTGGTCGGGCAGGCGCAGGAAGTCGGTCTGCTCGATGGCCGACGCCGGGTCGTCACCGAAGTCCCGGAACGCGATGGTCTTCAGGCGCAGCTGGCTGATCGACTTGCCCTTCTTCGCCATCACGTCGTTGAGCCGGTCGTGGAACTGCAGCGCGCTCGATTTCACGGTGTCGAGGACGGGGAACATGCTGCCGGTCGCGTCGATGCAGAGGACGATGTCGACGGCGTACTGCAGATTGCCCTGGTACTGGTTGTTGCTGGCGTTCATGTACGGCTCCTGGGTCACGGTGCGTTGCGGTCCCGGCCTCGGTCGCCCAGGTTGATGCGGACGCGCGAGGGCCGGGGAACGGAGGAGGTGGTCGAGGCGGGGGCGGGAGCGGTGTCCGGCTCCGGGGGAGAGGGCGCGGGCTCGGCCGGCGCGGTGCGCGGTGCGGGAGTGGGGCCCGTAGTGCGCGGTTTGAGGTTGGTGCGGACCCGGCTCGTGCGCGGGGCCGCTGCCGGAGCCTCCTCCGTGGGCGCCTTCTTCGGTGCCGCGGAGCCTGGTCTGCGGTGCTGGAGGGCGCACACCTTGGGGTCCGACAGAGCCTTCAGATACGTCGCCATGCGCGGGCGCTGCTTGGGGTCCTCCTGGGTCATCGCACGCAACAGCCCCTGGATCTCGTCCGACAGGCGCGCATCGAGCCCCAGCCGCTCACCCGCGTTGACCGCGTCCGCCGGAGAGCCGAACCGTTCGTCGTGGCGCGGGAGTTCACCCGTCAGGTACAGATGGGTCATCAGACCGAGCGCGAACACGTCCACGGCGCACGTCAGCCGATCGGGCCCGGCGGAGCCGTCCTGTTGCAGATAGCGGCGCCACTCCGGCGCCCCGTACAAGGAGTCCCCGGAGATGTCCTCGGGGGCGGGCGGCTTCCCGGCGATGTACGAATCGTCGAAGTCGATCAACTTGGCGGTGTGGAAGGCCGCGTCGTTCCGCTTCTGTACGAGCACGTTGAGCGGCTTGAGATCGCCGTGCACCACGTCGATGTCGTGCAACTGCTTGAGACTGGTGCCGAGAGTCTTGAGCAGGACCATCTTCTGGCGCGGCTCCAGCGTCTGCGGCTTCTCCAGGCTGGACGTGTCGATGCGCTCGGTGACCTTGTAGTACGTGCTGGCGTCGTGGAAGAAGTCCGTGGCGAGTACGAGGTTGCCGCCGCCGAGGGCATCGGGCCGCAGTCGCTTCATGATGGTGCGATGCCGCTCCTCGAACTCCTGCGCCAGCTGCCGCCTGATCCGCAGGCTCGGCGAGTCGCGGGCGTCGTCCTTGGGGCGTTTGGGCTCGAGGAACTGCTTGATGAAGTAGGCGGTGCCGGACTTCTCGGCGAAGGCCCAGATGCACTTTCCGCCGTTGGCGTTGGTGGGTGCGGTGGTGATGCGGTAGCCCGCGATCACGTCTCCTTGCTTCATACGGGCTCCTCGGGCGGGGGCGGCAGGTACGACTCGTAGCCGTGGCGGTATGCCTGCCACGACTGGTCCTGCCATGCCTTGATGCGGGCAGCGGTCTCGCGCGGATCCGCGGTGGGGTCCGGCGCGATCGTGAGCGCGCTCGGTCTGCCCCACGACACCTGGTCGGTCAACCGTTTCAGCCGGGGTGCGAACCGGGACCGCAGATCGCCGAAGTCGGGGTAGCCGAGCGTCAGCAGCGCGAGTGAGGCGTCGTCGGCCGTGTAGGACTCCACCTCGCGGCGGAGCAGGTGGGCCCATTCGGCAGCGGTGCCGGCCTGCTGCATCGTGCGCAGCAGGAGGTGCTCGAAGTCGGCGGGCGTGTGGACGTAGCCGAAGAACCCGTCCGTGGCTGCCACGAGCACGCATGGCAGCGGCATGATCAGGTGCTGGGTGTCGATGCCGAAATCCCGGTCGGCGCAGGCCAGATTGGTCATCGGCGGGTCGCTGCGCAGGAGTTCCAGCGCGTCGCTCTCCCGGGTGTGGTCGCGGGTGAGGACATGCAGACCGCTCTCCGGCAGCAGCGCGTACGCCCGTGAGTCACCCGCCCACAGCGGGCGCAGCTCGATCTCCGCGTCCCCCGGGGCGATCTGGTAGTGCAGGCCCGCGAGAGTGGTGGGCAGTTGCCGGCGCATGGTGCCACCGATCTTGCTCTGTCGCTGCGGTGCCGTGTCCAGGAAGTACTTCAGATACGCGTGCAACGACTGTGGTTCGACGTCCTGGCGGCCTCTCGTGACGTCGTGGAGCCAGCACTCGGTGGCGAGCCGGGCCGTGCGCGCGCCCACCCAGGCACCGGTCCGGGAAGTGCCGTCGGGTGCCTGCCACGCGGGGGCCGCGCCGGCGCCGCCCGAACCGTCGAAGACGGCGAGCATGCCCTGCCTCGACTCCCAGTGGTGGGCGAGGAACGGCTCCGCGTCCTCCCCGTGGCCGGGAACCCGCTCGGTCCACACGGACGCCAGTTGGAGCAGCCCCGCAGGTGCGCCCCAGGCCAGCCGGGGCGGCGTGGGCGGAGCCCCCGACGGTCCGGCGGACGGGACGGGCCCGGGTGTGAGCGTCGTCGGCCCGGCCACTGCCGACGAGGGCAGGGGCTGACGGGCCTGGCCGGCGCTGTCCTGGCCGGGATGGTTCATCGAGGCTCCCTGCCGGAATCGGTAGGCCTGTTCTTGGCGGTTCCACGCACCCGGCTCACCCTCGGCTTCGATGCCTCGGGGGGAGCGGCGGGGCCCTCGGGGGTGCTGCCCGTGGACGGCAGCGGTTCGTCCTCGGGCGGTGCGTCGGAGGACGCCGGACGCCGACGGGGTGCGTCACGGTCGGTGTCCCGCGCGCCTCCTGGGGCGCGGTCCGTACCGGGCTCGCGTCGGCCGCCGTCCGTACGGATTCCGGAGACCCGGCCGGTGCCGGGCGCCTCGGGCCCCTTGCGCAGCGTTTCGCCCCGGAGAGGCGCGGGTTCGGGCTCCTCCCCGGCGTCCTCGGGCGCACCCGGTCCGAGAGCCCGGGACAGCGAACCGCTCAGCCGTCCCCGCCGGGTCGCCGTGTCGAACAGGCCGTCCCCGTCCCGCAGCACCTCCGCCAGGACCGCGCGCTCCAACTCGGTCTGTTCGAACGGCTCCCGGTCGCTGTCGCCGCGTTCCAGGATCATCCGCATGACCTCGCGCTTGACCTCGCGCTTCTCCGCCTCGCCCTTCTCGATCCAGGCGAGTGCGGCGCGCGGCCCCTCCTTCTCCATGATCTCGGCGATGAGGCCGTCGATGCCTTCCTCGCGGATCATCTCGACATGTCGGGTGCGACGCATGCGGGAGAGCCTGGTCTCCCGCACCACGTCCCTGAACTCGCGTCCGCTGGCGGCGATTTCGTCCTCGTCGACCAGCAGCTCGACGTGGATGTTGCGCAGTCGTATCGCGTCGTCGCCGGCGAACGAGGCGAGCGCGGTGTTGAGCGCCCGCTCCGCCTCGTGGAACTCTGCGATGTCGTAGTCCCGGGCCACCTCACGCAGCGTCCTGCGCAAGTACCCGTGCAGAGCGCCGCTCATGTCACGGATGCCGCGGGCGACGACCTTCGCGGGGTCGGCGACCTTGCAGACCAGGTCGACGCGGCTGCGGAAGGAGAACGTGGGGTCGCGACTGAGCAGCGGTATGTCCAGGACGAGCCGGTGCTCTGCGAGGTCCACCGTGAACACCGAGCTGTAACTGCCGTACCGGGCGGACGGGATCTCCTCGCCGCTGCGGATCGTCAGCGAAGGGCCGCTGTCGCGGACGAGGACCAGGGCGCGGCCGGGGTCCGGCGGCCGCAGCGGACTCGTCAGCCGCCACTTGGGCAGCTCAGCGACCTCAAGGACCGGATCGTACGTCTGTTCCTGCATGTTGTCCGCCACCTCGCTCTCGTACGTCCACAGATCAGATGCGGCGGCGCAGCCACGCCGCGTTCGCCGACGGGCGGTCGCGGTCGGCCGCCCACTTGTCGAGCCACCACAGAAGCCGTTCGCGGTGCTTGCCGGGTCTGTGCGCCACATCGGCGAGGAGGCCCGCGATACGGTCGAGGCTCCCCGGGCACAGTGGTGCGTAGGTGTCGATCCACTCCCGCAGGGCCGGCAGCGCGGAGTCCTGCACCGGTTGCCTGGCAAGTGCGCGCGCCCACAACTCCGTTACCTGTTCACCGTGTTCGGGGAGCGAGCTGAGCAGCAGGGGCACGCCCGCGACACCCGACGTCTCTGTGCCGGCCGACGGACGCTCGTACGGCTGGGAGACCGCGAAGACGAAGGCGGACAGTGTCTTGACGACCATGGGGGACAGGTCCTGGGGCGTGGACCAGTCCAGGTAGGCGTCAAGGAGCACCGCTGCCTGTCCCTGATGTACGAAGTGGACGCCGCCCCAGGCCACCGCCGGCAGGGTGCCCCAGTCGTCGCCGCGGTCGAGCGCACCGCGCAGCACACCGATGGCGCGGTCGGGGGCACTGCGTCCGAGGATTCCGCCGACCGCGTTCGCCGCGGTGCCCGCGAGGCGCCGCTGGTAGGCGGAACTGCCGCCCCTGGCCCATTCGTCCAGCAGTTCCCAGATGGCCTCGGCCGATTCGGGGCGGCTGCCGGCCACGCCGAGCGCGGTCGCCGCGGCCTGCCGCTGCGGCCAGGATGTGCTGCCCGCCCAGCCGGTGAGGAACCGGTGGACCGCGTAGTGGTGGTCCGCCCAGGCGAGCACTCCGGCGGCGACAGAGGCGCGGGCCCGCACCTCCAGGTCGCGGTGGCCGAGCAGCCGTCGCAGCCACTCCAGGACGGCCTCGCGGCGTCCGTCCAGCGTGCTCCACGCATAGACCAGGACGGCCTGGCCGAGCAGCGCGCCCCGGAACCGGACCCGGGGCGGACCGCCTGCCCCGAGTGGTCCCGATCCGGTGGAGTCCAGCCGGATCCACTGCTGCTCATGGCTGAGCCGGTCGGCGAACCGCAGGTCCGGCGGGGCCGGTTCGGGCGGGGTCAGGGCGGAGTGCAGCTTTACGGCGGCCTCGGCGACGGTGAGGTAACTGCTCTCCTCGAGTACGGCTGCGGCCAGGGCGAAAGCGACCGCCTCGGGCGCCCGGTGCTGCTGGAACCAGGAACGGACCTGGTCGCTCGGATCGCGCAGGGCCGCGACCGCGGCGGCCAGGTCGCCCTCGGCGGTGATCACCGACGCGAGGCTCGCGGCATGTCGGGCGGCGGGCTGTTCCCGCAGCGCGCTGAGGGCGTTGCCGGCTTTGAGGAGAGCGTGCAGCCGGACCAGCGCATCGGGCTCCGGCGCGTGACCGAGCACGCGGCGCTCCAGGATCACCAGCGGGTCGGGCGGCGCGAGTTCGTGACGGGCGAACGTCTCGCTTCCGCTCATGCTGGTCGCGGCGAGCGCGAGGTCATGACCGCCGGTGAGGACGAGCCGGCAGCCGGCCGCACGCAGTGCGGCGGCGACGGATGCCAGCTGACGCACCCCGAACTCCCGTGCCTCCGACGGGCCTTCGCCGACTTCCGCGAGATACCCGCAGTTCTTCGTGGGCGGCTCCCATCCGGATTCGGCCAGGGCGGACGGATCGAGCAGGCGGTGACAGCCACTGTCCTCGGTGCCACTGAGGGCGGCGGCCTCGGACAGCAGATTGACGGCGGTGGCCGCGCGCCCGCTGCCGGGCGGCCCCGTCAGCACGAGCAGGGCCTGCTCGCACAGATCGTCGAGAGCCGTGTCGTAGTTTTCGGGCTGCACGAACAGCTCGGTGTACTCGACCAGTTCGGTGCTGGTGAGGGCGACCACCGCACCTGAGTGCCGGGCTGCCCCCGTGCCGTGCGCGCCCTTGGTGTTGAATCCACCGCCGAAGCTGACCGTCTCGTTGAAGAGGGCGAGCGTGCCGATGCTGGTTCCCGACGCGTCGGCGTTCAGGCGTGCGGCGATGAGGTCGGCGATGGCGGAAGCCTGCCGTGCCTCCGACCGTTCGGCGGCGTCGTGCCCGACGCCCGAGGTGAGTGAACGCAGCGCGTCCGACTCACTGACGGGCCCGTCCTGTTCCTCGTCGAACGGGCGGGATTCCTCTTTGGGCGGCTTTTCGGTGGACGCCGCGGTATCCGTCGGCTCGCCTTCGGCCGCAGACGTACCGCCGGGCGCCCGTGGCGCCGGCGTTGCTTCCTCGCTCAATGACCTGAGTCTTCCGGGCTTGGCGGTGGCGCGGAATGAACCACGCGGGGTGGTGTTCGGGCGCCTACGAGATGTTCCAGTCGCCCTTGATCTCGACCTTCTCGTTGAACACCTGGGAGTTCTTGATCAGCGCCGCGCTGACCTGGGCGCCCCTGCCCTGGGCCGCGACGGCCTCGTCCACCAGGCGGCGCATGTCGTCCTCGAAGCCGTGATCGAGCAACATGTGGGCGGCGATCAGCCGCTCCAGGGCCTGCTGTGCGCTCTCGTCGTCGGGGGACTGGGTGACCGCCGCGAGCGCGGATTCGGCCGCGGAGTCGCCACGGAACCGCGCGCGAACCCGCGCGACCAGTCGGGCACCACCGTTCCACCCCGAGCGCCCGGCCTCCTCGGCAGCACTCTCCAGTGCCGCCTTGACCACGAGCGCGGCACCTGCGGCTGCGACAGCCGTCACCGGATCCATCTCGTTCCCCCGTTTTTCACCTGCGGGCCGCTGACACACGAAAGCCCGGCCAATCAGGCTAGGTCACCGATGTGGAGGTGGCGCAGGCTTTCTGTGTGCCTTCCACAGGTTGGCTGGAAGTAGCCGGGTGTGCAGATGGGCACACGGAGTGTTCCGGGCCGGCCGCGTCGTTCGGGATCTCGGCTGCCGATCCGGTCACCCCGGTTGTGCGACGATGCCGGTATGAACCGACTGGCCGACTCGCAGTCGCCCTACCTGCTCCAGCACGCCTCCAATCCGGTGGACTGGTGGCCATGGGGAGAGGAGGCGATGGCGGAAGCCAAGCGGCGGGGCGTGCCCGTTCTGCTGTCCGTCGGATATTCGGCGTGCCACTGGTGCCACGTCATGGCCCACGAATCCTTCGAGGACCGCCCCACCGCCGACTACCTCAACGCCCACTTCGTCAGCATCAAGGTCGACCGCGAAGAGCGGCCCGACGTCGACGCCGTCTACATGGAGACCGTACAGGCGGCCACAGGTCAGGGCGGCTGGCCGATGACCGTGTTTCTCACGCCGGATGCCGAACCCTTCTACTTCGGCACCTACTTCCCGCCCGCGCCCCGCCACGGCATGCCCTCCTTCCGGCAGGTGCTCGAAGGTGTGCGCAGCGCATGGGCCGACCGGCGGGACGAGGTCGCCGAGGTCGCCGGGAAGATCACGCGGGATCTGTCCGAGCGGCAGATCGACTACGGCGGCACCGAGGCCCCCGGCAAGGAGGAGCTGTCCCAGGCCTTGTTGGGGCTCACTCGTGAGTACGACCCGCAGCGCGGCGGATTCGGCGGCGCGCCCAAGTTCCCGCCGTCGATGGTGATCGAGTTCCTGCTGCGGCACCACGCCCGCACGGGTTCCGAAGGTGCGCTGGAGATGGCGCAGGACACCTGTGAGCGGATGGCTCGCGGCGGTATCTACGACCAGCTCGGGGGCGGGTTCGCGCGGTACTCCGTCGACCGTGAGTGGGTGGTTCCGCACTTCGAGAAGATGCTCTACGACAACGCCCTGCTGTGTCGTGTGTACGCGCACCTGTGGCGCAGTACCGGTTCCGGGCTGGCCCGCCGGGTCGCCGTGGAGACCGCCGACTTCCTGGTGCGTGAACTCCGCACGAACGAGGGCGGGTTCGCCTCCGCCCTGGACGCCGACAGTGACGACGGGACCGGGACCGGCAAGCACGTCGAGGGTGCCTACTACGTCTGGACGCCCGAGCAGCTCACCGAGGTGCTCGGCGAGGAGGACGCGGAGCTCGCCGCCCAGTACTTCGGGGTGACGGACGAAGGAACCTTCGAGGAGGGGCAGTCCGTCCTCCAACTCCCGCAGAGCGAAGGGGTCTTCGACGCCGAGAAGATCGCGTCGGTCAGGAGTCGGCTGCTCGCCGCCCGGGCGGAGCGTCCCGCGCCCGGCCGTGACGACAAGGTCGTGGCCGCCTGGAACGGGCTGGCCATCGCCGCGCTCGCCGAGACCGGCGCCTACTTCGACCGCCCCGACCTCGTCGAGGCCGCCGTCTCCGCCGCCGATCTCCTCGTACGGCTGCATCTGGACGAGCACGCCAAGCTGGCCCGCACCAGCAAGGACGGCCAAGTCGGGGCGAACGCGGGGGTGTTGGAGGACTACGCGGATGTCGCGGAGGGCTTCCTCGCGCTGGCGTCGGTCACGGGGGAGGGGGTGTGGCTGGAGTTCGCCGGGTTCCTGCTGGACCATGTGCTCGCCGGGTTCGTGGACGAGTCGGGGGCGCTCTACGACACCGCCTCCGACGCCGAGCGGCTTATTCGCCGCCCGCAGGATCCGACCGACAACGCCACCCCGTCCGGCTGGACCGCAGCCGCCGGTGCGCTGCTCAGCTATGCCGCCCAGACCGGTGCCGAGCCCCATCGCAGCGCCGCCGAGCGGGCGTTGGGGGTCGTGAAGGCGCTCGGGCCGCGCGTTCCCCGCTTCATCGGGTGGGGGCTCGCGGTCGCCGAGGCGTATCTCGACGGGCCGCGCGAGGTGGCCGTCGTAGGACCTTCGCTCTCCGACGAAGCGGCAAAAGCCTTGCACCGTACGGCACTTCTGGGCACCGCACCCGGTGCGGTGGTCGCCTTCGGGGTCGCGGAGAGTGATGAGCTTCCGTTGCTCGCGGACCGGCCACTGGTGGGTGGTGAACCGGCCGCGTATGTCTGCCGTAACTTCACCTGTGATGCGCCGACGACCGATCTCGAACAGTTGCGCACCGCGCTGAGCAGGTGAAACGCCAAAGTCGTAACCGTGCGAAACGTGACCAGTACGGGAAATGCTCACGTGTGAGGCCCATGGTGAGGAAACACGCTCTTCACTGAAATCACCTGTCCGCTTCACAGACCGCCCATAGTCTCGGCCCCGTGACGCGACGGATGTAACTCACCGTCGCGCCGGGGGGATTGAGATCTGGGGGGATCTGCTGTGCTGACGTCCGTATTCGTCGCTGCCGTTTCGCTTGCCCTGTTCTGGATGGCGGCCTTCACCCTGTGGTGGCAGATGCACGCGTGGCGCACGCCCGAAGTGCTGGCCTCCACCCGATTCAGCAGACCGGACGGGGACGAGCACGTCTCGTTCTCGTTGCTGCTGCCGGCCCGGCACGAACAGGCCGTGCTGGACCACACCATCCAGCGGCTGCTGGAGTCCACGCACACCGACTTCGAGATCATCGTGATCGTGGGGCACGACGACCCCGAGACCGCGGCGGTGGCCCACAGTGCCGCCGAGCGTGACCCGCGCGTGCGGGTCGTCGTCGACACGCACGAGAAGAAGAACAAACCGAAGGCCATGAACACGGCGCTGCCGCACTGCCGCGGCGATGTCGTCGGGGTCTTCGACGCCGAGGACCAGGTCCATCCGGAGCTGCTCGCCCACGTCGACCACGCGTTCCGGACGACGGGAGCGGACGTCGTCCAAGGGGGCGTCCAGCTCATCAACTTCCACTCCAGCTGGTACAGCCTGCGCAACTGCCTGGAGTACTTCTTCTGGTTCCGGTCCCGGCTGCATCTGCACGCGCAGAAGGGGTTCATCCCGCTGGGCGGCAACACCGTCTTCGTACGGACCGACACCCTGCGGGAAGCCGACGGCTGGGACCCCGACTGCCTTGCCGAGGACTGCGACTTGGGCGTGCGGCTCTCCAGTGTCGGCAAGAAGGTCGTCGTCGCCTACGACTCCGACATGGTGACCCGGGAGGAGACCCCGGGCTCCCTGATGTCGTTGCTGAAGCAGCGAACCCGCTGGAACCAGGGCTTCCTTCAGGTCTACCGGAAGAAGGACTGGAAGCAACTCCCGGGATTCGGGCAGCGGTTGCTCGCCCGCTACACGCTGATGACACCGTTCCTGCAGGCCTTCTCCGGGGTGATCATCCCGCTGAACGCGGCGGTCGCGCTGTTCCTGGACGTGCCGGTCGGCATCGCCTTCCTCACCTTCCTGCCGCTGGTCACCGCCGCCGTCACCTTCGTCTTCGAGGTCGTCGGACTGCACGACTTCGGCAAGCAGTACGGACTCCGAGTCCGCGCCGTCCACTATCTGAAGCTCGTCGTGGGCGGCCCCTTCTACCAGGTCCTCCTGGCCGGAGCCGCGATCCGCGCAGTGTGGCGTGAGCAACGTGGCCGAAACGACTGGGAGTTGACCTCCCATGTCGGCGCGCACCTCACCGAACCCGCAGTGATCCGAGAGGACGTTCCTGCGTGACCTCCACCCTTCCCGCGGTGACCACCACGGTCCCCGCGCAGCGGCAGCCTGCGCCTGAAACCGGTTCGGCCCCTCGGACAACGCCACCTTCGAGGCTGAGTTCCTCCCGCCCCGACCTTCTCCTCTGCGGTCTGCTCCTCACCGCGATCCTCGTCGTGCAGGGCTGGAACATCGCCGACTACCCGACGCTCAGCGACGACGAGGGCACCTACCTCGCCCAGGCCTGGGCCGTCCAGCAGGGCACCGGCCTGGCCCACTACACCTACTGGTACGACCATCCGCCGCTCGGCTGGATCCAGATCGCGCTGCTCACCTGGATCCCGGCGCACTTCAGCCCCGACTCGATGACCGTCGGCACCATGCGTCTCGCGATGCTGGTGATCAGCGCGATCAGCGCGGTCCTCGTCTACGTCCTCGCCCGCCGCCTGTCCCTGCCCCGCTGGGCGGGCGGGCTCGCCATGCTGCTCTTCGGGCTCTCCCCGCTGTCCGTGATCCTCCAGCGGGAGATCTTCCTCGACAACATCGCCGTGATGTGGATGCTGCTCGCGTTCTGCCTGGCCGCGTCCCCGAGTCGCCATCTCTGGCACCACTTCGGAGCCGGACTCGCGGCAGCCGCCTCGGTCCTCACCAAGGAGACGATGGTCGTCATCCTGCCCGCGCTGGTGGTCACCATGTGGCGGCACGGACACCGCGACACCAGGAAGTTCGCGCTCACCGGCGCCATCACCGCCTGCGTCCTGATCGGCTGCGCGTACCCCCTCTTCGCCCTGCTCAAGGGCGAGTTGCTGCCCGGCAGCGGCCATGTCTCCCTCTGGGACGGCCTCAAGTACCAGATGACCAGGCCGGGTTCGGGCTTCATCCTCGACCAGGGCACGGGCTCCTACAGCGTCCTCCACGCATGGCTGTACTACGACCGTGTCCTGCCCCTGGGCGGCCTGGCCGGGGCGCTCCTGCTCCTGGTCACCTGGCGCTGGTCGGTCACCGCCCGCTCCCTCGCCGGACCGGCGCTGACCGTGGCGATCCTCGCCGCCGTCGCCCTGCGCCCGGGCGGCTATCTGCCCGCCATGTACGTCATCGGCGCGCTGCCCTTCCTCGCCCTGGTCCTCGCCGGAGGCACCGCCTCGGTCGCCCACGCGGTGCTGCGCAGATGGCGCAGCGAGGGGGAGAAACGATACGTCACCGGAGGCCGGTACGCCCTCGCGGCCGTGCTGGCGCTCGCCGCCGGCGCCTATGTCGTACCGCACTGGTACGACGGGAACCGCACCGCCGTGACCGCGGATGCCAACGCCCCCTACCGGGCAGCCTCCAAGTGGCTGTCCACCGAGGTGAAGGACCCGAAGGACACCCGGGTCCTCGTCGACGACGCGCTCTGGCTCGACCTGGTGCACGCCGGGTACCGGCCCGGGCTCGGGGTCATCTGGTTCTACAAGGCCGACCTCGACCCTGCCGTCACCAAGACGCTGCCCCACGGCTGGCGGGACATCGACTACGTGGTGGCCTCCCCGACGGTACGGCGCGACGCGGTCGACCTGCCCAACGTCAAGGCGGCGATCGAACACTCCGCACCGGTCGCCACCTTCGGCACCGGCGACGACCGTATCGAGATCCGGCAGGTCCGGTCCGAGACCGTGGGAGCCCAGCGATGAGCCAAGAGTCCACAGTCCCCGGGGAGTTGGGCGAGCCCGCGGTACGTGCCGCCGAGATCGCCGAGCCGGGCGCCGTCACCATCGTCGTACCGACCTTCAACGAGTCCGCGAACGTACGGGAGTTGCTGCACCGGATCACCGAGTCCGTGCCCACCCGGCTGCCCTGCGAGGTCGTCTTCGTCGACGACTCCACCGACGACACCCCCGAGGTGATCTCCGAGGCCGCGCGGGACTGCCCGTTCCCGGTGACCGTGCTGCACCGGGAGGAGCCGACCGGCGGGCTCGGCGGCGCGGTCGTCGAGGGGATCAAGGCGGCGACGTCCGACTGGATCGTCGTCATGGACGGAGATCTGCAGCATCCGCCGTCCCTGGTACCGGAGTTGGTGGGTACGGGCGAGCGGGCGCACGCCGGGCTCGTCGTCGCCTCCCGGTACATCAAGGGCGGCAGCCGCGAGGGACTGGCCGGCGGGTACCGCATCGCCGTTTCCCGTGGGGCGACCTGGCTGACCAAGGGGCTCTTCCCGCGCAGACTGCGGGGCATCAGCGACCCGATGAGCGGCTTCTTCGCGATCCGCCGCAGCGCCGTGACGGCGGAGGCGCTCAAGCCGCTCGGTTACAAGATCCTGCTCGAACTCGCCGTCCGCAGCCGTCCGCACACGGTCACCGAGGTGCCGTTCGTCTTCCAGGACCGGTTCGCCGGCGAGTCCAAGTCGACGGCGCAGGAAGGCTTTCGCTTCCTGCGCCATCTGCTCGGCCTGCGCACCGCCTCGCCGTTCGCCCGCATGGTGATCTTCGGTCTGATAGGAGCCACCGGCTTCTTCCCGAACCTGGTCGGCCTGTGGGCGCTCACCAGGACGGGCATGCACTACGTCCCCGCCGAGATCCTCGCCAACCAGCTCGGCGTGGCCTGGAACTTCCTGCTCATCGAGCACCTCCTGTTCCGCGACCGTCGGATGCACCGCAACTGGTGGGACCGGGCGGGCCGGTTCGCGCTGCTCGCCAACGCCGATCTGGTGCTGCGCATCCCGCTGATCGCCCTGTTCGTGGACCGGTTCGGCATGAGCGCTGTGTCGGCGACCGCGCTCGCGCTGGTCACCACGTTCGTCCTGCGCTTCGTCGGCACCGAAGCACTGGTCTATCTCCCTCGCCGCAAAGGGAGTTGCACGGAGTCGAGGAGAGGCGCGTGAACAAGTACCGCAGAAGAACCGCGTTCCTGGGGGTGGGAACGCTGACGATCGGACTGCTGCTGACCTCGCCGCAGTCCGCCGAGGCCGCGAACCTCGTCCTCAACCCGGGCTTCGAGACGGCGGGCAGTGACGGGATGCCGTACTGCTGGGAGAAGTCCGGCTGGGGCGACAACGACTTTGATTTCAGCACGACTTCGGACGCGCACTCCGGTTCCAAGGCCATGAAGGTCACCGTGACGCGGCGGGTCGACGGTGACCGGAAGGCGCTGATCACCGAGTCGACGGGGTGTGCGCCGGTCGTGACGGCGGGCAAGCAGTACGACCTCGGGCTCTGGTACAAGACGACCACGCCCGACGCGAACATCACCCTCTTCCGGCACGACACCACGGCCGGCTGGCAGTACTGGACGGACCTCAAGACCCTGGATATGCAGGGCAGTTGGACCCAGGCGAGCGTCCGTACGCCGGAAGTCCCGGCCGGTACCGACCGGATCACCTGGGGTGTCTCGGTCTACGGCACCGGGTCCGCGACCACCGACGACTACACGATGGACCAGGTCCCCGACACGCTCCCGCCCGCGACCTGCACGGCGACGGCCGAGCAGTGTGCGAACGGCCGTTGGGACGTGCTTCCGACGCAGAACCCCGTCCGCTCGATGCACTCCGTCGTGCTCAACAACGGCAAGGTGCTGCTGATCGCGGGCTCCGGGAACAGCCAGGAGCAGTTCGACGCGGGGACGTTCACGAGTGCGGTGTACGACCCCGTAGCCGGGACGTACAAGGTGATTCCGACGCCGAAGGACATGTTCTGCTCGGGGCACATCCAGTTGCAGGACGGCCGGGTGCTGGTGCTGAGCGGCAACAAGGCGTTCCCGGCGGCGGACGGCTCGCACGGGTACGAGGGGTACAAGGACTCGTACATCTTCGACCCGGTGACCGAGACGTACAGCAGGACCAACGACCTCAACGACGGCCACTGGTACCCGTCCGCGACCGAGCTGGGCAACGGCGACGTCGTCTCCTTCGGCGGGCTGCGGGAGGACTCGACGGGGTCGGTGACGGCCGAGTACTGGTCGGACGCGCAGCAGAAGTGGCTGCCGTTGTCGCAGGTCAACCAGACCTGGTCGTACTGGGGGCTGTACCCGTCGATGGTCCTGATGCAGGACGGCCGGCTCTTCTACACGGGCAGCCATGTCTTCGGGAACAACATCCCGGGCACGGGCAGCGCGATCTACGACTACGACGCGAACACGATCACGTCGGTCTCGGGTCTCCAGAACAAGGACCAACGCGACCAGTCCGCAAGCGTGTTGCTGCCTCCGGCGCAGGACCAGAAGGTGCTCACCATCGGCGGCGGCAACATCGACTCCAACCCGGACGCGAACCGGCTGACCGACATCATCGACCTCAAGGCGGCCAACCCGACCTACACGGTCGGCCCCCAGATCCCGCAGGGGACGGTCGACTTGGGGAACGGTCCGGTGGCCGAGACCGGCGCGCAGGGCAAGATGTACGTGTCCGCCGTACTGCTGCCGGACGGCACGGTGCTGGAGACGGGCGGCGCGCTGCACAACCGGGCCAACCCGGTGTACGAGGCGTCGATCTTCGACCCGGCGACGACGACGTTCGACCCGGTGGCCGCCGACCCCGAGGCCCGCGGCTACCACTCCTCGTCCTTCCTCCTGCCGGACGGCCGGGTGATGTCGACCGGTGACAACCCGGGCAACGGCACCTGGAACCACAACGTGTCGATCTACACCCCGCCGTACCTCCTCAAGGGCACGCGGCCGACGATCACTTCGGTGATCGACAACGAGTGGGAGTACGGCGACACCCAGACGATCACCGTCGACCGGCCCATCGCCAAGGCGGAGTTGATCCGGCCGGCCGCGGTCACGCACTCCTCGGATCCGAACCAGCGTTTCGTGGACCTGCCGCTCTCGGTGAACGGCAACACGGTCGACCTGAACGTGACGAGCAACCCCGACCTGGCGCCGCCCGGCTGGTACATGCTGTTCGCGGTGGACGCCAACGGTGTTCCATCAGTCGCCAAGTGGGTCCACCTGCAAGGCCCTTCGGCCCTGACGACGGACACGGCCTCGGCCCACGTCCACTCCTTCGCCGACTCCCTGACCGGCAAGGTCACCGAGCCCGGCAGGAAGCGGACCTCGCAGAAGGTCTCCGTGACCATCTCCGGCTGCGACCGCCACTACGGCACGATCAACGTCTGCGTGCCCACGGTCTTCCCGGCCGAGGTCAACTCGACTACCGCGGCCCGCTGTTCGTGGCTCCGGCAGAACGACTACGGCCGCCTGAAGGTCAACGGCAAGGACGATCCGCTGCGGCTCGACCCGAACAGGGACGGGGTGGCTTGCGGGAAGGGTGACGTGAAGGCCGTACAGAAGAAGCGGTAGTCGTCCCGCGAACTCGGCGAGGGCGCTTCCCTGTTGGGGGTGCGTCCTCGCCGGATCCGTGCCGGGATCACCCGGAGAGCCCGTGCTCCAGCACATCCAGCGTGCGGTCCACCAGGTCCTTGAAATCGTCCCGGTGGCCGTGTTCTGCCCAGTACAGGGACGTCTCCATCAGGGCGCCGATGAGTGCCATCGCGGAGACCCGTACTTCCAGGCTCTCCTGGTCCCGGCCGGTGCGCTCGGCGATGGCCTGGCAGAGCATGTCGCCGGTGACCGACATGCTCTCCATCATGCGTGAGCGCACGGCCGGGACCTGGACCATCAGGTGGGTCCGGAGGCGGGAGACCTCCTCGTCCTCCTTCATGCCGTACGTGACGGCCTTCTGCATCACGTACCGCAGCGTGACCATCCACGGTTCGTCGGCCGGGCGGGCCCGGAGTTCGTCCATGATGATCGGGTCGAACTCGTCCGTGATGACGATGTCTTCCTTGGTCGGGAAGTAGCGGAAGACGGTCGACGGCGACACCTCGGCGCGCTCGGCGATCTGCTCGATCGTGGTCGCGTCGTACCCCTGTTCCTTGACGAGCGCGTACGTCGCTGTGCGGATCGCCTCGCGGGTCTTGATCTTCTTGCGCTCGCGGAGGCCCAGTTGAGGGCGGTCGGCGGGGCTGAAGGGGGAGGGTGCGGCCGTCATGCTGTTCATTGTCCGGCATCCGCCCGAGCGGTGGCCACGGCTGCACCGGTGTCCTCCTCGTCGTTCCCGTCCTTGTCCTCCTCCGTGGCCGGGGCCACCGGGGTGTTCGGCAGGAACGCCGCCGCCAGCAGCGCGGTGACGAGGGCCGCGGCGCCGCACACCAGCAGGACCAGGCCCATGCCGTGGACGTACGCACTGTTCGCGGAGGCGATGAGGTCCGCCGAGCCTGTCTTCTGAGCGACTATGTGCGCCGCCACGACGGACTCACCGGCCGTGTCTGCCGCCTTCGCGGGCAGGCCGGTCACGTCGAGGCGGTCCCGGAAGGTGCTTGCGAGCAGGCTGCCGAGCAGGGCGATGCCGATCGCGGCGCCGACCTGGCGCATGGTCATGAGGAGCCCGGAGCCGCTGCCGGCCCGGTCGCGGGGGAGCGCGCCGAGGCCGCCGTCCATCGCGGGGACGATCGAGAAGCCGAAGCCGAAGCCGGTGATGGACAGCCACAGCGCGGTGAAGCCGTAGCCGGAGTCGACCGTCGTACGGCTGCCGAGCAGTGCGGCGAAGGCGAGGACCACCAGGCCCGCGGTGACCACGGCACGGGAGCCGAACTTGGCGACGAGCGGTTGCGCGGCCCGGGCCGCGACGATCAGGCCGCCCATCATGGGCAGCAGGCGGACGCCCGTACCCAGCGCGTCGTTGCCGAGCACCGCCTGGAGGTACTGCGGCAGCACGAACAGCAGGCCGGACAGGACGAACATCACGAGGGTCGCGGCGAGTGTGTTGAAGAGGAAGCCGCGGTGGGTGAGCAGGGTCATGTCGAGCATGGGGCGTTCCATGCGCCGCTCGCGCAGCACCAGGGCGGCGATCAGGAGCGCGGCGCCGATGAGCATGCCCACGATCAGCGGGTCGCCCCAACCGCGGCCGGGCGCCTCGATGATGGCGTAGATGAGGGAGCCGAGGCCGGCCGCGGTGAGCGCGGTGGAGAGGGCGTCGACCTTGGGGGAGGCGGGGTCGCGGGTCTCGGGGAGCAGGAAGACGCAGGCGGCGATGCCGACGGCGGCCATCGGGACGTTGACCAGGAAGACCGAGCCCCACCAGAAGTGGTTGAGCAGCCAGCCGCCGATGATCGGGCCGAGCGGCAGCCCGAGCGAGGAGGCCGCGGAGATGATGCCGACGGCCTTGGTGCGCTCGTCGGGTCCGAAGAGCGAGGGCAGCACGGACAGGGCGAGCGGCATGACCAGCGCGGCGCCGAGGCCCATCAGCGTGCGGGCCGCGATGACCCAGTTGACGTCGTCGGCCAGGGCGCCGGCCACGGAACCGGCGAGGAAGACTCCGAGCCCCACGACGAGCATGCGCCGCCGCCCGTACCGGTCGCCGAGCAGTCCCGCCGGGAGCATCAGCGCGGCGAAGACGATCACGTACGAGTCCGCCATCCACTGCTGCTGGCCGGTGGTGGCGCCGAGCTGGCCCGCCATCGTGGGCAGGGCGACGTTCAGGATCGTCGTGTCGAAGCCGAGCGTGAGCATGCTCGCGACCAGGGCCCCGAGGGCCCACCAGCGGCGCGGATCGCGTCGCACTTCGTTGTTCTCAGGGACGGTGACAGTAGCCATGAAATGAGAGTAGCTGTCAAAAGATGGTTGATGTCAATGGGGATCAACTCTCAGTGCATGAAAAATGGCCACGGCTTGTGAAGCCGTGGCCATGAACAGGAGGTGCCTCAGGTGCTATCCGTGCTGGTACGCCACCAGCGAGATCCCCACGTAGTGGACGAGGAAGGCCGCCACCGTCAGGGAGTGGAAGACCTCGTGGAAGCCGAACCAGCGCGGTGACGGGTTCGGGCGCTTGATGCCGTAGATCACGCCGCCCGCGCTGTAGAGCAGTCCGCCGACGATCACCAGGACCAGGACGGCGATGCCGCCCGTGCGCATGAAGTCCGGCAGGAAGAAGACGGCCGCCCAGCCCATCGCGATGTAGCAGGGGGTGTAGAGCCAGCGCGGGGCGCCGACCCAGAAGACCCGGAAGGCGATGCCGGCCAGCGCCGCGCCCCAGATGCTCCACAGCAGCCATTCGCCCTTGGCGCCCGGCAGCAGCAGCATCGTCAGGGGTGTGTAGGTGCCCGCGATGATCAGGAAGATGTTGGCGTGATCGAGTCTGCGCAGGATGCCGTCCATGCGCGGGCTCCAGTCGCCCCGGTGGTACAGCGCGCTGACCCCGAAGAGCAGGCAGGCCGTGAAGGCGAAGATCCCGCAGGCGATCCGGGCCCGGGGTGTGTCGGCGAGAGCGGTGAGCACCAGGCCGGAGACGAGAACGGCCGGGAACATGCCGAGGTGCAGCCAGCCGCGCAGCTTCGGCTTCACGTGGTCGGGGAGGGAGAGCGCGGAGGGACCCTGGCCGGCAGTCGGCGTGTCCGTGGGCGCGTCGGGGACGGACGCAGTCATGCACACAAGCGTACCTACGGAACCGTAAGTTACGTATCAGTGCGGCGAGATGGGGGTCCGGAAGTGGCCACTGTCTCATGCGTGGCCGACGTGCGGGTACCCGGGGTGAAGCGATGGTGACGCACGGAAAACATCTGGATACGTGGCGATCCTCACTTCGCTCGTCTGTGAGGCCCTCTGGACATATGGGCGGGCGAGTCGGATGATCAAATGAGTGCGGTCGGCACCGGATGAGCGCCAAGATCGACCATCTGAAGCATCCGGGTCGCGGCCCCCACGGGGCAACAAGGACAAAATCCCTCACCATAGGAGCAATCGTGGCGCGCGACATCGCGGCTCCCCCCGTCATCCCAACCGAACACAAGGAACTGGTCTCGTGGGTGAACGAGATCGCAGAACTGACCCAGCCGGACAGCGTGGTCTGGTGTGACGGATCAGAGGCCGAGTACGAGCGGCTGAGCGAGGAGCTCGTCCGAAAGGGCACCTTCCAGAAGCTCGACCCGATCAAGCGCCCCAACTCCTACTACGCCGCCTCCGACCCGACCGATGTCGCCCGGGTCGAGGACAGGACGTTCATCTGCTCCGAGCAGGAGCAGGACGCGGGCCCGACCAACCACTGGAAGGCTCCGGCGGAAATGCGGGAGATCTTCGCGGGAGAAAAGGGCATCTTCCGCGGCTCCATGAAGGGCCGGACGATGTACGTCGTCCCGTTCTGCATGGGCCCCCTCGGTTCGGACCTCTCCGCGATCGGCGTCGAGATCACCGACTCCGCCTACGTCGCCGTCTCCATGCGCACCATGACCCGCATGGGACAGCCCGTCCTCGACGAACTCGGTACCGACGGATTCTTCGTGCGTGCTGTGCACACGCTCGGAGCCCCGCTGGCCGAGGGCGAGGCGGACGTGCCGTGGCCGTGCAACTCCACCAAGTACATCTCGCACTTCCCCGAGAGCCGCGAGATCTGGTCCTACGGCTCCGGCTACGGCGGCAACGCGCTGCTCGGCAAGAAGTGCTACGCCCTGCGCATCGCCTCCGTGATGGCGCGGGACGAGGGCTGGCTCGCCGAGCACATGCTGATCCTCAAACTCACCCCGCCGCAGGGGGAGTCGAAGTACGTGGCCGCCGCCTTCCCGAGCGCCTGCGGCAAGACCAACCTCGCGATGCTGGAGCCCACCGTCTCCGGCTGGACCGTGGAGACCATCGGTGACGACATCGCCTGGATGCGGTTCGGCGAGGACGGCCGGCTCTACGCGATCAACCCCGAGGCCGGTTTCTTCGGCGTCGCGCCCGGCACCGGCGAGCACACCAACGCCAACGCGATGAAGACGCTGTGGGGCAACTCCGTCTTCACCAACGTGGCGTTGACCGACGACAACGACATCTGGTGGGAGGGCATGACGGAGGAGACTCCGGCCCACCTCACGGACTGGAAGGGCAACTCCTGGACGCCGGAGTCCACTTCGCCCGCCGCGCACCCCAACGCCCGCTTCACCGTGCCCGCTTCGCAGTGCCCGATCATCGCGCCCGAGTGGGAGGACCCCAAGGGCGTGCCGATCTCGGCGATCCTGTTCGGCGGCCGGCGTGCCTCGGCCGTACCGCTGGTGACGGAGTCCTTCGACTGGAACCACGGTGTCTTCCTCGGCGCCAACGTGGCCTCCGAGAAGACCGCCGCCGCCGAGGGCAAGGTCGGCGAGCTGCGCCGCGACCCGTTCGCCATGCTGCCGTTCTGCGGCTACAACATGGGCGACTACATGGGCCACTGGGTCGATGTGGCCAAGGGCAGGGACCAGGCCAAGCTCCCGAAGATCTACTACGTGAACTGGTTCCGCAAGAACGAGGCGGGCAAGTTCGTGTGGCCGGGCTTCGGCGAGAACAGCCGTGTCCTGAAATGGATCGTCGACCGCCTCGACGGCCGCGCCGAGGGCGTCGAGACCCCGATCGGCGTGCTGCCGGCCAAGGGCGCCCTCGACACCAAGGGCCTCGACCTGTCCGAGGCCGACCTCGACTTCCTGCTCACCGTCGACAAGGACGTGTGGCGCGAGGAAGCGGCCCTGGTCCCCGACCACCTCAACACCTTCGGCGACCACACCCCGAAGGAACTGTGGGACGAGTACCGGGCGCTGGTCCAGCGCCTCGGCTGAATCCCGTAGCGAAACCGTAGGGGCCCGCACAACGGCGTGCGGGCCCTTACCCGTTGGCCTTCATTTCTTCCATCACCTCTGCCCGGACCGGCATTTCGGGGGACACTCGGGACAACTCGCAACGAACCCGAACCCCGAAGTGAGGTGAGCGGGGTGCGCACTCCGGTCAGCGATCCGCTGAGCGTGGGGCCGTACCGGATCGCCGGGCGGCTCGGCTCCGGCGGTATGGGATGGGTGTATCTCGGCCGTTCCCCGGCCGGCCGTGAGGTGGCGGTGAAGGTCGTACGGCCCGAACTGGCCGCCGAGCAGGAGTTCCGCGAGCGCTTCGCCCGCGAGGTCGCCGCCGCCCGCCTGGTCAGCGGCGCCTACACGGCGGCCGTGGTCGACGCGGACACCCAGGCCGAACTCCCCTGGCTGGCAACGATGTACGTGCCCGGCCCCTCCCTCGCCGAGGCCGTCCGCACCGACGGGCCGCTGCCCGAGCCGCAGGTCCGCAGGCTCGGCGCGTTCCTCGTCGAGGCCCTGCAGGCGATCCACGCGGCCAACCTGGTCCACCGCGACCTCAAGCCGGCCAACGTGCTGCTGGCCTCCGACGGCCCCCGCGTCATCGACTTCGGCATCTCCCGCGTCGAGGGCGCCCCGAGCCTCACCCGGGCCGGAATCGTGGTCGGCACCCCGCCGTTCATGTCGCCGGAGCAGATGACGGCCGCGCCGCTCGGCCCGCCCACCGACGTGTTCTCCCTCGGCGGTGTCCTGGTGTACGCGCTGACCGGCCGCCCGCCGTTCGGCACGGGCGAGGCGGTGAGCCTGCGGGTGGTGCACCGCGCACCCGACCTGGACGACGTACCGGCGGGGCTACGGCCGCTGCTCGCACGGTGTCTTGCCAAGCGCCCCGGTGACCGGCCCCGACTGGACGTCCTGCTGGGGGAGTTGCTGTCACCGCCGCGCACCGCGGTCTGGCCGCCGCCCGCCGTGGCCCGCACCATCGAGGTCCGCCGCAGCGAGTTGGAGGCCCGGCGCGGCGGCGGTACGAGCCTGCCGGTGCCGTCCTGTCTGCTGCTGCACGCGCAGGCCCTGCTGGACGCGGGCCTCACCGACGACATGGTCACGCGGGCGGTGACGCGTGGCGACGCCTGAGTCCTCCCTCCCGCCCGGCCGGGACTACGACATCGCCTCCTCCTGGCGGCAGTTGACGCACACCTGGGGCGCCCGCCGGAATTACCACGTCGAGAGCGATGTCGATTCCCTCTCCCTGCAATTCGATCTAGAGGAGTCGGGACGCACGCTCACCGTGCGCTTCATGACCACGAAAAGACTTCTCGTCGCCTTTGTCACCGACGGTCATTCTCTGCGCAAGGATCAATTGGCGATCGCCGCCGCCGCGTCCAACGCGTGGAACACCGAACAGCTGAATCCCATGCTGTCGGTGTGGGACGTGCGCGGACCCGGGCCGTGCCTCGCCGGGGTCTGCGACCTCCCGCTGACCTGCCGGATCTCGCAGGCCGACTTCGATGTCCTGGCCAGTGATTGGGTGGAACGGGCGCGACAGATGTTCACCCGTTGTCATCAGGTTTTCCAGCTGTAGAAATGAATTGAGCATTCTCAGTCAACCCCTTTCGGCCACGGCCCTGTTGCCTCCACTATGGGCGCCAACGGGGGGTCGTCATGAGACGTACGTTGTTCACTGCCTTGCTGTTCGGCCTGTTGATCGCGGTGATTCCGGCGGGGCCGGCGGCTGCCGCCGATGATCCCTGCGGCAAGGATTTCCCGACGCGGCTGGAGTGCTGGAAGGACGCGCTCGACGACGGGGTCGTGGTCACGGTCAGGCTGAACAAGTCCCTGGACCTGGAGGGCAGTCGGCGGATCAGCCAGGCCGCCGTCCGTCAGGACCTCAAGAACCTTCAGGTACAGGTACCGGCCGGCGTCCACACCGGCCAGGGCGGCACCTTGCTGTTCATCCTGGCCGGCCAGCGGCTCGTCGACCCGGACGCCACGATCGACCGGCTGGACAAAGAGTCGCTGAAAGCCCTCGGCAGCTGCGGCGGCGACGAGGTGTGCAAGGCGCTTCAGGGATCCTCGCGGACCGGCAGCCAACTGATCGGCAAGCAGGGCGTCGCCGAACTCGGCAAACACACCTTCACCGTCGGAGAACCGAAGTCCAAGGGCTACCCGCTGCCCCTCATCGTCGCCCTGACCGCCGTACTCCTCCTCCTGCTCCTCGGCCTCTTCCTGGCCGTCCGCCGCTCCCGCGCCCCGGCCGTCGCGGGCGCCACGGTGGCCCACTCCGAGGAGACCACCGCCGAGACCACCGCCAGACTCCGCCCCGTCCCGCCCGCCCCCGCACCGCCCCCGTCCCCCGGCCGCCGGGTCGGCCCCCGCACCGGTCCGTCCCGAACAGCCGTCGTCCGTACGGCACTTCACCCGCAGGGCTACGTCGAACTCGACCACGTCCTCTACCGCGCGGTGTGGGCCGAACCCGACCGCACCGCGCCCGAGCCCGGCGCGCACGTCGAGGTCACCGACGCCCACGAAACCGACTCCGACGTCCTGTACGCCTTCCCGCCCGCCGCCCGGCATCACGCCCGCGGCAGCTCGTGACCCCCCTACCGCTCGTGCCACCAGGAGACACCATGCACAGCGAATACCCGCCCACGCTGCCGGCGGAGTACGCCGACATCGAGTTCGAGAACAACGCGCAACGGCTGCCGCTGGTGCTGTGCCTGGACACGTCGAGTTCGATGGCGGGCGCGCCCATCCAGTCGCTCAACGACGCGCTCGCCGAGTGGACCCGCGAACTCCACGACGACGTCTCCCTCAGCTACAGCGTCGAGGTCGCCGTGATCACCTTCGGCGGCCGGGGCGTCGGCGCCTGGCGCGGACCCCAACTCCTCGACCCGCGCACCCCGGTGAGCCCCTTCGTGCCCGCGCACGCGTTCCAGGCACCGCGGTTCACCGCGTCCGGCGTGACCCTGATGACCGAGGCGCTGGAGCTGGCCATGCAGGTCGTCGCGGCCCGCAAGGCGGAGCTGCGCGCCTCCGGACTCCAGTACTACCGCCCGCAGATCTGCCTGGTCACCGACGGCCTCCCCACCGACGGCACCGGCCATATGACCGACTCCTGGCACCGGCTGCTGCCCGTCCTCGCCGAGGAGCAACAGGCCCGCCGCTTCCGGCTCTACGCGATCGGCGTCGGCGGCATCACCGACCGCGGCGAACAGGTGCTCCAGGCGTTCGCGCCGAAGTTCAACGCCCGCATCCAGGGCTTCCCGTTCCGCGAGCTGCTCCAGATGATGTCGGCCAGCGCCAACGCCGAACAGAAGGGCGCGGGCGACGAGGTCTTCGAGAAGATCTTCAGCCAGTTCAAGACACAGCGCCCGGCCTGGGAGAGCTGAGCGGTGGCCGCGTCGCCCTGGCGCATCCACGGCCTGAGCGTCGAGGGCTACCGCCACCGCCGCACCGGCACCCCCTGCCAGGACGCCTGCACCTATGTGGCGTCCGCGCCGGTGACCGTGCTCGCCGTCGCGGACGGCGCGGGCAGCCGCCCGCACTCCGACCAAGGGGCCCTGCACGCCGTCGAGTTGGCGGCCGAGCACTTCCGGCGCCGGGCCGCCGCCGCGTCCGGCTGCCCGCCGGGCACCGAGGTCCACGACCTGCTCGCCGACGCCTTCCACGACGTGGCGAAGATCTTCCTGGACACCTACGGCGCCACCGCCCCCGACTACGCCACCACCCTCACCGTTGTCGTCCTCACCCCGGGCTGGCTCGGCCATCTCAGCGTCGGCGACGGCTTCGTGGTCGTACGGGCCGGAACCGAGGACGGGCAACGGCAGTTCCACCTCCTCCCGCAGCCGCCCGCCGTCAGCGAGTACAGCAACGAGACCGTCTTCCTCACCTCCCCGGACGCGCCCCGCCGACTGCGTACCGACTGCGTGGCGGACCCGCGCGTCGACGGCGTGCTGCTGTCCACCGACGGCCTCGCCCAGGCCGCGCTCTCCACCCCCGGCGGCGGCCCGCCGGAGCCCAACACGTCTTTCGTGGACGCCGTGTTGCGCTCCCTGGACACCCCGGGGCCGGTGACGGACAGCGCGCACGAGAACATCGCCGCCCTCCTCAGGTCGGACCGGCTGACCAGCCTGAACGGCGACGACAAGACCCTGCTGCGGGCCGTGCGCACGGTGACCCCGTGACCGGCCGCACCGTCCACCTGGACGGCAAGCCCGTCACCCTCGCCGAACTCCCCCTCAAGGGCGGCGGCCAGGCGGCCGTCTTCCCCGTCGAGGGCGACGAGACGATCGTCGTCAAGCTCTACCGCGACCGCCCGGGCCCGGACCTGGAGCGCCGCCTCGCCCGCATGCTGACCATGTCACCCCTCGCGGCCCGCCCCACCGACGCCAACCAGCCCCCCGAACTCGCCTGGCCCACCGCCATCGCCCGAGGCCCCGACGACACCTTCCTCGGCTACGCCATGCGCCGCTTCGGCGAACCCCAACACGTCCAGCTGGTGGGCCTGTTCACCCGCGCCCAGCGCCTGCGCCTGTTCGGCGACCGCGCGGACTGGCGCTTCCTGCTCGGCGTCGCCTGGAACCTCGCCTTCATGACGGCCCGCATGCACTACGACAACCTCGTCATCGGCGACTTCTCGTCGAGCAACGTCGTCGTCGACGCCAACGGCTTCGTCACGTTCCTCGACTGCGACTCCATCGCCTTCACCGACCCGGTCACCGGCGAGCACTTCCCGTGCCTGATGCACACCACCGACTACTCCTCACCGGAACGCCAGTCGGGCGCGGCGGCCACCCCGGAGAGCGACAACTTCGCGCTGGCGGTACTCATCTACCAACTCCTCACGGCAGGCAACCACCCCTTCGGCGGCGTCCCGCACGAGAGCACCTCCGAGTCGACGGTCAAGGACAACATCGCCGCCAGCGTCTCCTACGTCGTCCGCCCCGAGGCGGTCGTCATCCCGCGCGGCACCGTCGACCCCTCGGTCCTCCCGCCGGACCTCCTCGGCCTGGCCCACACGGCCTTCAGCGCGGGCGTCCACGCCCCCGCCGCCCGCCCCACCCCGGAGGTCTGGCTGCGCGCCCTCGACCAGGAACGCTCCCGCGTCCAGTCCTGCCCGGCCCGCCCCCTGCACACCTACGGCTCCCACCTCCCGACCTGCCCGTGGTGCACCCGCGCCGCGGTGACGGGCCACGACGTCTTCAACCCACCGGTGCGCCGGCCGATGCCGGTCCCGGTGCCGCCGGTGGCCGTGCCGGAGAGCCACCCGTTCGGCCCGCTGAAGGTGGCGGGCCTGCTGTTCGCCGTAGTCCTGGTGCTCATCGTGCTCATCGTGTTGGGCACCCGTTGATCCACGTCAGGTGGAACGCCCCCGGTCCTCCAGATACCGCGTGTGCGACTCCTGCCGCCGCGCCTCCACCTCACGCAGGTTCGCCGCGAGCCCCTGCGCCTCCTCCTGAAGCACCGTCAACTGCCGCTCCAGATGGCGTTCCGGCGGCTCGGTGCCGGGCGCCAGCCGCGTCCACCACCGCGTCCGTACGAACGTGTCGACGGCCTCCGGTACGTCCTGCCGGATCGCCCGCGACAGGATGTGCACGCCCTCCGGATCCTGCGCGAGATGCTGCGTGACCTGCGGATCGAGCAGCCCGGCGAGGAGTTGGTTCAGTTCGGTGAGCCGGCCCGTGGCGGCGGGCGGCAGCTCGATGCCGGTGAGATAGCCGCCCAGCTTCTCGAAGTCGTCGCGCAGTTCCTCCAGTTGGGCCGACGGATCCGGGAAGTCGGGCAGCGGCGGCCGTTCCGGCGGTGCGATCAGCGCACCCGCGCCGTACAGCCCCACGACCACGACCGGCCAGTACGGCCCCGCCACGCCCACGAACGTCAGCACCAGCCCGAGCAGCCCGCACGCGCTGCCGGTGAGGTTCTTGCGGGACTCCAAGTAGCCGAGGAACTTACTGGTAGCCACGGATCTCCTCGAAGGCGCCGTCCAGCGAGCCCTTCTGGGCGTCGAAGAGACGGCCGCCGGTCAGGTCGGCGATGTGCTGGAGCTCCGCCTTGTCCGAGTCGCCGAAGAGAATGGGGAAGACGGGGATCTCCCGCTGTGCGCCGGTCAGTTGACGATAGAACCCGTCGAACTCCTTGGCCTTCGCACCGGTCGTGTTCTCGCCGTCCGTCATCAGCACGATCGACGTGAACGTGTCGCCGCCGGTGCCGAGATGGTCGTAGGCCTTCTCCAGCGAGGTGTAGATCGCGGTGTTCCCGTCGGCGCTGAGCGCCTTGGTGTCCTTGCGGATGGCATCCAGCCCGGCCTGCGGATCGCCCGGGCTCACCACATGCGTCTTCACGCTCTTCACGGCCGACCCGAACGGCATCAGCGTGACCTCCTCGCGCTGCCGGAAGTCACCGGTCAGATCGGTGAGGGCCTTCTTCAGCCGGGACAGCCGGTCGCCCGCCATCGACCCCGAGGTGTCGAGGACGTACACCGTCCGCGAGGGCCGGCGCAGCTTGTTCTCGTACGAGTCGAGGAGCCCGTCGGCCACGGACCGGCTGCCGGGGAACGGGAGTTCACGCCGTCGGCCGGTGTCCAGGCCGGACGCGGGCGGCACGGAGGTGACGACCGGGCGGCGGTGCGTGCGGGTGGTGATCAGCTTCTGCAGGGCGTCCGTGCGCAGGTCGGTGGTCACCCGGCGGACGTTCTCGCGGGTCGTGGCGTCCGTCGAGGCGAGGGAGGTCAGCGGGTAGTCGGCGGTGACGACCCCGTCGCTCGGGCGGATCACGGTCAGACCCGGGATGCCCTTGAGGACGGACTCGTAGTTGAGCAACGCGTCCACGTTCCCCCGGCGTTGGTACGCCTCCGCCAGCCAGCCCGACGAACCCGACGTCAGCTTCTGCCCCTTGAAGAACTCCTTCAGCCGGGGAGTCGCCTTGGTGACGTCCGCGTCGGTGAGCGCCGACTGGGCGCCGGAGAGCGCGGAGGCGACCGAGACGAGTGTGGAGAAACCGGAGTTGGAGCGGGCCGGGTCGGTCATGCCGTAGGTCAACCTGCCGTCCTGGACGGCCTGTTCGATCTGCGACCAGGTCACCTTCTCCGGCTGCCAGCCCAGTGCCGTTACGGTCGCCGTCTTCACCCCGATCGCGACCGGGCTCGACATGATCGACGTCTCGGACACGACCTTCTTCGCCGCATCCGGCCGCAGCCGCAGATAGTCGTTCGACGACAGCCACAGCGCGTCGTACCGCCCGTCGGCCTTGCCCTTCGCCAGCAGGTCCACGGCGTCCAGGGTGCCCATGTAGGTGGGGCGGATCGTGACGCCGGTGTCTTTGCGGACCTGGTCGAACACCGGGGTCATGTCGCTGAGTTCACTGGAGGCGAGGACGCGGAGGGTGCCGGGTTCGGGGGCGTTGCCGTCGGTCTTCGTCTCGGGTGCGGACGTGCACGCGGTGAGCAGCGCGACCGTGCCGAGCGCGAGGGCGAGGAGGCGTCTCATCCGAGGCCACCCTCCAGCGCGCTCTGCGACCGGCTCCGCTCCAAGTACGTGCTGGCGTTCTGGAGTTCGGACGTGAGGGACTCCACAGTCGCCGCCATCACCTCGGTCGCCTGGACCTTGTAGGTGTCGATGGCGTCGAGGGTGCGGTAGATCTGCTGGAACGCGGTGCGCAGCGTCTCCGCGCCCACCGCGGGGTCGGCCGCGATGCGCTGGATCTCGCCGCTCTGCGTGGCGAGCATCTCCGCGTTGCCCCGGATCAGGTCCTCGGTCGTGCCGCGCAGGGCGTTGACCTGGTCGACGACCTTGCGCTGGTTTTCGAGGGCGGAGGCGAGCATGACCGAGATCCGGAGGGCCGAGACGGTGGTCGTGGCCGCCCGGTCGACGCCCTTGATGAGTTCGTCGTTGTTGCGCCGTACGACGTCCATCGCCAAGTAGCCCTGCGCGCACACCGCGAGCTGGGTCAGCAGGTCCTGGTGCTTCTGCCGGACCGGGAAGAGGACGTCCGCGCGCAGGGTGTCGGCCTGGCTCGGGTCGGTGGACTCGACGCCGGCGATGTGGTGCTCGACGGCCGAGTCCAGGGCCTGGGTGAGGACCACGTACTCCTGGAGCTTGCCCATGGTCTCCCAGAGCCGGACCCGCTCGGTCTGCAACGCCGCGTTGTCGCGCCGGAGTTCGTCCTGCCCGCCGCGCAGCGAGCCCACGATCTTGTTCAACGTGCCCTGCGCGGAGGCGTACTTGGCGACATGGTCACGCAGCTTGTTGCCACCGGGCAGCCGGGACAGGAACTTCCGCCCCTTCGACGCCGACAGGTCACGCGGGTCCAAGTCCTCGACCACGCGCCGGAGTTCGACGAGCGAGCCCGCCACCTGCGACTGGGCGTCCCCGCCCTTGGACGGAAGGCTGCGCACGGTCCGCTCCAGCATGCGGTTGGACTGCGCGGTCGCGCTGCGCATCTCCCCGGCGCCGAGCGCGGTGATCTCGCCGACCTTGCCCGCGAACTCGGGCGAACGGGCGTCCAGGGCGGCGAGCCCCTCCACATAGGCGCCGGCCTTGCGCTCCATGTCCGTACGCACACTGTCGTCGACAGGAACGAGCCCGCCGGCCTTCTCCTTCGGAACGGCCTTCACGGCCTCCGGCGGAGTGAGAGTGAAGACGTCGTCACCGCTGAGAGTGTGCTCACTGCTGTTCTGGCTGCTGTTGAAGCTGCTGCTCATGTGGTTCCCCCCGGTCAACCGCGCGCCCGGCGCGCCATGTCGTGCAGCACCGTGGAGGTGGGCACGGGCGCCTGCCGGACGCCGGTCAGCGTCTGGTTGAGATAGCTGGAGTGGGCGGCGGTGGCCGCGACGAACTCAGCGGTGTCACCCTGCGGCCGGAACCCGTACCGCACGGCGAGCTTCCGCAACGTCGGGTCCGAGCTGAGGAGTTCACCCAGGGCCCGGCCCTCGGGAGTGAGCGGTACGACGGTGTGGTCGCTGTTGGCCGTGGTGTCCGGGTAGAGGACGACGAGGTCGCCGACCGGCTGCTTGCCGAGGAGCAGCGAGGCCACCTGCGACTCGTACACCAGGACCAGCGGATTGCCGGCGCCGCTGACGAAGTCCCTGAACGGCCCGTCCGAGCTGGACTGTTGGGCGCCCTGCACGCTGATCAGCTTGCGCATCAGGGGCGCGGTGCGACCGACATCGGCGCTACTGGCCGCGACCCGCCCGCCGTCGGCGACGTAGGAGGCGGCGGCGAGGTACAGGGCACCGGAGTTGGAGGTCTCCGGGTCGGTGGTCGCGATGTAGAGAGTGCCGGTCAACTCACCGTGCTTTTCAGCCCCCTTGAGCTGCTGCCAGGTCCGGTCGGCCTTGGCGGCATCCAAATACGCACCCATCTTCAGGGTGCCGCGATCCTGGCCCTTGTCCAGCGTGGCGAGCCCGTTGTCCGCGAGCACCTGGGCGGCGCTGCGATGGGCCACGACCACGAGCGGCGAGTAGAAGGGCCGCGGCAAGGGCTGCTGCACCTTGTACTTGGCGGCGAGCGCGTCGGCCGGCGCCTGACTGGAGGGGAAGGCGAAGTCGTACCCCTTGAGGTCGCGGCCCTCCATGGCCCAGGACCCGGAGGTCTCCGTCCTCACGGTGAAGCCCTTGGCGGCGAGGGCCTTCACCACATCGGGATCGGCGAAGAAGTCCGCCTTCTCCGAACCGATCACTCCACGCACGGTCTTCGTTGCCGTGCCCTTGTCCCCGTTGTCCCGGCCCGCTACGACGGCTGCCACCACTCCGCCGATCAGCAACACCGCGAGGACGATTCCTGCGATACGTCTCACGAGGGGCAGCGTGCTCGCGGAACCCAACATTCCCCGAGGAAAGGGATGAACGGAAGGTGTCGGACGGGTCCCGGATCAACACGGCCGTCTTTAGGGGCGCGGGGAACTGCGCGACCAGCCACAGCGGGCGCGCACCCGCAAAAGCACGGAACCCCTACGGCGATCAGGCGACCGCGGTCACCGCATGCGCATCCATCCGCTCGGCAGACAAAATCGCCGCAGCCGTATCCGCACGAGAAGCCGCAACAACCAACGCCCGCCCGGCAAGCGCGTGCGCCCGCTGATGCAACGCATCCAACCGGGACGTAGGCGTGGCCGCAGCCGCACGGGCCGGCGAGGCACCCCCACGCAACCGCGTCAACTGCCCGGCAAGCCGCTCGGCGGCAACATCCAGCTCCGCCGAAGGCTCAAGCGCCCGCAGTTCATCAGTCACCGCAAGCAGCGCAGCGAGGTGACCCGCAAGCTGAATGTCCAGTTCCTCCTCACGCGACCGATGAGGAAAGTCGGAGGACGGGCGGGCCACGGTGCTGTGGACCGACTTCGTGCGGATCGGTTCGTACATGGCATGGTCTCCTGTGCTCAGACAGGAAACCATCCTAGCTTAGATTGCGTCTAAAGTTGTGTTGGCCGAAAAATTGACCGGAAGAAGTCGAAGAAAAACAGGCCGCGAGGTTTAGGGCTGGCTGTACCCGTCCAGGAAGTTCCCGATCCGCGTCACCGCGTCCCGCAGATCCCCGACCGAGGGCAGCGTCACGACCCGGAAGTGGTCGGGCTCGGACCAGTTGAAGCCGGTGCCGTGGACGACCATGATCTTCTCGCGGCGCAGCAGGTCGAGCACCATCTGCCGGTCGTCCTTGACCTTGAAGACCTGTGGGTCGAGCCGCGGGAACAGATACAGCGCCCCCTTCGGCTTCACGCAGGTCACACCCGGGATCTGGGTCAGCAGCTCGTACGCGACGTCCCGCTGCTCCTTGAGCCGCCCGCCCGGCAGCACCAGGTCGTTGATGGTCTGCCGCCCGCTGAGCGCGGCGACCACCCCGTGCTGCCCGGGCATGTTGGCGCAGAGCCGCATGTTGGCCAGGATCGTCAGACCCTCGATGTAGGACTCGGCGTGCGCGCGCGGCCCGGAGATCGACATCCACCCGACCCGGTAACCGGCCACCCGGTACGCCTTCGACATCCCGTTGAACGTGAGCGTCAGCAGGTCCGGGGCGATCTTCGCGGTCGGGATGTGCGTGGCGCCGTCGTAGAGGATCTTGTCGTAGATCTCGTCGGAGCAGACGAGGAGGTTGTGGCGGCGGGCGATGTCGGTCAGCCCGCGCAGCATCTCCTCGTCGTAGACGGCCCCGGTCGGGTTGTTCGGGTTGATGATGACGATCGCCTTGGTGCGGTCGCTGACCTTCCGCTCCACGTCGGCGAGGTCGGGCATCCAGTCGGACTGCTCGTCGCAGCGGTAGTGGACGGCGGTCCCGCCGGAGAGCGAGACGGCGGCGGTCCACAGGGGGTAGTCGGGGGAGGGGACGAGCACCTCGTCGCCGTCGTCGAGCAGGCCCTGCATCGCCATGACGATCAGCTCGGAGACGCCGTTGCCGATGAAGACGTGCTCCACGTCCGTCTCGATGCCGAGGGTCTGGTTGTGCATGACGACCGCGCGGCGGGCGGCCAGCAGGCCCTTCGCGTCGCCGTACCCGTGTGCCGACGACACGTTCCGGAGGATGTCCTCCAGGATCTCGGGCGGGCACTCGAACCCGAAGGCCGCCGGGTTGCCCGTGTTCAGCTTCAGGATGCGGTGGCCGGCCGCTTCCAGACGCATCGCCTCTTCGAGAACCGGGCCCCGGATCTCGTAACAGACGTTGGAGAGCTTGGTCGACTGGATCACCTGCATGTCGGTGAGCTTACGGCCCGGTAACGCCTCTCGCGCCGTGTTTTGCACCACGTGGGCTTCTTGCGGCGGCACCCTCTTGTCGTGAGAATGTGCATGACAATGACGCGAGGGCGACCGGAAGATCTCCGGTCGCTCGCGTCTGTAAGAGGGGACCCCCACATGAACAAGCCTCTCCTTGCCGCACTCTCGGGCCTGGCCATCGCCGGGGCGGGCGTGGTGCCCGCCGTCGCCGCACCGCAGGCGGCACCGAAGGCGGCGGCCGTGACCGTCGACTTCGCCGGAACCGTCTCGCTCAGCAACTGCTCCGGCTCGGTCATCCGCTTCCCGAACTCGACCGACACCTCCCCGGCGCTCGTGCTGACCAACGGCCACTGCCTGGAGACCGGCTTCCCGGCGGCCGGCCAGGTCATCACCGGCCAGTCCTCCACCCGTACCTTCGGGCTGCTGAACTCGGCCGGCACCAAGGTCGCCACGCTCCGCGCCAACCAGGTCGTCTACTCGACGATGACCGACACGGACGTGACGATCTACCGCACGACGACCACGTACGCGGCGATCAAGAGCGCGTACAACATCAGCCCGCTCACCGTGAGCGCCACGCACCCGACCGCCGGCACCGCCATCAAGGTCGTCTCCGGCTACTGGAAGACGATCTACAGCTGCAACATCGACGGGTTCGTGTACCGGCTGAAGGAGGGCTCCTGGACCTGGAAGGACTCGGTCCGCTACACCTCCGCCTGCAACACCATCGGCGGCACCTCCGGCTCCCCGGTCATCGACACCAGCACCGGCCAGGTCGTCGCCGTCAACAACACGGGCAACGAGGACGGCGAGACCTGCACCGTCGACAACCCGTGCGAGGTCGACGAGAACGGCACGGTGACTGTTCGCGAGGGCATCAACTACGCCGAGGAGACCTACAACATCCCGGCCTGCTTCACCTCGGCGAATGTGCTTGCCCTGAGTGCGAGTGGCTGCACGTTGCCCAAGCCGTAGTGCGCCGTTTTCGTCCGCAGGTGCGTCGTGGCTGGTCGCGCAGTTCCCCGCGCCCCTGAGAAAGGCACGGCGTTATGTAGTGCGGCGTACTGATCTGCCCGCCAGTTCGTTCGTTCGGCGGCCGTCTTCGATGACGAAGCGGCCGTCGATCAGGACGTGGGGGATGCCGGTCGGCAGGGTGCGCGGCTGCTCGAAGGTCGAGCCCGCCGCCACCGTCGCGGGGTCGAACAGCACCAGGTCCGCGCGGTAGCCCTCCTTGACCAGACCCCGGTCGGGCAGGCGCAGGCGGGCCGCCGGGCGGGACGTCAGATGGGCCACGCACTCCTCCAGGGACAGCACGCCCAACTCCCTTGTATACCGCCCCAGATACTGCGGGAACGTGCCGTACGCCCGCGGATGCGGCTTCGCGCCCTGGAGGATGCCGTCCGAGCCGCCCGTGTGGACGCGGTGCCGCATGATCTGCCGGACGTTCTCCTCGTGGCCCACGTGCTGGAGGATCGACGGGGCGAGCCGGTCGGCCAGGAGCAGCCGGCGGGCGGTGGCCCAGCTGTCGAGGCGGCGGCCGACGTACTCCGCCAGCGCGGGATCCGTGACCCCCGCGATCTCGATCGTGTCCCACTCCATCGGCACCCCGTGGCAGCCGTCCGAGCCGATCACCTCCAGGTGATGGCGGATGCGGTCGGCGGTCTCGTCGTCCGCCAGCCGCCGCAGGATCGCCTCCGGGCCGCCCTCGCTCGCCCAACTCGGCAGCATCGCCACGAGAGTTGTGCAGCCGGGGGTGTAGGGGTAGGTGTCGAGGCTGATGTCCGCGCCGGTGGCCAGGGCCTCGTCCAGGAGGGTCAGCAGTTCCGGTGCCCGGCCCTCGTTCACGCCGAAGTTCATGGTGGCGTGGGCCAGATGGAGAGAGCAGTCGGCCTCCCGCGCCAGCTCCACCATCTCCGCGTAGGCCTCCAGCGCGCCCGCGCCGTACGAGCGGTGGTGCGGGCAGTAGTAGCCGTCGTAGGAGGCCACCACCCGGCAGAGTTCGGTGAGTTCGGCGTCCTTGGCGTACATGCCGGGCGTGTAGGTGAGCCCGGACGACATGCCGACCGCGCCCTGTTCCATGCCCTCGGCGACCAACTGCCGCATCCGGTCCAGCTCTTGGGGCGTCGCCTCCCGGTCGTCCCAGCCGACGGCGAGCATCCGGACCGTGCCCTGCGGGATCAAGTAGGCCGCGTTGACCGCGATTCCACGGCCGTCGAAAGCGGAGTCCAGCCGGTCCAGGTACTCGCCCACCGACCGCCAGTCGAAGTCGATGTCGTCGCCGTACCCGTTCCACCCGGTGATCGCCCGGCGCACCTCGGCGAGCGTGCGGTCGTCGACGGGGGCGTACGACAGCCCGTCCTGGCCGATGACTTCGAGGGTCACCCCCTGCGCGACCTTGGCGCTGTGGTCCGGGTCGCGGAGCAGGGCGAGGTCGCTGTGGGCGTGCATGTCGATGAAGCCGGGGGAGAGGACCAGCCCCTCCGCGTCCAACTCCCGCCGCGCCTTCGGACGTTGACAGCCCGCCGCAGCGGCCTCCTGCACGATCGCGACGATCCGTCCGCCGTCCACGACCACATCGGCGCGGTACGACGGGCCGCCGGAGCCGTCCACGACGTCCGCGTCCCGGATGACGAGCTCTTCCATGCGATGCCTCCCGGGAGCCTCTAGAAGAACGTACGGATGTAGTCGACGACCGTCCCGTCCGCCTCCGCCACCGGGATCAGCTGCCACTTGTCGAAGGACGTGCAGGGGTGGGACAGACCCATCCCGATCCAGTCGCCCACCTCCAGGTCCGCCTCGTCTGTCGTCCGCAGCCAGGCGTGCTGGTCGGACAGGCCGGTGATCTCGATGCCGGTCGCCGGGCGCTCGGTGCCGTCCCGGCGGACGACCTGGGCGAGCGGGAGGTCGAGGTCGTAGGCCGCGTCCCGCTTGCCCGCGTTGGCGAAGGCCTGCTCGGGGGAGGGGCGGGAGACGATCTGCGCCCAGAGCCGGAACGCGGGCTCCAGGGCGCCCTCTTCGGGGACCCGGGTGAAGGGGGTCAGCTTGCGGTAGTGGCCGTCGTCGTGCGAGACGTAGGCGCCCGAGCGCAGCAACTTCAGCGCGGAGAGGGAGAGTTCGGGCAGCTCGGCGAGGACGTCGGCCACCGCGTCGAACCAGGCGCTGCCGCCCGCGCTGACCACGATCTCGTCGAGCCCGGACCCGGCGAACCGCCCCGCCTTGTCGAACTCCACGGCGAGCGCGGTCAGTCGGCGCAGCCACGCGTGCACCCGCTCCGGGTCGGCCTGCGGCACCTCGCCCTCGTAACCCGCCACCCCGACCAACCGCAGAGTCGCTACGGCGGCCACCGCGTCCGCGACCGCCGCGCACTCCGCCTCCGTACGCACGCCGGTGCGGGCGCCCTCGCCGGCGGCCAGTTCGACGACGACGTCCACCGGGCGGGCGGCGCCGCGCAGGGCCGCGTCCATCAGCCCGACCCCGCGCACGGAGTCGACGTAGCAGATGAAGCGGAAGCGCGGGTCGGCGTCGAGCTGGGCCGAGATCCACTTCAGGGCCGCCGGGTCGACGAGCTCGTTCGCGAGGAAGATCCGGTCGATGCCGAACTCCCTTGCCACGCGCACCTGGTGGGGGACCGCAAGGGTGATGCCCCAGGCGCCGTGGGCGAGTTGGCGGTGGAAGAGCTGGGGGGCCATGGAGGTCTTGCCGTGCGGGGCGAAGGCGAGGCCGTGGCGGGTCGCGTAGGTCTCCATGAGGCGGAGGTTGTGCTCCAGGCGCTCGGCGGAGAGGGCGAGGACGGGGGTGGTGAAGCCGCCGGTGAAGAGGCTGCGGCGCTGGGCGGACAGTTCGGCGACCGTGACGCCGTCCGCGTCCGGGGGGAGGCCCTTGAAACGGTGGTCGACGCGTTCCCCGGCGAGCCGGGCGAGCGCTTCGGTACCGGTGTCGCGGACCATGAGGCCTCCCTGAGCTGGAGTGTTGCAATCTCTGCAACCTTCATTGCGTATATCGCTTACCGCTGTCTAACATCTCGCCCAACACCGGGTCAACGGAGCCGCCGCAAACCGGTGCACCGACGAGGAGCCATCACCATCGTGACCGCCGACGGACAGTCCACCGCCGCCCGTGACGTCGTCGACGTCGTAGCGCTGGGCGAGTCCATGGTCACCTTCCTACCCAGCCGCCCGGGCCGCCTCGCCGACGTACCGTCCTTCGGCCGCGCCATCGGCGGCGCCGAGTCCAACGTCGCCTGCGTACTGGCGGCGGCCGGGCACACCGTCCGGTGGGTCAGCCGGGTCGGGGCCGACGGCTTCGGGGACCATCTCGTCGAGACCATCGGCGGGTACGGGGTGGATGTGTCCGCCGTGGAACGCGATCCCGTGCGCCCCACCGGCATCTACTTCCGCACCGCCGGGGACCGGGCCACCGACGCCCACGAGGTGGCGTACTACCGGGCCGGATCCGCCGCCTCCGCGATGGCCGCGACGAACGTGGACCTGGCCGCCGTACGGGCCGGGCGGGTGCTGCATCTGTCCGGGATCACCCCGATGCTCTCCGCCGGCTGCCTCGGCCTGGTCCGCGAGCTGACCGCGCTCCGCGCGCACCGTCCGCTGATCTCCTTCGACGTCAACCACCGCCCCGCGCTGGGGCGTTCGGCCGACGGACCGAGCGTGCTGCTGGAACTGGCGCGCGGCGCGGACCTCGTCTTCGTCGGTGAGGACGAGGCCGCCGAGGTCTGGGGGCTGGTCGGGGCCGATGCCGTACGGGCCGCCTTCCCCGACCCCGAGACGCTCGTCGTGAAGCAGGGCGGGCGCGGGGCCACCGTCTTCCACCGGGGTGACGTCACCTTCGTGCCCGCGCCGCACGTCGACGTCGTCGCCGAGGTGGGTGCCGGGGACGCCTTCGCCGCCGGGTTCCTCTCCGCGACCCTGCGGGGACTGCCCGTACGGGACCGCCTGCGGCACGGCCACCTCACGGCCGCCGCCGCCCTCACCGTCCCCGGCGACCTCGCCGCGCCGCCGGTCCGCGACCACGCCGACCGCCTGGCCGCCCTCGACGACCTGGCGTGGGGGAGACTTCGACTCGGCCCCGGCTGGACCGACGCCGCCGACTGGGCCGACGAGGAGGTACGTACGCCATGAGTCAGACCGTCGACCGCGCGCTCAGCATCCTGCCGCTGCTCGCCGAGGGCCCCGCCGACCTCGGCCAGGTCGCCGAGCGCCTCGACGTCCACAAGTCGACGGCCCTGCGCCTGCTGCGCACCCTGCACGAACACGGCCTCGTCTACCGCCAGTCCGACCAGCGCTACCGCCTGGGCGCCCGCCTCATCGCCCTCGCCCAGGAGGCGATGGAGAACCTCGACATCCGCGAGATCGCCCACCCCCATCTCGTACGCCTCAACGAACAGTGCGGTCATACCGTCCACCTCGCGGTGTACGAGGAGAACGAGGTCCTCTACATCGACAAGGTGGAGAGCCGCTACCCGGTGCGCATGTACTCGCGGATCGGCAAGCCGGTCGCCATCACGGTCGCGGGCGTGGCGAAGCTGCTGCTCGCCGACCTCCCGGAGGTCGAGCGCCGGGTGCTCGCCGACAAGCTCGAATACCCCATGTACACCGCCCGCTCCACCCCCAACGCCCCCGCTTTCCTGCGGGAGTTGGAGAAGGTACGGGAACAGGGCTGGGCCACCGACCTGGGCGGCCACGAAGAGTCCATCAACTGCGTCGCCGCGCCGATCCGGGGCGCCGACGGACGCGTGGTCGCCGCGATGTCGGTCTCCGCGCCCAACGTCGTCGTCACCGCCGACGAACTCCTCACCCTGCTCCCGCTGGTCCGTCGTACGGCGGACGCCATCAGCGGGGAGTACTCCGGCAGAACCCCCGTCAAGGAAGCCACCTCATGACCGAGAAGATCGCGCTCACCCCGAAGACCCACACCACCCCGCCCGCGAAGTTCTCGCACGGCGTCCGCAAGGGGAACATCCTCCAGGTCGCCGGGCAGGTCGGCTTCCTCCCCGCCGAGGAGGGCAGGCCGCCGACACCGGCCGGCCCGACCCTGCGCGAACAGACCCTCCAGACCCTCGCCAACGTCCACGCGA
Source organism: Streptomyces sp. STR69 (assembly GCF_024519455.1). Classification (GTDB taxonomy): domain Bacteria; phylum Actinomycetota; class Actinomycetes; order Streptomycetales; family Streptomycetaceae; genus Streptomyces. The sequence goes on along the minus strand of NZ_JALJRY010000001.1, from coordinate 384,306 downwards.
TCCTGGAGGAGGGCGGCGCGAGCTGGGAGGACGTGATGATGCTCCGCGTCTATCTGACGGACGTGGACCACTTCGCCGAGATGAACGCGATCTACAACGCGTACTTCGAGGGCCGGGTCGAGATCCCGGCCGCGCGCACGACGGTCTACGTCGGTCTCCCCGCCGGCCTGCTCATCGAGATCGACGCGCTGGCCGTTCTGGGCTAGGGCTGCCCCAACTCCCGCACACCGTACGACGGTTCGGCACCCTCCGGGGTGCCGCGCCGCGATCCCCCCTGCCCCTGTGCCCTCTGGGGGACATCCCCCAGACCCCCGGACCCATGCTCTTACGACGACAACGAGGACCCCCACATGTCCCTACCGCTCGCCGCAACCGCCCCCGTGACACCACCCCACACCGGAGGTCTGCTCCTTCTGCTCGACGGCACCGCAGGCCTGTTGACGGTCGCCGCCCTCGGGATCGCGCTCCTGCTCTTCCTGATCATCAAGGTCAGACTCCAGCCCTTCGTGGCCCTCCTCGCCGTCTCCATAACCGTCGGCCTGCTGGCCGGCCTGTCCGTCACCGAACTCTTCGGCACGGTCCAGCGCTCGGACGCCGTCTCCACCATCGAGTCCGGCATGGGCGGCATCCTCGGCCATGTCGCGATCATCATCGGCCTGGGCACGATGCTCGGCGCGATCCTCGAAGTCAGCGGCGGCGCGGAGGTGTTGGCGTCCCGGCTGCTCGGGTTGTTCGGCGAGAAACGAGCGCCCCTCGCCATGGGCCTGACCGGCCTGATCTTCGGCATCCCGGTCTTCTTCGACGTCGGCATCTTCGTCCTCGCGCCGATCGTGTACGCAGCCGCCAAGCGCGGCGGCAAGTCGATCCTGCTCTACTGCCTGCCCCTGCTCGCGGGCCTGTCGATGACCCACGCGTTCCTCCCGCCGCACCCCGGCCCGGTGGCAGCCGCAGGTCTCCTCCACGTCCAGCTCGGCTGGGTCATCCTCATGGGCATCGTCGTGGGTATCCCGGCCGTGCTCGCCGCGTGGGCCTACGCGGCCTGGATCGGCAAGCGGATCTTCGTCGCCGTACCGCAGGACATGGTCGAGGCGGCGGCCGAGGCGAAGCAGGCGGTCATCGACGAGCAGCGGGAGTCCGGGGTCGTACCGCAGGAGCAGCCGGTGGCGCTGGGCACGGTCCTCGCGATCATCGGTACGCCCCTGGTCCTCATCCTCGCGGCCACCTTCTCGTCGATCGCCTTCGACCCGTCCACCGGCCGCTCGGTGGTCGAGTTCTTCGGCAGCCCCTTCGTGGCCCTGACGATCGCGCTCCTCCTCGCGTACTACCTCCTGGGTCTACGTCGGGGCTGGTCCCGCAAGTCCCTGGAAACCGTCTCCACCGCTTCCCTCAAGCCGGTCGGCAACATCATCCTGGTCGTCGGCGCGGGCGGGGTCTTCGGCGCCGTCCTCAAGGCGAGCGGCGTCGCGCAGGCCCTCTCGGACACCTTCCACGACGTGGGCCTGCCGGTGCTGGTCCTCTCGTACCTGATCTCGCTGGTACTACGGGTCGCACAGGGCTCGGCGACGGTCGCGATCGTCACGACGGCGGGCATCGTGGCCCCCCTCCTCACCGAGGGCGACCACTCCCAGGCCTTTGTCGCGCTCGTCATCATGGCGATCTCGGCCGGCTCGATCTTCGCCTCGCACGTCAATGACGGGGGCTTCTGGATGGTGGCCAAGTACTTCGGGATCAGTGAGCGGGACACGTTGAGGACGTGGACGGTGCTGGAGTCGGTGCTGTCGGTGGCGGGGTTCGCGGTGGCGGCCGTATTGAGCCTCTTCGTCTAGAAGTTCGTGTAGGCGTCTGATAACGAAGTAGGGGCTGGCTGTGTCCGACACAGGATCGTCGACCATACTTCGCGCTGTGGAGCAGCGCATAGGTTCGAGCAGCCAGCCCCTGAAGGGCGAGCCCGTGACGGGCGCCGGATTCGACCCGGCCTTCATTCCCGGGCTCACCGCACCCGCCGTGTCCTCCGACGAGCCGGAGGACAAGAAGACGGAGGACGTGGAGACCGAGGCGGAGGAGCCGGAGGTCGGGGAACCGTCGGCCGCGGAGTCGCCGGTCGAGGAGGCGGAGGTCGAGAAGGCCGTCGCCGAGGACGACGACTCCGGCGAGGACGACTCCGACGAGGACGGTGACGCCGACGACGAGTCCGAGGGGCCCGTCTTCGAGGCCTCCGACCGGCGGGCGGAGATCGTCGCGGACGAGAAGGGCGTACGACTGCGCCTGGACGACCAGGCGTGCGAGTTCCGCTGGGACGAGATCGGGGCCGTCGAGACCGAGACCCCGCGCTTCGGCAAGCGGTTCACCATCACGGTGCACACTCCTGACCGCCGTTGGTACCCGATCGAGATCGAGGCGGCGGCCAGGAGCCGGTTCGCCGAGTGGGAGACGCAGCTCGACGCCGTCCTCGACGCGTACTTCGAGGACGGCGACGAGGACGAGGACGACGAGTCCGCCGAGGTGGACGAAGCCGCGCTCGCCGAGGCGGAGGCCGAGGTCCGCAAGGACTAGCCGGTAACTAGCTGCAGTACTGGGCCGCCTTGCCGATGGACCGGTACATGCAGTCCGCGTTCTCCAGCAGCTGGAACACCGCGTCCCGGTTCCGTGAGGTCTCCCGCTCGATGACCTCGTCGGGCGGGTAGAACCCGCCCGCGGAACTGGACGTCGGATACATCTCGAAGGTGTAGTCGAAGATCTTCTGACTGCCCCAGAGGTAGTCGTCGATCGAACCGTCCGTGATGTACAGGTCGCTGGACTGCTCGGCCGTGTAGCCGTTGCTCGCGCCCATCTTCTGCCCGACCGCCTTGAATGCGGCGGCGTCGTCCGCGGTCATCCCGGTGGCCGTGTCGGAGTACGTGTACCCGAAGGGCCACAGCACCAGTTCGCTGTACGTGTGGAAGTCGATGCCCGCGGTGATCTGCTGCTTCCCGCCGACGACCCGGCTGCGCACGAAGTCCGCGACCACCTTCACCTCGGGCGCCGACTCGGCGGACGTGCCCCGGTAGGTCTCGGACGAGGTCGAGCCCGAAGAGCCGCCGCAGCAGCCCCAGTTGTAGTTCCAGTTCCGGTTGAGGTCCGTACCGACGTAACTGGAACCGGAGTTGGGCTGGCGGTTCTTGCGCCAGGACCGGTAGGCGCCGGTCGCGATGTCGTACTCGCCGCCGTCCGGGTTGAGATCGGGCACGATCCAGATCTCGCGGCTGTTGACGATGTTCGTGACGCGGGAGTCGGTGCCGTAGCCCGCGCCCAGTTCGCGCAGCAGATACAGCGCCATCTCCACGGTCATGTGCTCGCGGGCGTGCTGGTGGAAGGTGAACAGGACCTCGGGCTCGTTCTCGTCGGTGGCCACGTTGTCGCTGACCTTGATGGCGACGATGTCCCGGCCCTGGTACGACTTGCCGATCACCTTCCTGCTCATGATGCCCGGGTAGGCGGCGAGCCGCTGGTCGATCTCCGTGTTCGCCTCGGCGTAGTTGTGGTACTTCGAGTCGGCCGAGGGGAAGTCGAGGAGCCGTGCGGTGTCCGCGGCCGAGGAGCGGTCCGGGGCGGCGCCCAACAGCGAGACGTCGTAGCCCAGTTGGCGCAGCTGTTTGATCTGGGCGGCGCGGCCGGAGACGACCACGGTCTCCTCGTCGGACTCGTCCACCGTGACGCCGGCCGCCGCGATGGCCGTACGCGTGACCGGGGTGTTGTGGTCGACGTGGATCTCGTACTGGCGGATGTCGTCCGCGGTCGGGGAGGCCTGCCGTGCGCTGTCGGCGGTGGCCTTCGCCGCCGTGGCCGTCTCCGCGACGGGGGCGGCGAGGGCGAGGGCCATCAGGGCGGCGAGCGCGGCGGTGCGTCTGCCGCTCCGGGTGCCTGAGCCGCGTATACGGAGTCGCATGAAATCTCCTTGCTGGAGTTGGGGGGTGTTTCAGTGCGACGTGCGTGAAGTACGGCGTGCGGGTGGGGAGTTCCTGTGCGGGTTCCTCCTGGCGTTCCTGTGTGGCGCCTATGTTGATGTGTTGGCATGGTCAGGTCAAGGGCGTCCAAAGTCGGTGGCCGGATTACCGCCACTTCGGGCTCAGGGCGATTTCCCGGAGCTGCTTCATCGTCAGCGCCGGGGCCTTGCGGGTCGAAGGGGTGTCCTGGGCACCGGAGTTGAAGGCGCTGATCACCACGCGCGTGCCGTCGGTGCGGATGGTGTCGACGGTCCACATCACGACACCCGAGCCGCCCTTCTCGCCGGGCCCCTGGTGCTCGACGACCTTCGTGCCGTCGGACAGGACTTCCGCGTCGGAGCCGAAGAGGTCGCCCTCGACGTCCGACATGTTCGCCTGGACGTTGACCTGGACGAGGGTCTTGCCCTTGCCGTCGTCCACGACGAGATAGCCGAACCCGGTGTCGTCACCGCTGCTGTCGGAGACCGTGAGCCCCTTCGGCAGCAGGCTCTTGAGGGTCGGGGCGACGGGAGCGCCGAAAGCCGTGTCGCTCGGTGCCGGGGTCCCCGTCGTCGCCTGCTCGGGCATCGCGTCGACCACCTTCCGCCATGCCTCCGAGGCCACGAGTTTCGTCAACCGGGAGGGAGACAGCGGCGGTTGGGGCCTGGTGATCGGTGAGTCCTTCTCGGCGGCGGCGTTCCACTCGCTCACGCTCACGTGCTGCCCCTGCGGGGTGACGAGTTCCGCGCGCCACAACTTGGTGTCCACCCGGCGGTCGGGATACTCGTACCCCTGAAGGACCATGACCACCGAACCGTCCGCCAGCCGGCTGGTGCGGCACGCGTCGTAGTGCGTGAACACCTTCGCCGGACACGTGGTGGCCTGCCGCGCCTCGTCGCTCCCCGGCTCCACCCGGCCCAGGCTCAGCTCCACGGCCGACTTGCCCTTCCCGTCGTCGTAGACGGCATGGACGTACGGCGCCGGTCCCTCGTCCGTGCCACGGGTCTCGATCTTGGTGTACGAGCCGTCGCCGATCAGGCGTCCGAACGTCATGAACAGGTCCTTGCCGGACACGGGAGCGGGAGCGGAGGTGGCGGAGGCGCGGGTGGACGTGGCCGGGGAACCCTGTACGTCGGGGGAGCCGCTCGGCAGGAGCACCGCCGTGCCGACGCCGACGAGGGCGATACCGGCCGCGCCGCTCATCACGGCGGCGTTCCGGCGTCGTAGCAGCCGCCGTCGGCCCTTGAGGGCACCCGCGGTGACGAGCGCGGCCCGGTCGGTCTCGAAGGCGTCGCCCGCGTCCCGGAGGCCGGCGGCGAGCCGGGTCTCGAAGGGGTCGGCGCTGTCGCTGGGGTGTGCGTCGGGCATGGCGAACCACCGTTTCGCATAGGGGAGTTGGCGGGCGGAATGAAAGGGGTGATCAGGGGCGGGCGTACTCGTCGAGGTTCTCGCCGAGGAGTTCCCGCAGCCGGCCCAGCGCGCGGACGCAGCGGGTGCGTACGGCGGCCGAGCTGACGTGCATGACGTCGGCGGTCTCCTCGACGGACCGGTCCTCCCAGTAGCGCAGGACGACCACGGCCCGGTCCTTCGCGGGCAGCCGGGACAGGGCCTGGAGCAGGGTCAGCCGCAGGGGTGTGTCACCGGCTGCGCCGCCGGGGTCGGGCCGGTCGGGCAGTACGTCGGTGGCGCGCTCGGTGCTGCTGCGGCGCCGCTGATGGGCGAGGAACGTACGGGTGAGCACGGTCTGCGCGTACCCGGCGGGGTTGCCGATCCGGGACATCCGCCCCCAGCCGACGTACAGCTTGCCGAGGGTCTCCTGCACCAGGTCCTCGGCGAGATGTGTGTCCCCGGCGGTCAGCAGACAGGCGGACCGATAGAGATGCCCGGCGCGTGCGGCGGCGAACTCCGCGTACTCGTCGGCGCGTCCCTGTCGTCTCATACCGTTTCCCCCTGCCCCCGCGGGCTGTTGCCCGCACCGCCCTCACTTCATTGATGCGGTGGACCCACAGGAATGTTTCACGCGGGGCCGATCCCTTGGGCGTACGGCCGGCTCACGGACCACGGACTGGCTGCTGACGCGGGACGACTGCGCCCCGAACACGCCCGCCCCGCGACTCCGTCCGCCGGGGCGGGTGCGCCGGGGCCGTCTTGTTCTGCGGGGGCTGTCGTGAGGACCATGTCCCTGACCGCGTACGGCCGTCGCAGCGAGGGGGATCTGTCGTGTTCGACAACCTGGGAGACCTGGGGAAGCTCAAGGACAAGGCCGAGGAGATCGCCGAGGAGCACGGGGACAAGATCTCCGACGGGCTGGAGAAGGCCGGTGATCTCATCGACGAGAAGACGGACGGCAAGCACAGCGAGCAGATCGACACCGCCGTCGACAAGGCGCAGGGGCTGCTGGACAGGCTCGCCGAGAGCGCGGGCAAGGCCGACGGCAAGGACCGGCCGGCGGAGTCGGCGGAGTAGGCGCACGGCGGAGGGGTGCGACCGGGCGTAGTCCGGTCGCACCCCCTGTTCGGCAGGATCCGTTACAGCTGGATGCAGGCGAGGGCCGTCAGGAAGTCGACCGTGCCCTGGCCGTAGACCTTGCCGTCGCAGCCCAGCATCGTGCCCGCTGCTGATGCTGTTGTTGAAGTTCTGCCATTGACTTGCTCTCGCTGCTGAAGCAGGGAGATTCTGGCCTTCCGGTCCGGTGCTCTGTCGCCTACGCGGCGCGCGCCCCGGGCCGGATTCCGTGGCTTCCTGCTTCTTCGCGCTGTGCCGGAACCAAAGGTTCTGGTCTTACCTGCGCTCGACAGGCTGTCACCGCCAGTCCGGCGGCCTGTTTGACGTTCTTCGCGGCGTTGTGGTCGCGGTCGTGGACGGTGCCGCACGCGCCGCACGTCCAGGTGCGTACGTGCAGGGGTTTGGGGCCGTCCTTGACGCCGCAGGCCGAGCAGACCTGGCTGGTCGGCTCGAACCGGCCGATCTTCACGAAGGTGCGCCCGTACCGCTGCGCCTTGTATTCCAGCATTGCCAGGAAGGAGGCCCATCCGGCGTCGTGGACCGCCTTGCCGAGCCGGGTGCGCGCGAGTCCCTTGACCGCCAGGTCCTCCACGCCGATCCCTTGGTTCTCGCGGATCAGCTTGGTGGAGAGCTGGTGGTGGAACTCGCGGCGGGCATCGGCCACCTGTGCGTGGGCGCGGGCAACTTTGAGGCGGGCCTTCTCCCGGTTCCTGCTGCCCTTCTGTTTACGGGACAGCTCTCTCTGGGCTTTTTTCAGCTTCTTCTCGGCCCGGCGCAGAAACCGCGGGCTGTCGATCTTCGTTCCGTCGGACAGGACTGCGAAGTGGGTCAGCCCCAGGTCGATGCCGACGCTGGCCAGGTCATCCGGATCGGGCATCCGAGCCAGATCGGCGTCCGGGTCGGTTTCGATCACGAAGGAGGCGAAGTACCGGCCCGCCGCGTCCCGGACGACGGTCACACTGGAGGGGACCGACGGCAGGGTGCGCGACCAGTGCACCCTCACCTCGCCGACCTTCGGCAGGAGCAGCCGCCCCGCGTCGGTGATCCTCCAGCGTGCGTTCGCGGTGAACCGGACCGCCTGCCGGGCATCCCGCTGCGTCTTGAAACGCGGCGCCCCCACCCGCGCCCCTTGCCGTGCACCCTTGAGGGAGGTGAAGAAGTTGGTGCAGGCGCGCTCGACGTCCCGCAGTGCCTGCTGCAACACCACCGCCGACACATCCGACAGCCAGGCCCGCCCCGGCGTGGACTTCGCGTCTGTGATCAGCGTCTTCGACAGTATGGCCGCTCCCGGATATGGGGCGCCCTCTCGCCGGGCCCGCTCGCGGGCCGCGACCGCGTCGTTGTACACCACCCGCGCACACCCGAATGCCCGGGCCAACGCGGCGCGCTGGTCCGGGCGCGGGTCGAGTCGGAAGGCATACCGAAGCTGCATGATCCGGACGCTAACACCCACCACCGACACTCCTAACCCGATCGGATGAACTCGGACCTGCCGTAACTATTCGGCGGTCCGGATGGAGGGTTTCCCGGCTCCGTTGGGACGCTGCCGCGCTGCTCCGCAGTGACCTGATCCGCTTTACCGCCGGCCTGGACATGGACGCAATGTCGACCGGCCGCTCGACCTGCCCCGTTTTGGCGTGTTGTGCGCAATGACAGTTGCGGCACAGCTACAGAAACGCTGTTCTCCGGTCACAGGGGCGTGGATACAGTGCTGAGGTAGTCACGCAATGAAGTCAACTCGGCGTACCGGAGTAATACCGGAAAGCCGACAGGCGTGAGACGGGGAGCTGCGCGTGCCAACTGCCATTGCCGTGACCAGCGCCGACATGGCGCTGCCATCACAGGACGAACGAACCGTGCCCGCCGTCGTGCTGCGGGACCTGGATCAACGGCCGCTGGACCAGGCGCTGTCGGAGATGCAGACCCTCATCGACCAGCACGGGCATGTCGTCGTCGTGTCCTCGCAGGCCGTGTCCGAGGGTGTCGACCGACGGCTGCACACCATCCGGTCCATCCTGGAGACCGACCGGATCGCCCTGTTCCGTCCGAATCTCCCCCCGCTCGGACTCGCCGTTCTGGCCCGCCAGTTGAGGCAGCTCGCGTCCTGCGACCTCAGTCCCGGGGTGCTCGCCTCGGCGGGCCGGCTGCTCACCCACTACATCCACGCCGGCGCGCTCCTGGGCTCGGTCACCAAACTGGACCGGGTCCCCGTCGGTCTCAAGTCGCACGCCAAGTCCTGGGTGCCCGGCAGCCAGTTCGCGGTGATCGCCCACCCCGAGCCGCAGCTCATCAAGGTCGGCCCCGGAGTTGCTCTCGCCGGGCCGGAGTTCGGCACCTGGATGCTGGTCGCCAAGGGCCAGCTGCAGTCCGACTGGATCGGCACCACGCTCGCCCCGGCGTGGAACGTGATGGGGCTCCGCGAGGCCACCCTGCCCGCCGAGTCGGCGAGTTGGTGGGGTACGAGCAAGTTGATCGAGTTCTGTACGTATCTGCCCGATCTGTCGGTGCTGTATCAACTGGTCACCTCGGTACGGCAGTCCGTGTGCCATTGGTGCGGTATCGACGTCATCGGCGACCGTTGTGTCTTCTGCTCGGCAACACCGCCCGTTCACGAGAACCAAACGTCCAGCGGATAAGTCATCCCTTCACAGGACACGCTTACAGCAACTGATCCCGCTCGACCACGCTCGACCACTTTCGACCCGGCTCGATCTCGCTCGATCCGCTCATTTCCGCTCGACCGATATCCCCAATGAGGTTGTACGGTTCATGAACTCCCGTCAGCGCCGCGGCGTGATACTCCTGCTCCTGTCGGTCCTCTGCGCCCTCGGCGCGTTCGCCGGCGTCCTCTCGGTCATCAGCGACGTGAAGTCCAAGGTCGGCCCCGAAGTAGCCGCCTACCAGGTCAAGGACGACGTGGCGCCCTACACGACCCTGACCGCCGCCCAGTTCAAGAAGATCGAGATGCCCGAGCGGTGGCTGTCGGACAACGCCGTGACCGATCTCCGGCAGATCCAGGGCAAGATCGCGGTGACCACCCTGCGCGGGGGCTCCCTGCTGCAGACCGACATGATCGTGGACCAGCCGGCCCTGCAGCCCGGGCAGCAGGAGGTCGCCATCATGATCGACGCGGCCACCGGCGTCGCCGGGAAGATCAACCCGGGCTCCACGGTCAACGTCTACGCCACCTTCGCGGGCGCGAAAGAGGGCGACCCCGACCAGTCGAAGATCATCGTGACCAACGCGAAGGTCATCGACGTCGGCCACATCACCGCCCTCGACCCGGGCAGCAACAGCGACAAGAACCAGCAGCAGTCCACCAACGGCGTACCGATCACCTTCGCCCTCTCCACGCTCGACGCCCAGCGCATCACCTACGCCGAGTCGTTCGCCGAGCGGGTACGACTGGCACTGGTGGCACCCGGCACCGATACGACCGTGCCCGAGCAGGACCGGACGTACGAACTCGCGAAGGACAAGTGAGAGGCCCGTATGCCCACCAGGATTCTCCCGGCGGTCGGAGACGCGGACGCCATCCGCGCCATCACGACCCTGCTCAGCCAGCTCCCGGACGCCGACCCGGTGGCCCCGGTGGCCGACTCGACGCAGCTCATCGACACCCTGGCCCGGCTCGCCGCCGAGTCCGTCGACGAGCTGCCCGAGGTCGTGGTGGTGCATGAGCGCATCGGTCCCGTCCCGGCGTTGGAGCTGGTCCGCGAAGTCGCCCTGCGCTTCCCGGCGGTGGGCGTCATCCTCGTCACCACGGACGCCAGCCCCGGCCTCTTCCAGGCCGCCATGGACTCCGGCGCCCGCGGTCTCATCGCCCTGCCGCTGAGCTACGAGGAGCTGGCCACCCGGGTGCAGGCCGTCGCCGCCTGGTCCGTGGGCGTACGGCGCCATCTGGGCCACGGCGGCGATGTGTTCACCGGCGTCGGCGGCACCGTCGTCACGGTCAGCGGCGCCAAGGGCGGGGTCGGCGCCACCCTCGCCGCGATCCAACTCGCCCTCGCCGCGCAGACGTCGGGCCGTACCACCGCGCTCGTCGACATGGACCTCCAGACCGGCGACATCGCCTCCTACCTGGACGTCCAGTTCCGCCGCTCGGTCGTCGACCTGGCCGCGATCACCGACATCTCGCCGCGCGTGCTGGCCGACGCCGTGTTCCGGCACGACACCGGGATGGCGCTGCTGCTCGCCCCCGGCGAGGGCGAACGCGGTGAGGAGGTCACCGACCGGGCCGCCCGCCAGATCGTCAGCGCCCTGCGCTCCCGCTACGAGGTCGTCGTCATCGACTGCGGGGCCCAGATGAGCGGCGCGAGCGCGGCGGCCGTCGAAATGGCCGACACGGCGCTGCTGTTCACCACCCCGGACGTGGTCGCCGTACGCGCCGCGAAGCGCACCGTCCGCATGTGGGACCGGCTGCAGATCCGCAAGGCGGAGGAGACGACCATCGTCGTCAACCGGCACACGCGCGGTACGGAGATCCAGCCCGCGCTGATCCAGCGGATCACCGGCACGACGGTCGCGGCCACCGCGATCCCCGCCAACTTCAGGGAACTCCAGGGCGCGGTGGACGCCGGCCGGCTCCACGAACTCGACAACAGGAGCGTGGTCAAACAGGCCCTTTGGGGTCTCGCGGGCGAACTCGGGCTGGTCAAGGTCCCCGAAGGCGCCCAGAAGGGCGGCCGGTCGCGGGGCGGCGGCGATCGCGGCTCGCTGAGCTTCCGGCGCCGTAGGGAGTGAGGGGGATGCGTATGACCGCGCACGGGAGGGACCGGGGCCAGGTCACCATCGAGTTCCTCGGCATGACCCCGCTGATCATTCTGACGCTGGTGCTGATGTGGCAGTTCGTGCTGGTGGGGTACACGTACACGCTCGCGGGGAATGCTGCCGACGAGGCTGTACGGGCGGCGACGGCGGCGGCGCCGGGCGGCGCGCGCACCGCCGCCTGCGAACAGGCGGGCCTCAGCAAGCTGTCCGCCGCATGGAGGGACGGGGCCGAAGTGAAGTGTGGGGGCACGGGGTTCGTCACGGCCGACGTCACGCTCAGCGTGCCCGTCCTCTTCCCCGGCTCGATCGCCTTCCCCTTCACGGTGCACGCCCACGCGGGCGCCGTAGAGGAGGCGACGCACTGAGATGTCCTACGACCGTAGAGCGCGCGACCGCGGTCAAGTCGCCATCGAATACCTCGGGTTCATCCCGATTTTGATCCTCATCACTCTGGCCGCCGTACAACTGGGGCTGATCGCCTACACCGCGGAGCAGGCGGGGACGGCGGCCCGGGCGGGCGCGCGCAGCGCCTCGCTCCGGCAGGGCGCCCAGCCGGCCTGCAGCGACGCGGTCAGCGCCCGGCTCACGGTCGTCGGCTGTCCGGCCTCGTTCGGCGGCGACACGGTCACCGTCACCGCCTCCATCCACATCCCGTCCGTCATCCCCGGCTACGACGGCTTCGGGAACGCCAGCAAGACCGCCACCATGCCGCTCGACCACTGATGCGGCACCGACAACGAACCACACGGCTCGACTGAACAAGGAGCGAGGAGCACAGCACCCATGGGTCTGCGGGAACGCGTCAACCATCCCGAGGAGAACGGCCATCGGGGCGAGGAAGGCCACATGGTCGCCTCGTACCGCGCCAAACTCCTGGAGGAGATCGACCTCGCGGAGATGAGCGCGCTGGCCGCCGCCGAGCGACGGGCCCGCCTGGAGCGGGTGCTCGGGCACATCATCAGCCGGGAGGGCCCGGTCCTCTCGACGGTCGAGCGCTCGCAGCTGATCCGCCGGGTCGTCGACGAGGCGCTCGGCCTCGGCATCCTCGAACCGCTGCTGGAGGACGCGTCGATCACCGAGATCATGGTGAACGGCCCGGACGCGATCTTCGTCGAACGCGGCGGCCGGGTCGAGCAGTTGCCGCTGCGCTTCCCCTCCCACGACCAGCTGATGCAGACGATCGAGCGGATCGTGTCGACCGTCAACCGCCGTGTGGACGAGTCGAATCCGATGGTCGACGCGCGACTGCCGTCCGGCGAGCGCGTCAACGTGATCATCCCGCCACTGTCGTTGACCGGCGCCACGCTCACCATCCGCCGCTTCCCGCGCTCCTTCACCCTCCAGGAGATGGTCGGCTTCGGCTCGCTGGACGAGCACATGCTGTACCTGCTCGCGGGGTTGGTGCACGCCAAGTTCAACATCATCGTGTCGGGCGCGACCGGCACCGGGAAGACCACCCTCCTCAACGCCCTCTCCGGACTGATCCCGGAGACCGAACGCATCATCACCATCGAGGACTCCGCCGAACTCCAGCTCCAGCAGTCGCACGTGATCCGGCTGGAGGCCCGCCCCCCGAACGTCGAGGGCAAGGGCCAGGTCACCATCCGCGACCTGGTCCGCAACTCGCTCCGGATGCGCCCCGACCGGATCGTGGTCGGTGAGGTCCGCGGCGGCGAGTCCCTCGACATGCTCCAGGCGATGTCCACGGGCCACGACGGCTCCCTCGCCACCGTCCACGCCAACAGCGCGGAGGACGCGCTGATGCGCCTCAAGACCCTGGCGTCGATGTCCGAGGTGGAGATCCCGTTCGAGGCGCTGCACGACCAGATCAACAGCGCGGTCGACGTCATCATCCAGCTCACCCGCTTCGCCGACGGCGCCCGCCGGATCACCGAGATCGCCCTCCTCGACAGCCACGGCAGCGAGCCGTACCGCCTGGCGACGGTCGCCCGCTTCAGCCCGCAGCCCATCGCCGCCGACGGCCGGATCTACGGCGTCTTCGAGTACTTCCCGCTCTCGCGCCGCACCGCCGACCGCCTCTACATGGCGAGTCAGCCCCTGCCGCAGGCCTTCGGCGTCGCCCAGAGCACGGAACACCTAGCCCTCAGAGAAGCCAGTAGGTAGGGACCGACCCCATGGATCTCCAGACGATCGTCACGCTCACCACCGGCATCACCCTGCTGACCTGCGTCCTGGGTGTCGCCGGCGTGCACGCCTACGCCACGGGCAAGGCGCAGCGCGCGGCCCTGGTCGACCGGCTGTCGTCGACCGGACAGATCCCGCTCGGCCGCCCCCGCCGCTTCCGCAACCTGGACCGCCGGCTGCGCCGCACCCGCCTCGGCCGCAAGCTCGAACTGCGGCTGTCGGCAACCGGGTTGGACATGACACCGGGCGAGTTCTTCGTCTACATGCTGGCCACGGTGGCCGCCCTCTGGCTGATCGGCCAGGCGTCCCTGGCGCCCTTCTTCGGCCCGATCGCGGGGCTGTTGGGCATCGGGGTGGCGATCCAGTTCCTCAACTGGCAGCGCCAGAAACGCATCGAGAAGTTCATCAACCAACTCCCCGAACTGGCCCGCATCATGGCCAACGCCACCCACGCCGGCCTCGCCCTGCGCACCTCGATCAGCATGGCGGCGGAGGAACTGGAGGCACCGGCCGGGGAGGAACTCGCCAAGGTGGCCAACCAGTTGGCGGTCGGCGCCTCGATGGACGACGCGCTGAGCGAACTCGCCGACCGGCTCCCCTCCCGCGAACTCGTCGTCCTGGTCACCACGTTGGTGCTCTCCAACCGGGCGGGCGGCCAGGTCGTCAGCGCCCTGCGCAACCTCACCGAGACCCTGGAGGAACGCAAGGAGACCCGCCGTGAGGTCCGCACCCAGCTCTCCCAGGTCAACATGACGGCGTACGCCGTTCCGGTGATGGGCGTGGGCGCCCTCTTCCTGATGGACGGCGTGAAACCCGGCGCCCTGGACCGGATGACGGGCTCCCCGATCGGCCAGGCCTGCGTGATCATCGCCTTCGGGCTGTACACGGTCGGCTTCGTCCTCATCCGCCGCCTGTCCCGCATCGACGTCTGAGAGGAGGGACCCGATGACGGCACTCGTCCTCGGACTGGTCATGGGCCTCAGCGTGTGGGGCATCTTCGCCGGCATCCGCATGTACCGCGCGGACGCCAAACTCCCCACCGACCTGGTCCTCGCCCTGGAGGTCGGCGCGACCCGCACCGGCGCGGTCGACTCCCTCGTGGACCGCCTGGGCATGCGCTACGCCCCGACGGTCCTGCGCCTGATGGGCCCCAAGCAGGTCGCCAAGTACCGCCGCAAGATCGACCTCGCGGGCAACCCCGGAGGCCTGACCATCGACCGCTACGCGGCCCGCCGTGCGGTCTACGGCTTCCTCGGCGGCTTCGGCGGCCTGATCTTCCTGCTGAAGGGGAACTACCTCCTCGCCCTGATCCTGTTCGCCTTCGGCGCGTTCTGGACGGAGGTCGGCATCTGGTCGGCGATCCGCATCCGCAAGGACGTGATCGAACGGACCCTGCCCGACTTCCTCGACGTCCTCGCGGTGGTGGTGAGCGCGGGCCTCGGCTTCCGCCAGGCCCTGGACCGGGTGGCGTCGAAGTACGAGGGCCCCTGGGCGGACGAACTCCGCATCACCCTCCGCCAGATGGACCTCGGCATGAGCCGCCGCGCGGCCTTCGCGGAACTGCGTCGGCGCAACGACAGCGAGCAGGTCGCCATGTTCGTCACGGCGTTGCAGCAGGGCGAGGAGCTGGGCGCGCCGATCGTCGACACCCTGGTCGCCCTGGCGAAGGACATGCGCCGCACGGACGCGCAGAACGCCCGCCGCAAGGCCGCGAGGGCGGTTCCCAAGGCCACGATGATGATCACCACGTTCATGGTCCCGGCCACGATGCTGCTCCTCGGCGCGGGCCTCCTCCTCGGCTCCGGCACGGACTTCAGCTCGATCACGGGCAAGTAGGGGACGGGGCGGATGGCGATGACGGAGGAGCGCACGGGACGACTACGACGACGCCCGAAGCCGGCGGAGATCACGACACCACCGGCGGGAACGGTCCTTCCGGACGATGTCCGGTCCGGGGCAACGGACATACCGGTTACGACGGTGACGCCCGCGCTGCCGCCGGGATGGGGACCGGCGCAGCCGAGGCTGCCCGGGGTCCCGATGCCGGCGGCGCAGCCGATCGCGGAGCGGATGCCCGCGGACGCCGACGGTGAGGACGCCCCACAGGGGCCACCCGCACCCGACGACGAAAGCGGCACGGTTGGTGCGGGTGGGAAGTCGATCCCGGCCGAAGGCCGGAGCGTGGCTCTCCCCATCCAGATCAGCGCCCTGCAGGCAATGTGCCGGCAGGTCTTCGGCTTCCGCCTGGCGATGATCGCCCTGGCCGCCCCCTCCGCCCTCCTCAACGCCAACCCCGGCGTAGCCACCCGCCTGGTAGGCGCAGCCGTCGTCGTCACGTTCATGGCCTCCTACGTCCTGTTCAGGGACTGGGAACGCTTCGGCCCCCTCCTCCTGCGCCACCCCTCCCTCCTCGCCCTGGACACCCTCTTCGCCGCCCTGCTCCTGATCTCCGCCGGTCCCACCAGCACCCTCGCCTATGTCAGCGTCTGCACCCCCCTGCTCGCCGGAATCGTCTACGGCTGGCGCGGTGCCGGCTGCTTCGCCGGTCTCCAGGCCGTGATCCTGCTCCTGGCGCAGACCGCCGCGGCCGACGCCCACCGGGGCGTGGCGGAGGCCTCGCTCCTCCCCGGCCTGTGCGTGGTCGCCGGCGCGGTGGGAGTGACCCTGCGCAACCTGATGCTCCGCTTCGGCGAGGCCACGACGGCGTTGACGACGGTCCAGGCCAGGCTGGCCGTGACAGAGGCCGTAGGCGCCGAACGGGCCCGGCTGGCCCGCGAGTTGCACGACTCGGTGGCGAAGACCCTGCACGGCGTGGCGCTCGCGGCGGACGGCCTTGTGGGCTCGGCGGGCGCGGACCGCATGGACCCGGCCCTGGTCAGACAGCAGGCGGAACTGGTGGCCCGCTCGGCGCGCCGGGCCGCCGCCGAATCCCGTGAACTCCTGGCGGACCTGCGGCGCGAGTCCGACCCGGACGAGGGCACCGACGTACTCGTCGAACTGGCCGCGCGTACAAGGGACTTCAGCATCAGAACAGGCCTGCCCACGACCTACCGCCCCACCGGCGAACACGGCGTACCGCCGGTCCCGCCCGCGGTGGCGCGCCAACTCCTCACCATCGCGACGGAGGCGATGGAGAACGCCCACCGCCACGCGACGCCCACCAAGGTCGACGTACGGGCCGGAGTCCACGACAGCCTGCTCCGCATCAGCGTCTACGACGACGGCCGCGGCCTGCCTCCCGGCACGACCCTCGAACAGCTGCGCAGGGCGGGCCACTTCGGCCTGGTCGGCATGGTGGAGCGGGCGGCGTCGGTGGGCGCCCGCATCCGCATCGGCCGGGGCGGCCACCCCAAGGGCACGGAAGTCCGCCTGGAACTCCCGCTGGACGCCCTGACGGCGAAGACATAGCGAGACTCGAACCTTCTCCATCCCCCCACGCACACACGACGATCCGAGAGGAGGCAGCCATGCCGGACCACACGACGCCCCACCCCGGCGCGCCGCAGCCGAACCCGTTCCCGAACTTCCCCCGGCCCGCTCCGACTTCGGTTCTCCGGGTCGTGGTGGCCGACGACAACCCGGTGGTCCGGGCCGGACTGACGGCACTGCTGTCGGGCCGCGCGGACATCAGCGTCGTGGCTGAGGCGGCGGACGGCCGCGAGGCCTACGAGGCGGCCCGGCTGCACCGCCCCGACGTGGTCCTCCTGGACGTACGCATGCCGGGCGTGGACGGCATCTCCGCGCTCCCGTACCTGGTGGGGATAGCGCCGGTCGTGATGCTCACGTACAGCAGGGAGTCGGAGATAGTCCGGGAGGCGCTGCGCCGAGGGGCGGGCGGTTATCTGGTCCACGGCGAGTTCACGGCGGACGAACTGGTGGCCGCCGTAAGGGACATCAGGCAGGGCAGGGCCCACTTCACGCCGTCGGCGGCGGGGGCGCTGCTCGCCCAGCTGCGCCAGGAGCGGACGGGTCCGGCGCTGCCCGAGGGCCTGGGCTCATACGAGCATCAACTAAGTGCGAATGCACACGGATTCCAGACCTCTACTGCCCCTGTTTCGCGAAGTTCTTCGGAAAACCTTTCGCAACTGCAACCGAATGTGGGACAGTTGGCGTCGGACAGGTCAGGGTTCCAACTGAGCGCGAGGGAGGCGGAGATCATGGACCACATCGCGTCCGGCATGACCAACCAGCAGATCGCCGCCACCTGCTTCATCTCCGAGAAGACCGTCAAGAACCACATCAACCGCATCTTCGCCAAACTCCACAGCACCAGCCGCTCCGAGGCCGCCGCCAAGTGGCTCGGCACGGCACCGGGTTCGACACGAGGGCTGGGGTGAACCGCGATGAACGGTTGGGACCCCGATTGGGCCCGGGATTGGGCCCTGGGACCCTCCGACGTACCGCTGGTCCGGGCATACCGTTCTCATGTCGAAAGCGGTACCGGCGACGAGGAAGCCGGTAACGCGTCATTCGGAGGGGAACATCATGAGCAACTGGATCAACACCACCGTGACGTACCTTCAGGCCCGCGCCGCCCGCAGCGACAAGGGCCAGACCGCGGTGGAGTACCTGGGCATCATCGCGGTGGTCGTGGCGATCGTGCTGGCGATCACGGGTACGTCGATCGGCCAGTCGATCCTCGACGCGATCACCGCGAAGATCGGCGAGGTCACTGGCGGCTGATGCGGCCCCGGAGGTACAGCGACGCAGGGCAGGCCTTCCCCATCTACATCACGGTGGTGGCGGGTCTGCTCTTTCTCGCGTTCGCGTACGTAGCGGTCGGCCAGGCCGCGGTGAACCGGGGCGGAGCCCAGACGGCCGCCGACGCGGCGGCGCTCGCGGCGGCACAGGACACCCGGGACCAACTCGCAGATGCGTGGCAGCTGGACGTGCTCGACCCGACCAAGTGGCAGGACATCTTCGACGGCATCGCGGACGGGCTCACCCCCTCGTGCGGGCGTGCCACCGAACTCGCGGGGCAGAACGACGCCGCTGTGGAGAACTGCACACAGACGGAGCCCCTACGCTTCACGGTCGCGGTCAGGACCAACAAGCCCGTCGGCGACTCGATCGTCCCCGGTACGGAGAACACGTACTCGAAAGCACATGCCACCGCCGTGATCGAGTCGCTCTGCACGTTCCAACTCCCTGGTGAGGACGCCGGGGACGATGTGCTGCCGAAGCTCACCTGCAAGGACGGCGTGGAGTGGGACCTGGACCCGCTCCAACTCGCCGATCTACCGGGACCCGAGGACCTCTTCGACGTCCACCTGGCCGACTGACAACCGAACGACGAGTGGTGAAGGAAGCAGAGTCATGAGCATTCGGTTCACTTCGACGGCCCGCAGGGGGATGGTCGCGATGGCTGCCGCGGCCGGTCTGGCCCTCGGTGTGGCCGGCTGCGGGAGTGGCGGCGACGCCAAGAAGCCGGACACGACGGCCTCGGCCTCCAAGAGCGGCGGATCCGATCCGAGTGCCCAGGAGGGGCAGTCGGACGCGCCCTTGGCCGAGTTGAAGGGGTCGAACGGCCTGATCCTGGACATCACCTCGGCCACCCGGGACGCGGGCGGCTTCGTCACGGTGAACGGCAACCTGAGGAACGACGCGGACAAACTCCTCGTGGTTCCAGCCGCGTTGAGCGGCAACGAGACCGAGATCATCAGGAACGGCCCGTCGCTCGGCGGCGCCACACTCGTGGACTCGAAGGGCAAGAAGCGCTACTACGTGCTGCGTGATACGGACGGCCGTCCGCTGACGACAACCGGTATCGCGACGATCAAGTCAGGCGACGAGGTTGCCGTCTTCATGCAGTTCCCGGCTCCACCCTCCACCGCCACCGAAGTCTCCTTCGAACTACCCACGTTCTCCGTCGCCACCATCAAGATCTCCGGGTGACGCGACAGTGACCACCACCCCCCGTCTCCCCCTCGTCGTGGCCGCCGCCACCCTCATGGTCGCCGCGAACATCGTCGGCGCGGTGACGGCCCACGCCGACACCCCGAGCCCCAGCGTCCCCCCGGGCACCGAGGCCTCCGCCTCCGCCCCGGTGCAGGTCGACCCGAACGACCCCGACCTGAAACTCCCCGAGGGCGCCACGCTCGCCACCCCCAAGGTCCTGGACATCAAGTCCGTCGTGGAGGACCAGGGCGGCGAGGAACGCCGCGAGGACACCAACTCGGACGTGACCTTCGCCCTCCAGGCCGAGGTCCTCTTCAGCAAGAACAGCGCCAAGCTGAGCGCCGAGGCGAAGTCCCGTATCGACACGATCGCCGCGGAGATCAAGAAGCAGAACGCGACCACGGTCCGCGTCTTCGGCTTCACCGACAACCTCGGCTCCTCGGCCCACGGCGACGTCCTCTCCAAGCAGCGCGCCGACGCCGTACAGGCCGTCCTGGACTCGGACTTGAACAGCCCGAACATCACCTTCGAAGTGCGCGGCTACGGCGAGCAGTACCCGATCGCCGACAACTCCACAGAGGCCGGCCGCAAGAAGAACCGCAGGGTCGAGGTGACGTTCCCGCGCACAGAGAGTTGACCGACCGAGATGAAACACCGGCCCGCTCCGCGCGATACCAGGCGGGGCGGGCTCGCGGTCGTCAGTCTGCGGTCTCGTTGCCTTCGAGCGCGTCGGCGAGTTGATCCTTGGCCTCGCGCTCGATGACGAACGACCCCTTGCCGACGACCGTCCGCACATAGCCCAACTCGGCCGGCAGGACCAGCGTCTTGCGGGCGGTGCCTCGCGCGAGCCCGAACTCCTGCATCAGCCGGTCGACACCGGGTACGGCGCGGTCGACCCCCGCGACGGGTGGAGCCGTCCGGGGGCATGGCCACCAACCCCGGAGGTTGACGACAGTGAGCATTGTCCACGCCATCGCCCGCTGGATCCTGGGCGCCTTCGTGCCCGGCACCGGTACCCGCCGAGCGCGCGCCCCGCCGCACAGGCCCCCGCGCGAGACCCGCAGGCGCCGGTCCCGCAGTCGCACCGCTTCCCGCCTGCCGCTCCCCGTACGGCCTTCCCGGGCCGCTTGACGGACGGGCCGCCGCCCTGGTCCGACTGTACGTACTGCCGGCCGAACGGGAGCGTGACCTGAAGAGCGTTCAGCGGCGGCGCCGGATCTCCTTGGTCCTGGCGGCCGACTTCGGCATCGATCTCGACCGGCATGTGGTCCGCGCGGGAGAGGTAGCCGCGTGATGAAGCCGATGAAGAGGAAGGACTCGACGGAATTCACCGAACGGACGGAGCCGTTGGAGCCCCTCACCCTCCTCCGCCTCCTGCCGTGGCCGTCGCCGGACGGCCTGCCCTGCTACCTGTCGACCGACAGTGAGGACGGGTACCTGTCGCGCCTCGCGAACGAGATGGAGGCCGCGCAACTCGCGCTGGCGGTGGACGTGTTGGGCGGTGCTCGGAAGGTGCTGGACGATCCCATGTTCCCGTACGCCGAGGTGCGCTACGTGGCCGTCCGGCTCGCCGAGTGCCTGAACGACGCCGTACGTGTAGCCGAGTCGCGGGGTGCGCGCCTGGGACCGCCGCACTCGGAGGCCGACGACGACGGTGGGGTCGAGGATCTTTGAAGTCGAGCGGCGCCCGGGGTGCCGCTGACAGGGAGGATGGCGCGAAAGTGTGACACCTTTCGCCAAAATGTCACACTTTCGTCGAGGAGGTCCCCCCTGGTGGATACCGGCACAGGGCCGCACCCCTCAAGTCGGCAGAGGGTGAGACCACTCCCCACCAGGTCCGGCCGGACGTCACGTCATCTGCCTGAGCGCCGGTCAGTACTCCTTGCTGAGGTCGGTGCCTTCGGGGGCGCGGTAGCAGCCGGAGACTACGTGGACCAGGATCAAGGGTTCTTTTTTCCCGGAAGAACCCGTGATGTGCAGCGAGGCGTTGACCGAAAAGGGTTCTGTCTCTGAATCAGCGGTGAGTTCAAGGTTCTTGTTCGCGCTGGTGTCGGGGCCGTAGTCGACGATCTTCCAGCCGTTCTTCGGAAGTCTTTCCCGCAGGCGCTGGAACCCGGCCTTCAGCTCGTCGGGTGTCACCTTGTAGATCGACCATGGGTGACGTAGGAGGTAGAGGTGGTTGGGGTCTTTGTCGCATGGGGAGACGCCGGCTCCGGACTGCGTCACTTGACCGTTTTCGATGCCGATCATGTCGAGAATCTGGCTTGAGATGTGGTTTGCCTTCGCCCGGGCATCGTCCACGCCGAGGGTCGTGGGTTGGGGGCTGCTATCGCTACTGGTGTCGTTCGCGTTCTCGGTGTTCATGCCTTTTGAGCATCCCGTCATGACGAGGGGCAGGACGATGGCCGCGGCGAACGTAGCGAGTCGATACCGTGTCGACCGATTCCTGAGACGGTTCACTTGTCTTCCTTAACGTCACCGTAGTTGCCAACAACAACCGCCGCCTGGTTCTGCAACGACAGCGAGCCTCTGTTCCAGTACCCACTGTGTCCGCTCGTGTCCACGTCCATCCGGTGCGCCCCGAACACCTCGTCGGACGGGATCGTCGTGATGTAACCGGCGTTGTAGGGAACCCCGTGGTAGTACTCCACGCCCCATTTCTCACCGCCCAGGAACGGTCGGCCGATGTAGGGCACGGGATCGTCACCGGCGGCCTCGGACCACACGTGTTCGCTGCCCACACCCAGGTCGCTCGCGTCGCCGACCAGCATGCCCGGACTGCCCGCGACCACGATGTCGTCGGCGGCGATGTGGTGTTCCTCTGTCGCGGCGCCGACGAGGGTGGTGCCGTAACTGTGCGCGATCACCGTTGTGTGGCTGGCGTCGGCGCCGCCCTGGGCGGTCTGCAGGCCGTCCAGGAAGTTGTTCAGCTCGGGCGCGGAGTCGTAGGCGTAGCTCGCCCGGGGGGAGTCGGTGAGGATGTTCTGCGGGGCGTCGTAACCGATCCAGGTGATGGTGGAGGTCAAGGTGCCAGGAGCCTGGGCGTCGGCCTCCCGCCAGGTTGCCGTCATCCGGTTGATGTCTCCGCTCGCGTTCTCCAGTTTCGAGCCCGTCCCGGGTATGTACACAGCGGTGTTGTCCGCCGTATCCGGGTTCCCGTTGGCGATGATCGCGTGCCCGTCGCCCTTGGTGTCGAAGCCGAGCAGGTATGCCTGCGGCAGACCGGACTCACCGTTCTCACCGGGTGCGCCGCTCGCGTCCAGCCTCGCCTGTACCGCGTCCATTCCCTTGAGTTGGGACCGTAGCCGCAGGCCGCCCTTCTCCTGCCACTGTCGCCAGACCGGGTTGACGACAGTGGTGGGGGGATCACCGGCCTGGATGTAGTGGGACGGCTCGGGCCCAAGGCGCTCGTACCGCTGCCACACCTGTGCCCGGGCCTCCGCCAGGACCATCCGGTTGGAGGTGTCGCGCACCTCGGACGGCAGCCCGTCGAGCGCGCCGATCTCGGCAGGGTAGAGCGTCGCGTACTCGTCGCGCCGGTCTGCGGTGAGGCCGTCCCACCATCTCCTGTTCTCGGCGGGGGAGGCGCCATCCGGAATGCTCTTCCTGTCCAGGAAGCCGCCCACGGTCTTGCGTACGGCCTTCATGTCTGCGGCGGCGTCGACCAGCATGTCGTCGGTGACGTCCAGCCCGGCCGGGGCCTTGAGTCTGCGGAGCACCGGCGCGTAGCGGGCGTCGATCTCGCCCGCCGCACGTACGGCGCTCGCGATGCGTTCGGCGATGTCCTCGGCCTTGGCCTTGTTGGGGTTGCCGTCGCCCTCGCCCTTTCCGGGCAGGTAGGGGATCGACGCGCCCGCTCGCGCGGTGCCGCCGCCCGCACCCGGGGCCAACGGGAAAAGGCTCGGCTCCGTGCCCGGGACGTACGGTCCGTATGGGATCGTCGACGTGCCGTCCTCCGAGACGGGCGGGGGATAGGTCACCGAACCGTCCTCGTTCACCGTGAACTTGAACGTGTCGGCGTCCTTCAGGGCCTGGCTCAGCTTGCGTTGAGGACCTTCCAGGTCGGCGGCGAGGGATTCCAGAGTCGTCCGGACGAGGCCGCATTCACCGTGGATGTACTGGTAGTTGCGGCTGAGGCGGTCGAGGTCACCGGCCGCCGCGGTGGCTGTCTCGCCCTTCTGGGTGGACCTGACGGGGATGGCCATTTCCCGGTCGACCCGGAGACGGGCGGCGTCGGCGCGGCGGCTGACCTTGCGCCAGCCGTCGGCGGCGTCCCGGTACTCGGTCAGCTTCAGGTCGCGCAACTGCTGCCAGGTGGGCACGGGCGTCACTTGGCCCAATCCGGGGTGTTGCCCGTCTGGACACCGCCTGCCCGGCTCGCGACCTGGTGGTCGACCTCGCCGAAGCGCTTCCCGGTGCCGGCCAGGGTTCCGTGCAGCCGACGGCATTCGTCACGGACCGCCGCGAGCCGTGCCTCCCAGGTGGCGAGTGTTTCGTTCAACGCGGTCGTGCAGTCGAACCCGTGGGTGCCGCTCACCACACCGGCGTCGGCTTCCTTGAGGTCCGCCATACCGCTGTTGGCGTCGATGCGCAGTTCGTCCGCGACGCCGGATGCGCTCGTCCATGGCGTCCCGCTGATCCGCAGGTCGGTATCGCCGCCTTCGCCGTCGAGGCCGGCCAGTCGCATACGGGTGTCTCCCGGAGCACCGGCGTGGGGCGGAACGCCCACGGCCTCCTCCCAGTCAAACGCCACGTGTCTGCCCTTTCCGCGCCATGCGTGGCCCCCAAGTCCCGTTGTGCGCAGCCGAGATGCCGTGCACCTGCGACCGAGCCGCCATCGATCTGGAAGCACGGTAGCGACACCTCGTCACGGGCCCCATCCGTATCAGCCACCAGGCTTGCCGTGAGTACGTGTGAGTACCAGTACTCAGGCGGGTCTTCGGTCGAGTACCGGACGGGAGCATGGCGGGCGGCGCCGGGGCCATGACGGGGGACGCGAAGCTGAGAGCATCGTCGAAGTCCCGTATCTACGCGATCTTCCCGCGCACGAAGAGCTGACCGCTTCCTTCGCCTCGATGGGACAATTGGAAGATCTGGGCCGCTCATGACCTCCGCAAGGCCCGATGCCGAACGCCAGAACTGGCCCGGATCTTCCCGCCCTCACAGCTTGCCGAGGACTACTCCCCGCCAGGTCCAACCGGACCCGAGCACGGTGTCACGCAGGGGCTCGCGCATGTCGGCGCTGTCGAAGCGAAAGGTCTCCGTCGCCTCAAGGCCACCGCCGGCCCCACGCGCCAGGGTCCAACGACGGCTGACGGTCCGACTGGGTCCGCGCGTGTACTCCGACGTCATCTGAAGCCTCGTCGGAGTACCGACCCGACTCACCTCCCACCGTTCCTCAAGGGCGCGTACCTCGTGCTCCTCCTGGTCCAGGCGCATCCGGATCCGGACGGCGTGACTGATCTCGGAGCGGACGAAGACCTGCTGCCAGGCCGGTTCGGCCAACCGCCACTCCGCGAGCAGATCGCACCCCTCACCGCCGCCGTAACGGACGACGTAGGGAACCTCGGGCCGGTTGAGCCCGAGCAATGCCTCCCGCAAGTCCTGCCCCGGGACCGGCGACACCCCCTCGGCCGGGTGCTGGGTGCCAGTGAGTTTGTCGAAGAGTCCCGTGAGGCCAACGTATGAAGGCCGGGGCAGCGGGGCAAACGCCGTCCCCACCCGGTACTTGGGTACCGATTTGGGTCCACGGGCCCATCTCGGGCATCCGTCCCGTCCCTAATCTCTGGAAGCTCCAGTGGTGTTGAGCTACAGACGGCGGGGGACGGGGAGACATGGCCTCGATCGGGGGAGTCGCAGCGGTCGGCGGGAGCGGTGGGCAGGGTGGGCGCCGGGACATGCCCGCCCCGCTCGCCACCGCGCTGGTGCTGGTCCACGCACTCTTCGCGGTCACCGTCGTCGGCGGACTCGGAGTCCTCCTGACCGCCGCGTCCTACGACACCCTCGACGGCCAGGTCGTCGCCCTCGTCGCCTACGCCGCCGCGCCGGGCGTCCTCGGCTGGTGGCTGGCCCGGCGGAGCTGGGAGGGCGGGATCCGGGTCCGGCTCGGACTCGTCGCCGTACAAGGCTGGTTGATCGTCGGCGGTGTCGGCAACCTCGTCTCGGGCTCCGCCCGCGGCGGCCTCCAGCTCTTCCTCCCGATCGTCGTCGCGTTCCTCCTGTTCCGCCCGGAGAGCCGCGAGTGGTACGGCCTCGCCGGACTGGAACGCGTCGAGCGCCGCCCGTTCTCCCTTGCGCGGCTGATCCGTTGGCGCCGGGACGAGGGGCAGACGGCGGTGGAGTACGCCGGGTTCATCGCCATCGTCGCCGCGATCATCACGGCCCTGCTGGTCACCGGCCTGGGCGCGCAGATCTTCGGCGGCATCCAGTCGGAGGTCTGCAAGGTCACCGGCACGGGCTGCGGTACCGGCACCACCACCACGACAACAACCGGGACCGACACAACGGGCGCCGACAAGCCCGCCCCCGCCGCCGACAAGCCCGTCCCCGCCGGCGATGAAAAGGACCACGACGACGGCTGCTTCTCCGGCGTGGGCGCCTTCTTCGGCTGTGCCGGCGACCAGGTCAAGCAGGTCGGCCAGGGCCTCTTCGTCGACGGCGTCTGGGGCGACCTCACCGGCATCTACGACATGGTCCGCCACCCCGTCGACACCGTGAAGGGCATCGGCGACTACGGCAAACAGCTCGGCGACGACTGGTCCAAGAACTCCAAGGACGCCGCCAAGAAGTGGTCGGACGGCGACTACGGCGGCGCCCTGTGGGACTGGACCGGCGCTTCCGCCAAGACGGGCGGCACGGTCCTCTACGACCTGTTCGTCGGCGACGACGTCGCCAAGGACTGGAACAACGGCGACAAGACCCGCGCCGTCACCCACGTCCTGTGGAACGTCGGCTCCCTCTTCATCCCGGGCTACGACGGCGCCAAGATCGTCGAGAAGGTCGGCGACCTCGGCAAGATCGGCAAGCTGGGGAAGCTCGGCGAACTCGCCGAGAAGGCCGCCAAGGCGGCGGACGACGCGAAGAAGGCGGCCAAGGCCGGGGACGTTACGGGCGCCGAGAAGGCGGCCAAGGAAGCCGACGACGCCGCCGAGGAGGCGGAGAAGAAGGCCGAGAAGACCGGCTGCACGATCGGCGCACCGAGCCGCCGCATCCCCTACGACGGCAACGGCCCCAGGACCGGCGGCCTCACCGGATCCTCCGGCACGGGCACCACCGTCCTCGCCGCCGGCGCCTCCCCGTACGTCGTCCTCGCCGAGGACGGCTGCGACGAGGACGCCAAGAAGGAGGCGGAGGACGCCCGCAAGCAGGCGGACGACGCCGACGCCGCGGCCCGGGCCGCGGACTTGCAGCACGCCGCGGACGAGGCCAAGAAGGCCATCACGGACGCCAAGGACAAGCAGAAGACGCCCAAGGGCGACCGGTTCACGCTCGACGAGAAGAAGATCGACGACCTCGTCGCCAAGGCCAAGGACAACCCGGACCTGAGCAAGGGGGAGATCGGGAAGGCCGAACTCACCCAGTCCCTCAAGGACTTGGCGGACATGCTGAAGAACTCGACCATCGACAGCCAGAGCCGAGGCTCGCTCGGCGGCCCCGTGCTCAGGGCCGGCAACCGTTACCAGCTGGCCGAGGCCATGGCCGAGGTCAAGGCCGCGACGCGCGCCGCCGACGACGCGGCCGAGGGCACCAAGGTCTACGCCGGCGTCGGCGCGAAGAAGGGCCGTCAGACGGTGGACATGGGCGACGGCACGACCGCCGATCTCAGCGGTATCGACGACGCCGACGTGGTCTACAAGGGCAAGGACGGCACCCTCAACGTCGTGGAGGTCAAGAACACGGGCCAGGCCGCCACTCAGGCCTCGATCCGCGCCCAGGCCCAGAAACTGGCCGACTGGCAGAAGGCGGACCCCGGCCGCAGGGCCCGCTACGAGATCGAGACGCAGGACGGCTGGGACAAGGTCTTCGACGGTTTCCAGAAGGACAAGAAGACCGGCACCGTGCCGGACGGCACGCCCGCCCGGACCCTCGCCGACAACGGCCTCGACCTTCGCGTCGCCGGCCAGGACATCTCGCCGCGGCAGCTCAAGGCGATGAACGACGCGTGGAGCAGGAAGACTCCGGCCGAACGGCAGGCGGCACGGGACTCGGGCAGGATGAAGGACCCGAAGACCGCCATGCAGTACCTGGGTGTCTCCTGATGGCGGCGTGGACGAGCGGACGACGAGAGGAAGGGAGCGGCCGGACCGTGACCGCACATCACCTGCTGCCCGCGACCATGCGCCGGCTCCCGCCCCCGTGGAACGACCTGACCCGCGACCGGAGGCGGAGGCTGGACACCCTCCCGCACACGAGCACGAACGAGCGCGCCGCTCTCGACGCACTGACCGCCGCCCTCACCGGCCCACCGCTGCCGCCTTCCGCGCCACGCATCTGGAGCGACGAGTCGTGGGAGCTCTACGACCGCATCCGCCACGAGGCCGGCGACCGGCTGGCCCAGGTCATGCCGACGACGGACCGGTTCACCCGCGAAGGCGTCGCCGGCGTACTGGGGCAGTGGGCTTCGACCATGGCCCGGCCCCCGGTCCCGGCCTGGTGGCTGGAGAGCCAACTCGACCTGATCACCGAGGAGTTGACCCGTCGCGAACTCTCGGCCTGGGCCCACGACGTGCTGCACTGGCTGCAACAGCAGCCCTACGACGCACCAGGCATCGCGGCGGTCGCCGAGCAGTGCGCCCGACACGGGCTCGCGGTCCACGACGCGGTGAGTCTCCTGGGACACCTCGGCACGCCCCACGGTGAGCGGGCCCTGCTGCGCCTGGTGCGGGACGACAGGCTGAGCGACGGTGACCGGGACGGGGCGAGGACCTCCCTGATGTCGCTGCGCCGCCCTGCCCGCGAAGCCCGCGCACGGCAACCGGCCCACGCGGAGCACCCGTTGCTGCCCCCCGCCGTACGCGAACTCCCCTACAGCTGGACCGCCGGCTTCCAATGGCCCGCCGAACTCCCGGAATCCGACGCCAACATCACCCGCGCCCGGGCGATCCTCCGGGCCTGCGCGCCGTCCGGCCCTGTCTCCGACCCCGTCCCCGACCCCGACTGGACCCGCGACGAGGACGAGGAGCCGCCCGCCTGGCTCGAAGTCCGTTCCGTGCTGCGGGAGTTCATGCCCTACGCCGGTCTGGTCACCGAGGAACGCATGACCGAGGCGATGCGGGAGTGCGCGCTGATGGCCGTCCCCGGTGTACCCGAGGACCCGGACGGCGAGGAGACCGCCCGCTTCACCCGGCGCTGGGTGACATGGATCAGCGGCTGGATCGCCGGCGAGGTCTTCACCTGGCTCGGCATGAACGTCGACGACGACACGCTGGTGACCCCGTGGGCGATGGAACTGGCCGAGCGGTACGCCCACTTCGGCTTCGTCCCCGACCGAGCCGTGGCCCTCCTCCACTGGCACGAAACGGTACCCCGCAGCCGCGAGGCGCTCGCCCGACTCGCCGCCGACGGCACACTGCCGCCGGACGAAACCAGGTGATGGGTGAAAGATGCTGCTCGCGAACCTCTTGGTCGTGGCGGAGCCGCAACTCGCCGAAGTCCGCCGGGTCTTGGCGGACCTGCTGGGCCTGCCCGAAGCGGCCGTCGACGTGGTGCACCAGGACGAGGACCAGGAGGGCCGTGACTGGGCGGCTCCGGTGCTCTGCACGTACTGTCCGCTGCCACCGGGCGACCTGGCGCTCTCCCTCGACATCACTGTCACCCGGTCCGCCGCCGGAGACCTCACGGAAGCGGACCTCGCCCTCGGCATCGCGGCCAGGGTGGGGAGTTCGGTACTCCGCCCCGCGGAGTCCTTCCCGCCGAGCGCCTATTGGGCCGTGACTCCCGACGGCCGCTCGGTCAGGTGCAGCATCGAGCCGATCGAGACGGGCTACGGCGCGGACGCCGTGCTCTACCCGTTCCGGGTGTACGCGGTGACAGAACCGGTCCCGGACCTGCCGTCCACCCCACCCCCTACTCCGTCTCCACCGTCACCCGAACCCCCGCCCTCAGCCCCCACTCCGCCATGACCCCCGCCTCCGCCTCCAGCACATGCCGGGACCGGACGCGCGGCAGGCCCAGCCGTCCCGGCTTCATCGTGTGGACGGCGACGACCTCCAACTTCCGGTTCAGGTACGCCACATCGATCGGGAAGCGCATTCGGAACGTGTGCACACTGCTCGCCGGCGAGAGCAGCATCACCCCGTCGATCCCGTCCCGGCCGAGCAGCCCCTTCGTCCGCGCCCGGTAGGAGGTCGCGAACTCCAGCGGAACGGCGACCGCGCCCGCGGCCCCCCGCACGATCAGCTTCCCCCGCCCGTCACTCCAACGTCGTCCCATACCAGATCACCTTCCCGCGCCACTCCGGATCCATCCGGTGCCGACCGACCGTATCCACCCCGGACTGGGCCCCACATGGGCCCACGGACCCATGCCCAGCCCGCCGCCGCCCGGATATCGTCCCCGCGTGCGCCTGATTCCGATCGTCGTGGGTGCCCTGTGGGGCGCGTGGTCGGGCCTCCTGCTGCCCCGCGCCGCCCACCGCCTCTCCGTGGACGCCGAGGACCCCTGGAACGGACAGTGCCCCGACGGCCACCCGATCGAGGGCCCTTTCGACGGCTGGCTGGGCCGCGCCCGCTGCAACGGAACCGGCGGCTCACACCGGTGCGGTTCCTACGGCCCCAGCACCCCCGTCGTATCCGCCGCGACCGCCCTCGTCTGCGCGACCCTCGCCGCGGCCACCGGCCCCCACCCCGAACTCGTCGTCTGGCTGCTCGCCGCCCCCGTCACCGTGCTCCTCGCGCTCGTCGACTACCGGGTGCACCGCCTCCCCGACGTCCTCACCCTCCCCCTCGCCGCCGCCACCCTCGCCCTCCTCGGTGTCGCGGCCCTGCTGCCCGCCGACGCCGGCTCCTGGCCCACCGCCCTGCTCGGCGGACTCGCCCTCGGCGCCGGGTACTTGGTGCTGTATCTCATCAACCCCGCAGGCATGGGCTTCGGCGACGTGAAACTCGCCCTCGCCCTCGGCACGGCCCTCGGCTGGTACGGCTGGCCGGTGCTCGTCACGGGTGCCTTCGCGGGGGTGCTGTACGGCGCGCTGTACGGCCTCGGCATGGTCGTGCTGCGCCGGGCGGGCCGTAAGACGGCGATTCCGCTGGGGCCGTTCATGCTCGGCGGCGCGTTCACGGGTGTGGTGCTGGGAGCGTTCGCGGTGGCGTGAGACGGTGGGGAACCCGGGGACCGGGGGACCGACGACGGACGAGGTGACGTACCCGTGCGGAAGATCTCTTTCATGATGTCCGTGTCCCTCGACGGCTACTTGGAGGGCCCCGACCGGGACATCGGCTGGCATCTGGTCGACGACGAACTCCACCAGCACATGAACGACACCCTCCGGCCCATGGGCGCCTTCGTCGACGGCAGGGTCACCCACGAACTGATGGCCGCCTACTGGCCCACCGCCGACGCCGACCCGGACGCCTCCGCGGTCACCGCCGAGTTCGCCGCCATCTGGCGGGACAAGCCGAAGATCGTGTACTCGCGGACCCTGCCCAGCGGTCCCGCAGAGTGGAACACGACCCTCGTGTCCGAGGTCGTCCCCGAGGACGTGCTCGCCCTCAAGGAACAGCCCGGCGGCGACCTCTGCCTCGGCGGCGCCGACCTCGCCGCCACCTTCTTCCGGCTCGGCCTAGTCGACGAGATCAAGGTGTACATCCACCCGGTCCTCATCGGCCGCGGCAAACGCATGTTCCCCGAGACCGACACCCACACCGCGCTCCAACTCGTCGAGACCCACACCTTCGGCAACGGGGTCGTCCTGCTGCGCTACGAGCGTGCCGCCCCGTAAATCCGTTGTCCGCCGTGCTCTCACCGGATAGGAAGAACCCATGACTGGACTCGGCGCGGTGTTCCGGCCCCAACTGCCCCCCGAACGCCTGCGGGCGGTGGTCGAACTGGCCGACGCCTCCGGGCTCGAAGAGCTCTGGCTGTGGGAGGACTGCTTCCGCGAGGGCGGGATCTCGGCTGCCGCGGCGGCGCTCGCCTGGAGCGAGCGGGTGCGGATCGGGGTAGGACTGCTCCCGGTCCCGCTGCGGAACGTCGCCATCACCGCGATGGAGGCCGCGACGCTGTACCGGCTGTTCCCGGGGCGCCCGGTCCTCGCCGTCGGACACGGCGTACAGGACTGGATGGGCCAGGTCGGCGCACGCGCCGAGTCCCCGGTGACCCTGCTGCGCGAGCATCTCGACGCGCTGCGCGCCCTGTTGCGCGGGGAACGCCTCACGATCCAGGGCCGCTACGTCAAGCTCGACGACGTCGGCCTCGACTGGCCGCCGGCCGGTCCCGTCGAGATCCTCGCCGGCGCCACCGGCCCCCGCACCCTCCGCCTCTCCGGCGCCGCCGCCGACGGTACGGTCCTCACCGCGTCCACCGCACCGGACGGCGTCCGACGGGCCCGCCGACTGATCGACGAGGGACGGGAGTCGGCGGGCCGTACCGAAGCGCACAAGGTCGTCGTCTATCTCCTCACCGCCACCGGACCCGGCGCCGCCGACCGACTCCGTGCCGAACTCGCCGAAGAGGGCCTGGAGTCGGTCCCCGACCTCGGTGTCGCCGGCGACGCGGGCGCCGTCGCGAAGGCCGTCCAGCGCCTCGTCGAGGCCGGCGCCGACACGGTCGTCCTCCAGCCCACCGGCGACGAACCCGACCCGGAGGCCTTCGTACGCTTCGCCGCGGAGGAGGTCAGGGCACTCGTCCCCTGACCCACCCCGCACCGCTTCGGAAATCGGCAGCGCCCACCGACAACGCCCTGCGACCATCGGCTCATGGGCAACAGCAGGAGTTTTGAGGATCTCGTCGCGGAAGGGGCCGCCGTCCCCACCGAGGGCTGGGACTTCTCCTGGTTCGAGGGACGGGCCACCGAGGCACGCCCTTCGTGGGGGTACGCGCGCTCCGCCGGGGACCGCCTCATTTGGGTGAACACCGTCCTGGACGTCCAGACCGGGGGAGGGGAGGTCCTCGACTTCGCGCTGAGCCGGGCCGCCGCGCAGCCCCCGATGATGGTCGCCGCCACCGAGGGCTGGCCGCCGAACGTTGCCAAGGCCACCGAGCTGCTCCGCTCGCGCGGAGTCGTGGTGGTCGCGGTGGCCGGGGACGCCCCGCTGCCCTTCGCGGACGCCGCCTTCGATCTCGTCCTGAGCCGCCACCCGGTCCGCGCCGACTGGCCGGAGATCGCCCGCGTGCTGCGCCCCGGCGGCACCTACTTCGCCCAACACGTGGGCCCCCGCAGCGCGTTCGAACTCGTCGAGCACTTCCTCGGCCCCCAGCCGGAGGGCGCGAGCGGTGCCCGTGACCCCGAGCGCGAGCGGGCCGAGGCCGAGGCCGCGGGGCTGGAGACCGTCGGCCTGCGGGCCGAGCGGCTGCGCATGGAGTTCAACGACGTCGGGGCCGTCGTGCACTTCCTGCGCAAGGTGATCTGGATGGTCCCGGACTTCACGGTCGAGGCCTACGAGCCCCAACTCCGTTCCCTGCACGAGCAGATCGAGGCCACGGGTCCGTTCGTGGCCCACAGCACCCGGCACCTCTTCGACGTGCGCAAGCCGCTCAGGTGACCCGTGCCTGACCCGTGCCCGACTCAGGCATGCGGTCCGGAGGCCACCTCCCCGATCACCAACTCCGCCCGGGCCTCCAGCACTTCACCCACCCGTTCCGCCCGCTCGCCCAACTCCCGCTCCTGCCGCGCCGTCAGCCGTCCCAGCGGCTCCACGGTGACGGTCGTACGCCGTCCTCGTCTGCGCTGGTGCCAGATCCCGGCCACCACCCCGTCGACCAGCAGCACGGGGTAGTTGCCGGCCTGCCCGCCCGCCAGTGCCCGGCGGTACGCGGCACCCGGGAACAGCGTCTCGCGGGGCTGGGCGGCGATGACGTAGGCGTCGAAGTAGGGGAGGAGGCGCACGCCCCGGACCGGTTCCCCGGGGAATGCCGTGTCGCCCGCCGTCACCCATGCGCGCGTGCCCTCGAAGTCGACCTCCTCGATTCCGCCCTCGGCGGCACAGGTCTCGAAGAACGTTGTCGCCCAACCTCCGGGCGCCGCGAGCCATTTGGCGAAATCCGGTGGGGTCGCCGGGCCGTAGGAGCGGAGATATCGGTGTACGAGTGTGCGCAGGGCCTCGGTCGTGGGGAGCGGGGTGAAGCGGGGCGGGCGGGTGTAGGTGACTTTGCGGCCGCGGTTCGGGCCGAAGCACAGGGGCGCCGGACTGACCGGCCCGGTGCAGGACCTGGCGCCAGCGCGGCCACAGGTCCTGGAAGGCCGGCATCACCCGGTCCCCGGCCCACGGGCCGGTGCGGGCGACGACCGCCGCGTCGAGTTCGTCGATGGTCAGAGTCTGTCCGTCCAGGGCGTCGGCGACGGCCTCGACCACCTCGGTGGCCTGTGCGTCGGTGAGCCGGATGTCGGGGGCGAACCGGCCCGTGCCCGGGATCGCGGTCAACGCGGCGCTCCACAGCGGGAGTTCGCGGGTGGGCAGCAGATGGACGGTCCCGCGCGGGCCGTGGGTCTTCAGGAGGGAGGCGGGTGAGCCGTCGGCCTGCCACAACGCCGCTCGCACGTCCGTCCGGGTCCGCCCGGCCGCCCGTACCCCCACCGACACCTCCGCCGCGGACAGCACCTGCGCGTGCGCGGCGAGCATCGACGCCACCACGTCGGCGACCGGTGTGCCGGTCCCGGCCGGGGTGTCCAGGAACTGCCGTTCGAGACGGCGGGCGCTTGCCCGCTCCCAAGTGATCTTCACGGTCATGCCCCGACGCTAGGGCCGAACTAGGTCACCGGACGTCCTCCGCACCTCCACGCGGTTTCCACATCGTTATCGAGATCGACTCGCTTCCCGGCCATCTCCTCACGTAAGTTCGGACCAAGGTAATTCGCGTGAGCAAAGCTGCGCGGTCGGCACCGCGCGGTGGAGGGGGCTGCGCGGTGCCATGCCCCGTCAAGCGGACGTTCACTGGCGGTGTCACCCCTGAGAGCGACGCGCCGGGGGTGGCGGAAAACCTGCACGTTCTCCTCGTAATCCACTGTGAACCAGCCATGATCAGGGCTGGAATCAGGACTTCCGGGCCCCTCGTCGTGTTGTCGGCCGACTTCGGAGAGTAGTTGTGGCACGCCGATGCACGCAGCATCACTTACGAAGGGTTATGGTGGAAACCCCCCCTCGGGCCGGTCCGTATCCCCCCCACGGACCGGCCCGATTTTTTGTGCCCCGCGGTGACGACCCCCGCGCCCCGCACCGGCCGACGCCGAGACCGACCTTCGTGCCGAACCGGGATGAGCCCAGACACCCCTTGGGGGAACCGGGCTCCAGCGGGGGTAGGCTTCGACGCCGGGGACTGCCATCCACGGAGGGGCTGACAACACGTGAACGTGCGCGACACCCTGCGCCGCCTGCTGGTCAGGTTCTACGCACGCAGGGTGGGAGGCCATCTCGACCACGCGTCGGTGCCCAAGCACATCGGCGTCATCATGGACGGCAACCGGCGCTGGGCGAAGGCCGCGGGCTCCACCACCGTCCAGGGCCACCAGGCCGGCGGCGACAAGATCGAGGAGTTCCTCGGCTGGTGCAGTGAGACGGACGTCGAGGTCGTCACCCTCTGGCTCCTGTCGACGGACAACTTCGACCGCCCCGCCGAGGAACTCGGCCCGCTGCTCGGCATCATCGAGAACGTCGTCAGTTCCCTTGCCGCGGACGGCCGTTGGCGCGTCCACCACGTCGGCACCCTCGACCTGCTGCCGTCCGGGATGCAGTCCGTCCTCAAGGAGGCGGAGGAGTCCACCGCGCACATCGACGGGATACTCGTCAATGTCGCCATCGGCTACGGCGGCCGGCAGGAGATCGCCGACGCGGTCCGCTCGATGATCCTGGACGCCGCCGACAAGGGCACCTCCATGGAGGAGCTCGCGGACCACGTGGACGTCGACCTCATCGGCAAGCACCTCTACACGGGCGCACAGCCCGACCCCGATCTGGTGATCCGTACCAGCGGAGAGCAGCGGCTGTCCGGATTCATGCTCTGGCAGACGGCCCACTCCGAGTACTACTTCTGTGAAGTCTTCTGGCCTGCCTTCCGCAAGGTCGACTTCCTGCGCGCGATGCGCGACTACGCCGCGCGACACCGACGTTACGGCGGATGACGGTCAAGTCGCTCTGACTACCCCGTTTGGTGCACAAGTAACAAGGAGTTCACCAGGGCGTCGTCATATGCCGTGGCATGGCGGCGCATGTTCGAGGGCATAAGCCAAGCAGGTCGACGCCCGAACCACGGGTGTCGTATCTCAGCGGACGGCACGGGGCCGTCCGCCCGGGAGGCCCTTTGCACCAGTTCGACCGTGCGGTCAGTACGGGCGAGACGGAGGGCCGGTCTCCGGCCCGCGCATCGCGGCCTGGACCGGTCCAGCTCCTCTCCGTCGCTCCCCGACCTCTTCCGAGGGGGTACGTCCTTCCGTGGTGACCAGCACAAAGCGCCGTATGCCTGACCGGCGCACCTATGTTCTCGACACCAGCGTTCTGCTGGCCGACCCGAACGCACTGAACCGCTTCGACGAGCACGAAGTCGTGCTGCCGATCGTCGTGGTCACAGAGCTGGAGGCCAAGCGGCACCATCCCGAACTCGGCTACTTCGCCCGGCAGGCCCTGCGCCTGCTCGACGAGTTCCGGGTCCGGCACGGTCGCCTCGACGCCCCCATCCCGATCGGGGAACTCGGCGGCACCGTCAGGGTCGAGCTCAACCACTCGGACCCCAGCGTGCTGCCCAGTGGGTACCGCCTGGGGGACAACGACTCCCGCATCCTCGCGGTCGCCCGCAACCTGCAGGCCGAGGGGTACGACGTCACCGTCGTGTCGAAGGACCTTCCGCTCAGGATCAAGGCCTCGTCCGTCGGGCTCCTCGCCGAGGAGTACCGCGCGGAACTGGCCATCACGGGCTCCTCCGGCTGGACCGGAATGTCCGAACTGACCCTGCCGGGCGAACAGGTGGACATCCTCTTCGAGGAGGGCCATGTCTACGTCCCGGAAGCGGCAGACCTTCCCGTGCACACCGGGCTGACCATCCAGTCCGAGCGCGGCAAGGCGCTGGGCCGGGTCACCGCCGACGGCAACGTCCGGCTGGTGCGCGGCGACCGGGAGGCCTTCGGTATCAAGGGCCGCAGCGCGGAGCAGCGCATCGCGCTGGATCTGCTGCTCGACCCGGACATCGGGATCCTGTCCATGGGAGGCCGGGCCGGCACCGGCAAGTCCGCGCTCGCGCTCTGCGCGGGCCTGGAGGCGGTCCTGGAGCGCCGCCAGCACAAGAAGGTCATGGTCTTCCGGCCGCTGTACGCGGTGGGCGGACAGGAACTGGGCTATCTGCCCGGCTCCGAGGCCGACAAGATGGGCCCCTGGGCCCAGGCGGTCTTCGACACGCTGTCCGCGGTCACCAGCCGCGAGGTCATCGAGGAGGTCACCGCCCGCGGAATGCTGGAGGTCCTGCCGCTCACCCACATCCGCGGCCGTTCACTGCACGACGCGTTCGTGATCGTGGATGAGGCGCAGTCCCTGGAGCGGAACGTCCTGCTGACCGTCCTGTCCCGGATCGGCGCCAATTCACGGGTGGTTCTCACCCATGACGTGGCCCAGCGGGACAACCTGAGGGTCGGCCGCTACGACGGGGTCGTCGCCGTGGTGGAGAAGCTGAAGGGCCACCCGCTCTTCGCGCATGTGACGCTCACCAGGTCCGAGAGGTCCCAGATCGCGGCGCTTGTGACCGAAATGCTGGAGGACGGCCAAATCTGAGGTAGTTACAGG
Source organism: Streptomyces sp. STR69 (assembly GCF_024519455.1). Classification (GTDB taxonomy): domain Bacteria; phylum Actinomycetota; class Actinomycetes; order Streptomycetales; family Streptomycetaceae; genus Streptomyces. Next base: position 347,105 of record NZ_JALJRY010000001.1, on the reverse strand, counting down.
CCAGTTGGCGCCGTCCCGCGAAGCCGAAGAGCTTAGCGGGGCGGCGCTTTGGCGTCCCGCTGTTTCTCCAAATCCCCTGGGGCAAACGGGATGTGAGCTTTCACACGCAACTCAGAATTGCCACTCGGCGTCCGGTTACGGCAGAGTCTCATTCCTGTCAGGCCCCGCATACGACACACGTGTACCCCCAGCGGTACGCACCAACTTGAGCATCACCACCAACTCCACAGCGAAGTCGTATGCCGCCCGCTTCTTCACGCGGCGCTCCCCGAGCGGGAGTTGCCCACCGGGCCCGTGCCTCCCGTGACCCCGTAGTTGGGAGGCCAGCGTTCAGGGGCACGATTGCGTCCGCCAGGGTCACCGAAGCGGACGATGCTGGAAGGAAACCGTGTGAGCCGGATTTCGGTCCGGGGATTCGCAGTGGCTTCGGCCACCGCGGTCACCGCCGTCGGAAGCGTCGTGGGCGTTGCCTCTGGCAGCGTCGCTCAGGCGCAGAACAATGACGCCGAGACGACGGCAGCCGACACCACGCTCCTGGCGGACATCCCCACGGGCCAGCAGGCCCAGGTGCAGACCGCCTCCTTGACGCAGCAGGCCGACGCCCAGGCGATCCAGGCCGACGCGAGCGCCAAGAAGGACGCCGAGGAGTCGGCCCGCCTGGCCGCCGCGAAGACCGCGGTCGCCAAGAAGGCCGCCGCCGAAAAGGCGGAGAAGGCTGCGAAGGAGCGTGCCGAGGCGAAGTCCGCGGCGAGCCGTTCCTCCTCCAGCTTCCCCGTGCAGAGCTCGTACACGGTCGCGCAGATCCAGGCCATGGCAGCCCAGATGGTGCCGAGCGGCCAGTTCCAGTGCTTCAGCAACATCGTGTCGCACGAGTCCGGCTGGAACTACCACGCCGTCAACGCCTCCTCCGGCGCCTACGGTCTCTTCCAGGCACTGCCCGCAGGCAAGTACGCCTCCGCCGGTTCCGACTGGCAGACCAACCCCGCCACCCAGATCAAGTGGGGCCTCAACTACATGGACAGCCGCTACGGCAGCCCGTGCGAGGCCTGGTCGTTCTGGCAGGCGAACAGCTGGTACTAGGTCGTACGCCCGTTCCGGGCCGCTCAACCTCAGAAGGCCCCTCCCCGTCCTAGGGGGAGGGGCCTTCGCCCTGTACGGTCGGACACGCAGTGGCTCCTGGGGGGAGTGGTGGGGACGGACGGGGGAAGAGGGCGGATCATGTCGCGAGTGCCAGGGTGGCTCGGTCGGCTCGGCAACGGGCTGAGCGAGATGGGGGAGCGCTTGGACGAGCGCCGTGCCGAGGTGGAGAAGGAACACACCGAGGCCGAGCCGGAGCCGCCCGCCGACGACACCCGACCCCCGGAACCCGTACCCGTCGTCATCGCCCGGGACCGGCCCGACCCCGCGCTCGCCGTGCCCTGGGGGGTGCGAGTGGCCGCCGAGGCGGGCTGGCGGCTGCTGATCCTGGCCGGCACGGTCTGGGTGCTGATGCGAGTCATCAGCGCCGTCCAACTGGTGGTCCTGGCCTTCGTCGCCGCACTGTTGATCACGGCCCTGCTGCAGCCCACCGTCGCCCGCCTGATCCGCTACGGCTTCCCGCGCGGGGTGGCCACGGCGCTCACCGCGATCCTCGGCTTCGTCGTGATGGGGCTGATCGGCTGGTTCGTGACCTGGCAGGTCATGGCCAACATCGACAACCTCTCCGACCAGGTCCAGAACGGCGTCGACGATCTGCGCAACTGGCTGCTCAAGGGCCCGTTCCACGTCACCGAGAAGCAGATCAACCAGATCGCGAAGAACCTCCGCGAGGCCATCGGCGCCAACACCGACCAGATCACCTCGGCCGGCCTGGAGGGCGTCCAGGTCATCGTCGAGGCCCTGACCGGCATCCTCCTGACGGTCTTCTCGACCCTCTTCCTCCTCTACGACGGCCCGCGCATCTGGCAGTGGACACTGAAACTGGTGCCCGCGGCGGCCCGGCCGGCGATGGCGGGCGCGGGCCCGCGCGCCTGGCGCACACTGACGGCCTACGTCCGCGGCACGGTGATAGTCGCCCTCATCGACGCCACCTGCATCGGCATCGGCATCTACTTCCTCGGCGTACCGATGGCCGTGCCGCTCGCCGTCTTCATCTTCCTGTTCTCGTTCATCCCGCTGGTGGGCGCGGTGGCCTCCGGCGCGCTGGCGGTCGTCGTCGCGCTGGTCACCCAGGGCGTCGTCACGGCCCTGTTCACCCTCGGCGTCGTCCTCGCCGTCCAGCAGATCGAGGGCCACATCCTCCAGCCCTTCATCCTGGGCCGCGCGGTGCGGGTCCACCCCCTCGCGGTGGTCCTGTCGGTCGCGGCGGGCGGCATGATCGCCGGGATCGGCGGAGCGGTGGTGGCAGTCCCCCTGGTGGCAGTCACCAACACGGTGGTGAGCTACCTGAAGGCGTACGCCCAGGGCACGGAACCGCCCCCACGGCTCTCCCCGAAGCCGAGGGGGGCTACGGCGGTCTCATCGACGCCGGCGGACACCTCACCCCCGGACCAGGCCCCGTAAACGCAATTTCCCACCCACCACCCGTTCGCCGTCAGTCGAGAGGTGCCAGTACCGCCTCCGCCTCCAACGTCACCCCCACCGCCTCGACCACCGCCGCGATCTTGAACGCCTCCTGGATCACGTCCCGTTCGACCCCCGCCTTGCGCAGCACCTGCTCGTGCGAGTCGAGACACATCCCGCACCCGTTGATCGCGGACACGGCGAACGACCACAACTCGAAGTCGACCTTGTCGACCCCGGGGTTGCCGATGACGTTCATCCGCAGCCCCGCCCGCAGGGTGCCGTACTCATGGTCGGACAACAGGTGCCGCGTCCGGTAGAAGACGTTGTTCATCGCCATGACAGCGGCGGCGGCCTTGGCGGCGGTGTACGCCTCCGGCGACAGGTGAGCCTTCGCCTCCGGCGCCAACTCCCGCAGCACGAGCGGCGATCGGGACGCGATCGCCGTCGCAAGGACCGTCCCCCACAGCTGCTGTGCCGGCAGGTCGGAGTTGCCGACGACCGAACCGAGGTTGAGCTTCAGGTCCTTGGCGTAGTCCGGTATGGCGGACTTCAGGGCGTCCAGCGACATGTCGGCTCACTTCCCGGCGAGCAGCGCGCCCGCGTCCAGCGTGGCCTCGCCCTTGGTCCAGTTGCACGGGCAGAGCTCGTCCGTCTGGAGCGCGTCGAGGACCCGCAGGACCTCCTTGGGGTTACGGCCGACCGAGCCCGCGGTCACCATGGCGAACTGGATCTCGTTGTTCTGGTCCACGATGAACACCGCGCGCTTGGCGAAGCCGTCCTCGCCCTCGATGCCGAGGTCCCGCATCAGCTCGTGCCGGGAGTCGGCCAGCATCGGGAACGGCAGGTCGCGCAGGTCGTCGTGGTCCTTGCGCCAGGCGTGGTGGACGTACTCGGAGTCGCCGGAGAAGCCGAGCACCTGGGCGTCACGGTCGGCGAACTCGTCGTTCAGCCTGCCGAAGGCGGCGATCTCGGTGGGGCACACGAAGGTGAAGTCCTTGGGCCACGCGAAGACGATCTTCCACTTGCCCTCGTAGGTCTTGTGGTCGATCCGCTGGAACTCCTTGCCGTTCTCCAGCGAGACACAGGCGGTCAGATCGAACGACGGGAACTTGTCACCGACAGTGAGCACTGGCTCTCCTTGCAGCGGAAAACACCCAAGCGGAATGGGTGCTTCTCATGGGTTGGTCGGCCCAGATCCTGGCACAACGTGCATTGATTGTGGAAATAGCTACACTGGGGCGTGTTGATCGGAGGCGGTTATCAGTGACCGTTAGTAATACAAGTAAGAGACGCCAGCCCAGCCTGGCCCAGCTGCGCGCCTTCTCCGCGGTCGCCGAGCACCTCCACTTCCGGGACGCCGCCGCCGCGATCGGCATGAGCCAGCCCGCCCTGTCCGGTGCCGTCGCCGCCCTGGAGGACACCCTCGGCGTCACCCTCCTGGAGCGCACCACCCGCAAGGTGCTGCTCTCGCCCGCCGGCGAGCGGCTCGCCGTACGGGCGCGGGCCGTGCTGGACGAGGTCGGGGCGCTGCTGGCGGAGGCGGAGGCCGTGCGGGCCCCCTTCACCGGGGCGCTGCGCCTCGGGGTCATCCCGACCGTCGCGCCGTATCTGCTGCCGACCGTGCTGCGGCTGGTGCACGACCGGTACCCGGACCTCGACCTCCAGGTGCACGAGGAACAGACCGCGAACCTGCTCGACGGACTGACCACCGGACGGCTCGACCTGCTGCTGCTCGCCGTGCCCCTCGGTGTGCCCGGGGTGGTCGAACTCCCGCTGTTCGACGAGGACTTCGTGCTCGTCACGCCTCTTGATCATCCGCTCGGCGGGCGCAGCGGCATCCCGCGCGAGGCGTTGCGCGAGCTGAACCTGCTGCTCCTGGACGAGGGGCATTGCCTGCGCGACCAGGCTCTCGACATCTGCCGGGAGGCGGGCCGCGCGGACGCCCCGGTCACCACGACGGCCGCCGGGCTCTCCACGCTGGTGCAGCTCGTCGCCGGCGGGCTCGGGGTCACGCTGCTGCCGCGCACCGCCGTACGGGTCGAGACCACCCGCAGCGACCAGCTCCTCACCGGCTACTTCACCGAGCCCGCCCCGACCCGCCGGATCGCCCTCGCGATGCGCACCGGCGCCGCCCGCCGCGCCGAGTACCAGGAGCTGGCCGCCGCCCTCCGTGAGGCCCTGCGGCCGTTGCCCGTAAGGGTGTTGGGCACCGGCGACCGGCCCGTCCCGACCGGTGACTGACCCGGCCCCTTTCGGTCAAATGAGCGCCGTACAAAGGAAATCGAACGGCGGGAATTCTCAACTTCCGTCACCCGCAGGCAGGTAGGAAGAACCCGTCCGGAATATGCGCTCGGACTGATACACCTTCACCCCTCAGCGCTACACGTCAGGTGCGTGTACGAAAAGCCTAGGGGAGTGATGTCGGGCATTCGGGATTCCCTCGGCCGGGTCGGTCACGACCTGCTCGCGGCGGCTCTTTCGGCCTGTGGGCGCGAGGAGTTCACCGGGGGACTGCGGGTGTCCGGCAGACCCGGCGGGATCTTCCATCTGCGCGGCGGGCTCGTCATCGCGGTGGAGAGTCCCGGCGCGCCGGGCCCCGAGGCGCTGCTGCTGCGCTCCGGCCGGATCAGCGGCGAGCAATGGGCCGAACTGGTACGGGAGTCGGGCGGCTCGCGCTGGCCGGTGGCCGGGCTGATCGCCCACGGGTACGCGGGCGCCGCCCAGTTGCGGATCGTGTGTGTGCTGGCCCTGCACGACGCGGCCTTCGCGGTCGTCGCCGGAGACGTCGACAACTGCGAACGCGCCCCGGACGCAAGGCCGTTCGCCCCCGTCGGCATCGGCGAACCCCCGATCCGGCTGCTCCAGGACGGGGCCCGCAAACTCGCCGCGATCTCCGCGCTCCCGTATCCCGTACGGCCCGACCGGGAACGCCCCCGGGCCCCGGCCGAGGTCCCCGCCGAGGCCGGACTCGGCATCCTGCAACGGGAGTTGCTCGCCCATGTCGACGGCCGCCGTACCGCCCGCGATCTCGCCTTCCGTACCGGGCGCGGGGTCTACCCGGTCACCGCCGAGGTCGCGCGGATGCTCGCCGAGGGACTGTTGGAGTGCGCGGACAGCCCCGTGCCGATCCCGGTCCGGGCGCTGCCCGAGGGGCCCGTCGTACGCCGTCGTGAACCGGCGCCCGCGCCGCCGCAGTTCACCGCGCCCACCGCGCTGCCCCGCCGGAATCCGGGGGCCAGCGGCATCACCGAATCTCTCGTCCCCGAAAAGAGCGGGGCGGGCTGGAAAGGGTTCTTCCGCCTGCGGAACGGAACCTCGAAATGACCCTGACGACCACATGCGATCAGTTTTAGGGGAGTTGAGTAAGTGGATCACAAAGCCCTCACATTGGAAATGCGCACACTGCGGGAACAGGTGACCGGAATCACCGACACCGCACTCACGGCGGCCGACGGACTGCTCATCGCGGCCGACACCGCCGACTCGATCGACCCGGAGGCCCTCGCCGCGCTCGCCGCGGCCGGCCTGGGCCTGGCCCGGCGCACCGCCGAGGCCACCGACCGCGGCACGCTGCGCCAGACGGTGACGTACGGAAGTCACGGCTGCGCCGCGACGTACGCCGTCGGCGACACCGCGCTGATGGTGGTGCTCGGCGACGAGGGGATGGACGTGGACCGGCTGCATCTGGCGGCCCGCCCGACGCTCGACCGGATCGAGTCGATCCTCACCGAGAAGGCATCAGAAGGAGTGTGAAGGGATGGCGACGAAGCGTATGACCCCAGGATTCTCCGACCAGGTGATGGGCCTGGTCAAAACCCTCCGGACCGACGCCCCCGACTGTGTGGCCTCGGGCGTGGTCGACATGTCCACCGGCATGCTGCTGTCGTACGAGACCATCGACAACCACCCGCCAGAGGTCCTCGACCTGCTGGCGGGTGCGACCCTCGACCTGTTCCAGGGCCGGACGGTCGTGATGATCGAGGACGTCTTCAAGGAACGTCGGGGGATCACCAGTGACCACCACTTCTTCCAGGAGATCCTCGTCAACAGCGAGAACCTCACCCATCTGTTCGTGCGGATGACCGAGCAACAGGACGTCGTCGCCGTGGTGGTCTGCCGCAAGTCGGTGAACGTCGGCATGCTGTTCGCGCAGGTCCGCCGGGTGGTCCGGGAGTACGGACTCTGAAGAGGGCGGACGGGCGGCTGCGGGCGGACAGACCCTTACTCCGTGCGCAGCCCGTCCGGCCGCATCATCCGCAGCAGTGGCGGCAGGCTGAGCAGTGTCACCGCCAGGACGACCGCTCCGCCGATGCCGGTCATCATCAGCACGCTCGTCCAGTCGACGACCACCGGCGTGGCCGTCATCTTCAGCAGCACCGAGCCCAGCGTCAGCCCCACCGCCGAGGCCAGGCCCAGGCCCAGGCCGATCGGGATCGCCGTCTGCCACAGCACCGACAGACTCAGGGTGCGCCGCCGGGTGCCGAAGGCGACCAGCGCCGACAGCAGCTTCCTGCGCTCGCGCAACTGCTCCAGCTGTGACACCAGCAGGCTTGCCCCGATGAGGACGAGCACACAGGTGGCGCCGACCAGCAGCCCGGTGCGGATGGACGTGAACTGCGCCGACTGCCGGGTGGCCGCCAGGGTGAACACGTCCGCCAGCGGGTCGAGTTCCGCGGCGGTGTTGCGCACGTAGTCGGTCGCGTCCGGCACCGAGGTGTCGAGCGTGACGTACACCTTCTGGTTCAGGCTCTGCGCCGCGTTCGCGGGCAGCGCGCCCGAGGTGATCAGCAGTCCGTCGCGGGCATAGCCGGTCGGGTCCTCGCGGTGTGTGGCCGTCTTCAGGCCCGCGGGCACCTTCCAGGCCACCGTGTGGGCCGGTGACGAGTCGTACGACGGGTCGAAGTACACCGTCCTGCCCGCCTTGGCCGTCTGTGCCGTCTGGAGGTCGGCGTCGGTGCCGCCGCCGGTGATCCGGTAGATGTCACCGTCGCGGCAGCCCGTCAGACGGGCCACCTCCTGCAGTTCGGCGCAGCTGCCGACGGCGACTTCCAGTTCGCCGTCCGGGTTCTTGGCCCGGTCGCCGACCGAAGTGAGGGAGACGGCCGCCGTCCGCCGCACGCCCTTGGTCCGGGAGAGCTGCCCGTTGGCCTGGGCCAGCGAGGTGCCGCCGTCGACGGAGACCTCGATCTGGGCCCGGTTCACGTCGTTGCCGGTCTGCTTGGTGTAGTCGCCCTCGACGCCGGCGAAGAGCATCTGCAGCGCGATCGCCCCGGCCACCGCGACCGCGATGCCGTTGACCATGCGGGCCGCCGTACCGCTGCTCAACTGGAGCCTGCGGACCGCGAGTTGCCAGGACACCGAGCCGGAGTTCAGCCGGGCCACGGTGGCCTCGACGATCCACGGCAGCAGGGCGGTGATGCCGACGAGCAGCAGGACCGTGCCGCCGATCACCAGCCACTGGTTGAAGTTCCCGTTGGTGGCGCCCTGGCCGATCATCGGGTAGAGCATCGCGAGGCCGGCCAGCGGCATCAGCAGCCGCCACCACAGCCTGCGCCGCGGCGGCTTCGCCTTGCGGACCACCCCGAGCGGTTCGATGACGACCCCGCGCAGCGCGAACAGCGTCACCAGGACGGCCGCGGCCGGCACCGCGAGGGCGACGGCGAGGGCGAGCAGCGGCGAGGGGTTGAGGTCGCTCGGGAACATGCTGATGTCCCGCACCTCGAACAGCGACGCCAACTGCCGCCCCACCAGGAAGAATCCAGTGCCGAGGACGAGTCCGAGGAGCGCCCCCGCGAGCGCCTCGCCGCCCGCGATCCGGCGTGCCATCCGCCCGTCCGCGCCGACCAGGCGCAGCGCCGCGAGCCGTTGGTCCCGGCGGTCGCCGCCGAAGCGTACGGCCGCCGCGATGAACACACCGACCGGCAGCAGCAGCACGACGAAGACGATCAGGAGCAGCAGCAGCAGGATCGGGTCGAGCTGGTCCGGTGTGCTGTTGGGGGAGGGCCCGAAGTAGTTGATGCGTTCGACGTTGCTGCCGGACTGGTGCTGCAAGAGGTCCTTGCCGCCCGCGTAGTAGGCGAGTTCGGCGGGTCCGATGAGCCCGGTCTGCGCGATGGTGCCGGTGATCCGGTAGGGCAGCCGCTCGCGCAGCAGCTTCCCGGAGCCGGACTTGAGGAGCTCGTCGAGCGCGGGGGAGACGACCATCTCGCCCGTCGCGGGGAACTTCGCGAGCCCCGGCGGCAGCGGCGCCCTGGTGCCGTCCGGCTCCAGCAGCCGGCCGCGCACGTCCTTGCTGCGGAACGTGGTGTCGGAGTTGGCGATGACCAGGGTGTTGTCGGCCTTCGGCAGGTGCTTCCCGCTGTAGGTGAAGTCCTGCCGCGCGTTGCCGCGGTCGTCGCGCTGCGACAGCGCGTTCGGCAGCGCCGTGGTGAGCAGCAGCAGCGCCACCCCGAGCCCGACACCGACGGCTGTCAGTACGGCCCGCACCCAGCCCTCACGCCCGCCGCCGAAGGCGAACCGCACCCCCATGGCCAGATCGGCCGCCCACTGACGCGAGTTCATACGATGCGCTCCATGTCCCTGGACTTGCCGTCCCGTACGACGATCTCGCGGTCCGAGTAGGCGGCCACCCGCGCCTCGTGCGTGACCAGCACGACGGCCGCGTTGGTGGATCTGGCGGCCTCGGTCAGCAGCTCCATCACGCGCTCGCCGTTGAGCGAGTCGAGCGCGCCGGTCGGCTCGTCGGCGAACAGCACCCGCGGGCTGGTGACCAGCGAGCGGGCCACGGCGACGCGCTGCCCCTGACCGCCGGAGACCTCACCGGGCCGCTTCTTGGCGAGGTCGTCGACCTCAAGCCGCTCCATCCAGCCGAGCGCGGTCCGTTCGGCCTCCTTGCGGTGCGTGCCGTTCAGCCGCAGCGGCAGCGCGACGTTCTCGACACAGGTCAGCTCGGGCACCAACTGGCCGAACTGGAACACGAACCCGAACTCCGAGCGGCGCAGCGCGCTGCGCTGGGCGTCGCTCATCGTCGCCATCTCCTGCCCGTTGTACATGATCGAGCCCGAGTCGGGCGGCACGATCCCGGCGAGACAGTGCAGCAGCGTCGACTTCCCGGACCCGGAGGGCCCCATCACGGCGACCACCTCACCGGGGTGGATGGAGAACTCGGCGCCGTCGAGCGCGGTCGTCGGCCCGTAGGCCTTGCGCAGCTCCTGGGCCGCGAGCAGGGAACCGGCGGGATGTGTCGTCACTTGGCCACCACCTCGGCGAGCTTTTCGAGACGCGCCGCGGTGAGCTCCAGCCACCGCAGGTCGGCCTCCAGATGGAAGAGGGCGTGGTCGCAGATCAGCTGGTCCGCGAGATCGCCCTTGCGCTTGCGGTCGGTCAGGATCCGCATGCCGCGCAGATGTTCGGAGCGCTGCACATCGAGGATCTCCGCCGCGTCGCGGTGTGTGAGCAGCGCGAGAACGACCTTGGTGTAGAGCGTCGACTGCAGATACGGCTCGGGCTTCTCCGGCGTCGCGAGCCACTGCTGTACGTCGGTGATCCCGGCGTCGGTGATCGCGTACCGCTTGCGCTCGGGACCGCCGCCGGCCTCGATGCCGTCGACCTCGACGAGGCCGTTCTTCAGCAGTCGGGACATCGTCGAGTAGACCTGGCCGTAGTGCAACGGCCGGTCGTGACCGAACTTCTCGTCGAAGGCCCGCTTCAGGTCGTAACCGTGGCACGGGCCGGACTCAAGGAGCCCTAGAAGGGTGTGACCGATGGACATGCGGAGCACTCTACACACGGCGTATACCCGGTGTGTATACGCACAGTGTGTAGATCATGGCCCCGGGTACGGCCCCGCAGGTGGGGGCCGATTGTCACGGTTCTGTCACTGGGGTGGAGCGGGCGGCCGGCCACGGCGAGGCAGTGGCCCGGCCTCGCCGGGAAGCCGTCCGGCCTCCGCCAGCGCCCTGCGCAGCAGGAACTCGATCTGCGCGTTGGCGGACCGCAGTTCGTCCCCGGCCCACCGCGCGACCGCGTCGTACACCGAGGGGTCCAGCCGGAGCAGAACCTGCTTGCGCTGTTGAGGGGCCGAACCCCCGGAGGGAACCGTCACTGGTACAGGGTCCCCGTGTTCAGCACGGGCTGCGGCGCCCGGTCCCCGCAGAGCACCACCAGCAGGTTGGACACCATCGCCGCCTTCCGTTCGTTGTCCAGCTCCACGATGTCCTGCTCGGTGATCCGGGCCAGCGCCGCCTCGACCATCCCGACCGCCCCGTCCACGATCTGCCGCCGGGCCGCGACGACCGCCCCGGCCTGCTGCCGCTGGAGCATCGCCGAGGCGATCTCGGGCGCGTACGCGAGGTGCGTGAAGCGGGACTCGATGATCTGGACGCCGGCCGCTTCGACGCGCGCGCTCAGTTCGAGGACGAGCTTCTCGGTGATCTCCTCGGCGTTGCCGCGCAGCGAGAGCCCGCCCTCGTCGTGGGAGTCGTAGGGGTACTCGATGGCGATGTGCCGTACGGCCGCCTCGGTCTGGATGGCGACGAAGTCGCTGTAGTCGTCCACCTCGAAGGTGGCCTGCGCGGTGTCGCGGACCTTCCACACCATGACCGCGGCCAGCTCGATCGGGTTGCCGTAGGCGTCGTTGACCTTGAGGACCGCGGTCTCGTGGTTGCGGACGCGGGTGGAGATCTTGGTGCGCGCGGTGAAGGGGTTCACCCAGCGCAGCCCGTCCTGCCGGATGGTTCCCCGGTAGCGCCCGAAGAGCTGCACGACCCGCGCCTCGCCCGGCGCCACCGTGTTCAGCCCGCGCATCGCGATGACCGCGGCCAGGAAGACGAGGATGCCGCCGACGATCAGCGCGGCCTTGCCGCCGGGCGCGGTGACCGCGGTGGCGGTGGCGAGCAGTCCGGCGGCGAGCAGCAGCCCGGCCAGTCCGAGGACGAGCGCCAGCGCGCCGCCGATGCTGTGCGCGGCGAACTCGCGCACACGCGGGGCGGGCATCTCGGGTACGTCCGCCGTGGGTGAGTCCGTGGTCATCGTTTCCCCCATGTCTCGCATATCTTGGTTGAAGCAAAGTGATATCACTTTACCACTGCACGGCAACCCTCGACCCCGTTCGTACGTCGGTTCCGTTGGGACAGGTGCTGATTCTCACGTCCGTAAAAGACAGGATCGGCAGACCTTTGTCACAACTGGCGGTGTTAGCTTTCTGAGCTGACTTGCAGGCACGGACGAGACGGAAGCGGAGCAGACGGACTCATGGGACGAGCGGAAGAGCGACGAGCGCGACAACGCGGTGGCCGCCGCGCTGCGCCCAAGACCCGCCGTTCGTCGGGGGCCACAGCCACAGCCACCGCCCCAGCGCCGACCGGCAGCGCCTCGGCCGGTCCGGACGCCAAGGGCGGTAAGAGCGGTAAGGGCGGCAAGAGCTTCATACGCAGGCTCTTCACCTGGAAGAAGATCCTCGGCACGTTCCTCGGCTTCTGCCTGCTCGGCATCGGCGCGTTCATCGTGCTCTACATGATGATCAGCATCCCCGCGGGCAACGCGAACGCGAAGCTCCAGAGCAACGTCTACAAGTACAGCGACGGCTCGATCCTGACCCGCAGGGGCCAGGTCAACCGGGAGAACGTGGACCTCTCGCAGGTCCCGAAGGCCGTCCAGGAGACGTTCGTCGCCGCCGAGAACAAGACCTTCTACAACGACGCCGGCGTCGACCTCAAGGGCACCGCGCGCGGCCTGCTCAACACGCTGTCCGGCAAGGGCGCGCAGGGCGGTTCGACGATCACCCAGCAGTACGTCAAGAACTACTACCTGACGCAGGACCAGACCGTCACGCGCAAGCTGAAGGAACTGGTCATCTCGCTGAAGCTGGACCGTGAGAAGTCCAAGGACTACATCCTCGCCGGGTACATCAACACCAGTTACTACGGCCGCGGCGCCTACGGCATCCAGGCCGCCGCGCAGGCCTACTACCAGGTCGACGCGAGGAAGCTCTCGGTCGAGCAGGGCGCCTATCTCGCCGCGCTGCTCCAGGCGCCGAACCAGTACGACTGGGCGATAGCCACCGACACCGGCAAGCGGCTGGTGAAGGCGCGCTGGAACTACGTACTGGACAACATGGTCGAGCAGAAGTGGCTGAGCTCCGCCGAGCGCCAGAAGATGACGTTCCCGACCCCCAAGGAGCCCAAGGTCGAGGCCGGCATGGAGGGGCAGAACGGCTACCTGGTGACCGAGGCCAACGCGGCGCTGGAGAAGCAGCTGATCTCCAGCGGCCAGGCCGCCAACACCAAGGAGGCCGAGGCGCTGGTCGACGCGGGCGGCTGGACGATCACGCTCAACATCGACAAGAAGAAGCAGGCCCAGCTGGAGAAGTCGGTCAAGTCCCAGCTGACCAGCAAGCTCAACGCCAAGAAGCGCAAGGTCGACGGGAACGTCCAGCCGGGCGCGGTGTCCGTCGACCCGAAGACGGGCGCGGTCGTGGCGATGTACGGCGGTGCGGACTACACGAAGCACTTCACGAACAACGCCACCCGCACCGACTACCAGCCCGCCTCCACCTTCAAGCCGGTGATCCTCGCCGCGGCCCTGGCCGACCAGGCCAAGACGCAGTCCGGCAAGACGATCACCACCGACACGCTGTACGACGGCACCAGCAAGCGCCCGGTCGTGGGCAGCGACATCGCCTTCGCGCCGGAGAACGAGGACGACCAGAACTACGGCAAGGTCACCGTCCAGACGGCGATGAACAAGTCGATCAACTCGGTCTTCGCGCAGCTCGGTGTCGACGTCGGCATGGACAAGGTGATGAAGACCGCCGAGCAGCTGGGCATGGACCCCGGCGACCTGAAGGCCGTACCGGCGCAGACTCTGGGCACCATGGGCGCGAGCCCGATGGAGATGGCCGGCGTCTACGCCACCTTCGACAACCACGGCCGTAAGGTCACCCCGGCGATCATCAAGTCGGTGTCGCACAACACGCGCACGGTCACCATGGCGAACCCGATCGGCGCCCAGGTCATCCCGCGTGAGGCGGCCGACACGGTGTCCTCGGTGCTGACCGGTGTGGTCGACGACGGTACGGCGAAGGTGTCGGTGGCCGAGAACAGCAAGCGCGACGGGCAGCAGGTCGCGGGCAAGACGGGTACGTCCGACTACAACCTGTCGGCCTGGTTCACGGGGTACACGCCCGACCTGGTCACCTCGGTGGGCCTGTTCGGAGAGAAGAAGGGCAGCGGCGCCCACGTCCCGCTGACCGGTGCGACCGGTCTGATCACCGCGGGCGGCGGCCGTATCAACGGTGGTGGCTACCCGGCGCAGATCTGGGCGGCGTACATGTTCGGAGTGACCAAGGCGAACAGCAAGTTCGACCTGGACACCGACCAGGGCGCGGCCGTCGAGCCGGACTTCACGCCGACCCCGAGCGCGTCGGTGTCGGCGACTCCTACGCCGACACCGACGACGAAGAGTCCGTCGCCGACGCCGACGACGGAGTCCCCCACGCCGACGCCGACTCCTACGCCGACCCCGACACCCACACCGACGCCGACGACCAGTCCGCCTACGACACCGACCGACGGCAACACGGACAACCCGTTCGGCCAGCTCGACCAGTAGCCGGGTCGGACGGACGAAAAGGGCGCCCGGCACATCGCCGGGCGCCCTTTCGCGTACCGCTACTCGAAGTTCGCGGCGATCCGGTCGCCGAGTTCCTTGTCCACGTGTCGCCAGTACAGCAGGGCGCGGTCGAGGACCGAGCGGGACACGTCGGTCTTCAGGTGGCCGGTGATGTTCGAGACGAGGCGGTCGCGGGCCGCGTCGTCCAGGACCTCGCGGACCATCGTGCCGGCCTGGCCGAAGTCGTCGTCCTCGCGGTGCAACTTCGTTGCCTCGCGCACGAGTTCACCGGCCGTCTGCCAGCTCGCCGGGTCGCCGAACTGTCCGTAGTCGGCCGCGGGGCCGCCGTAGGAGTTCGGGGCGTACGGCCGCGCCGCGGTGGACGCCTCGTACCGCATCGGGCCGTCCTTGGCGTACGAGTTGACCTGCGAGTGCGGCCGATTCGGCGGCAGCTGGGCGTAGTTGGGGCCGATCCGGTACCGGTGGGTGTCCGGGTAGGAGAAGAGCCGGCCCAGTAGCATCTTGTCCGGCGAGGGGCCGATGCCCGGGACCAGGTTCGAGGGCTCGAAGGCGGCCTGCTCGATATGGACGAAGTAGTCGTCCGGGTTCCGGTTCAGGGTCATGCGGCCGACGTCGATCAGCGGGTAGTCCCCGTGCGGCCAGACCTTCGTCAGGTCGAAGGGGTTGAAGCGGTAGTCCGCCGCGTCCTCGAACGGCATGATCTGGACCTTCAGGGACCAGCTCGGCGCGTTCCCGGACTCGATCGACTCGTGCAGGTCACGGCGGTGCTTGTCGCCGTCCTGCCCGGCCAGTTCGTCGGCCTCGGCCTGGGTGAGGTACTCGATGCCCTGGTCGGTCTTGAAGTGGTACTTCACCCAGAACCGCTCACCGGCGCCGTTGATCCACATGTACGTGTGCGAGCTGTAGCCGTTCATGTGGCGGTACGTCTTCGGGATGCCCCGGTCGCCCATCAGCCAGGTCACCTGGTGCGCCGACTCGGGGGAGAGGGTCCAGAAGTCCCACTGCATGTCGTTGCTGCGCAGTCCGGTCGCCGGGTGGCGCTTCTGCGAGCGGATGAAGTCCTGGAACTTGATGGTGTCACGGACGAAGAAGACCGGGGTGTTGTTGCCCACCATGTCGTAATTGCCGTGCTCGGTATAGAACTTGAGCGCGAAGCCGCGGGGGTCGCGCCAGGTGTCGGGCGAGCCCTGCTCACCGGCGACGGTGGAGAACCGGGCCAGCATCTCGGTGCGTTTGCCGGGCTGGAAGAGGTCGGCCCGGGTGAACTGGCTGACGTCGTTGGTGACTTCGAAGAAGCCGTACGCTCCGGAGCCCTTGGCGTGCACCACCCGCTCGGGGACCCGTTCCCGGTTGAACTGGGCCATCTTCTCGATGAGGTAGTGGTCCTGGAGCAGGATCGGGCCGTCGGGGCCGACGGTGAGCGAGTGTTCGTCGCTCTCCACCGGAATGCCGACGTTGTTCGTGGTGTACGGAGTGTGCTGGGGTGCCTGCGTCACGAGCGTCCTCCTGTTCGGAAGAAAGTAGGTCGCTTTCGCTTCGCGTACCCCAGCAGTCAACTCCCACGCCGGGACCTCGGCAACTTTTGGACTGGGTCTAATTCCGGTTCAGTTCGAACCAGACCACCTTCCCGGTGCTGAGCCGGGTCGCTCCCCACCGACGGGCCAGTTTGTTGACCAGGTAGAGCCCGCGCCCGCCCTCGTCCGTGGCCCGTGCCTGCCGCAGCCTGGGCAGCTGGGGCACGTCGTCGCCGACCTCGCAGCGCAGCACGTCGGTCCGCAGCAGACGTAGCGTGACCGGCCGCGAGGCGTACCGTACGGCGTTCGTCACCACCTCGCTGACCAGCAGCTCCACCGAGTCGGTCATGTCCTCCATGCCCCAGCGGGCCAGCGCCCGCCGGGCCAGCCGACGGGCCTGGCCGGGTGCGGAGTCCTCCGGGTCGAGGAACCAGTACGCCACGTCACTCGGCGCGATCCCGTCGAAGCGGGCGGCGAGCAGCGCGATGTCGTCGTCCCGGTCGCCCGGGCCGAGCATGTCGAGCACCTCGTCGCACAGGGCTTCCAGGGGCGGCGGATGGTCCGGTCCGGTGAGCTGCGCGACCGCGGCCAGCTTCTCGCGCAGCTGCTCTATCCCGGTCCACACGTCCCGCAGCCGCGACTCGACCAGCCCGTCCGTGTACAGGAGCAGCGTGGCCCCGGCGGGCGCGTCCAGTTCCACGGCCTCGAAGTCGACGCCGCCGACACCGATCGGGGCGCCGGGCGGCACCCGCAGGACCTCGGCCCGGCCGCCCAGGTGCAGCAGCACCGGTGGCGGATGGCCCGCGTTGGCGATGGTGATGCGGTGCGAGACCGGGTCGTAGACCGCGTAGAGGCAGGTCGCCATGCGGTCGGTGCCGAGCCGCTGGGCCTGTTCGTCGAGGTGGTGCAGGACCTCCTGCGGGGGCAGGTCGAGACCCGCCAACGTCTGTGCGGTGGTGCGGAGTTGGCCCATGATCGCGGCCGAGGTCATGGAGTGGCCCATGACATCGCCGACCACGAGGGCGACCCGGCTGCCGGGCAGCGGGATCGCGTCGTACCAGTCGCCGCCGACCCGGGCCGTCTCGGCGGCCGGGAGGTAGCGGGAGGCCAGCCGCACGCCGGTGGGGCGCGGCAGGGTCTCGGGGAGCATGGTGCGCTGCAACTCGTCGGCGATGTACGCCTCACGGCCGTAGAGGACCGCCTTGTCGATGCCCAGGGCGCTGTGCGTGGCGAGTTGGGCGGCGACCAGGAGGTCGTCGGCCTCGAACGCCATGCGTTCGGGGCGGCGCAGGAAGAGTGCGGCGCCGATCACCCGGCGCCGGCCGCGCAGCGGCGCGAGGATCGCCCGCTGGCCCGCGGGGACGATCAACTCGCCGCCCTCGCCGAGCAGTTCGGGCAGCGCGGCGCGGGCTGCGGGAGAGTCGGCGAAGACGGGACGTACGCCCCGCAGCACCTCGTTCAGCGCGCCGCCGGGCCTGACCTCGCACAACTCGGCGGTGACCGCCGACAGTTCGGAGGGCTGCTCGGGCTGGAGCGCGGGCATGAAGCCGTTCTCCGTGTCCCGCTCCTCCGGGATCCGGTCGGTACGGCGCAGCCGCAGCACGACGGGACCCGTGGGCCGCTCGTCGCCCACCGGCAGCGGGTCCCGCAGATAGACCAGGATCGCGTCCGAGAAGGTCGGCACGGTCGCCCGGCACAGCCCCATCACGATCTCGTCCAGGTCGATACCGCGGGCGATCCGCCGGGTCGCGGCGCCCACGAAACGCAGCCGGTCCCCGTCCCGCCGCATCGGCATGGGACCGCCCGGAGGCAGCCCCTGTCCCGTACGGCGCTCCTTGGCGACGGCGTCGGAGACCTCGCCGACCCCCGGCTGGACCGGGATGGACTCGGGCGCGGGACGCGGACGGTGGGCGTCGGGTTCGGCGGCCGAGGGCTGGGAGTGCTCGGAGCCACCTGCGGTGTCGGGCTTCACAGGGGTACCTGCCGGGTCCTTCCCCTTGGCGCGGGACGTGCTCGTACCCGGCGCCGAGGACGGCTCACCGGTGCGTGCCTGAGCCGGTAAGGCCGGGGCACCGGACGGCCTGGGCGGCGGCGTCGAGGTACGCAGAAGCGCCCCACGGGGGTCCGTGGGGTCGGCGCCCTGTGGGCGCTCGAAGGAGGTGGGGTGCTCCGTCACGCGTGTCGAATCCGTCCGTCCGGGACCGCGCGCCGTACGCGCGGATCGTCCCGCCGAAATGCCGATACCCGGAATACGTGCCCCAGGAACGGAATTCCCGCGTGGTCAGAGGCTGTTCCTGTGCCACCGATGGACCGGCGGCCCTCAGGACCGGTGTCGCCGGTGTTGCCCTCGTACCCCTCGCTCACGTCCTGCCGCCCCTCGGTGACATCTGGTCAGTCCCGGTACATGCTCCGGGAGTTGTCGCGGTGCCCTTGCGGAGGACGATCCTACGGTTGCGCACCGGGGGCGCATCAAGGGTCTCATGTGGACATGTGCGCGGGGGTGCGGTCCCAGTCCTCCGGAAGTGAAGGTACAGCCCAGGACGGATCCGGGCGCCAGTGCTGCCAGCCGTCCGCGAACGGAGCCCCCCAGTCGCGGATGGCTTCCACCGCCGACCAGCCCGCTTTCCGTACCCGCTCGGCGAGTTGGGGATCCATCAGCCCGTCCCGCTGGGCCTGCGCGAACTCGTCCTCGTCACGCCACTCCCAACTCCGGTCCGGCTCCACGGTGATGTCCAGGAAGTGATCCTCGGAGTCGACCCCGCCCGCCCAACGGGCCAGCGGTTCCTCAAGGTTCACGTACCAGTTCTTGAACCGCCATCCCGGCTCCCAGAACAGCCACACCGACCACGGCTCACCGGGCCGCGCCAGCTTCAGCACACCCGTCCCGAACCAGTGGTCGCGCTGGACCGTGCGCGGCTTGGTGTACCGCGTCTCCAGCGGCTCCACGTGCACCGACGTGCCGTCCGCGAGCATCGGCTTCACACACTCGGTGCCGGGCGCCATCCAGACCGCGAGCAGCTCCTCGTCGTCGCGGACGACCGTGACGGGGCGGGCGATGTGGAAGCGCGGTCCGGCATTCTCCCGATAACGCCACAGGATCTGACTCCCGGGCGCCCAGAAGGCCGTAGACGTACCCGCTTCCACCGCTCTCACTGCTCCACCGTCTGCCATGAACAGATATTAGGTGCCCCGGGCATACGACGCTGCGGCGCGCGTCACGGTTCTCGCCATGGCGACAATTGGTTACGGACGCGTCATCCGCAGGACATCGAGGGCCTCGTCGAGCTGCGTCTCGGTCAGGTCACCGCGCTCCACATAGCCGTTCTCCAGCACGACTTGGCGGATCGTCTTGCGTTCCGCCAGTGCTTTCTTGGCCACCTTGGCGGCCTCCTCGTACCCGATGTACTTGTTCAGCGGTGTGACGACGGACGGCGACGACTCGGCGTACTCGCGCGCACGCTCCCGGTGAGCGACGATCCCGTCCACGGTCCGGTCGGCGAGCAGCCGCGAGACGTTCGCGAGCAACCGGACGGACTCCAGGACGTTCCTGGCGATCACCGGCAGCATCACATTGAGCTCGAAGTTGCCCGCGGCGCCGGCGGTGGCGACGGTCGCGTCATTGCCGACGACCTGCGCGGCGACCATGAGCACGGCCTCCGGGATCACCGGGTTGACCTTGCCGGGCATGATCGAGGACCCCGGCTGGAGATCCGGCAGCGAGATCTCGGACAGCCCGGTGCGCGGCCCGGACGCCATCCACCGCAGATCGTTCGCGATCTTCGTCAGTCCTACGGCGATGGTCCGCAACTGCCCGCTGGTCTCGACGATCCCGTCCCGGGCACCCTGCGCCTCGAAGTGATCGCGCGCCTCGGTGAGCGGCAGCCCGGTGACGAGGGCGACCTCCGCGATCACGGCGGCGGAGAAACCGGGCGGGGTGTTGATGCCGGTGCCGACGGCGGTCCCGCCGAGCGGCAGTTCGGCCAGCCGGGGCAGCGAGGCCTGCAACCGCTCGACGCCGTACCGCACTTGGGCCGCGTACCCGCCGAACTCCTGCCCAAGCGTCACCGGCGTGGCATCCATCAGATGGGTCCGCCCCGACTTCACCACGTCGGCGAACTCGACGGACTTGCGCGACAGCGCGCCCGCGAGGTGCTCCAGGGCCGGGATCAGATCACGGATCACGGCACCGGTGGCCGCGATGTGGATGCTGGAGGGGAAGACGTCGTTGGACGACTGCGAGGCGTTGACGTGGTCGTTCGGGTGGACGTCCCGCCCGAGCCGCTCGGTCGCGAGGGTCGCGATCACCTCGTTGGTGTTCATGTTGGACGAGGTGCCGGACCCCGTCTGGAACACGTCGATCGGGAAGTGCTCGTCCCACGCCCCGTCGGCCACCTCACGGGCCGCCTCCTGGATCGCCTCCGCGATGTCCTTGTCCAGCACGCCCAGTTCGGCGTTCACCTTGGCGGCGGCACCCTTGATCCGGGCCAGCGCCTCGATGTGGGCGCGCTCGATGCGTTGGCCCGAGATCGGGAAGTTCTCCACGGCGCGCTGGGTCTGCGCCCGCCACTTGGCGTCCGCCGGGACCTGTACCTCGCCCATGGAGTCGTGCTCGATGCGGTAGTCGCTCATACCTGTATATCGACCGGGAGGGCGGGGATGTTCCGGGTCAGTGGTCCGGAGCCGTGCAGACGGGCCTGCCGCCCACCTCGGCGCACGCCTGTGCCCCGCGCGGGTCCGCGGCGGCCAGCATCGGGCTGCTGTAGCCGTCCGAGCGGTCGCCCGGGTACTCGGCGGACAGCTCGTCCCGGCCCGACCTGATCGAGATCTCCCGCGCGCCGCCGACCCGGGTGCGCACCTCGGACCAGACGGTCGCGCAGGACGGCGAGTAGCGGAGCCGTACGACCTGGGCGGCCCGCGCCACGACCCTCTCCGTACGGGCGTCCCGGGCGCAGGTCCCGACGGACGGCGACTCCCCCTGGCAGCCACCGTCACGGCAGGAGGCCGCCGCGTACGGCTCCGCCCCGGTGTCGCGGTCGAGGACGTCGGCGGCCCCGGCGGTGACCGCGACCGTGGTGGCCATCGCGGCGAGGGCGACGAGGGCGCGGGCAGGCGCGCGCAGCCGACGGGGGCGTACGGGCGGGGCGGGAGGCTGTGGTGGGGGAGCGGTGGGCCTGGACTGCTCCAGGACCGCCGCGTCCCACAGGGAGAGCAGCGGGCCGGGGTCGGTGTGCGCGAGCCGGGCGAGCGCCTCGACCACCGCCCGGGGCGGGAACTGGTCGCCGTTCAGATAGCGGTGCCAGGTCGACTTGCTGTACGGGGTGAGGGCGGCCAGCGCGGCCAGGCTCAGCCCGGTCCGCTGCTTGAGGAGGCGGAGCCGTTCCGTCAGGAGCCGCTGCCGCTCGACCGTCACGTGGCTTTCCATCGTGCTCCCTCGCCGTACCGGGGTGACCGTCGTGATCCGTTCCCGGGGGCGGTGCGGGGCCACACCCGGATCGCCCCGAATATGCCGGATTATGAAGGGGTGTTGACCTGGTGTCCCCCGACGGGACGTACGGGACCGTCCCGTCGGGGGATGTCGTCGGCCGGACGGGGTCAGGCGGGGGTCAGCACCAGCGGACGGCGCTGTGGTTGCGGAGGTAGTGCGCGGAGACGTAGCCCTCGTGGTGCGGGAGCTTGTACCAGCAGTGGTTGCCGACGACGCCGGAGCCGCGCGTCTTGCAGACGATGGGCAGGGCCTGCCCGACCGGGCGCGTGCCGACGACGCGGTAGCCGGTGCCGGGGCCGGAGCGGACGTTCAGACGGGTGTAGCGGTGGGTGGTGACACTGCCCCAGGTGTGGGTGGTGACGTGGTGGCGGGTGGGGTGCGCCGAGTGGCCGGCCGGGGCGGCGACGGCTGCTGCGGGGAAGACGGCGACGGCTGCGAGCGCGGCCACAAGACCGTTGCGCAGAGTACGTCGGATCATGGGGGGTTCCTCCGAGTCGACCGGGGACCACGGGCTGTGATCCAGTCAGCACGGAGCTTTTCCGGCGAAGGGGGCGAGGATGCCGTCCCGTTCATCCCTGGGACAAAGCGGGACGACATCCTGTGTACCGGTACATAATCGGCCCGTCCGGCGTTTGAGGACGGGGCCGGTCGGCGCTACGCCAACCCGGGCCCCCGTACCGGAATGTGCGTGAACGTCGGCTCCGGGGCCGGGTTCTGGAAGAAGTCGTTGCCCTTGTCGTCGACGACGACGAACGCCGGGAAGTCCTCGACCTCGATCTTCCAGACGGCCTCCATGCCGAGCTCCTCGTACTCGACGACCTCGACCTTCTTGATGCAGTCCTGCGCGAGCCGGGCCGCCGGCCCACCGATCGAACCGAGGTAGAAACCGCCGTGCGCGTCACACGCGTCGGTGACCTGTTTGCTGCGGTTCCCCTTGGCGAGCATCACCTTGGAGCCGCCCGCCGCCTGGAACTGCTCCACGTAGGAGTCCATGCGCCCGGCCGTCGTGGGACCGAAGGACCCGGACGCGTAGCCCTCGGGGGTCTTGGCCGGGCCCGCGTAGTACACCGGGTGGTCCTTCAGGTACTGCGGCATCTCCTCGCCCGCGTCCAGCCGCTCCTTGATCTTGGCGTGCGCGATGTCACGGGCCACGACCAGCGGGCCGGAGAGCGAGAGCCGGGTCTTGACCGGGTACTTGGTCAGCTCGGCGAGGATGTCGTCCATGGGCTGGTTGAGGTCGATGCGCACCACGTCCTCCTCGGCGGAGTCGAGATGCTCGTCGGTCGTCTCCGGCAGGAAGCGCGCCGGGTCCGTCTCCAGCTGCTCCAGGAAGACGCCCTCGGCGGTGATCTTCGCGACGGCCTGCCGGTCGGCCGAGCAGGACACGGCGATGGCGACCGGGCAGGACGCGCCGTGCCGGGGCAGGCGCACCACACGCACGTCGTGGCAGAAGTACTTACCGCCGAACTGCGCCCCGATCCCGATCCGCTGCGTCAGCTCGAAGACCTTCTGCTCCAACTCCTTGTCCCGGAAGCCGTGTCCGAGCTCCGAACCCTCGGCCGGGATCTCGTCCAGGTAGTGCGCGGAGGCGTACTTCGCGGTCTTCAGCGCGTACTCGGCGCTCGTACCGCCGACCACGATCGCCAGGTGGTACGGCGGGCAGGCCGCCGTACCCAGCGAACGGATCTTCTCCTCGAGGAACTTCATCATGGAGCCCTCGTTGAGGACCGCCTTCGTCTCCTGGTAGAGGAACGACTTGTTGGCCGAGCCGCCGCCCTTCGCCATGAAGAGGAACTTGTAGGCGCCGCCGTCGGTCGCGTACAGCTCGATCTGGGCGGGCAGGTTCGACCCGGTGTTCTTCTCGTCCCACATGGTCAGCGGGGCCATCTGCGAGTACCGCAGGTTCAGGTTCAAGTAGGCGTCGTAGATGCCCTTGCTGAGCGCCGCCTCGTCCCCGCCCTCGGTGAGGACGTTCTGCCCGCGCTTGCCCATCACGATGGCCGTACCGGTGTCCTGGCACATGGGCAGCACGCCGGCTGCCGCGATGTTCGCGTTCTTCAGCAGGTCCAGCGCCACGAACTTGTCGTTGTTCGACGCCTCGGGGTCGTCGATGATCCGGCGCAGCTGCGCGAGGTGGGCCGGCCGCAGATAGTGCTGGATGTCGTGGATCGCCTCGGCCGCCAGCTTCCGCAGCGCCTCCGGCTCGACCTTGAGGAACGTCCGCCCGTCGGCCTCGAAGGTGGAGACACCCTCGGAGGTCACCAGCCGGTACGGGGTGGTGTCCTCTCCCATGGGGAGCAGATCGGTGTACGCGAACTCAGGCATCGCAGCCCATTCCTCACTCGACAGACGGCCGCCCGCCGACACTGGCGGGCGCTCACCAGCGTAGAACCTGCCGCTGACAGCCTGCTTGTGAGGTAAGGCTCAGTTCGCCGGGGCCTCGCCACGCCAACGTTGTCCACACCCCTAGTCGCGATCTATCGCGTTTCGGTACTCTGCTGTCGTGGACCTTCAGAAGCAGCCCGCATCCGCGCCCACGGCCCCGCAGCCCGCGCCCGCCGCCGCTCAGCTGCGCGCCTCGGACGCCGACCGTGACCGCATCGCCGACATCCTGCGCGACGCCCTGGCCGAGGGGCGGCTGACCGCCGACGAGCACGCCGAGCGGGTCGAGGGTGTGCTGAGCGCCAAGACGGTCGGCGAGCTGGAGGTCTTCATCCAGGACCTGCCGGCCGCCCATGGACACCGGGCGACGGCCTCGTCGTACAGCCCAGCGCCGAACCGCCCGACGGAGGGCGCGATCCCGGCCGAGGCCGACGGGCACGTGGTGGCCGTGTTCAGCTCCGCCATGCGCAAGGGCCGCTGGCGCGCCGGCCGCCGGATGCACGCGTACGCCGTGTTCGGCAGCGTCGAGATCGACCTCAGCGAGGCGATCTTCGAGTACCAGCAGGTCGTCATCAAGGCGATCTCGGTCTTCGGCAACGTCGAGATCCGCGTCCCGGAGAACGTGTCGCTGCGCGGCACCGGCGGTGGCGTCCTCGGCAACTTCGAGGTGGACACGCTGGATTCAATGGAGCCGGACGCGCCCGTCGTCTACGTCGACGGGTGGGCCGTACTCGGAAACATCGAGGCAAAACCCAAGCGCGGCAAGCTCGTTGCGGACATTCTCGATCGGGTTCAGCGCAAGGTCGACAAGGGTTTGCGCAAACACCTGGACCGTTGACGGTTGTGAATCGGGACACATGTGGAGCTGATCGGTCCACGCCGGTCCGCCCCTGACATCGCGCACAAGCGCACGGAAACCAGCGGTTCGGAACTCAGTGCATAGGCGCGCGCACAGCGGGTAGGCCTTGCTGCATCGTCTCTCGCTCGCGAAGCCGTCGTCAGGAGTAGACCGTGCTGCAACCGCCGCATTCGTCCCTGCAGGTAGCTGCTGTTCCGGCCCAGCGGATGCCTGCGCGAGACAGGGACCAAGACGCTCCATGGCACACCGAAGCGGTGTGCCGGCGCGACGAGGCCGGCCTGTTCTTCGCACCCTCCAAGGAACCCACCGCCGCCCGGCTCTCCCGCGAGGACGCCGCCAAACGCGTCTGCGCGCGCTGTCCGGTCATGGTCGAGTGCCGCGAACACGCCCTCCTCCAACCCGAGCCCTACGGCGTCTGGGGCGGTCTCACCGCCGCCGAACGCCGTGTGGTCCTGGCCAGGCGCCGCCGCCGCGACCTGGAACTCCAGAAGGCCCGCGCGGCGGGCCGCATAGCGGCGGCCGGATGACAAAAGGCGCCCCCTCCGCACCAGGGGGCGCCTTTTCATCATCGGACGGGGGCCGCCTTGTAGGTGCCGGCCAGGGCAACTCCCCAAGGGGCGCGGGGAACTGCGCGACCAGCCACAACGGACCCGCAGCCGCCAACGGCCCAAAGCACCCCGTCCCCAGTCGCGTTACTTGGCCCGATCAAAGTCAATCGCGCTGTACGCCCGCAGCTTGCTCAGCCGGTGCTCCGAGTCGATCCGCCGCACCGTGCCGGACTTGGACCGCATCACGATGGAGTCGGTGGTCGCGGTCTCCGACCGGTACCGCACGCCCCGCAGCAGCTCCCCGTCCGTGATCCCGGTCGCGACGAAGAACACGTTCTCGCCGGACACCAGGTCGTCGGTGGTGAGCACACGGTCCAGGTCGTGCCCCGCGTCCAGCGCCCGCTGCCGCTCCGCGTCGTCCTTGGGCCACAACTTGCCCTGGATCACGCCCCCCAGGCACTTCACGGCACAGGCCGAGATGATGCCCTCGGGGGTGCCGCCGACGCCGAGCAGCAGATCCACACCGGTGCCCTCGCGCAGCGCCAGGATCGAGCCCGCGACATCGCCGTCGGAGATCAGCTTGATCCGCGCACCGGTCTCCCGGATCTCCTTGATGATCCCGTCGTGCCGCGGTCGGTCCAGCACGACGACGGTGACGTCCTCGGGCGTGACCCGCTTGGCCTTGGCGACCCGGCGGACGTTCACCGAGATCGGGGCCTCGATGTCGACGAACTCGGCGGCCTCGGGCCCGGTGACCAGCTTGTCCATGTAGAAGACGGCGGACGGGTCGAACATCGAACCCCGGTCCGCGGCGGCGAGCACGGCGATCGCGTTCGGCATGCCCTTGGCGTTGAGGGTGGTCCCGTCGATCGGGTCGACGGCGATGTCGCACTCGGGCCCGGTCCCGTCACCGACGCGCTCGCCGTTGAAGAGCATCGGCGCCTCGTCCTTCTCGCCCTCTCCGATGACGACGACGCCGTTCATCGAGACGGTGGAGACGAGGGTCCGCATGGCACGCACGGCGGCACCGTCGGCGCCGTTCTTGTCACCGCGCCCGACCCAGCGGCCCGCGGCCATCGCGGCGGCTTCGGTCACCCGGACGAGTTCCAGGGCGAGGTTGCGGTCGGGGGCCTCGGAGGGGACTTCGAGTTCGGACGGCAGATGATGATGCTCGGTCATCGGAGCGCACCTTTCTGATACGACGACGGCCGGATGAGGGTATGGCCACGACTCTATCGCCAGGCAGACAAAATGAGCAGGGGGCCCCACGGATGAGCGGCCGGGGCACCTGCGACGATAGGGACGTGGCAGGTTCGAACGGCAAGCAGAAGACGGTCCGGGACATGATTCTCTCCCTGGGCCTGATCGGGATCGCGGCGGCGATCGTCTACCTCTTCATCCCGCACAGCGACCACGCTCCGGACGTCAAGCGGGTCGACTACCGCGTGGAGCTGCTCACGGCACGCCGCGCGGCGCCGTACCCGGTGGCGGCGCCGGAGGGCCTGCCCAAGAGCTGGAAGGCGACTTCGGTCCGCTACGACGGCGCCGCGTTCGACGCCTGGCACCTCGGGTTCAGTGCCCCCGGTGGTCAGTACGTGCAGATAGAGCAGTCGACTCAGAAGCCCTCCGACTTCGTCGACACCGCCAGCCAGGGCGCCACCGCGACGAAGACCACCCAGAACATCGGCGGCCACACCTGGACCCGCTACACCGGCGGTCGCTACGACGCCCTCGTGCTCGCGGACAAGGGCTCGACGACGGTCGTCGCGGGCACGGGCTCCTTCGCCCAACTGACCGAGATGGCGCAGGCGTTGAAGACGAAGTAGCCCGACGGACGGCCCCGCGCTACGGCCGGACGTACGGCCGGGTCATGATCTCCATGTTGTGGCCGTTCGGGTCCTCGAAGTAGGCGCCGCGACCGCCGAAGAGGTGGTTCGTCCGGCCGGGCTCCTGGTGGTAGGGGTCGGCGTAGTAGGTGACCCCGACCGCCTCCAGGCGACCGATCATGGTGTCGAACTGCCCGTCGGGCACGAGGAACGCGTAGTGCTGCGGCTGGATCGGCTCGTCGCGCTTCTCGTAGAAGTCGAGCGTCACGCCGTTGCCCAGGTCGACCGGGACGAACGGTCCGAAGGGCGCGCCGACCTCCAGACCCAGGATCGCGGCGAGGAACTCGGCCGACAGTTGCCGGTCCATGGCGTAGACGGCGGTGTGGTTCAACTGGACGGTGGTTGGCAGTGACATGTGTGTGCGGGTCTCCGAGTCCTGGGTCCGATGAGAGCGCCACGTGCGGGCGCTTGGAGGGAAGACAAGGAGAAACGGCGGGGCTCTTGCCCGCCTCGTGCTCACGCCGAGGCCGGGTGCCCCACTCGTGAATGGCCCATGGCCGACCCGGCAGTCACGTCACGGACCCTAATGCCGCACAGAGCGTCACGGCAACGCCGAATGCAGAAGGCCCCGGCCTGGACAGTGTCCTGTCCGCGCCGGGGCCCTGTGCGTGTCACACGTCTCAGACGGTGGTGACGACCTCGTCGTACGCCAGGCGCGGGGAGCGCGGGAACCAGGCGTCCTCGCCCGGCTTGCCGATGTTGATGACGACGAACGGGGTGTGGTCGTCGTCCAGGAACTCCTTCTGGACGCCGGCGAAGTCGAGACCGGTCATCGGGCCCGCGGCGAGGCCGGCGGCGCGGATGCCGATGATGAAGTACGCGGCCTGGAGGGCGGCGTTCAGCGCGGCGTTGCCCTCACGGACCGAACGCTCGCCGAAGACGGCGTCCTTGGCCTGCGGGAAGTGCGGGAACAGGTTGGGCAGTTCCTCGTGGAACTCGTTGTCCGCGGAGAGGATCGCGACCAGCGGGGCGGCGGCGGTCTTCTTCTGGTTGCCCTCGGAGAGGTGCTGCACGAGGCGCTCGCGGGCCTCGGGGGAGCGGACCAGGGTGATGCGCAGCGGCGACTGGTTCATCGAGGTCGGGCCGTACTTGACCAGGTCGTAGATCGCCTGGACCTGCTCGTCGGTCACGGGCTCGTCGGTGAAGGTGTTCGCGGTGCGGGCCTCGCGGAACAGCAGGTCCTGGGCGGCGGGGTCAAGAACGAGAGACATGGCGAGAACTTCCTCGGGGGGCCGGAAGCGGATACCGGACCGCGGTCCGGATAGGCTGACGAGGCCGACCGTACGCGACGGGAGGTTCAACATTCAACCAAAACCGGAGCATGGTGATCCGCCTCACAGCAGATCGCCGCTGTCGCTGCTCGCTGCCCGTGCTCGCCGCCGCTACTCGGCGTCGCCCTCCGCGGCCTCTTCCTCCGCCAGCGCCGCGTCCAGTCGCGCCCGGGCCCCGTCCAGCCAGCGGCGGCACACCTTGGCCAGCTCCTCGCCCCGCTCCCAGAGCGCGAGCGACTCCTCCAGCGTCGTACCGCCCGCCTCCAGCCGCCGTACGACCTCGATCAGCTCGTCGCGCGCCTGCTCGTACCCGAGCGCCTCTGCCGTCCCGGCACCTTCGTCAACCTTGCTGGTCATCCGCCCACCCTATGCATGTGCCGTGTCGACTCGAACCGTGAACTCACCCTCGGCGACCCGCGCCCGCAGCACCTCGTCCGCCGCCACCTCTTCCGGGTCCCGGACGGCGTGTCCGTCGGCCTTCTGCAGTACCGCGTACCCCCGCTTCAGGGTCGCCGCGGGGGAGAGGGCCACCACGCGCGCGTGCGTGTGGGTCAGCTCAGAGTCGGCGCGGTCCAGGAGGTGACCGAGGGTGCGCCGGCCGCGGCCGAGGAGCGCGGCGACATGATCCGCCCGCTCGTCGATCATCCGGTGCGGATCCTCTATCGACGGCCGTGCCAGCGCCTGCGCCAGCCCGCGTTCCTCCCGGTCGACGAACGCCACCACACACCGCCGCGCCCGGTCGCGCAACTGCCGTACGCGCTCGTACTCCTCGCCGACATCCGGTACGACCTTCTTCGCCGCGTCGGTCGGGGTGGAGGCGCGCAGGTCGGCCACGTAGTCCAGGAGCGGGTTGTCGGGCTCGTGCCCGATCGCGGACACCACGGGCGTACGACAGGCCGACACGGCCCGCACCAACTGCTCGTCGGAGAACGGCAGCAGGTCCTCCACACTGCCTCCGCCGCGCGCCACGATGATCACGTCCACGCCGTCGAGCGCGTCCAACTCCTTCACGGCCTGCACGACCTGCGGCACGGCGTGCACACCCTGCACCGGCACGTTGCGCACCTCGAAGCGGACGGCGGGCCAGCGGTGCCGCGCGTTCTCCAGCACATCCCGCTCGGCCGCCGAGGCCCGCCCGCAGACCAGCCCGATGAGCTGGGGCAGGAACGGCAGCGGCTTCTTCCGGTCGGCCGCGAACAGCCCCTCCGCGGCCAGCGACTTCTTCAACTGCTCAAGGCGCGCGAGGAGTTCACCGACCCCGACCGGCCTTATCTCCGTGGCCCGCAACGACAACTGCCCACGCGGCGCGTACCACTCGGGCTTCGCGAGGACGACCACCCGAGCGCCCTCGCTGACGACATCCGCGATCTCGTCGAACACCTGCCGGAAGCACGTCACGCTCACCGAGATGTCGTACGACGGGTCGCGCAGCGTCAGGAACACGACACCGGCACCGGGCCGCCGCGACAGCTGGGTGATCTGGCCCTCGACCCACACCGCGCCGAGCCGGTCGATCCACCCGCCGATCAGCCGGGAGACCTCACCGACGGGGAGCGGGGCGTCCGGAGCCGTGTTGAGAGCCATGCGCCCGAGAGTAACGGCCGCCGCTGACAACGCGGTCGAGGTGAGGAGCGTGCGACCCTCAACCGGTCTCCGTGTCGGCCTTGTTCCGGTTGCCCTGCACTGCGAGCACCACCAGCCCGATCGCCAACCAGACCGCGCCGACCACCTGTGCGGTGCCGGACGCCTCCAAGATCACCGCGACGGTGATCGCCGCCCCCAGCACCGGAACCAGGACGTGCCGCCACCACACCACCGGCCCTCCCCGGCGGCGTACCGCGAACCAGCCCACCACGCTCGCGTGCAGCAGCGTGAAGGCGGTCAGCGCGCCGATGTCGACGACCGACACCAGCTGGTCGAGCCCGTCGTCGCGCCGTGCCGCCCAGACCGCCGCGATCAGCGTGATGAGGGCCGCCGACAGCAGTGCGACCCGCGGTACCCCGTCGTCGGTCTTCGACAGGGCGCGGGGCAGCCGTCGGTCGCGGGCCATCGCGAACACCAGGCGCCCCGCCGCGGCCTGCCCGACGAGCGCCGCGAAGGCCGCGCCGATCGCCTTGCTGACGGCCACCAGGTTGTGCAGCCAGTTGCCCACCGACACGTCGACCGCGTCGTAGAACGCCGATCCCTGCTTTCCGGCGTCGGCGGCGAGCTGTGCGGAAGTCGTCGGCTCCAGGAGAGCCACCAGGTACGTCTGGGTGATGAACAGGACACCGGCCAGCGCGAGGCAGAACAGCAGCGCCCTGGCGACCTTCTCGGAGCCGCCGGTGACCTCCTCCGCGAAGGTGGCGACCGCGTCGAAGCCCAGGTAGGAGAGCACGGCGACGGAGACCGCGCCGATCACCGCCGACAGCGCGAACGCGCCCTGGGTGCCGTCCCCGGAGAGTGGTGACAGCCAGCCCCGTTCGGCGCCGTCGCGCGCGAGGACGACGATCGCCGACACGGTGAAGACGACCAGGACGACGATCTCCATCGCGAGCACCAGGAAGCCCACGCGCGCGGCGGCCCGCACTCCCCAGAGGTTGAGGCACGTCGTGAGGACGACCGCCAGCGCGGTCCACACCCACCGGGAGACGTCCGGGACCAGCGCGTTCATGGCGATCCCGGAGAAGAGGTAGGCGACGGCGGGGATCAGGACGTAGTCCAGCATCGCCATCCAGCCGGCGACGAACCCGGCCTCCCTGCCGAGCCCCACGCGCGCGTAGGCGAACACCGAGCCCGCCTGGGGGACGACCCGCACCATCTGCGCGTAGCTGAAAGCGGTGAACGCCATCGCGACCGTCGCCACGATGTAGACCAGCGCGACCGCGCCGTGCGACTTGGCGTCCAGGGTGCCGAACACGCCGACCGGCGCCATGGGGGCGATGAACAGCAGCCCGTAGACGACGAGATCGCGGAAACCGAGGCTGCGCCGCAGTTGAGGCCCCTCGTCGGCGGTGGTCGTCGTATCCGTATCCGTGCCCGTGCCCGTGCCCGTGTCCGCCATCTCGCGTCTCCCGTACGTCGTGTCCGGCCCCGCCCCTCCCACTCCACCGCCAGTCTCTCCACCGGCGCGATCTTTGACCCGTCGAGCGCGGCCTTACGATGGGACGCATGACTGCTTCGTCTGGCCGCCGTGTCCTGCTCGCCGCCCCCCGGGGCTACTGCGCGGGTGTGGACCGCGCCGTGATCGCCGTCGAGAAAGCCCTTGAGCAGTACGGGGCTCCGATCTACGTCCGGCACGAGATCGTGCACAACAAGTACGTCGTCCAGACCCTGGAGAAGAAGGGCGCCATCTTCGTCGAGCGGACCGAGGAGGTCCCCGAGGGGAACATCGTGATGTTCTCCGCGCACGGCGTCGCGCCCGTCGTCCACGACGAGGCCAAGCGGGGCAATCTCGCCACCATCGACGCGACCTGCCCCCTGGTGACCAAGGTCCACAAGGAAGCCGTCCGGTTCGCCAACGACGACTTCGACATCCTCCTCATCGGGCACGAGGGCCACGAGGAGGTCATCGGCACCTCCGGGGAGGCCCCCGACCACATCACCCTGGTCGACGGCCCGTCCGATGTCGCCAAGGTCGAGGTGCGCGACCCGTCCAGGGTGGTCTGGCTCTCCCAGACGACCCTCTCCGTGGACGAGACCATGGAGACGGTCGACGCCCTGAAGGAGAAGTTCCCGCAGCTCATCTCCCCGCCCAGCGACGACATCTGCTACGCCACGCAGAACCGTCAGCTCGCCGTGAAGCAGATGGGCGAGGAGGCCGACCTGGTGATCGTGGTCGGCTCGAGGAACTCCTCCAACTCGATTCGGCTCGTCGAGGTCGCCAAGCTTTCCGGCGCCGACGCCGCGTACCTCGTGGACTTCGCCGACGAGATCGAGGAGGCCTGGCTGGAGGGCGTGACCACGGTCGGCGTGACCTCGGGCGCCTCGGTACCGGAGATCCTGGTCGAACAGGTGTTGGAGTGGCTGTCCGTGCGCGGCTACGCGGACGTCGAGCTGGTCAAGGCGGCCGAGGAGTCCATCACGTTCTCGCTGCCCAAGGAACTCCGCCGGGACCTGCGCGAAGAGGCGGCGGCACTGGTCGCCGAGCGCACGGGCGCCGACCGTACGACCCCCTCCGGGCAGTGACTGTCAGTCGTTCGTCGTAGCGTGGATCCATGCAGATCTTCGGCGTGGACATCGGTGGATCCGGGATCAAGGGCGCCCCTGTGGACCTGGACAAGGGCGAATTGACCCAAGAGCGGTGCAAGGTGCTGACCCCGCACCCGGCGACACCGGACGGGGTGGCCGACGGCGTGAAGGAAGTCGTCGACCACTTCGGCTGGACGGGACCGGTCGGGCTCACGTTCCCGGGCGTGGTCACCGGAGGCGCCACGATCCGTACGGCGGCGAACGTCGACAAGAGCTGGATCGACAAGGACGCGGGCGCGCTGTTCGCCGAGAGACTCGGCGGCCTGCCGGTGACCGTTGTCAACGACGCGGACGCGGCGGGCGTCGCCGAGATGCACTTCGGTGCCGGCCAGGGCCACAAGGGCACGGTGATCCTGCTGACCTTCGGCACGGGCATCGGCAGCGCCCTCTTCGTCAACGGCATCCTCGTGCCGAACACGGAGCTGGGCCACCTTGAGCTGAACGGCCACGACGCCGAGAAGAAGGCGTCCAGCAAGGCCAAGGAGGACGAGGAGCTGACCTGGGAGCACTGGGCCCACCGGGTCCAGAAGTACCTCGCCCATGTCGAGATGCTCTTCTCGCCCGACCTGTTCATCATCGGCGGCGGAGTCAGCCGCAAGGCAGACAAGTTCCTGCACTTCATCGAGGGCATCAAGGCAGAGATCGTCCCGGCGCAGCTGCAGAACAACGCGGGGATCGTGGGGGCGGCGATGCATGCGGCGGGGGACGACTAGCGGGGGACGACTAAAGGGAGGGACGGCCGGGGAGGGCAGGGCCGGAGAGGACGTCCCGGAGGACCGACCTCCGGCCCGCCCCTCCGGGACGTCACCCCCGTCGGCGCCGCCTCACCAGTTGGATTCTGCGGACCGTCGCGACGAGGCCTGCGGCGAGCGTTCCGCCGTAGAGCCAGCCGGCCTGGGTGGCGAGGCCGGTGAACAGGCCCATCAGGCGGTTGCCCAGGCCGCCGCTGCCCTCGGCCACCGGGAACAGGCCCGCGACGAAGGCGATCGGCACGACGACCGGCGCAGTCAGCAGGTCCCCGCGCCGGATCCAGACCGCGGTCAGCACGCACACCGGCAGGAACAGCACGCCGTACACGGTCAGCGACGCCCCGAACAGCAGCTGATCGAGGAAGCCGAGCACGACCATCACGGCCGCGCAGAACAGGCCGCCGCCGAGCCCGGTGAGCCGGGGGTTCGGCAACGGCCGTACGGACTGGGGCGCCGCCGGGCCGGGGCGTCGTACGGCCGCCGGACGGCGTTGCGCGGTGCCGCGTGCCTGGGGTCCGGGCCGGGTCGTACGGGCGGGGCCGCCGTTCGGGCCCCGGCCCGCCTGCGGGGGCAGCGGTGGGGCCCCGCGTCTCGCGCCGGGCTGTGGGGGTCGTGTCCTGTGTTGCTCCACTGGACCAACTTAGGTCGGTTTATGTGCCGAATAGGCCCTGAGACACGCCGATGGGCAGAGCTTGGCCACGTGTTCGACGCGGAGCCGGGGCGGGGCGGCTCACGCCGTAGACTGGTTGATCGGCCCCGGGCTCAGTCCCCGTCAGCCCGCAGTCCCCTCCAGTGCTCTCACGCCTCTCACGTACGGGAAGTCGCAACGTGTCGCTCACGATCGGAATCGTCGGCCTGCCGAATGTCGGCAAGTCGACCCTTTTCAACGCCCTGACCAAGAACGACGTGCTGGCGGCCAACTACCCGTTCGCCACGATCGAGCCGAACGTCGGCGTGGTCGGCGTCCCCGACCCGCGCCTGACGAAGCTGGCCGAGATCTTCTCCTCGCAGAAGATCCTCCCGGCGACCGTCGACTTCGTCGACATCGCGGGCATCGTGAAGGGCGCCTCCGAGGGCGAGGGCCTGGGCAACAAGTTCCTCGCCAACATCCGTGAGTCCGACGCGATCTGCCAGGTCATCCGCGCCTTCAAGGACGAGAACGTCGTGCACGTCGACGGCAAGGTCTCGCCCAAGGACGACATCGAGACGATCAACACCGAACTGATCCTCGCCGACCTGCAGACCATCGAGAAGGTCCTGCCGCGCCTCCAGCGCGAGTCCCGCATCAAGAAGGACATCGGCCCGAAGGTCGCGGCGGTCGCGGCGGCGCAGGAGATCCTTGAGAAGGGTGACACCCTCTTCTCACAGGGCATCGTCCAGGGCTCGGGCAAGGAGGAACTCCTCCACGACCTGCACCTGCTGACGACCAAGCCCTTCCTCTACGTCTTCAACGTCGACGAGGACGAACTGGTCGACGAGGACTTCAAGACCGAGCAGCGTGCCCTGGTCGCTCCCGCCGAGGCGATCTTCCTCAACGCCAAGCTGGAGGCGGACCTCGCCGAGCTCGACGAGGAGGAGGCGATGGAGCTCCTGGAGTCGGTCGGCGTAGAGGAGCCCGGTATGACGACCCTGGCCCGCGTCGGCTTCGACACCCTCGGCCTGCAGACGTACCTCACCGCCGGCCCCAAGGAATCCCGAGCCTGGACCATCAAGAAGGGCGCCACCGCCCCCGAGGCCGCCGGAGTCATCCACACCGACTTCCAGAAGGGCTTCATCAAGGCGGAGGTCATCTCCTTCGCCGACCTGGTGGAGATGGGCTCGGTCGCGGAGGCCCGCGCCAAGGGGAAGGCGCGGATGGAGGGCAAGGAGTATGTGATGCAGGACGGGGATGTGGTGGAGTTCCGGTTCAACGTGTGAGCGGATGAAGCGACACCGCGTTGGCGGGCCTGGGAAACGTGCGGGTCAAAGGGGTCGGCTCTGCTCGGCGTCGGCCCCTTGGTTGATGGGGAGACCGACCGCCGTTCGACGGCCGGAAGGTGTTCAGGCGGCCGTATCCGGTTCTGTGGAGGCCCGGTTCTCGAACCAGGTGACCGCCGCGGCCACCGTCGTCACGATCAGCAGCACCCCGCAGCAGACGAAGCTGATCA
Organism: Streptomyces sp. STR69; assembly: GCF_024519455.1. Taxonomy (GTDB): domain Bacteria; phylum Actinomycetota; class Actinomycetes; order Streptomycetales; family Streptomycetaceae; genus Streptomyces. Next base: position 311,859 of record NZ_JALJRY010000001.1, on the reverse strand, counting down.
GGCCGGTCATGATCCAGTAGACCGGGTGCTGGTCGATGCACTCGACGGCATGCGAGCAGCGGAGGTCTTCCCAGCTGACCTGTCTGCCGTAGGTGCGGACGCCGAAGGCGATGCAGAGGGCGGAGCCGACGGTCGAGGCGGACAGCAGGGTCCACCGGATCCGCCATGTCCGCCACCACGACAGGATCCATCCGGTGACGATCATCGCCGGGAGGATCCATATGTGGATTTTCTCCATGCCCCACCGCATCGGTCCGTGACAACATCGCGCGTCGGCCGGTCTGCCGTCGGGCAACCCTACCGAAGGCGTCCGACGGTCCGTCGTCCGGTCGGCGGACGGCCGGGAGGCGCCGGGGATCGTGCAGTTCCCCCGCGCTCCCCATGGCCGTACGGCGTCAGAAGCCCCGCCGCACCCCGCCGTCCACCGACAGCATCACCCCGGTGACGTACGACGCCGCCGGTGACAGCATGAACGCGCCCGCGCGGCCGAACTCCTCCGGGGCTCCGTAGCGGCGGAGCGGGATCGCGGACTCGTTGGCCGCGCGTTTCGCGGCGGGGTCGGGGGCGAGGCCGTCGAGGTCGCGCATGCGGTCCGTGCCGATGCGGCCGGGGGGCAGGCCGAAGACGCGGATTCCGCGGGGGCCCAGTTCGTCCGCGAGGGATTTCGCGAAACCGGCGAGTCCGGGTCGCAGGCCGTTGGAGATGGCCATGCCGGGGGTCGGTTCATGTGCCGTGATGGACAGGACGAGGCCGATCGCGCCGCCCTCCCCGAGTTCTGCGGCGGCTGCCCTCGCGAGGCGGACCGCGCCCAGGAACACCGACTCGAAGGCCTCCTGCCACTGTTCGTCGGTGTTGTCCGCGACATTGCCCGCGGGCGGACCGCCGACGCTGACGAGGATGCCGTCGAACGCGCCGAACAACTCCCGCGCGCTGGCGATCAGTTGCTGCGGAGCCCGCGGGTCGGCGTTGTCCACGCCGACCCCGGCCGCGTTCGGGCCCAGCTCGGCCGCGGCCTCGACCGCGCGCTTCGCGTCGCGGCCGGTGACGACCACTTTGGCGCCGTCGGCGACCAGTTCACGGGCGACGGCGTAGCCGAGGCCGCGCGTGCCGCCGGTGACGATGTACACCCTGTCCCGCAGTCCGAGATCCATGATTCCGGTCCCCTTCCCGTTCGACCAGCGGCCCAGGGTCGTGGCGATGACCGTGTCCACCTGTGCCGCCAGCTTGATGTCGTCCTGTTCCGTCCAGGCCCACGCGACATGTCCGCCGGGGCGGATCAGCGCGGCGCGTACGTCCTCCCAGGCGTCCCGGGTCCGGTCGGGCGCCCCGCCGCGCACGGTGATCCGCCGCTGGGCGCGGTCGGCGAGCGCGCCGTCGGCCGTGAGGTCGAGCAGGACGTACGAGTCCGCCCGCAGCGCGCCGAACAGGGTGCTGTCCGTGCCGGGGAGGGCGAGGTCGGGGGCGCGGGTGCCGGTCACCGGGTGGGCCGCGGGGTCGGTGCTCGGGTAGGCGACGTCGAGCGCGGTGAGGCGGCCGGCCAGTACGTCGCTGAACTCCCTTGATTCCGGGACCATTCGGCTCAGCAGGTCGCGCAGGGCGAGGCCCTCGGGCGTGAAGGCGTGGAACAGGTAGGTCTGCGCGCGGCTGTGTTCCATCAACTGCTCGCCGACCGGGTGGCGGTCGGTGTGGTAGCTGTCCAGCAGTCCGTCCGAGGCCCAGCCGTCGATGGTCGCCGCGAGCTTCCAGCCGAGGTTGAAGGCGTCCTGGAAACCGACGTTCATGCCGACGCCGCCCGTGGGGTAGTGCTGGTGGGCGGCGTCGCCGGCGAGTACGACGCGTCCGCGCCGGTACTCGGTGGCCAGGCGCGTGGCGTTGCCGTAGCGGGACAGCCAGGACGGGTCGTGCATGCCGAAGTCGTCGCCGGCGATGTCGACGACCTTATGGCGCAGTTCCTCCAGCGTGAAGAGGAGCAGGCCGTCGATCACCGTCCGCTGGGCGACATCCTGGCCCGCGCGATCTCCGCGACGACCCACCCCGCACTGCACCGCGTGGCCGGGCATCTCGCGGGGCGGTGAGGAGAACGGGGTGGTGAGGAGGGCGGATCGGTGAGGGGCGCTGGTCGGCGGGGGTCTTCGGCGCGCTCTCTTCGAAACATTCGCTCGAAACATTCGAGGATTGACTCGGTTTGCTGCGTGAGCTGCTGATTCCCGGTGATCCCACCTGCCAATATGCCAGCGAATATTTCGTACCCCTCACCGAAACCATTGACAGTTGACAGGGACGTACCAACACTGACGCGGCATGGAGAACACACCCGCACGCACGACAAACCGCTTAAGGCTGTCGATCAGCGGTGCCTGCACCCTGCTGCTCGCCCTCCTCGCGGCGATGACCCTGCCCGGCACCGCCAGTGCCGCCACCGTGATCACCACGAACCAGACCGGCACCAACAACGGCTACTACTACTCGTTCTGGACCGACTCCCAGGGCTCGGTCTCCATGACCCTCAACTCCGGGGGCAACTACGGCACCACGTGGAGCAACACCGGCAACTTCGTGGCCGGCAAGGGCTGGAGCACCGGTGCCCGCCGGAGCGTGACGTACTCGGGCACCTTCAACCCGTCCGGCAACGGCTACCTGTCGCTCTACGGATGGACATCGAACCCGCTCGTCGAGTACTACATCGTCGACAACTGGGGCACCTACCGGCCCACGGGAACGTACAAGGGCACCGTCACCAGTGACGGCGGCACCTACGACATCTACAAGACCACGCGGTACAACGCCCCCTCGGTGGAGGGCACGAAGACCTTCGACCAGTACTGGAGCGTCCGGCAGACGAAGCGCACCGGCGGCACCATCACCACCGGCAACCACTTCGACGCGTGGGCCCGCGCCGGAATGCCGCTGGGCAGCTTCAGCTACTACATGATCCTCGCCACCGAGGGCTACCAGAGCAGCGGGAACTCCAACATCACGGTGGGCTGAACCGGTTCGGGAGGACACTTCGCATGAAGTCCGCACCGCACGTCTCGTTACGTTCCCGGGTGGCCACGCCGGCCACCGGGCTTGCCGTCGCCGCCCTGGTCGCCGCGGGCACCCTCGCCGTCGGCTTCAACACCCCCGCGCGGGCCGCCACTTGCGGCGGCTACGTCGGGCTCACCTTCGACGACGGCCCGTCCGGCAACACCCCCGCCCTCCTCAACGCGCTGAAGCAGAACGGACTTCGGGCCACGATGTTCAACGAGGGCCAGTACGCGGCCACTTACCCCGCACAGGTCAGGGCCGAGGTCGCCGCCGGCATGTGGGTCGGCAACCACAGCTACACCCACCCGCACCTCACCCAGCAGACCCGGGCGACGATCGACTCGGAGATCTCCCGGACCCAGCAGGCCATCGCGACCGCGGGCGGCGGCACGCCCAGGCTCTTCCGCCCGCCGTACGGCGAGACCAACGCGACGGTGAAGGCCGCAGAGGCCAAGTACGGTCTGACGGAGATCATTTGGGACGTCGACTCGCAGGACTGGAACGGCGCGAGCACCGACGCGATCGTCACGGCGGCCGGCCGGCTCACCGCCGGCCAGGTCATCCTGATGCACGACTGGCCGGCCAACACGGTCGCGGCGATCCCGCGCATCGCACAGGGACTGACCGCCCGCGGCCTGTGCGCCGGGATGATCTCGCCGCAGACCGGCCGCGCCGTCGCTCCCTGACCAACGGCGCCAACGGGGGCGGGAGCGACGGCAGTTGACCTCGCCCCCCTAGGGGGTGGGCGAAGCGAGGGCCGTGGTGATCTCGGGGGTGACCGGGTGTCCGGCGAGGACGTGGCGGACGGCGTCGAGGGGGACCGGACGCTCGTAGTAGTCCTCGAAGTGGGCCCGGACCGTCTCGGGGGAGCGGTCCGTGAGGAGGTGGAAGAGGGAGTCGGAGCCGTCCGGGGATTCGTTGCCGGCGGGGAATTCGATGGCCGGGCCGGCGCGCCAGGCGGTGTCGCCGGTCTCGCGCCACAGGCAGACGGTGACCGGGGAGACGCCCATGGTCGCGTCGTGGAAGGCGGGATCGTCCAGGAGCGGGCGCAGCGCGGCGGGCACGTCGTCGATGACGCCGGGCCAGACCTCCTCGTCGTCCGTCCCGTACGGGCTCATCTCCGATTCGTGGTCGAAGCCGAGTACGAGCACCCCGGCCGGGGTGAACTGGACGGAGAACTCGTCCCCCGAGCCGTTGTCCATCCGGGCCGCCTCCTCCTCGGGACCCCGGTCCGTGTGGAAGGTGTACCGGCAGAACTCCTCGTCGTCGCCGATCGCGCTGTCGAGGACGGCCAACGCGCGCAGATGGACGCGGAGTTCGGCGGGGTCGGGGAGGAGGGCGGCGGTGTCGTGCACGGTGCTCATGACGTCATGGAAGCAGCCGCCACTGACAATCCGGTGCCACGGCTATGCGGTGAGCCCGGGCAGTGCGATACCGGCGTCCGCCAGGAGCCGTCGTTCCTCGGTCGTGAACGTCGGTCCGTCGAGCTGGGGCCGCAGCGGTCCGAGCAGCGCGGCCGTCAGAACGCCGGGGCCGAGCAGCGCCGTGCCCGGGGACCGGAGGGTCAGGACCTCTGTCATCGCCGTCGCCACGCGGTACGAGCCCGTCGCGGTGTGGGAGAGACGGCTGACGTAGCGCTGCAGCAGTCGGTCGGCAGGGTCCGCGTTCTTGCCCTGGGTGGTCGCGTAGTGGATGTCCTGGCCCACGGCGAGGCTCCAGGCGAGTTCGACGGGACCGGCGATGGCCCGCTGGGCCGTGCGGGACAGGCCCCTGCCGAGGCCCAGGGAGGACAGTTGGGTGCGCAGGGCCACGGCGCCCAGGGCCGCCACCGACATGCCGTGGCCGTACACCGGGTTGAACGCGGCCACCGAGTCGCCGAGGGCGACCAGGCCCTCGGGCCAGGACTTGAGGCGTTCGTAGTAGTAGCGGCGGTTGACCGTGCTGTGGGTCATGACGACGTCGGTCAGCGGCTCCGCGTGGGCCAGGAGGTCGGCGACGAGCGGGTGCCGGAGGGTGCGGGCGTAGTTCTCGAACTCGGCCGCGTCGCGCGAGGGTTGGCCGCCCGGGGTGCCCATCAGGCTGACGTGCCAGCGGCCGTCCTCGATCGGGACGATGCCGCCCGCGCGGCCGGGCTCGCCGCTCCGCGGGTCGGCCTGGACGCTGATCAGGGGCCAGTTCCGGGTGGAGACGGGGGCGCGGTAGATACGGCTGGCGTAGGCCATGCCGGAGTCGATGCGGGCCTCGGCCGGGGCGGGGACGCCCAGTTCGGCCAGCCAGCGCGGAGTGCGCGCCGCCTTTCCTGAGGCGTCGACGACCAGGTCCGCGGTCAGCTCGCTCTCGGTGCCGTCGGCCGCGCTCAGCCGTACCCCGGTGACCCGGCGCGAACTCCCCAGCAGGGCGGTGACCTTGGTGTGCGGACGTACACGGATGCGCGGGTCCTTCAGCACATGCCGGCGTACGACGGAGTCGGTGAGGTCGCGGCTCGCGGCGATCAGGTAGTGGCTGTCCCGCTTCCAGCGGCGGTACCAGCCCTCGGGGGAGAACAGCACCATGTTGGTCGTCATGGGTACGCGGTTGGCGCCCACGGCCAGCAGTTCCGCGATCGAGCCGGGCAGCAGTTCGTCGATCGCGTCCGCTCCGCCCGACAACAGGACGTGGAAATGCGCCGCTTGGGGCACGCCCGGGCGTGCCTCGGGTCCCTCGGGCAGCTCGTGCGCCTCGATGATCTCGACGGTGTCCACGTGGTCCCGGACGGCGGCTGCGGCGAGCATCCCGGCGAGACTGCCTCCGACGACCACGGCACGGGTGGACGTCCGGGACACCTGGGGCAGCCGCTGCGGCGATTCACTCATGAGGGGAAGATAACAAGCCCAATTCGCCTGCCACAGAGGGCAGTTGGCCCCCGGTCCGCCGCCCGCCCCCGGTGTCACGCGCCGTCGAGCAGTGAGGCGAGTCCTCGGTCGAGGGTCGGTTCCAGGGCCTCCCGGCCCGGCTCGGTCACCCGGTAGGTGCGGCGCAGGAAGTGGTGCAGCGCGACCGAGTCGAAGCGGATCATCGCGATGCCCTCCGGCGAGTGGAACTCGACGGCCGTGTGGGCGGGGCCGTACGGCCTGATGTGTACGTTGCCCATCCCGGCGGGGGTGTCGAGACCCTCCTCGAGGAGCGCCCGCGCGAAGGTCCAGGTCACCTTCTTGCCGTCGAGCGATATCCAGGCGGGGAACAGGAGTTGGACGGCGAAGGGGTCGCCGGAGGAGTAGCGAAGCGTGACCGTTACGGCCAACTCCTGGTCGTCGTCGGCGATCAGGCGGGCGCCGGTGGGCTGTTCCAGGGTGATGGGGCTCATGGGCGGTCTCCGATTCGGGCGGGAGCGGCGGCCGTTGTGCCGACGCACCCTCCTTGATCACGCGGAGGGGTCTTTGATTACGCCGTCACACAGGGCAATTCATGTGACCTGTATCACCTTGGGGGGCGGCTGCAACTTTAATTGAAAGTTTTGCCATCTAGGGTACAAACCCATTCCCCCGCCCCACTGGCAACTGGAGCGTTGCTGCCATGACCGACGGCCCCACCGCCGCATACGCCCGGATCTACGAGGAGCAGCAGCCGCGCCTCGTCGCCTACGCCCGCTCGCTCACCCGCAACACCTGGGTCGCCGAAGACCTCGTCGCCGAGGCGCACTTCAGGGTGTGGCGCAGGCTGTCCGCCGGGCATGAGATCGACAACGTACCGGCGTACCTCATGACCACGGTGAAGCATCTCGCGAGCGCCGCCGGGGCCGCCGTACGCGAGACACCGCGTGATCCGCAGGCCGACGAGCGGACCGTTGCCGATCCCGCGCACCTCCACGGGGACGATCCGGCCGAGCAGGTGTCCTCGACTGACCTGCTGGTGAGGGTTCTTGAGCAGTTGCCGGAGCGCTGGGTGAAGGCGCTGTGGCTGGCCGAGGCGGAGGGGCTGCCGCTGGCGGCGATAGGACCCCAGCTCGGCACCAAGCAGGGGGCCACGGCCGTACTGCTGCACCGCGCGCGGGAGGGCATGCGGCAGGCGTTCCTGCGTGCGCAGACCGGCGCTCCGGACGATCCCGCGTGCCAGGTGCACTGGGCCCGGATGCCCGCGTATGTGCGCGGCGGCGCCACCGAGCGGCAGTCCGAACGGCTCCTCGGACATGTGGACGGGTGCGACGACTGCCGGGCCCGGCTCGCCGCCCTGATGCGCGCCAACGACCGGCTGCCCGCGCTCGTGGCACCGGCCCTGCTGGTGTTCGTGCTCGGCGGCGCTGGCAAGTTCCTGCTGGCCTTCGGTGCGGGATCCGCGGGCGCGGTCACCGCGGCGGGCGGTCACGGCGGCGGACTCCTGCACGGCGTACGGCACGCGGCGGTCGGCGCCTCCAAGACACAGGTGGGGGCGGCGGTCGGCGCGGCCGTCGCGGGCGCCGTCGCGGTGATCGTCGTCCTCGGCGGCAGCCACTCCGCCGAGGTCCCGGTGGCGAAGGGCCCGGTGGCCGAAGTCCCGGCCTCCCAGGCACCGGTGGCATCACAGCCGAGGTCGGCGGAGCCCACGAAGACGCCGGGCGGCGGTTCGACCGCACCGGCACCGGACGGGTCGGCAACCGCCGTACCTCCGGCCGTACTTGGCGCCGGCGGACCCGGGACGGTAGCGATACCGGTGGGAGACAGCAGCCCAACACCTGCTCCTACGGCCCCGGTTGGGACGCCGGCTCCCACGCCCACGCCCGAGCCCACGCCACCGGTGACTTCGGAGCCGGAGCCGACTCCGGCGCCATCGGCTCCCACGGATCCGGAGCCGACTCCCACGAAACCGACGCCCACATACCCGGCTCCGAGCGATCCCGTGAAGGAGACCCCGGAGCCCACGACCCCGTCCGTACCGTCACCCGAACCCTCCGTGGTGGCCCCGACTCCCGCCGAACCCACGCCTGTTGAGACCCCGGGCGGTGGCGGCCGTCCCTGTGGCCGGATGGCCGAGGTGGATCAGCCGATCGCGTAGGCGCGGTAGACCGTCTCCGTCGAAGTGCCGCCGGCGGAGTCGGTCACCTGCGAGCGCAGGGCGACCGCGCCGGACGCCGGGTTGTGCACGGCGGCCTTCCAGGAGGTGCCGGAGCGGGTGACGGAGACGGCCTTCCAGGTCGCGCCGCCGTCCGAAGAGGCCCAGACCTTCAGGGACTTGACCGTCGACTTGGTGAACTTGACGTCGGGGCCCTGGGATCCGCGGCCCGCGCTGACGGTGACCGACGTGACGCTGTTCGCCTGCGCCCGGTTGCGGCTGTCGAGACCGGTCGGCAGGAAGCGGGTCATGAAGACGGGGGCGACCACCGACTTGGCCGGGTCGGCCTTGAACCGCCAGTCGAGCGTGACGCGCGACGACAGCATGCCGGACGGGAAGGTGATGCCCGGGCGGTAGCGGTGGGCGTCCACGGTCAGCCGGTACGAACCGGCCGAATGGATGCGGGCCGTGAAACCGTCGTCGGAGGAGGCCCAGTTGGTCAGGGTCTGCTTCTTGACGGTGGTGCTCCCCTTGTACAGGACCACCGTCTCCTTCGTCGGATCGGCTCCGCTCGGGCCCACGTCGGGGTCGCCGATCAGCGCCTCCGGGATGAAGTTCACGGACTTCTGCCAGACGGTGGGCAGGTAGTGCAGGGGGCTCCACACGGCCCGCCCGAACGACTGGGTGAAGCTCTGCCCCGCCTTCAGCGTCCGTACCGCCGGGAAACCGCCCCCGATGTCGTCCCCGTTGCTCGCGTAGATGTCGTCGCGCGGCTGCCAACTCCCGGGCGTCACATGGGCGGTGGCGCTGTACGGAGCGGTGCTGTCGTTGACGGCGGCGTACATGTCGGTCGTGCAGTTGTCGATCTTGGGCGCGGCCTGGAGCGCGACGTCGTGCTCGTTCGCCATCTGCGTCCCGCTGCGCACCGAGAAACGCATCGTCGCCAGCTGGGACCGCTTGAACGACCCGCCGGGCGCGGCCGGGACACCGGTCGTGTTCTTCACCGCGATGTAGCTGTCGTTGCCGGACCACTGGGCCATGAACCCGAACTGGAGCAGCTTGGACGAGTTGGGGATGGCGTAGACGGACCCGGCGTAGTTCCCGCCGCCCACGGCGACGGCGGAGGGCATGGTGGCGTCGGCGGCGCACACCTGCGCGCCGATCATGGCGGGCTCGGTCACATCGGCCGGGGTGTCCAGCGACACCTTCACGGCCTTGCCCTTACGGGCGTCCAGTGTCACGGACTTGGCCCCCGACACCGTCACGACCTGCGCGCCGATCGTGTCGGTGCCCAGACCGTCCGTGGTGCTCTCGGAGATGTCGGCCATCACGAGGTACTTGCCCGCGGGCAGGCTGAGCTTCTTGCCGGACTTGACGCTGTACGTCTCATCGGACGGCACGGCGACAACGGTCACCGTCGTCGCCACCTTCGTGCCGTGCCGCCCCAGCGTGGTGACGGTCAGCGAGCCCGACGCCGCCTGCGCGGAGGCGGCGGGAACGACCAGCGGCGCGAGCATGGCCACGCCGACGAAAGCGAACGGTATGCGTCTTGTACGTCCGACACGACCTGCGCTCATGACTACCCCCCAAGATCCGGACTCCCCAAAGCCGACTCATAGTAGCCATGCGCCTCACCCTCCGCTCCCGACCCCCCGGCAAGCCTCCGCGTACGCCCTCACCAGGGGCTGTCCGCCGTTCTCGCGCCGCCACGCGAGGGCGTACCGGCTCGGCGACAGGCCGTGCACCGGGCGGGTGGTCACACCGCCGAGGGTGATCAGATGTGCGTTGCCCGTGGCGACCAGGCAGATACCGAGACCGGCGACCAGCGCCTCGTACGTCTCCTCCGTGCTCGCGATCTCCGCCCCGATGCGCGGGGGACGGCCACCGCGCTCGTCGAGGGCGAGCCAGTGGTCGCGCAGCGGGCCCGCGTCGGGCGGCAGGGCGAGGAACGGCTCGTCGACGAGGTCCGCGAAGTCGATCCCGGCGCGAGCGGCCAGCGGATGGGAGTCCGGGAGCGCGATCAGGCGGGGCTCCTCGGCGACCACGGTCCAGTCGTAGCGCTCCGCGTCGGGCAGCGGCAGCCAGACGAACGCCACGTCCGTCACGCCGTCCGCGAGGCCCGCCGTCGGATCGTCCCAACCGACCTGGCGCAGCCGCACGTTGGCCTCCGGACGCGCGGCCGTGAAACGGGAGCGGATCGCGGGCAGCAGGCCGCCCCGGCCGGGGCTGGTGCTCATACCGACCACCAGGGTGCTGCGTTCGGCCGCACTGACCTCCGCCAGCGCGGACGCGCCCTCCGCCCAGAGGGCCAACACCCGCTCTGCATACGGCAGTAGGGCCGCACCGGCGGGGGTGAGCGTCACGCCCTGCCGGTCGCGGCGGAACAGTTCGGCATCCAACTGCCGCTCCAGCGCCCGGATCTGCTTGCTCAGCGCGGGCTGCGACACATACAACTTCTCGGCCGCGCGCGTGAAGTGCAGTTCCTCGGCGACCGCCACGAAGTAGCGCAGGTCCCGTACATGGACGTCCATCGTCATAGCCATCGGTTATGAGCTTAGGTCTTGGACGTGTCGCCGGGGGCGGGAGCAGGCTGGTCCGCAGAGCGAAACAGGGATCTCAAGGGGAGACGTCATGAACAAGGTGTGGCTGGTGACCGGCGCGAGCAGCGGGTTCGGGCGGGCGATCGTCGAGGCCGCGCTCGCCGCCGGTGACGTGGTGGTCGGCGCTGCCCGGCGGACCGAGGCGCTGGACGACCTGGTGGCCGCCCACCCCGACCAGTTGGAGGCGCTGCGGCTGGACGTCACCGACACGGGGGCGGCGGAGGCGGCCGTACGGGACGTGGTGGCGCGGCACGGGCGGATCGACGTCCTCGTCAACAACGCGGGCCGCACCCACGTCGGGGCCTTCGAGGAGACCACCGAGCAGGAGCTGCGGGACCTGTTCGACCTGCATGTCTTCGGGCCGGCCGCGCTCACGCGCGCGGTCCTGCCGTACATGCGGGAGCGGCGCTCGGGGGCGATCGTGCAGATGAGCAGCATGGGCGGGCAGATGTCCTTCGCGGGCTTCTCGGCGTACAGCGGAACGAAGTTCGCGCTGGAGGGACTGTCCGAGGCGCTCGCCGACGAGGTCGCCGAGTTCGGCATCAAGGTGCTGATCGTCGAACCGGGCGCCTTCCGGACCGCCCTCTTCGACACCGGCCGGGCCGGGGTCAGCGCCGACAGCGGTGTGTACGCCAAGGTGACCGAGACCCGAGGCTTCGTCTCCGGCGGTGACGGCGGCCAGGCCGGCGACCCCGCGAAGGCCGCGGCCCTCATCCTCGCGGCCCTCGACGCCGAGGACACCCCCCTGCACCTGCCCCTGGGAGACGACGCCGTCGACGCCGTGCTCGGCCACCTCGACCAGGTCCGAGCCGACATCGCGGCTTGGGAGAAGCGGACCCGGGCGACCGGCTTCGACGCCTGACGGAGAGCCACCTCGGACGCCAACTGACTCTCCCCGTCAGGTCAGTTCGCCGTCACGAGCGCACGTCGAGCTCGGCGAGCGCGGCACCCGTGCCCCCTCGCACGGTGACACGGACGTACCGGGCGGGCGTCCCGTTCGGAGCGTGCCACGTACGGCCGTCCGCCGAGACCTCGACCGAGTACGACCCCGGGCGCTTCGTCCACGTGGGCCGGACCGTCCCGACCCGCACCGGGCGGCCCAGGTCGACGGTGAGCGAGGCGCGGTCGGCGCCCGGGGACCAGGCGGTCGCGGGGCTGCCGTCCACGGCGGCCTCCGGGTAGCGGCCGGACTCCGAGGAGGTCGCCGTCACGGGGCGGCAGCGGGCCAGGTCGGTGGTGGGGGTGAGGTCCGGGCGCCGGGTCTTCAGGGTGACCGTGCCGGAGAGGGTGCGGCGGCCCGCGGGGGTGTCCAGCACGAAGGACGCCCCGGAGCGCAGCCGCACGGTCGTCGTCTTCGCGCCGATGGCGATGTCGTACGTACGACCGCGCCAGCGCAGGCCCGACAGGCGTACCCCGGCGGACAGTTGGGGCGGCAGGCTCGGGTCCAGGTGGAGGGCGTCGGGGCGCAGCCGCAGGCCGGTCAGACCGTGGGTGAAGACCTGGAGGAAGCCGCCCTTGCCGGTGAGGAAGTCCTGCGCGGGGGAGCCGGCGAGGGGGTCGGACGCGCCCGCCTTGTCGCCGCGCGACTCCGAGAAGAGGGCGAACGGGCCGCGCGCGAACGGCTGGTAGGCCCGCCGAAGGTAGGTGTACGCGGCACAGCCGGGCTCGCCGACGGCCGCCGCGTCGATCGCGTGCACGGCGTCGGTCATGGCGGGGCCGTCCGGGTCGGTGCGCCGGGCGTAGTGGTCGAGGGTGGCGGCCCCGGCACCGGCCGGCATCGGCCACTCCAGCGGGTAGATCAGCAGCACGGTGTCCGCCTGCTTGATCTGCGAGCCGTCGTAGCCGTCGTACTGGAGGAAGATCTTGCGCTTCGGGTCGTAGGGGATGCGCAGGTGGTTCGCGATGGTGAGCCAGTCGGCGGGGGCGGTTCGGCCCAGGGTGCGGGCCGCCTCGGTGGCGGCGCGGAGGGCGGTGGCGGCGACGGCGTTGGTGTAGACGGCGTCGTTCACGCCGTTGCTGTATTCGTCGGGGCCCGCGACCTCCTTGATGGAGTAGGAGCCGTCGGTGTTCTTCGTGACCCGTGAAGTCCAGTACTGGGCAAGGCCGTTGAGGAGCGGCCAGCCCTCGGTGCGGAGCCAGGTGCGGTCGCCGGTGGCGAGGTAGTACTGCCGGGCGGCGAGGGCGATGTCGCCCTGGAGGTGGTTCTGGGTGAGGCAGTGCGGCGGCTGCCAGCTCTGGCACTCGTTCCACAGCAGTCCGTGGCTCGCGCTGGTCCACGGGAAGAACAGGCCCTTCACCGCGGTCTTCGCCGCGTTCTCGGCGGCGGCCGTGCGGGTGCGGAAGCGGTAGTCGAGGACCGGGCGGGCGAGGTCGGGGTGGGCCGCCAGCAACGAAGGGAACATCCAGGTCTCGGCGTCCCAGAAGACCATGCCCGCGTAGTTGTCGCTGGTCAGACCGGCGGGCGCGATGCTGTTCCGGGCGCCGGGGCGCAGCGCGGACAGCAGCCCGTACTGGGCGGAACGCGCCCAGAGTTGCAGGTCCGGATGGCCGGGCACCTCGATGTCCGCCGACCACAGCGCCCGCCACGCGGCACTGTGCGAGGCCAGCAGCGCGTCCCACCCGCGCCGCGCGGCCCGCCCGGCGGCCTCCTGGGCGGCGGCCCGGGGATCGCGCGAGGTGAGGGAGGTGTCGACGCCGACGTACTTGGTCGCGGTGTAGGTACGACCGGAGCGGACGGGCAGGACCGCCGTCTGGCTGGCGCTCAACTTCCCGTCCCGGGCGGTGCGTTGACGTCGTCCGGGCGCGTCCAGCACGGAGGCCAGCGCGCCGTCGACCCCGGTCCCGTCCGTGCGGAACGCGACGCCGATGGTGTGTGCGCCGGCCGGGCCGCCGGTCGTCCGGGTGACACGGCGGGCGCCACGGCCGTCGAGGCGGTCGGTGAGGGTGAGTTCGCCGTCCCAGTGCGGGACCACGCGCAGGTGCACGGCGCCGGTGTGCTCGCTGTCGCGCGAGGTGAGGACGTCGTAGACCAGGTCGGTGCGGCGGCCGTCCTTCGTCTTCCAGGTGAGGGACGTACGGACGTAGCCGCAGCGGAGGTTGAGGGTCTGGCGGTAGCGCGTGATCCGGCTGCCGCTGCCGTACGCCTCCGAGCCCGCCGTCACATCGAGGCCCGTCCAGGTCGGGAGCGCGGCGAGGGCCTCGCGGCCCGCGGTGTTCGCGGGGCCCCGGGCATAGAGCCCGGAGACGAACGCGCCGTCGTAGCGCGGGGTGTAGAGCGGCCAGCCGGTCTTCTCGCCGGAGGCCGCGTAGCCCGCGCCGGCGGGCGGGACCCGGGTGCCGAGGTAGCCGTTGCCGACGTACGGGTGGTAGGTGTCGGCCGGGTCGAGCCGGGTGGCCGAGGGCGCCCAGCCGCGCGTCCCGCAGTCGTCGCGGGGGAGGGGTGCGGCCGACGCCGGGGGCAGGGGGAGGAGCAGTGCGGCGGCGAGCAGCGGGAGCAGCAGACGGGGTGGCTTGGTCACCGTTCGACGATGGGCCGCCCTGCGGGACGCGGGCGGGAAGCGCGCGGGGGATTACCACGTACGGAGCGCACCCGACCCCGAGACCTACCCCGACACCCCCTACTACTACCGGTACGGCGTCGGCTCGGTCACCCAGCCCGCCGTCAGGACGAGCCGCGACTCGCGGTGTACGGCCAGGAAGCCGAAGGGGCGGTCGAAGCGGGCCGTGACTACCGTGGTCGTGCAGCGGAGGTCGGGCCGGGCACCGCCGGGGGCGGGCGCGACCGCGGTCACCGCTCCCGCGCGGAAGCCGAGCGCGCCGAACTGCGCCACCGCCGACTGTTCGGCCTTGCCGACGGCCAGCGGGGCGGTGCTGATGCCGGGGAAGTGGCCGTCGCCGGTGTCCATGGCCGTGGTGAGCCCGAACAGGCCGGGCTGGTCGAGGAGATCGTGCCGCGCGCCCATGTCGTACGCCACCGTCGTCACGGACAGCTCCGGCGGTCGCGGTGTGGCGCACGGCTGTTGCCCGATGCGCAGGCCCGGTCCCACGTCTCCGTACGGGAGTTGGCCGCTGGGCACGACCGGGATCCGGCGGGCCAGAGTGGCCAGGCCCGTGCCCAGCACCTGGCCGGGGGTCATCCGCTGTTCGCCGAGCAGGAGATGGACGTCGATGCCGTTGTCGCCGGGGACCTTCAGCTCGGTGACATAGCCGTGCGGGCCGCTCGCCACGCCGGCCCGGTCGAGGCGGACGCCGGTGCGGTGCAGGCCCGCCAGCCGCCGCCCCTGCCAGGGGCCGGCGTCCGGGCTGAGCATCAACTCGTCGAAGGGGCGCGGCCATTCGGTGCGCAGCGTGAGCGCGCTCGCCAGGACCATCACCACGTCCGCGTCCAGGGCGACCGGCATCCGCTCGATCAGCCCGCCCGTCCGCTCGGCCGCCCACGTGTCCAACGCCCGCTGACCGGCCGGGAGATCATCGGTGAGCACCCCGTGCGTGTCCGCCGGCAGCCCGGCCCGCCACTCCTCGCGCAGGGCCAACTCGCGCCTGGTCCACAGGCCGAGCGCGGAGCGCAGACCGGGCATCGCCCCCATCGCGGCCAGCAACTCCCGTGCGGCGGCGGCAGCTTGGTCGGCGGGCAGGCCCACCGCGTCCGCGAGTTCCGCCCGCGCCGCCCCCGACGCCCCGTCGGCGAGGAACGCGAGCAGCGGCCACACCCCGGCCGCCGAGAACACCGTGCCGCCGGTCGCCGTGTCCGCCCAGCGCGCCGTCAGCCGGTTCACCGTGTCGACGGTCCCCCCGACCGCCGTGCCCTGAACCGCCGTCCCCTGGACCGCTCCCAATTCCGCCCCCGTCAGTGCCGTAGCGCAAGATCGCGCACAGGAAGGCTATCGTCGGCGCCCGGACTGCGGATGATCAGCCCCGCGCTCCGGACGATCAGTCCCGGTCATCGGGGAACGGCTCCGGTTCCGTGACCCAGCCCGCCGCCAGCACCAGCCGCGAGTGGCGGTGCAGGGCGAGGAAGGCGAAGGGGCGGTCGAAGCGGGCGGTGACGGTGGTGGTCACGTAGCGGAGGTCGGGCAGTCCGGCGGCGACGGCGCCGAGGGCCGTCACCGCCGCCGCGCGGAAGCCGAGCGCGCCGAACCTCGCCGTCGTGGACTGCTCGGCCGAATCGATGGCCAGCGGGAAGGGGCTGATGCCGGAGAAGTGACCGTGCGTGGCGTCCCGCGCCGTGGTGAGCCCGAACAGGCGGTGCAGGCGCAGCAGATCGTGCCGCGTACTGATGTCGTACGCCGCTGTTGTCACGTCGAGCGTCGGCGGCTGCGGGCTGGTGCAGCGGGTCCGCTCCACGCGCAGGCCCGGTCCCGGGTCGCCGTAGGGGAGCCGGTCTCCGGGTACTACGGGATGACGGCGGTCCAGGATTCCCAGGCCCGCGCCCAGCACCTGCGCGGGTGTCATCCGGTCCTCCCCGAGGAGGAGGTGGACGTCGATCGCCGTGTCGCCCAGCACCTTCAGCTCGGTGACATGACCGTCCGGTGTGTCGGCCACTCCGATCCGGTCCAGGAGAGCGGTCCTGCGCCACAGACCGAGCCGGTCCCGGTCGCGCCAGTACTCGCTTTCCATCGGCACCTCTTCGAACGGCCGCAGCCACTCGGTGCGCAGGACCAGCGCGCTCGCCAGCACCAGTTCGGTGGCGTCCGTCAGCGGCAGCGGCAGTTGCTCGATCAGCCCGCCGGTCCGCTTCGCCGCCCATGCGTCCAGGGCCGCGCGGTCGGCCCCGAGGTCCCCGGTGAGCACCCCGTGCGCCTCGGCGGGCAGCCCCGCCGCCCATGCCTCGCGCAGCTCCACGGTCCGCTTCGTCCACAGCCCGAGCGCCGCGTCGACGCCCCGCATCGCGGCCAGCCCGGCCAGCAACTCCCGTGCGGCGGCGGCAGCTTGGTCGGCGGGCAGGCCCACCGCGTCCGCGAGTTCCGCCCGCGCCGC
>NZ_JALJRY010000001.1:212758-295152 GCF_024519455.1 Streptomyces sp. STR69 | reverse complement strand
CGGCAGCTTGGTCGGCGGGCAGGCCCACCGCGTCCGCGAGTTCCGCCCGCGCCGCGCCCTCGGCACCGTCCGCGAGGAGGGCCAGCAGCGGCCACACCCCGGCCGCCGAGAACACCGTGCCGCCGCAGGCGGCCCCGGCCCACCGCGCGGTGAGCGCGTTCACCGCGCGGACCGTCGTCTTCGGAACCCGCATTCCGCCCCCGTTCACCCCGTGCTTAACATGCGCGAGTCGTACGTCAGTTCCGCACCTGAAGATCTCCGGCTCCGCGGGTGCAGCCCTCCCGCCGAAGATCCCCCGCCCGAACCAGGAGCACGGTACCCGTGTCCATACCCCCGCCGCCGGAACCCCAAGGGCCGACCGGCCAGGACCCCGAAGGCCCCCAGGACCGGCCCCCGGGCCCGGCTCCTCTCCCGCAGGCGCCCGCCACCCCGTACAACCCGTACGCCCCGCCGCCCGAGGGCGCCCACGGGACGCCACAGCCCCAACCCCCTTACGGGGCACACCCGCAGAGCCCGTATGCGCCGCCGCAGACCCCGTACACCCCGTACCCCCAAGGTCCCCCGCCTCCCGGCCTCTACGGCCCCCAGCCCTACCAGACCTGGACCCAGGGCTACAGCCCGTACAACCACCCCGCGCCCCTCAACGGCATGTCCGTCGCCGCTCTGGTGCTCGGCATCCTCTGCTGCATCCCGGGCGTCGGACTGGTCCTCGGGCTGATCGGGCTGAACCAGACGAAGAAGCGGGGCGAGCGCGGCCGGGGCATGGCGGTGGCCGGCATCGTGCTCTCGTCGTTCGGGCTGGTGCTGTGGGCGCTCGGGCTGGCCGGCGCGGCGACCGGCTTCTTCGACGACGTCGAGGTCAGCGGGGGGAACAGCGCGAGCGCCTCCCCCGGGAAGGGGCAGTGCTTCGACGCGCCCAGCGGTTCGCTGGAGGGCATGGCGTACGACTTCGACGTGGTGTCCTGCGCGGGCGAGCACGACGGCGAGGTGTTCGCCGTGGTGCGCATGAGCGGCGACTCGTACCCGGGGGACAAGAAGGTCACGGCCACCGCGGACGACCGGTGCTACGCGCTCCAGGACTCCTACGCGATGGACGGCTGGGCCGTACCCGACGACGTGGACATCTACTACGTCACCCCGACCTCGGAGAGCTGGAGTCTGGGCGACCGCGAGATCACCTGCGTGTTCGGCAACACCGACGAGGAGGCGAGTCTGCCCGGCGGTTCGCTGCGCAACGACGCCACGACCCTGGACGCGGACCAGGTCGCGTATCTGAAGGCGGCCCACGTCCTCAACGCGGCGCTGGACTCGGCGCCCGACGCGCGGTACGTCGAGGACGACCTGCCGGGGCACAGGGCGTGGGCGGGCCGGGTCTCGGCCGCGCTGACCCAGCAGGCCGATCTGCTGGCCGCCCACGAGTGGCCGGATGCCTCCGCGAAGCCGGTCGCGGCCCTGGTCAAGGACCTGCGGGCGGCGCAGAAGCAGTGGGCGAAGGCGGCCGGGGCCTCCGACGCCGACGAGTTCTACGGGTACTACGACAAGGGCGCCGAGCTCATCGACCCCCATCAGTCGGTCACCGCCCGCAAGGCTCTGGGGCTCGCCACGACCCCGCCCGCGTACGACGAGGGCGACAGCGGCGGGGACAGCGGGGGAGGCGATACCGGTCTGGAGGTGTGACGGCCTCTATAGCGGGGAGAAACTGCCTGGGTAAAGCCCACGCCGGGCACAAGTCATCACATCGAGTGATTCTCTGGCCTTTGCTTGCATGGCACAACCCACGGTTGCCAGGCTGTTGCTGTCTGTACAACCTGATGGGAGCGGCCAGTGACATTCGGTGAGCAGCCGGCGTATCTGCGCGTCGCGGGTGATCTCCGCAAGAAGATCGTCGACGGCAGGCTGCCCCCGCACACCCGGCTGCCCTCGCAGGCCAGAATCCGCGAGGAGTACGGCGTCTCGGACACGGTCGCCCTGGAGGCGCGCAAGGTGCTGATGGCCGAGGGGCTGGTCGAGGGCCGCTCCGGCTCGGGGACCTATGTGCGCGAGCGTCCCGTGCCGCGCCGTATCGCCCGCTCCGGGTTCCGGCCGCCCGCCGGCGCGACACCGTTCCGGCAGGAGCAGGCCGACGGCGAGGCGCGCGGCACCTGGGAGTCCAGCAGCGAGCAGACCGAGGCAGGCGGCGCGATCGCCGAGCGGCTCGGCCTCCAGGCCGGCGAGCGCGTGATGCGCACGAAGTACGTGTTCCGGGACGCCGGCGAGACGATGATGCTCTCCACGTCCTGGGAACCCCTCGCGGTGACCGGCCGTACGCCCGTGATGCTGCCCGAGGAGGGCCCGCTCGGCGGCATGGGGGTCGTCGAGCGGATGCGGGCCATCGACGTCGTCGTGGACAACGTCACCGAGGAGGTCGGCGCCCGGCCCGGCCTCTCCGAGGAACTGCTCGCGCTGGGCGGTGTCCCCGGGCATGTGGTCCTGGTCATCCAGCGCACGTACTACGCCTCGGGGCGTGCGGTGGAGACGGCCGACGTGGTCGTCCCGGCCGACCGGTACCGGATCGCCTACCACCTTCCCGTGAAGTAGCGCGCCGAGTGGCACGTTGGGTGCATTCCAGGTGAAGTAGCGCTACTTTCCCGGCACTTGTCGCCGGAACCGGTCAATCCGCCCTGCCTTGACGGCCGTTGGATTCCGGTCTTTCTCGCAGGTCGCTCGCGGGACCTGTAGCGTGCCTCCGGCCGGATGCATCGAGGTGTGCCAACGGCGCGTTCGTAGTCGTGCGCCCCCTCCGTCATGGCTGGTTGCGTACCTCTTCGTGAAAAGCCGTGTTCGCTGCGTGAAGGTTAGGCGTAGGCTCCGGCATATGCGGATTGCGGTTTCCTTATGCGGTGGGGCACGGCACGAACCGCGAGCGGGAAGCGGAGGGGCGCGATGAACGACGGCACGATCACTCTTCCCTGGCTCGTGATAAGGCAGGACGACAACGGCAATCGCTACCGCGTGGGCAGGTACGCGACCCGCGCCGAGGCCCAGAAGATCGCGGACAGCCTCGACGACCGCAAGCACAAGCAGCTCTACTGGGTCGAGCGGATCGGGCAGAACGGGGACGCCACCCGCAACTGACCGCACCCCGTAGGCTCCGGCGCATGACGACACGGATCGTGGTGGTCGGAGCCGCCCTGTTCGACGACGGCGACGGCGGCCACGGCGGCCGGCTGCTCGCCGCACGCCGCAGCGCACCCCCCGAACTGGCCGGGCGCTGGGAGCTCCCCGGCGGCAAAGTGGAGCCCGGTGAGCGCCCCGACGCCGCGCTGGTGCGCGAACTCCACGAGGAACTCGGCGTCGACGCCGAGACCGTCGCCCGCGTCCCGGGGGAGTGGCCGCTGAAGCCGCCGTACGTCCTCCAGGTCTGGACGGCCCGGCTGCTCCCCGGTTCGCCCCGCCCGCGCCCCCTGCAGGACCACGACGAGCTGCGCTGGCTCGCCCCCGCGGACATCTGGACCGTCGACTGGCTCGACCCGGACGTGCCCGCCGTACGGGAGACGCTCGCGCTCCTCGATGCCGGGGCGCGCTGAACCCGTCGTAGGCCGGGACGAGCCGGGCGTGCCGAACCCGCCGTAGTTCGTGGCGGACGGGCGCGCCGGATGCACATGGGGGGCGGGACGGCGGAGTGCGCCGGGCTCGTTGTACGCCGTTCGTGCCACACTGCGCCCTCCGGGGCGATACCGGGCCCTTGATATCGGGTATGTGCCCATTAACCCCATGAAATCGGACATGGGTGTGCTGGGCCGGCCCGGGATGTGATCGGCTTGATCGACACCGAAGGCGACCGCGCCGAGTGGACCTTTCCCGCCGACCCCGGAGCCGTCCGCACCGCGCGCTCGGCCGTCCGCGGTCAACTGCGCGACTGGGACCTCGGCGCCCTCGACGACATCGCGACGCTGCTGGTCAGCGAGCTGGTGACCAACGCGCTGCGGCACGCCACGGGCCCCATCGGCGTCCGCCTGGTCCGCCCCGCGCGCCCGGGCGGCGTCCTGCTCGTCGAGGTCTCCGACCCGCTTCCCGACCCGCCGCGCGAGCGCGTCGCCCGCCCCGAGGACGAGAGCGGACGTGGCCTCCAGCTGGTCGCCGACGCCTGCGTCCGCTGGGGCACCCGGCCCGGGGAGGCGGGCAAGACGGTGTGGTTCGAACTCGCGGTGCCGGGATGAACCCGGGCCGGCGCGCGGGCGCACGCTCCTGTACGAACCGGACAGTGGTGTCCATCGATTGGTCAAGGCCTGTGACGGTTGTCGATCGGCGTGGTTCGACTGCGTGTCCGCTGGTTAGAAGACTGGGAGTGTTGTCGCGGGACGGTCCGAAATGCATCGGGATTGTCCTGTGATCGTGAACACCGTGTTGTGGGGCGCCGTAGTGCTGGATACTGCGGGCAGCCGCCCCCGGTGACCGGTGCCGGACGCGGTGAGCTGGAGGGGACGGTTCGCGTGAGCGAGATACCAGCGAAGGCCACGGAGTCCGAGGACCCGTCGGGCGGCGCGAGGGCTGATGCCGTGGGCTTCGCCGACGTGCCCTCCGTCGACGCCATGTCCGTCGGCGACGCCATGTGGCAGAGCAGCCCACCCGGCTCGATCTACGACTACATCAAGGTCGCCTCCTTCTCCATCGGCCCCGACGGGCTGGTCGACCAGTGGAGCCTGCGGGCCGAGCAGCTCTTCGGCATCCCCACGGAGCACGCGGTCGGCATGGACCCCATCGAGGCGTTCGTCGACCCCGAGCTGCGGGAGCGCGGCCAGCGGAAGATGGCCGAGATCCTGGACGGCCGGGAGTGGACCGGTGTGGTGCCTTTCCGGGTGCCGGAGACCGCGGACGGCGATCCGGGCAAGGAGGGTCTCGCCGAGGTCTATGTGATGCCGACCCGGACCGAGGAGGGCGAGCGGGCCGCCGTCTGCATCGTCGTCGACGTCCGTATCCTGCGCCGGATAGAGACCGATCTCGCCGCCTCGCAGTCGATATTCGGTCAATCTCCGTTCGGTTTCCTGCTGATCGACCCCGACCTGCGGGTCCGGCGCGCCAACCAGCAGATCGCCAACACCTTCGGCGGCACCCCCGACGACCACCGGGGCAACGGCGTCCAGGACTATCTGCAGAGCCCCGAGGCCGAGCGGGTCACCGCGACCCTGCGCCGGGTCCTGGAGACCGGCAACTCGATAACGGACATGCAGGTCAGTGGATTCGTACCCGGATCCGAGGAGCGCCGGCACTGGTCCATCAACCTCTACCGCGTGCACAGCGGCAGCGGGCGCCCCATCGGCATCGCCTGGCTCGGCACCGACGTCACCGCCCGCCGCGCCGCCGCCCGCGAGGCCGCCTCCGCACGGCGCAATCTCGCCCTTCTGAACGAGGTCGGCGCCCGCATCGGGAACTCCCTCGACCTGGAGACCACCGCCCGCGAACTCCTCGACATCGTCGTCCCCGGCTTCTGCGACCTGGCGACCGTCGACCTCTACCAGGGCCTGCTGGCCGGCGACGAGACCCCGCCCGGGCGGGCCGACGGCAGCGCGGAAGTGCGCCGGGTGGCCTTCGCCAGCGCGGTCTCCGACGCCCCCTTCGTCGGCGGCGGCGCACCCGTCGCCGTCAACGCGGTCCACCACTACCCCTTCAACTCGCCCTGCGCGGACGCCCTGCGCACCGCCCGCCCGCAGTACGTCCCCGCCGAGGAGGGCGGCCCCGTCCAGTCCACGCTGGCCGTGCCGATGGTCGCCCACGACACCGTCGTAGGACTCGTGCAGTTCGCCCGGACGAAGGGCAGCGAGCCGTTCGGCGACCGGGACCGGGACCTCGCGGTGGAGATGGCGGCACGGGCCGCCGTCTGCATCGACAACGCCCGCCTCTACCGGCGCGAACACGAACGGGCGTTGATACTGCAACGCTCGCTCCTCCCGCCCGGCGACCCGGAGGCATCCGGCCTCGACATCGCCTGCCGCTATCTGCCCGGGAACGCGGCGACGGAGGTCGGCGGCGACTGGTTCGACGTCATCGAACTCCCCGGCCACCGCACGGCGTTGGTCGTCGGCGACGTCATGGGCCGCGGACTGCGCGCGGCCGTCGCGATGGGTGAACTGCGCACGGCGGTACGGACGTTGGCGCTGCTGGATCTGGAACCGGCGGAGGTGTTGTCCGCCCTGGACGAGATCGCGCGCGGCCTCGGCACCCCCGGCGGCGTCCAGCAGGCCACCCGGGCCGCCCGCCGCCCCCGCGAGGCCGACCTCTCCGAGGTGTACCTCGCGACCTGCATCTACGCCGTCTACGACTCGGTGACCAGGCGGTGCACCTTCGCCAACGCGGGGCATCTCCCGCCGGTCCTGGTGGAACCCGGCGAGGCGGCGCTGATGCTCGACGTCCCGCCCGGCATGCCGCTCGGCGTCGGCGGCGAGCCCTTCGAGGAGGTGGAGGTCGAACTGCCCGAAGGCGCACTGTTGGCGCTCTACACGGATGGACTGGTCGAATCCCGCGACCACCCCCTCGACGAGGGCCTCCAGGCCTTCGTGGGCGCCCTGACCGACCCCAACCGCCCGTCGCACGACGGCCCTCCGTCCACGGCCGCGGCACTCAACGCCGAGACCCACCGCGACCTGGAGGACGTCTGCGACCACGTCCTCAGCACCCTCGACACCCACCACGGCGAGGACGACATCGCGCTGCTGATGGCCCGCGTCCAGGGTCTGCCCGAGGACTCCGTCGGCGACTGGACGCTGCCGCGCGAGCCGCGCAGCGTGGGCCGCGCCCGCGAGTACGCGCGCGCCCGACTCCAGTCCTGGGACCTCGAACCCCTCATCGACACCACGGAGTTGCTGGTCAGCGAACTGGTGACGAACGCACTCCGGTACGGCGAGGGCGAGATCAGGCTACGGCTGTTGCTGGACCGCACGTTGGTGTGCGAGGTCTGGGACGCGGGTCTGGTCCAGCCGCGCCGCCGCCGCGCCCGCGACACCGACGAGGGCGGCCGGGGCCTCCAACTGGTCGGCCTCCTGTCGGCGGCCTGGGGCTCACGCAGGACCCCCCGCGGCAAGACGGTGTGGTTCGAACTCCCGCTGCCGGACGGCGAAACCGGCATGGTGGACCCGGCGGAGGCGCTGCTCAGCCTGTTCTGACGGAGCTGGAGGCGGGCCTATCCCGGGTGGGGTTCCCCGCGTTTCCGGGTGTCCGGTCCGCCGAAGGCGAGTGGCGGGCCGCCGTCCGGATCCTCACCGAGCAGCACCCCGCCGAGGACGGCTCCGCTCGTGTGCTCGGCGCCGCCGGAGTACGGATTGCCGTGCATACGGACGTCCTGCTCGGCCAACTCCCGCGCCTCCAGCGCGGGTTCGTCGGCCGCGGCGGGATCGGTGCCGAGCAGCCGTTCCGCCGTCGCCAGCAGGGTCCGCGCGCCGGCGCCGACCGCACCCCGGTGCGTCGCCACGAATCCGTCCGCCGCACGGACGTCACCGCGGCCGACGAGCCACGCGGCGGCACCGAGCACACCGTCCTGCCCGGCGCCCAGCGCCGACACGGCCCGCACGATGCTCCGCAGGGCGCCGAGGGGGTCGTACGGACGGTCGCCGGTCAGTTCCTCCCGTACGGCGGCGAGGGCGGCGTCGGTGTCGTCCAGGAGGGAGCGGGACGCACCGTCGACTGCCCCGGCGGCTGCCTGCGCCCTTGCCCTCTCCCGCTCCGCCTCCGCGCCGGTGAGCGCGGCCGGGACCAAGTCGGCAGCTTCGGCGAGGGAGTCGGCGAGCTGGTCGACGCCGGTCAGGAGGGTGTCGGCCTGACCGACGGCGCCCTCGGCGGCACGCAGCTCGCGCACCGCCTGCTCGGTTCGCTCCAAGTCGGCTGCCTGGCGGGCCTGGTTGAGATGAGTCGTGGCGAACACCAGCCGGTCCTTGGCCTGTTCGACGTATCCGGTGACTGCGTCGGTGGCCGATGCCGGGTAGTGGGCGTGCAGGCCGGCGAGTGTGGCTTCTACGGCCCCGCTACGGCCGGTCAGTTCACGGAACCGCCCCTCCGCGACCTCCAGCGCCCCGCTCATCTCCCGCTCCAGCGCCCGGAGTCGATCGAACCCCGGGGCTGCGGCATCCAGTCGCCGCCCGGCCTCGGCACACCGCCCGACGATGCCGGCGAGTGCCTGGCGGCGAGCCGCTTCCTCTTCACCGCCCTCCGGGACGCCTTGGCCGTAGCGCAGGTGTATCGCGAAGGCGGCGGCGAGTTCGCGCTCGGCCTCCCGCAGGATCCGGTGGAACGGTTCGACGGCTGCCGGCCCGGACCGGGCCTCGGCGAAGGAGAGTTCCGCCCGGCTGGTGCGTACGCAGTCGTCGGCCTGGACGAGCGCGGCACCGGCCTGGCGTTCCAGTAGGGGCAGTGGAGTCACGGGGGGCCGGGACGACACCACGGGTGGTACTACGGGTGCCGCCACCCCGGGAGTCGTACGGGTACGGGCCCTACGGGTACGCCGTACATATCCGTACCCCGCGAGTATCCCCACTCCGCCGACTGCGGCGAGCGGCAGGACGAGGTCGGCAGCGGACGTTCCGTCGGCCTCCTGGTCGGCGGCGGCCCCCTGCCCGGCCCGGCCGGCGGTGGGCCCGGCCCGGGTGGCCGCAACCGGAACCTCCGCATTGATCGTCATCACCGGCAACACCAGCCACACGACCCCGGCCGCCCCACCCAGCACGGCATGCGCCACCCGCACGGATATGTGAGAGGCCGCGCGTCGCGGCCGGCCGCGTATCAAGGATGACGTCACATTTCGGAGCGTATGAGCAGGAATGCGGTCGCGCGACCGGGATGCGCCCAGGGTGGGGCAAGGGGCAGCTCCGGGGGCGAGTGAGGCGAGAGGTGTACGGCCACGGGGAGGGGAGACGCGGGGATGACGCAGGCGGAGGGCATGGACGGGGGCGCGGACGCGAGCGCAGGGGTGAGGACGGATACCGGCGCGGGGGCGGATCAAGGGACGGGCGCGGACGCGAGCGCAGGGGTGAGGACGGATACCGGCGAGAGGGCGGATCAAGGGACGGACGCGGAGACGGACCGGCGGGCGGAGGGGGACCTTGGGGGCGAGGGGGAGCCGGAAACGTCGGCGGGACCTCGGGTCGGGGTGACGGATGAGGGCGAGGGCGCAGTCGCGGAGAGCGTGGAGGGCGAGGTCGCGGAGGGCGCGGAGGTCGCGGAGGTCGCGGAGGTCGCGGAGGGCGGCGGACTCGCCGAGGGTGTCGGAGCCGCTGAGACCGTCGAAGCCGTCGAGCCTGCGGAGACCGCTTTGGCCGTCGGGACTGCGGAGACCTCAGAGGCCGTGGAGGATGCCGAGCCGGCCAAGGGTGTTGAGGTCGCGGAGGTTGCCAAGGGCACTGAGCGTGCCGAGGTCACAGAGGCTGCCGAAGTCCCAGAGGTCGTGGAGGGTGCCGAGGCTGTCGAGGTCGCGGGGGTCGCCGAGGTTGCTGAGAGTGCCGAGGTCGCAGAGGCTGCCGAAGTCCCAGAGGTCGTGGAGGATGCCGAGGCTGTCAAGGTCACGGAGGTCACGGAGGTCACGGAGGTCACGGAGGTCGCGAGGGTTGCCGAGGTCGCAGAGCGTGCCGAGATCACAGAGGCCGCTGACGCCCCAGAGGCTGCCGACCCGGCCGAGGGCCCCGACCCCGTCAAGTCCGCCGTACGACCGAGGAAGTGGGTCCGCCGGACCCGTCGTGTCGTCCTCGCGCTCGTCCTCCTCCTGCTTCTCCCCACCCTCGCCGCCGAGATCGCCCTGCGTGTGAACTACACCGGTGACCCCGTAGGCGGCACCTACACCAGGAACCAGGACGCGATCTGGCTGGGCCACGCCTGGGTGGACGGGCGGAAGACCGACTCGGATGTCACCGCGCTGGCCCGCCGGCTGAAAGGCACCGGTATCCGTGACCTGTACGTCCATTCGGGGCCCCTGGAACACGACGGCACCCTCCCCGAGTCGGACTACCCCAGAGCTACCTGGCTGATCGAGTCGGTCCACCGTGCGCTTCCCGGGGTCCGTGTCCAGGCCTGGCTGGGCGACAAGCTCGCCACCGAGAGCCCGGACGGTCTGCGGCTGCAGCGCGCGGCGACCCGCGATGCGATCGTCGCCTCCACCCGCCAGATCCTCGCCGCCGGCTTCGAGGGCGCCCACTTCGACCTGGAACCCCTGCACTCCGGCGACCGCGACTACCTCGGCCTCCTCGACAGACTCCACGAGGTCACCAGGGCCCGGAACGCCCAACTCTCCGTCGCCGCCCACCAGATCGACCCGCTCCCCGCCTTCCACTCCTTCTGGGGGACCCTCACCAACCATCCCAAGTGGTGGTCGCAGGCGTACTTCGGCCAGGTCGCCCGCCGCGTCGACCAGATCGCCGTCATGTCGTACGACACGATGCAGCCCCTGCAGAGCCTCTACGGCGGCTACGTCGCGCAGCAGACCTCGCTCGCCCTGGAGGTCACCCCGGACTCCACCGACCTCCTGATGGGCCTGCCCTTCTTCCACGAGAACCGCTTCGGCCACCGGGGCGCCGCCGAGACCGTCCCCGCCGCCGTCCGGGGCGTACGGCTCGGCCTGTCCCGCACGGACGCGGACCGCGCGAACTTCGGCGTCGCCCTGTACGTGGACTTCGCGGCGACGGAGGCGGACTGGACGGCGTACCGGGAGGGTTGGGTGCGCTGAGCGCGTGCCCGAATGCCGTGAAAATACAGTGCCGTTCACAGGCCGGGGTGCGATGATCCACGTGGCCTGAAGGGGGTGGGCGATGCTGTGGACGACGCTTGGCGCGTTGGCCTGTGTGCTGATGGCGGTGCCCGGAGTGATCGCGCTGACAACGGGCCGGCTCCCGCCGCAGCTGCGAGGCAGTGTCGTACGACCGGAGTTGTGGGGCTACGGCGGGTTGATGTCGGCCGTGGGCCTGGGGACCGAGGCGTCCCTGCGCTGGCTGACGTTCATCGACTTCTTCGGAGCACTGGGCTTTGTCCTGATCCTCCTGGGCTTTCTGCTCCAGTCGCGCGCCAAGAGGCTTCCCGCGCCCCGGTGACCGCCACCCGCAAGACCCTCACCCGCGCCGACCTGTCCCCCTTCGCCCGCGCCGTCGGCCACGCGCTGAACGACGTGACCCGTATCCGGGGCGGTTCGAAGAAGGGCGTCTACCGGCTGGCCCTCGACGACGGTTCGAGCGCCGTCGCCTACGTCTGGTCCCCGGACGAGGACCTCTGGGACGCCGGCCCCGGGGACCCCCGCGACCCGTTCTCCCACGCGTCCGGACTCGACCTCTTCACGGCGGCGGCGAACCGCCTCGCCGCAGCCGGCGTCCGCGCGCCCCGACTCCTCCACACCGACCGCACCCACACCCACCTCCCGGCGGACGTGGCGATCGTCGAGGACCTTCCTGGTGGCACCCTGGAGGATCTGCTGGACGGTGACCTGCCCGCCGTACCGAAGGCAGAGGCGCTGGAGCGGACGGCGGCCCTGCTCGACACCCTGCACGCGTGCACGGGTCCGCGCTTCGGGAAGATCGCGGTCGTCGACAACGGCGGTTCCTCGTACGGCGGTTCGTGCGAGGGGATCGTCGTCGCACGCGCCCTCTGCGCCCTCGACGAACTCATCGCGCGGGAGCCCCGAGTCGCCGCCGTGCAGAGTCAACTGGCCGACAGGCTCGGGGCGTTGGCCGCGCGGGTCCGCCCGCGCGCCGAGCCCCCCGCTCTCATCCACGGTGAACTCGGCCCCGACCACGTCCGCGTGA
Source organism: Streptomyces sp. STR69 (assembly GCF_024519455.1). Classification (GTDB taxonomy): domain Bacteria; phylum Actinomycetota; class Actinomycetes; order Streptomycetales; family Streptomycetaceae; genus Streptomyces. The sequence continues at coordinate 283,405 of NZ_JALJRY010000001.1, read as the reverse complement.
CCCCCGACGGCGACCTCGCCCTCATCGACATCGAGGGGTTGATGTACTTCGACGTCGAGTGGGAGCACGTTTTCCTCGACCTGCGCTTCGGCCACCACTACGACGCCCTGCGCACCGGGAACCTCGACCCCGCCCGCCTGCGCCTCTACCGCCTGGCCATGCATCTCTCCCTGGTGGCGGGCCCGCTGCGTCTCCTGGACGTAGGCGACTTCCACGACCCGGAATTCATGCGGGGCATCGCCGAACACAACCTGGGCCAGGTCCTCACCCGTCTGAAGAACGCCTCCTGATCTTCGACCCCAGCCACACCAGCGGGTCGTACTTGCGGTCAACTGCCCGTTCCTTCAAGGGAATCAGTGCGTTGTCCGTGATGTGGATGCCCTCGGGGCAGACCTCGGTGCAGCACTTGGTGATGTTGCAGTAGCCGAGGCCGTGTTCGTCCTGGGCGGTCTTCTTGCGGTCCAGGCCGGACTCCGAGGCCGCGTCCAGCGGGTGCATGTCCAACTCCGCGACCCGCATGAGGAATCGGGGGCCGGCGAACGCCGTCTTGTTCTCCTCGTGGTCGCGGACCACATGGCAGGTGTCCTGGCACAGGAAGCACTCGATGCACTTGCGGAACTCCTGCGAGCGGTCGACGTCCTCCTGCATCATCCGGTACTCGCCGGGAGCGACGCCTTTCGGCGGTACGAACGCCGGAACCTCCCTGGCCTTCTGGTAGTTGAAGCCCACGTCCGTGACGAGATCGCGGACCACCGGGAAGGCGCGCAGCGGGGTGACGGTGATCGTCTCCTCGCGGGTGAACGTCGACATGCGGGTCATGCACATCAGCCGGGGGCGCCCGTTGATCTCCGCCGAGCACGAACCGCACTTGCCCGCCTTGCAGTTCCAGCGCACGGCGAGGTCGGAGGCCTGGGTGGCCTGGATGCGGTGGATGATGTCGAGGATCACCTCGCCGTCGTTGACCTCGACCTCGAAGTCCTTCAGGCCGCCGCCCTCGACGTCCCCCCGCCACACCTTGAAGCGGGCCTCGTAGCTGCTCACTCGTACAGCTCCTCTTCGGCGAGGTACTTGACCAGCTCTTCCTTCTCGAAGAGGGCGAGCAGGTCGGCGCGGATGGGGTCGGTCGTCTCGCGGGTCAGGCCGATCTGGGCGGACACCGGATCCGTGCCGCCCAACCCGCCCGTGGGATCGGTGAGTTGGCAGATCAGGTTGATGCGGCGCCAGTCGCGGTTCATGCCGGGGTGGTCCTCGCGGGTGTGTCCGCCGCGCGACTCGGTGCGCTCCAGGGCGGCCCGGGCCACGCACTCGCTGACCAGCAGCATGTTGCGGAGGTCGAGCGCGAGGTGCCAGCCCGGGTTGAACTGGCGGTGGCCCTCGACGCCGGCCCGTCGGGCCCGTACCCGCAGATCGGCGAGTTTCTCCAGCGCCTGTTCCATCTCGCCCTCGCGGCGGATGATGCCGACGAGGTCGTTCATGGTCTGCTGGAGTTCCTGGTGGAGGGTGTACGGGTTCTCCGGTGGACGCCCGTTCTCCTTGCCCGGTTCGGGGCCCTCCGCCGAGAAGGGGCGCAGTGCCTCCGCCGCCGCGAGGTCCACCTCGGTGTCGTCGACCAGCGGGCGGCTGTCCGCCAGGTCGGCCGCGTGGTCCGCCGCGTGCCAGCCCGCCCTGCGGCCGAACACCAGCAGGTCGGAGAGGGAGTTGCCGCCGAGCCGGTTGGAGCCGTGCATACCGCCGGCCACCTCACCGGCCGCGAACAGCCCCGGTACGCCGCGCGCCGCCGCCGTGTCCGACTCGACCGCGATGCCGCCCATCACGTAGTGACAGGTCGGCCCGACCTCCATCGCCTCCGCCGTGATGTCGACGTCGGCCAGCTCCTTGAACTGGTGGTACATGGACGGGAGTCGGCGTCGGATCACCTCCGCCGGCATGCGTGTCGACACGTCCAGGAAGACTCCGCCGTGCGGTGAGCCGCGGCCCGCCTTCACCTCGGAGTTGATGGCGCGGGCGACCTCGTCGCGGGGGAGCAGTTCGGGGGGACGGCGGTTGTTGTCGGGGTCCTCGTACCAGCGGTCGCCCTCGGCCTCCGACTCGGCGTACTTCTCCTTGAAGACGTCGGGGATGTAGTCGAACATGAACCGCTTGTTCTCGGAGTTGCGCAGTACTCCGCCGTCGCCGCGCACCGACTCGGTGACGAGGATGCCCTTCACGGACGGCGGCCAGACCATGCCGGTCGGGTGGAACTGCACGAACTCCATGTTGAGCAGGGGCGCGCCCGCCAGCAGCGCCAGCGCGTGGCCGTCGCCCGTGTACTCCCAGGAGTTGGACGTCACCTTGAAGGACTTGCCGATCCCGCCGGTCGCGATCACCACGGAGGGCGCTTCGAGGACCAGGAAGCGGCCGGTCTCGCGCTCGTAGGCGAAGACCCCGGAGACCCGGTTGCCGTCCTTCAACACCCGTGTCACGGTGCATTCCTGATAGACCTTCAGACGCGACTCGTACTCGCCGGTCTCCTTGTGGTCCTCCTGCTGGAGCGACACGATCTTCTGCTGGAGCGTGCGGATCAGCTCAAGTCCCGTACGGTCGCCGACGTGGGCGAGGCGTGGGTACTCGTGGCCGCCGAAGTTGCGCTGGGAGATCCGGCCGTCCTGGGTGCGGTCGAAGAGGGCGCCCCAGGTCTCCAACTCCCAGACCCGGTCCGGGGCTTCCTTCGCGTGCAGCTCGGACATGCGCCACTGGTTGAGGAACTTGCCGCCGCGCAGGGTGTCGCGGAAGTGGACCTGCCAGTTGTCGCCGGAGTTGACGTTGCCCATCGCCGCCGCGATGCCGCCCTCGGCCATCACCGTATGGGCCTTGCCGAACAGCGACTTGCAGATCACCGCCGTACGGGCACCGCGCTCGCGCGCCTCGATGGCGGCCCGCAGACCGGCGCCACCGGCACCGACCACGACGACGTCCCACTCCTGTCGCTCGACCACGGACATCAGAAGAACCTCGGATCGTTGAAAGCGCCGGAGGCGACCAGGTACACGTAGAAGTCGGCAGCCGCCACGCTGATCAACGACGCCCAGGCGAGCTGCATATGACGGTTGTTCAGCTTCCCCACGAACTTCCACGCCTTGTAGCGCACGGGATGCTTGGAGAAGTGCTTGAGCTTGCCGCCGACGATGTGCCGGCAGGAGTGGCAGGAGAGGGTGTACGCCCAGATCAGCACGATGTTGGCCAGGAAGACGAGGGTGCCCAGGCCCATGTGGCCCCAGTGGTAGTGCTCGTCGCGGAAGGTCAGCACGGTGTCGTAGGTCAGGGTGCCCGCCACCAGGAGCGCCGCGTAGAAGAAGTACCGGTGGACGTTCTGCAGGATCAGCGGGAAGCGGGTCTCACCGCTGTACTTCTTGTGCGGCTCGGCCACCGCGCAGGCCGGGGGCGAGGCCCAGAAGCCGCGGTAGTAGGCCTTGCGGTAGTAGTAGCAGGTCAGGCGGAAGCCGAGCGGGAAGACCAGGATGATGATGGCGGGGGAGATGCCCCACCAGCTCCCGAAGAGGTCGGCGTTCGGGCCCGCGTGCATGGTGCTGCACCGCTCGGCAAGACAGGGCGAGTAGAACGGCGAGACGTAGGGCGCCGAGTAGTAGTTCGAGTCCGCGAAGGCCCGCCAGGTCGAGTAGACGACGAAGGCGAGCAGTCCGGCGGCGGTGACGGCAGGGGCCAGCCACCAGCGGTCGGTCCGCAGATGCGGGGCGTCGATCGCGGCGCGCGTACCGGTGTGTACGCCGCCGATCTTCGGTTGGGGTTCCGTACCAGTGGCCAACTTGAAGACTCCGGTCGGTTGCTGGGGACGCTCAGTGGCCGGGGCCGTGGTGGGCGCCGAGTCCCTCGTCGTCCGTGTCCGTCCACAGGCTCTTGTCGTACGGGGCGTCGGAGATGGGGACGAGATCGGGGCGCTTGGGGCGCTCGATCCCTGGTGCGGCGTCGCGCAGCAGCGCGACGCTTTCGCGCAGCCGGTCGGCGTCGGCCTTGACCCTGCGCATCTCCAGGCCGCCGCTGCCGAATTGGTTCTCCAGCCGTCCCACCGACCTGAACAGGTCGTCGAGACAGCGCTGGACTGACGTCAGTTCGTCGTGCACGGACATGACGTGACCTCACTTCCGCGGGCGTCGGCCCTGGACGGCAACGTTCATGCGCCTGCGAGTGTTGCGCGCCACACCTGCCGGTGGGAAGCGGTGTGCACGGATTGGCCGGGGTGCGTTGGTGTGTACGGGGGCAGATTCGAACATTGCGCCGCACGGGTGGGCTTCCCGGCGCCCCTCGCCGTGTCGCCTCACAGGGCCGAACCGTTTCCTCTTCAGTGGCCGCATAGATCTGATCAGCTCCATATACCACCAAAAGCGATCAGAAGCCCGCGGCTTACCGGAGGTAGCAGTGATGTCCCACGACGGCGTCAGACTGCGCGCGGTCATGCGCTCGGTCGCCTTCCTCACCGCGGGCGCGCTCGCGGTGCCCACCCTCTCGGCGTGCAGCTCGGACGACGAGTCGGGCAAGCCGCTGGCCGGACAGGACATCGCGCCCGTCGCGCGTGACCTGGTCGCCGACGGCGGCACCCTGCGCTGGGCCGTCGACGACGTACCCGAGACCCTCAACGCCTTCCAGTCGGACGCCGACGACGCCACCACCCGCGTCGCCCAGGCCGTCCTGCCCGCCATGTTCCGGCTCGACGCGCAGGGCCGCCCGCAGCGCGACGCCGACTACCTGGAGTCCGCGAAGGTCGTCGACACCTCGCCCAAGCAGGTCGTCCTCTACAAGCTCGACCAGCAGGCCGTGTGGAGCGACGGCCGCGAGATCGGTGCCGCCGACTTCGCCGCCCAGTGGCGCGCCCTGTCCGGCAAGGACTCCGCGTACTGGACCGCGCGCAACGCCGGTTACGACCGCATCGAGAAGATCGAGCGCGGCGCCAACAACCTTGAGGTCAAGGTCACCTTCAGCAGGCCGTACGCCGACTGGAAGGCGCTGTTCTCACCGCTGTACCCCAAGGACGTCATGGGCACCCCGGACGCCTTCAACGACGGGGCGCGCCGCAAGCTGAAGGTCACCGCCGGCGCGTTCGCGGTGCAGAAGGTCGACCGCAAGGACAAGGAGATCGTCCTCGCCCGCAACCCGCACTGGTGGGGCCGGCCCGCGAAGCTCTCCCAGCTCGTGCTGGCCGCCGTACCGCTGGACAAGCGGGCCGCCGCGCTCGCCGACGGCACCGTCGACCTCGCCACGATCGACCCCGTCGACGCGAGCCGGATCGCGCTCGCGGGCCGCGCCAAGGGCACCGGTACCCCGCTCCAGGGCGCGAGCGCGAGCGCCACGGGCGACACGGAGAGCAAGGACGAGAACAAGGGCGAGAGCCCCAAGGAGAAGAAGCTCAGCAAGAAGGAGCGCAAGGCGCTCACCAAGTACCTGCGCCAGCAGGACGAGTTGCGTGCCTTCACCGTCCGCCGCTCCTTCGAGCCCGCCTACACGCAGCTCGCCCTCAACGGCTCCGAAGGCCCCCTCGCCGACGAACGCGTCCGGCGTGCCGTGGCCCGCGCGCTCGACCGGGAGGCGCTCGCCAAGGTCGTCCTCACCCCGCTGGGCCTGCCCGCCGTGCCGGTCGGCAGCCACCTCGCGCTCGCCGGACAGGCCGCGTACGCCGACAACAGCGGCGCGCTCGGCGACCACGACACCGCGGAGGCGCAGGCGCTGCTCACCGACGCCGGCTGGGTGGCCGGCGGACCGGTCAAGGAGAAGGGCGAGAAGGCGGCCGGCGCCGAGGGGAAGAAGAGCAAGAAGGCGGCCGACGAGTCGGAGGGCGGCTCCGACGGGCAGTACATCGTCGGCGAGGACAACAAGGACCCCCAGGACCACGCCAAGAAGCACGGGCACGGTGACGAGGGCTCCAAGCACCTCGCCGACGGCAAGCAGTACGACGGCCGCAAGGTGAAGCAGGGCGGGGCGCCCGGCGCGTACGCCCCGAAGGGCACGGCCGCCCCGGCCGGCGCGAAGACGGGCACGCTCGCCAAGGACGGCAAGCCGCTGACCCTGCGCTTCGTGCTCCCCTCCGGGACCGGCTCGGAGTCGCTGAGCGCGGTCGCCGACAGCATCTCCCGGATGCTGGAGAAGGTCGGCATCCGCACCGAGATCACCAAGGTCTCCGACGACAGCTACTTCAAGGACCACATCGCGTCCGGCCAGTACGACCTGGCCCTCTACTCCTGGCCCGCGTCCGCCTACCCCGCCACCGACGCCCGCCCGATCTTCGCCAAGCCGGTCCCGGCCGCGGACGGCTCCCTGAACGTCGAGCAGAACTACACCCGCGTCGGCACCGACCAGGTCGACCAGCTCTTCGACCAGGCCGCCTCCACCCTCGACGAGGACGAGTCCGCAGCCCTGGTCCGCAAGGCCGACGCCCGCATCTGGGCGGCGGCCGGCTCCATCCCCCTCTACCAGCGCCCCCAGCTCACCGCCGCCCGCAGGACCATCGTCAACGCGGGGTCCTTCGGCTTCCAGACCCCGGTCTACGAGGACATGGGCTTCCTGAAGAAGGGGGCCCACCCCTCGGCGAGCCCGTCGGGCCGATAGCGGTCCTGCGCGCTCAGCGGCACGGAGTCGTACGACGCGAACGTGGCCGGACCTCCCCGAAGAGGTCCGGCCACGTTCGCGGTTTCAGATCAGCAGTAGCTCTTCGCCGCCCGCTTGGCGGTTCCCGACGCCGGGCTCTCGGTGCACTTGACGGCGCCCTCGGTCTGGATGTTCCAGCTGTGCCCCTTGCCGGACCCCTTGTTGATGAAGCCCGTTCCACCGTTGTTGCAGGTCTTGGCGTCGTACCAGCCGGCCGCCTTCTTGACCCCGCTGAAGACGACGTACGTCCCCGGCTTGTTGAAGTTGAACGTGACCGACTCGCTCGTCTCCTTGGTCTTCTCCCCGGACTTGGTGAGAGTCCCCGAGATGTGGGCGTCCATGCTGGAGATCACCCAGCTCGCCGAGTAGCTGGCACCGGCGGTGATCTCGCGTCCGGAGGTGACCGTCTTGCGGTACGTCGCCGTCTTCGTGTACGTCCCCGTGCTGTCCTGGGCGATGTTGATCTGCTTGGCGTGGGTGATCACCCAGGCGTTGGTCAGACTCGTCCAGGTGGCGGCCTTGTGCCCCGGTTCGCAGATGACGGGCCGTGCGCTGGCTGCCGAGACCGGTCCGAGCACGACCGAAGCGGTCGCGAGACCGGTAACCGCTGCGAGAGACAGAAGCCTGTTCCCCATGATTGTTTCCCCGTTTCCGAAACTGGCATGGTCGTCCCGCTGGACGGCCGTGCCACGGCATTGCCCCGCCATCGGCAGGGCCACGTCAAATTACAGCTGCGCGATCAGTGGGATCCAAGCGACTTGAGCGAGAATTGAGGTGGAAGGAGCCGGAGTTTCCGGTCTGGGCCAATGGGTCGGCCGGAGGCTTGTGAACCAGTTGTCCGGCCCGGCCGCACACCTCGCGGGGCGTCCGCGGCAGCCCTGCGGAGGCCCCTTCCCCGTACGCCACGTACGATGGGGTAAGGCCGTGGCGTGTCCAGCCCGGCAGGGTCCGCGTAACACAGACGTACGCGCAGGCCTTCCTCACTCTCCGGGAGTACGCCGCAATATGGCCACGCGCCACGACATCCGCAACGTCGCAATCGTCGCCCACGTCGACCACGGGAAGACGACCCTCGTCGACGCCATGCTGAAGCAGGCCGGTGCCTTCGCTGCGCACGCCGCCGAGTCGCTCGACGACCGAATGATGGACTCGAACGACCTGGAGCGTGAGAAGGGCATCACGATCCTGGCCAAGAACACGGCCGTGAAGTACCACCCCAAGGATGGCAGCGATGTCATCACCATCAACATCATCGACACCCCGGGCCACGCCGACTTCGGTGGCGAGGTCGAGCGCGGTCTGTCGATGGTGGACGCGGTGGTGCTGCTCGTCGACGCCTCCGAGGGCCCGCTGCCGCAGACCCGTTTCGTGCTGCGCAAGGCGCTCCAGCAGCGCCTGCCCGTCATCCTCTGCATCAACAAGACGGACCGCCCGGACTCCCGGATCGACGAGGTCGTCAACGAGACCTACGACCTGTTCCTGGACCTGGACGCGGACGAGGAGCAGATCGAGTTCCCGATCGTCTACGCGTGTGCGCGTGACGGTGTCGCCTCGCTGACCAAGCCGGAGAACGGCACGGTCCCGCAGGACAGCGACAGCCTGGAGCCCTTCTTCTCCACGATCCTGTCCCACGTCCCGGCCCCCGAGTTCGACGAGGAGGCCCCGCTCCAGGCGCACGTCACCAACCTGGACGCGGACAACTTCCTCGGCCGTATCGCGCTGCTCCGCGTCGAGCAGGGCGAGCTGCGCAAGGGCCAGACCGTCACGTGGATCAAGCGCGACGGCACCATGTCCAACGTGCGCATCACCGAGCTCCTGATGACCGAGGCGCTCACCCGCAAGCCGGCCGAGATGGCGGGCCCCGGTGACATCTGCGCCGTGGCCGGTATCCCGGACATCATGATCGGCGAGACCCTCGCCGACCCCGAGAACCCGATCGCGCTGCCGCTCATCACGGTCGACGAGCCGGCGATCTCCATGACCATCGGTACGAACACCTCGCCGCTGGTCGGCCGCGGCGGCACCGGCAAGGGCGCCACCGCGAAGGCGGCCGTCAAGGACCGCAAGGTGACGGCCCGTCAGGTCAAGGACCGCCTGGACCGCGAGCTGATCGGTAACGTCTCGCTGCGCGTCCTCGACACCGAGCGTCCCGACGCCTGGGAGGTGCAGGGCCGCGGTGAGCTGGCGCTGGCCATCCTGGTCGAGCAGATGCGCCGCGAGGGCTTCGAGCTGACCATCGGCAAGCCGCAGGTCGTCACGCAGATCATCGACGGCAAGGTGCACGAGCCGGTCGAGCGCATGACGATCGACGTGCCCGAGGAGCACATGGGCGCGGTCACGCAGCTCATGGGCGTCCGCAAGGGCCGGATGGACAACATGTCCAACCACGGCTCGGGCTGGGTCCGCCTGGAGTTCGTCGTCCCGTCCCGCGGTCTCATCGGCTTCCGTACCGAGTTCCTCACCGGTACGCGCGGCACGGGCATCGCCCACTCCATCCACGAGGGCCACGAGCCGTGGTTCGGTGTGCTGACGACCCGTAACAACGGCTCGCTGGTCGCCGACCGCGCCGGTGCCGTCACCGCCTTCGCGATGACGAACCTCCAGGAGCGCGGTGTGCTGTTCACCGACCCCGGCACCGAGGTGTACGAGGGCATGATCGTCGGCGAGAACTCGCGCGCCGACGACATGGACGTGAACATCACCAAGGAGAAGAAGCTCACCAACATGCGCTCGGCCGCCGCCGACTCGTTCGAGGCGATCGTGCCGCCGCGCAAGCTCTCCCTGGAGCAGTCCCTGGAGTTCTGCCGCGACGACGAGTGCGTCGAGGTGACCCCGGAGTCCGTCCGGATCCGCAAGGTCGTTCTCGACCAGAAGGAGCGCGGTCGCTCCGCGAGCCGCGCCAAGCACGCCTGACGCACCGGTACAGCCCAACTGAGCCCGGGCGCCCCCTTCTTGGGGGTGCCCGGGCTCAGTCCGTTCGCTGTGCCCGGCACACGTGCACGACGGGCTACAGGGTTTTCCCTATGATTCAGCCATGGAGACCCCAGGACCTGTGCCCATGGTTCTGTCTCGATAGGGTCGTCCGAATGCGGACCGGCGTTCTGACCGTCCGACGCTCTTCCGGCCTGCGACATGGAGGTTGACCCTCCGGCCGCCGGAAGCAAACGATTTTCCCCTCCGCTCGTCCGCAATGCGGAGAGCCGTGTCCGAAAGTTGTGTAACAAGTCCGTTTCGCAGGCATCTTTCGCCAAACCCTTTGTCCGGATTTTGGAAGATGTGAGCGTCAGCTGTGACTGAATTGAGATTTAAAGACAGTGGTCGGCACCTGGCACATGGCAGATAGTTAGCCGCGTAACGCTCGGGTCAATGGGTCATCGCGCCGTGGGGACGGCGCCGACTCGCGAGCACCAGGGGGTGTCTGACCCTCCGTCAGGGGTGACGGGGGAAAGGCGTCAACCCCCTCCTGTTGGTGAACACGTGGAGTCATGAGGAGGAGCCCCATGCGTGGTGTCACGAACGCCAGGTGGGACACGCCGTCCGTCAGTAGCAACTTCGGCCGCCCATGCGGAGATTGGCTCTGAGGAGTCGGCCGGCAGCCTAGTGCAGCCGCTCAACTACGCGCGTCCGGCTGCGGGATCTCCCGCCGCTCGGGACGTTTCGAACCTCTCTCCTGGATCCGACCGGCGATCGCGCACACCCTGCGCGGATCGTCCGCTCGGCACACCCACACCTGTGAAATGGGCGAACAGTGACAAGTCCTATCGACATTGAGGGCGGCGGAACCTCGGTCGTCGTCGACGGCGAACCAGGGCCGAAGACCGAACCCGAGGCCAAGAAGCTGGAGGGCCGGTCGCCCGGCCAGCTGATGTGGGTCCGCTTCAAGCGCGACCGCACCGGCATCATCTCCGCCTACGTGGTGGGCTTCTTCTTCCTCGTCGGACTCCTCGCTCCGCTGATCTCGAAGCTGTACGGCAAGGACCCGTACACCGTGTACGCGGACGAACGCCCCGAGCTCTTCGACAGCGCGGGTGTGCCGCTGCAGCCCAACGGCGGGATCAGCAGCCAGTTCTGGTTCGGCCTCGAACCGGGCAACGGCTACGACGTGTTCACCAAGCTCATCTACGGCATCCGCACCTCGCTGATGATCTCCGTCTGCGTGACGATCGCGACCGTGCTCACCGGCATCCTGCTCGGTGTCGCGTCCGGCTATCTCGGCGGCAAGCCCGACTACTTCATCAGCCGGGTCATCGACTTCCTCCTCGCCTTCCCCGCCCAGCTCTTCTTCATCGCCAGCATGCCGGTCGTGGTCTCCCTCTTCGTGAGCCCGACCGACGAGACACCGACCTACGTCCGTGTCGTCGCGCTCATCGCGGTGCAGTGGTTCCTGGGCTGGATGAGCCTCGCCCGTATCCTGCGCGGCACCAGTCTGGCGCTGCGCGAACGGGAGTTCATCGAGGCGGCCAGGGTCAGCGGAGCCTCGCCCTGGCGGATCATCAGCAAAGAGATCCTGCCGAACGTGGTCACGCCGATCCTGGTGCAGTCCACGTACATGCTGCCCAACTTCGTGACCGCCGAGGCCGGGCTGTCCTACCTGGGCGTGGGCATCGTCGAACCGACGCCGGACTGGGGACAGATGTTCTCCAAGGCGTCCACCGAACTCGTGATGTCGAACGACATCACCTACATGTTCTTCCCGGGTGTCTCGATGATCATCTTCATCGTGGCCTTCAACCTGCTCGGGGACTCGGTCAGGGACGCCTTCGATCCCAAGACGGCACGCTGACCGTCCGTTGGTGGGCGTCCGCGCCCGGATACCGCACGGCAATACAGCACAGCAATCCAGCACGGCGATCCAGCACGGGAATTCCTTTGTGCACTGGTGACACACAGATGGGTGGAAACTGAGTGATGAGTAGGGGCGGACGCCACGTATACGCCGCGCTCTCCGTGCTCGCGGCCGGGGCTCTTGTGCTCACCGGTTGCAGCAAGGGCGGCAGCGACGCGAGCGACAACAACAAGCAGGACAAGGAGAACGCGGCAAGACAGCAGAAGTCGATCAAGTTCGGCAACGCCGCGGACTCCACCGGACCGGCCGCGGCCGTACCGGGCGCCAAGGCGGGCGGCACGATGGAGGTGCTCCAGCGTGACAGCTACGCCCACCTCGACCCGGCCCAGATCTACGTCTCCGACGAGGGCTCGCTGGCGACCCTGATCCACCGGGGCCTGACGGGCTACAAGGCGAGCGCCAACGGCAAGACGCACGAGGTCGTCGGCGACCTCGCCACCGACTCCGGTACGCCCTCGGACGGCGGCAAGACCTGGAAGTACACCCTCAAGGACGGCATAAAGTTCGCGGACGGCACGCCGATCACGTCCACGGACTTCCGTCAGACCTTCGAGCGGCTCTTCGCGACCTTCATCAACCAGGGCCCGACCTACCTCCAGCAGTGGATGGCCGACACCTCCGGTGTCGACTACCGCAAGCTGCTGCCGGACGGCCCGTACAAGGGCAAGCACCTGCCGAGCACCGTCCTGGAGACCCCGGACGCCAAGACCGTCATCTTCCACTTCAAGTCGCCGCACGCCGACCTGCCGTACGCCCTCGCCATGGCGGGCTATGCCGTCGTGTCGGCCAAGGGTGACACCCAGGTCAAGTACGACAAGGCACCGGTCACGAGCGGCCCGTACAAGATCCAGTCGTTCAAGTCCGGCAAGTCGATGGTGCTCGTGAAGAACACCAACTGGGACCCGAAGACGGACCCGATCCGCAACCAGTACGTGGACCAGTTCAACTTCACGTTCAACCAGCAGTACGAGACGTCCACGAAGGCGCTCCTCGCCGACAGCGGCGCCGACCAGACCGGCCTCAGCTTCAACAACCAGGTCGACGCGGGCAACCTGTCCAGCGTGCTCAAGGACCCGAAGCTGAAGTCCCGCACGATCTCCGGCTACCAGCCGTACGTGGGCCAGATGAACATCAACCTGAGCCACCCGGCCCTGAAGGACAAGACGGTCCGCGAGGCCATCGCCTACGCGCTGCCGGTCACGCCGTTCCTCCGCGCCTACGGCGGCACCGACGCCATGGAGACCGCCGGCGGCACGATCAGCCCGACCGTCTCCGGCTACAACGCCGCGTTCGACCCGTGGGGCAAGAAGAAGAACCCCGCAGGTGACCCGGCCAAGGCCAAGGCGCTGCTGAAGAAGGCCGGCAAGCTCAACATGAAGCTGACCTTCGGCTACATCAACACCCCCGAGGGCCAGCAGTACTCCACCGCCATGGCGGCGGGCCTGAAGAAGGCCGGCTTCGACGTCCAGCGCCAGGAGATCCCGGCCGAGACCTACTACGACCAGGTCAGCAAGCTGAACAACAACTACGACATCTTCCACAGCGCGTGGGGTGCCGACTGGCCGTCCGCCTCGACCGTCATCCCGCCGCTCTACGACGGACGCGTCATCGCCGACGGTGCGCAGAACTACCCGCAGGTCAACGACCCCAAGGTGAACGCCGACATCGACGCGGCGAACAAGATCACCGACCCGGTAAAGGCCGCGGCGGCCTGGGAGAAGATCGACGAGTACCTCGTGAAGGACGTCGTCGCCTTCGTCCCGACCGCGTACTACAAGCAGACCCAGATCGCCGGCTCCAAGGTCGGCGGCCTGGTCTACGACGACGTCATCGGCGGCGTCGACCCGCGTCGCCTGTTCGTCAAGTAACCGCCGTCCGTCCGGCACCCGGTGCTCCTGTCGCCTCCGGGGCGACACACCGGGTGCCGGACGGCCCGCCGACGTCAGAGAGCTGCCCCTGTCATGCTGCGCTTCCTCGTCCGCCGGTTCCTCGGCGCCGTCGTCATCCTGTTCCTGCTGAGCATCGTCACGTTCGTGTTGTTCTTCGGGATGCCACGTGATCCAGGGCTGCTGATGTGCGGCAAGACCTGCAACCCGACGAGCCTCGCGAACATCCACCATGTGCTCGGCCTCGACAAGCCGATCACCACGCAGTACTGGATCTTCCTCAAGAATCTCGTCGTGGGCAGCAACGGCTTCGCCCAAGGCCCGTGCCCCGCCCCGTGTTTCGGGTACTCGTACCACACCAACGACCAGGTCTGGGCCACCCTGATCGACCGGCTGCCCACCACCGTCTCGCTCACCCTCGGTGGCGCGTTCTTCTTCCTGCTCATCGGTCTCGGTACCGGTCTGCTCGCCGCCTGGAAGCGCGGCACGCTCATCGACAAGACGGCCACGGCCGGGGCGATGGTGCTCAGTTCGATGCAGATCTACTTCCTGGGACCACTGGCACTGGCGCTGCTCGTCTACCAGACCCACATCTTCGACAAGCCGGCGTACAACAACTTCACCGCGAATCCGGTCACCTGGTTCACGGGCCTGATCATCCCCTGGGTGGTGCTGTCGACGATCTTCGCCGCGCAGTACACGCGTATGGCGCGCTCGGCGATGATCGAACAGCTCCAGGAGGAACACGTCCGTACGGCCAAGGCGAAGGGGATGTCCCGCAGATACGTCTTCTTCCGCTACGCCTGGCGCGGCTCGCTGATCCCCATCGTCACCATCTTCGGCATCGACCTGGGCGCGCTGCTCGGCGGTGCCATCATCACCGAGTACACCTTCAGCCTGCCGGGCCTCGGCCAACTCGCCGTACAGGCCGTCTTCTTCAGCGATCTGCCGCTGCTGCTGGGCGTGATGATCTTCTCCGCCACCATGATTCTCCTCTTCAACATCATCGTCGACGCCTGCTACGCCTTCATCGACCCGCGCGTGCGGCTGGCCTAGGAGCACTCGTGACCACATTGACCAAGGAAGCCGGCGTTCCCTCGCCGGCCGACGCGGGTGCCCTTCTCTCGGTGCGGGACCTCTACGTCAGCTTCAAGACCGAGGACGGCATCGTGCGCGCCGTCGACGGTCTCTCCTTCGACGTCCAACGCGGCAAGACCCTCGGCATCGTGGGGGAGTCGGGCTCCGGCAAGTCCGTCACCAACCTGACGATCCTCGGCCTGCACAACCCGATGTTCACCACCGTCGAGGGCGAAATCCTCCTGGACGGCCAGGAGTTGACCACCGCCCGTGAGCACGACCTGGAGAAGATCCGCGGCAACAAGGCCGCCATGATCTTCCAGGACCCGCTCACCGCGCTCTCCCCGTACTACACGGTGGGACGCCAGATCGCCGAGCCGTACATGAAACACATGGGCGCCTCCAAACGGACCGCGTGGGACCGCGCCGTGGAGATGCTCGGCAAGGTCGGCATCCCCAACCCGAAGGAACGGGCGAAGGACTACCCCCACCAGTTCTCCGGCGGTATGCGCCAGCGCGCGATGATCGCCATGGCCCTGGTCTGCGACCCCGACCTGCTGATCGCCGACGAACCCACGACCGCCCTCGACGTCACCGTCCAGGCCCAGATCCTCGACCTGCTGAAGGACCTGCAACAGGAGTTCGGCTCGGGGATCGTCTTCATCACGCACGACCTCGGCGTGATCGCCGACATGGCCGACGACATCATGGTGATGTACGCGGGCGGCGCGGTGGAATACGGCACGACGAACGAGGTCCTCCGCTCGCCCCAACACCCCTACACCTGGGGCCTGTTGAACTCCATGCCGCGGCTGGACTCGGACCTGAGCGCGCCCCTGGCCCCCATCCCCGGCACCCCGCCGTCCCTGCTGAACCCGCCCACGGGCTGCCGCTTCCACCCCCGCTGCACCTTCCAGGACCGGGTCGGCGGCGCCCGCTGCGTGAACGAACGCCCGCTGCTCGCCCCCGACCGCTCCTCGGCATGCCACCTCACGGCGGACCAGAAGCGGACCATCTTCATCGAAGAGATCAAGCCCCGACTGGGCTAGGAGGAGACGTCATGACAGAGGACCTCGTCCTGCCCGCCCCGCGCGACGCGGTACCGGAAGCCCCCGGCGACCCGTTGCTGGTGGTGGAGGGCCTGACCAAACACTTCCCGATCAAGGGAGGCTTCCCGATCCGCCGTACGGTCGGCGCCGTCCAGGCCGTCGACGGCCTCGACCTGACCGTGCACGTGGGCGAGAGCTTCGGCCTGGTCGGCGAGTCGGGCTGCGGCAAGTCGACCACGGGCCGGCTGATCACCCGCCTGCTGGAGCCGACCCAGGGCAAGATCTCGTACCGCGGCCAGGACATCAGCCACGCCAGCCGCAAGCAGCTGGCGCCCATCCGCTCCGAGATCCAGATGATCTTCCAGGATCCCTACTCCTCCCTGAACCCGCGCCAGACGGTCGGAAAGATCATCTCGGGCCCGATGGAGATCAACCGCATCAACCCGCCCGGTGGCCGCGAGGCCCGGGTCCGGGAGCTGTTGGAGATCGTGGGCCTCAACCCCGAGCACTACAACCGCTTCCCGCACGAGTTCTCCGGCGGCCAGCGCCAACGCATCGGTGTGGCAAGGGCGTTGGCCCTCGAACCGAAGCTGATCGTCGCCGACGAACCGGTCTCCGCCCTGGACGTCTCCATCCAGGCCCAGGTCGTCAACCTGCTCCAGAAGGTGCAGAAGGAACTCGGCATCGCCTTCCTCTTCATCGCCCACGACCTCGCGGTCGTACGGCACTTCTCGCACCGGGTCGCGGTGATGTACCTCGGCAAGATCATCGAGGTCGGCGACCGCGACTCCATCTACACCCGCCCCCGGCACCCCTACACCCACGCCCTGCTGTCCGCCGTCCCCGAGGTGAACCTCGGCGACGACGAGACGCCGGGTCGCGAACGCATTCGGCTCGCCGGTGACGTACCGTCGCCGATCAACCCGCCGACCGGCTGCCGCTTCCGCACGCGCTGCTGGAAGGCACAGGACAAGTGCGCGGCCGAGGAACCGCCACTGATCCAGATCGAGGGCAACCGTTCCGCCCATCTGACGGCCTGCCACTTCCCGGAGGAGCCGACGATCGAGGCCAGGGACGAGGACATCGTGCTGGACCCGGCGCTGGCGGCGCTGGAGGAGTCGGTGGACGAGTAGGGCAATTGCCTCTCCCCGGGCATACTTTGCAGCCCGCTGCCTCCACCCGGTCTTCTGGAAGCTGGGTGTCGGACTAACCTGTCATGGGGTACGTGAGTGGTTAGTTTGGGACCCAGCTTTCAGCAACCTCCTACCCCACAGGCTCAGCCACAGTAATGATCTCAGGGCTCGCAGAGGGAGCGAACGGCCCGCGCCCGCACCAGCATCGCGGCCTTGCCGCACGGGAAGCAGCCGGACGGTGGGCCCGTTCATTTCTTTGCGGGCTTCCGAACCTCCGCCGACCGTAAGGCCGCAGTATTTAACCGGTCGACATCGGCGCCGCCCTCCGGAATGCTCGGCGCGATGACAAATGCCCTGAACCCCAGCATCCGTACCCTCACCTTCGACTGCACCGGCGACCCCTATGAACTCGGCCTGTTCTGGAGCGAGTTGCTGGGGCGGCCGTTGGCCGACGACGACAAGCCCGGCGATCCGGAGGCGGTGATCGTGGACCCCGACGGCGGGCCGACGCTGCTCTTCGTGCGCGTACCGGAGGCCAAGGCCGCGAAGAACCGGGTCCACCTGGATCTGCAGCCGCACGGACGGACCCGTGCGCAGGAGGTCGAGCGGGCACTGGAACTCGGTGCCACGAAGGTCGCCGACCACACCCGTCCGGACGGCGGCGGCTGGGTCGTTCTCGAAGATCCCGAGGGCAATGAATTCTGTGTGGAACGGGGAGAGTTGGGCTGAGTCTCCGGGTGTGGCGAAGGCCCGCGCCTGGGTGGGCGCGGGCCTTCGTCCCCTGGAACCGGACGTTCATGGGCTCGGGTCAATGGGCCGGTGAAAGTCCGTTCCTGAAGGGGGCGGCTGACTAAAGGGGTGTGTCAGGCCGCCGCCTCGGGGTCCTTGGCGAGACGGGGTGCCGGAACCGTGTCCGCCGTCTCGGGGTAGTGGCACGCGGTCAGGTGGCCGGGCTTGTTGCCCTCGACCTGCACCAGCGGTGGAGCCTCCGTCGCGCACTTCTCCGTCGCCTTCCAGCAGCGGGTGCGGAAACGGCAGCCGGTCGGCGGGTTGATCGGCGACGGCACGTCACCGACCAGCCGGATGCGCTCCCGGGCGGGCGTCTCGTCCACCGTGGCCTCGGGCACGGCGGACAACAGGGCCCGCGTATAGGGGTGGCGCGGGTTGCCGTACAGGTCGTCGCGGTCGGCGATCTCCACAATCTTGCCGAGATACATTACCGCGACCCGCTGTGAGAAGTGCCGGACGATCGCCAGGTCGTGGGCGATGAACACGAACGCGATGCCGAGTTCCTTCTGGACCTTCTGGAGCAGGTTGACGACCTGGGCCTGGATGGAGACGTCCAGGGCGGAGACCGGTTCGTCGGCGACGATCAGCTTCGGTTCGAGGGCCAACGCCCTTGCCACGCCGATGCGTTGGCGCTGGCCGCCGGAGAACTCGTGCGGGAAGCGGTTGTAGTGCTCGGGGTTGAGGCCCACGATCTCCAACAGCTCCCGGACCCGGGCCTCGCGGCCACCGGGCGGGTTGATGCGGTTGATCTCCATCGGGCCGGACACGATCTTTCCGACCGTCTGGCGCGGGTTCAGGGAGGCGTACGGGTCCTGGAAGATCATCTGGATCTCGGACCGGATCGGCGCCAGCTGCTTGCGGCCCGCGTGGGTGATGTCCTGGCCGCGGTAGGTGATGTTGCCGGCCGTCGGCTCCAGGAGCCGGGTGATCAGCCGGCCCGTGGTCGACTTGCCGCAGCCGGACTCGCCGACCAGGCCCAGGCTCTCGCCCTCGCCGACCTGGAAGTCGAGCCCGTCGACGGCCTGCACGGCACCGACCGTACGGCGGATCGGGAAGCCGCCCTTGATCGGGAAGTGTTTGGTCAGCCCGCTGACGTCCAGGAGGGGGGTTGTGTCGCTCATGATGGGAAGTCCCGTTTCTAGTACGTCAGTTGTGCTGGGCTACGGCGGTGAGGTCGGCGAAGAGCTCCTGGCGCTGCTCGGTGGTGAGGTGGCAGGCGGAGCCCCGGCCGTCGACCACCTCCAGCACGGGCCGTTCGCTGGAGCACCGTCCGCCCGGGACCTGCTCGGCGAAGGCGCACCGCGGGTGGAAGCGGCAGCCGGACGGCGGATTGAGCAGCGAGGGCGGCGAGCCCGGGATCGGCATCAACGGCACGTCGACCGGTCCTTCGAGGCTCGGCATGGAGCTGAGCAGACCGAGTGTGTAGGGGTGCTGCGGGTCCGTCAGCACCTCCTTCTTGGTGCCGCGCTCCACGCACCGGCCGCCGTACATCACCAGGACGTCGTCGGCGATGTCGGCGATCACGCCGAGGTCGTGCGTGATGAAGACGATGGCGGTGCCGAACTCCTGCTGGAGGTCCTTGAGCAGGTCCATGATCTGGGCCTGGACCGTCACGTCGAGGGCCGTCGTCGGCTCGTCGGCGATCAGCAGCTCCGGGTCGCAGACCAGCGCCATGGCGATCATCGCGCGCTGGCGCATACCGCCGGAGAAGAGGTGCGGGTAGTCGTCCACCCGGACCTCGGGCTGGGGGATCCCGACCCGCTTCAGCATCTCGATCGCGCGCTCCCGGCTCTCCTTCCTGGAGGCGCCGGTGTGCTTGCGGTACGTCTCCGCGATCTGCTTGCCGACCGTGTGGTACGGCGACAGCGAGGCCAGCGCGTCCTGGAAGATCATGGCCATCTTGTTGCCGCGCAGCCGCTCAAGCTCCCGCTCGGAGGCGGTGAGCAGCTCCTGGTCGTCGAGCAGGATCTCGCCCTCGATCGCCGTACGGTCGCGGTCGTGGAGGCCCAGGATCGTCAGGTTGGTGACGGACTTGCCGGAGCCCGACTCACCGACGATGCCGAGCGTCTTGCCCTTGGCGAGATCGAAGGAGAGCCCGTCGACGGCCTTGACGATGCCGTCCTCGGTGGAGAAATGGACTTTCAGATCCCTGACGGAGAGGAAGGGCTGCTGATCGGTGCTCGTCACGGGGACGCTCCTGGGGGGTGATGCGGGGGGTAGGGGGTACGGGCGGAGGGTCAGGCGAGCCGGATCCGCGGGTCGATGAAGGCGTAGGCGGCGTCGACGATGATGTTGAAGAACACGATCGCGGCGGCGGAGAGGATGGTGACGCCGAGCAGCATCGGCAGGTCGCTCTGGATGACGGAGGTCACCGCGAGGCGGCCGATGCCCTGGAGGCTGAAGACCTGCTCGGTGATGATCGCGCCGCCGATCAGCGTGCCCAGGTCGATGCCGAACACCGTGACGATCGGGCCCATCGCGCCGCGCCAGGCGAAGCGCAGGAACACGTTCGCTCGGGAGAGGCCCTTGGCGCGGGCGGTGCGGACGTAGTCCTCGCTGAGCTGCTCGACGAGCTGGGAGCGGGCCATACGGGTGTAGTTGGCGGTGAAGATGATCGACAGCACGATCCACGGCAGCAGCAGACCCGAGAACCACGCGGCGGGGTTGTCGGTCAGCGGCGTGTACGAGGGCTGGTCGAGGATGCCCGCCTTGAAGACCAGGAAGTACAGCGCGATGTAGCCGACGAAGTAGATCTGCAGCGAGGAGCCGAGCAGCGACGTCGAGGTCGCGAGCTTGTCCAGGAACTTGCCCTGCTTGAGCGCGGCGATCATGCCGGTGCCGACACCGAAGATCAGGAAGATGACGGCCGAGCCCAGGGCGAGCGAGAGGGTCAGCGGCAGGCGGTCCATGATCGTGCCGAACACGGGCTCGTTGTTGGCGAAGGAGTAGCCGAGGCACGGCGCGTTGCAGTGTCCGAAGCCGCTGTAGTCACGCCCGACGAAGATGCCCTTGAGCCAGTACCAGTACTGGACCGGTATCGGATGGTCGATGCCCAGGTTGTGCCGGATCTGCGCCAGCGAGGCCGGCGTGCAGTTCTTGCCGCAGGACATCATGGCCGGGTCACGCGGGACGGCGTAGAAGAGCCAGAACGTGATGGCGCTGATGATCAGCAGAATGACCAGCGCGCCGACCGTACGGCGGACAAGGAAGCGGAACATGGGGTCAGGACTTTCCGGACGAGGCGCCGTTGCCGGGGCGTGAGGGGTGTGGAGCCGGTGGGGGGCGGCCCGGTGGAGCCGCCCCCTGGTGCCGCGTGGCGCCTATGCCTTGGCGTAGAGCCTCGTGAGCGCGATACCGGTGTTTCCGGCGTCGTAGACGAAGCCGCCGACCTTCGTACCGTGCATCCAGTTGCGGATGGCGTGGTAGTCCGGGACGCAGGCCGCGAGTTCCATGATCTGCTTGTCGATGGCGCCCCAGGCCTTGTTGGCCGCGTCCGCGTCGGTGATCAGGGAGGCCGACGCGATGGCCTTGTCGACGCTCGTGTCCTTGAGCTGGGCGTAGTTGCTGCGGCCGTCGCCGATGTTGTCGCCGTCCCAGCAGGGGTAGAAGACCGAGTAGCCGCCCGGCCAGTCCGGGCTCCAGCCGGCCGCGAACAGGTCGTACTGGTTGTCGATCTTGCCGATCTGGGTGTAGAAGGTCGACTTGTCGATCTGCTTGTTGACGACCGTGAAGCCGGCGGCCTCCAGCGCGTTCTTGATCGCGACGGCCTGCTTCACCGCGTTGTCCGACGTCTGGTAGGCGATGACCAGCTTCTGCCCGACCTTGCCGGCCTCCTTCAGGAGAGCCTTGGCCTTGACCGGGTCGCCGCCGGGCTTCGTGGTCTTGCCGTAGAGGTCGAACTCCGTGTAGCCGGGCGTCACCGGGGAGAAGATCGTGGTGGCGATCTCGCTGGTGGACGCGCCGCCGCGGATGGTCTGCAACTGCTGGTTCGGCCAGGCGTAGTTGATGGCCTGGCGGACCTTGACGTCCGTGATCCGGGTGGTGTTGATCGGCCAGTAGTAGGTGACCGTGTCGACCGCGGTGAGCACCTGCTGCTTGAGCTTCGTGTTGGTGAGGACCGTGGCGATCCGCTCGGGGGCGACCTCGTTGAAGATCGACATCGTGTACTGGTCGTTGCCCTTGTCCGCGATGTAGCGGTCGGTCGAGGCCAGCAGCTCGAAGCCGAACTGGAAGAGGTACTTGTCCGGGTAGGCGTTGCGGATCGGGTCCGTCGCCGCGTCCCAGTGCTCGTTGCGGGTGTACGTCAGGGACTTGCCGACGTCGCGCGCGGAGATCTTGTACGGGCCGCAGGAGAACGGCTGCTTGTCGTACTTCTCCTTGGTGTCCTTCGACTTCTTCACGAAGGAGTACGCGCGCTCGGCGAGCGTGAAGTTGAAGTCACCGCGGGCCTGGTTGAGGCGGAAGGTGATGGTCTTGCCGTCGATCTCTATGGAGTCGAGGTTCTTGCCGTCGTAGGGACCCTTGTACTTGTCGCCGCCGACCAGGAACTGCTGGACGTAGCGCGGGCCCTCGGTCACGAAGGAGGCGAAGAGGCGCTCGAAGGTGTGGCGGACGTCGTCCATGGAGAGGTCGGAGCCGTCCTCCCACTTGATGCCGTCCTTGATGGTGAACGACCAGGTCTTGCCGCCGTCCTTGGCCGTGCCCGCGTCCGTGGCCACGTCGCCGACCAGGGTGGCGCCGCCCTTGGAGTCGAGCTTGTAGCCCGTCAGGCCGCGCATGATCGGCGTGGTGATGAGGATCTCGGTGGAGACGTAGATCTGCGCCGGGTCCAGGTGGTCCATGTCGAACTGGTCGAGCCCGTAGATCGTCCCGCCCTTGACCGCGCCGGCGACCTCGGGGGCGGGGCCCGTCGAGTCGGCCTTCGTGCCGACCGCGATCTTGCTCTGCTTGGCCTTGCTGACCGAGGGGACCTTGCTCTTCGAGGTCGAGTTGCCGCCGCCACAGGCGGTCAGCACCGAGCTCGACGCGGCCACCACACCGGTGGCGATCATGAAGTTTCTACGGGAAAAAGACACAGTAGCCCTGCCTTATGGGTGGGACGGGACCAGCCGGACGACATTGACCGGACCGGAGATGAGAGATGGGTCAGCGCTTGGACTTCGGGTCGAGCGCGTCGCGCGCCGAGTCGCCGAGCAGGTTGAACGCCAGGACGAAGATCACCATGGCCAGGCCCGGGAAGAGCATGAAGGTGAAGTCCTGGGTGTAGAACTGGGCGCCCCGCTGGATCATGACGCCCCAGTCGGGGGTCGGGTCGATCATGCCGACACCGAGGAAGGCGAAGCCCGCCTCCGCGGTCACATAGGCCGGGAGCATGAGCGTGGACTGGATGAGGATCGGGGTCCACAGGTTCGGCAGCAGTTCCTTGAACACGATGCGCGCCGGTGACGCCCCGGTCACCTTGGCCGCCTCGACGAACTCCCGCTCGCGCAGGCCGAGTACCTGGCCGCGCAGCAGGCGGGCGATCGACGCCCAGCCGAAGAAGGACATCATGAGGATGAGGGTGGTGGCCCGCAGCCAGGTCGGGATGTTGTCGTCGGCGGCGACGAACAGTCCGAACACCACCGGCATGAAGGCGATGATGAACAGCGTCGAGGGGATCGACAGCACGATGTCGATGATCCGGCCGACGATGTAGTCCGTCTTGCCGCCCACGTAGCCCGCGGCCACGCCGACCACGACGCCGAGGGCGGTGGTGATCAGGGTGGCTGCCAGGGCGATGCCGAGCGAGGTCCGGATGCCGTAGAGCAGGAAGGTGAAGACGTCGCGGCCGAGCTGAGGCTCGATGCCGAACCAGAACTGCGAGCTCATGCCGCCGTTGGGACCCGCCGGGTACGAGAAGGCGTCGAGCAGGCTCGGGTTCTGGCTCGCGTACGTCGTGTACGGATCCTTCCCGTACAGCTTGGAGATCAGGGGAGCGGCCAGCGCGATCGCGAAGAAGAAGATCACGATGACCGCCGATATGACGCCCGTACGGTCGCGTTTGAAACGGCGCCACGCGAGCTGACCCGGGGACCGGCTCTCGTTGCCCTTCGAGTCGGGAGAAGTGATCGACTTCTCGAGGCTCTCGTCGGTCACCTCGAGCGGGACCGAGGGTCGGATTGGGGAGATCATGCTGCTCCTGGCCCAAGGGGGTCTGATGAGACTCCGCAGGGCACTCCCCTACGGGCTACGCCGGACTTTTTCAACGCAATTCATGCAGGGTCAATAAAATCTAGGGCGACTTGTGCTTCTCTTTGCCAATTTTACTTCCACTTGATCATTCCGTAGCTACGCGGGTAGCGCGCCGTGATCGGTCCGTGTTTTATGTCGGGCCAAACGTGCGAAACGGGCAATGGGTTCGATATGCGGACGTCCCTGTATCGGAATGCGTACATCGGGGCGTCATGATCCAACGGTTCTGCATCGCTTCGCGGTGACCCATTGTGCGCTATGCCGAGGATCGTCCGAACGGGGGTCGGACGTACCCCGAAAGGGTGGGTCCAAAGGCGATGTTCTCCTTTTTGTGCAGATATTGGCCGGTAACGGATCGATCTGGACCGGCTTGCCTGAGGAGGCACTCGATGCGTGGAGCCACGCACGCCAAATGGGCCGCTTGCGCGGCGGCGGTAGCCCTCGCGGCGACCGCCTGTGGGAGCGGCGGCGGGAGCAGCAGCGGCGGCGGCGGTGACGGCAGCGCGGTGCTCAGCGCCTCCTGGGGGGACCCGCAGAACCCGCTGGAGCCGGCCAACACCAACGAGGTGCAGGGCGGCAAGGTCCTCGACATGGTCTTCCGCGGCCTGAAGCGGTACGACCCGAAGACCGGCAAGGCCGAGGACATGCTCGCCGACAAGATCGAGACCACGGATTCGCAGAACTTCACGGTCACCGTGAAGAGCGGCTGGAAGTTCAGCAACGGGGAGGCCGTCACCGCGAAGTCCTTCGTCGACGCGTGGAACTACGGCGCCAGCCTCAAGAACAACCAGAAGAACGCGTACTTCTTCGGGTACATCGACGGCTACGCCAAGGTCCACCCCGACAGCGGCTCGCAGTCCGCGACCTCCCTCTCCGGGCTCAAGGTGACCGGCACCGACACCTTCACCGTCAAGCTCACCCAGAAGTTCTCCACGTTCCCGGACACCCTCGGCTACGCGGCCTACTCCCCGCTGCCGTCGACGTTCTTCTCCGACCACGCGGCCTGGGTGAAGAAGCCGGTCGGCAACGGGCCGTACACGATCTCCTCCTACACCAAGGGCTCGCAGATGGAGCTCAAGAAGTGGGACGGCTACACCGGTGCGGACAAGGCGCAGAACGGTGGCGTGACCCTCAAGGTCTACACCGACAACAACACCGCCTACACCGACCTGATGGCCGGCAACCTCGACCTCGTCGACGACATCCCGGCCTCGCAGCTCAAGAACGTCAAGAGCGACCTCGGCGGCCGGTACATCAACACGCCCGCCGGGATCATCCAGACGCTCGCGTTCCCGTACTACGACAAGAACTGGAACAAGAGCGGTTCGGACAAGGTCCGACAGGGCCTGTCCATGGCGATCAACCGGGACCAGATCACCACCACGATCTTCCAGAAGACCCGCACCCCGGCCACCGACTGGACCTCACCGGTGCTCGGCACCGCGGGCGGCTTCCAGGACGGGCTGTGCGGGGACTCCTGCAAGTACAACCCGACCGAGGCGAAGAAGCTGGTCCAGGAGGGCGGCGGGATCCCCGGCGGCCAGGTCAAGATCACGTACAACGCGGACACGGGCTCGCACAAGGAGTGGGTGGACGCCGTGTGCAACTCCATCAACAACGCGCTCGGCAACGACAAGGCGTGCGTCGGCAACCCCGTCGGCACCTTCGCCGACTTCCGCAACCAGATCGGCCAGCACAAGATGACCGGGCCGTTCCGGGCCGGCTGGCAGATGGACTACCCGCTCATCCAGAACTTCCTGCAGCCGCTGTACTACACCAACGCCTCCTCCAACGACGGCCAGTGGTCCAACAAGGACTTCGACAAGCTCGTCGACCAGGCCAACGCGGAGACGGACACCGGCAAGGCGATCAAGCTCTTCCAGCAGGCCGAGGGCGTCGTCCGGGACAACATGGCCGCGATCCCGCTCTGGTACCAGAACGGCAGCGCGGGCTATTCGGACCGGCTCTCCAAGGTGGCGCTCAACCCGTTCAGCGTCCCCGTGTACAACGAGATCAAGGTCGGCTGAGCCCGCATGGGACGGTACGTCGTCCGGCGTCTGCTGCAGATGGTCCCGGTCTTCATCGGCGCCACCCTGTTGATCTTCCTGATGGTCAACGTGATGGGCGACCCCATCGCGGGCCTGTGCGGCGACCGGCAGTGCGACCCGGCGACGGCCGCCCAGCTCAAGCGGGAGTTCGGCCTCGACAAGCCCGTGTGGCAGCAGTACCTGACCTACATGGGGAACGTCTTCACCGGCGACTTCGGTACGGCGTTCAACGGCCAGAAGGTCACCGAGCTGATGGCGACCGCGTTCCCCGTCACCATCCGGCTGACCGTCGTGGCGATCGTCATCGAGGTGGTCGTGGGCATCGCGCTCGGTGTGGTCACCGGCCTCAAGCGCGGCCGTCCGATCGACACCGGTGTGCTGCTGCTCACCCTCATCGTCATCTCCATCCCGACCTTCGTCACCGGTCTGCTGCTGCAACTGTTGCTGGGTGTGGAGTGGGGCTGGATCAAACCCTCCGTCTCCACGGACGCGACGTTCAGCGAACTGATCGTGCCCGGCCTGGTCCTGGCCTCGGTCTCACTCGCCTACGTGACCCGGTTGACCCGGACGTCCATCGCGGAGAACCGGCGCTCCGACTACGTCCGTACAGCCGTGGCGAAGGGTCTGCCGAGACGCCGAGTAATCATCCGCCACCTGCTCCGCAACTCACTCATCCCGGTGGTCACGTTCATCGGCACCGACATCGGCGCCCTGATGGGCGGCGCGATCGTCACCGAGCGGATCTTCAACATCCACGGCGTCGGCTTCCAGCTCTACCAGGGGATCGTCCGGCAGAACACGCAGACCGTGGTCGGCTTCGTGACGATCCTCGTCCTCGTCTTCCTGGTCGCAAACCTGCTCGTCGACCTCCTGTACGCCGTACTCGACCCGAGGATCCGCTATGCCTGAGCAGCCGTTCGAACCGGAGCGCGCCATCGCCGGGACCGGCATGGGCGGCGCGATGGACCTCGCCACGAGCGAGGCGGAGACCCTCGAAAAGACTCCGGGTGGCCCGGAAGGCACAGGCCCCCAGGAGAAGCCCCGCTCCCTCTGGTCCGACGCCTGGCGGGACCTGCGCCGCAACCCCGTCTTCATCATCTCCGCGCTGGTCATCCTCTTCCTGATCGTCATCTCCCTCTGGCCGTCCCTGATCGCCTCGGGCAACCCCCTCAAGTGCAACCTCGCAAAGGCCCAGGAGGGCTCCCAGCCGGGCCATCCCTTCGGCTACGACGGCCAGGGCTGCGACGTCTACACGCGCACGGTCTACGGCACCCGTACGTCGGTCACGGTCGGCGTCCTCGCCACACTCGGCGTCGCGATCTTCGGTTCGGTGCTGGGCGGACTGGCCGGCTTCTTCGGCGGGATCTGGGACTCGATCCTGTCCCGCCTCACGGACATCTTCTTCGCGATCCCGGTGGTCCTGGGCGGCCTGGTCCTCCTGTCCGTGGTCACCAGCAACACGGTCTGGCCGGTGATCGGCTTCATGGTGCTGCTCGGCTGGCCGCAGATCTCCCGCATCGCCCGCGGCTCGGTCATCACCGCCAAACAGAACGACTACGTCCAGGCCGCGCGGGCGCTGGGCGCCTCCAACTCCCGCCTCCTGCTACGGCACATCACCCCGAACGCGGTCGCCCCGGTGATCGTCGTCGCCACCATCGCGCTCGGCACGTACATCTCCCTGGAGGCGACCCTGTCCTACCTCGGCGTGGGCCTGAAGCCCCCCACGGTCAGCTGGGGCATCGACATCTCCTCGGCCTCCGCCTACATCCGCAACGCCCCCCACATGCTTCTCTGGCCGGCCGGAGCCCTCGCGATCACCGTCCTCGCGTTCATCATGCTGGGCGACGCGGTGCGCGACGCCCTTGATCCGAAGTTGAGGTGAGGGTGTGCTGGCGGTGGAAGTGCGAGGTGCGCGGCGGGAGTTGCGGGGTGGGCCGGCTGCTCGGTGTGCTCCGGCAGGGACGGCCCGAGTCGCCGCCGGGGTCGGTGTGTTCGGCGGCGCGGTGTGCGGCGCTCCTGATGCGAAGGTGAGGTGACCGGCGTCGTGCTGCTCGAAGTGCGGGATCTGCACGTGGAGTTTAGGACCAGGGACGGGGTCGCCAAGGCCGTCAACGGGGTCAACTACAGCGTGGACGAGGGGGAGACCCTCGCCGTGCTGGGGGAGTCCGGGTCGGGGAAGTCCGTGACCGCGCAGGCGGTGATGGGGATCCTCGATGTGCCGCCGGGGAAGATCACCGGCGGGGAGATCCTCTTCCGGGGCAAGGATCTGCTGAAGTTCAAGGAGGAGGAGCGGCGGAAAGTCCGCGGCGCCGAGATGGCGATGATCTTCCAGGACGCGCTGTCCTCGCTCAACCCCGTGCTCTCCGTGGGTGATCAGCTCGGCGAGATGTTCGTCGTGCACAGGGGGATGTCGAGGAAGGACGCGCGCGCCAAGGCGATCGAGCTGATGGAGCGGGTGCGGATCCCGGCCGCCAAGGAACGCGTCCGGGACTACCCGCACCAGTTCTCCGGCGGTATGCGCCAGCGCATCATGATCGCCATGGCGCTCGCCCTGGAGCCGGCGCTCATCATCGCCGACGAACCGACCACCGCCCTCGACGTCACCGTCCAGGCCCAGGTCATGGACCTGCTCGCCGAGTTGCAGCGCGAGCTCAACATGGGGCTCATCCTCATCACCCACGACCTCGGAGTCGTCGCGGACGTCGCCGACAAGATCGCCGTGATGTATGCCGGACGGATCGTCGAGTCGGCCCCCGTCCACGACATCTACAAGGCGCCCGCCCACCCGTACACCCGCGGCCTGCTGGACTCCATCCCGCGCCTGGACCAGAAGGGCCAGGAGCTCTACGCCATCAAGGGCCTGCCGCCGAACCTGATGCACATCCCGCCCGGCTGTGCCTTCAACCCCCGCTGTCCGATGGCCCAGGACGTGTGCCGGACGGACGAGCCACCCCTGCACGAGGTGGACGAACACCGGGGCAGCGCCTGCCACTTCTGGAGGGAGTGCCTCAATGGTTGAGTCAACAGTTGAGCCGATCCTTGAAGTGAGCGGACTGGTCAAGCACTACCCGTTGACCCAGGGCATCCTGTTCAAGAAGCAGGTCGGTGCCGTCAAGGCCGTTGACGGTGTCGACTTCACGCTCAACAGAGGAGAGACCCTCGGCATCGTCGGGGAGTCCGGCTGCGGCAAATCAACCGTTGCCAAGATGCTGGTCAATCTTGAGCGGCCGACCGAAGGCTCGATCAAGTTCAAGGGCGAGGACATCAGCAAGATGTCCGGCCGCGCCCTGAAGGCCGCCCGCCGCAACATCCAGATGGTGTTCCAGGACCCGTACACCTCCCTCAACCCCCGTATGACGGTCGGCGACATCATCGGGGAGCCGTACGAGATCCACCCCGAGGTGGCGCCGAAGGGCGACCGGCGCAAGCGGGTTCAGGATCTGCTGGACGTGGTCGGGCTCAACCCCGAGTACATCAACCGCTATCCGCACCAGTTCTCCGGCGGCCAGCGCCAACGCATCGGCATCGCACGGGGGTTGGCCCTGCGCCCCGAGGTCATCGTCGCCGACGAACCCGTCTCCGCGCTCGACGTCTCCGTGCAGGCCCAGGTCATCAACCTCCTCGACCGGCTCCAGGACGAGTTCGACCTGTCGTACGTCTTCATCGCCCACGACCTGTCGATCGTCCGGCACATCTCGGACCGGGTCGGGGTGATGTACCTCGGACGGATCGTGGAGATCGGCAGGGACGAGGAGATCTACGACCACCCGACGCACCCCTACACCCAGGCGCTGCTGTCCGCCGTCCCCGTGCCCGACCCGGACGCGCGGGAGCACCGGGAGCGGATCATCCTGTCCGGCGACGTGCCGTCCCCGACGAACGTCCCGTCCGGCTGCCGCTTCCGCACCCGCTGCTGGAAGGCGCAGGAGCGCTGCTCGCTGGAGGTGCCGCTGCTCGCCGTACCGGCCGAGTTCCGGCTCGCGAACGGGCCCGCCGCGCACGACTCGGCCTGTCACTTCGCGGAGGAGAAGACGGTCGTACCGAAGGACGAGACCCCTGCGGAACCGACGGACGATCTTGGGAATGGGGCGGAATAAGGGTGCAAACAGGCATCAACCGCGTTAACACGCAGGCAACTCGGCCGACCCGATCTCGATATACGGACGCGTCAACCTGAACAACGTACGGCCGTGCGGGTGCCGTAAACGGACCGGGGCGCGCCATGTCGCCCCGGTCCGTTGCCCGTTGTCAGCGGGTGAGCCCCAACGAGCGCCGCAGGAAGTCCAGTTGCAGTAGCAGCAGGTTCTCCGCCACCGCCTCCTGCGGGGTCATGTGCGTCACCCCGGACAGGGGGAGCACCTCGTGCGGGCGGCCCGCGGCGAGCAGGGCCGAGGACAGGCGCAGGGAGTGGGCGACCACCACGTTGTCGTCCGCGAGGCCGTGGACGATCAGCATCGGGCGGTGCGGCTCGGCCGCGTCCACCAGGCCCGCGTCGTCGATCACGGAGTTGCGCCGGTAGACCGCGGGCTGCTCGGCGGGGTGCCCGATGTACCGCTCCTGGTAGTGGGTGTCGTACAGCCGCAGGTCGGTGACCGGAGCGCCGACGACCGCCGCGTGGAAGACGTCGGGGCGGCGCAGCGCGGCGAGGGCGGCCAGGTAGCCGCCGAACGACCAGCCCCGGATCGCGACCCGGCCGAGGTCGAGCGGGAAGTCGGCCGCGAGCGCCTGGAGCGCGTCGATCTGGTCCTCCAGGACGACCGCCGCGATGTCGTCCCTGATCGCCTTCTCCCATGCCGGCGAGCGGCCCGGCGTGCCCCGCCCGTCGGCGACGAGCACCGCGAAACCCTGGTCGGCGAACCACTGCGAGGTGAGGTGCGCGTTGTGTGCGGCGACCACGCGCTGACCGTGCGGACCGCCGTACGGGTCCAGCAGAACCGGGAGCGGGCTGGTGCCGTCGTAGTCCCGTGGCATAAGCAGGGCGCACGGGACGCGCCGTGCGCCCCCCTCGGTCAACGTGATGCGCGGGGACATTCCCGGATCTTCGGCGTACGACGCGATCGTCACCGTCTTCTTGCTCTCGCGCAGCACCTGTACCTGCGTGCCCGGCCGGTCCGGCACCGCCGACAGCAGTACGGTCACGCCCCCGGCGCGCACTGCCGAGTGCACGCCGGGCTCCTGCGAGACGCGCTCCAGTCCGAGTTCGTTGACCCGGTAGACATGCACCTCGCCGATCTCCGGGGTGGGCGCGTCCTCGCCCGCCGAGGCCGCGACCAGCACACTGTCGTCCGAGACGTCCAGCACCGCGCGGACGTGCAACTGCGGTCCGGTGAGCAGGCGTTCACCGACCGCGAGGACCCGGGCGCCCCCTTCGTCGGCGATCCGCACGAGCCGCCCGGAGGGGCTCCAGCACGGCACGCCAGGGAAAAGATCAAGCCAAATTGGATCTTCGTCGGCGTGCACCATCCGGGTCGCGCCGGTGTCCGGGTCCACGGCCAGGAACAGCTGGCTGCGCTGGTCCCGCGCCTGCACGAGCAGCAGTGGGGCACCCGCCGCTGACCAGTGCACTCGCGCCAGATACGGGTACCGCGCCCGGTCCCAGACGACCTCCGTGCGCACCCCGTTCAACGCGATCACATGGAGCCGTACCTCCGCGTTGGCCGTCCCCGCCGCCGGATACGCGACCCGCCGCGGCTCGCGCTCCGGGTGGGCCGGGTCGGCGATCCACCAGCGCTGCACCGGCGTGTCGTCCGCGCGGGCGACCAGCAGCCGGTCCGAGTCCGGCGACCACCAGAAGCCGCGGGTGCGGCTCATCTCCTCGGCCGCGATGAACTCGGCCAGTCCATAGGTGACTTGATCCGACTCCGGCTCGGCGAGCGCCCGGTCGCCCTCGCCCTCGGCTCCCACGACGCGCAGGGCGCCGTCGGCGACGTAGGCGATGTGCCGTCCGTCGGGGGCCGGGCGGGGGTCGATCACCGGCCCGGGGACGGTGAGTTCACGTGCCGTGCAGGCCCGCAGCTCGGCCGTGAAGAGCCGCCCTGACAAGGCGAAAGACGCCAACTCGACCTCGCTGTCGGTGGCGTAGCCGACGATCCCCGCACCGCCCTCGCGGGCCCGCTCGCGACGCGCCTGCTCCTCGGCCGAGAGGTGCTCCGAGGCGCCGCCCAGGAGGGCGCCCGGGTCGGCCGCTACGCGCTCCTCGCCGCCCGCCGGATCGAGGACCCACAGCGAGTTCGCCCGGTCCGTGCCGGAGGAGGAGCGCAGGAACACGACCCGGGAACCATCGGGAGCCACGCTGAACGCGCGCGGCGCGCCGAGCGTGAACCGCTGGGTGCGGGCGTGCCGTCGGGGGAAGGAGTCAGCCTCGGTCGTCATGCCCCGACCATATTGGCCATGCGCCCCCTTGTGCGGCTGTGCGCCGAGCGATGCGCGAGCGCGGATAGTTATGATCACTGGCGTTGGGTGGGTATGAACCTGCTGGCTGCTGTATGGATTTGCTCTACGGATCCACGCCATGGATCCATTGCCCCCATAGTCCGACCCCCTAGTCCCTGGGATCATTGGAGGTGAGCCGCCGTGGCACTCTCGATTTCGGCGGTGGTGCTGCTGGCGATCGTCGTCTTCCTTCTGGTCAAGAAATCAGGGCTGAAGGGCGGACACGCGGTCGTCTGTGTCCTCCTCGGGTTCTATCTGGCCTCCTCGACCATCGCGCCCACGATCAGCGATCTCACGACGAACATCGCGAGCATGATCGGCAGCATCAAGTTCTGACGGCCCCCCTTTAGGGTGGGCACATGACCGAACTGCCCGCCCGTCGTCTGCTCCTGGTGCACGCGCATCCGGACGACGAGTCGATCAACAACGGCGCGACCATGGCCACGTACGCGGCCGAGGGTGCGCACGTGACGCTGGTCACGTGCACCCTCGGTGAGCGCGGCGAGGTCATTCCGCCCGCGCTGCGGCATCTGACGGGTGCCGCGCTCGGGAAACACCGGGCGGGCGAGCTCGGGGCCGCGACCGGTGAGCTCGGGGTCGGTGACTTCCGTCTCCTCGGCGGCGCGGGCCGATATCGGGACTCCGGGATGATGGGCACCTCGGACAACGACGACCCCGACTGCTTCTGGCAGGCGGACGTCGACGATGCCGCCGGACACCTCGTCGAGGTGATCCGCGAGGTGCGCCCCCAGGTCCTGGTCACCTACGACCCCGACGGCGGCTACGGCCACCCGGACCACATCCAGGCCCACCGCGTCGCGATGCGGGCCGCCCAACTCGCCGCCGACGCCGGGCAGTCGATCGCCAAGGTCTACTGGAACCGCGTACCCCGGACCGTCGTGGAAGAGGGGTTCGCGCGGCTGCGTGACGCGCTGCCGGAGCTGCCCTTCGCCGAGACCGCCGCCGTGGGCGACGTACCGGGTGTCGTGGACGACGGGCGGATCACCACCGCGATCGACGGCACCGCCCACGCCGCAGCCAAGACCGCCGCGATGCGCGCGCACGCCACCCAGATCGAAGTCGCCCCGGACAAGCCGTACTTCGTGCTCTCGAACTATCTCGCGCAGCCGATCTTCACCACCGAGTACTACGAGTTGGTCCAGGGCGAGCCCGGCGGCCCGGCGACCGAGACCGACCTCTTCGAAGGGCTGGGACTGTGACGAGCGCCAATCAGAGCGGCGGAAGCCTGCTCGCCCAGCCGCTGCAACGGCCGTCCGGGCTACGGGTGTTGGCCTACCTCGGGCTCTTCGTGCTCGGCGCGGTCGTCGGGGCGGCCGGGGCGCTGGTGCAGGGCGGCTGGTTCCCCGGCGGGCTGCTGCTCGCGCTCGCCGGAGCGGGCGGACTGTTCCTCGGCGGGGCGAGAGCGGCCGGCGGCCGGGGCGGGGCCGTGGCGCCCGCGGCCGGCTGGATGGTCGCCGTCATCCTGCTCACCGCCAGCCGCCCGGAGGGCGACTTCCTGTTCGGCGCGGGAGTCGGTTCCTACCTCTTCCTGCTCGGTGGAATGGCTGTTGCTGTGATCTGCGCCACGTTGGGTTTGGGGCGGCAACCAAGCGGCCCTGACGTCCGACTTGGCAAGTGACGTACCACTTCGCGGTGACGCGCGCGTGCGAGTCCGGTGTGGGTTTCCCCAGCGGCCGTGGGATACCGCCAAGAAGTGGCCAGTATGGTGGTGCGCGCCGCCGAGTCGCCCGTGGGTGTCGGGCGGCGGAGCCAACCGGGAGAACCTGCCTTGAGTCGTGAAACTGACACTCCGTCCTCCGGGCCCGACGGGCGCGGCGGAGCCGCTTACCCCTCGGGGACCCCGCCGTACGGGACGCCCGCGGCTTCCGACGACCGTACGGATGCGGGGCGTTCGGCCGCGCAGCCGGAGGAACGCAAGACCGAGACGACGCTGACGACCCGGATCCGGATCAACATCCCCGGATCGCGGCCCATTCCACCGGTCGTCGTGCGCACGCCCGTCACGGACACCGAGTCCGCCGACGGGTCCACGACCGCCGAGGTGCAGCTGCCGAGTTCCGCGCTGCCCACGGGCGTCGTCGAACCGACCGCCGAACTCGCCCTGCCCACCGCCGAGGAGAAGACCAGCGACTGGTTCGCGCCACGCAAGTCCGGCCCCGCGAAGGGCGGTCAGGGCGGTGGCGGCACCAACGGCGCGGGAATTCCGGGCGGTTCGGCCGCCGGGACCCCGAGCGCCGGTACGCCGGCCACGGGTGCGCCCGGGGCCGCGCGGCCGACCGGTGGCCGGCCCGGCGGTGTGGTCGGTGCGATGGGCCTGCCGAGTGCTTCCCGGCCGGGCGGCGCGAACGGCGCCACGAACGGTGCCGGGTTCGCCGGTGCCACCGGTGGCGGACCCGTGGCCCCCGGGCACGGCGGCGGCACCGGTTCCTTCGACGTGACCGAGGCGCTGGCGGCGGGGCCGCTGGCCAACGGGTCCCGTCCGAACGGCGGCCCCGGCGAGCCGCGCCGCGACGACCTGCCGTACTTCTCGGAGAACGGTCAGGGTGCCCAGGGCGGTCTTCCCGGAGCCAACGGCCAGGGCGGCGACCAGGGCGGTTTCCCCGGGCCCGGCGGCCAGGGTGCGCAGGGCGGCTACCCCGGCACGAACGGCCAGGGTTTCCCCGGGACCGACGGTCACGGCGCGCGCATCGAGCAGTTCCCCGGACCCGACGGCCAGGGCATGGGCCCGGGCGGTCCCGGTGGACCCAGTGGTTTCAACGGCCCGAACGGGCACGGCGGTCCGGGCGGCCCCCAGGGTCCCGCGGGCCCGACCGGCGGTCCGGTCACCGGCAACGGTCTGATGCTGCCGCCCGGCCCGATGGGCGGAGCGCAGGGAGCCCCCGGCGCGCCGATCGGCTACGCCGACGGCCCGGGCGGCCCGGCGAACGGCGCCGGCGGTCCCGGTGGACTCGCGGGCCCGGGCGGTCCGGGTGGTCCCGGCGGTCCGGGTGCGCCCTCCGGCCGACACGCCGGTCGCGGCAGGGGCCCGGGCGGTCCCGGAGGTCCTGGTGGTCCCGGCGCGGGCCCCGGCGGCCCCGGCATGGGACCCGGTGGTCCTGGCGCAGGCCCTGGTGGCCCCGGCATGGGTCTCAACGGCCCCGGCACGGCCGGCGGCGCGAGTCTCCCCGGCATGATCCCCGGCGGCGGTCTCAGCGACGACACCGCGATCCTCACCCCGCAGAAACTGGCCCAGCCCGGCATGCCCGGCTACGGCGCCCCCGCCGACCAGGTCTCCGGACACACCGTCACCAGCGGGATGCCGGTCGTCCCGGGCACCGGCACCTCGCCGTTCGGCACGGGCACCCACCCCGACGGACCGCTGCCGCACACGCCCCCGAAGCTGCCCGAGCCCGGCTCGGCGCAGAGCGCGCCCGCCGCCAAGAACGCGGGCAAGAACGCGGGCAAGAACGCGGCGAAGAAAAAGAAGAAGGGCCGCAGCAAGCTGGTCCTGCTCTGCGTCGGCGTGTTCGTCATCGCGGGCGGCGCCTACGGTGCCGGGCTGCTCATGAACCACACCGACGTGCCCAAGGGCACCACCGTGCTCGGCGTCGACATCGGCGGCGGCACCCGTGACGACGCCGTCAAGAAGCTCGACGACGCGTTCGGCGACCGGGTGAACAAGCCGCTGAAGCTGTCGGTCGGCGGCAAGACGGTCTCGCTCAAGCCGGACCAGGCGGGGCTGCAGTTCGACTTCGCGACCACCGTCAGCAAGGCCGCCACCAGCGACTACAACCCGGTCTCCGTGATCGGCTCGCTCTTCGGCCAGCACCGGGTCGTCCAGCCCGAGATGCCGACCGACGAGGAGAAGCTCCAGGCCGCCCTCGCGAACCTCGGCGGCTCCGGCGCCGGTGCGGTGACCGAGGGCACGATCCAGTTCAAGGCGGGCAAGGCGGTCGCCGTCTACGGCAAGGCGGGCAAGGCCATCGACGCGTCCGGCTCCGTCACGGCCGTGGAGGAGGCGTACCGCACCGAGGTGGAGACCAACACGGCCACCACGGTGACGGTCCCGACGACCACGAAGCAGCCGACGGTCACGAACGCCGAGGTCGACCGCGAGATGAAGGCCTTCGCGGAACCCGCGATGTCCGCCTTCGTCACGGTCAAGACGGACACCGGGGTCTCACTGCAACTGAGCCCGAAGAACTCCCTCTGGAAGTTCCTGAGGGTGAAGGCCGTGCACGGCAAGCTCACCGACAGCCCCGACCTGGCCGCCCTCAAGGAGCTCTACGGCAGCCTCTTCGACGGCGTCAAGATCACCCGCGCCACCGGCCAGAAGACGGCCGTCACACCGCAGGAGGTCTACATCGCCCTCCGCGGGGCGCTGATCAGCAAGACCGACCGGGTGGGGATCATCGACACGACCCCCAGCTAGGCCGTCTCCGACCGTACGAGGGGGCACCCGGCACCACGCCGGGTGCCCCCTCGTCGTACGGCATCTCCTCGGTCGTACGACATGACATCTGTCATGCGCCACACCGGACCGTCGACACTGCCGGGGACCGGCCCCCGGCGGCGACGATGGGTGCCATGACGACAACAGCGGCGACCACCGCCACCCCGGTGGTCGGGTTCGACCAGGTGAGCAAGACCTACGGCGACGTACGGGCCGTCGACGGACTGTCGCTCGTGCTGCACCCGGGGGAGACGGTGGCTCTGCTGGGTCCGAACGGGGCCGGCAAGTCCACCACCCTCGATCTGCTGCTCGGCCTCAAGCAGGCCGACACCGGCAAGGTCAGCGTCTTCGGCACCAGCCCCCGCGAGGCGATCGTCGCCGGGCGGGTGGGCGCGATGCTGCAGAGCGGCGGGCTGATGGACGAGGTGACGGTCGGTGAACTGGTCAAGCTGGCCTGCGACTTGCACCCGAAGCCGTACAAGGTCGGCGATGTGATCGCCCGCGCGGGCATCGCCCAGATCGCCGACCGCAAGGTCAACAAGCTCTCCGGCGGCCAGGCGCAGCGCGTCCGCTTCGCCCTCGCGACCGCCGGTGACAGCGACCTGATCGTCCTCGACGAGCCGACCACCGGCATGGACGTCTCCGCCCGGCAGGCCTTCTGGGCCACCATGCGCGAACAGGCCGACCAGGGCCGTACGGTCCTCTTCGCCACCCACTACCTCGAAGAGGCCGACGCCATCGCGGACCGCGTGCTGGTCCTGCACCGCGGCCGGCTGCTCGCCGACGGCACCTCCGCGGAGATCAAGGCGAAGGCGGGCGCCCGCAGGGTCGCCTTCGACCTGGACGGCGAGATCGACGAGGCGCCGATCCGCTCCCTCCCCTTCCTGACCTCCGTCGACATCTCCGGTCAGACGATCCGCATCCAGTCCACCGACGCCGACGCGACCGTCCACGCGCTCTACGGCCTCGGCGTCTACCCCCGCAACCTCGAAGTCGCCGGACTCGGCCTGGAGCAGGCCTTCGTCGCCATCACCACCGCCGAGGAGGCCAAGCAGTCATGAACAGCCTGATCAAGCTGGAACTCATCCGCGCCCTGCGCAACCGCAAGTTCCTGTTCTTCTCGGTGATCTACCCCTCGGTGATCTTCCTGCTCGTCTCCAACCAGACCGGCACGGTCGACGGCACCGGCCTGAGCATCGCGAAGTACGTCATGGTCTCCATGGCCTCCTTCGGCGCCCTGACCGCCGTCCTGATGGGCAACAGCGAGCGCATCGCCAAGGAGCGCGAGAACGGCTGGGTACGGCAGTTGCGGCTGACCCCGCTGCCCGGGCGCGGCTATGTCTTCGCCAAGACGGCCAGCGCCGCCGTGGTCAGCCTGCCGTCCATCGTGGTCGTGTTCGTCGTCGCCGCCCTGGTGAAGGACGTACGGCTGGAGGCCTGGCAGTGGCTCGCGCTGACCGGCGCGATCTGGGCCGGCAGCCTGGTCTTCGCCGCGCTCGGCGTCGCCATCGGCTACCTCGCCTCCGGGGACGCGGTCCGCCCGATCACGATGATCGTCTACTTCGGACTGTCCATCCTCGGCGGTCTCTGGTTCCCGTCCTCGACCTTCCCGACCTGGCTCCAGGACATCGCGAAGTGGCTGCCCACGCACGCGTACGCTGCGCTGGGGCAGGCCATCGAGCAGAGCCAGTCGCCCCACGCCAAGGACATCACCCTCCTCGTCGTCTACTTCGCGCTCTTCGCGGGCGGGGCGGCCTGGCTGTACCGGAAGGACACGCTGAAGGCGTGAGCGCGATGACGGAGGACCTGCGGTCCGAGGAGGAGGCCCGGGCGGACCGGCTGGTGCGGATCGGCCAGCCGCCCCGCAACCGTTCCGAGGCGATGCGCAAGCTGGTGTGGGTCGTGCCGTGGCTGGTCTTCCTCAGCGCGCCGGTGCACGACCTGACGTCCGGTCACCACACCACCCTGGCCACGGCGGCCGGCTGGGTGGGCTGGACGGCCTTCGTCGCGGCCTACCTGGCCGTCGTCTTCCGCACCATGGGCCGCCCCTACGCCGGTTGGACCGTCGCCGCCCTGGTCGCCCTGCTCGGGGCACTCGCCGTCACCCTGGCCCTCACCCTCGGCGGTTCCTGGATCGGCCTCTTCGTCTACGTCTCCGTCTCCTGCGGGGTGGCCCTCCCGCTGCGCGCCGCGTACTGGACGATCCCGCTGACCACCGCGGCCATGATGCTGACCGGCTGGCACGCCCACGACCTGGACGACGCCTGGGGCCTGTTCCTGGTGGTGCTGCTCGTCGGCTACTCCATGACGGGAGTACGACAACTCGTGCGTACGACGGTCGAGTTGCGCAAGGCGCGGGCCACGGTCGCCCAACTGGCCGCGAACGAGGAGCGATTGCGCCTGGCCCGAGACCTGCACGACCTGCTGGGCCACTCCCTCTCGCTGATCACACTGAAGAGCGAGTTGGCCGGCCGGATGCTCCCTGACCACCCCGACAAGGCGGCCCAGCAGGTCGCCGACATCGAACAGGTCAGCCGCCAGGCCCTGGTGGACGTCCGCGAGGCCGTCACCGGCTACCGCCGCCCCCGCCTCCCCGGCGAACTCGCGGGCGCCCAGGTCGCGTTGACGGCAGCCGGCGTCACGGCCGACCTCCCCGCCGAACCGGACCTCACCGACGTGCCCGAGGACAGCGAGTCCGCCCTCGCCTGGGCCCTGCGCGAGGCGATCACCAACGTCGTACGGCACAGCGGAGCCCAGCGCTGCGTGGTCGAACTGGTCCGGCGCCAGACGTTGGACGGCCCGATGCTCGAACTCTCCGTCGAGGACAACGGCTCGGCCGGCTCCGGCAAGGGCCCCGGCAACGGCCTGACGGGCCTCACCGAGCGCCTCGCGAAGGTCGGCGGCTCCCTGGAGACGACCCGCCTCAAACACGGCTTCCGGCTGGTCGCACGGGTGCCCGCAGGCGTTCCGGTCTCCTCGGCGGACGTAGGATCGCCCGCATGAGCCGTACGATCAAGGTCCTCCTCGCCGAGGACCAGTCGATGGTCCGCGAGGCGCTGGCCGCACTGCTCGGCCTGGAGGACGACATCGAGGTCGTCGCCCAAGTGGCGCGCGGCGACGAGGTGTTGGCGGCGGCCCGGGAACACGCCGTGGACGTGGCCCTCCTCGACATCGAGATGCCGGGCTGCACCGGCATCGAGGCGGCGGCCCAGGTCCACAAGGAGTTGCCCGCGGTGAAGCTGGTGGTCCTGACGACCTTCGGCCGCCCCGGCTACCTCCGCAGCGCGATGGAGGCGGGCGCCGACGCGTTCCTCGTCAAGGACGCCCCGGCGGCCCAACTGGCGGAAGCGGTACGGAAGGTGCTGGCGGGCGAGCGGGTCATCGACCCGACTCTGGCCGCAGCGGCGCTGGCGGAGGGCGCCAACCCCTTGACCGACCGCGAGCGCGAGGTCCTGCGGGCGGCGGCAGACGGTTCGACGAACGCCGAACTGGCAAAGGCCCTGCACTTGTCGCAGGGGACGGTCCGCAACTACCTCTCGACGGCCATTCAGAAGTTGGCGGTACGGAATCGGGCGGAGGCGGTACGGGCGGCAAGGGAAAAGGGCTGGCTTTAGAACGCAGGCCAGGGGCAGCCCAGCCAGGGGCGCGGGGAACCGCGCGCTCAGCCACGGCGCACCCGTAGACGCGAGACGCACGGCAGCTCAACGGCGCATAGGCGAAAGTCAGTTCAGCCTGGCGCGAGCCGCTTGCGCCTGCCACCGCACTCGATCAGCTGCAGGTTCATCCACCACCGCCACCACCTCCGCATACGCCTCCAACTCGGCGGCTCCCGTGAGGAAATCCCCCCGCTGAACCAGCAGTTGAGCCCGCTCATACCGCAACCGAGCCGAGTGCGAGGGCAACAACAACGCCAACTCCACAGCCCACAAGGCAACATCCGACCGCTCCGGCCGAGCAGCGGCCCACGCCCGGATGTTGTTCAGGACACGAGACACAACCTCCAAAGGTGCCGCGGGCACAAGCATCGAGGGCTCCAGCGAAGCGCCCGTGGCCCCCGCGACCAGCAACTCCGCATCGCCGCCCGACAACACCCGCCCCCCGTCGAACGGATCGGCCAGCACCTGTTCCTCCGCCGGCCCGAAGCCCACCACGAAGTGTCCCGGCAGGGCGACCCCGTACACCGGAGCCCCCGCCCGCCGCGCGACCTCCATCCACACCACGGACAACAGGATGGGCAGCCCGCGCCGCCGCCGCAGCACCTCGTGCAGCAGCGAGGACCCCAGCCGCTGGTAGTCGCCGGGCGTGCCGCGGAACTCGAAGCGGACACCGAGGAGTTGGTGCAGCGCGTCCGCCCAGGCGGAGGGCCCGCCGGGGCGGTACGGCAACTGCCCGGCCAGCCGGTCGAGTTCGAGCTGCGCCGCGTCGATGCCCGCGTCGTCCAGCGCCCCGTCCGCCACCGCCCCCACCAGCAGGCACAGCGTGGTCAGATCCGGCCGCTCGGACCGTGCCTCCTCGGCGAACCAGGCACGTACGTCCGCCGACCGCTCGGGCGACGGGGGACAGGGAACGGGAACGGGCATGGCGAACTCGTACCCCCTCACGACGAACCGTCGCGACCGGCGTCACCGGTGCCACCGGTCGGGGCCGGCTCACGATAGTGGTGGTAGGCATGATGCGCCGTGAACCCCATCCCGGAGTACAGCGCCCGCGCCCCCGCATTGTCCGTCTCGACCTGCAACCACGCGGCCGACGCGCCCTCCGCCAGCGCCCGCGAGGCCAACGCGGCCATGACGAGCGAGGCCAGCCCCCGCCGCCGTAGCGCCGGATCGACTTCGACGGCACCGAAACCGGCCCACCGCCCGTCGACGACACACCGCCCGATGGCCGCGGGCTCGGCACCCTCGCCGGGGACCGTCGCGAACCACACCGAGGGTCCGCCGCCCAGCACCTTCAGGGCCACCTCGCTCACCCCCTTGCGCTGATAGCGGGCCAGCCACGCGTCGTCGGCAGCCCGGGAGAGGACGACCCCGGCCGGGTCGGCCCGGTCCGCGACCGGGGCCGGCGCCCCGACCCACAGCTCGGCCGTCACCTCACGGGTCCAGCCGCGCCGCTCCAGCTCCGCACAGAGCAGCTCCTGCGTGCCCTCGGCGCCGGTCGCGGTCTGGACGTAGGCGGGCAGGCCGCGGTCGCCGTACCACCGTCGTACGGCGGTGAGGGCCTCGTCGAGAGGCAGGCCGGGATCGCCGAGCGGGAGCACGGAGTTGGCGCGGCGGGTGAACCCGGCGGCGGCGCGCAGCTCCCACTCGCCGAGCCGCTCGCTCTCCACGGGCTGCCAGCCGCGCGCGGAGACCTGAGCCAACTCCCGGTAGGTGGCCGAAGGTCCCCGCCGGCGGGCCGGAGCGGCCGGTACGACCTTGCCCGCCACCAGCGCGGATTCCGGAATGCGGACGGTGTCGCCACCCTTCCGTGTGATCGTGAGCACACCGCTGTCCCATGATGTGAGAACACCCACCGTGTCGGTGAACTTCTCTGCCGTGTCTTCACCCTCGCTCAAGCGCCGGACGGAGACCCGTTTACCCACGTCAGCAGCGGTGATGCGGACCTCAAGACGTCCAGCCGCAGAGATTTCCACAGGTCAGTTCACCCCTCCTGTATGGATCACGCCCCGGAACGGAGATACTAGGTGTGGGCATGGACGACGCCGCGCTCCAGCGCGCCTGGCGGCGGAGCCTACGGAGGCCCGCCAGCGCCCTATCGAGGAGGAACGACAGCGTGACCTACGTCATCGCGCAGCCTTGTGTCGACGTCAAGGACAAGGCGTGCATCGAGGAATGCCCGGTCGACTGCATCTACGAGGGCTCCCGGTCCTTGTACATCCACCCGGACGAATGCGTCGACTGCGGAGCCTGTGAGCCGGTGTGCCCGGTCGAGGCGATCTTCTACGAGGACGACACTCCCGAGGAGTGGAAGGACTACTACAAGGCGAACGTCGAGTTCTTCGACGAGCTCGGCTCCCCGGGCGGTGCCAGCAAGCTGGGCCTGATCGAGCGCGACCACCCCTTCGTCGCCGCGCTGCCGCCGCAGAACCAGTAAGAGCGGCCCGCACAGACGCGCCGCCTCGGTCCCGTACGGCCTGATCACGCCC
Source organism: Streptomyces sp. STR69 (assembly GCF_024519455.1). GTDB lineage: Bacteria > Actinomycetota > Actinomycetes > Streptomycetales > Streptomycetaceae > Streptomyces. The sequence goes on along the minus strand of NZ_JALJRY010000001.1, from coordinate 240,683 downwards.
GATCAGCGCCCTACGGGGCCGAGGCGTTTGCCGTACCGGGCGTACCGGTCGCATCGAAGAAAGTGAGCGAGTAACCGTGTCCGCAGTCACCGACCGCCTCCCCATCTTCCCCTGGGACAAGCTGGAGCCGTACAAGAAGACGGCGACGGCGCACCCGGGCGGCATCGTCGACCTGTCGGTCGGCACCCCGGTGGACCCGGTCCCCGATCTGATCCAGAAGGCCCTGATCGACGCGGCCGACTCGCCCGGCTACCCCACGGTCTGGGGCACCCCGGCCCTGCGCGACGCGCTCACCGGCTGGGTGGAGCGCCGCCTGGGCGCCCGTGACGTGACCCACCGCCACGTCCTCCCCATCGTCGGCTCCAAGGAACTGGTCGCCTGGCTCCCCACACAGTTGGGACTCGGCCCGGGCGATCGCGTCGCGTACCCCCGCCTCGCCTACCCGACGTACGAGGTGGGCGCCCGCCTGGCCCGGGCGGACTACGAGGTGTACGACGACCCGACCACCCTGAACCCCGAGGGCCTGAAGCTCCTCTGGCTCAACTCGCCCTCGAACCCGACCGGCAGGGTGCTGAGCAAGGACGAGCTGACGAGGGCCGTCGCCTGGGCCCGCGAGCACGACGTCCTGATCTTCTCCGACGAGTGCTACCTCGAACTGGGCTGGGAGGCCGACCCGGTCTCGGTCCTGCACCCGGACGTCAACGGCGGCTCCCACGACGGCATCGTCGCCGTCCACTCCCTCTCCAAGCGCTCGAACCTCGCCGGTTACCGCGCCGCGTTCCTGGCCGGCGACCCGGCGGTCCTGGGCCCGCTCCTGGAGATCCGCAAGCACGGCGGCATGATGACCTCGGCCCCGACCCAGGCGGCCGTTGTGGCGGCCCTGGGCGACGACACCCACGTCCAGGAACAACGCGACCGCTACAAGGCCCGCCGCACGCTGTTGCGCGAAGCGCTGACCGGCCACGGCTTCCGCATCGAACACAGCGAGGCCAGCCTCTACTTGTGGGCCACACGGGACGAGTCCTGCTGGGACACGGTGGCTCACCTCGCCGACCTGGGCATCCTGGTGGCGCCGGGCGACTTCTACGGCGAGGCGGGCGAGAACTTCGTACGGGTGGCGTTGACGGCGACGGATGAGCGAGTACGGGCAGCTGTAAACAGGCTCAGCTGAAGCGTCCCCAAGGGGCGCGCCCCCACCGGCCGCAAGCCGACGAACAACGCAAAAGGGGTCCAGGGAACTCCCTGGACCCCTTCGGCGCAGGGCGCCTAGCCGAGCGGCAGACCCTTGAGCGGCAACTCCTGAGCCGTGGGCAGCCCACCCTTGGTCACGGCGTCGGTCGGCAGGCCACCACCCGCAGTGGCGGTCTTCGCCGTCTCACCGAGCAGGCCTCCGGCCTGACCCGCCGTGTCCCCGGCGACATGCTGCGCGGCCGGAGCCACCGTCTTGGCAACCTTCCCGCCGGTCTTCCCTGCGGCCGGCACCGCCTTCTCCAGCGTCTGGCCACCGGACTTGCCGGCGACCCCCGTGACGTTCTGGCTCGCGCCGTCGACCGTGTTGCCGACGCTCGCCCCGTCCAGGGCGGTCAGCGCGCCCAGGTTCGGGGTGGCCGGCAGGGAGGGGGCCGCACTGGCGGAGCCGGCCGCACCGACCCCGGCTGCCGCTCCCGCTGCGACGAGCAGCGCGGCACGGGCGATCCGGCGGGTCAGGGGGAGGGACATGATGCTCCTTGTGTTGATCTCCGGGCTCGGACGCAGTGACTACCGCTCGAAGCGCGCGAAGGTTGCGGAGCGCCAACGTAAAGAGTTGGCAATGCGTCGCATTATCAGCTACGGATAAAAACGGACAAAGAGCGCCCGTCTCGAAAGCCTCCCGAATGCCGGCAGCCCTTTGTTTTCAAGGACTCCGGCACACCCGAGGGTGACCAGGCGAAAACCTGAGCACCCCCGGCCCCCGATCGGCCACGCATGACCCCTACGGGTGAGGACCCGTACTACTGCCCGGCTACTGCCCGGACGGACTCTCGGTCACGATGCGGACCCCGCCCGCGGCCTTCGTGCCGGTGGAGTGCCACGGGTCGTTCGCGCTGCCCGCGGCCCACTCGCGACCCGCGTACGACACGCGGTCGATGTGCAGCACCGAGGAGTTGGCGACCGCCCAGTGTGCGAGCTGCCAGCCGGTCTTCGTGCTGCCGGACCGCACCGGCAGGGTCACCGTGCTGCTCCCGCCCGTCGCACTCGCGCTCGGAGACGGCGTAGCCGTGGACTTGCCCTTGGACTTGGCCTTCGACTCGGACGTGCCCTTGGACGCGGACGTGCTCTTGGACGTCGTCCCGCCGCCGGTCACCTCCGCGCCGGTCTCCTTCAGCACCTCGCGCCCGAAGTCCCGTACCAGCGCGGCCCGTACGGCGTCCGGGCCGGTGGAGGTCTGTGTGGTGTCCGGGAGGCCCTGGCAGGTCAGCGTGGCGGCCGACTGCCCGGTGAGGGCGGCGGACAGCAGCGCGGCGTCGGGCTCGTGCTTGGCGTACGCCTCCGGGTAACCGCTGCGCTGCACGCGCTGCGCGGCGACGGTGAGGGGGAGCTTCTGGTAGTCGTCCACCTTGGCCAGGTGCTCGTAGAAGACGCTCGCCGCGTACGTCGGGTCCATGATCTGCTTCTCGGTGCCCCAGCCCTGCGAGGGCCGCTGCTGGAACAGGCCGAGCGAATCCCGGTCCCCATGGGTGATGTTGACGAGCTGCGACTCCTGGATCGCGGTCGCCAGCGCGATCGTCACGGCCCGCTCGGGCATGCCGCGCCCGGTGCCGACGGCGGCGATCGTCGCCGCGTTCATCGTCTGCTCCTGCGTGAACTCGAACTCCTGGCCGTCGTCCTTCCCGGACACCACCTTGCAGCCGGGGCCGCCCCGGCCGCCGGTGACGTACTGGACGACCAGGTAGCCCGCGACCGCGAGCAGCACCACGAAGGCGGCCGAGAACCGGAAGAGGCGACCACGTCGACGCTTCTTTGGGGTGGGGGACTGCTCAGGCATCCCCACAAGGTAGCGGAGGCTCCTGTTACCGCTGAGCCGGGTGTGGACAAACGGTGGAGACGCCCTTCGCGTTAGGGTCGACGGCATGGCCGATACCCCACTTGACCTCACGCTGGACGCCGCACGGCTCACCGCGCAGCTCGTCGACCTCCCCTCGGAGAGCGGCAGTGAGAAGCCCCTCGCGGACGCCGTCGAGACCGCGCTGCGTGCCCTGCCCCACCTGACGGTCGACCGGTACGGCAACAACATCGTCGCGCGCACGAACCTGGGCCGTACGGAACGCGTCATTCTGGCCGGCCACATCGACACGGTCCCGATCGCCGGGAACGTCCCCTCGCGCCTCGACGAGAACGGCGTCCTGTGGGGCTGCGGCACCTGCGACATGAAGTCCGGCGTCGCGGTCCAACTCCGCCTCGCGGCCACGGTCCCGGTCCCCAACCGCGACCTGACGTTCGTCTTCTACGACAACGAGGAGGTCGCCGCTCCTCTCAACGGCCTCAAGCACGTCTCCGAAGCCCATCCCGAGTGGCTGGAGGGCGATTTCGCGGTCCTCCTGGAGCCGACGGACGGTCAGGTCGAGGGCGGCTGCCAGGGCACGCTGAGGATGTTCCTGAAGTTCAAGGGAGAACGAGCGCACTCCGCGCGCGCGTGGATGGGCTCCAACGCGATCCACGCCGCCTCCAGGGCGCTGGCCAAACTCGCCGCCTACGAGGCCCGCACACCGGTCGTGGACGGTCTTCAGTTCCACGAGGGCCTCAACGCGGTGCGGGTGGAAGGGGGCGTGGCCACCAACGTGATCCCCGACGCGTGCACCCTGGTCGTCAACTTCCGCTACGCGCCCGACCGCAGCGAGGCGGAGGCGGAGGCCTTCGTGCGCGACTACTTCGCCGACTGCGGGGTCGACGAGTTCGTCGTCGACGACCACACCGGAGGGGCCCGCCCCGGCCTGACCCACCCGGCCGCCGCGGCCTTCATGGCGGCCGTCGGCGGCGAGGCCCGCCCCAAGTTCGGCTGGACCGACGTGGCCCGTTTCAGCGCCCTCGGAGTGCCCGCGGTGAACTACGGCCCCGGTGCCCAACTCCTCGCCCACAAGGTGGACGAGAGGGTCGAGGCGGCTCTCGTCCCCGAGGCGGAGCGGCGACTGCGGGACTGGCTCACCGCCTGACATCCGTATGTCCCCCCTCCGTAACCCGCGTAGACCTACGCTGAGGTACGAAACACCTGCAAGTGGAGGGAGCGCACATGGCTACAGGCAACCCCGAGGGCAAGCAGCAGCCACCGGAGGAGCAGCGCCTGGGACCGGTCCTCCGGAGGCGCGGCCAGGTGACCGCGAGCACGACCGACCAGCGTCTCCTGGACGCGGGCGGGCCCTCGGACTGGGTCCACACCGACCCGTGGCGCGTTCTGCGCATCCAGTCGGAGTTCATCGAGGGCTTCGGCACGCTGGCCGAACTGCCGCCCGCGATCAGCGTGTTCGGCTCGGCCCGCACCAAGCCGGACTCACCGGAGTACGAGGCGGGCGTACGGCTCGGACACGCCCTCGTGGACGCCGGGTGGGCCGTGATCACCGGCGGCGGCCCCGGAGCCATGGAGGCGGCCAACAAGGGCGCCCTGGAGGCCAAGGGCATCTCCGTCGGCCTGGGCATCGAGCTGCCCTTCGAGCAGGGGCTCAACGCCTACGTCGACATCGGCCTGAACTTCCGTTACTTCTTCGTCCGCAAAATGATGTTCGTCAAGTACGCCCAGGGCTTCGTGGTCCTCCCCGGCGGCCTCGGCACCCTCGACGAACTCTTCGAGGCCCTGACCCTCGTGCAGACCCAGAAGGTCACCCGCTTCCCGATCGTGCTGTTCGGCAGCGAGTACTGGGGCGGCCTGGTCGACTGGCTGAAGAACACGCTGATCGCCCAGGGCAAGGCGTCGGAGAAGGACCTGCTGCTGTTCCACGTGACGGACGACGTGGACGAGGCGGTCGCCCTCGTTTCGAAGGAAGCCGGCAGGTAGGAAACAGCCCGTCCGGCGTTTGAGGACGAGGCCCTTTCGGGGCCGAAGCGGGGGTCTGGGGGCGGCAGCCTCCAGGGACGGGACGGGCAGGGGCGGCGGGGGCGAAAAAAATCAGGCCAGCCCCCGCCGCGCCACAGCCGGCGGCCGATGCCCGGCAATGGACGCCACCATGTCCAGCACCTGCCGCGTCTCCGCAACCTCGTGCACCCGATACACCTGCGCCCCCAGCCACGCCGACACGGCAGTGGTCGCGAGCGTCCCGACAACCCGCTCCTTGACCGGCTTGTCGAGCGTCTCGCCCACGAAGTCCTTGTTGGACAGCGACACCAGCACCGGCCACCCCGTGTCGACCATCTCCCCGAGCCGCCGCGTCGCCTCCAGACTGTGCCGCGTGCTCTTCCCGAAGTCGTGCCCGGGATCGATCAGCACCGACTCCCTGGGCACCCCCAGTGACACAGCCCGCTCGGCCAGCCCCAGGGTCACGCGCAGGATGTCGGCCATGACGTCGTCGTACGTCACCCGGTGCGGACGTGTCCGCGGCTCGGCGCCGCCCGCGTGCGTGCACACCAGGCCCACCCCGTACCGCGCGGCGACCTCCGCGAGCCGGGGGTCGACGCCGCCCCACGCGTCGTTCAGGAGATCCGCGCCGACCTCGCAGACGGCCTCGCCGACCTCGTGCCGCCAGGTGTCGACGCTGATGATCACGTCCGGGAAGCGCCGCCGCACCTCGGCCACGAAACCGACCGTGCGCCGCGCCTCCTCCTCGGCGGTGACGTCCTCGCCGGGGCCGGCCTTGACCCCGCCGATGTCGATGATGGCGGCGCCCTCCGCCACCGCCTGCTCCACGCGCGCGAGGGCGGGCTCGTCGCGGAACGTCGCCCCCTGGTCGTAGAAGGAGTCCGGGGTCCGGTTCACGATCGCCATGATCACCGGCTCGTGCGCGTCGAATTCACGCCTGCCCAGCCTGAGCATCCCCTGTGACCTCTCCTAGTACCTACCGGTCTTCAGCCGCCTGTGACCCTAACTGTCAGCGTCGCATGGCACGATCGGACCCTGACACATTCGGCTTCGGCACGTCCGACATCGACGCCCGTGGAGACCTCAGAGATGTTCATGTTCCTGTTCCTGGTCGTCGGGCTCGCCGTCGTGGTCGGCGCCGTGACCCTCTCGGTGATCGGCGGCGGCGAGAACGCCCCGCTGCCCGACGTCGCGCCCGAGCGCCTCGACGACGCGCTGCCCCTGGACCGGCCGGTCGACCAGGCCGACGTGGAGAGCATTCGCTTCCCGCTCGCCGCGCGGGGCTACCGCATGGCCGAGGTGGACGACGCGCTGAGCCGCATCGGCGCCGAACTCGCCGAGCGGGACGCCCGGATCGCCGACCTGGAGTCCGCGTTGGCGGGCGCGCAGAACCACCGCGTCTCGATCGAGAAGCCCGCGGAAGGCGACCACCAGTGAGCGACGCCGTGGCCGGTGCCGACGGTGCCCTGCGCTGCCCCTGGGCGCTGTCCACCGAGGACTACGTCACCTACCACGACGAGGAGTGGGGCCGCCCGGTCCACGGCGACGACGCCCTCTACGAACGGCTCTCCCTGGAGGCCTTCCAGTCGGGCCTCTCCTGGATCACGATCCTGCGCCGCCGCGAGGGCTTCCGGGCCGCATTCGCGGGCTTCAGGATCGCGGAGGTGGCCACCTTCACGGACGCCGACCGCGAACGCCTCCTCGCCGACGCCGGCATCATCCGCAACCGCGCCAAGGTCGACGCGACGATCGCCAACGCGCGCGTGCTGGCCGACTGGGCGCCGGGCGAGCTGGACGAGTTCATCTGGTCCCACGCCCCGACCCCGGGCCCGGCCCCGAAGAGACTCGGGGACGTCCCGGCGGTCACGGACGAGTCGACGGCCCTGTCGAAGGCCCTGAAGAAGCGGGGCCTGAAATTCGTCGGGCCGACGACGGCGTACGCCCTGATGCAGGCGTGCGGGCTGGTGGACGACCACCTGGTGGACTGTGTGGCCCGCCGCCCCTGAACTCAGCGTCCCAGATACTTCGGCTTCTCCTTGTTGACGAACGCCTGCACAGCGATCGCGTGGTCCTCCGACGCGCCCGCGCGGGACTGGAGTTCGTCCTCCTTCTCCAGCGTCTCCTCCAGGGTGTGCGAGAAGCCGTAGGCCACCGCCTCCTTGAGCGCCGCGTACGCCACCGTCGGCCCGTCGGCCAGGGCCCGCGCCACCTTCTCGGCCTCGGCGTGCAGCTCGCCCGCGGGCACGAGACGGTTGGCGATCCCCAGGTCGTACGCGTCCTGCGCCGTGATCGTGCGCGGGAACAGCAGCAGGTCGGAGGCGCGCCCGGGACCGACGACCCTGGGCAGCGTCCAGGAGATGCCGGAGTCCGCGGTCAGCGCCACGCCCGCGAAGGACGTGTTGAAGCCTGCGGTGTCCGCCACCACGCGGTAGTCCGCGGCCAGCGCGAGCCCGAAGCCGGCCCCGGCCGCGACCCCGTTCACCCCGGCCACCACGGGCTTCGCCATCCCGGCCAGCGCCCGCACGATGGGGTTGTAGTGCTCCTTGACCGTGGTCATGGTGGCCCCGGTCCCGGCCTCGCGGTCGGAGGCCAGCAGCGTGATGTGCTCCTTGAGGTCCTGGCCCACGCAGAACGCCCGGTCCCCGGCCGCGGTCAGCAGCACCGCCCGTACGGCGTCGTCGCCCGCCGCGGCCTGTACCGCCTCCCGGAGGGCGACCTTGGTCGCGATGTTCAGCGCGTTCATCGCCTCCGGGCGGTTCAGCGTGATCGTCGCGAGTCCGTCGCTCACCTCGTAGAGCACGGTGTCGGCCATGGTGTGTCCCCTCCGGTGTGGCGGCTCCGGCGTACCCGTCGGTACGTCCTAGGTCTGTAGGCAAGCATGGCGGAGATCGCCGTCCACGCACCGGACCGGACGTGTGACCTGCGTCAAAGAATTCCGGTCCGGATTCCGTCGGCTGGGGTCCGCGCGGCGGCGAAGTATCGCAGTCACATCGGCGAATTGGGTGGTTTTGCTCGCGCGCGTTGCTCAAGCGATGCCGACTGATGTTGGTCATCGGGTCCTGAGATGCGGGATAATGGCTTGGAAGCAATGTGTTCGATGCCGGTGACGCGTGTCTCATTAGGGGCCGCGCGTGCCCTCCATGGGGCCGTCGGCGACGATGAGCTGGTTTCAGGAAGGGGAACGAGCATGGCGGCCATGAAGCCGCGGACGGGCGATGGCCCGCTCGAGGTGACCAAGGAGGGGCGGGGCATCGTCATGCGCGTTCCGCTCGAAGGCGGCGGTCGGCTCGTCGTCGAGCTGACCCCTGACGAGGCCGACGCGCTGGGCGACGCCCTCAAGAAGGTCGTCGGCTGACGCGGCGGAACGCGACCATACCCCTTCAGCTGCCCCGGCACCCGAGATGGTGCCGGGGCAGCTGTTTTCCCGCGTTCCCACGGTGTCCTAGCGCTTGACCGCGCACAGCAGTCCGTCGCCCACCGGGAGCAGTGAGGGCACCAGCTCCGGGATCTCGCGCACCGCCCGCAGCAGCTCGCGCAGCCGCAGCACCTCGGTGGGCTGGGGGCCCGAATCCACGGTCCGGCCGTTGGCGAAAACGCCCTCGAAGACCACCAGGCCACCCGGACGCAGCAGGCGCAACGATTCAGCGAGATAGTCCAGGAACTCCTGCCGGTCGCCGTCGCAGAACACGAGGTCGTAGCCGGCGTCCGCGAGCCGGGGCAGCACGTCCAGGGCGCGGCCCGGGATGAAGCGGGCCCGGTTGCTGGCGAAGCCGCAGGCGCGGAAGGCCTGGCGGGCGAACTGCTGGTGGTCCGGCTCCTGGTCGACGGTGGTCAGTACCCCGTCCGGCCGCATGCCGTGGAGAAGATGCATCCCGGACACGCCGGTCCCGGTACCGATCTCCGCCACCGCCTTCGCGTCCACGGTGGCGGCCAGCATCCGCAGCGCGGCGCCCGTGCCGGGCGACACCGAGCGCAGCCCTGCCTCGCGGGCCCGGTCCCGGGCCCAGCGCAGTGCTTCGTCCTCGGCGACATAGGCGTCGGCGAACGCCCAGCTCGTCTGCCGGTTGCCGGTAATGACCCTCTCCTGTCCCCGTGGTTGCCTGGGCGTGACTGTATCCGTTGGTGCCGGGAACCTGCTGATGGGACCGGGCGTTTAGAGGGGGAGGAATGCACTGGGGGACGCGGCCGGAGGGGAGAGCGGGGGATGAGGATGGATCAGGACGTCGAGCAGCGGCGAGAGCAGGGGCCCGAGCATCGGCTCGTACCGCCGGAAGGTCGGTATGAGCATGTATCAAATTCTCGTAAAACCCCTTATCCGGAGCTAACGGGCGAGGTGGCTATGGTAGGGACTCCACTGGACACCACCAGAGCCGACAGGGGAGGTGCGGCTGTACCTGTGGATCGGGGAGGAGTGCTTCGGCGCTTTCTCGGATCGGCGGGCAGGCCGAAATCCGTGAACGACACCGCTGCTGACCACAGCCACGCCGCTGACCATGCCCAGACCGCGACCTTCTCCACCGACGCGGACGGGCAGGCGTGGACTCCGCCCACCTGGGAGGAGATCGTCAGCACCCACAGCGGCCGTGTGTACCGGCTCGCGTACCGCCTGACGGGGAACCAGCACGACGCCGAGGACCTCACACAGGAGGTCTTCGTCCGGGTCTTCCGTTCCCTGTCGACCTACACGCCCGGCACCTTCGAGGGCTGGCTGCACCGCATCACCACCAACCTCTTCCTGGACATGGTCCGCCGCAAGCAGCGCATCCGTTTCGACGCGCTGGGGGAGGACGCGGCCGAGCGCCTGCCCAGCCGCGAGCCGTCCCCCCAGCAGGTCTTCAACGACGCGCACTTCGACGCGGACGTCCAGCAGGCCCTGGACACCCTCGCCCCGGAGTTCCGGGCGGCGGTCGTCCTGTGCGACATCGAGGGCCTCTCCTACGAGGAGATCGCCGCGACCCTGGGCGTCAAGCTCGGCACGGTCCGGTCCCGGATCCACCGTGGCCGCTCCCAGCTGCGCAAGGCCCTCGCACACCGCTCGCCGGAAGCACGGGCCGAGCGCCGCTCCTTCGTGGCGCGTGTGCCCGCGCTGGGGGGAGGGGGCGCGTCCGCGTGAGTGGATCACGTCCTACGCCTGCGGAGCAGCATCTGGGAGACCGACTTTCCGCCCTGGTGGACGGGGAGCTCGGTCATGAGTCGCGCGATCGCGTACTGGCGCACCTGGCCACCTGTACGAAGTGCAAGGCCGAGGCCGACGCGCAGCGCCGACTGAAGAACGTATTCGCGGAAATGGCCCCACCGCCCCCTTCCGAAAGCTTCCTGGCCCGCCTCCAGGGACTTCCCGGGGGAGACGGTGACACGGACGGCGAGGAACCACCCGGCGGGGGGCTCTTCGCCGGAGCCGGCTTCTTCGGCGTGAAAAGAGACGGCCCGCTCGACGCGTTCGAGTTCGGCTACGTCCCCGCGGGCCCGCACGCCGCGACAGCCCTGACCCCTTCGTCCGCACCGGCCCGCGAGGGCTTCCGCATCCATGACGTCAGCCGGCACGACACCGACCGCTCCGCCTCGCGCGGCATGCGGTTCGCGTTCGTCGCCGCCGGCGCGGTGTCGCTGGCCGCGATCGCGCTGGGCGGGGTGGCCACGGTCACGCCGGGCGACACCGCGGCCGAAGCAAGGGGCGGCGCGGGCGTGACTCCGGCGCGCACCCAGGGCACGGGTGCCGCGACCGCCGACTCCGGGCGCCGCCGTGGCGTCGGGCCCCTGATCGCCCAGGGCGCGAGCCAGCGCTCGATGCTCGGCGACACCCCGGTGGTCCCGACCTCCGTCTCCGCGCCGCTGCTGCCCGGGGTGCCGTCCCCTGCTGCTGTCCGGGGCGACGACGAGGTCATGCACACCCTGACGGCGCCCGTGGTGGCCGGTGCGGCGGTCATGTCCCCGCTGATACGCCCGCTCAGCACGAACCCGCCGGTCGCCCTCACCTCGTGGTCCACGGCCCCCGATGTCATGGCCCCCGGCCTGCTGTGGGCACCCGACGCCACGTCTTCCCCCACTCCGGCCCCCTCTGCCTCCTCCCGCCCCCTGCGCTGACCGGCCCCTGCGCCACACCCCGCCGACCTGGTTGAATCCGGGGAGTACGGGGTGGCACGGCGGGCGGTGGGGAGCACATGAACGAGGGGACACCGAAACCGAAGTGGTGGGGTCGAGGGCGGGCGGTGACGCCTGGTGCGGCTGTGAGCGGTGAAGTCGCTTCCGCTGACGCCGGCTTCGAGCCGGGGCGTCCCGCGGAGGCGCCCGGCGCCGCCCCACAGGCCCCCACGACGGCCTCCGGCGCTCCTGCCCCACCCGATCCCACCCCCACCCCCGTTCTCGACCCCTGGCACCGCTACGACCCCTGGGCACCCCCACCCCCCGCACCCCTCCAACACACCGGCGCCGCAACCCCCACCCACCAGCAGCGCCGCAACCGCACCCGGAGACTCCTCGTCGTCTCCGGGCTCGTGCTCGCGCTGGTCTCCGGGGGCGTCGGCGGTGTCGTAGGGGCGTATCTGGAGCGGGACGGTGTCGGTGGGGACGTCGTGTTGCCGCAGGCCGGTGTGGAGGGTGGTGGGCGGGCCGTCGAGGGTGTGGCCGGGATCGCCGCTCGGGCGCTGCCCAGTGTCGTGACCCTGCATGTGACCGGCGACGAGGAGTCGGGGACCGGTACCGGGATCGTGTTGGACACGCGGGGCCACATCCTCACCAACAACCATGTCGTGCAGCCCGCCGGCAGTGGCGGCGAGATATCCGTGAGCTTCAGCGGGGGACAGACCGCCAAGGCGAAGGTCGTCGGACACGACACCGGGTACGACCTCGCCGTAGTGCAGGTGAGCGGTGTGCGCGGCCTCAGGCCGATGCCCCTGGGCAACTCCGACAATGTGCGGGTCGGTGACCCCGTCGTGGCGATCGGCGCGCCCTTCGGCCTCGACAACACCGTGACCGCCGGGATCATCAGCGCCAAGGACCGGCCCATCACGGCCGGCGGCGACGCGGCGGACGGGAGCGACGTCTCGTACGTCGACGCCCTGCAGACCGACGCGCCCATCAACCCGGGCAACTCCGGCGGACCGCTGCTCGACGCCCAGGGGCGGGTCGTGGGGATCAACTCGGCCATCCGGTCCGCCGACGACGGGACGGTCACGGGTGACGGTCAGGCCGGTTCCATCGGGCTCGGCTTCGCCATCCCCGTCAACCAGGCCAAGCGGGTCGCCGAGGAACTGATCAACACCGGGAAGGCCACCCACCCGGTCATCGGCGTCACCCTCGACATGGACTACACCGGAGACGGCGCCCGCATCGCGACCAAGGGCAGCGACGGCGACCCCGCCGTCACCGCGGGCGGCCCCGGTGCCCAGGCCGGCCTCAAGGCGGGCGACGTCATCACCGAGGTCGACGGCGAACGTGTCCACTCCGGCGACGAACTCATCGTCAGGACCCGCGCCCACCGTCCCGGCGACCGTCTGCGCCTGACTCTCCGGCGGGACGGCAGGGACATGACCGTGTCGCTCGTTCTGGGCTCCTCGACCCGCGATTGACAGAAACGTCACAGGTGAGAGCCCCGCAGACCGTCCCACTAGGCAAACAACCCGGAAAACCGGTCCCGTACACCCACTCGTAGCCCACGGGACAGTACCGGTCGGGTGGGATCGCCGGGTACCGTGGACCCGGCCCGGACCACGGAAGACGCGCACTGACCACCGAGGGCCGAGGACCGAGGATCGCAAGGAGCTTCAGGTGTTCAATGACATAGGACCGCTAGAGCTGGTGACGATCATTGTCCTCGCCGTGCTCGTCTTCGGTCCGGACAAGCTCCCGAAGGTCATCCAGGACGTGATGCGGACGATCAGGAAGATCCGCGAGTTCTCGGAGAGCGCCAAGGCGGACATCCGGGAGGAACTGGGCCCGGACTTCAAGGACTTCGACTTCGAGGACCTGAACCCCAAGACGTTCCTGCGCAAGCAGCTGGACAACGACGAGCTGGGGCTCAAGGAGATCCGCAACGGCTTCGACCTGAAGAAGGAGATGGCCGAGGTCACGGAGGCGGTGCAGAGCGCCGACACCCCGAGTTCCCCGCCCTCCTCCGGTGGTCGTCTCGACATGACCAAGAAGCCCGAGGACCCCGAGAAGGACGAGCGTCCGCCCTTCGACGCGGACGCCACCTGACCCTCCCGCGCGGCTCCCGAAGCGCTTCCCACGTGACGCGTTTCATACCTCCGCCACGCCCTCGTACGGCCTGAACACGGCCTCCGCACGCCTCACGCGCCGGGCGCTTTCCGGGCTGCCTCCCACGAGGTGGCTATGCTGCCGAGTTGTTGTGCGGACCGGGCGAGTCGCCCGAAGGGGGGCGGGCCGCCCCGGTCCGACGAGAGCGAGGAGGCGTCCGGCATGGAGACGACGAGTCGGGTAGGCGCGCAGGCGCCGGCCGCGGAGGGTGGACAACAGGTCCCCTCCGCCCGGCGCACGGTCGACGGCTACCTGCTGGCGCCCTTCCCGTGGTACGGCCTCGACGAGGCCTTCACGGGGCCGCGCTGGCTGATGCAGGTGGGCATGGCGGCGGACGGTGCCGTCGAGCACGGTTCGATCGGGCACGGCGACGAGCCCTCCGTACGCAACGAAGGCACGGAGGACAAGGAGAAGTTCGCGGTGGTCGTCACCGTCGCGGGCAACCCCGCGCGGCGCACCGCGGACGGCACGGGTCTTCTGGAGGCCACCTCGGTGTCCTCGGCGGCCTGGCTCGCCGGGGTCGGACTGCTGTCCTTCACCTGGCCCGGGCAGATGGACCACACCCTGCGCGACGACTGGCTCGAGCAGCAGACGGAGACGGCGTGGGTGCTGGCCGACGACCTCGTCGGCGACGACTGGTCGACCCTGTCCCTGCCGGTGGACGGTGTTCCGACGCCCTTCCACTACCGCGAGTCGGAGTTCGGCTGGGTGCTCGCCGGGTCTACTCAGGCGGGGGTCCACGTGGGGGCCTACGGCAGGGGCATGAGCGCGTACGGGCTCGGCTTCGCCGCGATCAAGGACATCGCAGCCTACGCCCAGTAGGTCCTACGACGATGGGGGCGCCGTCTCGTCGGACGGCGCCCCCATCGTCGTAGGAAGAGCTCTAGAACTTGTTCTTGGGAGTGATCCCGAGTGACAGTCCCGAAAGGCCCCGCTGGCGTCCCCCCAGCTTCCCCGCGATCGACCGCAGCGCTGCGCCCGCCGGGGAGTCCGGGTCGGTCAGGACGACCGGTTTGCCCTCGTCGCCGCCCTCGCGGAGGCGGACGTCGATCGGGATGGAGCCGAGGACGGGGACCGAGGCGCCCGTCGTGCGGGTCAGGCCGTCGGCGACCGACTGGCCGCCGCCCGTGCCGAAGACGTCGACCATCTCGCCGCAGTGCGGGCACGGCAGGCCCGCCATGTTCTCGACCACGCCGACGATCTTCTGGTGGGTCTGTACGGCGATGGAGCCCGCCCGCTCGGCGACTTCGGCGGCTGCCTGCTGAGGGGTCGTCACGACGAGGATCTCGGCGTTCGGGACGAGCTGGGCGACCGAGATCGCGATGTCGCCCGTCCCCGGCGGGAGGTCGAGGAGAAGTACGTCCAGGTCGCCCCAGTACACGTCCGCCAGGAACTGCTGGAGCGCGCGGTGGAGCATCGGGCCGCGCCACACGACCGGGGCGTTGCCCGGCGTGAACATGCCGATGGAGATGACCTTCACGCCGTGTGCCGACGGCGGCATGATCATGTTCTCGACCTGGGTGGGGGTGCCGTCGGCGCCCAGCATGCGCGGCACGCTGTGGCCGTAGATGTCGGCGTCGACGACCCCGACCTTCAGGCCGTCGGCCGCCATCGCCGCCGCGAGGTTCACCGTCACCGAGGACTTGCCGACGCCGCCCTTGCCGGAGGCGACCGCGTACACGCGGGTGAGGGAGCCGGGCTGCGCGAAGGGGACCTCGCGCTCGGCCTTGCCACCGCGCAGGGCGGTCGCGAGTTCCTTGCGCTGTTCGTCGCTCATCACGTCGAGGGTCACGTCCACACCGGTGACGCCCTCGACACCCAGGACCGCCTCCGTCACGCGCTGCGTGATCGTCTCGCGCATGGGGCAGCCGGAGACCGTCAGGTACACGGTGACCGCGACCGCTCCGTCCGCACCGATCTCCACCGACTTGACCATCCCCAGTTCGGTGATGGGTCGGTGGATCTCGGGGTCGTTCACCGTCGACAGCGCTTCACGCACCGCGTCTTCCGTAGCCATAGGGTCGATGGTACGGCGCCGACCGGTCCCTTCGGCCAGCCCCTCAGCGGTCGTCTGCGTCACGCACGGCAGACCGTTCTGCCGGGAATACGACGTGCCCGTCGTGCCGCACGTCCAGTTCCTTGACCAGGTCCTGCAGCTCGGAGCGGATCCAGTCCCGGGTCGCCACCTCGCCGAGACCGATGCGCAGGGCGGCGATCTCGCGGGTGAGGTACTCGGTGTCGGCGATCGACCGCTCGTTCTGCTTGCGGTCCTGTTCGAGGTTGACCTTGTCGCGGTCGTCCTGCCGGTTCTGCGCGAGGAGGATCAGCGGGGCGGCGTAGGAGGCCTGGAGCGACAGCATCAGGGTGAGGAAGATGAACGGGTAGTTGTCGAAGCGGACATCGCGCGGGGCGAAGATGTTCCACAGCACCCACGCGATGATGACGATCGTCATCCAGACGATGAACCGCCCGGTGCCCAGGAAGCGCGCGATCCGTTCCGACAGCCGTCCGAAGGCCTCCGGGTCGTACTCGGGCAGCAGCCGGCGCCGGGGCGGGCGCGGCTGGTCGAGCCGGGTCCGCGACCGGGTGGTGGCGGTCGCGCCCGCCGGTGTCCGCTCACGCGTGGTCTCGCGCTCAGGAGTCATGAGCCGCCACCTCCTCTGCTTCTGCTTCGTCGTCCTCGTCGAGATGGAACTCGGTCTCCCGCCAGTCCTCCGGCAGCATGTGGTCCAGTACGTCGTCCACGGTCACCGCGCCGAGCAGCGACCCGGTCTCGTCGACCACGGGCGCCGCGACCATGTCGTACGTCGCGAAGAACCCGGCGATGAGCTGCAACGAGGCGTTCGGGTCCAGGGGTTGCAGGTCGCCGTCGATGATCGCGCTGACCAGGGTGTACGGCGGGTCGCGCAGCAGCCGCTGGAAGTGGACCGTGCCGAGGTACTTGCCGGTCGGGGTGTCGTCGGGCGGGCGGCACACGTAGACCTGGGCGGCGAGGGCGGGGGAGAGGTCGGCGTTGCGGACCCGGGCGAGCGCGTCGGCGACGGTCGCGTCCGGCCGTAGGACGATCGGTTCGGTCGTCATCAGGCCGCCGGCCGTGTGTTCCTCGTAGGACATCAGGCGGCGTACGTCGGCCGCTTCGGAGGGCTCCATCAGGCTCAGCAGCCGCTCCTGGTCCTCCTCCGGCAGTTCGCCCAGCAGGTCGGCCGCGTCGTCCGGGTCCATCGCCTCCAGGACGTCCGCCGCGCGCTCCTCCTTCAGCTTGCCGAGGATCTCGATCTGGTCGTCCTCCGGGAGCTCTTCGAGGACGTCGGCGAGGCGGTCGTCGTCGAGGGCGGCGGCGACCTCGGCCCGCCGCTTGGGGGAGAGATGGTGCAGGACGTTGGCGAGGTCGGCCGGGCGCAGCTGCTCGAAGGTGGCCAGGAGGCTCTCAGCGCCCTGTCCCTGCTCCTCCAGGGAGAAACCGGTGACGGCGGACCACTCCACGGTCAGCGTCTCGCCCTTGGCCCTTCTGAAGGCTCCGCCGGTCCTGCCCTTGCGGACGAAGATGCGGTCGATCTCCCAGTCGCGGCGGGCGGGCAGCTGCTGCACCGACAGGTCGAGGACGGTGACCTCCTCGTCGGTCTCCACGAGGGTGACGCGCCGGTCGAGGAGTTCGCCGAACACCAGCCGCTCGGTGGGCCGTTGCTCGAAGCGGCGGACGTTGAGCACGCCGGTGGTGATGACCTGGCCGGACTCGATGCCGGTGACCCGGGTCATGGGGAGGAAGATGCGGCGCCGGGTGGACAGTTCGACGACCAGGCCGAGCAGGCGCGGGGGCCGCTGACCGACGCGCAGCATGGCGACGAGATCGCGGACGCGGCCCACCTGGTCGCCGTTGGGATCGAAGACGGCGACACCGGAGAGGTGCGAGACAAAGACCCTGGGGGCGCCTCCTGCCATGGCCGCACCTCCCTTTCTTTTCCTGGTTTCCGGATGTTCCGATTTGCCCGCTCGGGCGGGCTTCAGGCTAGCCCGTCCGTATGCGATCCGCGCAGGTGGGCGGTCCGGACGGACTGGCTCCGCCGTGCTCCGGGGACCCCGGTACGCTGCCGTACGCCATCGCCGCCCTCCGCACGAAAGGCCCCCCACCTGTGACTGCGATTCCCCTGGTCCGAAACCGTCGTGCGGCGCTTCTCGGCGCGGTCTGCGTCCTGGCCCTGACGGGCTGCAGCGAGGATCCGGACGCGGGGACCAACGGGGTCGGCAAGCTGGCCGCCGACAAGATCCAGTCGAAGTCGGTGACGGCCGCGGGCGCCGCCGAAGCGGTACGGCTGTCCGGGACCGTCGTCACCAGCGGGCGGACGTACAAGCTCGACATGCGGCTGAAGTCCGACGGCGGCAGCGGCTCGGTCACCTCCCAGGGGTCGACGTTCGGGCTGCTGCGGGTCGGCGAGCAGCTGTATCTGAAGGCCGACGCCGACTTCTGGAACAGCAACGGGGACACGGGCGCCGGCGGCGCGCTCCACGGCAAGTACGTGAAGGTGCCGCAGGGCGACCCCTCGTACAAGAAGTTCAATGGCTTCACGGACAAGGACGTCCTCCTCTCCAGTCTGCTGACCCTGCACGGATCGCTCGCGACGGACGGGCACCACGACCAGAACGGCGTCCGCACGATCCGCATCACCGGCGACGACGGCTCCGGCGGCACCCTCGATGTCTCCCTTGAGGGCAAGCCGTATCCGCTCCGGCTGGTCCGTGCGGGGGGCGCGGGCACCCTGACCTTCTCGGACTGGGGCAAGAGCTTCGCCGTGACGCAGCCGGCGGACGACGACACTGTCGACTACGGCAAGCAACTGCCGTCTTCCTGACGGCATTCAGTGGCAGTTACCGGCGTTTGCGTTTCTTCAGGAGCAGGCGCGGCAGCGCGGCCGGGGCCGGCTGACGGGTCGTCGCGGGCGACGGCAGCGGAGGCCGCGCCAACGAATCCTCCGTCAACTCGGCTGTCGCGCCCGTCGGTTCGAGCCGCAGCACCCGGCACTCGCGCGCCCAGCGCTCCGTCATCGCCTCGCCGTCGGGCGCGTTGAGCCGCTTGCCCTTCAGCTCGCCGACGGCCGCGGTCCAGGCCTCGGAGCCCGGCGCCAGTTCCACGACCTTCGCCGTCCATACGACCAGTCGGCCGCCCTTGTCCTTGCTGCGGACCGTGACCTCGGCGGCGCCGCCGTCGACCAGCCCCGGCAACGGCTGCTCGCCCGGACCGTCGCCGATCAGACAGGCCGCGCCCTCGTGCCAGACGTGCCACAGGGCGCGGGCCGGGACGCCCGGGCCGTTGACCCAGACGAGGCCGGACTTCTTCGTGGCCTCCTCGACGAGGGCCTGGTCGAGCAGCTCGCTGCTAGTCATGGCGCTCAGCCTATCCAGGCCGCTCACAGCCAGCCGTTGCGCTTCAGCGTGCGGTGGATCGCCAGACAGACCGTCACCGTGAGGGCGAGCACCGTCGGATACCCGTACTTCGCGTGCAGCTCGGGGATGTACTCGAAGTTCATGCCGTACACGCCCGTCACCATCGTCGGTACGGCGATGATCGCGGCCCACGCGGTGATCTTCCGCATGTCCTCGTTCTGCGCGACGGACGCCTGCGCGAGGTTGGCCTGGAGGATCGAGTTCAGCAGCTCGTCGAAGCCGATGACCTGCTCGTGGACCCGGGCGAGGTGGTCGGCGACGTCCCGGAAGTACTTCTGGATGTCGGGGTCGATCAGCCGCATCGGCCGCTCGCTCAGCAGCTGCATGGGACGCAGCAGCGGCGACACCGCACGCTTGAACTCCAGTACCTCGCGCTTGAGTTGGTAGATCCGAGCCGAGTCGACACCACGCGAGACCCCGCCCTTGCGGCCCGGCGTGAACACCTCGGTCTCGACCTCGTCGATGTCGTCCTGCACCGCGTCCGCGACCGCGACATAGCCGTCCACGACATGGTCGGCGATCGCGTGCAGCACCGCCGAGGGACCGCGCGCGAGCAGCTCGGGGTCGTCCTGGAGGCGGTGGCGCAGCGCCCGCAGCGAGCCCTGGCCGCCGTGCCGGACGGTGATGAAGAAGTCCCGCCCGGTGAAGCACATGACCTCGCCGGTCTCGACGACCTCGCTGTTGGCGGTGAGTTGGTCGTGCTCGACGTAGTGGATGGTCTTGAACACGGTGAACAGCGAGTCGTCGTAGCGCTCCAGCTTGGGCCGCTGGTGGGCCTGTACGGCGTCCTCGACGGCGAGCGGGTGGAGTCCGAACTCCCGGGCGATACCCGCGAATTCGGCCTCGGTCGGCTCGTGCAGCCCGATCCACACGAAGCCGCCGTCGCGCCGCACCTGGCGCATCGCCTCGTGCGGGGTCAGCGACTTGCCGGTGTCGACGCGGGCACCGTCGCGGTAGACGGCGCAGTCGACGACGGCCGACGGGGTGCCGGGGTCGCGGGTGGTGTCGTACGCGCCGCCGTCCTTGCGCAGGGAAGGGCGGGACGGACGGACCACGGCACGCAGGTCGCGGATCATCGACATGGCGGGCTCCTTCGCGACGAGCAACGAAAGGCGCCAACGACGGTTGGAACTGCCCGGAATGGGGACGTCCTGTGTGCGGATGTTTGGCACGTCCACAAAGCGGGGAGCACCGCACCGTCGCGGTGGCGAGTTTCGCTACTGATACAAGGCACTGGCTTACAGGCACCGACCGACTGAGAGCTGACTTCGGAAACAGACAGACCACAGAGAAGGCCGGACGGATCAGGTGAAGAAACGAAGTGCTCTTCCGCGACGGTGAAGAAGTGCGAGCGGCGACAGCCGGCTGGAGGCCAGAACCAGAGCTACGACATCAGCGGCCGGAAGAGCGGGTGGTACTGCCAGGTCGACTTCGGTCCATTGCAGCCCCACCTCCTCCGGCCGGTCCCCCGTAGGGGAGTCTCAACGGCGTCGGACTTGAACGCGACGCTTCTGCGTGCTGCCCGAACGACCGGCCCAGACTATCAGCAGGCCGAAGTGTCAAGGCGCTGCTTTGCCCGGTACTGACGAGTTCTATGCTCCCCGCATGGTTGATGTTCTTGCTCTGGTCGAGGCACGGTTGCGCACCGCGCTGGGCGAACCGGACGCGCGCGCGGCGGTCACCTTCCTGGGCACGGACCGCGTCGAGGTACTGCGTTTCCAGGACACCGGCCAGGAGGGCGGCATCGTCCGCTACGCCACGCTCGGCATGTCCGCACAGCCCATGAGCGATCCCACCGCGATGCTCGCCGACCCGGTCTCGGGCCCGCGCGCCGAGCTGGTCCTCTCCGTGCGCGGCGGCCTCGCCGACACCGACAAGGTGCTCCGCCCGCTCGCCGTACTCGCCGCGTCCCCGCAGGTCGAGGGCGTGGTCGTGGCTCCGGGCGCCTCCCTCGACGTGGGCGGGCCGCTGTGGCCCGGCGCCCCCTTCACCTCGGTACTGGTCGCCGAACCGGGCGGCCTGGTCGAGGACCTGGACCTCGACGCGCCCCTCGACCCGGTCCGCTTCCTCCCCCTGCTCCCCATGACCCCGAACGAGGCCGCCTGGAAACGCGTCCACGGCGCCCAGGCCCTCCAGGAGCGCTGGCTGACGAACGGGACGGACCTGCGGGATCCGTCCCGCAGGTCCGTCCCGCTGGAGTGACCGGCCGAGTGACCGATCTCACCAAGCCCCGGCCGGAATCGGCTAGTTGGCGAACACCGCGACACCGTCCTCGGTCGCGTGCCTCGGCTCCAGCACCTCGGCGTCGTGCGTGAGTGCGTTCCGTCGTACGACCACCACCAGCGCGCCCAGCGCCGCCGTGACGGCCGCGACCACGAACGGGATGTGGATGTTGCTCCAGCCCTCGATCTTCGGCGCGAAAAACGGCGCGGCGGCTGCGGCGAACCAGCGGACGAAGTTGTAGCCCGCGCTCGCCACCGGGCGCGGCGCGTCCGAGACGCCCAGGGCCAGCTCGGTGTAGACGGTGTTGTTCACGCCGATGAAGGCACCGGACAGGATCGTGCAGACGACGGCGGTGGTGTGGCTGCCGTAGCCGAGGACGAGCACGTCGACGGCGAGCAGCACCAGGGAACCGCCGAGCACCTTCAGGGAGCCGAACCGGGACTGCAGGCGCGGGGCGACGAACACCGAGAAGACGGCGAGCAGCACACCCCAGGCGAAGAACACGGCACCCGACTTGTAGGGGGTCATGTTCAGCACGAACGGGGTGAAGGCCAGCACGGTGAAGAACGTGTAGTTGTAGAAGAAGGACGAGATCGCGGCGGAGGCGAGTCCCCCGTGGCCGAGCGCCTTGAGCGGGTCCAGGAGTGAGGTCTTCCGGGCCGGCTTCGGCTGTTCCTTCAGGAACACCGTGATGCACAGGAAGCCGATCGCCATCAGGAACGCGGTGCCGAAGAAGGGGTAGCGCCAGCTCTGGTTGCCCAGCAGGGCGCCGACCAGCGGGCCGCAGGCCATGCCGAGGCCGAGTGCGGACTCGTAGAGCAGGATCGCGGCGGCGCTGCCCCCTGCTGCCGCGCCGACGATGACCGCGAGGGCCGTCGAGACGAAGAGCGCGTTGCCGAGGCCCCAGCCGGCCCGGAATCCGACGAGTTCGCCGACCGAGCCGGAGGTGCCGGCGAGGCCGGCGAAGACCACGACGAGGGCGAGGCCGAGCAGCAGGGTCTTCTTGCCGCCGATACGGCTGGAGACGAAGCCGGTCACCAGCATCGCGATGGCGGTGATCAGGAAGTACGAGGTGAAGAGCAGGGAGACCTGGCCGGCGGTGGCGTCCAGGCCTTTGGCGATCGACGGCAGGATCGGGTCGACGAGCCCGATGCCCATGAAGGCGACGACCGAGGCGCCGGCGGTGGCCCAAACGGCCTTCGGCTGCCGTAGAAGGCTGCCGGCGCCGGCTCCCGTGTCGAAGGGGTCGTCCGTCCCGTCCATGCTTCCTCCCAAGTAGTTGGTGTATGCACATAGTAAGTTAGACAAGGTAATAAATGCAAGCTGCATCTAGTTTTGTTCGGTGAGTGGTCCGGGCCGGACGGGTGATCGTCCTTGACGTGGGGGTGCGAGGGTAGGACCGTGGGGCCCTATGAGGGGCGAACCCAGTTGCCCGAAGTGTGGTGGCCGGGTCAGGGCTCCCGGACTCTTCGCCGATTCCTGGCAGTGCGATGTCCATGGCACGGTGCATCCGGTGCAGCCCGTGATCCCGCCCAGCGTCGAGGCCCTCAGCGTCGTCGTGCATCGCACGCAGGTACCCGTGTGGATGCCGTGGCCCCTGCCGGTCGGCTGGCTGTTCACGGGCGTGGCGTGCGCGGGGGACGACCGGAGCGGGGGTCGTGCGACGGCTGTGGCGTGTTCCGGGCCCGGGCCGCTCGGTGGGATGGGCGAGCTGATTCTCGTCGCGGAGGAGCTCGGGGTCGGGCTCGGTGCGCGGTATGCGGGGATCGACGGGCCGGATCCCGGGCCGTACATGAGTGTCGAGAAGCCGCCGCAGGCGAAGCTGCTTGCGGCCGGGCGGCCCACGCCGTTGTGGCATGTGGCTTCGGCGCCGGATGATCGGGCCGTCTTTGCCGGTGAGGCGTTGGGGCTGTGGCTGTGGGCGGTTGTCTGGCCCGAGCAGTCGGGGTTGTTGATGTACGACGAGCTGGTGCTCACGGATTTGCGGGATGCGGGAGCCGAGGTCGACCTTGTGCCCTGTGGGGCGCTGTCGCCGCGGTTGCTTGAGCCGTAGTGCCCCAAGGGGGTGCCTCGGTCGGTTGTGGGGCGGGTGCGGGTGCGTGGGGGCTTGTCGCGCCCACGCGGCGGAGCCGCATATCGATACAGCCCCGCGCCCCTGGGTCAGCTGCCCTGCACGGTGTTCATGAGGCCTCCGGGGTTGCCGTTACCCTTGGGTGGTCCCTTTTTGTACTGTCACCGTCTGGAGTCTGCGCGTGCGTATCGATCTGCACACCCACTCCACGGCCTCCGACGGTACGGACTCGCCCGCTGAGCTGGTGCGGAATGCCGCCGCTGCCGGGCTGGACGTCGTCGGGCTGACCGATCATGACACCAGCCGTGGGTACGGCGAGGCGATCGACGCTCTGCCCGCCGGGCTCACGTTGGTCACCGGGGCCGAGATGTCCTGTCGGATCGACGGGATCTCGATGCACATGCTGGCCTATCTCTTCGATCCCGAGGAGCCTGCTCTGCTCGCCGAGCGGGAACTGGTGCGGGACGACCGGGTGCCTCGGGCTCGGGCCATGGTGGAGCGGTTGCAGGAGCTGGGTGTGCCGGTGACCTGGGAGCAGGTCGCGCGGATCGCCGGTGAGGGGTCGGTCGGACGGCCGCATGTCGCCACCGCGCTGGTCGAGCTGGGTGTCGTACCGACCGTGAACGACGCCTTCACCGTGGACTGGCTGGGCGACGGCGGCCGGGCCCATGTGGCGAAGCACGAGACCGATCCGTTCGAGGCGATCCGGCTGGTCAAGGCCGCGGGCGGGGTCACCGTCTTCGCGCATCCGGGCGCCAGCAAGCGAGGGCGTACCGTGCCCGAGTCCGCCATCGCCGAGATGGCCGCGGCCGGGCTCGACGGTATCGAGGTCGACCACATGGACCACGACGCCGAGACGCGGGTGCGGTTGCGGGGGCTCGCGAAGGAAGTCGGGCTGCTCGTCACCGGGTCCAGTGACTATCACGGGAGCCGCAAGAGCGTGCAGCTCGGTGAGTACACGACCGATCCCGAGATCTACGGCGAGATCACGCGGCGCGCGACCGGGGCGTTCCCGGTGCCGGGGGCCGGCGGAGTCTGAACTCCGCCTCCGACCGTTCGTCCCCGCTCACCTCACCTCACCTCTCCTCTGCAAGGCTTGTGGCTCACCCATGTTCGACGTCGCCGTCTTCGGCTCTCTCTTCCTGACCCTTTTTGTCATCATGGATCCCCCCGGAATCACCCCGATCTTTCTCGCGCTGACCGCCGGACGACCGGCCAAGGTGCAGAAGCGGATGGCCTTCCAGGCTGTGTGTGTCGCGGGCGGGGTCATCACCGTCTTCGGACTGCTCGGGCACCAGATCCTCGACTATCTGCATGTCTCCGTGCCCGCGCTGATGATCGCGGGCGGGCTGCTGCTCCTGCTGATCGCGCTCGACCTGCTCACCGGCAAGACCGACGAGCCGAAGCAGACCAAGGACGTCAACGTCGCCCTCGTGCCGCTGGGCATGCCGCTGCTCGCCGGGCCCGGTGCGATCGTGTCCGTCATCCTCGCCGTGCAGAAGGCCGACAGTGTGGCCACGCAGGTGTCGGTGTGGGCGGCGATCCTCGCCATCCATGCCGTGCTGTGGGTGGTGATGCGGTACTCGCTGCTGATCATCCGGGTCATCAAGGACGGCGGGGTCGTCCTCGTCACGCGGCTCGCGGGGATGATGCTGTCGGCCATCGCCGTGCAGCAGATCATCAACGGGGTCACCCAGGTGATCCGGGCGAGCTGAGCGGCGCCGGACACGAAACACCGGACACGAAACACCGGACACGCAAAACCCCGCACGGCGTCGGTGCCGTGCGGGGCTCTGAAGTGTGGTCGCGATCCGTCTTCGGTGCGCGGGCGAATGTCGTAGGTGTTACGAGGCTTTGGTCTCGGCGGGGCGGATCCACAGTCGCTGTCCTATGGCGGCGGCCTGTTGCACGATCCGGTTGACGGAGGCGGCGTCCACGACGGTGCTGTC
Organism: Streptomyces sp. STR69; assembly: GCF_024519455.1. GTDB lineage: Bacteria > Actinomycetota > Actinomycetes > Streptomycetales > Streptomycetaceae > Streptomyces. Next base: position 215,701 of record NZ_JALJRY010000001.1, on the reverse strand, counting down.
CACGGTGGTGCCGTCGACCTCGTCAAGACGCATGATTTCGAAGCGCATTGGCTTCTCCCTTCGTCTGGTCATCCTCCTGAGGAGAACTACTTGGTTACTGACGTAGTCAACGGGATGCGTGTTACAAACATTCCCTACGCTAAGGAAATTTTTCGAACGCCTAATTACTGACCGGTAAGAGATCGGCACGAGACTGACCGGGACCGGTTGTGTTCGCAGCGTGACCGCCGGGACAATGGAGGCGATGAACGACGACCTCGCGGCCCTCAGCGCCCGCATCGACCGCACGAACGAGCTGCTGCAGCGCATGCTCGCCGAAGTGGCGAAGACGCCCTCGACGCATGCGATCTTCGTCGACGCCGGGTATTTGTATGCAGCCGCGGGCCGGCTGGTCTCCGGGACCGAGGACCGGCGCACCTTCGACCTCGACACCGAGGGCCTCATCGAGGCGCTCATCGACAAGGCCCGCACGATCTTCGCGGACAGCCGGCTGCTGCGCGTCTACTGGTACGACGGCGCCCGGCGCCGCATCCACACCGCCGAGCAGCAGGCCATCGCCGAACTCCCCGACGTGAAGGTGCGGTTGGGCAATCTCAACGCCAACAACCAGCAGAAGGGCGTCGATTCACTCATCCGCTCCGACCTGGAGTCCCTCGCCCGGCACCGCGCCATCAGTGACGCGGCCCTCATCGGCGGCGACGAGGACCTGGTCTCGGCGGTCGAGGCGGCCCAAGGGTACGGCGCCCGCGTCCACTTGTGGGGCATCGAGGCCCCCGAGGGCCGCAACCAGGCCGAGCCGCTCCTCTGGGAGGTCGACAGCCAGCGCACCTTCGACCTCGACTTCTTCAAGCCGTACGTCTCCCGGCGCACGGCCGCCGTCTACGAGGCCGCCGCCACCCGGCCCACCCGCGACGACGTCCGCTTCGTCGGCGCGCAGATCGCCGCGAAGTGGCTCGCCGCGCGGGGGCGGGAGGCGCTGGTGGAGCTGCTGCCCGGGCATCCGTATCTGCCCGGGTCGGTCGACCAGGATCTGCTGGTGGAGGCGGAGGGACTGCTGCAGTACTCCCTGCGCGGGCAGTCCGATCTGCGGCGGGCGCTGCGGGACGGGTTCTGGGAACACCTGCAGACGCAGTACTGATACTCAGGGCGCGGTGCTGTCCCAGAAGTCGGCGATGGCCCGGGCCGTCGCGGCCGGCTGGTCGGTGTTCGGTGAGTGCTCGGCCCGCGCGACAACCGTCCGCCGCGCCTTCAGCCGTACGGCCATGTCGTCGAGGAGCGGCACCGGCCAGGTGTCGTCGCGTGAACCCGACAGGACGTGGAACGGGAGCGGGAGGGCGGCCAGTTCGGCGACCCGGTCCGGCTCGACGCACAACTGGCGTCCCGTGGCGATGAGTTGGGCAGGCTTCGTACCCATCCAACGGCGCCGCAGATCGTCCCGGTCGTCGAGCCCCTCGTCCAGCGCACCGCCGGTCTCGGTCTCCTCGGGCGTCTCCATCGCCTGGACCGCCTCCCACACCTCGGCCATCGACATCACGGCGAGCGCGTCCCGCAACAGCTTCACCCGCTCCTGCTGGGACGCGGAGATCTGCGCCGGACCCGACGCCATGAGCGTCAGCGACACGAACGGCGCGTGGTCCAGGAGTACGGCGGCACGCGCGATCTGTCCGCCGAGGGAGTGCCCGAGCAGCTGCACCGGCGCGCCGACGGCCTCGACCAGCGCGAGCACGTCCCGCGCCAACTCGTCCTGGGCGTAGGCGGATTCGTCGTTCTCGGGCCCGTCCGTCTCGTACTGCCCGCGCCCGTCCACGGCGACCGTCCGATACCCGCGCGCGCCGAGCGGCACATGCAAGGGGTTGAAGTCCTCCTTGCTCCCGGTGAATCCCGGCAGCAGCAGGGCGACCCCCCTCGGCTCGACACCGTCGGCCACGGGCGCGTCCACGACGGCGAACTCACCGCGACCGGTCCGCAGCGGGTACGCGCGAGCGCCGGGGGGCGGGACGAAGGAGGGGGGCCTACTCATGGCCTGAGGTTATCCGGCGATCCCGAGCGAGGTGGGAACGGGAGGGTGTAACCGGGGTTAACGGGGGAGCGGGAGCGGTGAGCGGCGGGGGAACGCCGACGGCCCGGCTCACGTGGAGTGGGCCGGGCCGTTCGGTGTCATGCTCTTCGGGGCGATCAGCTCTCGCCGGTCTCCGCCGCCGTTGTCGCTGGCGCCGCGGTCTTGCGGGGACGGCGCACCTTCGGCTTGGCCTCCAACTCCTCGGCCGCCTGGGCCGGGATGTCGGCGACGGCCTTGCGGGTCGTGGCGCGGCGACGCGGCTTGGCTTCCGTGCCCTCGGCTGTGTCGACGGCGGTGACCTCGGCCGGAGCCGCGGTCTTCCGGGCCCGGGCCGTGCGCGGCTTGGCCTCGACGGCTTCCGGCGCCTCGGTGGCGACCGCGGCGGCAGCCGTCTTGCGCGTACGGCGAGGCTTGACCTCGGCGGCCTCCGGTACCTCGACGGCTACCGGAGCGGCGGCGGCCTTGCGAGTCCGACGGGGCTTCGCCTCGACGGCCTCGACCGTGTCCAGGCCGGCTTCGGCGGCAACCGCGGCCTTCCGGGTCCGGGTCGTGCGCGGCTTGGTCGCGACCGTCTCCGGCGCCAGGGTGGCCACCGGAGCGGCGGCGGCCTTGCGAGTCCGGCGCGGCTTGGTCTCGACGGCCTCGACCGTGTCCAGGACGGCTTCGGCGGCGACCGCGGCCTTCCGGGTCCGGCGAGGCTTGGCCTCCGCAGCGACCGTCTCCTCCGCCGCGACCGGGGCCTCGGCGGCCTTGCGCGTCGTACGGCGACGGGGCTTCGGCTCCGTGCCCTCGGCGGAGTCGAGCGACGCCTCGACGGCGCTGCCCTGCTCCTCGGCCGCCTGGGCCGGGATGTCGGCGACGGCCTTGCGGGTCGTGGCGCGGCG
>NZ_JALJRY010000001.1:12971-212659 GCF_024519455.1 Streptomyces sp. STR69 | reverse complement strand
TCCTCGGCCGCCTGGGCCGGGATGTCGGCGACGGCCTTGCGGGTCGTGGCGCGGCGGCGCGGCTTGGCTTCCGTGCCCTCGGCCGTGTCGACGGCGGTGACCTCGGCCGGAGCCGCGGTCTTCCGGGTCCGGGTGCGGCGCGGCTTGGCCTCTACGGCCTCGGCCGTGTCGACGGCGGCCACGGCGGCAGTCTCCGTAGCAGCTACCGCCACGGCCTCGACCGGCTCCGTGGCCGCGACGGCCTTGCGGGTCCGGCGGCGCGGCTTCGTCTCCTCGGCGACCGGTGCTTCGGCAACGGGTGCCTCGGCGACCACGGTCTCGGCCGTCGCGATTGCCGGCTCCGCGGACTTGCGGGTACGGCGGCGGCGCGACGGTGCGGGGGCGTCCAGGGCAGGGCCCTCGGCCGTGGCCACGGCGATCTCCGCGGCCTCGGGTGCGGCTGCGGAGGTGACTGCCGTGGCCGGCAGCTGCTCTCCCGTCGCTCCGGTGCGGGTGCGGCGACGGCGGCGCGGAGTGCGGCCCGCGGTCTCCTCGGAGGCGGCCAGTGCGGTCTCCTCCGACGTGGGCGTCACGGCCGTAGCGGCCGAAGTCCCTTCCATCGGGGCGCCGTTGCGCGTACGACGGCGGCGGCGCGGGGTGCGCGCCGGGCGCTCGGCATCGACAGCACCCGTACCGGAAGCGGCACTGGAACGGGAGTCGTTGCGGGTGTCCCGGCCGGCGTCACGTCCGCCTCGGCCGCTGTCACGACCGCCCCTGCCGCCATCGCGACCACCACGGCCACGCGGACCGCCGCGACCGCCGGTCTCGCCGAGGTCCTCGACCTCCTCCGCGGCCAGCCCGGCGCGCGTGCGCTCCGAGCGGGGCAGGACACCCTTGGTGCCCGCGGGGATGTTCATCTCCTCGAAGAAGTGCGGGGAGGTGGAGTACGTCTCCGGTGGGTTCGGGAAGCCGAGGTCCAGCGCCTTGTTGATGAGCTGCCAGCGCGGGATGTCGTCCCAGTCGACGAGGGTGACCGCGATGCCCTTGGCGCCCGCGCGGCCGGTACGGCCGATGCGGTGCAGGTAGGTCTTCTCGTCCTCGGGGGACTGGTAGTTGATGACGTGCGTGACGCCCTCGACGTCGATGCCGCGCGCGGCGACGTCGGTGCAGACGAGCACGTCGACCTTGCCGTTGCGGAACGCGCGCAGCGCCTGCTCGCGGGCGCCCTGGCCGAGGTCGCCGTGGACCGCGCCGGAGGCGAAACCGCGCTGCTGGAGCTGGTCGGCGAGGTCGGCCGCGGTGCGCTTCGTACGGCAGAAGACCATGACCAGGCCCCGGCCCTCGGCCTGCAGGATGCGGGCGACGAGCTCGGGCTTGTCCATGTTGTGCGCGCGGTAGACGAACTGCGCGGTGTTCGCGACCGTCGCGCCCTCGTCGTCCGGCGAGGTGGCGCGGATGTGCGTGGGCTGCGTCATGTAGCGGCGCGCGAGACCGATGACCGCGCCCGGCATGGTCGCCGAGAACAGCATCGTCTGACGGCGGGCCGGCAGGAAGTTGATGATCTTCTCGACGTCGGGCAGGAAGCCCAGGTCGAGCATCTCGTCGGCCTCGTCGAGGACGAGCGACCTGATGTGCTTCAGGTCGAGCTTCTTCTGACCCGCGAGGTCGAGCAGTCGGCCCGGGGTGCCGACGACGACGTCGACGCCCTTGCGGAGCGCCTCGACCTGCGGCTCGTAGGCCCGGCCGCCGTAGATGGCGAGGACGCGTACGTTGCGCACCTTGCCCGCGGTCAGCAGGTCGTTGGTGACCTGCGTGCACAGCTCGCGGGTCGGGACGACGACGAGCGCCTGCGGGGCGTCGGTCAGCTGCTCGGGCTTGGCCCGGCCGGCCTCGACGTCGGCGGGGACGGTGACGCGCTCCAGGAGCGGGAGGCCGAAGCCCAGCGTCTTGCCGGTGCCGGTCTTGGCCTGGCCGATGACGTCCGTGCCGGAAAGGGCGACGGGGAGCGTCATCTCCTGGATCGGGAAGGGGGAGACGATACCGACGGCCTCAAGGGCCTCAGCGGTCTCGGGAAGGATTCCGAGCTCTCGGAAAGTAGTCAGGGTGCTGCCTCTTCTGTGTGCGCGGTGCGAGGCGAGCGCGGGGGTCGTGTCAGGACCGTGCCGGGACGTCGGCTGCCAATACGGCAAGCCGTAAAGACACGGGACAACTGCCGACGCTCTAGCGCTCGAACCGCTGAGGGTCCCCCTCCGAACTTCGTACGCAAAGTGCCGTACGGGTGAGGAGGGCTGTCGGGTCGGAGCCGATCGGGCCACCGACCGGGCATCCTCATTCGTGCGGCCCGGCGAATATTCGGCGGGCGCATTACCACCATACCCCGGAATCACGCACATGCGTTGGCCGATTTGGTCACGTAGTCGTCGTCACACTGATTGACCAGGGCCTTCCGCCGTGCGGTGAGCGGGCTATTGTGCGCTTCATGACGACCGCTGACAACGCCTCCGACGCATCCGCCGAACCCACCGGAGTCGCCGCCCAGGAGTGGGCCACGGCCTCCGCCGACCCGCAGTACCGCAACGCGGTCGTGGACCTGCTCGGCGCGCTCGCGTACGGCGAGCTGGCGGCGTTCGAGCGGCTCGCGGAGGACGCCAAGCTGGCGCCGACGCTCGGGGACAAGGCGGAGCTGGCGAAGATGGCGTCGGCCGAGTTCCACCACTTCGAGCAGCTCAGGGACCGGCTCACGGAGATCGGGGCCGAGCCGACCGAGGCGATGCAGCCGTTCGTCGCCGCGCTCGACGGCTTCCACAAGCAGACGGCCCCCTCGGACTGGCTGGAAGGGCTCGTCAAGGCGTACGTCGGCGACTCGATCGCCAGCGACTTCTACCGCGAGGTCGCGGCCCGCCTCGACAAGGACTCCCGCTCGCTCGTGCTCGGCGTGCTCGACGACACCGGGCACGCGAGTTTCGCCGTGGAAAAGGTCCGCGCGGCGATCGACGCGGACCCGCGTGTGGGGGGCCGACTCGCCCTGTGGGCACGGCGGTTGATGGGGGAGGCGCTGTCGCAGTCGCAGCGTGTGGTCGCCGACCGGGACGCGCTGTCGACGATGCTCGTGGGCGGCGTGGCGGACGGCTTCGACCTCGCGGAGGTGGGCCGGATGTTCTCCCGGATCACCGAGGCGCACACCAAGCGGATGGCGGCCCTGGGGCTCGCCGCCTAGGTACGGCTATGCGGGGGCCGACCGTCCGCGGAGTCGTCTCGACGGTCGAAGGAGCAGGGAGAGCGAGGCGGCCGAGACGACCGCCGCGCCGAGCAGGCTCGGCAGGCCGCTGCCGGGGCCCAGCGCGCTGTGCGTGACGAAGTCGCCGAAAAGCGCTCCGGCGACACCGGTGGAGAAGACCAGGGTGCGGGCCGGAAGACGGTCCGCGAGTCGGTGGGTGGCCGCCCAGGCGAGCAGCAGACCCAGCACGGCGGAGCCGAGCGCTTCCAGGATCATCACGGGGGTCCCTCCCACGGTCGGCCTGCGTACTGCTGTCGTAGCCGGTCATACCCGTGACCTGCGGAATGCAATCCTCCCCTGTGGGCGACTTGTGCTCCATCTGTGATGGAAACGCGAGGGGGCCCGGCGACCTTCCGGCCGCCGGGCCCCCTCGCGTTCGCTCGTGACTACAGCGCGCCGAAGCCCACCTTGCGCGGGGCCGCCTCGCCGAGCTCGACATAGGCGAGCCGGTCTGCGGGGACGAGGACCTTGCGGCCGTGCTCGTCCACGAGGCTCAGCAGCGGAGCCTTCCCGGTCAGTGCCTCGGCCACGGCCTGCTCGACCTCCTCGGCGCTCTGACCGGTCTCCAGAACGATCTCGCGAGGCGTGTGCAGCACGCCGATCTTGACCTCCACGCTATGTCCCTCCGACGGTCAGCAAAGTGCGCGATCTTCCGCGCCGTACGCAGCACACACTAGCCCGGTGAGAGGACGTAGATGTTCCGCGCCGGGAACGCCAGGAGCGAACACCGGACGGGAACAAAAAGGCGGCCCGGCGGTCAGTGGTGCTGTTCGCTGCCGTGCAGCGGGAAACCGGCGATGCCGCGCCAGGCCAGCGAGGCCAGCAGCTGGACCGCCTGGTCGCGCGGGACACTGCGGTCGCTGTGCAGCCAGGAACGGGCGACGACCTGGGCGAGGCCGCCCAGACCGGAGGCCAGGAGCATCGACTCGGCCCGCGACAGGCCGGTGTCCTCGGCGATGACGTCGCAGATCGCCACGGCGCACTCGTTCGTCACCTTGTCGACGCGCTCGCGCACGGCGGGCTCGTTCGTCAGGTCCGACTCGAAGACCAGCCGGAAGGCGCCGCCGTCGTCCTCGACGTAGGCGAAGTACGCGTCCATCGTGGCGCGGACGCGCTGCTTGTTGTCGGACGTCGACGCGAGCGCGGTCTGCACCGCCTGGATCAGCGACTCGCAGTGCTGGTCGAGGAGGGCCAGGTAGAGGTCGAGCTTGCCGGGGAAGTGCTGGTAGAGCACCGGCTTGCTGACGCCGGCGCGCTCGGCGATGTCGTCCATCGCGGCCGCGTGGTACCCCTGCGCGACGAAGACCTCCTGGGCGGCGCCCAGCAGCTGGTTCCGTCGGGCACGGCGCGGCAGGCGGGTGCCCCGCGGGCGCGCCGCCTCTGTCTGCTCGATGGCTGTCACGCCGCCTCCCAAATGTCGTCCTCATGCGGTGAGCGCCGCGCCGCCATCGTACTTTTCGGTAACCCTGGTGTGCGCGCTGCGAGCGCAGAATTTCACGGACCGGACGGTGACGGAAGTCGCGCAAAGTGTTTCGAAAGGGGATGGAGCGGGCAGGAGTGCGCGCTCCCGGGGGAGACGGAGGGCGCTGGTGACCGTGGGGCGGTCAGCGATAGTCGTCCTCGTCGATGGCCACGACCCGGGCCTGTTCGATGACGTCGGCCTCGTTCGCGGAGTCCGGGTCCACCTCGGTCAGCGGGTCGTCGCGCTCCGGTGTCACCTCGGTCAACTGTTCGGCGGCGTCGCCCTCCGGGGCTTCGACGTCGAGTTCGGCGGCGCCGCTCTCGTCCTCGAAGGTCTCGGGATCGGTGGGATCGACGGCCATGGCGGGCTCCCTTCCTAGTACGTCCCTGTACGTCTCCGACGAAGCAGGGGGCCACATACGGGTGCCCTGCCTACGAGCCTAGGAGACACCCGATCCGGACGCCATGCGATGAGCGGGGCAGCTGTCCGGACCACCCGCGCGCGGGTGGTCCGTCGGCGGTCCGCCGACGACCCGTTCGCTGGCTGTGACGGCGAACACATGAACCACAGCGTGATCGTCTCGTAACATTGCCGCATGTCTTCGACAGAGCTGCCCTCCGTGTCGGTCGCCGCCGTGCTCCCGAAAGTGGCGCCCGTCAGAGTCGGCGACGGCGAGCGGCTCAGGTCGGTCGGCCTGCCGGGGATGACCCTCACGGTGCGGTCGAGGCAGCCGGTCCGCGAAGGACTCCCGCCCGCGCTGTACGTCCACGGGCTCGGCGGTTCCTCGCAGAACTGGTCGCTGCTGATGGCCGAGCTCGACGGCGTGGTCGACAGCGAGTCCCTGGACCTGCCGGGCTTCGGCGACTCCCCGCCACCGGACGACGGCGACTACTCCGTCACGGGGCACGCGCGCGCGGTCATCCGCTACCTCGACGCGGCCGGACGCGGCGCGGTGCACCTGATCGGCAACTCCCTGGGCGGCGCGATCACGACCCGCGTGGCCGCGGTACGCCCGGACCTCGTCCGCACGCTGACCCTGGTCTCCCCGGCCCTCCCGGAACTCCGCGTCCAGCGCACAGCCGTCCCGACGGCGCTGCTCGGCGTACCGGGAGTGGCCTCGCTGTTCACCCGCGTCAGCCGGGAATGGACGGCCGAACAGCGCGTGCGCGGCGTCATGGCCCTCTGCTACGGCGATCCCGGCCAGGTGACGCCTGATGAGTTCCGCTACGCCGTCGAAGAACTCGAACGGCGGCTCCAACTGCCGTACTTCTGGGACGTGATGGCCCGTTCCTCCCGGGGCGTCGTGAACGCGTACACCCTGGGCGGCCAACACGGCCTGTGGCGCCAGGCCGAGCGCGTCCTCGCCCCGACCCTGCTCGTCTACGGCCGCCGGGACCAACTCGTCGGCTACCGCATGGCCCAGCGCGCGGCCCGCTCCTTCCGCGACTCCCGACTGCTGTCCCTGCCGGACGCGGGGCATGTCGCGATGATGGAGTACCCGGAGATCGTGGCCACGGCGTTCCGTGAACTGCTGGCGGATGCGGGGGAGTTGGGGACGGACATGGGCACCGGTGCCCGTGCCGGTACCGGTGGGGGCGCGGGTGTGGTGACGGGGCGTCGGACGGTTGACGCGGAAACGGTGGGCCGCGGTGGCCGAGGGGGCCGGAGTGGTGCACGGGGGGTCCGTGACGGCGGTTCGGTGAGTACGGTGAGCGAAGGCGACGGCGCTGCCACGGGTGCGGGTGCCGGTTCCGGCGCCGCGGGTGACGGCAAGGGCGACGATACGAACGCAGGGAGCTGAGGAGGCGACGTGGGACGCCATAGTCGCCGTAAATCCACCACCAAGGGTGACTCCGCGGACGGAGGCATAGGCACCGGTGCCAACGCCAACGCCGGTACTGGCAAAGGCGGTTGGGCGGCTCAGGGGCGCCAGCCGGGGCAGGCGGGTCAGGCAGGCAGGCCGAGCCGGGCGGATGAAGCGGGCCAGCCGGGTCCAGCGGGCCAGGGGGCTCAGCCGGGGGCGAGTTGGCCGGGTGTGCCGCGTCCCGGGGACGGGAACCCAGGCCGTGGAGCGCCGCGTTTCGCGGACGGGACCCCGGCGCACGGCTTCCCGAGGCTTCCTGACGGCACACCTGCGCACGGCTTTCCGAGGCTTCCCGATGGCACTCCGGCCCGCGGTGTTCCGCGCCTGGCCGACGGGACTCCCGCGCACGGCAGTCCTCGCTTCCCCGACGGGACTCCCGCGCACGGCATGCCGCGCTTCTCTGACGGTACGCCTGCGCACGGCGCGCCCCGATTCCCCGACGGCACTCCCGCGCGAGGTGTTCCGCAGGCTCGTGCCGGGCACCCCGAGCAGGCTGAATCCGGTAGTGGTTGGGGCGAGTTGAGGGGGCGGGACGGGCGGGCCGGAGTGGGACAGGGCGGCCCGCGCGGGTACTCCGGCATTCCTCAGGGTGGCCCTGGCACGTCTGGTACGTCCGGTGTGCCTCAAGCGCCTGTTGCCGGTGCGCCCGGTATGGCCGGGCGTCCTCACGTTCCGGGCGTCGGCATGCCTCACGCTCCCGTAGCCGGTGGGCCCGGTGGGTCTCTGCCGTCGGCCGGCGGCATACCCGGAGTTCCGGGCGCGGGTATGTCCGGGTTCCCGGTGGCGGGCCCGGTGCTTCCCATTCCCCGGCAGCGGCAGGCGCCGCAGGCCGGGGCGCGGCGAGGTGGGCAGCGGGGTCGTGGTCCCCGGCAGGACTACGTCGACGCCTTCGACGGCGACGGCGACGTCTTCGCACCCCGAGCCGGCGTCGCCGCGCACCGCTCCGACCCGTACGCCTCAGTCACCGACTGGCCGCCCGAGAACGACACCGACACCGACACCGGTATCGACGCCGAAAGCGGTACCGAGGGCGGCGTCGGCAGCGTGGGTGTGCCGCCTGTGGATCGAGAGCGGCCCGGCTCCGGTGCCGGTCGTGCCAAGGGCGGCAAGGGGCGCACCTACACCGGCATCGCCGCCGCGGCCGTCACCACCGTGCTGGCCGTTGTCGTCGCCGGGCAGGTCGCCGGCGACGGTGACAACAGTGGTGTGCGGTCGGAGGCGGCCACCGACCAGGCCCGGGACGTACGGGGTGCCGGTACTGCCTCCGCGCAGCCCAGCGCGTCCGCCACTCCGCAGGTGGCGACCCTGACGTATGCCCAGAAGATGGACAAGAAGTACCCGCTCGGTGCCACGCTCAAGGGGCCGGACAAGTTCGACGCGGTGCCCGGTGTCGACAAGGCGCCCGGCAAGGGGCGCAAGTACACGTACCGCGTGGACGTGGAGCAGGGGCTCGGGCTCGACGGCACGCTCTTCGCCGAGGCCGTGCAGAAGACGCTCAACGACAACCGGAGTTGGGCCCACAACGGTGCCCGTACCTTCGAGCGCATCTACTCCGGCAAACCGGACTTCGTGATCACCCTCGCGAGCCCTGGTACCACCGCCAAGTGGTGTGCCAAGTCCGGCCTCGACACCACCGAGGACAACGTGTCGTGCGACTCGGCGGCCACCGAACGTGTGTTGATCAATGCGTATCGATGGGCGCAGGGGTCGTCAACATATGGGGACAAGATGTACGCGTATCGGCAGATGTTGATCAACCATGAGGTCGGTCATCGTCTCGGCTACGGGCATGTGACCTGCGACAAGGACGGCGAGTTGGCCCCGGTCATGCAGCAGCAGACCAAGTTCCTCGACCATGACGGGATCCACTGTCTGGCGAACCCCTGGCCGTACCCGGGCAGTTGACAGGGGACGCTTATGTCACATTGACACGAGCCGCAACTTCCTTCATATTTTTTGGCATGTGGTCTAGTCATGTCGCGCATCGCGCCGCCATCGAGCTGGCGCTCATCGGCGTGACCCCGCTCTGCGTGGCCGACATTCTCTGTCGCTGAACACCGCCCCCTGGCGTTCGTGTCGCGACCCGTACCACCGCGCCCTTGCCCGTGACTTCGGCAGGGCATTTCCGACGACCTGACGCCGGGGCAGACGCCTGTTCATTTCCGTCTCACCCCTCGTCCATCTGTCTCGCTATTCGGGAAACCCCATGAGAATTCCCGAGCATCCCCCCCGAGAGGTCGTCATTCCGATGCGTCAACCGTCCGTCATAGCCCGGCGCGTGGCCGTGGCATCCGTCAGCCTGGCCGTGGCAGCGGGCGCCGCCGCCTGCGGGCCGAAGGACAACGATGCCAAGGCCTCCGGCGGCGACTCCACGCCGCACAAGGGAGGCACGCTCACGGTCCTGAACTCCAACCCCCAGGAGGACTTCGACCCGGCGCGCCTGTACACCTCCGGTGGCGGCAACGTCCCCTCCCTCGTCTTCCGCACCCTTACCACTCGCAACCGTGAGAACGGCGCGGCCGGCGCCAAGGTCGTCCCGGACCTCGCCACCGACACCGGGCGCCCCAACAAGGACGCGACCGTCTGGACGTACACCCTGAAGAAGGGCCTCAAGTACGAGGACGGCACCGCGATCACCTCGGCCGACATCAAGTACGGCATCGAGCGCTCCTTCGCCCCCGAACTCTCCGGCGGCGCGCCCTACTTGCGGGACTGGCTGGTCGGCGCGGCCGACTACCAGGGGCCGTACAAGGACAAGAAGGGGCTCTCCGCGATCGAGACCCCCGACAGCCTGACGATCGTCTTCCACCTCAACAAGCCCGAGGGTGAGTTCCCCTACCTCGCCACGCAGACGCAGTTCACGCCCGTCCCGCAGGGCAAGGACACGGGGACGAAGTACGAGCAGCACCCGATCTCTTCGGGGCCGTACAAGGTCGTCAGCAACCAGAACGACGGTGAGACGCTCGTCCTGGAGCGCAACAAGTACTGGTCCACCGCCACGGACGCCGAGCGCAAGGCCTACCCGGACAGGATCGACGTGAAGTCGGGGCTCGACTCGTCCGTGATCAACCAGCGACTGTCGTCGTCCCAGGGGGCGGACGCCGCTGCCGTCACGACCGACACCAACCTCGGTCCTGCCGAGCTCGCCAAGGTGACCGGCGACAAGGAACTCGCGGCGCGCGTCGGCACCGGGCACTTCGGTTACACGAACTACATCGCGTTCAACCCCACGGTGGCGCCGTTCAACAACGTCAAGGTGCGCCAGGCGATCTCGTACGCCGTCGACCGGTCGTCCGTGGTCAACGCGGCGGGCGGTTCCTCGCTGGCCGAGGCCGCGACCACCTTCCTGCCCAACCAGAAGTCCTTCGGTTACGACCCCTACGACCTGTTCCCGGCGGGCGCGTCCGGCAACGCGGCCAAGGCCAAGGAACTGCTGAAGGAGGCCGGCTACCCGAAGGGGATCACCGTCACCCTGACGCACTCCAACGACAAGGACTTCGAGACCAGCCCGGAGATCGCGACCGCGATCCAGGACGCGCTCAAGAAGGCCGGCATCACCGTCAAGCTGCAGGGCCTGGAGATCAACGACTACAAGGACAAGATCCACAGCGTCAAGACCGAGCCGGGCTTCTTCCTCGCCCACTGGGGTGCCGACTGGCCCTCCGGCGGTCCCTTCCTCGCCCCGATCTTCGACGGCCGCCAGATCGTCAAGGACGGCGCGAACTTCAACACCGGCCTGCTCAATGACAAGTCGGTCAATGCCGAGATTGATTCGATCAACAAGTTGACGAATCTTGACGAGGCCGCCAAGCGGTGGGGTGCACTGGACAAGAAGATCGGCGAGCAGGCCCTCACCGTGCCGCTGTTCCACCCCGTCTACAAGCGACTGGTCGGCAAGGACATCAAGAACGTCGTGATCAGCGACTGGACCGGCGTCCTGGACATCTCCCAGGTCGCGGTCAAGTAACCCCATGAGCGAGGCACTTGTCGCCACCCAGGCCGCCGGGACGGACGTCACCGTCCCGGCGGCCTCGGGGGCCCGTCAGTTCTGGCGGCGGCTGCGCGCGCAGCGCGCCGCCCTCGTCGCGGCGGCCGTCGTCGCCCTGCTCGTCCTGGTCGCGCTCGCCGCGCCGCTGCTCACCGCGATCGAGGGCCAGGACCCCTTCACCTACCACCCGTCGCTCATCGACTCCGCGCGCGGAGGTGTGCCGACCGGCTCCTTCGGGGGCATCACCGGCGACCACTGGCTCGGCGTCGAACCGCAGACCGGCCGCGACCTGTTCGCCCGTCTCGTCTACGGCGCCCGGGTCTCGCTCGGTGTCGCGCTGGGGGCGACCGTCGTGCAGGTCCTCATCGGTGTCGTGGTCGGTGTCGCCGCCGCGCTCGGCAGTCGATGGGTTGATCAACTGTTGAGCCGGTTCACCGAGATCATCGTTGCGATGCCGTTGATGATCATGTCGTTGGCGTTGCTGGCGATCGTGCCCAGCAGCTTCCCGCGGCCCCTGCTGGTCGCCCTGATCATCGGCCTGGTCGCCTGGGGCAGCGTCGCGAAGATCGTGCGCGCCCAGACGCTCACCCTGAAGCAACTCGACTACGTCTCCGCCGCCCGGCTCAGCGGCTGGGGCACCTGGCGCATCGCCCGCCGCGAACTGCTCCCGGGACTCGCCGCACCCGTCATCACCTACGCGGCACTCCTCGTCCCGACGAACATCAGCGTCGAGGCCGCGCTGTCCTTCCTCGGCGTCGGCGTGAAGCCCCCGACGCCCTCCTGGGGACAGATGCTCACCGCCGCCGACGTCTGGTACCAGGCCGCCCCGCAGTACCTGCTGCTGCCCGCCGGCGCTCTCTTCGTCACCGTCCTGGCGCTGACCGTCCTCGGCGACGGCATCCGCACGGCCCTCGACCCGCGCGCGGCCTCCCGCCTGCGCATCGGCACCGGCCGCAAGCGCGAGGCCAAGGCGGACGCGAGCACCAAGGGCGCGAACGGCAAGGGCGCGAACGACAAGGGTGTGAGCAGCAAGGGCGCGATTACGAAGAGCACGAGTTCCAAGGAGGCCACTTCATGAGCGGCTTCGGAGGATTCGTCCTGCGCCGCGGTATCGGCACAGTGATCACCCTGCTCGCCATCTCGGTGATCGTCTACGTGGTCTTCTTCGTCACCCCCGGGAACGTCGCCCAGATCACCTGCGGCCCGCGCTGCTCCCCGGAGCAAGTGCACCAGGTGGCCCAGCAGTTGAGGCTCGACGACCCGTTGTACCTCCGCTACTGGCATTTCCTCCAGGGCATCCTCGTCGGCCAGGACTACTCCACGGGCACCTCCGTGGAGCACTGCTCGGCGCCCTGCCTCGGGCTGTCGTACCAGGGCGACCAGCAGGTCACCCAGCTGATCCTGGCCAAGCTGCCGGTCAGCCTGTCCCTCGTGTTCGGCGCGATGGTGCTGTGGCTGCTCCTCGGGGTCGGCACGGGCGTGCTGTCCGCGTGGCGGCGCGGCCGGTTCACCGAGCGTCTGCTGACCGGCATCACCCTCGCGGGCGTCGCGACCCCGGTGTTCGTGATCGGCCTGGTGCTGATGATCGTCGTCTGCGGGCAGCTCCAACTGCTGCCCTTCCCGCAGTACGTCAGTCTCACCGACGACCCCGAACAGTGGGCCTGGAACCTGCTGCTGCCCTGGCTCTCGCTGGCCCTCATCGAGGCCGCCGCGTTCGCCCGGCTCACCCGGGCGTCGATGCTGGAGACCCTCGCCGAGGACCACATCCGTACGTTCCGCGCGTACGGCGTCGGCGAGCGGTCGATCATCGGGCGGCACGCGCTGCGCGGGGCGTTCGCGCCGATCATCGCGCTCAACGCCAACAACGTCGGCTCGGCGGTCGGCGGCGCGGTGCTCACCGAGACGCTCTTCGGACTGCCCGGCATCGGACAGGAACTCGTCCATGCCGTCAATGTCGTCGACCTTCCTGTGGTCGTCGGCATGGTCCTGGTCGTCGGCTTCTTCGTGGTCATCGCCAACGCCGTCGCGGACGTGCTGTACGCGGTGGCCGACCGAAGGGTGGTGCTCGCATGAGCTCGGTGGATGGTTCGGTGCGTGGTTCGGTGGACGTCCTGGTGGAAGTCACCGACCTGACGGTCGGGTTCGGATCGCTGCGCGCCGTCGACGGGCTGTCCTTCCGGCTGGAGAAGGGCGCCGCGCTGGGGCTGGTCGGCGAGTCGGGCTCCGGCAAGTCCACGGTCGCCTCGGCCCTGTTGGGGCTGCACCGCGGTACGGGAGCCGACGTGGGCGGCTCGGTGCGCGTGGCCGGCATCGACGTACAGGAGGCGTCCGACGCGGACCTGGGGCGGCTGCGCGGCGGCAGGGCCGCGATGGTCTTCCAGGACCCGCTGTCGTCCCTGGACCCGTACTACGCGATCGGCGACCAGCTAGCCGAGGTCTATCGCGTGCACGCGCGTGTGTCGCGTCGGGCCGCACGCGCGCGTGCCGTCGACGTACTGGACCGGGTGGGCATCCCGGACGCGGCACGACGGTCCCGTTCCCGCCCGCACGAGTTCAGCGGCGGTATGCGCCAACGCGCCCTGATCGCCATGGCGTTGGCCTGCGAGCCGGACCTGCTCATCGCAGACGAGCCCACGACCGCGCTCGACGTCACCGTCCAGGCCCAGATCCTCGACCTGCTGCACACGCTCCGCGAGGAGACCGGCCTGGGCCTGCTCCTGGTCACGCACGACGTGGGTGTCGCCGCCGAGAGCGTCGACGAGATCCTGGTCATGCGACACGGACGGGCCGTCGAACACGGCCCGGTGGGCGCCGTCCTCGGGGCACCGACCGCGCAGTACACCCGGGACCTGCTCGGCGCGGTCCCACGTGTGGACGCGCGGCGCGCGCTCTCCGAGGCGTCTTCTGCGGCCCCGGAGGTCGTCCTGGAGGCCACGGGCCTGCGGCGCGAATTCGGGCGCGGGAAGCGGGCGTTCGCGGCCGTGGACGACGTGTCGCTCACCGTCCACCGGGGCGAGACCCTCGGCATCGTGGGCGAGAGCGGCAGCGGCAAGACGACGCTGGGTCGCATGCTGGTCGGGCTGCTGAAGCCGACGGCCGGCGAGATCAAGCCCGGCGGAGGCGTACGCCCCGACGTCCAGATGGTCTTCCAGGACCCGGTCTCCTCCCTCAACCCCCGCCGCAGCGTGGGCGAGTCGATAGCCGACCCGCTACGCGCGCGTGGTGAACGAGACGAGGAGCGCATCCGGGGGCGCGTACGCGAACTCCTGGAGCGCGTCGGGCTCGAAGGGGCGCACTACGACCGCTATCCGCACGAGTTCAGCGGCGGTCAGCGCCAGCGCGTCGGCATCGCACGGGCGCTCGCGGCCGACCCGCGCGTGATCGTGTGCGACGAGCCCGTCTCGGCGCTCGACGTCACCACTCAGGCCCAGGTCGTCGCCCTGCTCGGCGAGCTCCAGCGCGAACTCGGCCTCGCGCTCGTGTTCGTGGCCCACGACCTCGCCGTCGTGCGCCAGGTCAGCGACCGGGTCGCGGTGATGCGACGCGGGAGGATCGTTGAACAAGGCCCCGCCGACGAGGTCTACGACTCCCCCCAGGACCCGTACACAAAGCAGCTGTTGGCCGCCGTACCGGCCCTCGATCCGGACGTGGCGGCCCAGCGGAGGGCGGCCAGGCGGGAGTTGGCGACGGCCTGAGGATCGTAGAACGACCTGGGAATGGATCGTAGAACGATCCGCTCCCGGGTGATCCCTTAGCGCGAGCGAACGCGGACCGCACGGGAAAGTTACGACCGTTCACCCCTTTTGGTGGCGCGATGGACAACCGTCCGTCGCGCCACCGTCATGTCCGCATACGTTCGTCCCGCTGCGAGCCGCCGGGTCAACGGTGGCTCCCCACAAGGGAGATCGGGGGTGTGGTCGTGCGCATAGGACTGGTTACGGAGGGTGGCTATCCATATGTGAGCGGTGACGCCAGACTCTGGTGCGACCGGCTCGTGCGCGGGCTCGGGCAGCACGAGTTCGACGTCTACGCGCTCAGCCGCAGCGAACGCCAGGAGGACGAGGGTTGGCTCGAACTGCCGCCCCAGGTCCAGCGAGTACGTACCGCGCCGCTGTGGAGCACCGAGGACGACGGACCGGCGCTCGGCCGCCGCGCACGCCGGCGGTTCCGCGAGCACTACGAGGAGCTGGCGGCGGTGCTGTGCGCGGGGGATGCGCCGGTGCACGTGCCGACCATGTCGGGCGCGCCGACTCCGGGGCCGATCGGGTCGGCGTCGGCCGTGTCCGAGTCGGTTGGGTCGGCGTCTGTCGGCTCCGTGCGGCCTGCGGAGTTCTCGGAGGCTGCTGCCGGAGGGCCCTGCGCGCCCTCCGGGGAGGCTTCCGCCGTTGTGGCGGACCGTTTCGCCAACGCGTTGTACGGGCTCGCGGAACTCGCCCGCGACGAGGGCGGACTCGTGGCCGCGCTGCGCTCCGAGAGCGCCGTGCGCGCTCTCGAACGCGCCTGTCGTGCGCCCGGCGCACTCCGCACGGCACGCGAAGCGCGCGTACCCGATCTCCTCACCGTCGCCGCGCACGTCGAACGCGCCCTGCGCCCCCTCTCGCTCGACTGGTACGAGGACGACGCCCTCGGCTCCGTGGACCTCTGCCACGCGACGGCCGGCGGCACCGCGGCCCTGCCCGGACTGCTGGCCCACCACTTCGCCGGCGTACCACTGCTGGTGACCGAGTACGGCGTCCAGCTGCGCACGCACTACCTGGCCTCCGCGGACGCCCCGCCCGCCGTACGCGCCCTGTTCGCCGCCTTCCACGGCAGGCTGGCCGCCGAGGTGTACCGGCGGGCCGCGCTCACCCCCGGCAACACCCACACCCGCCGCTGGCAGGAACGCTGCGGCGCCGACCGTACGAAGCTGCGCACGGTCCACCCCGGCATGGAGGCGTCCCGTTTCGCGGAGGTGGGCGAGGCGCCCGACCGCGCCGACCCGGACACGCTGGTGTGGGTCGGCCGTATCGAACCCGCCAAGGACCTGATCTCCCTGCTCCACGCCTTCGCGGAGATCCGCAAGGAGGAGCCCAAGGCGCGGCTGCGGATCGTCGGCGCACCCGCCGGCGCCGAGGGCGCGGCCTACCTGGGCCACTGCCGGGCGCTGGCCGCACAGCTCTTCCCCGACGAGGCCGAGGGTGTGCACGCGGTCGGCGACAACCCGGTGTCCTTCGAGGAGGTCGGCGGCCCGGAGGCCCCCACGCTCCCCGAGGCGTACGCGTCCGGCACGGTGATCGTCCTGTCGAGCGTCGTCGAAGGCTTCCCGATCGGCCTGGTCGAAGCCATGTTCTGCGGCCGGGCGACCGTGTCCACGGATGTCGGTGCGGTGGTCGAGGTCATCGGCGGCACGGGACTCGTCGTGCCCCCGCGCAATCCACGGGCGCTCGCCGAGGCCTGCGTGACCCTGTTGCGCGACCCCGAGCGCCGTGAGCGCCTGGGCGCCGCCGCCCGCGCCCGCGCCCTCGAACTGTTCACCGTCGAGCAGAACATCGCGGCATTTCACGGCATTTACCTGGAGGTGGTTTCGCACTCCCCGGTCCACCGCGTCGTCCTCGACGACACCGGCGAACCTCTCCCGTTCGCCGCCCCCGCGGAGTCCCACATCCCCGGTCGCTGGACCGGCCCCACGACGGGCCCGGCGACAGGTTCCACGGCAGGCCCGGCAACGGGCTTCGCGGCGGGCCCGGCGGCTGTCCCCGCAGCAGCCCGTGTCGTGGCTCGCGGCGGCCCACGCTGGGCGGCGGGAGCACCGGTACGCGCCACCACTCCGTTGCCGACGACGGAGGCGGCCCGATGAGCGGCCTCGGCGAACTCGACCGCCCCGGAACGCCCGCGGGCGCCGAGGCGTGGGACGCACAGTCGGGGGAGTGGCTCGGAGGACACGGGGAGCCGGAGACGGAGTCGGACACGGAGAACGCGCGGGCCGACGACGCCACCGATCCGCCGTCCGCCCGCCCGGCATCCGTCCAGCCCCCTCATTCAACCGACCTCAAGCCCGCCCCCGCCCGGCGCGGTGCCGCCGACCCCGTGAAGGCGTTGATGCACCGGCATCGCGAACTGTGCGAGCGGGCCGTCGACCCGTTGGAGATCGCGGCCGGCCTTGAGGCGCACGGTGTCACCGACCGGACCGCCACCCGCTTCCGGCACCGCGACGTCTTCTCGCTCGCCGAGGAGATGTACGCGCGCGTGCCCCGCGCCGACACATCGGCCCCGCACAACGACACCGACGTCGTCACCGCGCCCACGCCCCGCGCCGCCTGGGCCGTACTCGCCCTCCTCCCCGGAGTCCTCTGCGCCGCGGCCGCGACCGGCGTGCGGCTCACGGACGGTCGGGTACGGCTCGCGGTGGCCGTCGCCGGTGTCCTCGCCGTGGCGTTCGGCGTGCGCATGGCGCTTCGGCGCGGCCCACTGAGTACCCCGCCCGGTACCCCCGTGTGGCGCACCCCGCCGGGCACACGCCTGTGGACGTACTGGCTGCTCGCCTACGCCCTCCTCGGCGACGGTCTGCTCCGCGCCGCGGCCGACGGCGGCCCCGACGTCCTGCCGACCGGCACCGCGGGCGGATCTTGGCCCACGGCCACCGCACCCGTCCTGGCACTCACCGTGGCCTGCGTTCCCGCGGCCTGGTGCGCCCACCACTTCGCCGTACGCGCCCGGCGCAAACTCGCCACCAGCCGCGGACTGGAGGACTTCGCCGACTCCGTGCAACCGTTGCTGCTCGGCACGTTCGCCCTCTTCCTGTGTGCCCTCTCCGCCCTCCTCGCTCTCTGCGGCGCGGCCCTGGGCGAGCCCGCCGGGTACGCCCAGGCCGTCACCCTGGGCGCGCTCCTGCTGCTCGCCCGCCTCCTCTTCGTGCACGGCTTCACCCGTGCCCCGGTCCTCGCCCTGGGCGCGGCAGCCGCGACGGAGGCCACGGCCCTGGCCCTGGACCTCATCGGCCGACTCCCCGGCTGCGGCTTCCTCGCCGCCCCCGTCGAAACCCTCATCGGCTCCTGGGGGCCGGGCAGCATCCCCGCCCTGGCCTGCGGAGCAGCCGCCCTGACCCTCCTGTTCCACACCACCCGCACGCTGACCAGAGCCTCCGCGCACGCGCCGGCGGACGAGCCGAGGTGACGCCGCCATGACCTCGAATCAACCGGCCCCGTCACCCGGCCGCAGGCGCCCGGCCCCACCGCCGGAGGCAAACGCATCACCTTGTGAAGGAGAACACCAGATGATCACCTCCCGATCCGGAGAGTCGGCCACGGGAGCCGTCCGATGAGGGTCCTGCTGATCGGAGCCAACGGCTATCTCGGCCGGTTCGTCGCCGACCGCCTGCTCGCCGACCCGGCCGTCCAGCTCACCGCGCTCGGCCGCGGCGACGACGCCGACGTCCGCTTCGACCTCGCGTCCGGCAGCCCTGGAGCACTCACCCGCTTCCTGGACGCCGTCCACCCCGGAGTCGTCGTCAACTGCGCCGGTGCCACCAGAGGCGGCGCCCGCGAACTCACCCGCCACAACACCGTCGCCGTCGCCACCGTCTGCGAGGCCCTGCGCCGCAGCGGCTGCGGGGCCAGGCTCGTGCAGATCGGCTGCGGCGCCGAGTACGGCCCCAGCCAGCCCGGTTCCTCCACGGCCGAGGACGCCGTCCCCCGCCCCGGCGGCCCGTACGGCGTCAGCAAACTCGCCGCCACCGAACTGGTCCTGGGCTCCGGTCTCGACGCCGTCGTCCTGCGCGTCTTCTCGCCCGCCGGACCGGGGACCCCCGCCGGCTCCCCGCTCGGCCGGCTCGCCGAGGCCATGCGCCGGGCCATGCAGTCCGGCGACGGCGAACTCAAACTCGGCGGTCTCGGCGCGCAACGCGACTTCGTCGACGTACGGGACGTGGCCCGTGCCGTCCACGCCGCCTCGCTCTCCGCCGCGCAGGGCGTCATCAACATCGGCTCGGGCCGCGCGGTCCGACTGCGCGACGCCGCCTCCGTCCTCGCCCGCGTCGCCGGATACGGCGGAGCGCTGCACGAACTCGACGGTCCGCCCGGACCACTGCGGGGCGCCATCGGCCACCCCCGCACCGACCCCGACCACGCGCCGGTCGCGTACCCGTACCCGGACGGCTGCGGCAGCTGGCAGCAGGCCGATGTGCGCACCGCGCGCGACCGGCTCGGCTGGCGGCCCCGGATCAACCTGGAGGAGTCCCTCGCCGACATCTGGATGGAGGCGGCGTGCCGCATCTGACCAGCACGACCCCGGGCACCGCGAGCACCGCCGTCCGCACGGGCTTCGGGATCCCCGGGTACGCGCACCCCCTTGTCGCACCGGCCGAGTGGGGCGAACTCACCCGCCCCGGAACCCCCTTGCACTGGGTCGTCCTCAACGTCGCCTCCGGCCCGGGGACGCGTCCCGACCCGCACTGCCTGGAAGCGGTCGGACGCCTGCGCAACATGGGCGTCCGTGTTCTCGGTCACCTGGACGCCGCGTACGGCGCCCGTGCCTTCGGCGAGCTGATCTCCGAGGCGCACCGCTATCGCGACTGGTACCGGGCCGACGGCTTCCTCCTGGACCGCTGCCCCACCGGACGCACCGCGCTGCCCGAGGTCCGCCGCACGGTCACCGCGCTCCGCGAGATCCGCGACGGCGCCCACATCGTCCTGGGGCACGGCACCCACCCGCACGCCGGATACGCCGAGTTCGCCGACCAGTTGGTGACCTTCTCCGGTCCGTGGAGCGACTACCGCTGGTCGCAGGTCGCCGAATGGACCGCCGACCACCCTCCCGAACGCTTCTGCCACTTCGTGCACAGCGTCCCGCGCGGCCATCTCGACGAGGCGCTGCGCATCGCCCGCTGGCAGGGTGCCTCGACCATCTACTTCACCGACCGCACCGATCGCGGGGGCCGCAGCGACCCCTGGGAGACCATGCCCGGCTACTGGGACGAGATTGTCTCGCGGATCGGAATGGGTGTCTCGGAATGAAGAGGGGCATGGCAGTGTTACGGGGAGAACAACTGTAGTGATTGACCGACCAACGGAGACCCCGTGTCGCTGCCACCCCTGGTCGAGCCGGCTGCCGAGCTCACCGTAGACGAGGTCCGCAGGTACTCCCGCCACCTGATCATCCCCGACGTGGGCATGGACGGGCAGAAGCGGCTGAAGAACGCCAAGGTGCTGTGTGTGGGCGCCGGCGGTCTGGGTTCGCCCGCGCTGATGTACCTGGCCGCGGCGGGCGTGGGCACGCTCGGCATCGTGGAGTTCGACGAGGTCGACGAGTCGAACCTGCAGCGCCAGATCATCCACAGCCAGGCCGACATCGGCCGCTCCAAGGCGGAGTCGGCGCGCGACTCCGTGCTGGGCATCAATCCGTACGTGAACGTGGTCCTGCACGAAGAGCGGCTTGAGGCCGAGAACGTGATGGACATCTTCAGCCAGTACGACCTGATCGTCGACGGCACGGACAACTTCGCGACCCGCTACCTGGTCAACGACGCCGCCGTACTGCTGAACAAGCCGTACGTGTGGGGTTCGATCTACCGCTTCGACGGCCAGGCCTCGGTCTTCTGGTCCGAGCACGGCCCCTGCTACCGCTGCCTCTACCCGGAGCCCCCGCCCCCCGGCATGGTCCCCTCCTGCGCCGAGGGCGGCGTCCTGGGCGTGCTGTGCGCGTCCATCGGCTCCATCCAGGTCACCGAGGCGATCAAGGTCCTTACCGGAGTCGGCGACCCGCTCGTCGGACGCCTGATGATCTACGACGCCCTGGAGATGCAGTACCGCCAGGTCAAGGTCCGCAAGGACCCCAACTGCGCGGTCTGCGGCCCGAACGCGACCGTCACCGAGCTCATCGACTACGAGGCCTTCTGCGGCGTCGTCTCCGAGGAGGCCCAGCAGGCCGCGGCCGGCTCGACGATCACTCCCAAGCAGCTCAAGGAGTGGATCGACGACGGCGAGAACATCGAGATCATCGATGTCCGCGAGGTCAACGAGTACGAGATCGTCTCGATCCCCGGCGCCAAGCTGATCCCCAAGAACGAGTTCCTCATGGGCACCGCCCTGGAGACCCTCCCGCAGGACAAGAAGATCGTCCTGCACTGCAAGACGGGTGTCCGAAGTGCGGAAGTCCTCGCGGTCCTCAAGTCGGCGGGCTTCGCGGACGCGGTCCACGTCGGTGGCGGTGTGATCGGCTGGGTCAACCAGATCGAGCCCGACAAGCCGGTCTACTAGGCACAAGCCTTTCCGGGAGGGGCTCGGCACCACAGGTGCCGGGCCCCTTTCCGCTGCCCCCGCTGTCCCTGTCGCTCCGACCGCCCCGGCTACGAGGCGCAGACCTTGCCGTCCTTGGGCACCGTCCCCTTCAGCAGATACGCGTCCACCGTCGAGTCGACACAGTCGCTCCCGCTGCCGTACGCGCCATGGCCCTCGCCCTTCCAGGTGAGCTCCACACCGACGCCCTTGCCCAGCTCGTCGACCATCTTGCGGGCACCCTCGTACGGTGTCGCCGGGTCCCCGGTGTTGCCGACCACCAGGATCGGCGCCGCACCGGACGCGCTGACCTCGGGGGTGTCGTACTGCCCTGCCACCGGCCAGTCGTGACACCACCCGGCCGTGTCCCAGCCCAGGAAGTCGCCGAACACGGGAGAGATCTTCTCGAACTCGGGCAGCAGCTTCTGCGTCTGCTCGGGCGTCGGCCGCTGCTTGTCGTCCAAGCACGATATGACCCGTTGTGAATGCGTCGTCGTGCCGTAGTGGCCCGCGCTGTCACGGTCGTTGTAGCCGTCGGCGAGCGCCAGCAGCTCCGAGCCGTCGCCCCCCTTCGCGGAGTCCAGAGCACTGGTCAGCGTGGGCCAGCTCTGCTTGCTGTACAGCGGAAGGACGATGCCGGTCAGGGCGAGCGTCTGGGTCAGCTTCCGCCCCGTCGAGGTCGCAAGCGGCTTGCTGTCGATCTGCTTCAACAGGGCCGCGATCTTCTTCGAACCCTGCGCGGGGTCCTGTCCCGTCGACTTGAGATAGTCGTCCAGGGCGCGTTGGAAGCCCCGGGTCTGGTTCAGGGCGTGGCCCACCGAGTCGGCGGTCGGGTCGACGACCGCGTCCAGGATCAGCCGCCCCACCTTCTTCGGGAACAAGTGGGCGTAGACACCGCCGAGTTCGGTGCCGTACGAGATGCCGAAGTAGTGCATCTTCGTGTCACCCAGGACCTGGCGCATCAGGTCCATGTCGCGGGCCGTATCGGTCGTCGACACGTGCGCCATCAGCTTTCCGGCGGCCTTCTCACAGCCCTTGCCGAAGTCGGTCGCGTCCTGGAAGTACGCCTTCGCCTCGGCCGCTGTGTCCGGTGTGGCGTCCACGTCCTCGGCGGCCTGGATCGCCTTGTCACCGCGGCAGCGGACGCCCTCGCTGGCGGCGACCCCGCGCGGGTCCCAGCTCACCAGGTCGTAGTGCTCGTGCAGCGCGGACACGGTGGTGGCGTACGCCGGCATGTAGTCCACGCCCGAGCCGCCGGGGCCACCGAAGTTGAACAGGAGCGAGCCGATGCGGTCGCCGCCGGTCGCCTTCGAGCGGATCAGCGCGAGCCCGATCGTGGAACCGTCCGGCTTCGTCCAGTCCAGCGGCACCTTGAGCGTCGCGCACTGCCAGTCGCTGCTGGGCGCGGCCGAGTCGGCGGTGGCCTTGCAACGCCCCCAGCCGAGCTTCTGCGCGGTCAGCGATGCGGGCAGCGCGGCCGTGGTGGACGCAGCAGAGGACGAGTCGGCTGCGGACGGCTTGGCTTCCCCCGTGCCCGCGCCGCTCTTGCTGTCGTCCGACGAGCCGCTGCTACAGCCGGCCGTCAGCAGTGCGGCGGCGGCCACCAGAGCCGTCCACCGTACGAATCGCGCCATGTGAATTCCCCCCTCGCAGGCCGTCCGCGTCACGCCGCGGATGGCGGTCAGGCCATAGTAGGCGGCGCGAGCTGAGCCCGTGACGGCCTGTGGATAACCGTTTGACCTGCGCCTTTTCTCGAATATCGGAGGGAGAGTCAGGAGCAGATGCTGCCGGCCGCCGGCACTTTCCCGTTCAGCAGATAGCCGTTCACCGCGCTTTGCACGCACTTGTTCTTGCTGTCGTACGCCCCGTGCCCCTGGCCCCTGTACGTCAGCTCGACCGCGACGCCCTTGCCCAGCGCGTCCACCATCTTCCGCGCGCCCTCGTACGGCGTGGCCGGGTCGCCGGTGTTGCCCACGACGAGGATCGGCGCCGAACCGGCCGCGCTCACGTCGGGATGGTCGGCGGCACCTGCCACGGCCCAGTCGGTGCAGGTGACCATGGACCAGGCCAGGAAGTCCCCGAACAGGGGAGAGGCGGCCCGGAACTCGGGCAGCTTCTGCTCCACGTAGCCGGTGGTGTAGCGCGGCTTCTCGTCGGCGCAGTTGATGGCGACGTTCGCCGCGGCGATGTTGCTGTACTCGCCGTTCTCGCTGCGCCCGTTCATCGAGTCGGACAGCACCATGAGGACCTTGCCGTCACCGCTGTAGGCCTGTTCGAGCCCCTCGGTGAGGTACTCCCAGAAGTCCTTGGAGTACAGCGCCTGCGCGATGCCGTTGGTCGCGGCGGTCTGGGTCAGCCGGCGGGGGAAGATGCCCGGGATCGGCTTGCTGTCGAGGCTCTTGAGCAGCTTGGCGATGCGGTCCTTGACGTCCTGTGCGGTGTCGCCGATCGGGCAGTCCGTGGTTTTCGACGTGCAGTCGTCGGCGAAGTTGTCGAGCGCCAGTTGGAAGCCCTTGGCCTGTCCCAGGGAGCCCTGCTCGGTGTTCTGCGTGGGGTCGACGACCGCGTCGAAGACGGCACGACCCACGTGCTTGGGGAACAAGTGGGCGTAGACACCGCCGAGTTCGGTGCCGTAGGAGATGCCGAAGTAGTGCAGTTTGTCGTCGCCGAGGACCTGGCGCATCAGGTCCATGTCGCGGGCCGCGTCGGTGGTGCGCACCTGGGGGAGCATCTTCTTGGAGTTCTTCTCGCAGGCCGCGTTGAACTGCTTGGTGTTGGCCAGGAGCTTGGTCCGTTCGGCCGCGTCGTCCGGTGTGGCGTCCTGCTGGAAGTACTCGTCGAGCTGGGAGTCGCTCTCGCACTTGACGCCGGCGCTGCGGCCGACGCCGCGCGGGTCGAAACTCACCAGGTCGTACCGGGTGCGCAGGGTCGCGTAGTCCTCGCCGAACGCGGGCAGTGTGGTGACGCCCGAGCCGCCGGGGCCGCCGAAGTTGAAGACCAGCGACCCGATCCGCTTGTTCGCGGCACCACTGGTCTTCGCCCGGACCAGGGCAAGCCCGATCGTGTCGCCCTTGGGCTTGCTCCAGTCGAGAGGCGCCTTCATGGTGGCGCACTGCCACTTGTCGCCGTTCGGCAGCGGCGACGGCGCGGCGCCGCCGCCCTCCGACTCGGACGGGGCCGGGCAGTCCTTCCAGCTCAGCTTCTGGGCCGTCGGATCCTCGTCCTTGGAGTCGCCGCTGCAGCCCGCCAGCGTGGCGGACAGCAGGACGACGGTGGCGGTCAGGGCAACGGCACGCAGCCGGGAGGGGTTCGGCATGGTCCCATCCTGAGGTCGCACACGGCAGGGCGCTCGGGGCACGGGCCGTACGAGGTACGCACGCGTGCGTACCCCATGTTCCTCTGTGGGCGTGCTCTACAGGGAGCCCTTGCGGGACAGGTGGTTGAAGAACAGCCAGCCCGGCAGCACCGGAATCCACAGCGTCAGCAGCCGGTACAGCAGCACCGCGGGGGCGGCGACCTCCTTGGGCAGGCCGACGGCGATCAGACCGAGTGTCAGGCTCGCCTCGACCGCGCCCACACCGCCCGGCGTGGGGGCCGCGGAACCGAGCGCGTTGCCCGCGAGGAAGACGACGGCGACGCTGGCCAGGCTGAGCGACGTCGACTGGTCGCCGAACGCCCGGATCGACGCGTCCAGGCACATCACGAAGCAGGCCGTCAGCAGCAGCATGCCGCCGATGCCGGTGATCAGCTTCTGCGGTCGCTGCAACACGTCGAGCATGCGCGGGATGACCCCCGCGAACAGCGACCGCACGCGCGTGACGAGGAACTTCCGCAGGAACGGCACCGATGTCACCACGAGCACGAGCACTGCCACCGTCAACAGCCCGGCGATGACCGTCCTGGAGGGTGACAGCGACGGTGTCTTCTCGGTGCCGGTCAGATAGCCGAACGACAGCAACATCAGGATGTGGCAGCCCAGGCCGAACAGTTGCGACGCACCGACACTCGCCACCGCGAGCCCGGGCCGCACCCCGGCACGCTGCAGGAAGCGTGTGTTCAGGGCGACACCGCCGACCGCGGCCGGGGCCACGATCTTCACGAACGACCCGGCGACCTGCGCCGCCACCGCCCGCAGGAACGGCACCCGCTCCGGCACGAACCCCAGGAGGGCCATCGCCGCCGCGAAGTAGCTCAGCGCCGAGAACAGCACGGCCGCGGCCACCCAGCCCCACTGGGCGTTGGCGACGAGCGGACCGAACTCGATGTGCGTGAGCTGCGTCAGCAGGAAGTACGCGCCGATCGCGCCTGCGATGAAACTGATCAGTGTGCGGGGCCGCACCCGCTCCAGACGAGCCGGTTCGACCGGCGCCTGCGGTCTGATCAGCAGCACCTGGTGGCGGATCTGGGTGAGCAGATCCTCCTCGCGCGCCTCGTCCAGGGCATCGTCGATGGCCCGTTTCTCGGCCCGCTGCTCCGCCCGTACGGCCTTCTTGTCGGGCTTTTCGAGTTCGGGCGTGGAGCCGCTCTCCGCGTTCGCCGCCGCGTGGGCCAGCCTGGTCTGCCGGGACGCCTCAAGGATCGCCTCGCGCTCCCGCTGGGCCCGCTCCCGGGACAGCCGGCGCAGCGTCGCGCGCGTGGAGCGCGACAGCGCGATGGGCTGGAGCATCGGCAGACAGTCCGCCACGGCGTCGGGACCGAGGACACCGACCGCCGACGCCACCGCGCGCTCGGCGCCCACCCGCAGCCCGAGCGTCGTCACCAACTGGGCGACGTCCATGCGCAGCAGCAGTTCACCGGCCGCGATCTCACCGCCCCGCAGGTCGGTCAGGATCACCTTGCCGGAACGATCCACCAGAATCGCGTCACCGGCGAGCCTGCGGTGGGCGATGCGCCGCGACTGCAACGCCTGCACCTGGTGCCAGGTCAGGCGCAGCAGATCGTCGGTGATCTCCTCGTCCGCGAGCGAGTCGAGAGTGTGCCCACCGGTGTGCTCGTAGACGAGCATGACGGCGTCGGGGCCGAGTTCCGAGGTCGCGATCAGCTTGGGGGCGTTGGCCCCGGCCGCGATCGCCGCGTAGGCGAGCAGGGCCTCCTGCTCCAGCGCCTGGCGCAGCGACTGGAGGCTGCTGCGGGTGGCGAAGCCCCGGAGCGTCAGATTGCGCCACGCGCGGTAGAAGAAGCCCTGGGCCTGCTGTTCCCGGTCGACCACGGTGACGTCCAGCGGTGGACCGTCCTCCAGGGTGACGAAATAGCGCCGGCCGCGATCGCCGTCCTCCGTGTCGACGGCCTCCTCGCGGGCCGCGCCCACCGGGTGGAAGCCGACCGTCCGCAGGCCCGCCATCAGTGTCCGGCCGGTGGGACGGACGTTGGGGGAGCCCACCGCATACAGCGTCCCGTAGGCGACGGTCCAGCCGATCAGCACCGTCAGGATGATCGAGAACGGCGTCGTGTACCCGGTGACCAGCATCGAGAAGGCATCGAGCAGCAGCACGATCCACAGCACGGAGCGCCAGCGAGGCCTCCGGGACATGCCCACGGCCGTCATATAGGCGATGACGGGCGCCAGATAGCCGTGCACCGGGTCGGTGAGGGCGTGGATGTCACCGGGAGAGGGCTGGGTGAGCGCCTCCTGGATCGACCCCGGGGCGGCCTTGGCGACCCACAGGTCCGTGGCGAGTGTCACTCCGTGGGCGAGGACCGCGGCGAGCACGCCGTCGGCGATGCGCAGTCCGTCGCGCTTGATCAGCCGCTCGATCGCGAAGGCGACCGGCACCAACAGGATGGCGATGCTCGACGCCAGCCCCGCGATCTTGATCAGCAGGTCGGGCGCCTGGCCGGTGCCCTTGTTGATGTCCTGTTCGAGCCCCGAGGTCGTGCCGTGCGCGAACGCGGCGATCGCGAGCAGTACGACGATCGCAAGAAAGCCCACCAGGAGCCGCATGAGATCGGAAGGGCGGTGCACGCGCGCGGGGAGGAGCGGTTCGTCGCCCTCGACCTCTTCGGCGTGCGTCTCGCCGTCGCAGTCGTCGAGGCCGGGCGCGGGGTCTGCCGCGGGCGTCTCGGCGGGTCCCTCCGAGGGGTCCTGCTCGGGCGCGTCGGCGGTGTCCGGGCGCGACGCAGCGTCAGAGGTACCCTCCGCGTCTTCGGGGTGCACACCCTGCTGCTTCATCGTCTCTTCTTGATCTCGTATCACCAGTCACCGCCCGCACGATGGTGGCATGCCCCACCGACACACGGGGGCATCAGGGTGCAAATGCGGGGGCGCACAGTCTGCCCCACGCGCCGCTCCGGGGCGAGGGATACGCACAGTCGCCAGCGCGTCGCATTGTCGGTGCCGTGCGGCAGGATGGGGCGGATGAGCGAGCAGAGCCTTCCGGACGACACCGGCCCGGAGCACGCGGACGCGCTCCCCGAATACGCGGAGCGGGTCCTCGACGTGGCCGAACGCATTCCGCCCGGGCGCGTCATGACGTACGGCGACGTCGCCGAATGGCTGGAGGAGGGCGGACCGCGCCAGGTCGGCCGGGTGATGGCCCTCTACGGAGGAGCCGTCGAGTGGTGGCGGGTCGTCCGCGCGGACGGCGTGCTGCTCCCCGGCCACGAACTGGAGGCCCTCGCCCGCTACCGCGAGGAGGGCACCCCTCTGAAGGAGGCGAGCAGGGCCACCGAGGGCCACCTGCCGCGCGTCGACATGAAACGGGCGCGATGGGACGGCGGCGAACGCGCGGACGGTCACACCTGACAGCTTCCGCCATCGGACCCGCCCGGGTGCGGCCTGTGATCCGTACGGGGGAAACGGGGCACGTCCGTGGCATGCCGTACGTTCGAGGGGCGAGGGACACACGGGTCGTGAGAGCCCCGCGGGAAGAGGCGGAAGTCCTGCTCCCGTACGACCCGTCGGCGTAGCGTCGGCTGCACGCGTCCCCCTCACCCCGCTGCCACCGACCTCGACGCGCGGCAGCCTGCCAACCAGTACACCCACCAGGACCGGCGAACCACGTGAGCTCCTCTTTCTCCACCAGGCGCCTGTCGCACCCCCAGGTGCGACAGGGGAACCGTGGCGCTTACCGACTGGTGCGTACCCCGCCGACCCGGCCGACTCCCCCTCACCTGGACGCGCCACAGCGCTCCGTGGTTGACCACCGGGCCGGCCCGCTGCTCGTCCTCGCAGGTCCCGGCACCGGCAAGACCACCACACTCGTGGAGTCCGTCGCGGCACGGATCGCCCGGGGTGGTGACCCCGCGCGGATCCTCGTGCTGACGTTCAGCCGCAAGGCCGCCGTCGAGCTGCGCGACCGCATGGCACTGAGCATCGGCGCCGCCCGCGCGCCCCGGGCCACCACCTTCCACTCGTTCTGCTACGCCCTGGTCCGCGCCCACCAGGACAGCGAACTGTTCGTCGAGCCGCTACGGCTGCTGTCCGGCCCCGAACAGGACGTCGCCGTACGTGAACTGCTCGCGGGCCAGCCCGACCTGGAGCGGCTCGGCCTCGCCCATGTGCGCTGGCCGGACGAACTGCGGGCCTGCCTGACCACCCGCGGCTTCGCCGACGAGGTCCGCGCGGTCCTCGCCCGCAGCCGCGAACTGGGCCTGGACCCCGCGGCCCTGGACGCCTTCGCCCGCCGCATCGGCCGCCCCGACTGGCGGGCAGCCGCCGCCTTCCTCGCCGAGTACCTCGACGTACTCGACCTCCAAGGAGTGCTCGACTACGCGGAACTGGTCCACCGCGCGGTGCTCCTCGCCCACCGCCCCGAGGTCGCCGAACGGCTCGCCGCCCAGTACGACGCCGTGTTCGTGGACGAGTACCAGGACACCGATCCGGCCCAGGTACGACTGCTGCACGCCCTCGCCGGCGGCGGCCGCACCCTCGTCGCCTTCGGTGACCCCGACCAGTCGATCTACACGTTCCGGGGCGCCGACGTGAACGGCATCCTGGACTTCCCGAGCGCCTTCCCGCGCGCGGACGGCAGCGCCGCCCCCGTAGAGGTGCTCCGGACCTCCCGCCGCTCCGGCGCCGGCCTGCTGACCGCCACCCGCCTACTGACCCAGCGCATGCCCCTGACCAGGCTCCCGGCCCAGAAGGTGCGCGCCCACCGCGAGCTGTCCCCGGTGCGCGACGGCGGGCGCGTCGAGGTGTACACGTACCCGACGCCCGGCACGGAACTGGACAACATCGCCGACATCCTCCGCAGGGCACACCTGGAGGACGGCGTCCCCTGGAACGACATGGCCGTCCTGGTGCGCGCCGGCTCCCGGACGATCCCCACGGTCCGCCGCGCCCTCACCGCGGCCGGCGTCCCCCTGGACATCGACGGCGACGACCTGCCCCTGCGCCACGAGCCGGCGGTGGCGCCGCTGCTGACGGCGCTGCGGGCGGTGGCCACGGCCGAGGCCTCGGGGCACACGGAGGACGACGCAGGGGTCGTAGGGGATGATCCCGCAGAGGAGCTCGCCCCTGCTCCCTCCTGGCTCGACACCGAGACCGCCCTCACCCTGCTCGCCTCGCCCCTTGCCGCCATGGACGCCGCCGATCTGCGCCGCCTGGGCCGGGCGCTGCGCGAGGAGGAACGGGCCGGTGGCAACCCCGTGCCACCGCCCTCCGACGAACTGCTCACGCGGGCGCTCGCCGAGCCGGAGCGGCTGGTCGCGCACGACCCCACGTACGCGCGTGGCGCCCAGCGCCTGGGCGCGCTGCTGCGCAAGGCGCGCGAGCGCCTGGCGGGCGGCGGTACGGCCGAGGAAGCGCTGTGGGACCTCTGGCAGGGCACCCCCTGGCCCGGGCGCCTGGAACGGGCCACCCTGCGCGGCGGCGCGGCCGGGCGCAACGCGGACCGGGACCTGGACGCCGTCTGCGCGCTGTTCGCGACCGCGGCCCGCGCGGAGGAGCGCACCGGGGGCCGGGGCGCCCTCAACTTCCTGGAGGAGATCGACGCCGAGGACATCGCCGCCGACACCCTCACCCGGCGTGCCGTGCGACCCCACGCCGTACGCCTGATGACCGCGCACCGCTCCAAGGGCCTGGAGTGGCGCGTGGTCGTCGTGGCCGGTGTCCAGGAGGGCCTGTGGCCGGACCTGCGCCGACGCGGCTCGCTCCTGGAGGCGGAC
Source organism: Streptomyces sp. STR69 (assembly GCF_024519455.1). GTDB lineage: Bacteria > Actinomycetota > Actinomycetes > Streptomycetales > Streptomycetaceae > Streptomyces. Next base: position 182,734 of record NZ_JALJRY010000001.1, on the reverse strand, counting down.
CGCATCGGCCGCGACGGACTCGCCGAACCACTCACCCCGGGAGCCCTGCTCGCCGAGGAACGCCGCCTGTTCTACGTCGCCGCCACGCGCGCCCGTGAACGCCTCGTCGTCACCGCCGTGAAGGCACCCGCGGACGACGGCGACCAGCCGTCCCGCTTCCTCACCGAACTCGGCGTCGAGCCCAAGGACGTCACAGGGCGTCCCCGCCGCCCGCTGTCCGTCGCCGCACTGGTCGCCGAACTGCGCGCCACGACCGTCGACCCGCGCGTGTCCGACACCCTCAGGGAAGCCGCCGCGCGGAGGCTGGCCCGGCTGGCCGCGCTCGCCGACGAGGACGGCCGCCCGCTGGTGCCGTCCGCGCACCCGTACCGCTGGTGGGGCATGTTCGAGCCGACCGAGAGCAAGGTGCCGCTGCGCGACCGCGACCAGCCCGTCGTGCTCTCCGGAAGCGCCCTCGACCAGCTCGCCAACACCTGCGCCCTGCAATGGTTCCTGGGCCGCGAGGTGAAGGCCGACGCCCCCGCGACCGCCGCCCAGGGCTTCGGGAACGTGGTGCACGTCCTCGCCGACGAGGTCGCCTCCGGCCGCACCCCCGCCGACCTGGCCGTCCTCATGGAACGCCTCGACACCGTGTGGAACGCGCTCGCCTTCGACGCGCCCTGGAAGTCGGCGCAGGAGAAGGACAACGCGCGCGTGGCGCTCGAACGCTTCCTGAAGTGGCACGTCGACTCCAACAGCCTCCGCGCCGGCCGCACACCGGTCGCCAGCGAGCACGACTTCGACGTCACCCTCGAAGCGGGCGACTACGAGGTGCGCATCCGCGGCTCCATGGACCGCGTCGAGACGGACCACGAAGGGCGCGCCTACGTCGTCGACTTCAAGACCGGCAAGCAGACGCCGACCGCCCGCGAGGTGGAGCGCCACCCCCAGCTCGCCGTCTACCAACTCGCAGTCCAGGAAGGCGCCGTGGACGAGGCCTTCGACGGGGTGCGCCCCGAACCGGGCGGCGCCGAACTCGTCCAACTGCGCCAGGGCGCCGCCGTACGGGACGGCGGCGAAACCCTGCCCAAGGTGCAGGCCCAGGAGCCCCTGGAGGGGGAGTGGGCCGGTGAACTGCTGGCCACGGCCGCGGGCAAGGTCCTCGACGAACGGTTCTCGCCGAAGGCCGGCCAGCACTGCGCGCACTGCGCGTTCCGGGCCTCGTGCAGCGCGCGGCCCGAGGGACGGCATGTGGTCGAGTAGCGCGCGTGACACATCGCACCACCTGTGCTGACCTGCGCTTCTTCTTCCCCTGAGGGCGATTGGTCCTCGACTGTCAGTGGCCGCCGCTAGCCTCTCCGACATGCCCGCCCGTATCACCGATCCCGATCAGCTCAAGGAGCTCCTCGGCATCCCCTTCACCCCGGAGCAGACGGCCTGCATCATCGCGCCGCCCGCCCCGCAGGTGATCGTGGCCGGAGCCGGGTCGGGCAAGACGACGGTGATGGCGGCCCGCGTGGTGTGGCTGGTCGGCACCGGCCAGGTCGCCCCCGAACAGGTCCTCGGCCTGACCTTCACCAACAAGGCCGCCGGCGAACTCGCCGAGCGCGTCCGCAAGGCGCTCATCAAGGCGGGCGTCACCGACCCCGACGTCATCGACCCGGACAACCCTCCGGGCGAGCCGGTGATCTCGACGTACCACGCCTTCGCGGGTCGCCTCCTGACCGACCACGGTCTGCGCATCGGCCTCGAACCGACGGCCCGCCTGCTCGCCGACGCCACCCGCTTCCAGCTCGCCGCGCGCGTACTGCGCGAAGCCCCCGGCCCCTACCCGGCGCTCACCCGCTCCTTCCCGGACCTCGTCAGCGACCTCCTCACCCTCGACGCCGAGCTCGCCGAACACCTCGTACGGCCCGAGGAGTTGCGCGCGTACGACGCCGAGCTGCTGCGCGCCCTGGAGAGCGTCAGACTCAGCAACCCCGAGCTGCGCAAGGTCCCCGAAGCAGCCGCCGCCCGCCGTGAACTCACCGAACTGGTGGGCCGCTACCGGATCGCCAAGCGCGAGCGCGACCTGCTCGACTTCGGCGACCAGATCGCCCTGTCCGCGACCCTGGCACGCACCCGCCCCGAGGTCGGCGAGATCCTGCGCGACGAGTTCCGAGTGGTGCTGCTGGACGAGTACCAGGACACCTCGGTCGCCCAACGCATCCTCCTGGCAGGCCTGTTCGGCTCCGGCACGGGCCATCCGGTGACCGCCGTCGGCGACCCCTGCCAGGCGATCTACGGCTGGCGCGGCGCGTCCGTCGCCAACCTCGACGACTTCCCCGAGCACTTCGCGCACGCCGACGGCCGCCTCGCCGCCCGCCAGGCGCTCAGCGAGAACCGCCGCAGCGGCGGCCGTCTCCTCGACCTAGCCAACGGCCTCGCGGAACCCCTGCGCGCCATGCACGCGGGCGTGGAGGCCCTCCGCCCGGCCCCCGGCGCCGAGCGCGACGGCATGGTGCGTTGCGCGCTGCTGCCCACCCACGCCCAGGAGATCGACTGGCTGGCCGACTCGATCGCCCACCTCGTACGGACCGGGAGGGCACCCGGCGAGATCGCCGTCCTGTGCCGCACGGCCACCGACTTCGCCGAGATCCAGGGCGCCCTGGTGGCCCGTGACATCCCGGTCGAGGTCGTCGGTCTCTCCGGGCTGCTGCACCTGCCCGAGGTCGCCGACCTCGTCGCCGTCTGCGAAGTCCTCCAGGACCCCGGCGCCAACGCCTCCCTGGTCCGGCTGCTGACCGGCCCGCGCTGGCGCATCGGCCCCCGCGACCTCGCCCTCCTGGGCCGACGCGCCCGACTCCTCGTGGCCCACGCGCGCGTGGGGGCCGACGACGACCCCGACCGCAGGCTCGCCGAGGCCGTCGAGGGGGTCGACCCCTCCGAGGTGATATCGCTCGCCGACGCCCTCGACACCTTCCTGGAGACACCCCTCTACGGCTCCGACGGCGCCGGGGACGACGACGGGCTGCCCTTCTCACCGGACGCGCGCGTGCGCTTCGCCCGCCTGGCCACCGAACTGCGCGACCTGCGCCGCTCCCTGTCCGACCCTCTGATGGACGTCCTGCACCGCGTCCTGGCCGTCACCGGCCTGGAGGTCGAACTCGCGGCGTCCCCGCACGCGTTGGCCGCCCGCCGCCGCGAGACCCTGTCGAACTTCCTGGACGTCGCGGCCTCCTTCGCCGCGGGCGACGGCGAGGCGACCCTGCTCGCCTTCCTCGGCTTCCTGCGCACCGCCGCCCAGTACGAGAAGGGCCTCGACAACGCCCTGCCCGGCGGCGAGAACACCGTCAAGGTCCTCACCGCGCACAAGTCGAAGGGCCTGGAGTGGGACGTCGTAGCCGTCCCCGGCCTGGTCACCGGGACCTTCCCCAGCAGCCAGGGCCGCGAGAAGTGGACCGCCCAGGGCAAGGTCCTCCCGCACGCGCTGCGCGGCGACACCGCCACCCTGCCCGACGTCGTCTCCTGGGACTCCAAGGGCATGAAGGCCTTCCACGAGGCCATGAAGGACCACCAGCACACCGAAGAACTCCGCCTCGGCTACGTCACCTTCACCCGCCCCCGCTCCCTGCTGCTCGGCTCCGGCCACTGGTGGGGCCCCACCCAGAAGAAACGCCGAGGACCGTCCGACTTCCTCCAGGCCCTCTACGACCACTCCGCGGCCGGATACGGCGAGATCGAGGCCTGGGCGGACGAACCCGAAGAGGGTGAGGAGAACCCCGCCCTGCGGACCGCCACCGTCGACCAGGCCTGGCCACTGCCGTTGGACGACAGGGCGATGGCCCACCGTCACAAGGCCGCCAAGCTGGTCATGGACCACCTGGAGCGCCTCGCCTCGCACGACGAGAGCCACCCCGCGGCCACTCACGACCCGAACGCGCACGACGACCCGGACTGGCCCCCGCCACCGGAGGACGACGAGCCGCCCTACGACGAGCCCCTCTACGAGGAAACTCCCCTCGACGCCGAAGGCGGCCTCCTGGAGGACGACCCCGCCGACTGGGACGCCTGGACCACGGACCGCCCGACCGTCCCGCACCAGGCGACGGCCCCGGACCCCGCCGAACACCCCAGCGCGCCGGGGGACGCCCGCCCGCACCCCACGGAACCACCCGGCACCCGCCTCACCCCCGAGGAAGCCCGAGCCATCGCCTCCTGGGACCGCGACCTCGACGCGCTCACTGGGGAGCTTCTGCGTGCCCGCCGAGGCGTCACCGACGTTCCCCTGCCGGCCTCCCTGACCGCCACCCAGCTGCTGCACCTGGCCGCCGACCCGGACGGGCTCGCGCAGGAACTCGCGCGCCCCATGCCGCGCCCTCCGCAACCCGCCGCACGTCGAGGCACCCGCTTCCACGCCTGGGTGGAATCACGCTTCGAAGAGCTGACCCTGCCCATGCTGGAGCCGGAGGAACTGCCCGGCAGCGAAGCCGAGATCGCCGACGAACGAGATCTGGAAGCACTCAAGGACGCCTTCGAACGCACCGAGTACGCCCGGCGCACGCCCTACCGCGTCGAGGCCCCCTTCCAGCTCGCGATCGCAGGCCGCGTCGTACGGGGCCGTATCGACGCCGTCTACAAGCAGGGCGACGGCGACGGGGCGACCTACGAGATCCTCGACTGGAAGACCAGCAGCACCCGCACTGCCGACCCGCTCCAGCTCGCGATCTACCGGCTCGCCTGGGCCGAGCGGCAGGGCGTGCCGCTGGAAGCGGTCACGGCAGCGTTCCTGTACGTGCGCGGCGGCGAGGTCGTCCGGCCGGAGGGCCTCCCGGACCGGGCCGCACTGGAGCGACTGCTGCTGGAGGAGCCGGGCGCGCAGGTGGAATCACCGGGCGCGCAAGGGGAGTAGCCGGCCGCGCAAGCAAACTGTGAGGAACCGCCCACCGAGGATGTCAGCGCGGGCCGATAGGCTCGTGACCATGAGCCACACCGTTGACAGTGCCGTCAGCGCGGTCCGCACGTACATCGAGCAGCACCGCGCAGCCTTCCTCGACGACCTCGCCGAGTGGCTGCGCATCCCGTCCGTGTCGGCACAACCCGACCACGCGCCCGACGTCCGGCGCAGCGCGGACTGGCTCGCCGCCACACTCCGGGAGACCGGCTTCCCGACCGTCGAGGTCTGGCCGACCCCGGGCGCACCGGCCGTCTTCGCCGAGTGGCCCTCCGACGACCCCGAAGCACCTACGGTCCTCGTCTACGGCCATCACGACGTACAGCCCGCCGCCCGCGAGGACGGCTGGGACAGCGAACCCTTCGAGCCCGTCGTCCGCGGAAACCGCCTCTACGCGCGCGGGGCCGCCGACGACAAGGGCCAGGTGTTCTTCCACACGCTCGGCGTCCGCGCCCACCTCGCCGCCACCGGCCGTACCGCCCCGGCCGTGCACCTGAGGCTGCTCGTCGAGGGCGAGGAGGAGTCCGGCTCCCCGCACTTCCGGGCCCTCGTCGAGGAGCGTGCCGACCGGCTCGCCGCCGACGCCGTGATCGTCTCCGACACCGGCATGTGGTCCGAGGACACCCCCACGGTGTGCACCGGCATGCGAGGTCTCGCCGAGTGCGAGATCCGGCTGCACGGCCCCGACCAGGACATCCACTCCGGCTCCTTCGGCGGCGCCGTGCCCAACCCGGCGACCGCCGCCGCCCGCCTCGTCGCCGCGCTGCACGACGAGCACGCGCGCGTGGCGGTCCCCGGCTTCTACGACGGCATCGTCGAACTCACTGAGCAGGAGCGCGAGCTCTTCGCCGAGCTGCCCTTCGACGAGCAGGAGTGGCTGCGCACCGCCAAGTCGTACGCCATCCATGGCGAGGCCGGTCACACCACCCTGGAGCGCATCTGGGCCCGCCCCACCGCCGAGGTCAACGGCATCGGCGGCGGCTACCAGGGCCCGGGCAGCAAGACGATCATCCCGTCCTCGGCCATGGTGAAGCTCTCCTTCCGGCTGGTCGCGGGCCAGGACCCCGACCACATCGAGAAGGTCGTCCATGACTGGGCCGCCGGGCAGGTGCCCGAGGGAATCCGGCAGGAGATCACGTTCAGCGCGGCCACGCGCCCGTGCCTGACCCCGCTGGACCACCCGGCGCTGCAGTCCGTCGTCCGTGCCATGGCCCGCGCCTTCGAGAAACCGGTCCTCTTCACCCGCGAGGGCGGCTCCGGACCGGCCGCCGACCTCCAGGAAGTGCTCGGGGCACCCGTCCTCTTCCTGGGCATCTCCGTTCCCTCCGACGGCTGGCACGCCCCGAACGAGAAGGTCGAACTCGATCTCCTCCTCAAGGGCGTCGAAACCACCGCCCACCTGTGGGGAGACCTCGCCGACACCTGGCGCCGCGCGCCCTGACGAACCCGCGCGATCCGGAACGGCGACGCGTGCGAGGCACACTGGAAGAACCGCCCCGCACACCCGTCCCGCCGGACCCGGTCGCCTCCTGCCGTACGTCCCGCTGAACCGCCCGCCGAAACAATCCGCATTGCCGGGGGAGTTGGAAGCACCCGTGACCACCTGGACCGACCACACAGCCGACCGACCCATCTCGCTCACCGCCCCGAGCGGCATCGACCGAGCCGCCCACCACCGGCTCGACGAGGCCTGGCTCGCCGCGGCGTGGAGCCACCCCACCACCCGTTGCTTCGTGGTCTCCGGCGGTCAGGTCCTCATCGACGAGACACCCGACGGCAAGACCGAACTCGTCATGACCCCGTCCTTCGAGGCCCCCCTCACCGAGGCACACCGCTACTTCCTGGGCACGGACGACGACGGCGTCAGCTACTTCGCCCTCCAGAAGGACGCCCTGCCCGGCCGTATCGACCAGTCGGCACGGCCCGCCGGCCTGCGCGAGGCGGGCCTGCTGCTGTCTCCCCGGGACGTGGGCCTGATGGTGCACGCGGTCGCCCTGGAGAACTGGCAGCGCCTGCACCGCTTCTGCTCGCGCTGCGGCGAGCGCACGGTGATCGCCGCGGCCGGCCACATCCGCCGCTGCCCGGCCTGCGGTGCCGAGCACTACCCGCGCACCGACCCTGCCGTGATCATGGCGGTCACCGACGAGGAGGACCGGATCCTGCTCGGCCGCCAGGTCCACTGGCCCGAGGGCCGCTTCTCGACGTTGGCCGGCTTCGTGGAGCCCGGCGAGTCCATCGAGCAGTCGGTGCGCCGCGAGGTCTTCGAGGAGGCCGGCATCACCGTCGGCCACGTCGAGTACGTCGCCAGCCAGCCCTGGCCCTTCCCGTCCAGCCTCATGCTCGGTTTCATGGCCCGCGCCACCTCGACCGACATCAACGTCGACGGTGACGAGATCCACGAGGCCCGCTGGTTCTCCCGCGAGGAACTGCGCGCCGCCTTCGAGTCCGAAGAGGTGCTGCCGCCCTACGGCATCTCGATCGCGGCCCGCCTGATCGAGCTCTGGTACGGCAAGCCGCTGCCGACGAGAACTTTCGTCTGAGGCCGACAAGCAGAAGCAGACAGCAAGAAGGCGGCCCCTGAGATACCAGGAGCCGCCTTCCGCGGAGCCGCGTGCGTCGATCGTCGATCAGGCGCCGACCTTCTGCTTGACCTGGGCCAGCGAAGGGTTCGTGAGCGTCGAACCGTCCGCGAAGAGCAAGGTCGGGACCGTCTGATTCCCGCCATTCGCCTTCTCGACGAACGCCGCGGAATCCGGGTCCAGTTCGATGTTGACCTCGTTGTACGCGATGCCCTCGCGGTCCATCTGGCTCTTCAGCCGACGGCAGTAACCGCACCAGGTGGTGCTGTACATCGTCACGGTGCCCGACATTCTCTCGCGCTCCTCAACAGCTCAGGGAATAGGTCCACGCAGTGGAGGAAACGTACGCGACGCACCCGCCATTCCCGCCGGGGGTATCCCACGGCACGTGACGCCTGCCGCATTAGTACGACTGCGGATACCTCCCTGTGGACAACCGGCTCACCCGTCTCCGGCGACCTGGCAGCATGGCCGTGTGACAGCAGCAACGCACTCCCCCCTCTTCCCGCAGGTACCGGACTCGGCCGACGCGGTGCTCGAAGGGCTCGACCCCGAGCAGCGCGAGGTGGCGACCGCCCTGCGCGGTCCGGTGTGCGTGCTGGCGGGCGCCGGCACGGGCAAGACCCGGGCGATCACCCACCGCATCGCCTATGGAGTGCGGGCCGGGGTCCTGCAGTCCTCCAGTGTGCTGGCGGTCACCTTCACCAACCGCGCCGCCGGCGAGATGCGCGGTCGGCTGCGCCAACTCGGCGCCACGGGAGTGCAGGCACGTACGTTCCACTCGGCCGCCCTGCGTCAGCTCCAGTACTTCTGGCCGAAAGCGATCGGTGGCGGCATGCCCCGGCTCGTCGACCGCAAGATCCAGCTCGTCGCCGACGCGGCGGCGGCCTGCCGCATCCGACTCGACCGCGGTGAACTGCGGGACGTCACCGCCGAGATCGAGTGGTCCAAGGTCACCCAGACCGTCCCCTCCGACTACGCCGCCGCGGCGGCCAAGGCGGGCCGTGACGTCCCCCGCGCGCCCGCCGAGATCGCTCAGCTCTACGCCGCCTACGAGGACGTCAAGCGCGACCGCGCGGTCATCGACTTCGAGGACGTCCTGCTGCTGACCGTCGCCGTGCTCCAGGATCGGCACGACATCGCCGAACAGGTCCGCTCGCAGTACCAGCACTTCGTGGTCGACGAGTACCAGGACGTCAGCCCGCTCCAACAGCGCCTCCTGGAGTTGTGGCTCGGCGATCGCGACAATCTGTGCGTCGTCGGCGACGCCAGCCAGACGATCTACTCCTTCACCGGGGCTACCCCCGACCACCTCCTCGACTTCCGCACCCGCCACCCCGGCGCCACAGTCGTCAAGCTGGTCCGCGACTACCGCTCCACGCCTCAGGTCGTGCACCTCGCCAACGGCCTGCTCTCCCAGGCCAGAGGCCGGGCCGCCGACCACCGACTGGAGCTGATCTCCCAGCGCGCCGCGGGTCCCGAGCCCGTCTACGCCGACTACACCGACGAGCCCGCGGAGGCCGAGGGTGCCGCGCGCCGCATCCGTGACCTGATGGCAGCGGGCGTGCCGGCGAGCGAGATCGCGATCCTGTTCCGCACGAACTCCCAGTCCGAGACCTATGAACAGGCCCTCGCCGACGCCGGAGTCCCCTACCAACTGCGCGGCGCCGAGCGGTTCTTCGACCGCCCGGAGGTCCGCAAGGCCGGCGTCGCCCTGCGCGGCGCGGCCCGCTTCGGAGGCAACGACTCCCTCCTGGACGACGTCGTCGACCTGCCCTCCCAGGTCCGTGCCGTCCTCTCCGGCGAGGGCTGGACCACCGAGCCACCGGCCGGCTCCGGAGCGGTCAGAGAGCGCTGGGAGTCCCTGGCGGCCCTGGTCAACCTCGCCCAGGACTTCGCCGCGGCCAGACCCGGAGCCACCCTCGCCGACCTGGTCGCCGAACTCGACGAGCGCGCGAACGCCCAGCACGCCCCGACCGTCCAGGGCGTCACCCTCGCCTCCCTGCACTCGGCCAAGGGCCTGGAGTGGGACGTCGTCTTCCTGGTCGGCGTCGCCGAGGGCATGATGCCGATCAGCTACGCGAAGACCGACGAACAGATCGAGGAGGAGCGCCGCCTCCTGTACGTCGGGGTCACCCGCGCCAGGGAGCGGCTCCACGTCTCCTGGGCCCTCGCCCGCTCACCCGGCAGTCGCCCCAACCGCCGCCCCAGCCGTTTCCTGGACGGCCTGCGCCCCGGCTCGACCGGTGCCGCGGGCAGACCCGGCCTGGTCGCCCCCGGCGGCATCGAGCGCGGCTACACGGGCACCGGCCCCACAGTCGTCCCACGGAGGACACAGCGCACCGTGGCCCGCTGCCGGGTCTGCGGTCGCACGCTCACCGACGCCGGCGAGATGAAACTGATGCGCTGCGAGGACTGCCCCTCCGACATGGACGAGGGCCTCTACGAGCGGTTGCGCGAGTGGCGGGAGGTCCAGGCGCAGCGCAGCGGCCAGCCGGCGTTCTGCGTCTTCACCGACAAGACGCTGATGGCGATCGCCGAGACCGTCCCCGACGACGAGGGCGAACTCGCGCGGATCCCGGGCGTCGGAGTGCGCAAGCTCAACCGCTACGGGGCCGATGTCCTGGCCATCTGCGGCGGTCAGGAGCCTGCGGAGGGTGCTGCGGGGGACTGATGAAAACTCGTCGGAAAAATAGTTTGCGCATGCCCCAGCGATCCCCATAGGTTCTAAGCCACGGGAACAGAAGGCCTTCTCGGAGGCCCTGATTCCGTGATGTACTTGCATATCCGAAGGATCGGGCTCACCCCCGGTCCCCCGAGACGCCGAGAGGAGGCGATTCCAGTGATCAGCATCAACACCAGCTCCGCCAGCACCGTGAAAATGACCGATCCCTCGGTCGTCTCCCTGTGCATGCTCGGCGTTTCGAACCTGGGCACCGGTCTGTCCGGCATTTCTGCCGCCCGTCCGGCGTCCGCCGTGTCTCTCGCGGTTCTTCCCATCCGTGAGCGCAATGAGCGACCGACCAAGGCACTGGAAGCAGTAGGAGCACAGGCGCAGGCCTATGCCTTTGCGCCCGGTGCCGGAAGCCGGAAGCAGACGACGCAGCACCACCAGATGTGGGCCTTCCGTGGGCCAGAACCCTGGAGTGATCCAGCCTGATTGATCAGGCCGGCGCCTTCAGGGCCGCGGAACCCCATCCGGGATCCGCGGCCCTTCTGTTTGTCCCCGAACGGGGATGACGGAGCGAAGGGGCCTCGGGACAAGAAAAGAACCCGGTACCAAGCCGACACCCGGCCCAACAGGGCCGGACCGACCAGACGAGGAAGAACAACCGTGCAACTCGAAGCGCACGCCCCGTCCGTACCGCCTTCCGAAACGATCCCCCCGCCCGGCCTCACGGAGGACTCCACCTTGACTCCGCTCACTGCGCTCACCGCGCTCGACGACGCCATCGAGAACCTCGGCGTGCCCGTCCCCTGCCGTTCCTACGACCCGGAGGTCTTCTTCGCCGAGTCGCCGGCCGATGTCGAGTACGCCAAGTCCCTCTGCCGCACCTGCCCGCTGATCGAGGCCTGCCTCGCCGGCGCCAAGGAGCGGCGTGAGCCCTGGGGCGTCTGGGGTGGCGAGCTCTTCGTCCAGGGTGTCGTCGTGGCCCGCAAGCGGCCGCGTGGCCGTCCGCGCAAGAACCCGGTCACGGCATGAACACCATCTTCGGAACGATCGACCGCCCCCTCACGCACGACCCCAAGAAGCAGGCCCCGATGAAGCCGTCCACTCCCAGCGAGCCCGCGGGCTCCGCGATCCCAGACTTCACCACCACCGGTGCGACCGAGTCGCGCCAGAACAGGACCCGAGAGATGCAACTCATCCCAGAAGCCCTGGCCCGTGCGCATATGCACGAGCGCCTGCAGGAGGCCGAGCGGGAACGGCAGGTCACCCACCTGCTGGTCGCTCGCCGGATGCAGCGCAGAGCCGAGCGTGCCTCGATGCGCGCCCGCCGTGCGCTCGCCGCGGCCGTCATGCAGTAATCGATCACACCTGAAGCGGTGGCCTCCCCAGCCCGGGAGGCGAATGCTCCCCGCGGGGGCCGGTCCGTCCGAACGGACCGGCCCCCGCGGTGCGTTCCGCCCCCGATCCCCGGACGCGGCGATATCGTCGCCGCGTGACGAGTCTTCCCGGAGGCAGTGACACCAGCGCCTCCACCGCGGAGCCCCAGCCCCTCGTGTGCGCCCGCTGCGGCACCCGGTCCGAAGATCCCCAACCCACCTGGACCTGCTCCGTGGAGAACGGAACCCGGCACTACTTCTGCGACACCTGCGCCAGGGAGAACCTCAGGGCGATCGAGGGTCGGTTGGACTCCGACTGGTGGTAGGCCCCACTCGCGCCTGTCCTCGCGGTGGGGCTCAGGCCTCCGCCGCCGGTTCCTCCTCGTACTCGTCCGGCTCCTCCGGCACGAACCCCGGCAGCCACTCCTCCAGCTCCTCGCGCAGTCGCACCGTCGCACCCAACTGACACAGAACGCCGATTGTGCTCAATGTCACTCGGTGTATCAGGAGGTACGCCGGAGGAAGGTTGAGCTGCTTGCCCAACTGGTGGGCAGGGGAACGGGGATCCGCGATACGGGCGGCCTGACTGCGCATCCAGCCGCGGGTGAAGGTGAACTCGTCGACCTGGGCCGGCTCGATGATCGGCACCAGGTAGTCGAGAACGGCGTCCGGGTCCAGCTCTATCGAATCCTTGACGAAGCCCTCTGTGCACAGGAGCTCGTAGACCGCCTCGGCGTCGCCGTCGAGTGTCATGCGCAGGGAATCGCCGATAGGGGTCGGCAGACCACCGGGCAGCCGGTCGACCGTGCCGAAGTCCAGAACCCCCAGGCGCAAGTCATCCTTGCCGTCCGGGTCGGCGGGCAGCAGACGGAAGTTGCCCGGATGGGGGTCCGCGTGGAGGAGGCCAGTACGGGCCGGGCCGGAGAAGAGGAAGCGGGCCAGGAGCTGGCCTGCCCGGTCGCGCTGTTCCTGGGTGCCGTCGGCGATCACCTCCGACATGGGAATCCCGTCGATCCACTCCGTGACCAGAACCTGGTCGCACTGGTGGACCACGGCGGGCACCACGACATCCGGGTCGCCCTCGAACTCCTCCGCGTGCACCCGCTGGGCCTGCGCCTCCAGGCCGTAGTCCAGTTCCTCGGAGACCCGGTCGCGGAGCTCGGCGATGAGGGGCTTGATGTCCATCCCGGGGATGAGCGGGCCCAACAGGCGGGCGAAACGGCTCAGTTGGGTCAGGTCGGAGAGGAGGGCCTCGCCGGCGCCCGGGTACTGCACCTTGACCGCGACCTCGCGGCCGTCGTGCCACACAGCCCGGTGCACCTGGCCGATCGACGCCGCGGCCGACGGCTTGTCCTCGAACTCCACGAACAACTCGCGCCAGTCCTCGCCGAGCCGCTCCGTCAGCACACCGTGCACGGTGCGCGTCGGCATCGGCGGCGCCGCCTCCTGGAGCTTGGTCAGCGCGGCACGGTAGGGACCGGCGACCTCCTCGGGCAGCGCCGACTCGAAGACGGACAGCGCCTGCCCGAACTTCATCGCCCCGCCCTTGAGTTCGCCGAGCACCTTGAACAGCTGCTCCGCCGTGCGCTGTTGCAGCTCACGGCTGACGATCTCCGCGGACTCGCCCACGATCCGTTTCCCGAGCCCCCACGTGGCTCTCCCGGCGAAGCCGAGCGGGAGCGCGGCGAGCTTGGCGGTACGGGTGACCGCCTTGCGGGGAAGATCAGACATGCGCCCTCCAAGTCCCAGCCGGCCGGGCCGAGTCTGCCTTACGGCGCACATCCCTCGACGGCCGGTCCTCTGCCATTGTCGCGTGTCGATCCTCGTCCGTAGAGGTGTGTCCCTCCTCACCTTTCTCCGCGGCTCCGCAAGGGCATGCGGAATGCGCCCAGACCGGCCGCGCGTGCCAGTGCAGACCGGGCAGCGAGACCTCCCACCGGGCGCCCGCGCTCGACGGCGACTGCCCGTCCAGGAAGGCGAGCGCATGGGTGGCCGCCAGCCCGGCAACGGTCGTGGCCAGCGCCAGATCGCAGGGCCGTACCCGGGGCTGCTTGCCGGAACGCCACTGTGCGACCAGCCGGGGCCAGGTCGGGTCACGGTCGGTGCGCGCATGGTGCAGACAGCCCGCGCAGGCCGACTCGCCGGGCAGCACCAGCGGGCCCACCGTTCCCGTGCCCTCCACGACACCGGCGTACAGATGAGGGGTCCCCGAGGCGATCAGGTCGGCAGCGGCGGACGGGTCCGGCGCGTGCACGGCGACATCGTCGCGGGGAGTGAGGATCACCAGGGAGAAACCGGGGTCGCTCTCCTCCCGTGCGGTCCCCGAGGTCCGGCGCGGCGGACGGTCCGGGGCGGCCCGGCGTACCGCGCGCCGCGCTGCCTCGTCCCGGCGCTCTCCGACGGCCTCGGCGGGCAGCCCGCCCGGAGCGACGTCCCAGGGCTCGGTGTGACCGCCGTCGCGCACGTCGATCTCGCCGACCCCCGCGCCCGACAACAGCGCGGCCAGCACCGCGCCCACCCGGCCCGCGCCTCTCACCTGCACGCGCAGTTCGCGACGCGCCGCCAGTCGGCCCATCGCCGCGCCCGGCTCGCAGGTTGTCAGGGAGAGCGACGCGAGGTCCGGGCGCAGCCGGTCCAGGACGTCCTTCTTCGCGCGGAGCGCGTCGGCCGCGGGACCGCCCCCTTGCGCGTCGTCGAGCAGACCCGCGTGCGCGAGCCCCTTCACCAACTGGTCGACATGGCCCTCGGGCAGATCCATCCGGTGCCCCTCCTCACGCAGCAGCGGCAGTCCGCGCGTGCCGTTGAGCAGGTCCAGGAAACTGCCTGTGGCCGTATCCATCGGGCCGAGCGTCATCGCGTGCGCCGGTGTCATCCCGAACTGCACGGTGTTGAGATCACGCCAGCCGCGCCGCAGCGCGGGCTTCACCATCGGATGCATGACAGGCCCCCGTAGCCGTAGGAAGTACGTCCCGTGTGCCGGTGGAGCTGGTCGGTGCTCCGCCGGTGGTGCCAGCCTGCCCGGCCCGGCCGTCGGTCGCCGAAAGTTGTCCACAGGTAGTGGGGATTCGTCGTACGAATCAAACGCTTGGTGGGGGATCGACACCGAAACCGTCCCGGAGTCGGGACTTCCCGCGTGTGCAGAGGGTAACGTCATGGCGTGCCCGCCGACCCACTGCACAGCGCCGGAAAACCACAGCGCAGTACGACGAGCCAGCCGCCAAGCGGCTCGGGGGCGAGCGCGATCGAGGTTCGCAGGAGTGCGCGTCGGCGCAGAACGGTCTCCGCGTACCGCGAGGGCGATCGCACCGTCGTGCTGATCCCCGCCCGCATGTCCGAGGCGGAGGAGAAGCGCTGGGTCACCGTCATGCTCGACAAGCTGGCCGCGCAGGAGAGCAAACGCGTGCTCGGCGACGCGGAGCTGTCCGAGCGCGCCGAGCGCCTGTCGGCCCAGTACTTCGACGGCCGTGCCCGGCCCACCTCGGTGCGCTGGGTCACCAACCAGAACACGCGCTGGGGATCCTGCACGCCCTCCGAGGGCAGCATCCGGCTCTCCCACCGGCTGCAGGGCATGCCCGAGTACGTCGTCGACTACGTGCTGCTGCACGAGCTCGCGCATCTCCTGGTGCCCGGGCACGGGCCGCGTTTCTGGCGGCTCCTGGAGGCGTATCCGCGCACCGAGCGCGCCAAGGGGTACCTCGAAGGCGTGGTCGCGGCCGAGCGGCTGCCCAATCCTCCGGGCGCCCGCGACGAGTGACCGTCCCCTGTGGGGGATTGTGTACCGGGTCTGTACCGACTTACTCCGGTGTCGGAGATTGCCGTTAGCCTGACGCGACGCACATCGCATCGGGATGGGGGACGGTCGTTACGCATGGCCAGGGAATTCCAACGCGGCCACAAGGCCAAGATCAGTGACCTCACCGCGGGCACCGATCTGTACGTAGGCGTACAGATCACCGGCCCCGGACTCACGTTCGACATCAGCTGCTTCGGTCTCGAC
The DNA here is from genome assembly GCF_024519455.1 of Streptomyces sp. STR69. Classification (GTDB taxonomy): domain Bacteria; phylum Actinomycetota; class Actinomycetes; order Streptomycetales; family Streptomycetaceae; genus Streptomyces. Next base: position 167,199 of record NZ_JALJRY010000001.1, on the reverse strand, counting down.
GCCGAGGAGCGGCTCTCGGACGACCGGTACTTCGTGTTCTTCAACCAGCCGAAGTCCCCCGAGGAGTCCATCCAGCTCCTGGGCGCCCAGGCGGGCGACGCCGAGTCCTTCCGGATCACGCTCGACAAGATCCCGCCGCAGATCCACAAGCTGGCGTTCACGGCCACGCTCGACGGCGCCGGACAGATGTCCCAGATCGCCCCCGGGTACGTCCGGATCGTCGCGGGCGGCGAGGAAGTGGCCCGCTACTCGTTCAACGGTTCGGAGTTCACCACCGAGCGGGCCGTGATGCTGGGCGACTTCTACCTGAAGGACGTCTGGCGGTTCGCAGCCGTCGGCCAGGGCTTCGACGGTGGCCTCGAAGCGCTGCTGAAGAACTTCGGCGGCGAGGTCATGGAGGAGGAGGCCCCGGCCGCGCCGCAGCCGCAGTCCGGCGCCACCCCGGGCTTCGCCCCGCCCCCGCAGACCTCCGCGCCGCCCGCGTTCGGCGCCCCGCCCGCCCCGGCACCCGCGCAGGGCTTCACGCCCCCGCCGGCCCCGGCACCCGCACCCTCCGTGCACGCCGCGCCGACGATCATCGCCCCGATGACCCCGCCCGGCCCCGGAACCGTGCCGCCCCCGGGCCCCGCTCCCGCCCCCTACGGCCAGCCCCCGCAGCCGTACGGGCAACAGGCGCCCGGCCAGACCGCGCCGCCGCCTCCCGGGTACGGCCGGCCACCACAGGCACCGCCGCCCCCGCCCGGCTACGGCCAGCCGCCTGCGCCGCCCGGTTACGGGCAGCAACAGCCTCCCTTCGGGCAGGTCCCGGGCCAGGCCGCCGGCTATGGAGTGCCCTCCGGCGCTCCCCAGGGCGCCGGTGTGTCGGCCGCGCTGCAGAAGTTCAAGGAGACGCCCACCGGGCAGCGCTGGACGCAGCAGAACAAGAAGCTGATCCGCGTCGACCTCGGCATCGGCGGCCAGCCCGTACTGGCCCGTCAGGGCAGCATGGTGCTCTACCAGGGCAAGGTCGACTTCGGCTACAAGGGCGCCGGGTTCGCCGGCCGGATCGTCGGCAACGCGACCGGCCAGGAGATGCAGCTGATGCGCTGCACCGGCCAGGGACAGGTGTTCCTCGCCGAGAACTCCACCAACCTGCACCCCGTCGAGCTCCAGGGCGACGCGATCTGCGTCTCCGCCGAGAACGTCCTCGCCTTCGACGAGAGCCTCCAGCACGAGGTCAGACGCATCGAGGGACACGGCATCCCCGGGGGCGCGCTGTTCACGATGCAGTTCCAGGGGACCGGCACCATCGTCGTGAAGACCCACGGCGAGCCCGTCGTCCTGCCGGTCACGCCGACCACGTTCGCCGACTGCAACGCGGTCGTCGCGTGGTCCGCCGCCGCCCAGGTGATCGTCTCCAGCCAGGTCCGGATGCGCCGCAACGCGTACCCCGGAGACACCGGGGAGAGCGTCAACCTGCAGTTCCGGGCCGCCCCCGGCAACTTCGTCGTCGTCCAGCCTTACGAGGTCTGAGGGAGCCCGTCATGAACCAGCCGCTCGCGGGCTACGCCCCCGCACCCGTCACCGCCCGTATGGAGAACCACGGCAACAACATGCTGAAGGTCGCCATGCAGACCGGAAGCGACCTCTTCGCGCGCGTGGGCTCGATGATCGCCTACGAAGGCTTCATCCAGTACGAACCCAACCCGCCGGCCGTGCGCCAGATCGCACGCGACTGGATGACCGGTGAGGGCGCTCCCTTGATGAAGTGCTCCGGGGACGGACTGCTCTACCTCGCCGACTACGGCGCGGACGTTGTCGTGATCAACCTCAACGGCGACGGGATCTCCGTCAACGCCACCAACCTGCTCGCCTTCGACACCTCCCTCACCTGGGGTGTGGAGCGGGTCAAGGGACTGGCCAAGTTCGCCGGGCAGGGCCTGTGGAACACCAAGATCAGCGGCCAGGGCTGGGTCGCGCTGACCTCCCGCGGCAAGCCGATCGTCGTCGACTGCGGCGGCGGCGATGACGAGACCTACGTCGACCCGGACGCGCTCGTCGCCTGGTCCCCGAACCTCAAGGTGAAGGGCAAGCGCAGCTTCAAGGCGCAGTCGCTGATCGGCCGCGGCAGCGGCGAGGCCTACCAGATGGCCTTCTCCGGGCAGGGCATCGTCGTCGTCCAGCCCAGCGAGGACAGCACCGACCGTCTCCGGTTCCGGGGCTGAGGGGGGAACACGACACCATGCAGAGCCCGCTTTTCGCGTTCAACGACTCGCAGTCCCAGGACCGCTACAGCCTCCAGAACAAGCAGATGCTGCGCATCGTCCTGGAGGGCCACGACGACATCCTCGCCCGTAAGGGCACCATGGTCGCCTACCAGGGGCTCGTCGAGTTCGACGCCGAGTACCAGAACACCCAGCAGGCCTACGCGCGTGCGGCCACCGGCGAGGGCCTCAGCCTCATGCGCTGCCACGGGCAGGGCACGGTCTTCCTCGCCAACCTCGCCCAGCACATCCACGTAGTGGATGTGGAACAGGACGGCCTCACCGTCGACAGCAGCTACGTCCTCGCGATGGACTCCTCGCTGCACCACGAGGTCATCGCCGTGGACAGCCAGTACGGCATCTCCGGTTCGGGGAAGTACCAGCTCAACATCACCGGCCGCGGCAAGGTCGCCCTGATGACCTCGGGCGCGCCGCTGATGATGCAGGTCACGCCCGACAAGTACGTCAACTGCGACGCCGACGCGATCGTCGCCTGGTCCACCGGCCTGCGCGTCCAGATGCAGGCCCAGACGCACTCCTCGGGCGTGTGGCGGCGCCGCGGCAACACCGGCGAGGGCTGGGAGCTGAGCTTCATGGGCAGCGGCTACGCGCTCGTCCAGCCCAGCGAACTCCTGCCACCGCAGAACGCCGGGATCGGCCAGGGCCTCGCCGCGCAGTACGGCATGGGCCAGCACGGCGCCCACGCCCAGAACCAGGGCAACGCCTGGAGCTGAGCGTCCAGTAGTCGAACGTAAGGGGCGCCCGCAAGTGCGGGCGCCCCTTACACGTTCACAGCCCGGCGCGCGTCGCCTCCAGCAGCCGCACGACCGACTCGTCGGCTACGGCCGCCACCTCGTCGTACGCGAACCAGCGCAGCTCCAGGGACTCGTCGCTGATCTCCTGGACGGCGCCGGGGGGTGCCACGACCGCGTACTGGACGTCGTAGTGGAAGTGGCACGGTGCCGGGATGGGATGGAGGTCGAGGCGGACCGGGCCGCCCGGCAGCAGGGTCAGTCCGGTGATGCCGGACTCCTCCCTGGCCTCGCGCAGGGCCGCCGCCTCCAGGGAGATGTCCTCCGGCTCGCAGTGGCCGCCCATCTGGAGCCACATCCGCAGCTTCTTGTGCAGGGTCAGCAGAACGCGACCCTGCACAGGGTCGATCACCAGGGCGCTCGCCGTGACATGTCCGGCGTGGCAGGACTTCCACATGCCGTCCGGGTGAGCGGCCAGGTGGTCCAGGTAGGCCTGGCGCAGGTCCGTCTGGTCCTCGTAGCTCTTCAGTACGAGGACCGCGTCGTCGTACAGGCTCACTCGGTGTCGTCGTCCTTCTTCAGGTCAGGCTTCTCGGCCGCCTCGCCGAGCAGCTTGTCCAGCTCGGAGAAGTCCAGCTGCTCGCGGTGCACGAAGCCGTCCGGGTCGTCCAGGTCGGAGGCCGTCGGCAGCATGTCCGGGTGGGCCCACAGACCGTCACGGCCGTCGACACCGCGCGCGTCCGTGAGCGAGGCCCACAGCCGGGAGGCGTCGCGCAGCCGGCGCGGGCGCAGCTCCAGGCCGATCAGCGTGGCGAACGTCTGCTCGGCGGGACCGCCCGTCGCACGACGGCGCCGCAGGGTCTCGCGGAGCGCGTCGGCCGACGTCAGACGCGGCTTCGCGGCGGCGTGGACCACCGCGTCCACCCAGCCCTCGACGAGCGCCAGAGCCGTCTCCAGACGGGCCAGAGCGGCCTTCTGCTCCGGTGTGTCCTCCGGCTGGAACATGCCCTGCTGAAGGGCGTCCTGCAGCTGCTCCGGGTTCTGCGGGTCGAACTGGCCGACCACGTCCTCCAGCTTGGCGGTGTCGACCTTGATCCCGCGCGCGTACCCGTCGACCGCGCCGTACAGGTGCGAGCGCAGCCACGGCACGTGTGCGAACAGGCGCTGGTGGGCTGCCTCGCGCAGGGCGAGGTAGAGCCGCACCTCCTCCTGCGGAATGCCCAGGTCCTTGCCGAACGCCTCGATGTTCAGCGGCAGCAGCGCGGCCTTGCCGACCGGGCCGAGCGGCAGGCCGATGTCGGTCGAGCCGACGACCTCGCCCGCGAGCACGCCCACGGCCTGCCCGATCTGGGTGCCGAACATGGCGCCGCCCATGGAGCGCATCATGCCGATCAGCGGGCCCGCCATGGCCTGCATCTCCTCCGGCAGGACGTCACCCATGGCCGCGCCGACGCGCTCGGCGACCGGGTCCACGAGCTCCTTCCAGGCAGGCAGGGTCGCCTCGACCCACTCCGCGCGGGACCACGCCACGGCGGAGCCGGCACCGGACGGCAGCGAGGTCGCGTCGTCCAGCCACAGGTCGGCGAGGCGGACGGCCTCCTCGACGGCGCTGCGGTCGGCGGGGCCGATGCTCGCGTCCTTCGTGCCGTCCTGAGTGCCCTGGGAGACCGTCTGGCGGGCGATCTGCTTGGCCATGTCCCAGTTCACCGGACCGCCCTCGTACGAGAGCATCTGCCCCAGCTGCTGGAACGCGGCGCCCAGGTCGTTGGGGTTCAGCGAACCGAACATGGCTGCGAGCGGATTGTCCGCACCGGGGCCGCCAAAGCCCCCGGCACCGGGCAGCCCGCCAAAACCGAACGGGTTGGCCGGTCCCTGACCACCACCGCTCTCCTGGTCCTTCTTCTTGCCCTCGTCGCCGTCGTCCGGCTCCTCCGGCGGAAGGCCGAATCCGAATGGGGTGTCACTCACGGGATTCCTCGGCTGTTAAGGCCGCCGGTTCTCTCCGACGGCACGACTGCCCTTCAACACCACCCAGCGTAGACACCGCGGGCCGATCGGGCCTCGGTGCTTCGCCAAGACCTGGCCTGCGGCAGGATGGATGCCACCTGGTCCGGACGCGTCACGCGCGTCCGTACTGAAGACAACCGCTGGAGACGCCCGGTGAGTTCCCCAGATCCGCAGGTTCGCGCAGCGCGAAACCACTCAACCAGTCCCGCCGTGCGCGGGCCCGTCGTCGCGGTCACCGGCGCCGCGTCCGGGATCGGGGCGCTCCTCACCGAGCGGCTCGCCGCCTCCGAGGAGATCAAGCAGGTCATCGCCATCGACGAGCGGCGCGGCGAGTGCGCGGCGGCCCAGTGGCACATCCTCGACGTACGGGATCCGGCCATCGCGGAGAAGCTGCGCGGCGCCGACGTCGTCGTACATCTGGCGCTGGACCTCGATCTGGAGACCGACCCGGCCGCCCGTTCGGCGTACAACGTGCGGGGGACGCAGACCGTGCTGACGGCTGCCGCGGCGGCCGGTGTCCACCGGGTCGTGCTGTGCACCTCGGCGATGGTCTACGGAGCGCTGCCCGACAACGAACTGCCGCTCTCGGAGGACGCCGAGCTGCGGGCCACCGCGGAGGCCACCGGTGTCGGCGACCTGCTGGAGGTCGAGCGGCTCGCGCGGCGCGCGCCCCGGGCGCATCCCGGGCTCAATGTCACCGTCGTCCGCCCCGGAGTCCTCGTCGGCGGCACCGACACCGCGCTGACCAGGTACTTCGAGTCGCCGCGACTGCTGGTGGTGGCCGGGTCGCGGCCCGCCTGGCAGTTCTGCCATGTCGAGGACCTGTGCAGCGCCCTGGAGTACGCCGTCCTGGAGAAGGTCGAAGGGGAACTCGCCGTCGGCTGCGACGGCTGGCTGGAGCAGGAGGAGGTCGAGGAACTCAGCGGCATCCGGCGCATGGAGCTGCCGTCCGCGGTCGCGCTCGGCGCGGCGGCCCGCCTGCACCGGATCGGACTCACCCCGTCCCCGGCCGGCGACCTGGCGTACACGATGTACCCCTGGGTGGTCAGCGGGAGCCGGCTGCACGACGCGGGCTGGCGGCCCCAGTGGACCAACGAGGAAGTGCTCGCGGAGCTCCTGGAGGAGGTCGCCGGGCGGCACACGGTCGTCGGGCGACGGCTCGGCCGCAAGGACGCGACGGCGGCGGGTGCCGCGGGCGCGACGGTCGCACTGCTCGGCGCGGCGGCGGTCGTACGACGGGCACGGAAGGCCCGGCGCCGGATCTGAGCAGCGCAAGCCGCTAAAACACGTGCTCCTGTAGGACGCTCCAAACATGCACGCGCGCGTGCTTGGTGAAAGTGCTATTCCGCGCTGTCGGCGGGGTGCGGCACGATGGAGGCATGGCACCCACGATCGACCACCCCGGTGAGCAGGCCGCGCAGGATCCCGTCAAGCTGATCGGGATCCGGGAGACGCCGCTCTCCGTGGACGAGGTCTTCCGGGCCGTCGGGGACGACGCGGCCGGTGGGACGGCGCTGTTCGTCGGAACCGTGCGCAATCACGACGGCGGTGCCGACGTCGATCGGCTGGGGTACTCGTGCCACCCCAGTGCCGAGGCCGAGATGCGGCGCATCGCCGAGAAGGTCGTCGCGGACTACCCGGTGCGGGCGCTGGCCGCCGTCCACCGGGTGGGGGAGCTCGGGATCGGGGACCTGGCGGTCGTCGTCGCCGTGTCGTGTCCCCACCGGGGCGAGGCCTTCGAGGCCTGCCGGAAGCTGATCGACGATCTCAAGCACGAGGTGCCGATCTGGAAGCACCAGCAGTTCTCCGACGGCACCGAGGAGTGGGTCGGCGCCTGCTGATGGGCGCTCACCGGTTGCGTAACCGCACCCCTGGCACGAGCGTTGTCAGTGGGGCTGGCTAATCTGCTGATCAGTCGGTTGAGTTCACTCGTCCGGGGTTGGGAGGTCGGCATGGCGGCACTCGCCTGGTTGTTGATTCCGCTGGTGGCCGCGATAGGCGCCGGCCTGTGGGGCAGTTGGGCCAACCGGACCCGCAAGGTACGCAGCGACGGTCCGGAGCTGGACGGCTATGCGCGGTTCCGCGAGGCCATGGAGAAGTCCCACTCGGGCACGTGAAGGGAAGCGTGACCGGAGGGCGGCCCTGACGGTGCGCTGACAGAAGCGTCCCGTACTGTCGTGCCATGCCACGCCGCACCGCGACGATGCTCGCCTCCACCCTGATGCTGATCGCGCTCCTGTGCGCGGGAGTCCTCATCAACGTCCCGTATGCGGAGATGTCACCGGGCCCGACGGTGAACACGCTCGGGGACCACGACGGCGAGCCGGTGCTGCAGATCACCGGGCGCAAGACCTACCCGACGACCGGTCACCTGAACATGACGACGGTCCGGGTCACCAGCGCCGACTACAACATGAACCTCATCGAGGCCGTGTACGGCTGGCTCGCCCACGACGACAAGGTCGTCCCGCACGACACGCTGTACCCGGACGGCAAGACGGAGCAGCAGTCGACCCAGGAGAACGCCGAGGAGTTCAGCCAGTCCCAGGAGAGCGCCAAGGTCGCCGCTCTGGACCAGCTGGGCATCCCGGTGAAGTCCTGGGTGATCGTCTCGACGGTCCTCAAGGACTCCCCGGCCGAGGGCAAGCTGCACGCCGGTGACGTGATCAAGGCCGTCGACGGTACGACGGTGAAGCAGCCCGACGACGTCGCGAAGCTGGTCACCAAGCACAAGCCGGGCGAGAAGGTCGTGTTCACCATCGTGTCGGCCAAGGACCAGGCCGCCGCGGTGAAGGCGAACAAGACGGCGACCGCGACGAAGGACATCACGATCACCACGGCGACCTCCGACGACACCGGTGCCAAGCGCGCCATCGTCGGCATCTCCGCCGGAACCGATCACACGTTCCCGTTCAGCATCGACATCAAGCTGGCCGACGTCGGCGGCCCGAGCGCCGGCCTGATGTTCGCGCTCGGCATCTACGACAAGCTGACCCCGGGCGACCTCACCGGCGGCAAGTTCGTGGCCGGCACCGGCACCATCGACGACACCGGCAAGGTCGGCCCGATCGGCGGTATCTCGATGAAGACCGTCGGCGCGCGCAGCAAGGGCGCCCAGTACTTCCTGACGCCTGCCGAGAACTGCGCGGAGGCCGCCAAGGACACCCCCAGTGGCCTCAGGCTCGTCAAGGTGAACACCATCAAGGACGCGATCAGCGACCTCAAGCTGATCAACAGCGGCAAGACCGCCGACCTCCCGAAGTGCACCACCAAGGGCTGAACAAGCCTCTTCTTTAAGAAGACCTCGCTTTAAGAAGACCTCGCGTACGACTCCGGGGGCGCCCTTGAACCAAAGGGCGCCCCCGGAGTCGTACGAGAAGAACCGGAGCCGTAGGGGGAGGACGTCAGTCCTCGAAGGTCGCCGACAGGGCCTCCGCGAGGCCCGGGACGAGGGCGCCGCCGGTGAGGACCTCCGTGGGGGAGTCCTTCTCGCGCAGCCGCAGGGCCGAGTCGCGGGTGCCGTTGCGCAGGACCGCGACCGTCATCCGGACCTCCTGGCGGTCCGGGTGCTCGGCGACCCACTGGGTGAGTTTCTTCTCGCTGAGCCCTTCCGGGACGGAGGCCTCGGCGGACGGCGGCAGCATCAGCCGCTCGACGGTGAGTGCGCAGCCGGCCACCGCGTCGGGCCAGGCGATCGTGCCGAGGAACTCGTCCAACGGCTTTCCGGCCGGGATCTCCTCCTGCTCGATCGGGGTGAGACCGGTGGTCTCGGGCTCGTCCCGCAGGCCGAGTTGGGCCGCGAGACCGGGCTCCTGGGCCCGCAGTCGCGCGGTGTCTACGAGGGCGAAGAGGCGAGCGGGCTGGTCCCAGCCGAGGCCGGAGGCGTACTCGTCGATCTCCAGTACGGCCCGGGTGAGGGGGTTCGCTGCCATGGGAGTGTTGGACATGGTCACAATCCTGCCTCGTTCATGGCCGGAATCGGGAACCGAGTAAACGGTGAGTAAGTTGCATAGGTGTGGGCCCGCGATCACGCGGGGCTACGGACGGTCCGCGAACCCGGGGGCCTGACGCAACGACAGCGACCAACAGCGAACTTCGAGGTGCGCACCTTGGCTTTCCAGATGCCGGACCGCGGCGGAGGCCCGCAAGGGCCGCGGATCAGAGTGGGCCGCCCGTCCCGGCGTGTCCGGACTTTGCTCATGACACTGGGCGTCCTTGCCGTACTCGGCATGGCGTTCACGATGTTCGCGGGCTTCTGGACGGACTGGCTCTGGTACCGGTCGGTGCATTACTCGTCCGTGTTCACCACCACCCTGTCGACCAAGATCGGCCTGTTCTTCGTCTTCGGCCTGCTGATGGCGGCCGCCGTGGGCGTGAACATCTGGCTGGCGCACCGCCTGCGCCCGCCGCTCAGCGCCATGTCGATGGAGCAGCAGAGCCTCGACCGCTACCGCATGGGCATCGCGCCGTACAAGAAGTGGCTGCTGCTGGCGATCACCTCTCTTGTCGGGCTGATCGCGGGCGCCTCGGCGTCCAGCCAGTGGCGGGTCTGGCTGATGTGGGTCAACGGCGTGCCCTTCCACCAGAAGGACCCGCAGTTCCATCTCGACGTCTCCTTCTACGCCTTCGACCTGCCCTGGTACCGCTTCCTGCTCGGCTTCGGCTTCGCCGCCGCGATCCTCTCGCTGCTCGCCGCCGCGCTGACGCACTACCTGTACGGCGGCCTGCGGATCACCAGCCCGGGCGCGCGCGCCACGGCCGCCGCCACCGGCCATCTGTCGGTGCTGCTCGGCATCTTCGTCGCCCTCAAGGCGGTCGCCTACTGGCTCGACCGCTACGGACTCGCGGTCAAATCCAGCGACTTCAAGGCGACCGGTGACTGGACGGGTCTCAGATACGTCGACGCGAACGCGTATCTGCCGGCCAAGACGATCCTGTTCTGCATCGCCGTCATCTGCGCGCTGTTGTTCTTCGCCACCCTGTGGCGGCGCACCTGGCAGCTGCCCGTCATCGGCTTCGGCCTGATGGTGCTCTCCGCGATCCTCATCGGCGGCCTGTACCCGGCGATCGTCCAGAAGTTCACGGTCCAGCCCAACGAGCAGGCCAAGGAAGCCCCGTACGTCCAGAAGAACCTCAAGGCGACGCGCGAGGCCTACGGCATCGACGACACCAAGGTCACGGAGTACTCGGGGACGAGCACCACCAAGGACAAGACCAAGCTCCGCGCGGACGTCGACTCCACGGCGAGCATCCGGATCGTGGACCCGAACGTCGTGTCGCCCACGTTCCAGCAACTCCAGCAGATCAGGAACTACTACGCGTTCCCGACCAACCTGGATGTCGACCGCTACACCGAGGACGGCAAGGACCAGGACACGGTCATCGGGCTGCGCGAGCTGAACCTCAACGGCATCCCGAAGAACAACTGGATCAACGACCACTTCCGCTACACGCACGGCTACGGCGTGGTCGCCGCCAAGGGCACCGAGGTCGACTCCGAGGGGCGTCCGGTCTTCACCGAGTCCGACCTCCCGTCCTCGGGTGACCTCGGCAAGTACGAGCAGCAGATCTACTACGGCGAGAAGACCACCACGTACTCGATCGTCGGCGGTCCCCAGAAGGAGATCGACTACTCCGACGACAGCGGCGAGAAGACCACCAGTTACACGGGCAAGAGCGGGGTCAACCTCTCCAACCCGCTCAACCGGGCCGCGTACGCGGTGGCGTTCAACGAGCCGCAGATCCTCTACTCCGGTGCGATCGGCGAGGGTTCGCGGATCCTGTACAACCGCACGCCCAAGGAGCGCGTCGAGGCGGTGGCGCCCTGGCTGACCATCGACGGCGACGCCTACCCGGCGGTCGTGGACGGCCACATCCAGTGGATCGTCGACGCGTACACCACCAGCAACGGATACCCGTACGCCTCCCGGACGACCCTCGGGGACACCACGGCCGACTCGCTCACCGCGACCAACAACAACCGCGCGGTGGTGGCCCAGCAGAACCAGGTCAACTACATCCGCAACTCGGTGAAGGCGACCGTCGACGCGTACACCGGTCAGGTCAAGCTCTACCAGTGGGACACCGAGGACCCGGTCCTGAAGACCTGGATGAAGGCGTTCCCCGGCACGGTCGAGCCCAGGACGGACATCTCGGCCTCGCTGATGGCCCATCTCCGGTACCCGCAGGACCTGTTCAAGGTCCAGCGCGAACTGCTCACCCGCTACCACGTGACGGACGCGCAGACGTTCCTCAGCGGCAGCGAGGTGTGGCAGGGGCCGGACGACCCGACCAACAAGTCGGGCAGCGCGGTGCCGCCGTACTACCTGAGCATGAAGATGCCCGACCAGAGCTCGCAGGCGTTCTCCCTGACGACGACGTTCACGCCGAACGGGAGAGACAACCTCAGCGCCTTCATGGCGGTCGACTCCGAGGCGGGCAGCCCCGACTACGGCAAGATCAGAATCCTGAAACTGCCGACCAGTACGACCGTCGGCGGCCCTAAACAGGTGCAGAGCGCCTTCAACTCCCAACAGGACATCGCCGAATCCATCAAGCTGCTCAAGGGCGGCGACTCCGACATCGAGTACGGCAACCTGCTGACGGTGCCGCTCGACGGAGGACTGCTCTACGTGGAGCCCGTCTACGTACGCGGTGGTGGACTCAAGTACCCGCTCCTGCGCAAGGTGTTGGTGGCCTACGGCAACAAGACCGCCTTCGAGGACACGCTGGACGAGGGGCTCAACAAGGTCTTCGGAGCGGAGACCACGACCACGCCACCGGATACCGGCACCACCACTCCACCGACATCCAGCAATCCAACGGTCCAACAGGCCCTGACCGACGCCCAGAAGGCCTTCGACGCGGGGCAACAGGCCCTGAAGAAGGGCGACTGGGAGGCGTACGGGCAGGCGCAGAAGGATCTGCAGGCCGCGCTGAAGCGGGCCGAGGCCGCGCAGGCCGCGGCGGCCAAGGGCAAGAGCACCACGAGCCCGAGCAGCAGCCCGAGTCCGAGCAGTAGTCCAAGTACCAGTAGTAGTCCAAGTACCAGCAGTAGTCCGAGTCCTAGCGGCAGCACCGCCAGCGGGTAGCACCGTCGGCCGACAGGGAAAAAGCCCACCTCACGCCGTGGTACGGTTGCAACACAACGGCGCGGGGTGGAGCAGCTCGGTAGCTCGCTGGGCTCATAACCCAGAGGTCGCAGGTTCAAATCCTGTCCCCGCTACTGATCGCGAAGGCCCGGATCCTTTCAAGGATCCGGGCCTTCGCGCTGTGCGAACGCATGTGCCGACGAGGGTGACGGCCGTGGCGCCGGGGGGACTTGGTGAAACCGTGTTTCGCTTGTCTCTCTGTGGGCATGTCGACAAAACGCTGTAGAGACCTCACTGGCTGCGGTATACCAGGTGTACCCAGGTTGCAGGTGGTGCGACGATGGACGTTATGGGGGACAAGGCAACTCTGTTGGATACAGGGCGTTTTGTGCAGCCTTCCGGCCGGGACGAGACCGGTGAGGGGGAGGCTGTCGACGAGGCACGTACACGGCTCGCCGCGCAGGCCGGCGAAGTCGAGGCGATGAGTGTCCTCGGAGCGATGCTGCTGCGCCGCGGTGATCTCGACGGAGCCGAGCCCCTGCTGCGTGCCGCCACCGCCGAGGGCGACCGGGCCGCGGCCAACAACCTGGGCGTCCTCCTCCACCAGCGCGGATACACCGACGACGCCGCCGGCTGGTGGCGGATCGCCGCCGTGGCCGGTTCCGCCGCCGCCGCGCACGCGCTCGGCCGGTACCACCGCGAGCGCGGCGACGAACCCGCCGCCGAGTACTGGCTGCGCCAGTCCGCCGAGCAGGGCCACGCGCTCGGCGCGTACGCGCTCGCCGACCTGCTGGAGCACCGCGGGGACACCGCGGCCGAGCAGTGGATGCGGTCCGCCGCGGAGCGCGGACACCGCGAGGCCGCGTACCGGCTGGCGCGCGTCCTCGATCGGCGGGCGCCGCACGAGGACGAATACGGGGACGGGCACGGGCTCGGAGACGGTCACGGGTATGGCGAGAGGGCCGGTGGTCGGCGCCGGATCGAGGATGAGGAAAAGGCCGGCGGCGGGAACAGGGCCGGCGGTCGGAGCGGCGGCGAGGGCGGGAGTGGGGCTGACGGCGGTGCCGGATCGGCCTCCGGAGGCCCCGCGGTCTCCGAGGCCTCCGCGCCCCCGGTTCCCGGCGACGAAGCCGAGCAGTGGTACCGGCAGGCCGCCGCGCGTGGGCATCAGCGGGCCGCGCTGCAACTCGGGGCGATCCTGGAGAAGCGGGGCGAGCTCAAGGAGGCCGGGCGCTGGTATCTGACGTCCGCCAAGGACGGCGAGGCCCGTGCCGCCTGCGCGCTCGGGTTCCTGCTGCGCGACGCCGGCGACACCGAGAGCGCCGCCGTGTGGTGGCTGCGCGCCGCCCAGGACGGCGACGGCAACGCGGCCAACGCGCTGGGCGCGCTGCACGCCGAGCGCGGCGAGACACAGACCGCCGAGCGGTGGTACCGGGCCGCGATGGACGCCGGTGACGTGAACGGCGCGTACAACCTCGGTCTGCTCTGCGCCGAGCAGGCGCGTACCGCACAGGCCGAGCAGTGGTACCGGCGCGCGGCCTACGCCGGGCACCGCGAGGCGGCCAACGCGCTCGCCGTGCTGCTGCTCCAGGGCGGCGACGCGACCGGTGCCGAGCCGTGGTTCTCCAAGGCCGCGGAGGCCGGCAGCGTGGACGCGGCCTTCAACCTCGGGATTCTCTTCGCCGGGCGCGGCGCGGAGGCGGTCGCGCTGCCCTGGTACGAGCGGGCTGCTGCGGCCGGGCACACCGAGGCGGCGCTGCAGGTCGGGATCGCCCGCCTGCGGGACGGCGACGAGCGGGAGGCCGAACGGCATCTGCGGTGCGCCGCAGGCGGGGGGAGCGCGGAGGCGGCGTACCGGCTGGCCTCGGTGCTCGACGCGCGGCGACCGCCGACGCCCGCGCACGAACTGGGTGAGCAGGTGCACGAGAAGACCGAGTGCGAGGAGTGGTACGAGCGGGCGGCCTCCCAGGGGCACCGGCGTGCCCAGGTGCGGGTCGGGATGCTGTCCGCTGCGCGCGGCGATGTGGTCGAGGCGGCCCGGTGGTACCGGGAGGCGGCCGAGGCCGGGTCGCGCAACGGTGCCTTCAATCTCGGGCTGTTGCTGGCCCGGGAGGGGAGTGAGCCGGAGGCGGCGGTGTGGTGGGCGCGGGCCGCTGACGCGGGGCACGGGCGGGCGGCGTTGCGGCTGGCCCTGGTTTACGCGCGTCGCGGGGAGCTGGCGGAGGGGCAGCGGTGGGCCGATCGGGCCGTGTCCCTGGGGCCCTCTGAGGTGTCGGAGCGGGCAGCTCGGCTGCGGGATGCCTTGCGGCAGGAGCTGACGGCGTAGGGGTGGGCGTGTTTTTCGCCCCCGCCGCCCCTATCCGTCCCGTCCCTGGGGGCTGCCGCCCCCAGACCCCTGCTTCGGCCTGGACGGCCTCGTCCTCAAACGCCGGACGGGCTGGGCGGTGCCGGACCGGGCTGCGAAGTGAAGGGCGCTGACCTGCGCTGTTAAACGATTTGCTTCTTGCTGTACCGCTGACGTAACGTTGCATTCAACGGCGCGGGGTGGAGCAGCTCGGTAGCTCGCTGGGCTCATAACCCAGAGGTCGCAGGTTCAAATCCTGTCCCCGCTACTGAAGGCCGAGGGCCGGAATCCGAAAGGGTTCCGGCCCTCGGTGTTTCTACGGCTGGTGGCCCACCGCCTCCTCGTACAGCGAGCGGTCCACGGTCCGTGACTCCGGGAGTGCAGCTCCCTTCGACACCCCTGCTGCCTTGTAAGCGGCCTGCAATCGTGTCGTCGTTCCCGCGCGGATCTCCCAGTCCATGGTGAGCGACGGGGTCGACTTCAGGACCGTCTCGTCCGTCTTCAGGAGCTTCGCGAGGTACGCGACGAAGGTGGGGTCGCTCTTGTAGTCGCCCGCGAAGTACGTGTTCACCGTGCGGATGTAGGCCCGGAGGAGGGCCACGCCGGCGTCCACGTCGTCGTGCAGGAGGCTGCGGCCGTACAGCATGCCGCCCAGGGGCTCGCCGAGGGGCTGGCCGCCCAGGAAGGCGTACTGGGGGTTGCCGTCGACCTTGCGCCAGACCGGGTCCAGGAGCCAGGCGGAGTCGACGCCGCCGTTCTGGAGGGCGGTGAGGACGTCGGCCGAACCGAGCTGTTGGTACCGGATCTTGTCGAGGCCGCCGCCGTGGGTCGCGAGGGCCTTCTCCATGGGGTATGCGATCACCGAGCCCTTGCCGATCATCGTGCCCATCCTGCGGCCCGCCATCCGGACGTCCGCCGCCGCCTCGCCCTTCTTCAGCTTCACCCACAGACCGCTCTTCGACCCGGGGCCGGGTGAGAAGTTCCCGGCGACCCACTTGATGTCGAAGCCGCCCTCGACGCCGTTCATGACGGCCGCCTCCGGGGCCGCCCACATCGCGTCGATGTCCCCCTTTGCGAGAAGGGGGAGCGCGTCCGGGGTCGGCAGCACCTTGAGCGTGACGTCCAGGCCCTCCTCCTTGAACTCGCCCTTGTCCAGGGCGACTTCGAGCGGGGCGACATACTCCGCGCTCAGTGTTCCGGTCGCGATCGTCACCTTCCGGGTCTTGGGGAGGGGCTGCGCGGAGGGGGCGAGCGGCAGACAGCGGGCCGGGACGCGGGTGGGGGAGAGGTCCGCCGGGTCCGTCCAGGACGACTTGCCGCAGCCCTCCACGGGCTTGATGGCGCGGTTGCCCACGGTCGCGCCCGAAGCCCCGGAGTCGTCCGAGTACTTCGACGAGCAGCCCGCCGACACCAACACCGCCGCCACGACGACCACCGCACCGTACGCACGCCTGCTCATGACTGCCCCCGTCCACGGTCCCGCGGTGCCCACGGTGTGAGCAACCGGCCTGCCACACGCACCAGTTCGGAGAAGACGACACCCAGGACCGCGACGCACACGATGCCGACGAACATCACGTCGTTCTCGAACAGCGCGCGGGAGTCGAAGATCAGATGGCCCAGGCCGTTCGTCGCGGCGATCTGTTCCGAGGCGACGATGACCAGGACGGCCACGCCCGCCGCGATCCGCGCGCCCACCAGGACCGCGGGGAGGGAGGCGGGCAGCAGGACATGGCGGAACATCTGCCAGGGGGAGACGCCGAAGACCTGGCCCGCGTCGCGATGTCCGGAGGGGATCGCGATGACCGCCGACATCGTCGAGATCCACACGAAGAAGAACACCGTGGCGGCCACCAGGGCCAGTTGGGGGCCCTCGCCCAGGCCGAACATGTTCAGGAAGATCGGCAGTAGAGCCAGTTTCGGTACGACGTACAGGGCGTCCAACAGCGGTTCCAGCGCGGCCCGGACGAGGGAGAGGGAGCCCATCAGCAGGCCGAGGGCGTAGCCGGCCGCCGTACCGATCGTGTAGCCGCCCAGGACGCGCCGGGTGGTGGCCCACACGTCCGGCCACAGGTCGCCGGCGGTGGCCCGGTCCCAGCCGTCGGAGAGGATCGTGGAGGGGGCCGGGTAGACGCGGGGGTCGATCCAGCCCTGGGTGGCGGCCAGTTGCCACCACAGGATCAGGGCGAGCGGTACGGCCACGGCGAGGGACAGTTCCAGTGCGCGCCGCCGACGGTGGGTGCGTATCGGATGGAGTTCGTGCGGGCCGGGGCGGCGGACCAGGACCGATTCCTCGCGGTCGGGGGCGATCGTGGTCATGCGGGCACCGCCTCCTTGCGCAGCAGTTCCCACAACTCGCTCTTCAGGGCGGTGAATTCGGGGGTGTCGCGGATGTCGCCGGTGCGTGGGCGCGGGAACGGCGGACGGTGTTCGGCGATGATCCGGCCCGGGCGCGCGGACATCACCAGCACGCGGTCGCCGAGCACGAGCGCCTCCTCCAGGCTGTGCGTGATGAAGAGGGTCGTGGTGCGCAACGCCTGGGTGATCTCCAGCAGTTCGTCCTGGAGGATCGTGCGGAGCTGGGCGTCGAGGGCGGCGAACGGCTCGTCCATCAGCAGGAGTTCGGGTTCTACGGCGAGTGCGCGGGCGATGGCGACCCGTTGGCGCATGCCGCCGGAGAGGGTCGCGGGGTAGGCGCGCGCGAAGTCGTCGAGGCCCATGCGGGTCAGCCACTCGTCGGCACGGGCGTTGGCCTCGCGGCGCGGGACGCGCTGGATGTCCAGGCCGAAACGGACGTTGGCGCGGACCGACTTCCAGTCGTAGATGCCGTAGTCCTGGAAGATCATGGCCGCCGGGCGGGGGCTCTTCGTGCGGATCTCCAGGGTGCCCGTGCTGGGGCGCAGCAGGCCCGCGGCGATGCGGAGGAGGGTGGATTTTCCGCAGCCGGACGGACCGACCAGGCAGACGAACTCGCCGGGGGCGACGGTGAGTTCGAGCGGGCCGAGGGCGTGGACCCGGTGCGGGGCGCGGCCGAAGGCGCGGGTCAATTGGGTGGCGTGGAGTTTTGGGTGCGGGGCTCCCACGGTTGCTCCTTGCGGAGTTCGGTACGGGTGTCAGTACGGGTGGGGGTGGGGGGTGCCGCACGACGATATGACGGACCGTCAGTTTCGGGAAGCCTGTAGACAGCACAAAGCCCCGGCGTCCGTGTCGAACGGATGCCGGGGCCGGTGGGAGGACGTGCTATGCGCTCGCGCAGTTCGGGCACAGCCCGCGGTATGTCACCTCGACGTCCGAGACCGTGAAGCCGAAGCGCTCCGAGTCGGGGAGGTCGGCGAGGGGGTTCCCGCCGGGGTGGACGTCACGGATCTGGCCGCAGTTGGCGCAGACCAGGTGGTGGTGCGGGCTGTGCGCGTTCGGGTCGTAGCGCTTGGCCCGCTTGTCCGTGGCGACTTCGAGGACCTCGCCGAGGGAGACCAGCTCGCCGAGGGTGTTGTAGACCGTCGCCCGGGAGATCTCGGGCAGCTTGGCCACGGCGCGGGAGTGGACCTCGTCGGCGGTCAGGTGGACGTGGTCGCCGTCGAGCACTTCGGCCACGACGCGCCGCTGTGCGGTCATCCGCCATCCGCGTCCGCGCAGCCGCTCCAGAAGGTCACTCATGCAGGCCAGCCTAACAGCAACGTGACCAGTTCCCGAATGGGTGTGACTTTGGAGTTCTGCTGGATTTGGACTGGATCCAACCGGGCTGGCGCGGTCGTCAGGCCGGTACCTGCTGCCGTGCGGGCGCCCAGCAGCGGATGATGTCGCGGACCGAGACGATGCCCGCGGGCTCGGCGCGTTCCAGGACGATGAGATGGCGGAAGCCGCCGTGGGCCATCGCGCTCGCCGCGTCCTCCAGGGTCCAGGCCGGGGTGGCGAACACGACGTCGGTGGTGGTGTGGGCGTGGGCGCGCTCGGTGTCCGGGTTCTGGCCCTTGCCGAGCGAGTTGAGGATGTCCCGTTCGGTGAGGATGCCGATGCCGCCGGCGTCCGGATCGAGGACCACGGCCGCGCCGACATGGCGCGAGGACATCAGGGCGGCTGCCTGGCGGAGGGTGTGGGCGGGGCCGATGGTGAGGACCACCGTGCTCATGGCGTCGCGGACCAGCATGGGATGAGGCCACCTCCTAGGGAATCCGGGTCCGATAGTTACCGGATTCACAAGTTCACAAGTGGGGGGACTCTCAGAGTCGCAGGTAAAGCACGGGTCAACAAGAGGGCGCGCGCGCTCGGTTGGGGGCGTGTGCAGGCGTCCCGTGGTGCTCAGTAGCGCATGTTGAGATACCCCAGGAACTCGTCGTGCAGGATGCCGTTCGACGCCGCCGCGTTGCCGCTGTGCGGGCCCGGGCGGCCGTCGAGGCCCGTGAAGGTGCCGCCGGCCTCGGTGACGATGATCGCGTTGGCGGCCATGTCCCACAGGGAGAGTTCGGGTTCGGCGCAGATGTCGACGGAGCCCTCGGCGACCATCATGTAGGGCCAGAAGTCGCCGTACGCGCGCGTGCGCCACACCTCGCGGGTCAGGTCCAGGAAGCCGCCGAGGCGGCCCTGGTCCTCCCAGCCGGTGAGCGAGGAGTACGCGAAGGAGGCGTCCGTCAGCTTCGAGACCTGGGAGACGCGCAGCCGGGACGCGGAGGACAGGCTGCGCCCGGTGTAGGCGCCGTGGCCCTTCGCGGCCCACCAGCGGCGGCCCAGCGCGGGCGCGGAGACCAGGCCGACGACGGGCTGGTAGCCGCCCTCCGCCGCCTCCGTCAGGGAGATCAGCGTGGCCCACACCGGGACGCCGCGCACGTAGTTCTTGGTGCCGTCGATCGGGTCGATCACCCAGCGGCGGGGGCCGGTGCCCTCGACGCCGTACTCCTCGCCGATGACCGCGTCACGCGGGCGGGCGCGCTGCAGATGGCCGCGGATGAGTTCCTCGGCGGCCTTGTCCGCCTCGCTGACCGGAGTCATGTCCGGCTTGGTCTCGACCTTGAGATCGAGCGCCTTGAACCGGGCGGTCGTCGCGGCGTCGGCGGCGTCCGCGAGGACGTGGGCGAGGCGCAGGTCATCGTGATAGTCGGCCATGCGTGAACCGTATCTTCAGGGGTCGGCGCGGGGCTACAGGGTCCGGTGGGCGAAACGGGAGGTGGGAGCCTCCAGGAGAGCGCCCCGGCCGGCCCCGACCCACGGCGACCGGCCCAACTCCCGCGCGCAATGGCCGAAGTGCGCCCCCCGGCGCAGCCGCGAACCCTTGACAGTGCTCCCGTGCGCGTCAAATCTGGGCGCAGAGCCGCTCGTCCCCGGGAGGCGAATGATGCCTGCAGCGCGGGAATCCCTGTTGGACGCCGCCTATACGGCGCTGGCACGCAGGTCCTGGTCCACCGTACGGATGGTGGACGTGGCCGCCGCGGCCGGAGTGTCCCGGCAGACGCTGTACAACGAGTTCGGCAGCAAGGAGGGGCTCGCGCGAGCGCTGGTCAGAAGGGAGGCCGACGGCTATCTCGTCGGCGTCGACCGGGCCCTCGGCGCCCATGCCGACGCCCGTGAGCGGCTGACCGCGACCGCCGAGTGGACCGCGTCGGCGGCCCGCGAGAACGCGCTGGTACGGGCCATGCTCACCGGCTGCTGGAGCGAACGGCTGCCCTCACCGACCCTGTCCGCGGTGCCGTCCTCCTCCGCCGTACCGGCACAGCGCCGGGCGGACGGACCGCTGCCCTCGCCCGGTGACTTCGTGGCCGTCGTCCGCGACCGTGCCGTGGCCGCGCTCGCGGGGCCCGGCCCGGCCCGGCCGGACACCGCCGACCTGACCCGCTCCTGCGAACTCGTCGTGCGGCTCGCCCTGTCCTGCGTGGCGGCGCCACCTGGTGAGGGCGGCGTCGGCGAACTGGTGCGCAGCGCGCTGGGCGCGGCCAAATAGCCTCAGTGCGCGGAACCGGACAGCTGGAGTCCGATCACGCCGACGATGACGAAGCTGATCGACACGAGCTTCAGCGTCGACACCAGGTCGCCGAGGAAGACCATGCCGTAGATCGCGGTACCGGCCGCGCCGATGCCGGTCCACACGGCGTAGGCGGGGCCCACGTCGAGCTTCCGCAGCGAGAGGGTGAGGAGACCGAAGCTGCCCAGGGCGAAGGCGCAGAAGGCGACCGTCGGCCACAGGCGCGTGAAGCCGTGCGACAGCTTCAGGCACACGGCGAACCCGGTCTCCAGAATTCCGGCCACGACAACCAGCAGCCACGCCATGTGCTGTCCTCCCGTTTGTCCGGCTCGGTGCGATTATGCACTTACCGAACTTGAGTCCCCACAAACACGCGGTGGTCAGCCGGTGATCAGTCGCCCTCGGTCCGCTCCCGGGTGGCCAGCAGCCGCCGTAGCGAATAGAGCCGCTGCGGGTCCGCGTGGCCGTCGGCCACCCACTGGTCCAGGGCGCAGTCCGGCTCGTCGTGGCTGCACGCGCGCGGGCAGTCGACCGTGCCGGGCTCCAGGTCGGGGAAGGCCTTGATGACCCGGGACGGGTCCACGTGGTGCAGGCCGAAGGAACGCACGCCCGGGGTGTCCACGACCCAGCCCGAGTCGTCCGGCAGCGGGATCGCGCGTGCCGAGGTCGTGGTGTGCCGGCCGCGCCCGGTGACGGCGTTGACGATGCCGGTGCTGCGCCGCCGCTCCAGCGAGACCAGCGCGTTCACGAGGGTCGTCTTGCCGACACCGGAGTGCCCGACGAACGCGGTGATCTTGCCGTCGAGCTGCTTGCGCACCCGCTCCACCGCGCTGCCGTTCTCCAGCTCCTCGCGGCTCGTCACGACGTACGGGACGCCCAACGCGCCGTACAGCTCAAGGAGTTCGTCGGGCGACGCGAGGTCCGACTTGGTCAGGACGAGCAGCGGGTCGAGGCCGCCGTCGTAGGCCGCCACCAGGCAGCGGTCGATGAGGCGCGGGCGCGGCTCGGGGTCGGCGAGGGCCGTGACGATGGCCAGCTGGTCGGCGTTGGCGACGACCACGCGCTCGTACGGGTCGTCGTCGTCGGCCGTGCGGCGCAGCACGGAGGTGCGCGGCTCGATGCGGATGATGCGGGCGAGGGTGTCCTTGTCGCCGGACAGGTCGCCGATGATGCCGACCCGGTCGCCGACCACCGCCGCCTTCCGGCCCAGTTCGCGGGCCTTGACCGCCATCACGACCCGGTCCTCGACCAGACAGGTCAGGCGGCCCCGGTCGACGGTGAGGACCATGCCCTCGACCGCCTCCTCGTGCTTGGGGCGGATGTTCGTACGCGGCCGGTTGCCCTTGCGGTTCGGGCGCTGGCGGATGTCGTCCTCGTCGGTGTTCTTGCCGTAGCGGCGCATGGCGTGAGTCCCCTACGCCCCATCGCTCCCGAGCATCCCGGTCCACAGGTCGGGAAAGTCCGGGAGGGTCTTCGCGGTCGTCGCCACGTTCTCGATCTGCACACCCTCGACCGCGAGGCCGATGATCGCCCCGGCCGTCGCCATCCGGTGGTCCTCGTAGGTGTGGAAGATCCCGCCGTGCAGGCGGCGCGGGCGGATGTGCAGACCGTCGGCGGTCTCGGTCACATCGCCGCCCAGCTCGTTGATCTCCTTGGTGAGCGCGGCCAGCCGGTCCGTCTCGTGCAGCCGGAGATGCGAGACGCCCCGGAGCGTGGACGGCGAGTCCGCGAGGGCGGCCACGGCCGCGATGCCCGGGGTCAGCTCGCCGACCTCACTCAGGTCCACATCGATACCGTGGATCGCACCCGAACCGGTGAACTCCAGCCCGTACTCGGTGAGTTCGCAGGAACCACCCATCTCGGTGAAGATCTCCCGCAGCCGGTCACCGGGCTGCGTCGTCCGCGTCGGCCAGTCCGGTACGACGACCTTGCCGCCGGCCACCAGCGCCGCCGCGAGGAACGGCTGCGCGTTGGACAGATCCGGCTCCACCGTCAGGTCCCGGCCCAGCAGCGCGCCCGGGGTCACCCGCCAGACGTTCGGCTCGCCGCCCGACTCCGGAGTGTCCACCTGGGCGCCGACCGCGCGCAGCATGTCGACGGTCATGCGGATGTGCGGGAGGGAGGGCAGCGAGGAACCGATGTGGCGGACCTCGACGCCCATGTTGAAGCGGGGGCCCGAGAGAAGGAGCGCCGACACGAACTGCGACGAGGACGACGCGTCGATCTCCACCGGGCCGCCGTCCAGCGCGCCCCCGCCGTGCACCGTCAGGGGCAGCGCGCCCCGGCCGTCGTCGTCGATGCGGGCGCCTAGTACGCGCAGGGCGTCGATGACGCCGTTCAGGGGGCGTTCGTACGACCTCGGGTCGCCGTCGAAGCGGATGGGGCCGTCGGCGAGCGCGGCGACGGGGGGGAGGAAGCGCATCACGGTGCCCGCGTTGCCGACGTCTACCGTGGCCGGGCCGTGCAGGCCCGAGGGGATGACCCGCCAGAACTCGCCGGAGCCCTTTTCCGTCCCTACGCCTTCCTCGATGCCCACGCCCATCGCGCGCAGGGCGCCGGCCATGAGGAGGGTGTCCCGGGAGCGGAGGGGGCGGCGCAGCCAGCCCGGTTCGCTGGCGAGGGCGGCGAGGACCAGGGCGCGGTTGGTGACGGACTTGGACCCCGGGACGTGAACCGTCGCGTCGACGGCTCCGCGCGCGTGGGGAGCGGGCCAGAGGGCGGTTTGGTCGTTGTTCGGGGCCATGTGACCCACTGTATAAGTAGGCCGTCTTTCGGGTGCTGCGCCGTCGTGGCTGGTCGCGCCCGCGCGGCGGAGCCGCAAATAGACACAGCCCCGCGCCCCTGGTGACGTGCCCCTCCGGGGCTTGTCACAATTCCAACAACCACCTGCCGCCGCCTATCAGCGAGCACAGGGATACCAGGTGGAAGAGGAACAACCACAAGCCCGCCGGTACGTGCGTCAGCCGCGCCAGTTGATCCGCGTCCGAGTCGCCCGCGCCGCCCCTTGACCTCTTCGCCTGCAACTCGAACGCGGGACGCACGCCGCCCAGCAGCAAGAACCACACCACCGCATACGCGAACGCCGCCTGCACCTGGGGACCCGTCAGCCACGACACGAGCAGGAAGGCCGCGCCGCTCAGGATCACCGTGAGGGCGCCGTACGCGTTGCGGATCATCACCAGCATGGCGATCAGCAGGAGGGTCGACAGCCACAGCAGGAGGGTGATGTGGCCGGCGCCCAGGAGGGCCGCGCCGCCCAGGCCCAGGAGTGGGGGAGCGGTGTAGCCGGCGGCTGCCGTGAGGATCATGCCGAGGCCGTGCGGCTTGCCCCGGCTGACGGTGAGGCCGCTGGTGTCGGAGTGCAGGCGGATGCCGGTGAGGGTGCGGCCGGTGAGGAGGGCCACCAGGCCGTGGCCGCCCTCGTGGGCGATGGTGATGGCGTTGCGGGAGAGGCGCCACAGTCCGTGCGGGACGACCACGGCGAGCGCGGCGACCATGGTGGCGATCACCACCCACAGATCCGGGTCGGGCTGGCTGCCGAAGACCTCGTCCCAGAGGGCGGGTATCGAGGCGATTGCGGTGCTGTCCATGGGTGGCGGAGGCTCCCGTGCTGGTCGTCGAATCTGGCAGTCTGGCACGTATGTGCGGACGGTATGCAGCGAGTCGTGGGCCCGAGGATCTCGCAGGAGTCTTTGAGATCGAGAAGTGGGAGCCCGAGGAGGTTCTGGCCCCCGACTACAACGTGGCCCCGACCAAAGAGGTCTATGCAGTCCTCGACCGTCCACTTAAGGACGCGGACAGCCCGAAGCCGGTTCGCCAGCTGCGGAAGCTGAAGTGGGGACTCGTGCCGAGCTGGTCGAAGACCCCGGAGGGCGCCGCCCGGATGATCAACGCCCGCGCGGAGACCGTGCACGAGAAGCCGTCGTACCGTCGCGCCTTCTCGACCCGGCGCTGCATCATCCCCGCTGACGGCTACTACGAGTGGGTCACGGCCAAGGACGAGCGGGAGCTGGAGGTCGAGGGCAAGAAGAAGCGGCAGCGGAAACAGCCGTATTTCGTGCTGCCCGCCGACGGGTCGGTGTTCGCGATGGCCGGGCTGTACGAGTTCTGGCGGGACCGGACGCTGCCCGACGACCATCCGCTGTCCTGGTGGGTCACCTGCTCGGTGATCACCACCGAGGCGGAGACGACCCCGCTCGCGGTCGCCCCCGCCGACGGGCCGTACGCGCTCGCCGACATCCACCCGCGGATGCCCCTGATGCTCACCCCGGACCGCTGGGACGCCTGGCTCGACCCGGCCCGCACCGAACCCGACGAACTGCGCGAGCTGCTCGCCCCGCCGCCCGCCGGGCTGCTGCGCGCCTACCCGGTGTCCACGGCCGTCAGCAATGTCCGCAACAACGGACCGGAGCTGCTGAAGGAACTGGAGGGGCCCGAGGAGGGCACACTCTTCTGACGTGACTTCCAGCGAGATCATCGAGATCGTCGAGACCGACGCGGGGGACGCCCGCATCACCTGGCACCCGGCCGAGAAGGCGCGGCTCGTCCTCGCCGTCAGCCATGGGGCCGGCGGTGGCATCGAGGCGCGTGACCTCCAGGCCCTCGCGACCGTCCTCCCCGCGCACGGCGTGACCGTCGCGCTGGTCGAGCAGCCGTGGCGGGTGGCGGGCAAGAAGGTGGCGCCCGCGCCGAAGACGCTGGACGTGGGGTGGCGGGGGATCTGGCCGGCCGTCGCGAAGCCCGGCCTGCCCGTGGTCTCCGGGGGCCGTAGCGCCGGAGCGCGCGTGGCCTGTCGTACGGCTACGGAGCTGGGCGCCGCCGCGGTCCTCGCCCTGAGCTTCCCGCTGCATCCGCCGGGTAAGCCGGAGAAGTCGCGGGCCGGCGAACTGCTCGGGGCCGGGGTGCCCACGCTCGTCGTCCAGGGTGGCAACGACCCCTTCGGGAAACCGGCGGAGTTCCCGGAGGGCGACTTCGAGCTGGTCGAGGTGCCGTACGGCGATCATGGGTTCGCGGTGCCGAAGCGGGCGGAGATCGGTCAGGACAGGGCTCTGGAGATCATCACGGGGCGCGTGGTGGAGTGGACTCGAACGGTCGGGTAACGGGCGGGAATGCCGGGACCCTTACCACTGTTGTGAAGGGCACAGAGAG
The DNA here is from genome assembly GCF_024519455.1 of Streptomyces sp. STR69. Taxonomy (GTDB): domain Bacteria; phylum Actinomycetota; class Actinomycetes; order Streptomycetales; family Streptomycetaceae; genus Streptomyces. Next base: position 141,661 of record NZ_JALJRY010000001.1, on the reverse strand, counting down.
TCGTAGAAAGGAAGTCCGCCGCATGGGTTCGACCTTCTGCCCGGCCCGTAGCAGCCGCTCCGACCTGGACTGGTCGGTGCTGCACGCGACCAAGGCCACCCCCATTGGGGCGGCGGGCGGACCGGATCGTCGTCTATCCTCCGATTCTGGTGGCATCGGCTTCGGTGCTGCCCGGAATCTTGAGGAGGTGGGTCCGGTTCCCGGTACCGACGCAGGGACCGAACACGGCCAGGCGGAGCAGCCCGAGGGCCAGGGCACGAGCACGGAGTCCACGACGGAGCGCAGTGCGCGCTTCGAGCGGGACGCGCTCGAATTCCTCGACCAGATGTACTCGGCCGCGCTGCGCATGACCCGCAACCCGGCCGACGCCGAGGACCTGGTGCAGGAGACGTACGCCAAGGCGTACGCGTCCTTCCACCAGTTCCGTGAGGGCACCAACCTCAAGGCGTGGCTGTACCGGATCCTCACCAACACGTTCATCAACTCGTACCGCAAGAAGCAGCGTGAACCCCAGCGCTCCGCGGCCGAGGAGATCGAGGACTGGCAGCTGGCGCGTGCCGAGTCGCACATGTCGACGGGTCTGCGCTCCGCCGAGTCGCAGGCGCTCGACCACCTGCCCGACTCGGATGTGAAGGAAGCCCTCCAGGCCATCCCGGAGGAATTCCGTATCGCCGTGTATCTCGCTGACGTAGAGGGCTTTGCGTACAAGGAGATCGCGGACATCATGGGGACACCCATCGGTACGGTGATGTCCCGGCTGCACCGGGGCCGCCGTCAACTGCGCGGCATGCTCGAGGACTACGCGCGTGACCGCGGGCTGGTCCCGGCCGGTGCCGGAGAGTCGAATGAAGCGAAAGGCTCGGGCTCATGAGCTGCGGTGACCATCACGAGACGGACTGCAGTGAAGTCCTGGCGCATCTCTACGAGTTCCTGGACCGGGAGATGCCGGACGCGGACTGCACCAAGTTCGAGGTGCACTTCGAGGAGTGCTCGCCGTGCCTGGAGAAGTACGGCCTCGAACAGGCCGTGAAGAAGCTCGTGAAGCGGTGCTGCGGGCAGGACGACGTGCCGTCGGACCTCCGCTCCAAGGTGATGGGACGCCTGGAGATGATCCGGTCCGGGCAGGTCGTGCCCGAGCATGATGTGGCGGCTTCCCCGCAGGAGTCCTGAACGGGCTGTCGTCACTCGAATGTGCTAATCCGCGGGTGATACGGCCGCGCCCTCCCCCTGATCGCCCTAGGCTCCTCGGCCTGGACAGGCATGGTCGGGGGGAAGGGCGTCAGCCATGGAGGCGACACCGGCACGGGCACGTGCGTACGTCCTCTGTGTCGTCCTCTGCGCCCTGTTCTGTCTGCTTCCGCTGCCGGCCGTCCACGCACCCTGGTGGGCGGTCGCGCTGTTGGCGGCGCTCTACGCCGGCTGCGAGCAGATCGCCCGGCGCCGCTTCGCGGGCACCTTCTACCCGGTGCTGCTCGCCGCCGCCTTCCTCCTGCCGCCGCCCGCCGCCGCGCTCGTACCGCTGCCCGGCGCGCTGTTCTCCCACGTCGACGAGGGCTCGCCCTGGCTGCGGCGGACCTGGCGGGCCGCGCAGCTCGCGCTCGCCGTGTGGTCGGCGGCCCGCGTGCACTGGGCGCTGGGCGGCCGGAACGCGGTCGTCGCCTCCGACTTCCCCTACGCCCTGCTGCCCGCCCTGGCCGCCGTCCTCGCCTTCTGCCTGGTCCTGACCGTCCTCGACGGCGGGATCCTCGCGCTCGCCGAGCGGATGCCGCTACGGCGGGCCTGGCGCGGTCTGTTTCTACGGTCCCTGGCGCCCATCGGCGTGCACGGGCTCGCCGGGCTGATGATGGCCGTCCTGTGGCGCAGCCCCTACGGCCCGGTCGCCGCGCTGCTCGTGCTGCTGCCGATGGGGGTGTCCTGGTGGGTGTTCGCCCAGTACCACCGGGAACACGCCGCCCACCAGGCCACCATCCGCGCCCTCGTCCAGGCCGTCGACATCAAGGACGGGTACACCCGCGGCCACAGTGAACGGGTCGGACAGGCGTCGATGATGATCGCGCGGGAGCTGGGGATGGACGACTCGCGGGTGGAGGTCCTCCGCTTCGCCGGGATCCTGCACGATGTCGGAAAGCTGGGCGTGCCCACGCGGTTGCTGCGCAAGGACGGGCCGCTCACTCCCGAGGAGCGGCGGGTGATCGAACTGCATCCCGAGTACGGCCACGAGATCGTGCGCGGGATCGGTTTCCTCGGGGAGGCCAGGGCGGCGGTCCTGCACCACCACGAACGGCTCGACGGCAGCGGGTATCCCTACGGACTGCTGGGCAGTCAGATCCCGGAGTCCGCGCGGGTCGTTGCCGTGGCCGACGCCTTCGACGCGATGACGTCGACCCGGTCGTACCGACGGGCCCGGCCGGTGTCCGTCGCGCTGGAGGAGCTGTCGCGCTGTGCCGGTACGCAGTTCGACCCCTTGATGGTTCGCGCGTTGGTCCGGGCCCTCGGCCGGTGCGGATGGCACCCCTCCGTGACCGCCGACGAAGCCCAGTCCCCCATCCTCTTCCCACCCGGCCCGCCCGTTTCCAGTGCGATGAGGAGTTGACGACATGCCGCTGCCCCGACTCCCTCTCCTCCTCATCCACACCTCCGCCGCCCTCCTCGCCACCACCTCCCTCGCCCTCACCCTCTGGACCGGCCTCGAAGAACGCGGAGTCGCCCTCGCCTTCGGACTCCTCGTCGCCGTAGGGGAGTTGAGCCGCTGGACCGGCACGCCCGGGCTCGGGCTCCGGGAGACCGCCCCGCTCGGCGCCGCCGGTGCCCTCTCCTACGCGCTGCTCGGCGCCGACGCCGGGCAGCCCACCCACCACGGCGTCTTCCAGGTCGTCACCGTGGTCGTCGCCGCCTCCCTCGTGGGCTGTGTGCCGCACATCGCGCGCGGCCAGAGCCGTATCCCCGACCACCTGGCGCGCCGCGTACTGACCGTCGGCTTCGCCGCCGTCTGCTTCCAACCCCTTTACAACCAAGGGGTGTTCGGGCACTGGGGCGGCCCCGCCTACGCCCTCCTGCTGCTCGCGCTGCTCTCCCTCACCGCGCTCTGCGACGCCGTGCTCGCCGCCGCGCTCGCCCACTCCCGCACCCGCTGGCCCTTCGGCCCGCTGCTCCGCGACGAGTTGCGGGGCATGCTCGGCATCGGGTCCGCCGTCTGCGCGACCGGCGCGGTGATGGCGCTCGCGGTCGCCGTCGTGGGGCTGTGGGCGCTGCCCGTCTTCTCCGTGCCGCTCCTGCTGACCCAGCTGTCCTTCCGGCGGTACGCGGCCGTACGGGACACGTACCGGCAGACCATCACCTCCCTCGCCCGCTCCACCGAGATCGCCGGATACACCCCGGCCGGGCACGCCCGCCGGGTCGCCGCGCTCTGTCAGGCGGTCGGGCGGGACATGGGACTGTCCGAACCCCACCTCACCGTCCTGGAGTACGCAGCCCTGATGCACGACATCGGCCAGCTCAGCCTCGTCGACCCGGTACCGGCCGGCGCCACCGCCGTACTCCCCCTGACCGAGCAGCGGCGGATAGCGCTGCTCGGCGGGGCCGTCGTACGGCAGACCGGGGTGAGTCCTCAGGTGGCGGCCGTCGTGGAGCGGCAGGCCGACCCGTGCCGGGAGCAGCCGGTCTCCGCGCGGATCGTCCGGGCGGTGAACGCGTACGAGGAGAAAACCCGGGCAGGAGGCCCCGGCGGGCCCCTCCAGGCGCTGGAGGAGCTGCGCCTCGGGACCGCCGGGGACTACGCTCCCGAGGTCGTGGAAGCGCTGGCCCGGGTGCTCTCCCGGGGCTGTCTGACCTTGCCCTCGGCTGGGTAACCCATGGGTAATGAGCGCCCTCCCAGCCGTACGTGGTTGGATGCGAAGAAGAGGGTGTCCGGGGGCAGAGCCAGCCCACTGAACGGAACTGGCAGGCGGGAATCGTGAGGATCTTCGGCAAGGGACGGCACCGGCCCTCCGCCTCCTGGCGGCAGGCCACAGACCGCGCGTTCACGCTGATCGGCGACGGTCGCTACGAGGACGCGGGCGCGTTGCTGACACGTGCCGCCGATCTTGAACCCTGGCTGTCCGAGTCCTGGTTCAACCTCGCCCTGCTGCACAAGTTCCGGCACGACTGGGAGCAGGCCCGGGCGGCCGGGCTGCGGGCCGTCGCGCTGCTGGAGCGGGAGGCCGGCGCACCTGACTGGTGGAACGTGGGCATCGCGGCCACCGCCCTCCAGGACTGGCCGCTGGCCCGCCGGGCCTGGCAGGCGTACGGGCTGCGGGTGCCGGGCGGGGTCACCGCCGCGGGCGAACCGGCCGGGATGGACCTCGGCAGCGCGGCCGTACGGCTCTCTCCCGAGGGGGAGGCCGAGGTGGTGTGGGGGCGGCGGCTGGATCCGGCGCGGATCGAGGTGCTGTCCATTCCGCTTCCCTCGTCCGGGCGACGCTGGGGTGAGGTCGTGCTGCACGACGGGGTGCCGCACGGTGAGCGGACCACCGCCGCCGGGCACTCCTACCCCGTGTTCGACGAGATCGAGCTGTGGGCGCCGTCGCCCGTGCCGACGTGGGTGGTGCTGCTGGAGGCTGCCGCCGAGGCCGACCGGGACGCGTTGGAGCAGTTGGCGGCGGACGCGGGGTTCGCGGCGGAGGACTGGTCGTCGTCCGTGCGGTTGCTGTGCCGGATGTGTTCGGAGTCCCGGATGCCTTCCGACGAGGGCGACGGGGAGCATCTTGATCCGCATGACCACAGTGAGCCCGGGCACCCTGGGCCGCTGGGGCATCGGACCGATGGGCAACTGTGGGTGCCGGAGCGGGAGTGTGGGCTTGCGGCCCCGGCTTCGCTGGTTCGGGGGCTGTTGGACGGGTGGGTTGCCGACAGCCCCGACTCCCGGGACTGGCGGGATTTGGAAGAGGTCTGCTGAGGTCGTTCTTCGGCTGCGGGTCCGCTGTGGCCGGTCGCGCCCCGCGGCGGAGCCGCACATGTGCACAGTCCCGCGCCCCTGAAGGGGCGCTGCACGTACGCTGTATCAGCAACTCACCCCCTTGGTTTTGAGGAAGGCGTTCGTCGGCATGGCGCAGCAGGACACCGATCAGCAGCACGTGGGCGTGCTTCCCGTGGACGACGAGGGGTTTGTCGTCGATACCGAGGAGACCGGGGAGCGTGAGGCGGCCTGGCGGGAGCGGGGGACCTCGCGGGCGATCACGGTCGTCGGGAATCCGGTGCTGCACAAGGAGTGCGCGGACGTCACCGAGTTCGGCGCGGAGCTGGAGACGCTGGTGGCGGACATGTTCGCCTCGCAGCGCACCGCCGAGGGCGTCGGCCTCGCCGCCAACCAGATCGGCGTCGGCCTGAAGGTCTTCGTCTACGACTGCCCGGACGACGAGGGCAAGCGGCACGTCGGTGTCGTCTGCAATCCCAGGCTGGTCGACCTGCCCGCCGACAAGCGGCATCTGGACGAGAGCAACGAGGGGTGTCTGTCGGTGCCCACCGCGTATGCGCCGCTCGCCCGCCCGGACTATGCCGAGGTGACCGGGCAGGACGAGCGGGGCAACCCGATCAAGGTCCGCGGCACCGGCTACTTCGCTCGGTGTTTGCAGCACGAGACCGATCACCTCTACGGCTACCTCTACATCGACCGGCTCTCCAAGCGCGACCGCAAGGACGCGCTGCGGCAGATGGCCGAGAACGAGCCCCGCTACGCCGTGGTCGCCAACGACTGAGTCCCAGGGACGATCACAACCCCCTTACGTACGGCGTCTGTTCAGGTGCAACTCCCTGACCAGGCGCCGTTCGCATGTCCGTCGCACATTCGATCGTTTCTGCTCTTGTAGTGATCCAAAATCAGTCACACAAGGATGGATTCTCGGCACTTGGGGGTAGTGAAGGAAGCAAATCCGTTCCCAGAACGGTCAGTTGTGGTGCTGAATGGGAAGTGCGGGGATACGCAACGGCGCACGCCCGGCACAGCGGGAGGGGCGTGTGCAACTGGCTGCTGAGAGGGGTTTGTTCGTGCCTGCTTTCTCGTACAGCACCACAACGGCATCGTCGCCGGCATCGACGGCGATCGCGGTTCCACCATCGCTCTCTCTCCCGGTGATCGAGGCGGCGTTTCCCCGGCGACTGCACCCGTATTGGCCGAGGCTCCAGGAGAAGACACGCGGCTGGCTGCTGGAAAAGCGTCTCATGCCGGCGGACAAGGTACGCGAATATGCCGACGGTCTTTGCTACACGGACTTGATGGCCGGGTACTACTTGGGCGCACCGGACGAGGTGCTCCAGGCGATAGCGGACTACAGCGCGTGGTTCTTCGTCTGGGACGACCGTCATGACCGGGACATCGTGTACGGCAGGCCCGACGCCTGGCGGCGGCTGCGGTTCCGGTTGCACGCCGCACTGGACTCACCACGCCACCACCTGCTTCACCCGGATCCCCTGGTCGCCGGGTTCGCCGACAGCGTGATGCGGATCTACTCGTTCCTCCCCGCCACCTGGAACGCGCGGTTCGCCCGGCACTTCCACGCGGTGATCGAGGCCTACGACCGGGAATTCCGCAATCGCTCCGAGGGGAAGATCCCCACGGTCGAGGAATACCTCGCACTGCGCCGGCTCACCTTCGCGCACTGGATCTGGACGGATCTGCTGGAAACGAGCGCGGGCTGCGAACTCCCGGCCAGCGTAAGGAAACACCCGGGATTTCGACGGGCGGCACTGCTCAGTCAGGAATTCGCCGCCTGGTACAACGACCTCTGCTCCCTCCCCAAGGAAATCGCGGGCGACGAGGTCCACAATCTCGGAATAAGCCTCATCAAACACGAGGGGCTGACTCTTGAGGAAGCGGTCGCCGAAGTGAGGTGCCGCGTCGAGGAATGCATAAAAGATTTCCTCGACGCGGAACAGGAAACCTTACGACTCGCCGACCGTCTCGACGACGGCACCGTACGGGGAATGGAACTGAGCGCCGCCGTACGGGCCTGTCTCGGAAATATGCGGAACTGGTTCAGTTCCGTCTACTGGTTCCACCACGAGTCCGGCCGTTACATGGTCGACAGCTGGGACGACCGGTCCACACCCCCGTACGTCAACAACGAAGCGGCAGGTGAGAAATGACCGTCGAGTCTGTGAAGCCCGCTCCCCCCGAACTGCCGGAACTGCTGGAGCCGCCCGTCGCGGGCGGCCGGGTCCCGCTCCTCGGCCACGGCTGGAAACTGGTCCGCGACCCCCTGGCGTTCATGGCCCGACTCCGCGACCACGGCGACGTCGTCCGGCTCCGCCTCGGCCCCAAGACGGTGTACGCCGTCACCGCGCCGGCCCTCACCGGGGCCGTGGCGCTGAGCCCCGACTACATCATCGCGGGCCCGCTGTGGGAGTCCCTGGAGGGACTGCTCGGCAAGGAGGGGGTGGCCACCGCCAACGGGCCCACCCACCGGCGCCAACGGCGCATCATCCAGCCCGCGTTCCGGCTCGACGCGATCCCCGGCTACGGGCCGATCATGGAGGAGGAGGTGCACGCGCTCACCGAGCGCTGGCAGCACGGCGGGACGATCGACTGCACCTCCGAGTCCTTCCGGGTCGCCGTGCGGATCGCGGCCCGCTGTCTGCTGCGCGGCGACTTCATGGACGAGCGCGCCGAGCGGCTGTGCACCGCCCTCGCCACCGTCTTCCGGGGCATGTACCGGCGGATGGTCGTCCCGGCCGGACCGCTCTACCGGCTGCCCCTTCCGGCCAACCGCGAATTCAACCGGGCGCTGGCCGATTTGCATCTCCTCGTCGACGAGATCGTCGCCGAACGCCGGGCATCTGGTCAAAAGCCGGACGATTTGCTGACAGCGCTGCTGGAGGCGACCGACGAGAATGGCGACCCGATCGGGGAACAGGAGATCCACGACCAGGTCGTCGCGATCCTCACCCCCGGAAGTGAAACCGTGGCGTCCACGATCATGTCGCTGCTCCAGGTCCTGACGGAACACCCGGAACACGCCGACAAGGTATGTGCAGAGGTTGAATCCGTGACGGGCGGACGCCCGGTGGCATTCGACGACGTCCGTCGGCTCACCCACACGAACAATGTCCTCGTCGAGACCTTGCGGCTGTGGCCCGCCGTATGGATATTGACGCGGCGGGCGGTCACGGACACCGAACTGGGCGGCTATCGGATTCCGGCCGGGGCCGACATCATCTACAGCCCCTACGCGATCCAGCGCGACCCGCGATCGTATGCGCGCAACGAGGAGTTCGACCCCGACCGCTGGCTTCCGGAACGGTCCAAGGACGTACCGAAGTTCGCCATGAGCCCGTTCAGCGTGGGCAACCGGAAGTGTCCCAGCGACCACTTCTCGATGGCCCTGCTGAGCCTGGTCACGGCGGCGGTGGCGACGAGGTACCGCTTCGAGCGGGTGTCCGGCTCCTACGACACCACCCGCGTCGGCATCACCCTCCACCCGCACCGGCTGATGCTCAGGCCGATCCCCAGGTGAGGCGACAGGCGTGCGTTCAGGCGGCTTCCGGGCCCCTGAACGTGCGTCGGTAGGCGTTCGGGGTGGTGCCCAGGGCACGGACGAACTGATGGCGCAGGGCGGGTGCGGTGCCGAAGCCGGCACGCCAGGCGATCGCGTCCATCGTCTCGTCCGTCCCCTCCAGCAACTGCTGCGCCAGCAGCACCCGTTGACGCAGGATCCAGCGGTACGGCGTGGTCCCGGTCTCCTGCTGGAAACGGCGGGCGAAGGTCCGCGGCGACATGAGGGCGCGGGCGGCGAGCTGTTCGACGGTGACCTCCTGGTCGAGGTGCTCCGCCATCCACACCAGCACCTCGCCCACCGTGTCGCACTGCGAGCGCGGCAACGGCCGCTCGATGTACTGCGCCTGCCCGCCGTCGCGGTGCGGCGGTACGACCATCCGCCGGGCGATGGCGTTGGCGACCTCCGGCCCCTGCTCCTTGCGCACGATGTGCAGACAGGCGTCGATACCGGCCGCGGTGCCCGCCGAGGTGATCACCGGGTCCGCGTCGACGTACAGCACATCCGGTTCTACGACGACCTTCGGATACCGCCGGGCCAGCAGCTCGGCGTGATGCCAGTGCACCGCGCACCGCCGCCCGTCCAGCAGCCCGGCAGCGGCCAGCACGAACACCCCCGAGCAGACGCTGAGCACCCGGGCACCCCGGTCCACGGCCCGCCGCAGCGCGTCGAGCAGTTCCTCCGGGTACTCCCGCGCCGCATAGGTCGCACCGGCCGGTACGGCGATCAGGTCCGCGGTCTCCAGCCGCTCCAGGCCGTGCTGGACCGCCAGCGAGAAGCCCGCGTGGGTGGTGAGCGTCGGCCCCTCGGCCGAGGCGACCGCGAAGTCGTAGACCGGCAGGCCCTCGTCGCTGCGGTCGAGGCCGAACACCTCGCAGACGACGCCGAGTTCGAAGGGATGGACTCCGTCGAGCAGGACCACGGCCACGTTTCTCAGCATGCTGCCAGTGTGCGCCCGATGTGGCAGTAAATCGAGGGTGTACGGCAGTTCTGCCACTCACGGTAAGGAGTGTAAGCCGCGACACTGGTGTCTATGAACGCAGCCATGGACAACCTCATCGCCCTTCTGACCGTCCTCGGTGTCCTCGTCGCCGTGACCTTCCCGTCGCTGCTCGGCATCGCGCACGACCGGCGCATCGACCGTCAGATCCGGACCGCCCACCGGATCATGACTTCGACACCACGACGGTGACCGACCACTCCTGAATGCCCTTGCACGAGATCTTGTGCGGGGCGGTCGCACACAGCGGCCGGGACGACGTGAGCTTCACGGTCCCGGCCGAGACCGCCTTGAACGCGTTGCTCGCGTCCCCGGGCCGGATCAGGATCCCGCTGTTGGTGGCCTCCAGGCCGCTGCCGGCGGTCTTGACCTGCGCCCACGGCCGGGACGCCGTCCCGTCCAGCAGGATCCGGACCGTGCTGCCGGTGGTCAGACAGAACGTGCCGTTGCTGTCGGTGGCGGCGAGGGTCTCCTTCGCGGTGCAGGCCGACTTGCTCTTGCCGGGTGTGGGGGACTGGGACGGCGACACACTGCTGCTGCCGCTGTCGGACTTCGTGCCGCCGCAGCCCGTGAGGGCCAGTGCCAGGGTGGCGACGGCGAGGGACGGAGCGAGGATGGATCGGCGCATGGGGGGGCCTCCTTGCCCCTTTGACGTGTCACGGACGCATCCGGATCCGCCGTGAGAAGTGAAGTATTCGTGGACATGACACCCTCGGGCATGACAGAGCCCCGGCCGCTGCGAGACGGCCGGGGCTCAGCTCATGAGGAGGTCAGCTGGTCGTGACGGCGGTGTCGTCGACGACGAAGCTGGTCTGGAGCGAGGAGTCCTCGACTCCGCTGAACTTCAGGGTGACGGTGGTACCGGCGAAGGCCGACAGGCTGAAGGACTTCGCGACGTACCCGGTGGCCGCGTTGAGGTTGGAGTAGGTGGCCAGGGTGGTCGATCCGGCGGTGACCGTCAGCTTGTCGTACGCCGTGCTGGTGCTGGTCTCCGCGGTGTCGACGTGCAGGTAGAAGGTGAAGGTCGTGCCCGTGCAGCCGCTCGGGACCGTCACCGACTGGGACAGCGTGTCGGTGTGGGTCGAGCCGTAGCCGTCGAGCCAGGCCTTGTACGAACCGGTGCGGGCCGCCTCACCGGTGTCGTTCGTGATGACCCCGCTGCTCGCGGTCCAGGTCGTGTTGCCCGACTCGAAGCCCGCGTTGCCCAACAGCTGCGTCGAGGTGCAGGAGCCGCCGCCGGAGGTGCTGACCGTCCAGGTGAAGGAGGCCGAGCCGGAGGCGCCGGTGGAGTCGGTCGCGGTCACCGTCACGGCGTAGGTGCCGGCGGTGGACGCGGTGCCGGAGATCAGTCCGGTCGAGCTGCTGATCGACAGGCCGGTCGGCAGCCCGCTCGCGCTGTAGGTGAGGGTCGCGCTCGCGCTGTCCGTGGCCGAGATCTGCAGGCTGGCCGTGGAGCCGGTCGCGGTGGACTGGCTGCCCGGGTTGGTGACGGTCACCGTGTTGCCGGTCGTGGTGCCGGCGGTGAAGGCGGCGGTGCCGTCGGGGGTGCCCCAGCCGGTCGGGCCGTCGTAGCCGGTGCCCGCGGTGCAGAAGTACGAGGTCGAGCAGGTGCCGTTGTTGCCGCTGGTGACGTCGTACAGGTTGCTGGTGTGGGAGTAGGGGTACTTCGCCGGGTAGTCACTGGAGCCGGGGGTGCCGGCCAGCGCGTAGACGCCCGCGATGATCGGGGACGAGGCGCTGGTGCCGCCGTAGACCGCCCAGCCGGAGCCGCCGTAGGTGTCGTAGACGGCCACGCCGGTGGCGGGGTCGGCGACGGCGGAGACGTCGGCCTCCATGCGCTTGGTGCAGCCCGTGTCGGTCTGCCAGCTCGGCTTCGCGTCGTAGGCGGAGCAGCCGGAGCCGCCGCCCTCGGTGCTGCTGGTCTTCCACACGGACTCGGTCCAGCCGCGGGTGTTGGACGACGTGGACAGCGCGGTGCCGCCAACTGCCGTCACGTACTGGGACGTTGCCGGGTACTCGGCACCGTAGGCCTCGTCACCGGAGGAGACGGTGATCGCGACACCCGGGTGCTTGAAGTACGAGGTGTCCTCGCTGGTCTGCGAGGAGGACTCGGAGCCGCCCCAGCTGTTGGAGACGAACTTCGCGCCCAGGGCGACGGCCTCGTTCTCGGCGGTGCCGAGGTCCGAGTCGGTCGCCGAACTGGCCTCGACCAGAATGATGTTGCAGTTCGGGCAGACCGCGCTGACCATGTCGATGTCGAGCGCTTCCTCGCCCGCCCAGCCGGTGTCGTTGGTCGGCAGGGACGTGGTCGAGCCGGTCTGGCTGACCTGCTTGAAGCAGCCGCTGGCCACCGTGCAGGCCGACAGGCCGAAGTTGGAGCGGTAAGTGGCCAGGTCCGAGGCCGCGTTGGGGTCGTTGTACGCGTCGACCACCGCGACCGTCAGGCCGGAACCGCCGGTCGAGGGAAGCGCGTACGCGCTGTGCAGGTTGGCCGGGCTCAGCCCGGACACCGCGGCGGCGGCGTCCGCGTGCACGGTGGAGGCCAGCTGCTGCTTGATGTCGGTGCGCCGCTGGGCGAAGCAGGCCGCGGAACCGGGGGCCGCGGTCGCGCACAGGTGCTCGGTCGGCACCTTCTGCCCGGCCTTGCCGGTGGAGTGGACGGCCTGGGCGGCGGGGGCGGTCAGGGCCTTGGCGTTCTGGGTGACCTTGGAGACCTGGGCGGACTGGGCGGTGGCGTGGGGGACCGTCTGCGCACCGGCGGGTGTCGCGGCCACCAGGCCGAAGACGCTCAGGGTGAGGGCGGGTATGGCGGCGGTCAGTAGTCTTCGCAGGCTTCGTCTGGGCTTCTCACGCATGGGGGTACTGCCTCCGTCGAGTCGATTGGAGTGGGGTTCCTCGGCGTGGTGGCAGGCCTGTGACGCGCGTAGCGGCGGCGTTGAACGTCGTCATGGGCATGACACTTGGAGCGTTCTGTGATGCCGATGTGCATGACATGGACAGGACGGGCAGAACGTAACCGGGGTGGCGCGACCGCGAACAGACGCACCACATGAACTTTGCCGCTCCATAGAAACTCCATGGACGGCCCATGGAAGCTCCATGGGCCGTCCGCGAAGTAAGAGGCAGATAAAGGGTGTCCGGGGCGGGGGCTAGAAGTCCTCGTCGAGGTCGACCGTGCCCTCCACCGCCACCTGGTACGCCGACGGGCGGCGCTCGAAGAAGTTGGTCAGCTCCTGCACGCCCTGCAACTCCATGAAGGAGAAGGGGTTTTCGGAGCCGTACACCGGGGCGAACCCCAGCCGCTGGAGGCGCTGGTCGGCGACGCACTCCAGGTACTGGCGCATCGAGTCGGTGTTCATGCCCGGCAGACCCTCACCGCACAGGTCGCGCCCGAACTGCAGCTCCGCCTCGACGGCCTCCTTCAGCATGTCCGTCACCTGCTGCTGGAGTTGGTCGTCGAAGAGCTCCGGCTCCTCCTTGCGGACGGTGTCGACGACCTCGAACGCGAAGCTCATGTGCATGGTCTCGTCGCGGAACACCCAGTTGGTGCCGGTGGCCAGACCGTGCAGGAGACCCCGGCTGCGGAACCAGTAGACGTACGCGAACGCGCCGTAGAAGAACAGCCCCTCGATGCACGCGGCGAAGCAGATCAGGTTGAGGAGGAAGCGGCGGCGGTCCGCCTGGGTCTGGAGGCTGTCCAGCTTCTCGACCTCGTTGATCCACTTGAAGCAGAACTCGGCCTTCTCGCGGATCGAGGGGATGTTCTCCACCGCGTCGAAGGCGGCGGCCCTGTCCTCCGGGTCCGGGAGATAGGTGTCGAGGAGCGTCAGGTAGAACTGGACGTGCACGGCCTCCTCGAAGAGCTGGCGGCTCAAGTAGAGCCGTGCCTCGGGGGAGTTGATGTGCTTGTACAGCGTCAGCACGAGGTTGTTCGCCACGATCGAGTCACCCGTCGCGAAGAACGCGACCAGCCGGCCGATCATGTGCTGCTCGCCCGGGGTGAGCTTCGCGAGGTCGGCGACGTCCGAGTGGAGGTCGACCTCCTCGACGGTCCAGGTGTTCTTGATCGCGTCCCGGTAGCGCTCGTAGAAGTCCGGGTAGCGCATGGGGCGGAGGGTCAGCTCGAAGCCCGGGTCGAGAAGGTTCTTGGCTTCGGTGGTCATTACTGGCAGGCCTCGCAGGACTCGGGGTTTTCCAGGGAGCAGGCGACCGCGTCTTCGTCGGGCGTCAACTGCTGTACGGGGACGGTGGGTTGGGCCTGGGCGGCGCGGGCGATGCGGGTCGCCGGGCGGGAGCGCAGGTAGTAGGTCGTCTTCAGGCCCTGCTTCCAGGCGTACGCGTACATCGAGGAGAGCTTGCCGATCGTCGGCGTCTCCAGGAACAGGTTCAGGGACTGGGACTGGTCCAGGAACGGGGTGCGGGCGGCGGCCATGTCGATCAGGCCGCGCTGCGGGATCTCCCAGGCCGTGCGGTACAGGGCACGGACCTCGGCCGGGATCCAAGTGAACGCCTGCACCGAGCCGTTGGCGTCGCGCAGCGCCTCACGGGTGCGGGCGTCCCACACGCCGAGCTGCTTCAGCTCGTTCACCAGGTACGAGTTGACCTGGAGGAACTCACCGGACAGCGTCTCGCGCTTGAAGAGGTTGGAGACCTGCGGCTCGATGCACTCGTACACGCCCGCGATGGACGCGATGGTGGCGGTGGGCGCGATGGCCAGCAACAGGCTGTTGCGCATACCGACTTGGGCGATACGTTCCCGCAGCGCGGCCCAGCGCTCCGGCCAGGTGAGTTCCACGCCGTAGTGGTCGGGGTGCAGAACGCCCCGGGCCGTACGGGTCTTCTCCCAGGCCGGGAGCGGGCCGTTGCGCTCGGCGAGGTCGGCGGAGGCCTCGTACGCGGCGAGCATGATGCGCTCCGCGATCCGGGTCGAAAGCGCCTGCGCCTGGGGGGAGTCGAAGGGGACGCGGAGTTTGAAGAAGACGTCCTGGAGGCCCATCGCGCCGAGGCCCACCGGGCGCCAGCGGGCGTTGGAGCGGCCCGCCTGCTCGGTCGGGTAGAAGTTGATGTCCACGACCCGGTCGAGGAAGGTGACGGCGGTGCGGACGGTCTCGTCCAGCCGCTCCCAGTCCAGCTCACCATTGGTGACGAACGCGCCGAGGTTCACCGAACCCAGGTTGCAGACCGCCGTCTCGCCGTCGTCCGTGACCTCCAGGATCTCCGTGCAGAGGTTGGAGGAGTGGACCGTGTGGCCCGGCTCGGCGGTCTGGTTGGCGGTGCGGTTGGCCGCGTCCTTGAAGGTCATCCAGCCGTTGCCGGTCTGCGCGAGGGTGCGCATCATGCGGCCGTAGAGGTCACGGGCCGGGATGGTCTTCTTGGCGAGTCCCGCCGCCTCCGCCTTGCGGTAGGCCGCGTCGAACTCGTCGCCCCAGAGGTCGACCAGCTCGGGCACGTCGGCGGGGGAGAAGAGCGACCAGGTGCCGTCCTCGTTCACCCGGCGCATGAACTCGTCCGGGATCCAGTGCGCCAGGTTCAGGTTGTGCGTACGGCGGGCGTCCTCACCGGTGTTGTCCCGCAGCTCCAGGAACTCCTCGATGTCGGAGTGCCAGGTCTCCAGGTAGACCGCGGCGGCACCCTTGCGCCGGCCGCCCTGGTTCACCGCGGCGACCGAGGCGTCCAGCGTCTTCAGGAACGGGACGATGCCGTTGGAGTGCCCGTTCGTGCCGCGGATCAGCGAACCGCGGCTGCGGATACGGGAGTACGAAAGACCGATGCCACCGGCGTGCTTGGAGAGGCGGGCGACCTGGTGGTAGCGGTCGTAGATGGAGTCCAGCTCGTCCAGCGGGGAGTCGAGGAGGTAGCAGGACGACATCTGGGGGTGGCGGGTACCGGAGTTGAAGAGCGTGGGGGAGGAGGGGAGGTAGTCCAGGCGGCTCATCAGGCGGTAGAGCGCGGCTACTTCGTCCAGGGCGCGGGTCGAGTCGTCCTCTGCGAGACCGGCGGCCACGCGCAGCATGAAGTGCTGGGGCGTCTCGATGACCTTGCGGGTGATCGGGTGCCGGAGGAGGTAGCGGCTGTGGAGGGTACGCAGGCCGAAGTAGCCGAAGCGGTCGTCGCCTTCCGTGTCGATCAGCGCGTCGAGGCGGCTCGCGTGCAGCGTCACGAACTCGGCGGTGCGGTCCGCGACGAGGCCCTCGCGGTGGCCCACGGCGACGGACTCGGTGAACGTCGTGACGCCCTGGGAGGCGGCCTCGGCGGCGATGCTGATCGTCAGCAGCCGGGCGGCGAGGCGGGAGTAGACGGGGTCCTCGGAGATGAGGCCGGCGGCGGCCTCCGTGGCCAGTTCGCGCAGTTCCGTCTCGTCCGCGTGCGCGGACCGGCCGCGCAGCGTGGCGGCGGCGACCCGGCCGGGGTCGGCGTCGGGAAGGTCGGCGGTCAGCTCGGTCAGGGTCCGCAGGATCGCGGCGCCGGGACCGTCGGCTCCGGGAACGGCGGTTCCCGGCATGTCGGTTCCGGTCGCGATCGCCTCGTTCGCCTGGGTCGCTGATGCCGGCTCTGCTGGCGCGATGGTCACGGTGGGGCTCTCCCTCGCTCGGCACGGGGCCTTGCGGAGGGCAGACGGCAGCTCACGAGCGCACGGGGCGTCGCGTCCACCGGCCCACTCCACGAGGCCCGGACGTCATGCGCCCTGACCGGGTGGCCGGGCGCGCCGTCGGCAGGTCCTCGGACTGACCAGGCGTGCATATGCACGCAAGTACACCGTTGCGGGACAGTTCCGGATTCGCACCGGATTCCCCTGCGGCGACAGCGAGCATGAGCATACATCTTGTGCCGGGCTGTCGTGGCACCCCCAGATGTTGTGTCGCGGCTGTTTCAGAGCGTCAACTCATAGGTGAGGAGAGTGATGTCGTCGAGCTCCGGCAGGGGATTCCAGTCGCGCTCCGGGGTGCGGGTGAAACCGAGGCGTTCGTAGATGCGGTGGGCGGCACGCATGGTGCGCTGGGTCGACAGGACTACGGCTGTGCAGCCCGCCGTGGCCCGGGCGCGGTCGACGCAGGCGCGGACCAGGGCCTCGCCGGCACCCTTGCCGCGGGCGTCGCGGGCGACCGCGAGCATCCGGATCTCGGCTTCGCCGGGTTGTGCGATGTCGGCCATGGGGCCGCCGGACGGGACGAAGGTCACTCCGCCGAGGAGGTGGACTCCGTCCACGGCTACGAGTACGTCGGCTGCGGCTGCTCGTTTCGCTACGGCTCTCAACTCGCCCAGGTATTCGTCGCTTTCGCCGAAGTCGAGGAGGCCGTCCTGGAGGTAGGCCTGGGCTGTGATCTCGCCGAGGTCGTCGTATTCGGTGGGGATCGCTCGCCGGATGAGGATGTCCATGCGGGTGAGTGTGTACGAAGAACGGGCCACCGAGGGGGGTGCTCTCGGTGGCCCGCTGCGGGTTCGTCGTGGCTGGTCGCGCCCACGCGGCGGAGCCGCAAATTGATACAGCCCCGCGCCCCTTAGGTGGGATCAGTGACTGGCGATCACAGGGAGCTCTTCCTTTACCCCCGGGTCGCCCGCGTCCGCCGTGTAGTCGGCCGGGCTTGTCTCGTCTACGCCCTCTGGTGCCTTCAGCGCCTTCAATGCGAACGTCAGCACCACCGTCACGACGACATTCAGGACGAACGCCGTCAGGCCGATGTAGCCGATCTCACCGATGCCGGGAATCTCCTTGGACGAGCCGCCGAAGTGGTCCTGGGTCGGCGAGGCCACCCCGTAGGCCGCGAGGGTGCCGTAGAGCATGCCCACCGCCCAGCCGGTCAGGAGGGCCCAGCGGTGGAACCAGCGGGTGAAGAGGCCGCCCACCAGGGACGGGAAGGTCTGGAGGATCCAGATGCCGCCCAGGAGTTGGAAGTTGATGGCGACTGTTTTGTCCATCGTCAGGACGAAGGCCAGGGCGCCGACCTTCACCAGGAGCGAGACGATCTTGGAGACCTTGGTCTCCTGGGCCGGGGTCGCGTCCGGCCTGATGAAGTCCTTGTAGATGTTGCGGGTGAAGAGGTTCGCCGCCGCGATGGACATGATGGCCGCGGGGACGAGCGCTCCGATGCCGATCGCCGCGAAGGCCACGCCCGCGAACCAGTCCGGGAACATGTTCTCGAAGAGCTGCGGGATGGCCAGTTGGCCGTTGGTGACCTTGACGCCCGCCGCGATCGCCATGAAGCCGAGCAGCGCGAGCAGGCCCAGCATCAGTGAATACAGGGGCAGGATCGTGGTGTTGCGGCGGATCACGTTGCGGCTCTTGGAGGAGAGGGTCGCGGTGATCGAGTGGGGGTACATGAAGAGGGCCAGTGCCGAGCCCAACGCCAGTGTGGCGTACGTCCATTGGCCGGCCGGGGCGGGTACGAGTCCGCCGGCCCCGGCCGCCTTGAACTTGGCGCCCGCCGCGCTGAAGATGTCGTGGAAGCCGCCGAGCTTGATCGGGATGTAGATGATCGCCACCGTGATCACGATGTAGATCAGCCCGTCCTTCACGAACGCGATCAGCGCCGGCGCGCGGAGGCCTGACGAGTAGGTGTACGCGGCCAGTACGGCGAACGCGATCAGCAGTGGCAGGTCCTTCACGAACCAGTTGGAGTCGGCGCTGCCGCCCACGCCCATGACGTCCAAGACTGCCTGGATGCCGACCAGTTGGAGTGCGATGTACGGCATGGTCGCGAGGATGCCGGTGATCGCCACCGCCAGCGAGAGGCTCTTGGAGCCGTAGCGTCCGCGCACGAAGTCGGACGTCGTCACGTATCCGTGCTTGTGCGACACCGACCAGAGGCGGGGCAGGAACGTGAAGATCAGGGGGTACACCAGGATCGTGTACGGCACCGCGAAGAAACCGGCCGCGCCCGCCGCGTAGACCGCCGCCGGGACCGCCACGAACGTATATGCCGTGTAGAGGTCGCCGCCGAGCAGGAACCAGGTGACCCAGGTGCCGAACGACCGTCCGCCCAGGCCCCATTCGTCGAGGCTGTGCTCGTTGTCGGCCCGGCGCCAGCGTGCGGCCAGGAAGCCCAGGACCGTGACGGCCAGGAAGAAGAAGATGAAGACGCCGAGAGCGACGCCGTTCACGCCGTCGTTCACCGGTTACCTCCGTGGCGGGCGAGCTGGTCGCGCTGCCAGAGCTTGTAGGCGGTCATCGTCAGCGCCGTCGAGATCAGCACCCAGAGCATCTGGTACCAGTAGAAGAACGGGATGCCGATGAACGCGGGATCCGTCTTGGCGTAGGAGCCGACCCAGAGCAGCGCCACGAAGGGCGCCAGCAGGCAGACCGCGATGGCGACGCGGACCGGGGTCACCACCGGTGCGGCCACTTCGGGCGGAACTTCAGGCACATCTGACATTTCGCGGCCGTCCCCTCACTGATCGCCTGTGTAACGCGCAGGCAATGTAGGTCACGGAATCACCGCAGCGAAAGACCCCGTCCGCATATCGTCATGTCGATTTAGTGAAAGCCTGACATCGGTGTCAAAAGCAGGGGTCGGGCAAGGGTCAGCAGCAGCGGAAACCCTGTCGCGGGTCGGCCTCCTGTCGGTCCGTCCGCATCCGTTCGAAGTCCCGCCGGCTCGGGACCTCCGCGTCCGGATGGTCCCGGCGCACGTGTGCGACATAGCGGTCGTAGGCTGATTCGTCGGTCAACTCGCGGACGTACCAGCGCACTCCGCTAGTCGCCCGCCTGAACGCCGACCACAACATCACGCGCCGCCGCCTCCTCTTCCTTCTCCTCCCGGGTCGGGATCAGCCCGGCCGGTGCCACGATCTTCGACTCGACATACGGCGTCTCGCTCAGTGTGGAGAGCGCCGGGCGGCGGACGTGCCGAACGCAGATCCGAAGGGCGTCCGCGATCACGACCACGACCAGCACCGCGAGAATGGCCGAAAGCACCCCGTCCACCGTGGAGTTGGTGACTACGGTGTGCATGTCGTCCATCGACTTGGCGGGTGGCAGTACCTTGCCCGCGTCGATCGCGTCCTGGAAGACGGATCGCTGCTTGAAGAAGCCGACCTTCGGGTCGCTGGAGAACACCTTCTGCCAGCTCGCGGTCAGGGTGACCGTCGCGTCCCAGGCCAGCGGAATCCCGGTGATCCAGGCCCACTTGAGGCGGCCGGACTTCACCAGGAGGGTGGTGCAGACGGCCAGGGCGACGGCGGCGAGCAGCTGGTTGGAGATGCCGAAGATCGGGAAGAGCTGGTTGATCCCGCCGAGGGGTTCGTGGACGCCGACCCAGAGGAAGTAGCCCCACAGCGCGCAGACCAGGGCACTCGTCAGGGCCAGGCCCGGCTTCCAACTCACGTTCTTGAAGGGGCGGTAGACGTTCCCCAGCATGTCCTGGAGCATGAACCGGCCCACCCGCGTGCCCGCGTCCAGCGCGGTCAGGATGAACAGCGCCTCGAACATGATCGCGAAGTGGTACCAGAAGGCGCGCAGACTTCCGCCGGTGACCTTGGCGAAGATCTCCGAGACACCGACCGCGAGGGTGGGCGCACCGCCGGTGCGGGACAGCAGGCTGGCCTCGTCGACGTTCTTCGCGGCCTGCGCGAGGTCGGCGGGTGAGATGTGATAGCCCCAACCGGTCACCACCTGCGAGGCGTTCTGCACGGTCGTGCCGATCGCGCCCGAGGGGGCGTTCATCGCGAAGTACAGCCCGGGGTCGATGATGCTCGCGGCGACCAGTGCCATGATCGCGACCGACGACTCCATCAGCATGGAGCCGTAGCCGATCATCCGGATCTGGGTCTCCTTCTGGATCATCTTCGGTGTCGTACCGCTCGATATGAGCGAGTGGAAGCCGGACAGGGCGCCGCAGGCGATCGTGATGAAGACGAAGGGGAAGAGGGAACCGGCGAAGACCGGGCCGTTGCCGTGCTTGGCGAAGTCGGTGACGGCGGGCATCCTCAGGTCGGGCAGGGCGACCACGACGCCGATCGCCAGCAGGGCGATGGTGCCGATCTTCATGAAGGTGGAGAGGTAGTCGCGCGGGGCGAGCAGGGTCCACACGGGCAGGATCGAGGCGATGAAGCCGTACGCCACCAGCCAGATCACCAGGGTCGAGGGCGCGAGGGTGAAGGTGCCGGCCCAGGACGACTCGGCCACCCAGCGGCCCGCGACCAGCGCGAGCAGCAGCAGGGCCACGCCGATGAGGGAGACCTCGGAGACGCGGCCGGGTCGAAGTACCCGTAGATAGAAGCCCATCAGCAGGGCGATCGGGATGGTCATGCCGATGGAGAAGGTGCCCCAGGGGGAGGAGGCCAGCGCGTTCACGACGACCAGGGCCAGCACCCCGAGCAGGATGATCATGATGGCGAAGGTGGCGAGCAGGGCCGCCGCGCCGCCGAAGGGGCCGATCTCCTCGCGGGCCATCTGGCCAAGGGACCTGCCGTCGCGGCGGGTTGAGAAGAACAGCACCACCATGTCCTGGACCGCGCCCGCGAAGATCACGCCGACGATGATCCAGATCGTGCCGGGCAAGTAGCCCATCTGCGCGGCCAGTACGGGTCCGACGAGGGGGCCGGCGCCGGCGATAGCGGCGAAGTGGTGGCCCAGCAGGACGCGGCGGTCGGTGGGGTGGTAGTCGATGCCGTTGTCGAGGCGTTCGGCCGGGGTGGCCCGGGTGGCGTCGACCTTCAGGACCTTGTACGCGATGAACTTCGCGTAGAAGCGGTAGGCGATGGCGTACGAGCCGAGCGCGGCGGCGACCATCCAGGCGGCCGACACGTTCTCGCCCCGCGCCAGCGCGAGCACGGACCAGCCCGCCGCGGCGACGAGCGCGACGAGGGTCCAGACGACGATGGTTCGGACGTTCGCGGTACGCACCGGGTTGTCCTCCCGTCCATGCGGCGACGGGAGGAACGTAGAGCAACCCGGGTAACTCCGTAAGTCCCCTAGTCCTGTGGGCGCTTGAGTCGCGCCACGAACTTGTACCGGTCCCCTCGGTACACCGACCGCACCCACTCCACCGGCTTGCCCTCCTTGTCGAGGGAGTGGCGGGACAGCATCAGCATGGGCAGGCCCACGTCGGTGCTGAGGAGGCCGGCCTCGCGCGGGGTGGCGAGCGAGGTCTCGATGGTCTCCTCGGCCTCGGCGAGATGGACGTCGTATACCTCGGCGAGCGCGGTGTAGAGGGAGGTGTACTTGACGAGGGACCTGCGCAGGGCGGGGAAGCGCTTCGCGCTGAGGTGGGTGGTCTCGATGGCCATCGGCTCGGCGTTGGCCATGCGGAGGCGCTCGATGCGCAGGACCCGGCCGCCGGTGGTGATGTCGAGCAGGTCGGCGAGGGTGTCGTCGGCCGTGATGTAGCCGATGTCCAGGAGCTGCGAGGTGGGTTCGAGGCCCTGGGCGCGCATGTCCTCGGTGTACGAGGTGAGTTGGAGCGCCTGCGAGACCTTCGGCTTGGCGACGAACGTGCCCTTGCCCTGGATGCGTTCGAGACGGCCCTCTACGACCAGCTCCTGCAAGGCCTGGCGGACCGTCGTGCGCGAGGTGTCGAACTCGGCGGCCAGGGTGCGTTCGGGCGGGACCGGAGTGCCGGGCGGCAACGTCTCCGTCATGTCCAGCAGGTGTTTCTTCAGCCGGTAGTACTTGGGCACACGCGCGGTGCGGACGGTAGCCCCACCCTCGTTCTCCGCACTGCTGACGTCGGTGCTCATGCTCCGCCTTTCCGGCTCCGGACAAGGGTCACTTCGTGATCCCTTCTGTATACCGTCGCGGTCGCTTTTGGTCTAGTCCACAAGGCCAAGTGGTCTAGTGGAGGAGAGTACTCCGGCACGGTTGTTTTCGCTGCCTTCTTACTTAAAGGTTCCTGCATATGTAGGTCCCATAACGGCTGGTCAGGGCGGTTTCGGGAACCCTTGACAGGCTCTGTGGTCTGGTCCAAGCTCCCGGTACTGGTCTACACCATTGGTTCAGGTCCCGGCCCATGGGCGGGAGGTGTGGCAGGCATCCCTGAGGAGGGTGGCGTGAAGCGCAAGCTGATAGCCGCGATCGGTATCGCGGGCATGATGGTCTCCATCGCGGCGTGCGGGGGCAACGACGACAAGAGCTCTTCGAACAGCGGCGCCGACGCCAAGGAGCTGACCGTCTGGCTCACCGTCGACGCGCAGAACAACTGGCCCCAGCTGGTGGCCGCAGCCGACGCGGCCGTGAAGAAGGCGCACCCGGGCGTCACGATCAAGCATGAGTACTACGGCTGGCCGGACAAGAACACCAAGCTCGACGCGGTCCTCGCCACCGACAAGGCCCCCGACGTGGTCGAGATGGGCAACACCGAGATGCTGAGCTACATGGTCAAGGGCGCCTTCGCGCCGGTCGACCCGTCCAAGTTCACCAACTCCTCCGCCTGGCTCGACGGCCTCAAGGCCTCGGTCACCTACGACGGCAAGACCTACGGCGTCCCGTATTACGCCGGTGGCCGCGTCGGCAACTGGCGTTCGGACATCGCCGCTTCGGTCGGCATCAAGACGCCCCCGAAGACGTACACCGAGCTGACCGCCGACCTGGACAAGATCCAGAAGAAGGAAGGCGACAAGTTCAGCGCCTGGTACCAGCCCACCCGTGACTGGTACGCGGCCATGTCCTTCGTCTACGACGCCGGCGGCTCCATCGCCGCGGAGTCCGGCGGCCAGTGGAAGGGCAACCTCTCCTCGCCGGAGTCCATCAAGGGCCTCACCGAGTTCAAGAACGTCATCGACAAGTACATGCACGGCGACAAGACCAAGGACGAGTCCGACCGTTACATCGTCTACGGCCAGGGCAAGGCGGCCATGATCTTCGGCGCCGCGTGGGAGGGCGCGAGCGCGGCCGACCCGAAGGCGGACAAGACCGGCGGCAAGCTGAAGACCAGCCTCGTCAACTTCGTGATGCCCGGCCCGTCCGGCAAGAACATGCCCGTGTTCCTGGGCGGTTCGGACCTGGCTGTCCCGGTCAAGTCCAAGGCGCAGGCGCTCGCCGCCGAGTGGATCAACGCCTTCACCGGTCCCTCCGGCCAGAAGGGCCTGATGGCCAAGGGCAACCTGCCCAACAACAAGACCGACCTCGCGACGCTGAAGAACGACCCCGCGACGGCGGTCCCGGCCACCGCGGCCGAGTCCAACTGGTTCGTCCCGATGGCACCGGGCTGGGGCCAGGTCGAGAAGGCGCAGGTCCTGCAGACCATGCTGCAGAACATCGGCACCGGCAAGCAGTCGGTCGAGGACGCAGCCAAGGCCGCGGACACCGCGATCGACAAGGTCATCAACACCAAGTGACCTGAGGGTGGGGCCCTGTTGGACACCTCAGGTGTCCTCGGGGCAGGGCCCCGCCTCACGTACGGCCGTACGACCTGAGGGACCGCTGAGGAGCGCGCGATGAGTGCCGACACAACCACCCCTGCCAAGGTGCCGCCGCCGCGGCAGGCGCCCCCACCGCGCGTCTCCGACGCACCCCGCAGACGGCGGACGGCGAACGGGGCCGGGATCCCCTGGCTGCTGCTCGCCCCCTGTCTGCTCATCCTCGGCCTGGTCATGGGCTATCCGCTGGTCCGCCTGGTCACACTGTCCTTCCAGTCCTTCGGACAGTCCCAGCTGTGGGGCTTCAAGCCCGCCGACTGGATCGGCTTCGACAACTTCTCCGGGATCCTCGGCGACGGCGAGTTCTGGGGCGTCGTCGTCCGCACCATCGTCTTCGCGGCCGGCTCGGTCGTCTTCACGATGGTCGCCGGTATGGCCCTCGCCCTGCTCCAGCAGAAGGTCTCCGGCTGGCTGAAGACGCTCATCAACATTGTCCTGGTGGCCAGTTGGGGCATGCCGGTCATCGTCGCGACCACCGTCTTCAAGTGGCTCTTCGACACGGACTACGGCGTCTTCAACGCCCTGCTCAGCAAGCTCCCCGGCGTCGACATGGTCGGCCACAACTGGTTCGCCAGCGGACCGCAGGGCCTCCTCGTCATCATGCTGCTGGTGGTCTGGGGCGCGGTGCCCTTCGTGGTGATCACCCTCAGCGCCGGACTGACCCAGGTCCCCCAGGAGCTGGAGGAGGCCGCCCGCCTCGACGGCGCCGGTGCCTGGGGCGTCTTCCGGTACGTCACCCTGCCCATCCTCAAGCCGATCATCGTGATGCTCACGACCCTCTCGGTGATCTGGGACATGGGCGTCTTCCCCCAGGTGTTCGTGATGCGCGGCGGCCACCCCGAGCCCGACTTCCAACTCCTGAGCACCTACTCGTACGACCGCGCCTTCGTCGTCAACGACTACGGACAGGGTTCCGCGATAGCCCTGGTCACGGTGGTGCTGCTGCTAGGAGTCGTCGCCGTCTACATGCGTCAGATGCTTCAGATCGGAGAGGTCGAATGAGCGCGCTCACGACCGACGCGCCCCGCAGGCCGACCGGGGGGCGCAAGAAGTCCAAGCTCGGCTGGAACCTCGTCGGCCTGCTCGTCTTCGTCGTCGTCGGCTTCCCCCTCTACTGGATGCTCGACACGGCGTTCAAACCGGCCAAGGACGCCATCGACCCGGACCCGAGCCTGCTGCCCACCGGCATCACGCTCGACAACTTCCGCCGGGCGCTGGACATCGCCGACTTCTGGGGCCCGGTCGGCCGCAGCCTCATCGTGTCCCTGTCGGTCGTCGTGATCGGCATCGTCGTCGGCCTGCTGGCCGCGCTCGCCATCTCCCGCTTCGCCTTCCGCGGCCGGAAGATCGTGATCGTCGGCATCCTCGCGGTCCAGATGGTCCCGCTGGTCTCGATGATCATCCCGGTCTTCCTGCTGCTGAACGACCTCGACCAGTACGACAAGCTCTCCGGCCTGATCATCACGTACCTGACCTTCATCCTCCCGTTCACGGTGTGGACCCTGCGCGGCTTCATCGTCAACATCCCGAAGGAACTGGAGGAGGCGGCCATGGTCGACGGCTGCTCCCGCACCGGCGCCTTCATCCGCGTGGTCTTCCCGCTCCTCGCCCCCGGCATGGTCGCCACCTCGGTCTACGGCTTCATCCAGGCCTGGAACGAGTACCTGTACGCCCTGATGCTGCTCAGCCAGGAGCACCAGACGGCGACCGTCTGGCTCGGCAACTTCACCACCAAGCACGGCACCGAATACGCCCCGATGATGGCCGGCGCCACGATGATGGCCGTGCCGATCGTCGTCCTCTTCCTCCTCGTCCAGCGCAAGATGGCCGCGGGTCTGACCGCCGGCGCTGTGAAGGGATAACGCCAACCGATGACGACATTCGCCAGCGGTACAGACACTCTGACGCGCGACGCCCTCACCGTCCTGCAACCAGGATTCCCCGGCACCACGGCCCCCGACTGGCTGCTGAGGCGCCTCGGCGAAGGCCTGGCCTCGGTGGGCCTGTTCGGCCGCAACATCGCGTCACCCGAGCAACTGTCCTCCCTGACCGCCCAGTTGAGGGCCGAACGGGACGACGTGCTGGTCGCGATCGACGAGGAGGGCGGCGACGTCACACGCCTTGAGGTGCGCACGGGCTCCTCCTTCCCCGGCAACCACGCACTCGGTGCGGTCGACGACGTGGACCTGACGAGGGAGGTGGCGTACGAACTGGGCCGCCGCCTCGCGGAATGCGGCGTGAACCTCAACTGGGCCCCGTCCGCCGACGTGAACTCCAACCCCTCCAACCCGGTCATCGGCGTCCGCTCCTTCGGCGCCGACCCCGAACTGGTCGCCCGCCACACCGCCGCCTACGTCACCGGCCTCCAGGCCGCGGGCGTCGCCGCCTGCACCAAGCACTTCCCGGGCCACGGCGACACGGCGGTCGACTCCCACCACGCGCTGCCACGCATCGACGCGGACCCCTCCGTCCTGGAGCGACGCGAACTCCTCCCGTTCCGCGCGGCCATCGCCGCCGGCACCCGCGCGGTGATGAGCGCCCACATCCTGGTCCCGACCCTGGACCCGGACCACCCGGCCACCCTCTCCCTCCGCGTCCTGACCGACCTCCTCCGCGGCGAACTCGGCTACGACGGCCTCATCGTCACCGACGGCATGGAGATGCAGGCCATCGCCGCCACCTACGGCATCGAACGCGGCAGCGTTCTCGCGATAGCCGCAGGCGCCGACGCGATCTGCGTGGGCGGCGGCCTCGCGGACGACGAGACGATACGACGCCTGCGAGACGCGCTGGTGAGGGCGGTCCGCGCGGGCGAACTCCCGGAGGAACGCCTGGCCGAAGCGGCGGAACGGGTACGGGGGTTGGCCCGCTGGGCGGCCTCGGCATCGGCCTCCGCTTCGGACGACGGTGTCGCTCCCGCAGCGGACGTGACGCGCGTCGACATCGGTCTCGTCGCCGCCCGCCGCGCCCTCACGGTCACCGGTGCCGAAGGCTTCACCCCCCTCACCGAACCGCCCTACGTCGCTCTCCTCGCCCCCGTCGCCAACATCGCCGTCGGCGACGAGACGCCCTGGGGCGTGGGTGTGGAGCTGACCCGGCTGCTGCCCGGTACCGAGACAGGGAGCTTCGCCGGGGAGGCCGCGGGGGACGCGGTGCTGGAGGCGGCGGGGGCGCGGCGGGTCGTGCTCGTGGTGCGGGACGAGCACCGGCATCCGTGGATGGCCGCTGCCCTCGACACCGTGCTGGCGGCCCGGCCCGACACCGTCGTGGTCGAGATGGGGGTACCGCAGGCCCCGCCCCGAGGCGCCCTCCACATCGCGACGCACGGCGCGGCCCGAGTCTGCGGCCGTGCGGCGGCGGAGGTCGTCGCGGGGGAGTGACCTCAGGTGATACGCCGGTGCCGGGCCCTCCACGAGGGAGCCCGGCACCGGTACGTACGCGCGAGGAACCCGCGCCTCAAGTTCCGCGTCTCAGATCCCCTGCCAGTCGGGCTTGTTGACGAACGTGTGCCGGAAATAGTCCGCGAGCTTCAGCTTGGACGCGGCCCCCTCGTCCACCACGACCGTCGCATGCCGGTGCAACTGCAGCGCCGACGCCGGGCACACCGCGGCGACCGGCCCCTCCACGGTCGCGGCGACCGCGTCCGCCTTGCCCTCGCCGGTCGCCAGCAGCACCAGGTGCCGCGCTTCCAGGATGGTGCCGATGCCCTGCGTGATGACGTGGTGCGGGACCTGACTCATGTCACCGTCGAAGAAACGCGCGTTGTCCACCCGCGTCTGCTCGGTCAGCGTCTTGATCCGGGTCCGCGAGGCCAGCGACGAGCACGGCTCGTTGAACCCGATGTGCCCGTCGGTCCCGATGCCCAGTATCTGCAGGTCGACCCCGCCGGCCTCGCCCAGCGCCCGGTCGTACGCCTCGCACGCCGCCTGTACGTCCTCGGCCGTTCCGTCCGGCCCGATGAACGAGTCCATCCCGACCCCGAGCGGCTCCAGCACCTCACGGCGCAGCACCGAGCGGTACGACTCCGGGTGCTCGGCGGGCAGCCCCACGTACTCGTCGAGCTGGGCGATCCGCGCCCGCGAGGTGTCCACGGCGCCGGCGCGGACCTTGGCCGCCAGCGCTTCGTAGATGGGCAGTGGCGTCGAGCCGGTGGCCACGCCCAGCAGGGCGTCCGGCTTGCGCCGGAGCAGCTGTGCCATGGCCTCGGCGATGAGCTCGCCGCCCGACTTGGCGTCCGGAACGATGACAACTTCCACGCTGGGCCTGCCGTTCTGAAGTGAGCCATGTGGTTTAGACCAATCGAGGCTCAATCTAACAGAATCGGGTCCGGCCGCCCAGGTGATCCCCGTCCCACCACCCCGCGCGGGCGGCCTCGTGGAAGAGGGAGTGAAATGGACCCGACGGACCGCCCTCGCCCTTCCCCGCGCACCTCCGGAGGACCCGCATGACCGCCACGACACCGACCCCCGAGAACGACGTACCGGGCCGGATCATGGCCCGCGAAACGGCCGAACAGCCGGCCGTCCTGCGCCGCATCCTGGAGGAGGGCGCCCCGCGCATCCGGCAGGTGGCCCAGGACGTGGCCGCCCGCAAGCCCCGTTTCGTGCTGCTCACCGCCCGCGGCACCTCCGACAACGCCGCCCTGTACGCCAAGTACCTCCTGGAGATCCGCCTCGGCCTGCCCTGCGGACTCACCTCGATGTCGACCACCACGGCCTACGGCGCCCGCCCCGATCTGACCGACGTCCTCGTCGTCACCGTCAGCCAGTCCGGCGGCTCCCCGGACCTGGTGGCCTCGACCCGCGCCGCCCGCGAGGCCGGCGCGATCACCGTCGCGGTGACCAACAACCCGGACTCGCCGCTGGCCGCCGTCTCCGAGTACCACATCGACATCATGGCCGGCCCGGAGAAGGCCCTCCCCGCGACCAAGACGTACACGGCCTCCCTTCTCGCGCTCTATCTCTTCGTCGAGGGCCTGCGCGGCGGCGACGGCGCCGCGGCCAAGGTGCTGCCCGACCTCGCCGAGCAACTGCTGGCCCGGCAGGACGAGGTCCGCACCCTCGCCTCCCGCTACCGCTTCGCCGAGCGCATGGTCATCACCTCGCGCGGCTACGGCTATCCCACCGCCAAGGAAGCCGCTCTCAAACTGATGGAGACCAGCTACATCCCCGCCCTCGCCTACTCCGGCGCCGACCTCCTGCACGGCCCGCTCGCCATGGTCGACAACGTCTCCCCGGTCATCGCGGTCGTGACCGACGGCAAGGGCGGCGCCGCCCTCCAGCCCGTGCTCGACCGGCTGCGCGGCCGGGGTGCCGACCTCGTCGTCATCGGCCCGGCCGGCCAGGTCGAACAGGCCTCGGCCGGTTTCGTCCTGCCCGTCGAGGGCGTCCCCGAGGAACTGCAGCCCATCCTGGAGATCCTCCCGCTCCAGCTCCTCGCCTACGAGGTCACCATCGCCCGAGGTCAGGACCCGGACGCGCCCCGCGCGCTGGCCAAGGTGACGGAGACGCGCTGAGCGCCCATGTACCGGCCATGGAAATTCCCATGACCAATCAGTCCCGCACAGGACCCGACACGGTTAGGCTTTCCAAAAGTCTTCAAGGCATGGACACCGAATGTGGTCTAGTCCACAATGTGTTACGGCGTAAGCCTCCGTCTTCCCCGCACAGGAAGGCGGACCGAGGAACCGGAGCTCTCTGCCCTGACTGCCCCGGGTCCTCATCCATCGGCCGATCGGGACCGCACACCCCGTGGCCGTTGCTGCTCCGGGCTGCGGTGCCGAGAGGGCTGAGGGTCCCTCTCAGGCGCCGCGGCCCGCGGGTGTTTTTAGGACAGGTACAGACCGGCGGGTACGCTCGCAGACGTGCCCTCCATGAACGAACTCGTACGCCAGCACACCGCACTCGACGACTCCGACCTCGAGTGGCTCCACCTGCTGGTCTCGGAGTGGCAGCTGCTCTCCGACCTCTCCTTCGCCGACCTGGTCCTGTGGGTCCCCACGCGCGACGGCACCCGCTATGTCTCCGTCGCCCAGATGCGGCCGAACACCGGCCCCACCTCGTACCAGGACGACATGGTCGGCCACCTCGTCCCGCGCGGCCGGCGCCCCATGCTGGACGCTGCCCTGGACGAGGGCCGGATCGTGCGCGAGGGCGACCCGGAGTGGCGCGAAGAGGTCCCTGTCCGCGTCGAGTCGATTCCGGTACGACGGGACGGGCGCGTCCTGGGAGTCATCGCCCGCAACACCAATCTGCTCACCGTGCGCACCCCGAGCCGCCTCGAACTCACCTATCTGCAGAGCGCGTCGGACCTGGCGCAGATGATCGCGGCCGGTTCCTTCCCGTTCCCGAACCAACTGGTCGACATGGACGCCTCGCCGCGCGTCGGCGACGGACTGATCCGGCTCGACGGCGACGGCATCGTGCAGTACGCCTCGCCCAACGCGCTGTCCGCCTACCACCGGATGGGTCTCGCCACCGACCTCGTCGGCCAGCACCTGGGCGTGACCACCGCCGAACTCGCCCCCACCCGGGGCCCGGTGGACGAGGCGCTCGCCAAGGTCGCCAGCGGCTGGGCGCCGCGCGAGTTCGAGATCGAGGCGCGTGACGGTGTGATCCAGTTCCGGGCGATCCCCCTCAAACCCAAGGGCACCCGCATCGGTTCACTGGTGCTGCTCCGGGACGTCACCGAACTGCGGCGCCGAGAGCGGGAGTTGATCACCAAGGACGCGACCATCCGGGAGATCCACCACCGGGTGAAGAACAACCTCCAGACGGTTGCCGCCCTGTTGCGTCTGCAGGCCCGCCGGATCGACTCCGAGCGCGGCCGGGAGGCGCTGGAGGAGGCCGTACGACGGGTCGGTTCGATCGCGATCGTGCACGAGACGCTGTCCCAGAACCTGGACGAGCGCGTGGAGTTCGACGAGATCGCCGACCGGGTGCTCGCGATGGTCGCCGAGATCTCGCCGGGCAAGGTCACGGGCCGGCGCAGCGGTCGCTTCGGAATACTGGATGCCGAGGTCGCCACCCCGCTCTCCATGGTGCTCACCGAGATCCTGCAGAACGCCCTGGAGCACGGCTTCCGCGAGGGCGAGACCGGCACGGTGGAGGTGTCGGCGGTCCGGGGCGGCACCTCGAAGGACGCCCGCCTTCTCGTCACGGTCCAGGACGACGGCGTGGGACTCCCCGAGGGATTCGACCCGCACACCTCGGGCAACCTGGGCCTGCAGATCGTACGGACCCTGGTGGAGGGCGAGTTGGGTGGCACGTTCGACATGGTGCCGGGGCCGGAGCGGGGGACCCGGGTGATCCTGGATGTGCCGGTGCAGGCGCACAAGTGACGTACGGGGACGGGGTGTTCGGAGACAGCTTCGGGGACAGCAAAGAGCCCCGGATCATCAACTGATCCGGGGCTGCTCGCTCGTTGCGATGGGGGTCCCCCCGGTTCGAGCGAAGTCGAGAAGTGGGGGAGCATCGGGGGTACTGCGCGCTGCGGCTCGGGGGCGGGAGATGCGTACTCGCTGTACGCGCCGCCAAGCTCAGGCTGTTAGCAGGGTGGATGTCAGGCGGAGGCCTGACGGGCCCGGTTGCGAGCGGCGCGGCGCTTCATGGCGCGGCGCTCGTCCTCGCTGAGACCACCCCAGACGCCGGAGTCCTGGCCGGACTCGAGCGCCCACTGCAGACACTGATCCATAACGGGGCAGCGACGGCAGACGGCCTTGGCTTCCTCGATCTGCAGCAGCGCAGGACCGGTGTTGCCGATGGGGAAGAAGAGCTCGGGGTCTTCCTCGCGGCAAACGGCGTTGTGACGCCAGTCCATGGCTGCTACCTCTCCTTGGTATTACGTGCGGGTTGCTTGTGAATGTGAACGCTTTCACGAATCCCTCAACAAGTGAAGGGCCGTACGCCAGGTTCACTGGCGGGGTCCTGTGGATTGAAGAGGGGTTCCGGTGATCCGTGGAGGCCGGTGTTGCGGGCCGTCTCGATCGCCACGTAGAGACTCGCAAACCTCAGCGGCGGATACAACCCCTTCTGGAAAGTTTTTTTTGATTCCTCGGTGTCGACTAGGTCACAGCCGTACTTCCATGGGGTGGATCCTGGTCTAAACGTTCGAGTGAAAGGACTTCAGCCCTTTCTGCTCACACAATCACACGCAGTGCACGGCGTACGCCTGTGAACGTCACGCTCGTACGCAGTCCGAGGTGGTCGCCGTCCATCTGGAGGGGCAACGGGGCCTTCGAATGCAAGGTGAACTCGCTCAGGTCGTGCAGAGCCGCAGCGTGCTTGCCATGGGGTCCGCGTTCGGGGGACGAAGTGAGCAACTGGGTGCCATACCGGGCAACCGCGGCGCTGGACAGACGGGTGAGACCGAGTACGTCGAGGCCTTTATCGAACGACGCCTTAGGTGACGTGTACATCGGGCGATTGCCGAGATACGTCCAGGGCGAGGTGTTCGAGACTATGGCCACCACGAGATCCGTGACCGGATCCTCCCCGGGCTGCTCCAGCGTGATCGTCCCGTGCCGGCGGTGCTGCTCCCCGAGGAACTGCCGGACCACCTGGCGCACGTACAGCGCGTGCGTGGACTTCTTGCCCTGTTCCCGCTGCTGTTCGACCCGTCCGACCACCCCCGCGTCGAACCCGAGCCCGGCGTTGAAGGTGAACCAGCGCGACGGCACGGACTCGTCCTCGGTACCGGGTGTGCCGGAGGTCAGCCCGAGCCCGACCGTGCGCTCACTGCCCTCGCGCAGGGCGTCGAGGATGGCGCCGGTGGCCTCCACGGCGTCGTTGGGCAGGCCCAGGGCGCGGGCGAAGACGTTGGTGGAGCCGCCGGGGACCACCGCGAGGCCGGGCAGGCGCTCCGGGTCGGGGCCGGTGTGCAGCAGGCCGTTGACGACCTCGTTGACGGTGCCGTCGCCGCCGAGGGCCACCACCAGGTCGACGTTCCCGCTCTCCGCCGCCTGCCGGGCGAGGTCGCGCGCATGGCCCCGGTACTCCGTGGTGACGGCCTCCAGCTTCATCTCGCTGGCGAGCGCGTGGAGCAGGACGTCGCGCGTACGTGCGCTTGTGGTGGTTGCCGCCGGATTGACCACGAGAAGTGCACGCATGAGTTGCAGCGTACCTACTGAGGGGTACTCGTCCCATACCGAGGTAGGGGTTGGGTAAGAGGAGACGGCGTGAGCCTGAACACCTGGGGCCGTTTTCCGAGGGCTACCCTTCTGGGGTGAGCGCTGAGCAGACCCCCGCCCCGGAGACCGACGGCCCCGACGGACCCCGTCCGCGCCGGCTGACCTACGCGGCGGTCCTCGTCGCGCTGGAGGGTCTCGCGCTGGCCGTCGGCGGTGTGTGGATGCTCGTCCTGGGGCTCACCGGCGACCCGGACGACCGGCAGCAGGCCATGACCGGAGGCGTGACCCTGGTGGTGCTCGCGCTGCTGCCGCTGCTCGCCGCGCGCGGACTGCTCGGCCGGCGCGGCTGGAGCCGGGGTCCCGCCGTGATCACGCAGATCATGGCGCTGCCCGTGGCCTTCAACCTGCTCAAGGCCGACAGTGTGGCCATCCCGGCCGGGATCGCGCTCGCGGTGGTCGCGGTCGCCTCGCTGGTGCTGCTGGTGAACCCGGCGACGACACAGGCCCTCGGAATCCGAGGGCCCGGTCGTCGTGCCGAAGAGCCGAAGAGCTAGCCTCCGGCCCGGTCCTACTCCTCGACGAGGAGCTTCTCCCGCAGCTGGGCCAGTGTCCGGGCCAGCAGCCGGGACACGTGCATCTGGGAGATGCCGACCTCCTGCGCGATCTGCGACTGCGTCATGTTGCCGAAGAAGCGCAGCAGCAGGATCCGCTTCTCGCGGGGCGGCAGGTCCTCCAGGAGCGGTTTGAGCGACTCGCGGTACTCGACGCCCTCCAGGGCCTCGTCGTAGGCGCCCAGGGTGTCCGCGACCGCCGGGGACTCGTCGTCCGTGTCCGGGACGTCCAGGGACAGCGTGGAGTAGGCGTTCGCCGACTCCAGGCCCTCCAGGACCTCCTCCTCCGAGATGCCCAGCTTCTCGGCCAGCTCGTGGACCGTGGGGGAGCGGCCGTGCCGCTGCGAGAGCTCCGCCGTCGCCGTGGTCAGCGACAGACGCAGTTCCTGGAGCCTGCGCGGGACGCGCACCGCCCAGCCCTTGTCACGGAAGTGCCGCTTGATCTCGCCGACGACCGTCGGGGTCGCGTACGTCGAGAACTCGACACCGCGCTCCGGGTCGAAGCGGTCGACCGACTTGATCAGGCCGATGGTGGCGACCTGGGTCAGGTCGTCCAGCGGCTCGCCGCGGTTGCGGAAGCGGCGCGCGAGGTGCTCGACGAGCGGCAGGTGCATACGGACCAGCCGGTTGCGCAGCTCCGCGTACTCGACGCTGCCGTCCCTGTACGTGCGCAGCTCGATGAAGAGCGCGCGCGCTCCGCTGCGGTCCTGGGGGTCGTGCCGGGTGCTCTGCACACTCTGCACGGCTTGCGCGCCCGCCACGTCGTCCCGCTCGTGCTCGCTCATCGCCTGGTCCGTCGCCCTTCCCCGAGCTTTCGCCTCCTCCCCCACGCTCGACTGAGTCGGAGCGGGGGAACCCCCGGCAACAGGGGAGACCCCACCAATACGCACGGCACCGTCCTGCTCACGTTGACCGTCGTCCATCACACCGGCCTCCGAGGGTTCGTCCTCCGGATGCGGCCGAGCCTGCTCGGGGATTCCGCCGCAGGGCACCAGGGGGCCGGCGTCCGCCGTACGGCTTGTTCCGCCCGTGCCGCCCTCGGCCGGCAGCTCCCGTGTGCCGCGCTCTTCGTCCCGCACCGGCCCGTCCCCGTTCCTCACGCCGGCCCGGGTCCCGCGCCGCGCTGTTTGTAGAGGCTGATCGAAACGGTCTTGTCCTCGTCGACTGCCGATGAGACCTTGCCCGCGAGGGCCGAGAGCACGGTCCAGGCGAAGGTGTCGCGTGCGGGGGCGTGACCGTCCGTCGTCGGGGCGGAGACGGTGACTTCGAGCGAGTCGTCCACAAGGCGGAAGACACAGCTGAGCACCGAGCCGGGCACGGCCTGCTGGAGCAGGATCGCGCAGGCCTCGTCCACCGCGATGCGGAGGTCCTCGATCTCGTCGAGGGTGAAGTCCAAACGGGCTGCGAGGCCGGCCGTGGCCGTACGCAGCACCGACAGGTAGGCACCCGCAGCCGGCAGCCGGACTTCCACGAAGTCCTGGGTCGCGGGCTCGCCTGCGATCTGGGACACCCTCACCTCCAAGGTGGTACAAGCTCTTTCGGGGGCCCAGGGGTCGCCCCCCGGGGTAACGCGATACTTGGTTCAGCGGTGACGCTACCGCGCTCTGAACTTTCCTGTCCCCGGGACCCCAACCCCATGCTGTCACTCATAGTAAACCTACGGATACGCTCCGTGGCTAGGGGTCCTGCGGGCCCAATTGGGAAGAGCGCGCGCCGGGTTGACGTACCCAGACGTCAGACGGTCGAACCGTCGAAACCGGCGGTCGGATTACGGGGTCACAGGAGTACGTGGTCGACGAAGCACCAACGCCAGCTTTCCCCGGGCTCGAACGTCCGCATCACCGGATGCCCGGATTCCTTGTGATGTGCTGTCGCGTGGCGCAGGGGCGAGGAGTCGCAGCAGGCGACATGGCCGCAGTAGAGGCAGAGTCGCAACTGCACGGGGTGGGTGCCGGCCGCCAGACACTCGAGGCAGGTCTCGCTCTGGGGCCCCGGTTCGGGGAGCGGCAGCGCGTCGGCGTGCGTGCACTGTTTCATGATTGCCAGATTACGACGGCTGTGCGGTTGGCCGCGCGGAAAAACGAGGGCGGGCGAGGACGATGGACGTGATGCCACTGCTGTTGCTGGTGGCGGGAAGTGCCGTGGTGGCCGCCGCGGCCCGGCGCACCCCCGTGCCGGCGCCGCTGCTGCTGGTCGCGGTCGGGCTGGCCGTCTCGTACGTCCCGGGGGTCCCGGACTACACCCTGGACCCGGACGTCGTACTGCCGCTGCTGCTGCCCCCGCTGCTGTACACGTCGGCCACCGACAGCTCGTACCTCGACCTGCGGGCCCAAGTGCGGCCCGTGGCGCTGCTGTCGGTGGGGTACGTGCTCTTCGCCACGTTCGTCGTCGGCTGGGCCGCGTACGTGATCGTGCCGGGGCTGCCGCTGACCGCGGCGCTGGTGCTCGGCGCGGTGGTGGCGCCGCCGGACGCGGTCGCCGCGACCGCGGTGGCCCGCCGGGTCGGACTGCCCTCGCGGATCACGACGATCCTCCAGGGCGAGTCCCTGCTGAACGACGCCACCGCGATCACCGCCTACAAGGTGGCCCTCGCGGCGGCGGTCGGCGAGGGCGCCACCTGGGCCGGCGGGATCGGGGAATTCCTGCTAGCGGCCGTCGGCGGTGTCGGTGTCGGGCTCCTGATGATGGTGCCGATCCACTGGCTCCGCACCCACCTCAAGGAGGCGCTGCTGCAGAACACGCTCTCCTTGTTGATCCCGTTCGTCGCCTACGCGGTCGCCGAGCAGGTGGGCGCCTCCGGAGTGCTCGCCGTCGTGGTCGTGGCGCTCTATCTGGGCCACCGCGCGTGGGAGGTCGATTTCGCGACCCGCCTCCAGGAGGAGGCGGTGTGGAAGATGGTCGCCTTCGTGCTGGAATCGGCGGTGTTCGCCCTGATCGGACTGCAACTGCCGGTGGTCCTCAAGGGACTTGGCGAGTACCGGGGCCTGGACGCCGCCCTGTACGCGATCGCCCTCTTCCTGGTGGTCGTAGCGACCCGCTTCGTGTGGGTGTATCCGGCGGCCTTCCTGCCGCGCATGTTCTCGGCGCGGATCAGGGAACGCGAGGACAATCCCACCTGGAAGGGGGCGATGACCACCGCGTGGGCCGGTATGCGGGGCGTGGTCTCGCTGGCCATCGCCTTCTCGATCCCGCTCACGGTGCACGGCGGCGACCCGTTCCCGCAGCGCAACATCATCCTGTTCCTGACCTTCACGACGGTGATCGGGACCCTGGTGGTGCAGGGCCTGAGCCTGCCCCCGATCATCCGGCTGCTGAAATTCCCCGGCCGCGATCCGCAGGCCGAGACGCTCGCCGAGGCCAATGCCCAGGCACAGGCCTCCCGGGTGGCCGAGAAACGCCTGAACGCCCTTCTGGAGGACGAGCGCAACGCCCTGCCGCCTCCACTGGCCGACCGGCTCCGCGAGGTCCTGGAGCGCCGCCGCAACGCCGTCTGGGAGCGCCTGGGCGCCACCAACCCCGTCACCGGCGAGACCGTCGACGACACCTACCGCCGTCTGTCCCGGGAAATGATCAGCGCCGAACGCTCGATGTTCGTGCGGCTGCGCGACGGCCGCTACATCGACGACGAGATGCTGCGCACCCTGCTGCGCCGCCTCGACCTGGAGGAGGCGGCGGCCTATCGGGAGGCGGCCTAGAAGATCACGGGAACGGCCGCCCGGTGACGACCGCCGTGATCGTCGTCCCGCGCGGGAAGGCCCCTTCGCCTGCCAGGACAACAAGTCCGTACAGCGACTTGGCGACATAGAGACGCTCGACGGGCAGACCGTGCCGGTCCTCGAAGTCCTCGGCGAAGGCGTCGAGTTCGGCCGGCACGCGCGCGTAGCCACCGAAATGGAAGCGCTCGTCCAGCGACCAGTCGCCACGCCGACCACCGAAGGCCCGCTCCTGGAGGGCTGTGATGTCGGCGTTCAGGAAGCCGCCCTTGAGGACCGGGATCCCCAACACCCGCTGGTCGGGGGCGAGTCCGGCGGCCAGCCCGGCCAGTGTGCCGCCGGTCCCGCAGGCGAGGGCGACCACATCGACGTCGGCACGCGCGCGCAGTTCCTCGCCCAGAGCCCGGCAGCCGCGCACGGCAAGGGAGTTGCTGCCACCCTCGGGGACGACGTACGCGTCCTCCGCGTCCACCTCGCGCAGGATGCCGGCCAGCGCCTCGGGCTCGCCCTTGCGCCGGTACGTCGACCTGTCGACGAAGCGTAGGCGCATCCCGTCGGCCGCGCACCGGGCCAGGGACGGGTTGAGCGGGCGGTCCGCCAGCTCCTGGCCGCGGACCACGCCTACCGTGCGCAGACCCAGGAGGCGGCCCGCGGCGGCGGTGGCGCGCAGGTGGTTGGAGTAGGCGCCGCCGAAGGTGACGACCGTACGGCCGGCCGCCGCCGCGAGATTGGGCGCGAGCTTGCGCCACTTGTTGCCGATCAGGTCCGGGTGGATCAGGTCGTCCCGCTTGAGCAGCAGCCGGATGCCGTGCCGGCCGAAGCGCCCGTCCGTGATCTCCTCCACCGGCGACGGCAGCCGCGGCCGTAGGGCGGCGAGGTCGGGGCTGGTCACGGCACCATTGTCACCCGGGTCGCCCGCGGCATGCGTGTCCCCCGGGGGTCACTTCAGCCGCTCGCCGACCCGATCGCGCAGCCAGTCCATCGTGAACCCGCGCGGGTCCACCTTTCCGGGCTGCCACTCCAGGTGCCCGATCACCGACCGCTCCGTCCAGCCGTGGTGGCGGCAGATCGCCGCGGCGACCTTCTCGATCGCGTCCAACTGCTCCTCGGGCCAGGGGTCCTCGCCGTCTCCGAGGTTCTCGCACTCGAAGCCGTAGAAGTGCCGGTTGCCGTCGGTGTTGGCCTCGTTGTCGTGCGGCAGCCTCTTCTCGGCGATCACCGCGCGCAGTACGTCGTCGTCTCCCAGGCCCGCGTGGTTGGCGCGGCCGTAGCCGACCAGGTGGACCCTGCCGTCCTTGGTGATGACTCCGTGGCAGAGCGGGCCGGGCAGGTCCTCGCGGCCCTCTCGGCACAGCTCCACCGTGTGTGCGCTGCCCTTGGTGACCGTGTGGTGGATCATCACGCCGTGGACGGGCCCCCACGGGCCCTTGTGGTTGCGGTTGTGGTGCTCCCAGTCGCCCACCTCGACGACCGTGACGCCCTCGTGTCGCAATGCGTCCAGGAACCTGCCCGCGGACATGGGTGGGGCCATGGCCCCTCCTTCGTGCTGTGCGACGGCCGACGTGCACGGCCGCCTGTTATCGCCGCTTGTACCGAAAAAATCCCGGTAAGCACGACTTGTTCGCACAGCGTGCGAGCCGATCCGGACAACGGCGGCCCCGGCCGCAACTCGAACAACATTCGACGTAAACAGCCCCCGTGCCCAGCACCTGAAGATCCATTCCCGCTCTTTCGGGTAATACCACCGGCACGCTGAGTGAGAAAGGCTGGTGCGCGAGAACGAATGCCGGGCGCACAGGCCCGGCATGAATGGGGAGGGCATTTCTCTATGTCGGTAGGCGAAGAGGTCCGCGCGGAGCAGAACAAGCCGCAGCAGAGCCTTGGCACGGCGGCTGCGCGGAACCTGGCCACCACCACGAAGTCCGCACCGCAGATGCAGGAGATCAGCTCCCGCTGGCTCCTGCGCACACTGCCGTGGGTGAACGTGCAGGGTGGCACATACCGGGTGAACCGACGGCTGAGTTACTCCGTGGGCGACGGCCGGGTGACATTCGTGAAGACCGGCGACCGCGTCGAGGTCATTCCCGCGGAACTCGGCGAACTGCCCGCGCTGCGGGACTACGAGGACGAGGAGGTGCTCTCGGAACTGGCCGTCCGCTGCCGGCAGCGCGAGTTCGCCCCGGGGGAGGCGATCGCGTCGTTCGGCAGCCAGGCCGACGAGGTGTACCTGCTGGCACACGGCAGGGTGGAGAAGGTCGGCACGGGCCCGTACGGCGACGACACGGTCCTCGGAGTCCTCGCCGACGGCGCCTACTTCGGCGACCAGGGACTCCTCGACCCGGCAGCCATCTGGGAGTACACGGCCCGCGCGGACACCGCCTGCACGGTGCTCGTGCTGGCCCGCGGGGACGTCGAGCAGGTCGCGGAGCGCTCTGACACCCTGCGCGACCACCTCACGCAGCTGCGCGCGATCCCCGAGCAGCGCACCAACAAGTACGGCGAGAAGGCGATCGACCTCGCCGCGGGCCACTCCGGTGAGCCGGACATCCCGCACACGTTCGTCGACTACGACGCCCGGCCGCGCGAGTACGAACTGAGCGTCGCCCAGACCGTCCTGCGCATCCACTCGCGTGTGGCCGATCTCTACAACCAGCCGATGAACCAGACGGAACAGCAACTCAGGCTCACCGTCGAGGCGTTGAAGGAGCGCCAGGAGCACGAGCTGATCAACAACCGCGAGTTCGGCCTGCTCAACAACTGCGAGTACGACCAGCGGCTCCAGCCGCACGACGGGGTACCCAGCCCGGACGACCTGGACGAGCTGCTCAGCAGGCGGCGCGGCACCAGGATGCTCCTCGCCCACCCGCGCGCGATCTCCGCGTTCGGCCGCGAGCTCAACAAGCGCGGACTGGTCCCGGAGTCCATCGAGATCGGCGGCAACCGCATCCCGACCTGGCGCGGAGTGCCGATCTACCCGTGCAACAAGATCCCGGTCAGCGACCGGCGGACCACCTCGATCATCGCCATGCGTACCGGCGAGGCCGACCAGGGCGTCATCGGCCTCCAGCAGGCCGGCATCCCGGACGAGATCGAGCCGAGTCTGTCGGTGCGCTTCATGGGCATCAACGAACAGGCGATCATCAAGTACCTCGTGACGGCCTACTACTCGGCGGCGGTCCTGGTGCCGGACGCCCTCGGCGTCCTGGAGAACGTCGAGATCGGCCGCTGGAGGTGACGTTTCAGCAGCTGGACGCGGTGTCCCCGCCCTTCGGGGCGGGTACACCCCGGTCACATGTGCCCAGCCGCAGTGGAAACGCCACCGTCCGCGGACTCTCCGAGGGGGACCCCATGGCCGAGTTCAGGGCGGAGACACAACAGCGCGCCGACGGGACGCAGTCGGCCGACGAGGCACAGCCGGTCGCGACGCAGCCGGATGACGGAACAGGGACGAGCACACCGCCGGCCGACGGGCACGAGGCGGCGGTGATCCTGGCGGAGGCCCGGACGACCGTCGATCCCGAACTGCGCTCGGCGATCGACTCGCTGCCCGGCTCCATGCGCCGGGTCGCGCTCTACCACTTCGGGTGGGAGCACGCGGACGGCACCCCGGCGGCGGGCAACGCCGGCAAGGCGATCCGCCCCGCCCTCGTCCTCACCGCCGCCACCGCACTCGGCGGCGAACGGGCACGGGCGGGCGCGCTGCGGGCCGCCGCGGCGGTCGAGCTGATCCACAACTTCACACTGCTGCACGACGACGTGATGGACCGGGACACCACCCGCAGACACCGGCCCACCGCGTGGACCGTGTTCGGCGACCCCGACGCGATCCTCGCCGGGGACGCGCTCCAGGCGCTGGCGCTCCGGCTGCTCGCCGAGGACCCGCACCCGGCGGCCTCGGCCGCCGCGGCCCGGCTCGCGGACTGCGTCGTCGAACTGTGCGCGGGCCAGCACGCGGACACCGCCATGGAGCAGCGCGCCCCCGGCGAGGTCACCCTCGACGAGGTGCTCGCCATGGCCGAGGCCAAGACCGGCGCGCTGCTCGGCTGCGCCTGCGCGGTGGGCGCGCTGTACGCGGGAGCGGATGCCGAGGACGTCGAGGCGCTGGACGCGTTCGGCCGCCAGGCAGGGCTCGCCTTCCAGCTGATCGACGACGTCATCGGCATATGGGGCGACCCCGGCCGCACCGGCAAACCCGCCGGCGCCGACCTCGCCGTACGCAAGAAGTCGCTGCCCGTGGTCGCCGCGCTCACCTCGGGCACCCCGGCCGCCGTGGAGCTCGCCGAACTGTACGGAATGCCGTACGAGGAAGGGGACTTGGAGCGCACCGTGCTCGCTGTGGAGCGGGCGGGCGGCCGGGACTGGGCGCAGGCCCAGGCGGCCGACCGGATGGCGCGGGCCGTGCAGGAGCTGGCCCGGGCGATCCCGGACCCGCAGGACGCGGGCGGTCTGCTCGCGCTGGCCGAGTTCGTGACCCGGCGCAGCAGTTGAAGACTCCGGAGCCCTCGGGAACCGTGCGGCCCTGACTCCGCACGGCCACCGGGCTCCGGACCGGCGGGTCCCGCGCATCCCCACGGTGCGCGGGGCCCGCGCACCCCTTTTTTGAGGCTCGGTTCGCCTCCGGGGCGCCAAAGCCTGTGTCGAGAGTCCGACCGTGCTCGACCCTTCGGGCCTCCGCGCGCTCGAACTCTCGACACAGGCGCGCCCCTTCGGCTCACTCGCCCGTGAGTACCGTTAGTCTCAACACCCGTTCAGGTGACGGTGGTTGAGAGCTAAGGGGCGGGACATGGGCGTGGCGATACGGGCGGCCGGCGAGGACGACCGGGAGCTGGTCGTCCGACTGCTGGACGACGCGTTCCAGGACGATCCGGTGAGCGGCTGGATCTTCCCCGACGCCGAGTACCGTCGTGCGACCCACCACAGACTGATGGCCGCTTTCACGGATGCCGTGTTCGCCGACGGCCGTATCGACCTGGCCGAGGACGGCGCGGCCTGCGCGCTGTGGCTGTCCATGCCGCCGGAGGCGCACGCGGCGGACGGCGAGGACGAGGCCGTGGCGCTGCGGGAGTTCGTGGATCCGGACAACGAGCGGGTCGAGACGATCGTCCGGCTCATGGAGGAGGGGCATCCCACCGGCCGGGCCCACGAGTACCTGTGGATGATCGCCGTGGCACCGGGCCGGCAGGGCGAGGGCCTCGGCGCCGCGCTGATCCGGCACGTCCTGGAGCGCTGCGACCGCGAGGGCCTGCCCGCGTACCTGGAGGCGAGCAGCGAGCGCAGCACCAAGCTGTACGAGCGGCTCGGCTACGCCTTCACCGACACCGCCCTCGATCTTCCGGACGGCCCGCGCATGTACCCGATGTGGCGCGAACCGAGGTCGTAGCGTGGGG
Organism: Streptomyces sp. STR69; assembly: GCF_024519455.1. Classification (GTDB taxonomy): domain Bacteria; phylum Actinomycetota; class Actinomycetes; order Streptomycetales; family Streptomycetaceae; genus Streptomyces. The sequence continues at coordinate 98,946 of NZ_JALJRY010000001.1, read as the reverse complement.
CCCATGTCCGAAAACGAACCCACCGCCGTCACCGTCCTCCACATCACCGAGCGCGCCCTCTGGGACGCGGCCCGCGAGCGCGGCGCCTACGAGTGGTCGACCCGTGGCCGCACCCTCCAGGAGGAGGGCTTCATCCACTGCTCGACCCGCGCCCAACTCCCGCGCGTGGCAGCCTTCTTGTACGGCTCCTACGACGGCCCTGACGACCTGGTGGTCCTGGAGGTGGACCCGGAACGGCTCGGCGCACCGCTGAAGTACGAGGCGCCGGAGCCGGGCGGCGAGGAGTTCCCGCACATCTACGGGCCGATTCCGGTGGACGCGGTGGTCGGCGTGGAGGCGTGGGCGGGATGAGTCGCTAGGGGCGGCTGGGCAGCCCGCCGGTCTCCGGGTCGCGGCCGGTCAGGCAGTAGACACCGCCCGCCGGGTCGCGCATCACGGTCCAGTGCGTGCCGTGGGACACGGCGGTCGCGCCCAGCCGCTCGTGCCGTTCCTTCACCGTGTCGATGTCCGCGCAGGCCAGGTCGAGATGGGCGGAGGCGGGGCGCTCCTCGCCGAGACGCTGGAGCAGGATCCGGATCGGCAGGCCGGGCGGGGGCTTGAGCACATGGAACTCCGGGAGCGCACCGCGCAGCGACGCCCACTCGGGCAACAGGGCGCTCCAGAAGGCGACTTCGGCGTCGTAGGAGCCGGGTCCGATGTCGAGGGACACCTGGTCGAGGCGGCTGCCGTCCACGACGGGCGGCCGTACGGACTCGCCGTGCCAGGGGGCCGCGCAGAACAACTGCCCTGCGGGGGACCGGAGTACGGCCCAGCCGCCGTGCTCGTGCCCGTGCTCGGCGACGGTGTCCGCGCCGAGCGCCAGCGCGGACGCCACGAACGCCGGCACGTCCTCGACGGAGAAGTCGAGATGAGCCCCGCCCGGGCCCGACGCGACCCCCTGGACCTTCACGCAGGCGTCGGCCCCCTCCGCCACGAGGGTGACGAACTCCCCGTCCTCACCGCGCGGTTCGGACAGCCGGGTGTCCGTGACGGCCGTCCAGAAGTCGCGGGCGGGGTCGAGGAGCGCGAGCGGGCGGTCGACGAAGGCGTAGGTCCAGCGGATGCCGGCGGGGGTGCTCATGGCGTGATCGTAAGCCGGAGGGCGCGGTCGGCCCTCCGGGATATTCACTCCCCGCTTCGCTCCATGAACCGCAGCATGTTTCCGGCCGGGTCCCGGAACGCGCAGTCGCGGACACCGTACGGCTGGTCCGTCGGTTCCTGGACCACCTCGGCACCGGACTCCTGGACGCGGGCGTAGAGGGCGTCGCAGTCGGCGGTGGTGAAGTTGACCCCGCGCAGGGTGCCCTTGGCGAGCAGTTCGGCCATGGCCTGCTTGTCGGCGGGGGAGGCGTCCGGGTTCGCGGCCGGCGGCTCCAGCACGATCTCCACGTCCGGCTGCAGCGGCGACCCCACGGTCACCCACCGCATGCCCTCGAAACCGACGTCGTTACGGATTTCCAGCTCCAGCACGTCGCAGTAGAAGGCGAGGGCCTTGTCGTGGTCGTCGACGGCGATGAAGCACTGACGGAGTTTGAGATCCATGCAGCACAGGCTAGGGCCGGAGGGGCGGTCCCGCCCGGTTCGGGCGGGTGAAAGTGCGGGCCACGCAGGACGGGATCACCGCGCCGGCCTCGTGGGAGCGGGCGCGGTAGGCGCTGGGGGTCTCGCCGACCAGTTCGGTGAAGCGGGAGCTGAAGGAACCGAGCGAGGTACAGCCGACGGCCATGCACACCTCCGTCACGCTGAGGTCGCCGCGCCGCAGCAACGCCTTCGCCCGCTCGATCCGCCGGGTCATGAGATAGCTGTACGGCGTCTCCCCGTACGCGGCGCGGAAGCTCCGCTGGAAGTGGCCCGGCGACATCAGCGCGGTCCGCGCGATCGAGGCCATGTCGAGCGGCTCGGCGTACTCGCGGTTCATCCGGTCGCGGGCCTGGCGCAGCCGTACGAGGTCTTCGCGATTCACGGGGTCAAGGATGGCACGGCGGCGGCCGCCGGGGGCTGGTACGGCTACCGCGGGAAGAAGTCGAGCACCGGACGCCCGTGCGTGCGCATCAGTTCGATCACCTGTGCGTGCACGGCGTCGTCCTCGATGACAGCGGTCGGAAGTGCCGTACGAGGAAGGGGCCCCGCCGGCGAACCGGCAGAGCCCCTTCCTCGTGCCTATTGACCTGCGATGGTGCACCGATCGCCGGTCGGGCCGGGCCGACTGGGTGTCAGGCCTTCTTGGTCTCCTAGTAATGGGCCGGGTCGGTGACCTGCGAGGATCTTTCCTGTGGGGCGCTGACCTGGCCTTTTGGTGATTGGTGGCGATGGGGTGCGACGGTCTTTGGCGGGTGTCTTGCGGACTGTGTGCGGACCAGGGCTGATTCAAAGTCCTGGTGATCGTGCTGCGCTGCTGCTCAGGGGATCTGCAGGAGGTCCAGGGGCGCGTGAAGGGCTTGTAGGAAACGTGGCGGAGTCCGGCGGCGATGCTGTAGTGGCCGTGGTTCGCCGGGGGTGTTGATCGCCAGGTTGCGCAGGGCGGTCGTGTTCTCTGGTCCGCGTCCGGTGGCGGACCTTGGAGGCGTCCTCGCGGTAGGGGGTGTCACGGCTGCCGCAGCCGCCCGATCGCGGTGCCGAGGTCGGTCTCGATGCCGTCGGGCTGCTGCAGGCCGTTCTCCAGCAGGCGTTGGACGAATGGCCGGTGTTCCGGGCGGCCGGCGGTGGAGAAGTACGCCTGGAGGCCGGGCACGAATTCGCTGTCCTCGGGCAGGGTGGCCACATCGACCAGTTTCTTGATTCCGGTGATGGCCACCTTGTCGAAGGCTGCGATGCGGCGCGCGAACGTGTCGGTGAAGTCCTCGATCTCGGCATCCGGGATGAGGCGGTTGACGTAGCCGTACTGGGCGGCGAGGTCGGCGGGAATGTCGTCGCCGCCGAGCAGGATCTCCAGGGCGCGGCCCCGGCCGACCAGCCGTCCGAGTCGGGCCATAGGTCCGCCGCCGGGGACGGTACCGACACCGACCTCGAACTGGCCGAGGACCGCCTTCTCGGAAGCGAAGCGGATGTCGGTGGCGAGCACGAACTCGCTGCCCGCGCCGCGGGTACGGCCGCGGATCTCGGAGATCGTCGCCGCCGGAAGCTTGCTGAGCCGTACGAAGTTGTCCAGATACGGGTGCAGGCCGGTCGGTCCCGGACGCATCCCCGCCACCCGGGCGTTGTCGGCCTTGAAGTCCCAGTGGGCCATGAAGTAGCCGGGGGTGTCGCTGCGGAAGACGACCACGGTGAGGTGCGGGTTGGTCTCGATGCGTTCGACGAGCGCGCCGAGCTGGTCGAGCGTGTCCGGGTCCAGCAGGTTGACCGGGCCGTTGTCGAACGTCACGCGCCAATAGGAGGGGGAGACTTCGGTGACGTGAAACTGCTCTGCGGTCATGTCGGCTCCGTTGGTCTTGGTTTGTTCGTCAGGAGACGAACTGCTGCCCGCCGTCGATGTCGTATGTCGCGCCGGTCAACGCCGTATTGACCATGAGGTGGACGGCCAGCGCTGCAACGTCCGCCGGTCCGACGACGCGGCCGATCGGCAAGGTCGCGCGCAGCTCGGCGCGGCGTTCCTCGATCCGGTCGCCCAGCAGGGAGGCCGAGAGCGGAGTGTCGACGAATCCGGCCGCGACGAGGTTGACGCGTACCGGTGCGAGTTCGAGTGCGAGGGCTGCGGTGAACGGAGGCAGTGCGTTGGTGGCGGCGGAGGCGGCCCCGAGACCTCGGCCGACGCGCCGTGCTCCGGTGCCGCCCATGAACACCAGGCTGCCTCCGGGTCTCACCCGGCCGACGGCGTTGCGCGCGACTTCGAGTTCCAGCACTGCGTGATCACTGATCGCGTCCCGTACCTCTGCGGTGCTCATTTCGAGCAGCGGCCCGTAGCTCGGGGCGCCGGCCGTCACCATCACGTGGTCGACCGGGGCCGGCAGGTCTTGGAAGAACCTCGCCAAGGCCGTGGGATCGGTTGCGTCGAACGCCTCGGTGCGCTGCGTGCCGAGCTCTGTGGCCGCGCGCTCCAGTCGGCCGGGATCGCGGCCGACAAGGATGAGCTCGGCGCCCTCGGTCCGGGCACGCTTGGCCGTCTCCAGCCCGATGCCGGCGCTACCGCCGATGACAATGACGGTCTGGCCGAGCAGTTCGGGCTTGCGCGCTGGGATTGTCACTGCCGAACTCCTCCTATACATCCCGGTGTCGGGTGGCCGCTCGTGTCGGCAGCCTTTCGACGCCTCCCGCACCGCGCGGAGAACGCGCCACGCAGACCGCTTTAGGACCTGCACTGTGCCTTGGCCATGGTCCTGCGAGCTTCGACCGCCCGGCGCAGGGCCGCCACGCGATCGTCCGTGCAGTCGTATGTCGTGGGCATCGGCCTGTCCTTGTCAGCGGCCGGGCAGGCGCGTCTTGATCTCCTGGAGCAACCAGCCGTTGCCGTCCGGGTCACTGAACGACACGAAGGAACCGTAGTCCGCGTGCTCGGGAGCCGGTCCCTCCACGCGTCCCCGGGTCCCGGCGTGGTGGAAGACGCCCGTGATGTCGTGGAACACCTCGCTCACGTCCACTCCGCGTTCGACGAGATCCGCCCGGGCCGTGTCGATGTCGTACACGGAGAGCTGCAGTCCCTGTGCCGAGCCGGACGGGGCCGAGGTCACGCCCTCGCCGAAGATGATCGAGCACAGGGAACCCGGCGGGGTGAACTGCACCACCCGGTAGCCCGCTTCGACGGCCAGGTCGGCATCCAGGCGCCAGCCGAGCGATCCGTAGAACCGCGTGGCCCGGTCAACATCGGAGATCGGCAACATCACGACTTCTAGTCGCATCTCACCGGCTTGCACCGGAGGCGTTCCGGTGCTTCCGGCGGGTCCCGATTCCACGCTGCCCATCTCTACCTCCAGTGGTCGATGGCCACCCAGAACTCACGATTCCCAAGTTCTGCAGGAGACACTCCGTAGTCGCCGACACGCCTCCCCGGGACTGCGAACGCACCCCACACCATGAGAACCGCCCCCACCGGTGCCCGCAAGTCGGGGTCTGGATCGCCCCTCAGGGACCGGAATTGGGTTCTGCCGCGGTCCAGGGCCGGGAATGCGAGAGGTCCGAGACTGTGGGCGGCGTCTCCGGCCAGCGGCCGCATCCGGTGTGGGCCAGCAGGACCGAGCGGTGGTTCACCATCACCAGAGGTATCCGTCGACGGGCACGGCTTTGGCCGGGCGATCCGGGACGTCGACGAGCTCAAGCAGGTCACGTTCGAGGTTGATGGCCAGGGCCGTGATGGGAACATCCTGGACGCGGTTGGCGAACGGTTCCTCGTTGGCGGCGCCAACCCGTTCGATCAGCCGGAAGTACAAGGCGATCAGGAGCGTGGTGGGAATCACCAGCCACTGGTGGGCGGGTACGACGCTGATAGTCGCGAACGGGAAAACCACGACATAGCAGTGGACGAACACACGACTGAGGTAGTCGTGCGGCCGGGGGATCGGGGTTGCGCTCATGCGTTCCGCGAGTGCCTGCTGGACGGACAGTCCGGCCAAAGCGGTCTCCAACTGGAAGTTGTCCAGACCGGCGAGGATTCCGGCGGCATAGCCTCGGAAGATGGCCTGGCTCTGCAACCGGGCCAGGACGGCGGGCCCATTGTCGGCGGCGAGGACAAGGCCCGCCTCGTCAGCCGGCAGGAGGCGGGTGAGCTCGGCCGTGGCGTCCTGTTGGCGCAGCTTCCGGGCCAGGCTGTGAGCCCAGGCTGCCTGGCGGACGGCCAGGTCACGTTGCCAGGCGTGGACGGCGTCGGATGCGACGGACCCCTGGGCGACCTTGGCATCGGTGAGAGACCGGGCGACCCGGATCAGGGTGCGCGACAGACCAGTGATCTGGGCCCAGATGGTGCTTGCTTCCCACCAGCGCTGGTAGGCGGTATTGGCGCGGAACGCGAGCAGGATGGCCAGAGCGGTACCAAGAACAGTGGCGACCAAAGACGGCAGCGCGAGCCAGGAGATTTCGGCGACGTCGACCAGCAGGTACGCCGCAGTGGCGCTGATCGCGGCAAGCAGCAGATCGAATCGCACATACGGCACGGTCCGGCGGAAGTTGAACGATTCCTTCACGATCACCGAATCAGCCTACGCGCCTGAAGGTCAGGCCGCCCGAGGTCGGGCGTCGGTGATGTACAGGGCGTTACAAAGCCTCTTGGTCTTGTGAGCGTCGCTGGTCAGGCGATGCCCAGGAGGGCGAGCGGGCCGGTGAAGGGCTCGTAGGAGGTGTGGCGTAGGCCGGCAGCGTTGTTGCTGTGTCCGGCGTCGCGGAGCGTGTTGATCGCAAGGTTCCGCAGGGTAGCCAAGCCAATGACTGCCGGAGCGAGCCATTGACTGCAGGAGGAGAAAAGGTCGGCGACCGGGAGGGTAAAGGGCGGCCGCCGCATGTCGGCGATTACGACGGCCGCCCTGTGCGAGGACTCGCGTCTTCGGTCGGCGCGAGAGCCTCGCGAGGGACGGGCCTTCAAGGTCACTTGCCTCGGCGGCATCCTCGTCTGCCGCCGCTGAGGGCCGACTCCCTTATCGGTGTCGGCTGCGTTCCGTTGGCCGTTCGCTCACCGCCGTGGGTGTGGGCTGTGGTGCTGGCGTGGCTGGTCGGGTGCTTCGACTGCGTGCCGCCTGAGCTCGCTTGTTCGGCTGGACGGTGATGCGCCAGTTGAGAACTTCGGCGGGCTGTCCGGCGGTATCGAGTTCTCGTTGGGCAGCGACTTCGGCCAAGAGATGCCGAGGGTTGTGGCCGGCGGTCTCGGCGCGGGCGAGGGTCGTGGTCAGGGCCGGCCAGGCGGGGTCGGTGAGGATGCGGTCGGCGTGGTCGGGGAGGGCTGCGCGCAGGTCTTGCTCGAAGCGGCGGACGGTGACGGTGCGTGGGGCACGTCGGGTGAGATCCGCCAGTACCGGCTCGCCGGCCTGCTGGTAACCCGCCTGCAGATGACGGAAGGCTTCCTCGGCTGCTGCCGCCTGCTGCTCGTGCCCGCGTTGCTCGTGCCAATTGGCAGCGGCGCGCGCCAGATGGAGGGCGGCGAAGATCAAGGCGATGGCGAGTCCGCCAGGATCGTGTGTGGCGTAGGCGAGTTCCTTGGCGGCCTGGCGCAGCGCGCTGGCGGCCTGGTGGTCGGCCCGGATCGCCGAGCGTCGGGCGCGGTTGAACGCCCTTGCTGCGGCTCGTAGTTCGACCTGGTGCGGGCCGTGGGTGGCGAGGGCCAGGTTGTGGAGCGCGTCGCCGAACGCATCCAGGTGGCCCTGGGCCATGGCGTCGTCGCCCGAGGCGAGGGCGGCGTGGGTGTGGCGGATGGCGGTTTCGACGCGGTGCCATGGTTCGACCGGGTCCGCCACCAGCTGGGGGCGGTCGAACAGATCCTGGGTGGGGAGGCGTTCGCACAGGCGGTTGTAGGACAGGTCGGGGGCGAGGCTTGAGCCTCCGTACCAGATGGGTTGGCCTCCGGTGGTGTCGCCAGGGGCGGCGAGGCTGTACCCGGTCACCTCACCGGTCTCCGGGCCGATGCGCGGCCTGACCTGGATACCGAGAGAACGCAGCACGGTGAAGTACTCGTCGATGCTGCGTACGGCGGCGGCGACCGCGTACGCCTGCTCGCGCAGCCACTCGCGCGCGGTCTGCTCCCGGCCCTGGCGCTCGGCCTTGGCCCGCTCGGCGCCAGTGGGCGTGCGCGGTGCGGTGAGGTCGCCGGACTTGAGGCGGCGCAGCCCGAACTCGGCCTCGATCTTGCGGCATTCCCGCTGTGCCCGCCAGCCGTCGCGGTTCGTGCGGGGGCGGCGGCCGTCGGCGCGGATGGTTGTCGCCAGGATGTGGATGTGGTCGTCGGCGTGCCGGACCGCGATCCACCGGCACGCCTTCTCGTCGCCGTCAGGGGCGATGCCCGTGGCCGCGACGACACGGCGCGATACTTCGGCCCACTCGGTGTCGGTCAGGTAGCGGTCGCCGGGCGCGGTGCGTACGGGGCAGTGCCACACATGCTGCGGTGGCTTCCTACCGCCCAGCTCGCGCGTGCGCAGGTCCACGTGGTGGTCCAGGCGCCGGGCGAGCCGGGTGTAGGTGGCCTCGGGGTCGCGGCCGGGATCGGGGGCGCCGGCCATGTCCCAAGCAGCGACGATGTGCGGGTCGGTGTGCTCGTCGCGCCGCCCTTTGCTGAAGAGGTAGTTGATCAGGCCGAGCGTGCTGGAGCCGGTGGAGACGTCAGGCACCATCCGCAGTGCCCTCCGTCAGAAGCCGGTCGATCAGCCGGTAGCTGCTCTCGACCGTCCGCGCGACGCCGGCCAGAACGGCCTCGGCTTGCTCGGGAACGGCGCCTCGGTGGATGGCTTCGGTGATCTGGTTGAGGTTGTTGCCGACGCGGTTCAGCGCAGTGGTGTGCGCCTCGATGGCCTCGATGAGAGGGCGATCGGGATCGTCCTCCGGGCTGCCGACCAGGCCCGCCTTGCCCAGGGCGACGGCGAGGGCGGCATCGCCGACGAAGCCGGCGAACTTCTGCCCGCGTCGCTCGGCCTCCTCGGCGATGATGCGGACCGCGGTCGGTGTGAAGCGGATGGTCTTGTCCTGGTCGCGCTTCTCGGTAGTGCGCTTGCGGTTCAGCAGCACGGGCAGCGCAGGGGCGTCGGGTTCGCGCCAGGAGGGCTTCTCGATGACTGCTGGAGCATCGACGGGTGGCTCGTCGGGTGCGGATGCGGACGTGGAGTCGGCGATAGGCGCGGCATCGGGCGCGACGATCCCAGTCCCCAGCTCGGGTGCCCGCTGGCGCCCGGCCGCCTCCTCCGCCACCCCCGGGGCGGAGGCAAGCGCGGACGAAGCCTCGTTAGAGGCTCGTTCGCTCCAGCTTGCTGCTGGTCGACGGCCTAGGCCGAACAGGCCCCTGCGGCGGCTGTGGTTGTCGTGCATGGTCGTGCTCCGGGTGTGTGCGCGGGGCTGTGTCGTACTCCGTCGCGTCCGTCGCATGCCTGGTCAGCACAGGTACGGACACGGACGCAGGTACGGAGAGATCCGTATTGGCGAGGAAGTCCGTCCCCGCGCTGACCTGCGCGGGGACGGACGCGACGGAGTGCGACGAGCCCAGGGGAAGGTGGGTTAGCGAGCGAGCTTGGGGCCCGCGATGCCGCCGGGCGGGCCAACAGGCAGGGTTCCCCGCGGGACGGCGGGCGACTGGCCCTTGGCTGGAGGTGCCGGTGTGACCTCGTGCGTGGGCGTGGTGACCTGTTGGGTGGGGTCCGGGCAGTAGCGGGCCCAGGCGTCGAGGAACCGGTTACGCATGTACGCCTTGGCCTGCCTGCCCCCCTCGAAGCGGTAGTTGGCCGGGCTGATGTTGAAGTCCCGCAGCAGATTGGCCAGGTGGTAGGCGTTCAGGCCCTTGGTGCCGTACTCCGCCCACGGCGCCTCGGCGTCCACGGTGAGCTCCTGGACCAAGTCATGGGTACGCAGGGCCTCGGGGTTGTCCCGCTCGGCGAAGACACGGCGGATGTCGCGCAGCAGCCGTGTCTTGAGGGTGGTCTGCTCGTCCTGGACGACCTCGTTGCGGGTCATTGCCACACAGGCCGCCCGAGCACTCGTGGGCCAGTGACCGCCGGCCATGTCGGCGACGATGACCAGCGGCTCCCAGGTATCCGCGGCCCGGTCCTCGACCGGCATCCGTGGCACCAGGCGGGCAGCGGTGGCCTGCAGTGGGGTCAGCCACGCGGCCAGCTTGTCTCGCAGCGTATTCAATTCCGGTACGGCGTACCGTGACCGGAACGGGGTGACCTTCTCACCGGGCTTTCGCTTTTGCATGCGGAGCACGACTGCTCGGTCCGTGATCGTGTCGGGCAAGTCGCCGATCGCGGCCAGCGCGGCCATGGCGAAGGTCGGATACGGGGTCGGCTTGTGCTCCGGACCGGAGATGCGCCAGGCGGGCCGGTTGCGCTGATGTCCGGCGTTCAGCAGGCCGCGCAGTTCCTCGTTGTCGCCCGCCTTGCTGAAGATGGCGTCGGCCTCGTCCACCAGGAGCGTGCGCGGGTTCTTGCCGATGACGCGGAAGAGCACCGCCGTGGACATGTTCACCGTCATGATCGGCTGGTGGACGGTCTCGTGGAGCACGTCAAGGACGCGGGACTTGCCGCACCCCTTGGTCGGCCCGACCACCGCCAAGCGGGGAGCGTGCTGCAGCGCGGGCTGGATGTGGGTGGCCGCCACCCACAACGTCACCGCAATCAACGCCTCCTCGCTGGGCAGCACCGCGTACTTGGCGATCGCCGACCGCAACTCGTCAAGCAGTGCAGCACCGTCAGCAGCCGACTCGATGCCGGTGCTTTCGTGATCTCCGGTGCCCAGCCTGCCATCGGGGACCGCGATCTCCTGATGCACGGTCCCCTCGGTGGGACCGTCGGTCCCCGGCGGCCGACGGGGACCGCGATCACGGTCCCCATTGCGGTCCCCTGGTGTAACTCCCTCGTCTTGGGGACCGGTCCCTGTTTTCGCCCCGCTGGCCTGCAGGTTTCCAGCGGCTGTGGATATCGGGACCGTGGCTTGCGGGGACGGGGGCTCGGGCGCCTTGTGGGGACGGTCCCCAGCCGCTGCGTCAGCCGGGCGCTGGTCCCCGTGTGCTCCCGCGTCCGCCGATTGCTGTGTGGTCCCCGTAGCAGGTGACCGTGTGTCCGTCTGGTCCCCGCGGTGCCAGGGGATGCCTTCGCCGGGGACCGCGGTTGCGGGCCAGGCAGTTGGGGATGCGTTCGTGGCGGGGGACGTAGGGTCCTCCATGGACGTTCCTCTCAGGCGAGGGGAGGACGGGCAAGGTCCAGCCCCTCGCCGGCTTGTTCGTTCAGGGATGGGCGAAGTGCGGGGACTCTCCGGCCCTTGGCGTTGGCGCGCCGAGGGCCGTTTCCGTGTCCGGGGCTCTCGTCGGCTCAGGAGGCCAGACCCCACTCGCCCCGGCTGTCGTTCAGCGCGCGCTCGTAGCGCAGCAGCTCGGCCTCGGCGTACAGCACCCGCTTGCCGATCTTGATCCCGCGCGGGCCTTTCTCGATCTGGCGCCAGTAGCGGACGGTGCTCTCGGCTGTGCGGTAGCGCTCGGCGACCTCGGCGGTGGTCAGGTATCGCATGCGTTCCTAATCGACTAAGTGGCGTTCCTATCTGCATAAAGTGTGCCCGACGATCGCCGGTTAACCAAATCGGATAGCGTGCGTTACAATTGGGATAGTGATGATCGTGATGGAGGTTCGATGGCAGGCGACAAGGTCGACGGTGGTGAGGTGCCGCTGCTCTACAGCGAGGGCAACATCGCCGCTCGCGTGGCGCTGGAGCGCGAGGTCAGGGGATGGAGCACGACGGAGCTGGCGGACCGGGTGTCCAAGGCCGGCGTCAAGATGAACCAGACCGCGGTCTGGCGCATCGAGAACGGCACCCCGCGCCGCCGCATCAACGTCGACGAGGCGCTCGCCTTCGCCCGCGTCTTCGAGCTGCCCCTCGAAGAGCTGATGTCACCGTCGCTGGAAGGGCTTGATCTCGACAGCAGACGGCTCGTTCAGGAAGCCGTCGAGGCGTACTACGAGACACGCGACGCCGAAGACCGCCTGCACCACGCCGTCGTCGGCATCGCCGAGCACATTCAGGGTCACCCCGACAGCTCACGAGCCATCCATGAGCAGTGCCTTCGCCTGATGGGCGACGAGCGCGACGCGCGCACCCTCACCGAGCACATCGAGGGCGGCGGCAACTACCGGTAACCAACCCAAGGGAGAAGCCACTTGGCCAACATTCAAAAGCGCCCCAACGGCAAATGGCGGGCCCGCTACCGCGACCTTGACGGCAAGGAGCACGCCCGCCACTTCGACCGCAAACTCGACGCCCAGCGCTGGCTCGACGAGGTCACGGCCAGCGTGGTCACCGGCCTGTACGTCGACCCGCGCGCCGGCAAGATCTCATTCGAGAAGTACGCGACGAAGTGGGAGGGCGAGCAGATCGCCGGTGAGGCGGGCACCCGTATCACCGACAACGCCCTGCGGGTTCACCTGATACCCGCGCTCGGCTCCTACGCGATGGCGTCCTTGCGCCGCAGCCACATCCAGGCCCTCTTCAAGAAGCTCTCCGAGCAACTGGGTCCCGGCAGCGTACGCAACGTCTACGACGTCCTGGTCCGCGTCATGACGGCGGCCGTCGAGGACAAGGTCATCGCCGTGACCCCCTGCAAGCGGATCACGCTTCCGTCCATGCCCGACGAGGAGTTCACTCCGCTCACTGTCGCGCAGGTCGAGGCGATGCTCGGAGCGATGCCGCCGTACATCCGAACGGCGATCGTCGTCCTGGCCGGATCGGGCTTGCGGATAGGCGAGTTGCTCGGCCTCAAGCTCTCGGACGTCGACTTCAAGAGCGGCACGATCCGCGTCGAGCGCCAGCGTCTCCAGTCCGGCCTGATCGGTCCGCCGAAGACCGGCAAGTCCCGGCGTACGGTCCCGGTCGGCGAGGTCGTTACGGACGCGCTCCTCACGCACCTCGCCGCACGGCCCTCGAAGGAGTGGCTGTTCACGATGGAGGAGGGCGAGCCCCTCAACTACCGTCGCTGGAAGACCGAGTGGAACTGCGCCCGCAAGGCGCTCCAGGCGGCGGAGAACGAGGCAGCCGAGCGCGCGGGGCGCAAACCCGTCGAGCTGCCGCACATGGTGACCCACGACCTGCGCCACTTCTACGCCTCCGCCCTCATCGCCGGCGGAGCGAGCGTCAAGCAGGTCCAGCTCGTCCTCGGCCACGCGTCCGCCGTCATCACGCTGCGGATCTACGCCCACCTGTGGCCGGGCGAAGAAGACCGCACCCGGACCGTCATGGACGCCGTTCTCGGCGGCCTGCGGACCGGGTGCGGACTGGGAGACGCTGCAACGAAAGAAATCGCAGGTCAGAAGGCATGAGTAAAGATCAAGCCTTCTTGGTCTCCCAGAAAATCTTGTCGATCTGGGCGATGTAGTCCAGCGCCTTCTGGCCCGTCGCCGGGTCGGTGGACGCCTTGGCGGCCGAGAGGGCCTTCAGGGTGTCGTTGACCAGCTGGTGCAGCTCCGGGTACTTCTCGAAGTGCGGGGGCTTGAAGTAGTCGCTCCAGAGCACCGAGACGTGGTGCTTCGCGAGCTCGGCGCGCTGTTCCTTGATGACGATGGCGCGCGCTTGGAAGTGCGGGTCGTCGTTGGCGGCCATCTTGTCCTGGACGGCCTTCACCGACTCCGCCTCGATGCGGGCCTGGGCCGGGTCGTACACACCGCAGGGCAGGTCGCAGTGCGCGCTGACCTTCACCTTGGGGGCAAACAGGCGGGAAAGCATGGAGCGTTCCTTCCTCGTGATCGTCTTCTCAGGTGGGACATTACTCCCTGGAGAAGCTGATTTCGCGAGTGCCCCCATGGGCTTAGGACAAAAGTCCGGGGTCGGACTCAGACTGGTGGAGGATAGGACCGGGGAGGTGCCGGGGATGCCGGAGCTGTCGCAGGAGACCGAGCGCGGGAGGGCCGTACTGCCCTTCGGGACGGCCGAGGTGACCGGGCCGTCCATGGTGCCGACGCTGGTCCACGGGGACTTGCTGGTGGTGCAGTACGGGGCGCGGATCAGGCCCGGGGACATCGTCGTGCTGCGGCATCCGTTCCAGCAGGACCTGCTGGTCGTCAAGCGGGCCGTGGAGCGGCGGGACGGCGGGTGGTGGGTGCTCGGGGACAACGCGTTCGCCGGTGGGGACAGTACCGACTACGGCGCCGTGCCCGAGGATCTGGTGCTGGGCAGGGTGCGCTTCCGGTACCGGCCGCTCAAGCGGGATCAGCGTTCGCCGTTCGCGCTCGCGCGCTGGGTGCTCTCGGCCGCCAGGCCCGTCCTCTCCGACCGGTCGGCCTCCAGGCGCTTCCGGGCCCGGTAGGCGGCCACGTTGGCGCGGGTGGCGCAGCGGTCCGAGCAGTAGCGCCGGGAGCGGTTGGTCGAGGTGTCCAGGTAGGCGTTGCGGCACGGGGGCGCCTCGCACAGGCCCAGGCGGTCGACGCCGTACTCGGTGAGGTGGAAGGCCAGGCCCATCGCCGCGATGGCCGCGTAGCCGGCGGTCGCGTTCGACGGGTGGTCCGCGAGGTGCATGTGCCACAGCGGACGGCCGTCCTCGTCCCGGAAGTTGTGCCCGGAGATCTGCGGACTGACCGGGAACTCCAGGAGGAGTGAGTTCAGCAGGTTCACGGAGAGGGTCTCGTCGCCGTCGTCGGCCGCCTGGAAGACCGCCCGCAGCCGGCCCCGGACCGAACGGAAGCGTGTGACGTCGGCGTCGGTGGCGCGGCGGGCCGCCTCCTTGTTGGTGCCGAACAGGTCCCGTACGGCCTCGACCGAGGTCAGGACGTCCTTGCCCCGGGCCGGTTCCTCGGTGTTGACGAGGCGTACGGCGTAGTCCGAGTAATAGGCCAGTTCCACTTGTAGTCCTTACGGAGGCGCTCTATGGTCGTGGATGCGGTCGGGTAACAGCTGATCGTGCTTCCAGGGTATTACGGCAGTGGAATTGTGACAGCGCGTGGACAGGGGGTCCTCATGACGACCGGTGTCGGAACCGACTGGCAGTCCTGGCAGGAGAGCTGGGACCGGCAGCAGGAGTGGTACATGCCCGACCGGGAGGACCGCTTCCGGATCATGCTCGACATGGTCGAGGCGAGCGTCGGACCCGAGCCACGCGTCCTCGACCTCGCCTGCGGCACCGGCAGCATCACGGCCCGGCTGCTGGCCCGCTTCCCGAACGCCACCAGTACCGGCGTCGACCTCGATCCCGCCCTCCTCGCCATCGCCCGCGGCACCTTCGAGGGCGACGAGCGGGTCTCCTTCGTCACGGCCGACCTCAAGGACCCGCAGTGGACGAGGAAGCTGCCGTACGACTCGTACGACGCCGTCCTCACCGCCACGGCCCTGCACTGGCTGCACAGCGAACCCCTCGCCAACCTCTACGGCCAACTCGCCGAACTCGTCCGCTACGGCGGCGTGTTCATGAACGCCGACCACATGATCGACGACAGCACGCCGCGGATCAACGCGATCGAGCGCACCCGCAGCCGTGCCCGGATGGAACAGGCCCAGCGGAACGGCGCCCTCGACTGGGCCGAGTGGTGGCAACTCGCCGCCCAGGACCCCGTTCTCGCCGAACCGACCGCCCGCCGCTTCGAGATCTACGGCGCCCACGCGGACGGTGACATGCCCTCGGCCGCATGGCACGCGCGCGTGCTGTGCGAGCAGGGGTTCGGGGAGGCGCGGGCGGTGTGGTGCTCGCCGTCGGACACGTTGTTGCTGGCGCTGAAGTAGGTCTGCCTATCCCCTGGTCTCCAACTTCGGCCGCCGCGCGGTCAGATGCGCGACGAATGCCCGGGTCGGCGCCAGCAGCCGGAACCTTCGGCCGGCCGGCGTGTCCAGCGAGTGCACGAACGACTGCTCCACGAGCGCGGCCAGTGCCTGCAGCGCGCAGCCGGGGAGGAGATACGGTTCCGCCGCGGCCTCCACGTCGGACAGGCTGAACACCCCCTCCGTTTCGGCGAGAAGCCGCAGCAGTTGGCGCTCGTGCGAGCAGAGGCGGGCGTGATCCCGGCTGAGGGCGGACGTGAGGGTGTCCTGTCCGCGCGCGTCGGCGGTGTGGGGCAGCAGGCAGTCCAGGCCCGTGTCCAGCCGGTCGGCGAGCTCCGGGAGGGAGAACACGCGCAGCCGGGCCGCGGCGAGTTCGATGGCCAACGGCAGTCCGTCGAGGCGGCGGCAGATTCTCGCCACCAGCGCGGGGCGCGGCGCCGTGGTCCGGGAGCCGGCCGTCGCCTGTACGGCCCGCTGCACGAACAGCCGGGTGGCGGCCGTCTCCTCGCTCGCCTTCGGAGTGGGCAAGGGGCTCAACGGCCACGTCACCTCTCCGCTGATGCGCAGCGGAGAGCGCGAGGTCGCCACCACGGTGCTGCCGGGCCGGGAGAGCAGACCGCGGGCCAGGGCGGCGGCGTCGGGCAGGTCCTCGCAGTCGTCCAGCACGAACAGCGCGCGCGGCCCGGTGCCGGGACCGGGCGGTACGGCGGGGAGGGCCGTACCGGCCGCGACGGGGCTGACGACGGTCACCCCGCCCGGGAAACCGGCGGTCAGCGTGCGCGCGGTGTCCAGCGCCAGTGCCGACTTGCCGCAGCCACCGGGACCGGTGACGGTCACGAGCCCTCCGCGGAGGGCGAGTTCGCGGAGTTCGGCACGCTCGTGATCCCGGCCGACCACGGTGACATACGGCCGTACTCCCCTCCAGGGGGTTTCCACGGCCGTCGCGGCCCACCCCGTACCGGCATCGGCCGCCGCGAGGATGCCGCCGTGCAGCGCCCGCAGTTCCGCGCAGGGCCCGACCCCGAGTTCACCGTCGAGGAAGGTGTACAGCTCCTGGTACGCCTCCAGCGCCTCCTTGTCGCGACCGCACCTGTGGAGGGCCGTCATCAGCCGGCCCCACCGGCCTTCACGGAACGGTTCGGCCCGCACCAGCCGCCTGAACTCGGCGACGACGTGGGTGTGTTCACCGGCGTCGAGGTGCGCGTCCATGAGTTCGTCCTCCGCCGACAGGCGCAACTCCCGCAGCCCGGCGGTCGCGTCGTGCAGGGGCTCGGTCAGCTCCAGTGTCTCCAGGACGTCGCCCTGCCACAGGTCCAGTGCCGCCGTGAAGCAGCGCACTGCATCCCGCGGCCGACCCGTGCGCGCCGCCGTCCGGGCCTCGCCGACGAGCCGTTCGAAGACATCCGCGTCGAGGTCGTCCGGCTCGACGAGAAGGCGGTAGCCGTCATGTGTCGTGATGAGCCGGGAGGCGCCCAGGAGCACGCGCAGAGTCGAGACGTAGGCCTGCAGATTTGCCCGGGCCGACGGCGGTGGTGTGTCTCCCCACAGTGCCGCCGTCAGCTCGCGGGTGGAGACGGTACGGCCGTTGTGCAGCAGCATGGCCGCGAGCAGGAGACGGGGTTTGCGGCGTTGCAATGCAAGCCGTTCCCCTGTCTCCGTACACACGCGCAACTGTCCGAGTATCCGGTATCTCACCGTAGAACACCCCCGTGTTCAGCATCTTGTGCACACTAATACACAGGGGAGTCCGTCGTTCCGCCTTCTGGTTTACCAGTCGACGGATCCTTTGCTAACTGAAAACCTTCACGCAGACGTTGAGTGCTTTGCTGAACCCGTCGTCCTGGTTGCCGAGGACCACCCGGGCGGCCACGTCGTCCTTCAGGCAGATCTCCTTGTGCCCCGGGTAGGGCCTGGCGTCCAGGGTGCTTCCCGGCTTGAAGGCGACGGTGGAGTGCGTGTTGTTCTGGATGTAGTAGTGGCCCTTCCGGTGGAACGAGGACGAGGCCTTGGCCGCCTTGATACGGCCGCACGTCTTGGTCGGCGTCAGACCCACGGCGAACGGCGTGTTGACCGTGATGGCCGTGTGGACGTTGCACCCGTGGTCGTAGATGTACTGCGACATCGTGGCGCTGTCCACGTTCCGGTACGCCGCGTGGCCGCCGTCGCACTTGCCTCTGACGATCATCTTCAGCTGGGGGTTGCCGAGCTTGAGCTGGTCGATCCAGATGTCCTTGCGGCCGGTGTTCGGCTGTTTGAGCCACCAGCGGTACGACATCTTTCCGGTGATGGTGAGCGTGACGCACCGGCCCAGAGGCGAGGACCAGGCCGAGAAGCCGCCGCTGTACGTCTTGGTCGTCGTGTGCTTGGTCACCGCGTTCGCCTGGGTGTTCACGCCGACGACCATCGCCAGGGCCAGTGGTACGACTGCGAGGAACCTCTTCTTGACCTTCACGCGGGTCTCCTTCACGGAGAGAGGGCGGCTCTTTTCGGTCGCCGGGCGACAGCGATGGTCGCGCCGGAAACTACACACTCCGCCATGCGGATCTGCATGGCGGAGTGAAGGGCGCAGTCCCACTGCGTGAGGGTCAGAGCACCTTGGAGAGGAACGACTTGGTCCGCTCCTGCTGCGGGTTCATCAGGACCTCGCGCGGGTGGCCGGACTCGACCACCACGCCGTCGTCCATGAAGACCAGCGAGTCGCCGACCTCGCGGGCGAAGCCCATCTCGTGGGTGACGACGATCATCGTCATGCCGTCCGCCGCGAGGTCCCGCATCACGTCCAGCACCTCGCCGACCAGCTCCGGGTCGAGCGCCGAGGTCGGCTCGTCGAAGAGCATCAGTTTGGGCTGCATCGCCAGCGCCCGGGCGATCGCGACGCGCTGCTGCTGGCCGCCGGAGAGTTGGGAGGGGTAGTGGCCGGTGCGGTCGCCGAGACCCACGCGGTCCAGCAGCTGCTGCGCCCGTTCCCGCGCCACGGCCTTGGTCTCGCGCTTGACCTGGACCGGCGCCTCCATGACGTTCTCCAGCGCCGTCATGTGCGGGAAGAGGTTGAAGCGCTGGAACACCATGCCGATGTCCCGCCGCTGCGCGGAGACCTCCTTCTCCTTCAACTCGTAGAGCTTGTCGCCCTGTTGCCGGTAGCCGACGAGCCGGCCGTCGACGTACAGCCGCCCGGAATTGATCTTCTCCAGGTGGTTGATGCACCGCAGGAAGGTGGACTTGCCGGAGCCGGACGGGCCGACCAGGCAGAACACCTCGCGGGGGTTCACCTCCAGGTCGATGCCCTTGAGGACGTGCGACAGTCCGAACGACTTGTGCACGGCCTCGGCCCTGACCATCGGGTGGCCGCCGGTGCCCGGGGCGATGTCCTTGGCGAGACTGGTCATCGGGCCACCTCCGGGCGGCGGAACGAGCCGAACATGCGGAGGTACTTCCGCATCCGCTGCAGCGGGGTCGGCGGCAGACTGCGGCTCGAACCGCGGGCGTAACGGCGCTCGACGTAGTACTGCACGATGCTGAAGACCGTGGTCAGGAACAGGTACCAGATGCACGCCACGAAGTACATCTCGACGACCGCCAGCGAGGTGCTGGAGATGTCCGTGGCCTTCTTGATCAGCTCGGGGAGCTGGACGGCGTAGGCCAGGGACGAGGTCTTCAGCATGTTGATGAACTCGTTGCCGGTCGGCGGGATGATGACCCGCATCGCCTGCGGGAGGACCACCCGGCGCAGCGTCTTGCTCTGCGTCATACCCAGGGCGTGCGACGCCTCCGTCTGGCCCTCGTCGACCGACTGGATGCCGGCCCGGACGATCTCGGACATGTAGGCGGCCTCGTTCAGGCCGAGCCCGAGCAGCGCCGTCAGGACCGGCGTCATCACCTGGTTCATCTCGTCCTTGTAGAACCCGAGGTTCAGGACGGGGAAGACCAGCGCGATGTTGTACCAGAGCAGCAGCTGCACCAGGACCGGGGTACCGCGGAAGAACCAGATGTAGAACCAGGCCACGGTGCTGGTGACCGGGTTCGACGACAGCCGCATCACCGCGATGACGATGCCGAGCACGACGCCGAGGACCATTGCGAGCACGGAGATGTACAGCGTGGTCCAGGCGCCGGCCACGATGCCCGGGTCGAAGAGATAGTCGGGGATCACGCTGTAGTTGATCTTCGCGTTGGAGAACGCGATCCCGATCAGCACCAGCAGGCCGATGATCACGACCCCGGCCACCCAGCGGCCGTAGTGGCGGACCGGGATGGCCTTGATCTGCTCGGGCGGTACCGAGGGTGCGGGTGGCGGAACCCGGTCGGAAATCTCAGTCACGGTGACTGCCTTTCAGCGTCGCGCGGGATCAGGAGCCGCCGTTGATCTTGGCCTCGGTGACCGCGCCGTCCGTGACGTTCCACTTCTGCAGGATCTTGGTGTACTCGCCGTTCTTCATGATCGCGGCGAGCGCGGCCTGGAGGGCGTCGCGCAGCTGGGTGTTGGTCTTGCTGACGGCGATGCCGTACGGGCCCGCCTCGATCTGGTCGCCGACGACCTCGAAGTCCTTGCCGCCGCTGGAGGTCTTCGCGTTGTAGGCCGCCACCGGGAAGTCGTTCAGGTCGGCGACGGACGCGCCCTGCTTCAGACGCAGCAGCGCCTCGGGGTCGGTGTCGAAGGTCTGCAGGCTGATGGCCTTCTTGCCGTCGGTCGTACACTTCTTGCTCTGCGTCTTGGCGATGCCCTCGGACGTCGTGCCCTTCTGCAGGGCCACGACCTTGCCGCACAGGTCGTCGAGCGACTTGATGCCCTTCGGGTTGCCCTTCTGGACGAGGATCGACGTACCGGCGGTGAAGTAGTCGACGAAGTCGACGCCGTCGCCGACCTTCTTGCCGGTGTCCGAGTTGATGCCGTCCTGGCGGGCCTTGGTGTCGTTCATCGCCGACATGAGCACCTGGAAGCGCTTGGCCTGGAGGCCCACGATCAGGTTGTCGAACTTGCCGTTCTGGAACTCGAACTTCACGCCGAGCTGCTTGCCGAGCGCGTCCGCGATGTCCGGGTCGATACCGACGGCCTTGCCGTTGTCCATGTATTCGACCGGCGGGTATGCGATGTCCGAGCCGACCTGGATGACACCCGCCTTGCGGATGTCGGCGGGGAGCTTGCTCGCGAGCGGGGCCGAGGACGACGGCGACTCGGAGCTGCTGCTGCTCTTGTCCGTGTGGTCACCGCAGCCGGTGAGCAGCAGGGTGCCGGCGACCGCGATCGCACCGACCGCTGTGAGCCGGGTGTGCGCGGCGGTCGTACGACGGGTGAAGCGTGCGGTCATGGTGGGTTCCTCCGGCGGGATGGATGGCGGTGCCGACGGGTCGACGAGAACACACACCTTCGGGTGTCGCGACCTCGTGTGATTAGGGCATCTTGCCATTCGGACTGAACCATTCAGGGGACTACCCATGTCAAAATCGGATAACGGGTGAACCCCGAATCGCATCAGGTCGGTACATCAGGACGCCCTGATCGCGGACCATCTGCTGGAATCACTCCTTCCGGCCGGAAGATCTTCGGTATGTCTCACGATGTGATCGATCATCGTTCCGCCCTCGGCCGACGAGATGTGACCTTGCGCCTATTGGACTCGTCCTCGGTGCCGTCCGTCCGGTAAGAAGGTTCTTTACACCCCTCATCCGGGGCTCAGGGCGCGTGTGCGGCGCGCCCGTCGCGCAGGTGCTCGTACGCATCAACTCTCTGGGCCCTGCGCGGTGCCCGCCCACCCCTCACCAGGGAGTGGCCACCCTCAAATCAATGAAGACCTAAGGGGTAAGACAAAGTGGCAGCGGAGATCGTCAATCCTCGCAGCGACAGCAGTACGGATCAGGACGGCGGGGCCGAGCCCCTCGATTCCTTCGATCCTGCGTTCGCGCTGCACCGCGGCGGCAAGATGGCCGTGCAGGCCACCGTGCCGATCCGTGACAAGGACGACCTGTCCCTCGCATACACACCCGGCGTCGCGCGCGTGTGCACCGCCATCGCGGAGCAGCCGGAACTCGTCCACGACTACACCTGGAAGTCGTCCGTGGTCGCCGTCGTGACGGACGGTACGGCGGTGCTCGGACTCGGTGACATCGGTCCCGAGGCCTCCCTCCCCGTCATGGAGGGCAAGGCCATCCTGTTCAAGCAGTTCGGCGGCGTGGACGCGGTGCCGATCGCGCTGGCCTGCACCGGCGTCGACGAGATCATCGAGACCGTGGTGCGCCTCGCGCCCTCCTTCGGGGGCGTCAACCTGGAGGACATCTCGGCGCCGCGCTGCTTCGAGATCGAGCGCAGGCTCCAGGAGCGGCTCGACATCCCGGTCTTCCACGACGACCAGCACGGTACGGCGATCGTGACGCTCGCGGCCCTGCGGAACGCGGCGAAGCTGACCGGGCGCGAACTGGGCGACCTGCGGGCCGTCATCTCCGGCGCGGGCGCGGCCGGGGTGGCCATCGCCAAGTTCCTGCTGGAGGCCGGGCTCGGCGACGTCGCGGTCGCCGACCGCAAGGGCGTCGTCTCGCGTGACCGGGACGACCTCACGCCCGTCAAGCGGGAACTCGCCGAGCTCACCAACAAGGCGGGGCTCTCGGGGACGCTGGAAGCGGCGCTGGAAGGCGCCGACGTCTTCATCGGTGTCTCCGGCGGTACGGTCCCGGAGCCGGCGGTGGCTTCCATGGCCGAGGGCGCGTTCGTCTTCGCCATGGCCAACCCGGACCCCGAGGTGCACCCCGATGTGGCGCACAAGTACGCGGCGGTCGTCGCCACGGGCCGGTCCGACTTCCCGAACCAGATCAACAACGTGCTGGCGTTCCCGGGCATCTTCGCGGGCGCGCTGCAGGTGCGGGCGTCTCGGATCACCGAGGGGATGAAGATCGCGGCGGCCGAGGCGCTGGCCGGTGTCGTCGGCGACGATCTCGCCGCGGACTATGTGATTCCGTCACCGTTCGATGAGCGGGTCGCGCCTGCGGTTACGGCGGCTGTTGCCGCGGCGGCGCGGGCGGAGGGTGTTGCCCGCAGATAGGTGCGTTTGGCCCCGTCCACTTGGGCGGGGCCATTTTCTTTGCCCACCCGCCCGCCCGTTCGGGTGATTGAGGGGTGGGCGTTTCCTGTGGGTGGCTCGGGTTCGCCGACGGCTGCGGGTCGTGGCGGCTTGACCTCTTTTCCCGTCGCAGCCCCCGGGAACACGGCAACCTTGCGCAAGAGGGCATGTGTCACACCGCCCGGTAGTTCCCTGGCCAACCGGCGGAGCCTATGGTCAAGGTCATGTTCGCCGTCTACGCCGCCCGAATCGACCGCGACCAGCCGCTCTCCGGCCTTGAGTTGGGGGAGCGCCCCGCCCCCGAGGCCCGGCCGGGCTGGAGCACCATCGATGTCAGGGCCGCCTCCCTCAATCACCATGACCTGTGGTCCCTGCGCGGCGTGGGCCTCGCCGAGGACAAATTGCCGATGATCCTCGGCTGCGACGCCGCCGGCGTCGACGAGGACGGCAACGAGGTCGTCCTGCACTCCGTGATCGGCCAGACCGGCCACGGCGTCGGGCCCAGGGAACCCCGTTCCATCCTCACCGAGCACTACCAGGGCACCTTCGCCGAGCAGGTCGCCGTACCGACGTGGAACGTGCTGCCCAAGCCGAAGGAACTGTCCTTCGCCGAGGCCGCCTGTCTGCCCACGGCCTGGCTGACGGCGTACCGCATGCTCTTCACCAACTCCGGGGTACGACCCGGCGACTCGGTGCTCGTGCAGGGCGCGGGCGGCGGTGTCGCCACGGCCGCCATCGTGCTCGCGAAGGCGGCCGGGCTGCGGGTCTTCGCGACCAGCCGGGACGAGGCCAAGCGGAAGCGGGCGCTCGAACTGGGCGCCCTGGAAGCGGTGGAGCCGGGGGCTCGGCTGCCGCAGCGCGTGGACGCCGTCATCGAGACCGTCGGCGCGGCCACCTGGTCCCACTCGGTGAAGTCCCTCAAGCCCGGCGGCACGCTCGTCATCTCCGGTGCCACGAGCGGCGACCGCCCCTCGCACGCCGAACTGACCCGCATCTTCTTCCTCGAACTCAAGGTCGTCGGTTCGACCATGGGCACCAAGGACGAGCTGGAGGACCTGCTCGCCTTCTGCGCCGCGACGGGTGTCCGCCCGGTCATCGACGAGGTACTCCCGCTGGACCGGGCCCGCGAGGGCTTCGAACGCCTCGACTCCGGCGGCCAGTTCGGCAAGATCGTGCTCACGAACGGCTAGCGGGCTCCCTTTCCTTCGGTTCTGTTCCACGGCTTTGCGGCCGGTCCGGTTTCTCGGGCCGGCCGCAGGCGTTTACCGGCACTATCCGTCAACTTTGGTTGACATGCAGGGCGTGTCAACGTAGGTTGACATCATGACCGAAGCAACGGATCTCGCCGAGCGCGCGGGTGACCGTGATCCACGGGTCGGCCTCCGTGCCGTCTCCGCGCTCCGCAAGCTGGTGGAGCAACTGGAGGCGGTGCAGGTGCGCAGTGCGCGCAATCAGGGCTGGTCGTGGCAGGAGATCGCCGCGGAACTCGGAGTCAGCAGGCAGGCCGTGCACAAGAAGTACGGGAGGCAGTGATGTTCGAACGGTTCACGAAAGACGCCCGCGCCGTGGTGCAGAGCGCGGTGGAGCACTGCGAGCGGTCAGGGTCCGGTTCCGTCGAGGCCGCACACCTGCTGCTGGCACTCCTCGACCGCGAGGGCAGCCGGGCCTCCTTCACCCTGACCGCCCTCGGTCTCGCTCCCGAAGAACGCAAGGAGTCCGTACGGCAGGCTCTGGGCGACGCGCGCCGACGTGCCGGGCTCTCCCAGGCCGAGGCCGACGCGCTTGCCGGGCTCGGCATCGACGTCTCGGAGATCGTGGCCCGGGTCGAGGAGGTGCACGGTGTCGGGGCGATGTCCGGCGACCGCAAGGGTGGGGAAGGGTGGTCGGGCCGCCGTACCTTCGGCCGGGGCGCCAAGAACGTCTTGGAGAAGGCCCTGCGCATCGCCGCCGCCCACCACGACCGGCACATCGGCGACGAGCACTTCCTGCTCGCCCTGACCATCCTCCCCGGCGTGCCGGGCGAGGTGCTCGCAGCTCACGGCGTGACCCACGAGGCGGCGACGCGGGTCCTGTATGGCGGGGGAGAGGCGAAGGCGGGCTAAGGGGCGGAGACGGGCGGACGGTTAGCGGTTAGCGGTTAGCGGTTGGGGGCTGAGGGCTGAGGGCCGAGGGCAGGGTGGCGCGGAGCGGGGCGGGCGCCAGGGCCTTGTGCCCGGCGCCCTGCCGCAGTGCGGTGCGGTGCGACGGCCGGCTCAGGCCCGGTGGCTGCCGCGCAGTATCGCCCCGATGTGTGCCGCCGCCGCGGACAAGTGGCGGCGGGTGTCGCGGAGTTGGTCCTCGGTGACACCGCGGTCGCGGGCCGCGTCACGGATGTCGTCCCGGAAGCGGTCGAGGAGCCGGTCCAGATCGCGGGCCGGGTCGCCGGTGGACTCCTCGTGGGCCCAGACCGGTTCGTACTCCGCGGGGAAGTCCTCCGGAGTCCGGCTGTACTCCGGTGCCGACGCCCCCGGTGCCGGTGCCGGTGCCGACTTGCCCGTACCCGGCCGCCCCCCGAACCCGAAGTCCTTGCCGAACTCCTTCCCGAAGTCCCCGAACTCCTTTGCCAGTTCGGTCAGGCTCTCCCGTACGCCCGTGGGCCAGTCGCCGCGCGCGAAGTGGTCCTGCGCGTGCTCCTGGACCTGGCGGCCGATGCGCTGCATCTCCTCCTGGGCCTGTGCCCACGCCCGCGCCTGGGCCTCCTTGGCCTGGCGCCGAGCCTGCTGGGCCTCCTCGCGGGCCCGCCGGCTCTCGTCCTTGGCGCGCCGGGCCTGCTCCTTCCACTCCTGCTTGGCGCGGCGCATCTCCTCCTTGGCGGCGCGCCACGACTCCTTGTCGCCGAAGTCCGTGAAGTCCCCGGCGGCGCCTTCGTGTTCGCCGCTACGAGCCCGCGCGCTGCCGGTGCCCCGCCGGGCCTCGGAGGCCGCCGCGCGCATCTCGCGCCGCAGGTCGCCCGCAGCGCCCCGGACATCGGCCCGGATCTCGGCGGCCAACTCGGCGACGGACTCGCGGATCTCCAGCTCCAGGTCGGCCAACTCGCCGCTGCGGTCGGCCAGTTCGGCGCGGCCGGCGTCCGTGATGGCGTACACCTTCCGGCCGCCCTCGGTGGTGTGGGTGACCAGGCCCTCGACCTCCAGCTTGGCCAGGCGCGGGTAGACCGTGCCCGCCGACGGCGCGTACAGCCCCTGGAAGCGCTCCTCCAGGAGGCGGATCACCTCGTAGCCGTGACGGGGGGCCTCGTCCAGCAGCTTCAGCAGGTAGAGGCGGAGGCGGCCGTGGGCGAAGACGGGAGGCATGTCAGAGCACCTTCTTGTCGGTCGTACCGTCGGCCGCGGCGCTGCCGGAGGCATCGTCCGGGCCGGAAGCGGAATTGTCCCCCGAGTCGCCCTGAGCCCCGTCCACAGGGGCACCGGTCACGTCGTCCTCAGCGCTTTGTCCGATGGCCCGACCGCTGTCCTGCCTGCTGTCCTGCCCCTTGTCCTGCCCGCTGTCCTGGACGGTGTCTTGAAGGCTGCCCCGGAAGGTGTCCTCCTCTTCCTCCGCCGCCGGGCGGCGCAGCAGGGCGATCGAGCCGGAGACGGTCGTGGCGCGCAGCTTTCCGGTGCCCGCGCCGAGGCGGCCGGTGATCTTGTGGGCGCCCCACTGGCCGTGCACCCGCAGACCGTCGAAGGCGTTGGAGATGGAACCGCTCGCCGTGTTCGCCTCGACGTCCGCGTCCGCCGGATGGGGCAGGCGGATGGCGATCTCGCCCGAGACATTGGTCAGCCGGACCTCGGTCGGGCCGTCCGGGTCGAGGTCCACGATCATGGAGCCGCTCACCGAGTCGGCGCGCACGGAGGGCCCCGAGCCCTCGACGACGGTGAGGTCCCCGGAGACGGAGTGGAAGCGGAGGTCGCCGGTGACGGCTTGGGCCTCCAGGTTCCCCGAGACCGTCTCGGCGCGGACCGGGCCGGAGAGGCTGACGAGGGTGGTGTCGCCCGTGACGCCCCGCACCACGGAAGGCCCGCTGATCCCGGAGACGACGGCCGCTGCGCCGACCACCCCGACCTCGACGCGGGTGCTCGCCGGAACGGCCAGGGAGACCACCGCGCTGCGCCGCCAGCCCTTGCGGTCGAGCCACTTCAGGAAGCCCTTCCAGGGCAGGTCCTCGTACGCCACCGTCAAGGTGCCCTGCTGCTGGGTCACCACCAGGGGCGGCCCGTCGATCTCGGAGATTTCGAGGCGGGCGGAACCCTCGTCCGTCCCCACGACGTTCACCGTTCCGTTGACGATGCGTACATGGAGATCGCTCACGGGCTCGTCGAACGTGAGCTTCCTGGGCTCTGCGACGGACCACTCGGACATGATGCAGACCTCCTCGGTCGAACCGGACGGGACGGGATCGGACACAGACGGGATCGGATATGACGCGCCATATCGCGTCTTCCGTGAAACACGATATATCGTGGATGCGGAAAGTCAAGGCACTCGTTCGGGTGGCCGTCGGGGTGGCCATCGCCGGACGCCGAACAACCGGCGAAATTGGGCATATTGCCCTAGCGTGTGACCATGCCGACGGAGAAGCCCCAGGCCGGACACCGCACCGGTGCCACCCCGGGCGCCCTGCTGCTCTGCCGGGCCGAACCGGAGTCCGTCGCCCAGGCGGCCCACCCGCTCCACGAACGCATGCTGCTGACCCGCGCGGGCGACGACTGGAGCGTGCTCGTCCCCGAGGGCAAGCCCTGGCTGCACGGCGACGAACCGGTCGACCGCGTCCTCACCGGCTGGGCCGCCGCGCTCGCTGTCGGCGCGCCCTGGCCCGTGCTCGCCCTGTGGTGGGATGCCGACCACGCCGGTTACACCCTGGCCTCGGGCTTCCGCCGGCCCGTCGGCTATGTCTGGCTCGCCGACGGCACTCCCGCCGGTGAGGACGAGGCGATGCGTACCTTCGCCGCCCGCCTGGACCTGGACCCCGTACTGGATCTGCAGTCCCTCGACCACCTGACGAAACCGGACCCCAAGGCCGACGCCCGCACCCGTCTGCGCGGCCTGTTGGCTGTCCTCACGCGCGCGGGAGTGGCCCTTCCGGCGGGCCTCGTCCCCGGCGAACCGGCCGACCGCCTCCGCGAGATCGCCCGCATCCGCCCGGACGCCCGGCAGATCGAGCGGTCGGGCTGGCGGGAGGCGGTCCGCACAGAACTGGAAGCGGTCGACAACAGCCGCCTGGGCCCCTGGCTCCCCTGGTCCGGCACCCCCGCGGCACGCGCCATGTCCACGGCCCAGCTGACCGCGGGCCTCCCGCTCACGCCTGGGGCCTACGACGCCGTAGCGCGGGCTGGACCTTCGCGGGGGCACTGCTCCTGGCCCAGGGGGCGCTGGGCATCGCCTACGAGCTGGCCCGCCCGCGCGACTGACAGCGGGCGCGGAACCGGCCGTCGTAGGAACTACTACTCGTCGTCGTCCTCGTCGTCCAGCCGCGCCAACCAGGTCGCCAGGCGCTCCACCGGGACCTCGAAGTCGGGGTTGAGGTCGACGAACGTCCGCAGCTGCTCGGCGAGCCACTCGAAAGTGACCTCTTCCTCGCCGCGCCGCTTTTCGAGCTCTTCGATGCCTCGGTCGGTGAAGTACACGGGGGAATCTCCTGGAAGTGGGCCTCGGGCCACGGTTCGGTGGACCTCCAGGTTATGCGGGATCGGCGCGGCGGCCGACGGCCCCGCCGCATCCGGCGCGCAGGCAGCCCGCTGCCGGGGTATGCCCTATGCGAGGAAGGGACGGCGGGGGACCGGGTGCGCGCCGGCAAAGGCTGCCGAGCGGGACGCAGGCGACGAGGTGAGGGGGCAGGGTGATGGCGGAGTCAGAGGCCAGTACGCCGGACGGCGAGGAGCCGTCTCCGGGGCACCCACGGGACGCGGAACTGCCGGACCTTCTGGCAATGGGGCTCGCGGAGTTGAGGACTGTGCAGCACCCGATCCTGGCCGAGGTGCTGGCGGACCTCCGGGAGCGAGCGACGGATCCGGACGAGATGTTGTGGGGGTTCAACAACGCTTTCTGAGCGGTGAGCTGGGAGTGGCGAGCTGTGTGTGGAAGCGGGTTGTCCGGAGCCACGGTTGTCCCATGCCGGGTTCCGGCCGATCCACCGGCCGAATCGGACACCTTCGAAGGGGCCGGGTTATGTGCGGGAAGGCGCCGGGAAAGGCGTCTCGGGCGGCTTGCACTACGGCAATGGGGGGCCTGAGTGTCTGAACACGTGACTCTGGCGCGGGCTCCTTTCCCCTTCCGGCAGTTCGTGGTGAAAGTCCATGGCCGGTGCAACCTTTCCTGTCGCTACTGCTATCTCTATGAAGGCCCTGATCAGACTTGGCGCGACCGTCCCTCCGCGGCCCTTCCGGAGGTCCTCGATGCCACCGCGTCCCGTATCGCCGAGCACGCCGCACAACACCGGCTGCGGGCACTGTCCCTGGTGCTGCACGGCGGTGAGCCGCTGCTCGCGGGCGCGGAGAGGCTGGCCCGGTTCACCGAACGGGTGAGGACGGAGGCGCCGGGAGGGTGCACCGTTCATGCCACTGTCCAGACCAACGGCACGCTTCTGACCGCGCGACGTGTCGATGTACTCGCCCGGCACGGCATCCGCATCGGCCTCAGCCTCGACGGGGGTCTCGCCGCCCACAACGCGCGCCGCGTCGACGGTGCCGGACGGCCGTCGTGGCCCGCGGCGGTGCGCGGTGCGCGGCTGCTCGCCGAACGCTGCCCGGAGTCGTATGCGGGAATCCTGGCCGTGGTGGATCCGGTGACCGAACCCGTCGAGTGGTATGAATCCCTGCTCGCGTTACGTCCGCCGGTTCTCGACCTCCTGCTGCCGCACGGGAACTGGTCGGCTCCGCCGCCCCATCTCGGGCCGAAGACGACGGTTGCGGATCGGGTCACGACCCCCTACGGGGACTGGCTGTGCGCCGTTTTTGACCGCTGGTGGGGAGCGGGGCGCAGGGAGACGAAGGTGCGGCTCTTCGAGGAGTGCATCGCTCTGCTGCTGGGGCTGCGGGCGGGTACGGAGTCGTTGGGGCTGGCGCCTTTCGATGCCGTTGTCGTGGAGACGGATGGTTCGATCGAGCAGATCGATTCGCTCAAGTCGGCGTACGACGGGGCCGCTCGTACCGGTCTGGACGTCTTCCGGAACAGCTTCGACGACGCGCTCGGTCATCCTGGTGTTGTTGCGCGGCAGGCGGGGGCTGCTGCGCTGGGGGCGGAGTGCCGGGTGTGTCCGTTGTTGGAGGTCTGCGGGGGTGGGCACTACGCCCATCGCTATCGGGCCGGGTACGGCTTCGCGAATCCCTCGGTGTACTGCGTTGACCTGCAGCGGTTTATTCGGCATGTCGCCGGGCGGGTGGCTGGGGCGGCGACCGCGCCGAACGCGGTTCTCACCGGAACGTTCGTCCCACAAGGAGCCACCTGATGATCTCATCGGCGCTCTCCGAAGAAGCCCTGCGCGAACTGGGCCACACCGGGGGCGGCCCCGACACGCTCGCCCTGCTCGTCCGGGACCAGCACAATCGCCGGCTGCTCCTGCTGCGCACCGCACTGGACGCCGTCGAGACCGCCGACGCGACGGTCTGTCCGTCATCGGTTCGGGCCCGGCTGCGGGAGGACTGGGCTCGGCTGGAGGCGGCGGACGGGACGGGTGTGGGGGGCGGCGATGCGGAGACGTGGCCGGGGGCCGGCATCCGGGGCTCGGCCGCGCTGGACCGGCTGCTGTATCCACTGGTCGGGCCCTGGGCGCGGAGCTGCCTGCGTTTGCTGGACGGCACGGCGGTGGACGGCACGCGCACGCCGCCTGAGGAACGGGTACGGCTCCTGGGACGCGACCTGGCCCATTTCAGTGCCATTGCCGCCGCTGCGGCGGCCCGGGCCGGGGTGTCGTTCACGGTGCGCCTCACGGCGCGGGACGGGGTGCTGGCGCTGCCGTCTCTCGGGGCGTTGCGGACGGTCGAATCGGGAGATGCGTCCGTTGAACTCACTGTCCAGGAAGGGCGGATGACGCTTTGTCAGTCCAGGGCGGCGGATGTTGTCGTCCGTTGGGGACACGACAGCACGACCACGTGGTCCGATGCACTCGCCTGGAGCGCGGCGCGCACTCTGCCCGGTCTGTTGCCCGGGGGTGCTCCGGTGTCACTCGATGACTTCGATCCCTACCGCAGCTCCGGTCGTGAGCTGCGGCACCGTGATTTGAGCGGTCCGGTGGTCGTCGACGCGGCGCAGCGGGCGCGGTGGTTGCACTCGTGGTCTGGGACCGCCTCGTTGCTGCGGCTTGGGGGTGAGCGTCGGCTGGCGGAGGTCGTCGCGATGTTGCGATGTCTGGTACCACTCGCTGTTCCTGTTGCCTCGCGTACGACCTCGGTTTCGCAGACTGACGGACCCGGCAGTTGCAGCGGGACTCGCAGGGAGGCCTTTGGCGCCGTTCTCAGCAGCACCCCGCCCACTCCTGCAGCTCTCGCCGCGACCCTGGTGCATGAGATTCAGCATGCCAAGTTCGCCGCGCTCAGCGAGATGGTGCAGTTGCACCGCGCGGGTTCTGAGAAACGGTACTTCGCACCGTGGAGGTCTGACCCGCGGCCGTATGACGCGTTGTTGCACGGGGTGTACAGCCACTTGGCACTTGCGGACTTTTTCCAGCGATGTGCCCGGGCGGACACCGTCGCACCTGCGCAGCGAGACTCGGCGTGGGAGAGGCACGCGCGCCATCGAGAGCAGGTGAGAGCTGCCCTTCCCTCGATCGACGCATCCGACGCCCTCACTCCCCCCGGGCGCTTCCTGGTCGACATGATGATCGAAGAGTGGACGCGTCTGGACGCGGACCCGCCCCCGAAAGAAGCACGCGAGGAAGCCGAGAAGTATGTCGACCGGATGCGTAAGGCATGGGTACGGACGCACTCTCTGGTAAGTGGGTGACGCGGCGTGACAAAAGCAGCGCCGTCCTCGTTCCGCCGCATGGAAGATCAACAAGAACGACGGGGATGGACCAGAACGCTGTGGAGCCGTGCCGGTGCCGCACGACTCCACTGGTGCCGAAGGCGCCCTGTTCCACTGCCATGCCCGCCCCTACACTCACGCCCGGGTACCAGGTGCCCGACGGGGGAGGTCGCAACATGTCTGGGACTCGCACGCCAGTTGGACCGGTCGGCGGGCGTGCGGTCAAACAGACCGTCACGATCAGCTTCGCCGGATTCAACCGGGCTTGGGCTGCGTGGATCGGGGACCGGTTGGAGCGGCGTGGGCACCGTGTCGTGTTCGCGCGGTGGGATGCTCCGCCGGAGATTCCGCTCGTCGATCTGCTGGACTCCCTGAAGCTTGCCCCTGGGCGGGTTCTGATCGTCGTCAGCAAGTGGTACTTCCAACTGGGACCACGCACATACGAAGAGTGGAACGCTGCGCTCCGGCAGGTCGTGGCTCCTGATCCGGTGAAGTTCGCGGCGGTGTCGGTCAGCAATGATGCGATGCCCACCGCCACCGCTGTCCTCGCTGCCATGGACCTGAGCAACGTGGGGGCGGACGAGGCCGAACGGCGTCTGCTGGACCGGCTCGACATGCTCGGCGAACCGTTGATCGAGTCCGCCGATGGTGCGCGGCGCGGTCCACGTTTTCCGGCGGCGATGCCTGAGGTGTGGGGTGGGGTGCCGCGCCGCAACACCCGTTTCACGGGACGTGAGCCGCTGCTGAACGACGCGTATCACCTCTTGCGCGATGCCGAGCCGGGAGCGGGAGTGCTGGCCCTCTATGGCATGCCGGGCGTGGGCAAGACCCAGCTCGCGGCGGAGTACGTCTACCGCTTCGGGCCTGAATACGACGTGGTGTGGTGGGTCAACGCCGAGTCGCTGGCGGCCTATCGGCGTCGCCTCGCAGAACTTGCCCCGAGGCTTCGCCTCACCACGGGCGCCGACTACGGCGAGCGGTTGCGTGCAGTGAGGGACGCGTTGCGTCGGGGTGAGCCCTATAGCCGCTGGTTGTTGGTTCTGGACGGTGCGGACGAGCCCGGCCAGATCTCGAACCTGGTACCCACCGGGCCCGGCCACGTCCTGATCACCTCGCGGAACCAGGCGTGGAGTGAGCACAACAGTCAGTTGATCGAGGTGCCGGTCTATCTTCGTGACGAGTCGGTGGCCTTCATCCGCCGCAGGGCCCCGCGCCTGACGGACACCGATGCCAACCAACTCGCCGAGGCACTGGGGGACCTCCCTCTGTTGCTGGACCAGACGGCGGGTTGGCTCAATGACTCGGACTTGTCGGTCCCGGACTACATCGCGCAGTTCGAGAGCGGCTTGGCGGTCCGAGGGGACGCCCCGAGTCCTTTCCAGCGGGCCTGGGCGATCTTGCTTCAGAAATTGCGGCAAACCGTTCCCGAGTCCGTCGACCTGCTGCGGTTGTGCACGTTCTTCGCGCCGGGCTTCATTCCTGTGGGATTCCTTAGGGAAATGCCGCTGGAGGAGATTCCCGAGCGGTTTGCCGGCCTGCTCGGCGATCCCGCGCTGTGGACCAGAGCGATCGACCAGTTGCGCCAGTACTCGGTGATTCGCCTGGAGTCCCACGAGACAGCCATTGACGAGGATACTTTCCCCAGCCAGTCCCTGTACCTGCACAGGATGGTGCATCAGATCGTGCATCAGGGAATTTCCGACGAGGACAGCCGCCTCTTCGTCGACATGGTGCGACGGGCTCTGGTCGCGGCCGATCCCGGGCGTCCCGACGACACTCGGCTGTGGGACAAATACGCGGAGATCGCGCCACACCTCAAGGATGCGGATGTGCTCGCGAGCGAAGACCGTCAGGTCCAAAAACTTGTCCTGAACTGTCTCCGCTACATGTACAGCTCGGGTGAGTACACGGCAGGACTCAAGCTCGGCGAGCGTGCCATGGATGCCTGGCGGGAGCTATTGGGTGAGGGCCATCCTCGTTTCTGGGAATTGGCTCACCACTACGCCAACCTGCTTCGGGGGGTGGGCGATTACCAGAACGCGGAGGCGGTCGGGCGGGCGGTTATCGAAACGCTCAGAGGCCAGAACAGGGGCCAGGGGCTGGAGTATGTGCGCGCAGCCAATGGTATCGCGGCCGACCTGCGCGGTCTCGCTCGCTATCAGGAAGCTCTGGAGCTTTCTGAGTGGCTGGTCCTGGCATGGCGCGATCTTCTTGGCGAATCAGATCGGCAGACGCTGAATGCGCAGAATAATCTGGCGGTCTCACTGCGTCTTCTTGGCCGCTATGAAGCGGCCTTGGAGATGGATCGGAGAACGCTGGAATTGCGTCGTGAGGTCTTGCGAGCGGCGCATCCGGAAACGCTCTGGTCGGGAGTTAGCTACGCCACCGATCTTCGTCTCTTGGGTCAATACTCCGAAGCCCAATCCATCCTGACGGACAACCTGCGCGAATTGCGCAGAATTCTAGGAACTGACCATACTGTGACGCTGACGGGAGAGCACAGCCTGGCGATGTGCCTGTACCGAGGTGGCGATCGGGGCCAAGCGGGACAATTGCTCGGCCGGGTTTTGGAGCGTGCAGAGGTAGTGTTGGGAGAAACACACCCGTGGGCGCTGGTCTTCGCCGTCAGCCAGAGCTGCTTCACTCGCGAACACGGTGACATGGACAAGGCGCGAGAGGTCAGCGAATCAGTCTTGGCGCGCTATGAATTGGCGCATTCGGAAGGGCATCCCTTCATTGCGGGATGCCGGTCCAACCACTCCCTGATTCTCAGCAACGTCGGAGAGCGAGACCAGGCCCACTCGTTCGCCGAACAGGCCCTGGCAGAGATGACCGCAGCGGTGGGGGAACACCATCCCTGGACCTTGGGTTGCGCCATCAATGCCTCGTTCGTTCGGAACCTGTCCGGCGACCCGGAGTCGGCCGCAGAGTTGAGCAGGGCGACGGTCTCGCGAGCCATCGAAACGCTGGGCCGCACTCATCCCCTGACCCTGTCGGCCCGCGTCGCTCTCGCGGCCGATCTCCGTGATCTGAGGAACCGACAAGAGGCGGAAAAAATTGAACAGGAAGCGTTGTCGGATCTGTCGGGAACCCTTGGTTCTCAGCATGTTCACACGGTCGCGGCCCGTTCTCGGAAGCGCCCTTACTGGGACTTCGAGCCCTGGACAGTGTGAAAGCACCAAGGCATCCCCCGCCACGCATAACTCTTCGAGGGTCGGGGAATGACCCAGTTCTCTCTCAACTACCGCACGCAATAAGAGAGTTCGTCAGGGGGACGTGTGGTGATTCTGGTGGGGCCCGTTCCGGAAGGTGCTGACGGGCCCATTCCCGTGGAAGTTACGTCGGACCTTGTCGACGGGCCCCTCGACGGCCTCGACGCCATCTACGCCGACGAAAAGACCAGAGACGGTTCCGCCCGCCGAGTCGTCCAAGTCGCCCAGGACGCCTACACCGAAGGCCTGGATCTGGCCCGGCGGTGTGCCGCGCAGGCCGTCCGGCGGTTCGGGGAGATGGCGGACGATCTGCGGCCGGACGAGATCGAGTTGCAGTTGGCGATCAAAGTGGACGCAGGTGTCGTGGCGTTGGTCAGGAGCGGGGCCGAGGCGCAGCTCCAGGTCACCTTCAGGTGGCGGACTGCCGGCGCCTCCGGAGTGGCGTTACCGGGCAGCGGAGGGGGAGCCGACTCGTGAGCCGGGCAACAGAGGGCGTGCACATCCTGCCGTACAGCCGTGTCGTGGGGCAGGACGATCTCAAACTGGCGCTGGAACTCAACTACGTGGAACCCCGCATCGGCGGTGTGCTCATGGCCGGAGCACGCGGGACGGCCAAGTCGACCCTCGTACGGGCCTTCGCGCTCATGGTGCACGAGGAGTTACCGGTGACCCTCCCCATCAACGCGACCGACGACCGGGTCGTCGGCGGCTGGGAGTTGGACGCCCTGATGCGGGGCGAGGCCCGTCCGCAGCCGGGGTTGCTGGAAGAGGCCGCCGAGAAGGGGCTGCTCTACATCGACGAGGTGAACCTGCTCGACGATCACCTGGTCAACATCATTCTCGACGTCGTCTCGACGGGGGTGTTGTCCGTGCAGCGGGAGGGGCTGGCCACAGCCAAGCAGTTGTCCTTCGGTCTGGTGGGCACGATGAACCCCGAAGAGGGTGGTCTGCGGCCGCAGTTGCTGGACCGGTTCGGGCTCATGGTTGCTGCGAGTCAGTTGGACACGGACGCGCGCCACAGGACGATCCGGACCGTGCTCCACTTCGAGGAGGAGCTGACCCGGAAGGAATCCGTCTGGCGGGACGAGGCGGAACGGGACGACAGCACACGGCGGGACCGGCTGGAGGGGGCGAGGGCGCGGGTGTCCGGTACGCAAGTCCCGGACGAGGTCGTCCGGTTGTGCGCGCAGGCCGCCGAACGCGTGGCAGCCGTCGGCCAGCGCGGCGAGATCGTGGCGACCCTGGCGGCCCGTGCACTGGCCGCACTGGAGGAGGCGGAGGAGGTGTCGCCCGGTCATCTGTTACGGGTGCTGCCCATGGCCTTTCGGCACCGTCGGCCGGAGACCGCGCACGGCGGCACCTTCGAATGGGGGCCCGAGGACGAGTCCCGGGTCAAGGACCTCTTCGACGCGGCCTGAGGGCATCATGTCCACCGAGCCGTCCAACAGGACCGACGCGCCTGTCCAGAACGCTCCTGCACCACCGGAGGCCGACGAGCTCGCTCTGAGGCTGTGCCGTGCCCTCGTCTGCGCAGCCGTCGACCCGGCGCTGACCGGTGTGCTGCTGTTCGACCTGGAACCCCAGCTGCTCGACCCGGTGACGCGTCTCTTCGGCCGGATCCTGGCGGGTGCTGGGCAGCCGGCACGTCCCCCCGTCATGCTGGGGGCCACGAGCCGGGACGAGGACCTGTGGACGCGGCCCGTGCTGGTTCAGGAACCCGACGGCATCTCGTTCCGGATGGAGCCTGGCCCGCTGATCGAGGCCGACGGTCGCTCCGGGGTACCGCCGGTGGTCGCGGTTCCGGATCTGACCCGGCTGAGCGTGGCCGGGATGCGGGCAGCCGTTCAGTTGCTGGGGGCCGAGGTCGCTGTCGTCGAATACGCGGGACTGCGCCGCAGCGCCAGGCCGCGGGCCCGTTGGCTGGCCCTCTGCCGTTCTGCCGACGCCGGGCGACCCGCCGGTCATCTGCTCGACAGGTTCGCCATCAGACTGCCCGTCTCCGGACTGCGGCTGCCGGCGGACACCGGCCGGCTGCTCGCGGTGCTTCCCCCAGGCTGGTTGGACGCCGCCCGGGATGCCCAGGTGGCCCCGGTGGAGACCGCCGCGGTCGGCGACGATGCGCTGGCCCGCGTGTACGAGTTGCTCGGGCCGGAGGGGAACATCCGTAGGGAACTCTCCCTGGCCAGGCTCGCACGTGCCCTGGCCACGCTCGACGGTGAGCGGGTGGCCACCGTCGGCCACTGCGATGCGGCGGCCCGGCTCATGGGGCTGGCCGTGACTGAGGTGCCCGCGGAGCCGACCGGCGACGAAACGAGTTCGGAGCTTCCGCCGCCGCGCCCGGGCAGGCGGCCACAGGGAGACTCCGGAGAACGACGGCAGCCGGAACAGGACAAGAGGCACCGTCCCGAGGGCGGCCAGCCGCTGCTGGAGTCCGAACCCGCCGAGGGCGTCGGGGCGGGACGCGGCGGTACCCAAGCCGTCCTCGCCACCCCCTACCCCGAGGACGAGGCCGACGAGCTGCGCGAATTCGCGCCCCTGCGCAGCCCCTGGCAACGTACGGCGGGACCGGCCTCCCTGCGCGGAGTGGTGATCGGCACCCGGCGGGCCACGGACCTGAGCGACCTCGCGCATGTGCGTACCGTCCGGGAGGCGGCCGTACATCAGCGCATCCGTCGCACGGAGCGGTTCACGGTCTCGCCCGTGGACCTCCACAGCCACGTACGCTCCGGCTCGCCCGAGCACCTCCTCGTGCTGCTCCTCGACCACACCTGCCGGGCCGACGACTGGGACTGGCAGGACACCCTCACGCCGTTCCTGGACTGGGCGTACACCAGGCGCGCCGCGGTCCAGGTCGTCGAGGTGGGCAGCGCGGAGGCCGACGACGAACTGCGGGCGGAGTCCTTCGCCGCCCGCAGCGTTCTCGACCCGAGGATCGTGCCGGCCCTGCAGCGGTCGCCGGGCCGGGCCAGCCCGCTCGCGCACGGCGTCGAGCAGGCGTTGCAGGCACTGCGCCGGTCCTTCCGCCAGCACGACAGCAGCCTGTCCGAGGCCTGGCTCGTGGTGGTCACCGACGGCAGAGGCAACGTCCCACTGCACGTCAGCCGCACCGGACGCCTGACCGGCCCGGTGGGAGCGGAGGGCGTGGAGGACGCCCTGCGGGCAGCGGCCGGCGCCGGTGCCATGGACCGGACGAGGCTGCGCGTCGCTGTCATCGACGCGAGGCGGGAGCCCTACGGGGATCTGCCGTTCTCGCTGGCGGACGCGCTGGGCGGAACGGTGCTCGCGCCGGTGCACGGGGAAGGAGTTGCCGGTGAGCGGTGAGCCGCCGCGCGCCGCGCGCTGGCTTACGGGCACGGGGACCGCGATACGGCGGGCCGCGTTCCCCGGGCTGCAGGCGGCGGCGAGGCGTGAGTCGGCGGCCGTGCTGCAGTTCCGCCGCCCGTCCGGTCCGCCTTCGGGAACCGGCAGCGGTCAGGCCCGGCCCTACGAGCGTCTGGAGGACGGCTACGCGGTGCTCCGGGTCATCCGTACCGCGGGCTACGACAGCCAGGACGGATACCAACTCCAGGGCTGGTGCGGTGAGTTCACGGTGACCTGCCGGACCGGACCGACCCGCCTCGTGGCACCCGGCGTCACTCTCGCGACCATCAGGCAGACCGGGGAGTTCCCCTCGGAGACGCTGCGGGGCATCCAGCTCTGGTCCGGAAACCAGAGCGAACTCGCCGGCTGGATCAACCGCATCCGCGAGCGGCACGGCGACCGGTTGCGCCTCATCGTGTGGGACGACACCGGGTTCGAGCTGCCCTGGGAGTTGTTCTGGGTGCCCGCCGACGAACGGCACGGCCTGGCCGGCGGGTTGCTGGGAGCCCTGCTCGTCCTGGCGCGCTGGACCACCGTCCACGGTGTGTCAGAGAGCCTGCCCCAGGAAACGGGGGACTGCCACGGGCGAGTCCTCGCCTACCTGCACGAGGACATGACCGCCGACGGCGGGGTCTTCGTCCCCTACGCGCATCAGGTGCACGACACGATGACGCCGTTCCTTCAGGCCCTCGACCTCCCGCTGCCCGACGAGCGCACCGGTCTGGTCTACATGGGCTGCCACGGCACGTACGGCGAAGCCGTCATGCGGCTCAGCCTCGGCGACCGGACGTGGGCGGAGTTCAACACCCGGGACATGCACGTGCTGCGCGAGGACCGCGCGCTCGTCTGTCTCAACGCCTGCCACTCAGGTCGCTTCGTCCACAACCGGCTCCAGGGCGAGACCGCGCTGCGCGGTTTCGCCGAACTCTTCCTGCGGAAAGGCGCGGGCGGCTGCATCGTCACCGCCGGGGAGGTCGGGGACCAGGAGGCCAGGGGGAT
Organism: Streptomyces sp. STR69; assembly: GCF_024519455.1. Taxonomy (GTDB): domain Bacteria; phylum Actinomycetota; class Actinomycetes; order Streptomycetales; family Streptomycetaceae; genus Streptomyces. The sequence goes on along the minus strand of NZ_JALJRY010000001.1, from coordinate 59,966 downwards.
GGTCCGCCGGCTGCTGCACGAGGTCGCCGCCCACCCCGACCGTCCCGTCACGGAGACCCTGCGGGACTTCCGGGCCCGCGCGGTCGAGGACTTCGGCACCCTGGCGGCGATCCCGACGACGCGCAACGATGACGGGCAGGTCGACAAAGTCGGGCAGAAGCGAGTCCTACGGCTGCTTTATGCGTTCATGTTCCACTACTACGGGCATCCGCTCACCACACTGCGGCTCGTCGCCGGCAATGGGCACACTGCCTGGGGAGGGGGCCCATGGTGAACCTCGACGAGCACCCGCTGCTGATCGAACCGGTCGTGGCCTGGCCGCAGGTGGCCGAGACGGAGTGCGACTACCTCGTCACCGTCGATCTGCGCGGCCCGCTCCCGGAGACGCAGGACACCGCACCGAACTGGCCCTACCCGGAGGAGGAGTTCACCTTCACCGTCGCACTCGACGGCTCCCCGTACTTCGTGTGCACCGCACTGGACGAACCGAGCGTCGTCCTCCATCGGTTCGGCGGCACGTACGGCCCCGCGTACTTCAGGGTGTCGACCGGCCGGGCCACCGGCCACGGCGCACTCTGGCTCACCGTCAGCAACCAGTGGGGCGTGCCCGTGCGCAAGGCCGAACTGCGCTCCGAGATCAGGGAGCGCGATCCGGGGCGGGCACCCGCGGCACGACTGGCCGAGGTGGCGCGGGAACGGGCCGCCCTCGCCCGGGCGCCGGAGCGGTCCGGAGACATTCCATGGATTCAGGACCGACCGGGCGGCAAGCGCCCCGTCACCTTCCTCTCCGGCGCGCCACCGGCCGAAAACACGTCACCGGGTCCGGAACAACGGCCCCTGCGCACCGGACGGCAGACCATCACCATCAGCTTCACCCCCTTCGACCAGAGCTGGGCCAACTGGATCGGACACCGCCTCGAACGGCGCGGACACCGGGTCGTGCTCCAGCGCTGGGACCCGCCGCCGGACGCCTCCCTGGAGGAGTCACTGCGTGACCTGCTGCTGGCCCCCGGTCCGGTGCTGCTGCTCCTGAGCGACCAGTACCTCCGGTCCGGGGCGCACACCGGTGCGGAGTGGCACTGGGCCCTCCGCGAGGTCGTCGTCCCCGAGACCGAGCGCATCGCCGCCGTGTCGGTGGCTCCTTCTCTCCCGTCAATGGTGGCTCTCGACTCCGTCAGCCTGCACGACGTGAGTTCTGACGAGGCAGAACGCAGGCTCCTGAACCGGCTCGCACTGCCCGCCGACCCCGACCCGGCGTCCACGGCCGACACCGACGACGGTCCGCCCTTCCCCGTGCACACCCTTCGCGTGTGGGGCAGGATCCCGGAACGCAATGAGCGGTTCACCGGGCGGGCACCCCTGCTGAACACTGCCTACGAACGGATCCAGCGCGCGGGCAGGGTCACCCTCTGCGGCCTCTCCGGAGTCGGCAAGACACAGCTGGCCGCCGAGTACGCCTACCGTTTCGCGTACGGATACCACGTCGTGTGGTGGATCAACGCAGGCAGTCGCGCCGCCTTCCGACAGGGGCTCGCCGACCTGGCGCCGGCGCTCGGGCTGCCGACCGGGACCGACTACGGCGAGCGCCTGCGCGCGGTCCGCGAGGCCCTGCGCAGGGGAGATCCCTACCCGCGCTGGCTGATCGTCCTGGACGGTGCCGACGACCCGAACGAGGTCCAGGACCTGGTCCCGACCGGACCGGGCCATGTGCTCATCACGTCCTGCAACCAGGAGTGGGGTGCGCACAACAGCACGCTGGTGCAGGTGCCCGCCTACGACCGCTCAGAGTCGGTCGACTTCATCCGCCACCGCGCCCCACGGCTGACCGATGACGACGCCCGTCAGCTGGCTGAGGCGTTGGCCGACCTACCGCTGGTTCTCGACCAGACGGCCGGATGGCTGGACGAGTCCGGCATGCCGGTGGCGGAATATCTGGAACTCCTGGCCGGGGACTTCTCCGCGGACACCCGGGTCGCGGTCTCTCCGGACTTCCCGATGACTTTCCGGGCTGCCTGGACCGTCCTGCTGGAACGGCTCCGCGCGGCCTGCCCGGACTCTGTACTGCTGCTGCGGTTGTGCACCTTCTTCGCACCGGACGCCGTCCCCCTGCGGCTGCTGCGGGAGACTCCTGTCGACGATCTGCCACCCGTGGTGGTCAGGCTGCTCACGGACACGAGCCGTTGGGACAGTGCCGTCGAGCAACTCACCACCTACTCGGTGGTGCGCGTGGAACACCCCACGCAGGACCCGTCGAACGAGATCCTGTCCATGCACCGGATGGTGCACCAGACGGTCCGTGACGACATACCCCCCGAGGAGTACGGAGAACTCGCCGACGTGGCCTGGCGAACCCTCGCCGCCGCCGATCCGAGTTTCCCGGGCAAGGCACACGCATGGCCGCGGTACGCCGAGTTCGTCTCGAACCTGGAGTACGCGGACGTCCTGTCCCGAGATGCCCCCGCCGCACACCAACTGGCCCTCAACTGTCTGCGGTACTTGTACCTCTCAGGTGAGTACGAGACCGGCATCCGGTTGGCCGAGCGGGCTCTGTCCGTCTGGGAGCGATTCCAGGGCGAGCACCCGGACTTGCATTGGGAGCTCGGCCATCACTACGCCAACCTGCTGCGGGCCGTGGGCGACTACCGGAGCAGCGAGATCGTGAACCGGGCGGCGACGGAGCAGTTTCGCTCCGTGGGCATGGCGACGGATCCCCGGTACCTGCGTGCTGTCGGCGGTCTTGCGGCCGACCTGCGAGCGCTGGGCCGCTATGAGGAAGCCCTCGATCTGTCGGAGAAGGCGCGCGAGGGTTACCGAGAGCTTCGCGGTGAACTGCATCCCGTCACGCTGTCGGCCGACAACAACGTGGCGGTCTCGCTGCGGCTGCTCGGCCGCTACGGCGAGGCCGCCGCCATTGGTCGGGACGCGCTGCGGGCCCGCGAGCAGGTTCTCGGACGTGACCACCTCAGGACCCTGCATTCAGAACTCCAGTGCGCCACCGACCTGAGGCTCCTGGGCCACTACGAAGAAGCTGAACGCCTGCAGAGCACGAATGCGGCCCGCCACCAGCAGATCATGGGCGACGGCCACCCCCAGACGCTCGAAGCGCTCTACCACCTAGCGCAGTGCCAGTACCGGACTGGTGGCATCGAGCACGCGGGAGCGCGTTTCACCGAAGTGCTGCACAGAAGCGAACGTCTCAGCGGCAAGGACGCTCCCCTCACCCTGCTGCTTGCGGTCGCCCACTGCTGCCACGAACGTGAGCACGGCGACGTGGACCACGCCCGACGCCTGAGCGAGTCCATCGTCGACAGATACGAGACTCTGCTCGGTCCCGACCATCCATACGCGGCCGGAGCCCGGGCCAACCACGCCCTCATCCTCCGCAGGGTGGGTGAGCACAGGCAGGCACACGCCCTCGGGGAGCGGTCACTCGCCGACATGACCCGCGCCGTTGGACAGGCCCATCCCTGGACGCTCGGCTGCGCGGTGAATGTCGTAGCCGGCAGCCCGGACCGCGAGGAGATGCTCGCCGGACTCGGCCAGGAGACGGTGGCCAACGCAACCGCGAGTCTCGGCGCCGACCACCCGCTCACCCGCACGGCACAGGCAGCCCTCGACGGTTCCGACGACCACCCTCACTGGAATTTCGAGCCGCAGACCACCTGAGGGAGAAAAGCCCCGAAGGGCCGCCCCCGGATTTCTCCGGCGACGGCCCCTCGGCAGATGTCACTGCGATGTCGAGACCTAAGCCTCGAACACCTCCGTAACCAACTGCTCCTGCTCAGCCTGGTGCCGCTTCGCCGAGCCCACCGCCGGAGACGACGAGTGCGGGCGCGAGATCCGCCGCAGCCGCTCCCCGTGAGGAACATCCGCGCCGACCGCCAGGTCCAGGTGGTCGATCAGGTTGAGGGCGATGAACGGCCAGGCGCCCTGGTTGGCCGGCTCCTCCTGGGCCCACAGGTACTTCTCGACGTTCGGGTACTTGTTGACCTCCGCCTGGAGCTCGGCACCCGGCAGCGGGTACAGGCGCTCGACGCGGATGATCGCCACGTCCGTGGTGCCGCGCTTGGCGCGCTCGGCCTCCAGGTCGTAGTACAGCTTGCCGGTGACGAAGACGACCTTGCGGACGGACGCCGGGTCCGTCACCGTCTCGTCGCCGATGACCGGGCGGAACTGACCTGTCGTGAACTCCTCCGTCTTCGACGCGGCGGCCTTGAGGCGCAGCATCGACTTCGGGGTGAAGACGACCAGCGGCTTGTGGTGCGGGTTGTGCACCTGCCACCGCAGGAGGTGGAAGTAGTTCGACGGGAGGGTCGGCATCGCGACCGTCATGTTGTTCTGCGCGCACAGCTGGAGGAAGCGCTCGACGCGGGCCGAGGAGTGGTCCGGGCCCTGGCCCTCGTAGCCGTGGGGGAGGAGCAGGGTGACGCCGGACGTCTGGCCCCACTTCTGTTCCGCCGCCGAGATGTACTCGTCCACGACCGACTGGGCGCCGTTGACGAAGTCGCCGAACTGCGCCTCCCACATCACGAGCGCGTCGGGGCGGGCCAGCGAGTAGCCGTACTCGAAGCCCATGACCGCGTACTCGGAGAGGAGCGAGTCGTAGACGTTGTAGCGGGCCTGGTCCTCGGCGAGGTACTGGAGCGGGGTGTAGTCCTCGCCCGTCTGGCGGTCGATGAGGACCGCGTGACGCTGGCCGAACGTGCCTCGGCGCGAGTCCTGGCCGGAGAGGCGGACCGGGGTGCCCTCCAGCAGCAACGAACCGATCGCGAGCGTCTCGCCCATGCCCCAGTCGATCGTGCCGTCCTCGACCATCGTCGCCCGGCGCTGCAGCTGGGGCAGCAGACGCGGGTGGACGTGGAAGTTGTCCGGGATGTTGACCTGGGACTCGGCGATCCGCTTGACGACCTCCGAGGAGATGGCCGTGCTGACCGCGACGGGGAACTCCGCCTGCGGGTCCGACATCGGCGCCGCGCCCGGCTGGGCCGTCGCCTCGCGGACCTCGGTGAAGACCTTCTCCAGCTGGCCCTGGTAGTCCTGGAGGGCTTGTTCGGCTTCCTCAAGGGTGATGTCGCCGCGACCGATCAGGGACTCGGTGTACAGCTTGCGCACCGAGCGCTTCTTGTCGATCAGGTCGTACATCAGGGGCTGGGTGAAGGCGGGGTTGTCCGACTCGTTGTGACCGCGGCGGCGGTAGCAGATGAGGTCGATCACCACGTCCTTGTTGAACGCCTGACGGAACTCGAAGGCCAGGCGGGCCACACGGACCACGGCCTCCGGGTCGTCGCCGTTCACGTGGAAGATCGGGGCCTCGATCATGCGCGCCACGTCCGTCGCGTACATGGAGGAACGCGAGGACTCCGGGGCCGCCGTGAAGCCGACCTGGTTGTTGATGACGATGTGGATCGTGCCGCCGGTGCGGTAACCGCGCAGCTGCGACATGTTGAGGGTTTCCGCCACCACGCCCTGGCCCGCGAAGGCCGCGTCACCGTGCAGGGCGAGCGGGAGGACCGTGAAGTCCGTGCCACCCTTGTTGATGATGTCCTGGCGGGCGCGGACGATGCCCTCGATGATCGGGTCGACCGTCTCCAGGTGGGACGGGTTCGCCGCGAGGGTGACCTTGATCTGCTCGCCGTCCAGGCCGGTGAAGGTGCCCTTGGCGCCCAGGTGGTACTTCACGTCGCCGGAGCCGTGCATCGACTTCGGGTCGAGGTTGCCCTCGAACTCCCGGAAGATCTGGGCGTACGACTTGCCGACGATGTTCGCCAGGACGTTCAGACGGCCTCGGTGGGCCATGCCGATGACGACCTCGTCGAGGCGCGACTCGGCCGCGCTGTCGATGACCGCGTCGAGGAGCGGGATGACCGACTCGCCGCCTTCGAGCGAGAAGCGCTTCTGGCCGACGTACTTCGTCTGCAGGAAGGTCTCGAAGGCCTCCGCCGCGTTCAGGCGGCGCAGGATGCGCAGTTGCTCCTCGCGCTCCGGCTTGGAGTGCGAGCGCTCGATGCGGTCCTGGATCCACTTGCGCTGCTTGGGGTCCTGGATGTGCATGAACTCGATGCCGGTGGTGCGGCAGTAGGAGTCGCGCAGCACGCCCAGGATGTCGCGCAGCTTCATCAGGGACTTGCCGGCGAAGCCGCCGACCGCGAACTCCCGCTCCAGGTCCCACAGGGTGAGGCCGTGCTCGGTGATGTCCAGGTCGGGGTGCTTGCGCTGGCGGTACTCCAACGGGTCGGTGTCGGCCATGACGTGGCCGCGGACCCGGTAGGAGTGGATCAGCTCGAAGACGCGGGCGGCCTTCGTCACGTCGTTGTCGTGCGACGCGTCGATGTCCTTGAGCCAGCGGACCGGCTCGTACGGGATGCGCAGCGCCTCGAAGATCTCGTCGTAGAAGCCGCTCTCGCCGAGCAGGAGGTTGGCGACGATCCGCAGGAACTCGCCGGAGGCGGCGCCCTGGATGACCCGGTGGTCGTAGGTCGACGTGAGCGTCATGACCTTCGAGATGCCGAGCTTGTTGAGGGTGTCCTGGCTCGTGCCCTGGAACTCCGCCGGGTAGTCCATGGAGCCGACGCCCATGATGACCGACTGACCGGGCATCAGACGCGGCACCGAGTGGACGGTGCCGAGGCCGCCGGGGTTGGTCAGGGAGACGGTGACGCCGGTGAAGTCGTCCATCGTCAGCTTGCCGTCGCGGGCGCGGCGGACGATGTCCTCGTAGGCCTGCCAGAACTCGAAGAAGTTCAGCGTCTCGGCCTTCTTGATGCCGGCGACGACGAGCTGGCGGTCGCCGTTGGGCTTCACCAGGTCGATGGCGAGACCGAAGTTGATGTGCTCCGGCTTGACCAGGGTCGGCTTGCCGTCCTTCTCCTGGAAGGAGTGGTTCATCGACGGCATGGCCTTGATGGCCTGCACCATCGCGTAGCCGATGAGGTGGGTGAAGGAGATCTTCCCGCCCCGGGCGCGCTTCAGGTGGTTGTTGATGACGATGCGGTTGTCGAAGAGCAGCTTGACCGGGACCGCGCGCACGGACGTGGCCGTGGGCACCTCGATCGAGGCGTTCATGTTCTTCGCGACCGCGGCGGCGGGGCCGCGCAGCGTCACGTATTCGGGGCCACCGGGGGCCTCGGTCGCGGGCTCGGCCTTCTTCGGCTGGGCGGCCGGAGCCGGGGCTACGGCCTTCACGGGGGCCGGAGCAGCGACCGGAGCCGGAGCCGGTGCCGGGGCGGGAGCGACAGCTGCGGGCGCCGGCGCGGGAACCGCCGGGGCTGCGGGCGCCACCGGAGCGGCCGGGGTGGAGGTCCCTGCGGCCCCCGCGGCCGCAGTACCCGCCGAAGTCGAGGTCGGGGCGGCAGCCGCGCCCGGCTTGTAGTCGGCGAAGAAGTCCCACCAGGCTCGGTCTACCGAGTTCGGATCCTGGAGGTACTGCTGATAGATCTCGTCGACGAGCCACTCGTTCGGGCCGAACGCCGCCGCGGGATTCTTACCCGCGGCTTGGTCGGACTCTGTCGAGATGGTCGAGTTACTGGGGGACTGTGACGACACGGCGGCAACCGCCCTCTTCCGCTTCACAAGGTGATGGACAGCGGGAATTAAGGCTACGCCCCCATGACCACGAAGGTCAGGTCGGGCCGGTCCATCGTCGTGTAAGTCACACCGGAAAGTGTGTTTCGGGGGCCGAAATGGCGGGAAACAAGCGTGGTTCCGCTACAGAGGGGGCGTCTTGGTGCGGGCCGGGCGCGCGAACGGCGCGGGCCTCTGCCTGATCACACGTGTCCGTCAGCGCGGACCGCCGTGGATCTTGTGGCTCCGGGTCGAACTTTACGTCAACTCGGCACGGATGAGAGTCCCGGAAGGGTGACGATAATCCTGCAGCCACGGTCGGATTCGGCCACGCCGATCCGGCCGCCGTGCAGGTCCACCGCCCAGCGGGCGATCGCCAGGCCGAGGCCCGTACCGCCGTCGCTGCCGGGTCCGTGGGGCGCGCTCACCGCTCCCCGGTTGAACCGCTCGAAGATGTGCGCCCACTCCGCCTTCGGGATGCCGGGCCCCTCGTCCAGGACCTCCAGCTCCAGCGACTCCGGCAGCACCCCGCGCCGTGCCTTGACCGTCACGCGCCCGTGCGCCGGGCTGTGCTTCACCGCGTTGTCGATCAGGTTGGCGACGACCTGGTGGATGCGCTCCGGGTCTGCGAGCGCGGTCAGCTCCGGCGGGGACACGTCCAGGTGCAGATGCACGTCCGTGCGCGTGTGACTGCCCGAGCCGGACGCGATGCCGGCGCGCGCCGAGGCGACCATGTTGGCCTCCTTGAGCACGCCCGAAAGGTACGGCCACACCTCGAAGCGGCGCGTCTTCAGCGGTACGACGCCGTTGTCCAGGCGGGAGAGGTCCAGCAGCGTCTCGACGAGCCGCCCGAGCCGCTCGGTCTGCTTCAGGGCCGTCCGCATGGTCTCCGGGTCGGCGGCCGAGACGCCGTCGACGACGTTTTCCAGTACGGCGCGCAGACCCGCGATGGGGGTGCGCAGCTCGTGCGAGACGTTCGCGACGAGTTCCTTGCGCTGGCGCTCCTGGGCCTCCAGCTCGTCGGCCATGACGTTGATCGTCTCGGCCAGGTCGCCCAGTTCGTCGCGGCGGTTCTCACGCACCCGGCGGGTGTAGTCGCCGCGCGAGATGGACCGGGCGACCGTGTTCATCTCGTCCAGCGGCGCGGTGAGCGAATGGGCCACGAACTGCGTTATCAGCAGTGTGGCGATCATCGAGAAGACCGTGATGAAGCGCAGCTCCGTCGCCGTGCGCATGGCGATCATCATCAGCCCGGTGGTGATGAGCACCGAGATGACGACCAGTGCGCCCAGTTTGGTCTTGATCGAGAACGGGCGTACGCCGCCCCAGGGCTCCCCGGGGCTCCTCCGTGACGTCGGCCCGCCGCTCATGGCGTCGGAGTCTCCAGTGCGTAGCCGACACCGTGCACCGTGCGGATCCGCTCGGCGCCGATCTTCCGGCGCAGCGCCTTGATGTGGCTGTCGACGGTGCGGGTGCCGGAGGCGTCCGCCCAGTCCCACACCTCGGCGAGCAACTGCTCGCGGGAGAGCACGGCACGTGGGGTGTTCGCCAGGCACACCAGCAGGTCGAACTCGGTGGGCGTGAGATGCACGTCGTCGCTGCGCACCCGTACCCGGCGCTGCGCGTGGTCGATCTCCAGCTCGCCGAGGCGCAGGATGCCCGAGCGCGGGGTGGAGGCGGCCACCACGGCACGCTCGACGCGGCGCAGCAGGACGTGCACCCGCGCCGCCAACTCCCGCATGGAGAACGGCTTGGTCATGTAGTCGTCGGCGCCGACCCCGAGCCCGACCAGCATGTCGGTCTCGTCGTCGCGCGCGGTGAGCATCAGCACCGGCACCGGGCGGGCGGCCTGCACTCGGCGGCAGACCTCCAGGCCGTCGAAGCCGGGCAGCATGATGTCGAGGATCAGCAGATCGGGCTGCCAGGCCTCGGCGGTGTCGACGGCCGAGGGCCCGTCGCCCGCGGTTTGCACGAGGAATCCCTCGGCGCGCAAACGGGCCGCGATGGCGTCGACGATCGTCGCATCGTCCTCGACCACGAGCACCCGGCGCTGTGCGCCCGGCGTGGCCGTGGCCGTACCGTTGTGGGAGGTGTGTGTCTGCTCCATCGCCCGCCCCTGAAGTGTGCTTTCCGGAACCAGTGGGGTGATCCCATGACTGCGCTTGACGCTTGAATGATCCGCGTCAGGGAAGCAGGGTACGGGCAGTCACGGCGCCTTTGCTATCCAGGTCGGACGGCGAGGTGCACGACGTCGGGAACTCCTCGGGCAACGGGGATCTCTTCGGTACGCACCTGCTGGAACCCGGCATTCCGTAAGGTTCGCTCAAATTCCGGAGAGGGCTGTGCGGACCATACGGCGAGCACCCCGCCAGGCCTCAACACCCTTGCACAGCTTGCCAGTCCGGCCGGTGAGTACAGGTTGTCGTTGCTGTCGGTGACGGTCCAGCCGGGCCCGTTGTCGATGTCGAGGCAGAGCGCATCGAAAGTGGCGCAAGTCTCATTGACGAATGCGACCAGGTCCGTTTTCAGAATGTCGGTCCGCGGGTCGGCGAGAGCGGACGCGGAGAGCGCCGACAGCGGTCCGGAGCGGTGCCATTCGACGATCGCGGGCTCGCGCTCCACGACCGTGATCCGGCCCCAGCGGGGGTCGGCGGCGGCGTGCGCGAGCGAGAAACCCACGCCCAACCCGCCGATCAGCACGTCCGGTTGGGGGCGGCCGTCCAGCGCGGCGTACGCGGCGTCGACCAGCAGCCGCTCCGAGCGCCCGTCGGAAGTGTCCATCAGGAAGCACCCGTTGGCGATGATCTGCAGCAACTCCCCGTGCCGGCGCAGCACCACCTCGCCGTAGGGGCCCTCGCGACGGTCCAGGACAAGGGGAGTGTCGTACGCGGTGGTCATCCGCGCACGCTACCCGCGGACGCGTAAGAAAGCTTTCGGGTTGCTATGAATCGGCTCTCGCGTGGCGTCGGTCATAGACAGCGGCAGGTGGGACGGCGAAGGGTGGGGTGAAACGGAAGGAGCCCCTCACGGTGGAACGGACCGCGACGGCCGATACCCAGGTCTCCGCCACGCCTTCGGGCGCAACTTCGACCGAGGTGGACTCCCCTCTGCTGGACGCGATGCCGAGACAGCGGGAAGTGCTGGAAACGGCCTGGGAGTTGAGCTGCCCCGCGGTGTCCCTCTCGGCGTCCACCCCGGCCGTTCCCCGCGCACCGCGAGTCCCGGCCGCACTGCGCCTCCTCGCCCCCTGGCGGCTGCTGCCCACGCCCACCGGGACGCCGTTCACCTTCGGTTACGCGACGCTGCTCGTCGTCACCTCGCTCATCGCGCAGTACGCCGATCCCACGCTGGTGAGCCAGCTGCACCAGGCCTCCAGCACCGATGTCACCCACCTCCTCCGCGACCCGTTCCTCGTGCTGGTCGCCAGTGCGCTGTGGATCGTCGGCGGGGTGCTGTCGCCGTACGCGTTCCTCTTTCTGCTGGTGCTGACCGCGCTGGAGCGGCGGATCGGCGGAGTGCGGGCCGCCGGGGTGTTCCTGACCGGGCACATCCTGGCCACGCTCGCGACCGAAGGCACCGTGGGGCTGGCCGTGCTGGCGGGACATCTGCCCGACACCTCGCTGCACCGCCTCGACTACGGCATCAGCTTCGGCGTCGCCGCGAGCACGGGAGCGTTGGCCGGTCTGCTCAGGCCCTGGCTCGGGCTGCCGTTGCTCGCCCTGTTCGGCTGGACGCTGGTCACGGACCTGATGGCGTTCACCGACCCCATGACGAACTGGGGGCATCTGATCTCGCTCACGATAGGCGTCATGACCTGGCCGTTGATACGGCGCTGGCAGCGGGCCGAGCGGCTGGCTCGGTTCGGGATCGCCCGGGTCGGGGTTGCCCGGCTCTGACTCCCCGCCCGGCCGGCCGGCCGGGTCGAGGCGGGTGGGCGCGATGTCGACGTGACCGGTGGGACGGTCGTCGGAGGTGCCCCCTGTCGAAACAATGTCGTTGCGCGGGGTGTGGCAATGGTGTCGACAGCCGAGCGCGGTCCTGGACGGGGGAGGTCCCAGTGGCGGATACGGGTGCGGAGACGATCGCGGTACGGCGGATCGAGCGGGCGATCGCGGCAACCGGCCTTGTGGTGGCGGGAGTTGCCGAGGACCAGTGGGCGAACCCCACCCCGTGCGCGGAGTGGGACGCCCGAGCCGTCCTCAATCACACAGTGGGCGGGATGCGCATCTTCGCCGCCGAACTGAACGGCACCGATCCGGGCGCCGAGCACGAGTCCGACTGGCTGGGCGGGGATCCCCGGGGCGCGTACGCGGAGGCGTCCGAGACCGACCGCGCGGCCTGGAACCGCCCCGGCGCCCTCGACGCCACCGTCCACATCTCGCTCGGCGCGCTGCCCGGCCCGATGGCCGCGCTGATCCACTTCACGGAGGTCTGCGTCCACGGCGTGGACCTGGCGGTCGCGACGGGCCAACAGGCTGTGGTGGACGAGGAGTTGTGCGGGGAACTGCTCGCGGTGATGCACGGCCTGGGCGGCTTCGACGCGTACCGCGTGCCGGGCGTCTTCGGTCCCGAGGTCCAGCCCGCGCCCGGGGCGGCCCCGCACGGGCAGTTGCTGGCCTACTTGGGCCGCAAGCTCGCCTGATCCGGTCGGTACGTCTGAAGTGCGCGGATGAACATCTCCGCGGGAGAGCGCGGGAGGCAGGGGCGGGTGGTCGCCGGCCCACCCGGCCGGAGGGGACCCTCTCCGTAAAAGCGTGACACTTCCATTGTGGGTGTCACACTTTCGCGACTCGCCCTCCGTGTTCACCCCGGCTCGGTCAGAACGCGGTCGAGGGCCCGGAGGGCGAGGGCGCGCAGACCGGTGAGGTCGGGGACGGGCTCGTCCCGTCCGTAGTGGGGGTGAGCGCGCTCGCCGCCGGGGCATTGCCCGGCGACCGGGGCCGCTGCCGCGACGCCTTCGTCGCCGATGTCCGCGTCGAGGTGGTCGGTGGTGTCGGCCGCCCGGACGGGGGCGTCCCGCACCGAGCCCTGACGCGCGTCCGGGAAGCCCCCGCCCCGTTTCCGTGTTGACCTGCACTGAGGCGGGCCCGCTATCGCTGATCGCTCACGGCGAACAACCGGTGGGGAACAATCGAAGACGCCCAAGCATTGAGTCGGCATAGCTCAACTTGACTGCCTAAGGGGAGATCATGGCTTCGACGTCCACACCGCTCACCCTGCCCGTGCTGCCGCTCGACGACGAGGTCGTGCTGCCCGGAATGGTGGTTCCGCTGGACCTGAACGACACCGATGTACGCGCCGCTGTGGAGGCCGCCCAGGCCGCCGCCCGGTCCGAGCCCGGAAAGCCCAAGGTCCTGCTGGTGCCACGCATCGACGGGACTTACGCGAGCACGGGTGTGCTCGGCACGATCGAGCAGGTCGGCCGGCTGGCCGACGGCGACCCGGGCGCGCTGATCCGCGGCCGTAGCCGCGTGAAGATCGGCGCCGGGACCACCGGTCCCGGTGCCGCGCTCTGGGTCGAGGGCACCGCGCTCGACGAGAGCCTGCCCGAACCTGTACCCGGCTCGGTGACCGAGCTGGTGAAGGAGTACAAGGCGCTGGCCACGGCGTGGCTGCGCAAGCGGGGGGCCTGGCAGGTCGTCGACCGCGTGCAGGCCATTGACGACGTGTCCACGCTCGCCGACAACTCCGGTTACTCACCTTTCCTGACCACTGAACAGAAGATCGAGCTGCTGGAGACCGCCGACCCGGTGGCCCGCCTCAAGCTCGCCACCCAGCACCTGCGCGACCACCTCGCCGAGCAGGACGTTGCCGAGACCATCGCCAAGGACGTGCAGGAAGGCGTCGACAAGCAGCAGCGCGAGTTCCTGCTGCGCCGCCAGCTCGAAGCCGTCCGCAAGGAACTGCGCGAGCTGAACGGCGATTCGGCCAAGGACGGCGAGGAGTCCGACGACTACCGGGCCCGCGTCGAGGCCGCCGATCTCCCCGAGAAGGTCCGCGAGGCCGCGCTCAAGGAGGTCGAGAAGCTGGAGCGGTCCTCCGACCAGTCGCCCGAGGGGTCGTGGATCCGCACCTGGCTGGACACCGTCCTCGAACTGCCGTGGAACGAACGGACCCAGGACGAGTACGACATCCAGGGCGCCAAGGCGATCCTCGACGCCGAGCACGCCGGTCTGAACGACGTGAAGGAGCGCATCACCGAGTACCTGGCCGTGCGCAAGCGGCGCGCCGAGCGGGGCCTGGGTGTTGTGGGTGGCCGACGCGGCGGTGCCGTACTGGCCCTCGTCGGTCCGCCCGGTGTCGGCAAGACCTCGCTCGGCGAGTCCGTCGCGCACGCGATGGGCCGCAAGTTCGTGCGGGTCGCGCTCGGCGGTGTGCGGGACGAGGCGGAGATCCGCGGTCACCGGCGTACGTACGTCGGTGCGCTGCCCGGCCGTATCGTCCGCGCCATCAAGGAGGCCGGGTCCATGAACCCGGTGGTCCTGCTGGACGAGATCGACAAGGTGGGGTCCGACTACCGGGGCGACCCGGCCGCGGCCCTGCTCGAAGTCCTCGACCCCGCGCAGAACCACACCTTCCGCGACCACTACCTGGAGGTCGAACTCGACCTGAGCGATGTGGTGTTCCTGGCGACGGCCAACGTGCTCGAAGCCATCCCGGAGGCGCTGCTCGACCGGATGGAACTGGTCCGGCTGGACGGTTACACCGAGGACGAGAAGGTCGTCATCGCCCGTGACCACCTGCTCCCGCGCCAGCTGGAGCGGGCGGGGCTCAAGGACGACGAGGTCGTCATCGACGAGAGCGCGCTGCGCAAGCTCGCCGGTGAGTACACCCGTGAGGCGGGCGTCCGCACCCTGGAGAGGTCCGTCGCCCGGCTGCTGCGCAAGATCGCAGCGCAGCACGAACTGGGCGAGCGGAAGCTGCCGTTCACGGTGACCGACGCCGACCTGCGCGGGCTGATCGGCCGCCCGCACCACGTGCCCGAGTCCGCCCAGGACCCGGCGGAGCGCCGCACGGCGGTCCCCGGTGTCGCCACCGGCCTCGCGGTCACCGGCGCCGGCGGTGACGTCCTCTACGTCGAGGCGTCGCTGGCCGACCCGGAGACGGGCGCGGCGGGTCTGACCCTGACCGGTCAGCTCGGTGACGTGATGAAGGAGAGCGCGCAGATCGCCCTGTCGTTCCTGCGCTCGCACGGAGCCGAACTGGAGTTGCCCGTCGCCGACTTGAAGGACCGGGGCGTGCACATCCACTTCCCGGCGGGTTCGGTGCCGAAGGACGGCCCGAGCGCGGGTGTCACGATGACGACGGCCCTCGCGTCGCTGCTCAGCGGCCGGCTGGTCCGTACGGACGTGGCGATGACCGGTGAGGTCTCGCTGACCGGCCGGGTCCTCCCGATCGGCGGGGTGAAGCAGAAGCTGCTCGCCGCGCACCAGGCGGGGGTCACCACGGTGATCATCCCGAAGCGCAACGAGCCCGACCTGGACGACGTCCCGGCCGAGGTCCTGGACAAGCTCGACGTCCACGCGGTGACGGACGTCCGCCAGGTCCTGGAGCTGGCCCTGTCGCCCGCGACGAACGGCGCGACGTCGGAGGTTCCGGTGGCGGCGTGACGGACGCCACCGGTCAGGTGAAGGCCCGGGTCCCTTTCACGAGGGGCCCGGGCCTTCGTCGTACGTAGGTCCCACCCTGCGAAATACTGGCGAAACTGCGGCGACTTTCACGATCAGGAAAGCAGACCATGGGTGCTGATGTGCACAAGGACGAGGACAGAAGTGACAGCGGGATTCCGGATCCCGAATACCTGTCCCTGGAACGCGAGTTGACGTTCCTCTTGCGGCGGGCCCGGGCCAACCAGGGCGAGATGGCCCGTGAGGTCCACCCCGACCTGGAGTCCGCCGCGTACGGCCTGCTGGTCCGGCTGGAGGAGTACGGCCGGCAGCGGGCCACGGAACTGGCCGCCTACATCGGCGTCGGCAAGGCCACCATGTCCCGCCAGCTGCGCGCCCTGGAGGAGCTGGGCCTGATCGCCCGCGAGCCCGACCCGGCGGACGGCCGCGCCTGGCTGGTCGACCTCACCGACGAGGGTTGCCGCCGGGTCACCCATGTCCGCGAGGCCCGGCGCGAGCGCTACGTCAGCCAGCTCTCCCACTGGGACCGCCGCGAGGTCGCCGAACTCGCCCGGCTGCTCCACCGGTTGAACGGCGTCATGGAGAAGTGAGTCCCAAGCGGAAGCTGCGGAGGTAGCGGCTCACAGCTCGACGTACACGACCGTCGCGTCGTCGTGCGTCTTGCTCCGCCGCAGATACGTCCGCGTCTCCGCGTCGGCCCGCTCCAGCGCCCGCACCCGGCGCACCAGCTCCGCCGCCCCCTCCTTCTCCACGAGGGCGAAGCACTCCGCCCAGTCGCCCCGGCCGAACTTGTCCACCCACCTCGTCGCCCCGTCCGTCAGGGCGGCGAGGGCGCGGACCCCGGTGCGGGGAAGCGTGCCCGTCACCGCCCGTTCGGCGACCGAGGGATCGGCGGCGGCCGTGAAGAAGCCGCCCTCCTTGTTACGGAGCGTGGCGTCGATCAGCTCGTCCGTGGCCAGGGCGGCGCGCGGCAGCCGCGACAGACGGTCGTCCAGTACGGCGGTCACCTCGCCGGCCGGGGAGTCGACCAGCAGGGCGGAGTCCGAAAGGACCAGATATTCGATCTCACGCGGGGACCAGCGGGCCAGCACCACGGTTGCCTGAGGGGTGCGTGGGTGAGAAAGGTCACAGGTGGTGGAGTGGGCCTCGGATGTTCGGAGGATCGCCCGGGAGAGAATCTCCGCCAGCGTCAGATCCCGGCAGGAAACGGTCAGTTCGGTCAGCGCGCCGCCCAGCCGCGCGGTGTACCAGGGCACCGGATGCAGACAGCCCGTCTCCCCTCTCGGTGGGGTCACGCCATCCAGGACGATCAGCGAACCGCCCTGTCCCGAGGCCGGGAGGCCGACGCTCGCGAAGTCCTCGTCGGGGCGGTCCGGGTCGCCGGGTTCCGACACAAGTTCCGTACGCATTCGGCCAGTCTGCACGACCTCTTCACAGGCCCTGCCAAAGGTTGGCACTGGTTACCGAATCAGCGCAGTCATGCAGGTCAGACGCCTGGTTTGGGCTGGAATGGATCACTCCGGGAATGCGTGGCGGCGAATCCTGCCAAAGCCCGCCGCTCACGTCCAACCGGCGCTGCCCACAAGGCCGTAGGACGGGCCGACGGAACTTGCCCGCCAACTCCCCGACGGGGTTCACTCCTTCGGGTGGCGGCCCGGATGATGCGCGACCGCTGCCCACCGGCACTGGGAGGGTCGCCGTACCGGGATGACGGAGCGTCACCCGGCCCCATGGGTATCACGAGTCAGGAATGCGAGCACCGGTGCAGAAAAAGCGGCCTCGGCGCACTGCCAAGCAGACGGCCCCTCAGGGGGGCGCCACCGGTGCCGTCACACCCGACCCCGCGGGCAAGGGGCGCAGCACCCACGTCCGCAACCGGCTCATCGTCGCCGTGGCCGTCGTGGCCGCCGCCATCGCCGCGGCCGGTGTCCCCTCCCTCATCACCGCCTCCGGCCAACTCCACGACTCCCAGGACCTGGTGACGCTCGCCGAGCAGACCCAGGACGCCCTGTCGCTGGCCCACTCGCTCGCCGACGAGCGCGACGAGGTCACCTCGTACATCGCCGCCGGGCGCCCCAAGTCCCGGGCCCCCGACGAGGACCGCAGCGCCCGCGTCGACCGGCAGGTCGAGGAGCTGCGCGCCGACACCGACATCTCCGCCGCGCTCCGCTCGGACCTCGACGACGTCGCCGCCGTACGACGGGCCGCGCTCACCGGCCAGAGCAGCGCCCTGGAGGCGCACATCGCGTACTCCGGCGCCATCACCGAACTGCACCGGCTCGCCGAGCAGTTGGCCGAGCAGATGCCGCCGCGGGCCGGGTCCGGCGCCTACGCGCTCGCCGAACTCGACGCCGCCGTCCAGCAGGCCGCCGCCGCCCGCGGACTGCTGCTGGCCGCACTGAACGTGCCGACCAGCACCACGACGGTCATCAGCCCCATCACCGGTCTCCCGGTCACCGAGACCACCTCCACGAGCGCCCAGACCAAGCAGCGCGACGCCCTCAGCGCCGCCGCCCAGCAGGCCCGGCTGCGCTCCGACGCCGCCCTCGCCGACTTCCGCGACTCCGCGACGAAGACCGCCCTGGCGGGCTACGACTCCACGGTCACCGGACCCGAGGTCAACTCCGCCGAGAAGTACCTCGCCTCCCTCACCGACCAACCCACGCTGTCCGACAGCGAGTTGGACACCAGCACCAAGAAGCTCGACGCGGCGCTCTCCGCCCGCGTCGACCTGATGCGCGGCGAGGAGTCGGCCCTCTACGAGCGCCGCTCCAAGGACCTCGCCCAACTGCGCGACGACGACGTCAAGGCGCTGGAACTGCGCGTCGCGATCCTCGGCGCCCTCATGCTGCTCGCCGTCGGTATCGCCACCGCCATGGCCCGCACCCTCACCCGCCCGCTGTCGGTGCTGCGCCGCGGCTCGGCACGGCTGGCCGGCGCCGAGGACCCGGCGGCCGAGGAAGCCATCAAGTTCACCGGCCGCAACGACGAGTTCGCCCAGGTCGTCCGCTCGGTCAACTCCCTGCACGCACACGCCGTCGCCCTGCACGAGCGGATCGCCACCCTGGAGGCCGACCGCAAGCACCTGGTCGGCCAGCGCCAGCGGATGGCCGACGCCCGCGAGGAACTCCGGGCCGAAGTCACCGACTCCAGCGACCAGTTGGAGCGCCTGCGCACCAGCATCGGCGGCACCTTCGTCAACCTCGCGCTGCGCACCCTCGGCCTAGTGGAGCGCCAACTCGCCGTCATCGAGGGCCTGGAGGAGCGCGAGCAGGACCCCGACCGGCTCTCCACCCTCTTCAAGCTCGACCACTTCGCCACGGTCATGCGCCGGCACAGCGAGAACCTCCTCGTCCTCGCCGGCACCGAACACGTCCAGCAGCACGCGGGCCCGGTCCCGCTCGTCGACGTCGTCCGGGCGGCCGTCAGCGAGATCGAGCGCTACGAACGCGTCCGCATCTCGGCACTCCCGCCGCACGCGCACGTGGCGGGCTTCGCGGCGGACGACCTGAGCCACCTCCTGGCCGAACTCATGGAGAACGCCAGCTCGTTCTCCCCGCCGGACGCCCCCGTCGAGATCTCCGGCTGGCTCCTGGAGAACGGCGAGGTCATGCTCTCCGTCCAGGACGAGGGCATCGGCATGACCGACGACCGCATGACCCGCCTCAACACCCGCCTCACCGAGTTCGACCCGGACTCGCCCTACGACCAGGAGGGCGAGGAGGGTCTCGGCCTCGGCCTGTACGTCGTGGCCCGTCTGGCCCACCGCCACGGCGTCCGCGTCCAGCTCCGCGACCAGAAGCAGGGCGGCATCGCGGCGGTCGTGGTCCTGCCCGGCCCGCTCCTGGCGGCGGCCCCGATGACGGCCGTACCGACGTCCTCACCGGCCGCCGCGACCACGCACTCCTACTCCCTGCCCGGCGCAGCCGCCGAGGCCAACTCCAACGTCCTGCACGCCCGTTCGAAGCCGGACGAGGATCCGCTGGTCGCGCTGGCGGAGAAGGCGGTACGGGAGACCCCCGCCGAGACGACGATGGAACTCCTGCTGCCGCTGGCCGCCGACGGCGAAGGCGCCCCACAGGGGCCACCCGCGCCCGACGACGAGAGCCGCACGGGCGTTGCGGGTGGGAGCGAAAGCAAGGCCGACGGCGAAGCCGAGGCCGAGCACACGCGGGCCGACGAGGACCCCGTCACAGCCAAGGGCCTCCCCAAACGCACCCCCAAGATCACCCAACCCGAACAGGCCCCGCGCAAGCGGACCGGCACTGTGGACGCCGAAGCCCTGCGCCGCAGACTCGGCGGCTTCCGCGCCGGAGCCTCCGCCGGCTATCGGGACGTAGAAGCGGAGATCGCCGAACGGACCGGCCAGAACCCGGTCCCGGCACCCCGCGGCACGACCGCACCATCCGAAGAAGCCACGGGGGGCACCGTCGAGGAGGCAAGCAGTTGACCGCGCCCAGTACCTTCGGACTGAGCAGTGAAGCCCGCAACCTGCACTGGCTGCTGAGCAACCTGGTCGAGGAAGTGTCCGGCATCCAGTCGGTCGCGGTCGTCTCCTCCGACGGCCTGCTGCTCCTCTCCTCCGACCCCGACCGCAACGAGCAGGCCCGGGAGTCCCTCGAGGCCAGGCGCACCGGCCCGCGCGGCTCCTCCGCCGACCTCGCCACCATCGTCTCCGGCATCGGCAGCCTCACCATCGGCGCCTCCAAGCTGATGGACTCCGGCCCGGTGAAGCACACCATGGTCGCGATGGAGGAGGGCAGCCTGTTCGTCATGTCGATCAGCGACGGTTCGCTGCTCGGTGTGCACGGCTCCGCGGACTGCGACATGAGCGTCGTGTCGTACCACATGGCGCTCTTCGTCGGCCGCGCCGGACATGTGCTGACCCCCGAACTCCGCAGCGAACTGCGGAAATCCCTGGAAGACGCGTCCGCGGAGAGTGCCCGATGAACGGCGGCGGCAGCGGCAGTACGCCGAACAAGCTCCCCGTGCGCGGCGGCGACCGCAAACCCGCCCGGGTGCGCCCCTACTCGCTCACCGGGGGCCGTACCCGCTTCGGCCATGTCCTCCTGGTGGAGACCTTCGTGGCGGCGCTCGAAGCCCCCGAGGAACGCAAGGAGTTGACGAACGGTTCGCTCAACACCCGGGTCATGCCGGAGATGCGCGCCATCGTCGAACTCTGCCGCCGTATGCGCACGGTGGCCGAGATCGCCGCGCTGCTGAAGATGCCGCTCGGTGTGGTCCGCGTGCTCCTGAGCGATCTCGCGGACCAGGGAAAGATCCGTGTGTACGGAACCGGGACCGGTCACGGCCCGGGCCGTCCTGACCGCGCTCTGCTGGAAAGGGTGCTGAGTGGACTCCGTCGTCTCTGACGCCGCCGCCTACGGCGTCTCCCCGCTCCTCGACGACGAGGAGCAGCCGCGGGCCTGGCAGTTGGACCGCACCCGCGCACCGGTCGCCACGAAGATCGTGGTGGCCGGTGGTTTCGGCGCCGGCAAGACCACCATGGTCGGCGCCGTCTCCGAGATCCAGCCCCTCCAGACGGAGGCGCTGATGACCGAGGCCAGCGAGGACACCGACGACCTCACGGGCACCCCGGAGAAGACGACCACCACGGTCGCCATGGACTACGGCCGCCTCACCCTCGACGACGACCTGGTGCTCTACCTGTTCGGTACGCCGGGCCAGCAGCGGTTCTGGTTCATGTGGGACGACCTGGTGCGCGGCGCGATCGGTGCCGTCGTCCTTGCCGACACCCGCCGCCTCAAGGACTGCTTCCCCGCGCTGGACTACTTCGAGAGCTGCGGTCTGCCGTACGTCGTCGCGGTCAACCACTTCGTCGGCAGCGAGCGGTTCGACCCGGAGGATGTGCGGGAGGCATTGACGATTCCCGCGCACATACCTGTAATGATCATGGATGCGCGGCGGCGGATCTCGGCCATCGAGACCCTGCTCGCACTCGTCGCCCACGCGCTGGACGTCACCCCCGAGTAGCCGCCCGAGCAGTCCTCAAGCCGCCGAGACCCGACCAAGGAGCCACCACCCGTATGCGGAAGATACTCGTCGTCGGAGCCGGCCAGTCCGGGCTCCAACTCGCCCTCGGACTCCAGTCGCACGGGTACGAGGTCACCCTGATGTCCAACCGGACCGCGGACGAGATCCGCACCGGACGGGTCATGTCGACGCAGTGCATGTTCACCACGGCACTGGGGCACGAGCGCGATCTCCAGCTGAACTTCTGGGAGTCCCAGGCCCCGAAGATCGAAGGACTCGGCGTCTCGGTCGCCGCGCCCGGCTCGCACGACCCGGGGCCGACACAGCGCGTGATCGACTGGGTGGGCAGGCTCGACGGGTACGCGCAGTCGGTCGACCAGCGGGTCAAGATGGCCGGCTGGATGGAGACGTTTGCCCAGCGCGGCGGCCAACTGGTCATCCACGGCGCGGCGGTCGGCGACCTCGACTACTTCTCCCGTACGTACGACCTCGTCCTCGTCTCGGCGGGCAAGGGCGAGTTGGTGTCGATGTTCGGCCGCGACCCGGAGCGCTCCCCGTACACCGAACCGCAGCGCGCGCTCGCGGTCTCCTACGTCCACGGTCTGGGCCCGCGTCCGGAGCACCCGGAGTACGACGCCGTCCGCTGCAACCTGGTGCCCGGCGTGGGCGAGTTGTTCGTCATGCCGACGCTCACGACGTCCGGCCGCGCGGACATACTGTTCTGGGAAGGCATACCCGGCGGGCCGTTGGACGTCTTCAACGGCGTCAAGGACCCGGGCGAGCACCTCTCCCTGACCCTGGAACTCATGGAGAAGTTCACGCCCTGGGAGTACGACCGGGCGCGGAACGTCGAACTCACGGATGCCGGCGGCACGTTGGCCGGCCGCTACGCGCCCACTGTTCGTCATCCGGTGGGGCAGCTCCCTGGTGGTGGGCTGGTCCTGGGGGTGGCTGATGTCGTCGTCGCCAACGACCCGATCACCGGGCAGGGCTCCAACTCCGCGGCCAAGTGCGCCGCTTCGTATCTCGCGTCGATCCTCGAACACGGGGAGAAGGAATTCGACGGGGACTGGATGCACGCGACGTTCGAGCGGTACTGGGACACCGCGCAGCACGTCACCAAGTGGACCAACGCGATGTTGTCTCCGCCGCCGGAGCACATCCTCAACCTCATTGGTGCGGCTGGGCAGTTGCAGCCGGTGGCGGATCGGTTCGCCAACGCGTTCGACGATCCGGCGGACTTTGAGAACTTCTTCTATGAGCCGGAGAAGACGGGGGCGTACCTGGCTTCTGTGGCCGGGGCCTGATCGCCGTTCGGGGTGTGGTGAGTCGGCGGCTGCGGGTCCGTTGTGGCTGGTCGCACAGTTCCCCGCGCCCCTTCAGGGCGCCTGGTCCGGGCGTACGGCTCCCAGGATCGGGTAGCTCGCGATCGGCGATACCTGGACCTTTTCCCCTGTGCGCGGGGCCTGGACGATTTTTCCGTCGCCCAGGTACATCGCCACGTGCGTTGCCTCGGGGAAGTAGATGACCAGGTCGCCGGGGCGCAGTTCGGCGAGCGGGATTCTCGGCAGCTGCGCCCACTGCTCTTCGCTGGTCCTGGGGATCGGGGTGCCCGCGTGGCCCCATGCCTCCGACGTCAGGCCCGAGCAGTCGTACGTCTTGGGGCCCTCCGCTCCCCACTCGTACGGCTTGCCGATCTGTTGGACGGCGTAGCGGAGGGCTCGGTCGCCGGAGCGGGAGGGTTCGCGGTCGTCGGTGCCCAGGGCGCCCGAAGTGACCAGCTGCTGCTGCGCCTTGTCGACGTCGGTCTTCTCGAAGGCTGCCAGCGCGGTGAGTTGGTCGGGGGTGAGGGCGGTGAGGAGCTTCTCGACGTCGGCCAGACGGTTCCGTACGTCGTCGCGGTCCTTCTTCTGCCGTGCGGACAGGGTGAGTTGGGTGTCCAGGGCCTTGCGGGCCGCGCGGGCCAGGCCGTCGTTCTTCTTCTCGCTGCCGAGCAGCCGGCCCACCGTCTCGGCCCGCTCCCGCGCCAACTGGCCGATGACATGGCCCTCGTCGAGCGCGTGCTGCGGATCACGGGCGAGGAGCAGTCGTACGTACGGGGAGATGGCCGTGCTGTTCTGGTACTGCTCGCGGGCCAGCCGGCCGGCCGCGCCTCGGCTGTCGTGCAGGGTGAGGCGGGCGCGGGCCAGTTCGGAGTCGAGACGGTCGACCTCCGTGCGCTGCTTCGTCAGCTGCTCCTCGGTGGCGTTGTACGTCTCCGTGGCCTGCTCGGCGTCCCGGTACAGCGTCTGAAGGTCCGTCAGCAGCTCGGCCACGGGCCGCTGTCCGGGCGGCTGCGGATCGGGTACGGCCGCGGCGGGCAGCGGTGCGAGGACGGTGCCGGCCGCCACCGTCGCCGTACAGACCAGACGCAGAAGCCTTCCTGACACGTCATCACCTCCGGTGCGCGGCGGCACTTCCGCCCCGCATCGTGAGCATCAGACGGGGGCGCCGGGTCCGCGCGCCGGGTGTGCGCGGTTCGGCGCAACCTGGTCACCCGTGGGTGTCGTCCGGCTTGCCGCCCGGCGTGGCGTCTGGTGCGGGGTCCGGTTTGGACCAGGGCCAGCGCAGGCCGCTGCCGCGCTTCCCCTCCGGATCGAACTCGTACTTCCAGCCCTTGGGCAGACCGAGCCGCTTGCTGTGGGCGCGGGGGACCCGGCGGTAGACGAGGATCGTGGGCGGGCCACCGGCGTCGTCGGGGACCGGGATGCGGTAGGTCTTCGGCGGGTTCCCGGTGGGGCCGACCAGCACCGGCAGGGAACGCCCGTCCATGGGGCCGCCCTCGAACGGGGTTTCTTCGCTCTTCACGGGATCAGTGTCAGGCATCCGTCGCGAGGGCCCGGACAAGCTCGGCGGTCTGCGGGTCCCGTCGGGCCGTCACCGACAGCACCGCCGCGAACTGTTCGACCAGCCAGTCCCGCAGCTCGTCGGCGGGCGGCTGCTTGTCCTCGTCGAGCCAGATGAGGGAGGCCGCCTCGACGGCCGTGATCCACATCCGTACGGTCATCCGCAGCCGTGGGCCCGGTTCGGTGACGCCGAGATGGCTGAGGATGTGCACGGCGGCGGCCCGCCGGACCCCGTCCACGATGGCCGTCGTACGAGACGTCTCCACCACGCTCCCGCCCTGGAGCAGCGCGCTGAAACCGGCGTCGTGCTGGTCGACGAAGCCGAGGTAGCGGTCGAGGGCGCGGGAGAGACGGGGGAGGAGGGGGCCCTCGCGCGGTTCGTCGAAGCACTGCTGGAGTTCCTCGGCGGCGGAACGCAGGGCGGCCTCGTAGAGCTGCTGCTTGCCGCCCGGGAAGTACCGGTACACCAGGGGGCGCGAGACGCCGGCTGCCTCCGCCACGTCGTCGAGGGACACCTCTTCGGGCGCGCGGTGCGCGAAGAGGGTGAGGGCGGCTTCGAGGAGCTGGCTGCGGCGTTCCTCGACGGTGAGACGGCGGTAGGCGGGCGCGGCAGGGGGCATGGGTGCAGGGTAGTCGGGCGGGCGCGACCAGCCACGACGCACCCGCACTGTGAACTCAAGCGAGCAACCCCGAGGCTCTCCACAACCGTCGCCCAACACCCCGCAGCACTCCGATGTCGTCCAAGAAGTCGGTCAGCTTCTTCGACCCGTTCTGCATGACCTCCCGCCGATGCCCACTCGCCCGCACCTGCGCCACCGCCTCCCGCCGGTCGAGCCCCACGTTCGTGTACACCTCGGGATTCACGAAGGCGACGGAGAAGACACGGGCGAACTCACCGGACGTGACCCGCGTGAACTCCTGCGACCACCGCGGCGCGGTGACCATCTGCCGCCTCAACTCCTCCCGGGCGTACCGGACATGACGCGCCTCCTCCACCACATGGATGCGCGTCACCCCCCGCACCAACGTCTGCACCCGCTCGTCCGGAAACGTCAACCTCTGCATCCAGTCGAGGACTTCCTCCCCGAGCAGCGTCGCGGTGAAGGAACCGGGCGTGGTGGAGACCGTCTTGAACAGTCGCCCCAGGTTCTGGTGGGCCCGGCTCACCGGATACCAGGGCGCGTCCCCACGGGAGATCAGCCGCGCGAACATCTTCGAGTGCCGGCACTCGTCCTCGATCTCGGTGAGCGCGTAGCGCACATGCGCACTGGTCGCCGCCTTGTCGTAGATGTGCCGGACGAGCAGCTGCATCAGGATCAGCTCGAACCAGATACCGAGCGAGGCGAGCGCCGCGGCCTCGTGCTGTGAGAGCAGGATCCGCTGCTCCTCGCCCATCCGCTTCCACAGCGGGGTGTCGTACAGCGACACCAGTTCCGGCGGCCAGAACCACTTGCCGTCCTCGAAGGGCGCGTCCCAGTCGAGTTCCTTGTCGGGGTCGAAGGAGTGCCTGGCGGAGGAGGCGAGCAGCCGCTCGGCCACCTGCTCGCGGTCCTTGAGCAGGCCGAGCGCGTCGCGCAGCCCGTCGACCGCGTCGGCTTCGGTCAGGGTCGTCATGGTTCTGCCACCTCGCACGTCGGTGTGTTACCCGGGGTCACATCCTCCGAAGTCTTATGAGACTGCTTGTCAGCAAGCTCGTCAATCCCTCTGCTCGCAAGTTCTGCATATCCCGCATGTACGGTGCTGTCGTGTCCATGCCTCCGCCGCCGCAGCAGCCGCCGTATCCCCAACAGCCGCAACCCCAGCAGCCGTACCCGCAGCAGTACCCTCAACAGCCGTATCCCGCGCAGCAGTTCGGGCCGCCGCAGCAGCCCTACGGCCAGCCCCCGTACGGTCAACAGCCCTACGGCTGGGGTGCTCCTCCGCCCGCGTTCCCGCCGCCCGCGAAGAAGCGCGGGATCGGGTTCGTGCTGGGGATCGTCGGTGGGGGGCTCGGCGCGGCGGCGGTGGTCTTCATGGCCGTGGTGCTGACGGTCGGAAGCCAGTCCGCCACCCGGTTTCCCGAGGCCGACTTCGTGCTGACCCTGCCCAGGACGCTGGTCGACGGCCGTTTCGAGCTCGCGGACAACCTCTCGGACACCGAGGGGCGGAAGATCGAGCAGGAGGCGGACGGTTCCTGGGACGCCAAGGACACCGTGGGTGTCGTCGGCACCTACACCCTGAACGGCGACGCGACCAAGGGCACGTTGGTGCTGTCGGGGATGTACGGCCGGTTCAAGAACACGGACGAGGCCCGCGAGGGCATGTTGAAGGGCACCGGTGAGGTGGACGGGGTGACCGTCGCCGTACCGCCCAAGGACTTCACCGAGGGCGGGGTCACGATCTCCTGCGAGGTGGTCAGCCAGAAGAAGCTCAGCGTCACCGTCACCTATCCCGCCTGTGCCTGGGCCGACGGCAACACCGCCGCCGACGTCGCCTGGACCACTGCGGAGACCCTCACCCAGGACCCCTCCGACGTCGACCTGGCACTCTCCGCGAAGATGACCCTGCAGGTCCGTTCGGAGACGAGGAAGGCCAAGTGACCCCGGCCCGCCGCAGTTTGGAGGGTCTCGCCCTGGGCGACGCGTTCGGCGAACGCTGGTTCCCGATCTTCCGTGAACCCCGCCGGGCCTACGACGAGGTCCGCGCCCGGCGCACCCCCGAGGAACCGGCGTGGCACTGGACGGACGACACGGCGATGGCCCTCGGTATCCTCCGGGTGCTCGACGAGCACGGGGAGATCCGGCAGGAGCCCCTCGCCCGGGCCTTCGCGCTCGGCTACGACGCCGATCCGGCCCGGGGATACGGCTACGGCATGCACCAGTTGCTGCCCGTGCTGCTCCAGGAACCGCACCGCTGGCGGGAGTTGGCGCGCGAGCTGTTCGACGGCCAGGGCAGCCTCGGCAACGGTGCCGCGATGCGCGCCGCCCCGCTGGGCGCGTGGTTCCACGACGACCTCGACCGTGTCGTGACCCAGGCGACCCTGTCCGCCGAGGTCACCCACGCCCACCCGGAGGGCATCGCCGGCGCGGTCGCCGTGGCCGTCGCCGCCGCGCTCTCCGTGCGGCGGGAGCTGACCCTGGAGGCGGTGGCGGCGCGGACGCCCGACAGCGCCGTGAGGGATGGGCTTGTACGGGCCGTCGAGGTGCCGTTCGCCACCGAGCCGTGGCGGGCCGCCGACCTCCTCGGCAACGGTCAGCGCATCCGCGCCGACGACACCGTCCCCTTCGCCGTCTGGTCGGCCGCCGGGCACCCGGACGACCTGACCTCCGCCCTGTGGACCACCGCCGAGGGCTTCGGTGACGTCGACACCACCTGCGCCATCACCGGCGGCATCGTGGCGGCCCGGACGGGACTCGACGGCGTGCCGCAGGACTGGCTGCGCTGCCGCGAGCCCCTGCCCGGCCCCGGGATCCAGACCGACTAGACCGAACAGCCCAGCCCCTCAGGGATGTCGACCGGTGCGGTCGGCTCCGCGCCCTGGGGCGGGAACGACGTCCGCAGGGTGAACGCGTACGGGGTCGGGCCGTGGGCGCGGAGGTGCAGGACGCGTTCCTCCGCCTCCGCGACCGTGGGGCGGTGGCCCGCCGGGACCCACCACAGGGCGACCATCGCCTCCCGCATCCGCTCGAACCACTCGCGGCGGCGGGCCAGCAACTCCCGGTGCTGCCCTTGGTACATGAACGCGGTCAGGGTGTCCGTGTCGCGCCACACCGACATGTTGATGATCAGCCAGTCGTCGCCGAGTACGGGGACGTCGGTCGCGTTGCCGGAGTCGGACTGGAGGCGCCACACAAAACCCTCGGCCTTGTCGACGACGGCGTTCACGGGGTCGAGGGCGTCCACGAAGTCCTTCAACTCCGGGGAGTCCAGAGGGAATTGGAGTCTGCCGATGTTGACCTGGGCGAGTTCGTACGCGGGTACTGTCAACGGCTCAGTCATGAACCGAACGATAGGTCGGGCGCCCGTGCCGTGACACCCCCCGTCTCACAGGCCGAGCACCGCCTCCATCACCGCCTTCGCGATCGGCGCCGCGTCCCCGCCCCCGCTGATGTCCGAGCGGTCCGCCGACGCGTCCTCCACCACCACCGCGACCGCCACCTTCGGCTCCATGTCCCGCTCACCCTGCGCCCAGGACACGAACCAGGCATACGGCGTACCGGAGTTGCCGATGCCGTGCTGCGCGGTGCCGGTCTTGCCGCCGACCGTGGCACCGGGGATCGCCGCGTTCGTGCCGGTGCCCTCGGTGACCACGTCTTCCATGAGTTCCTTCATCTGTACGGCGGTTGCGGGATGCATGGCCTGGCGGACGGGGCGGGACGACCCGGCCGTCGACACCGTCTCGCCGCCCCGCCGTGTCGTGCGCTCCACGAGATACGGCTGCCGTACCTGCCCCCCGTTCGCGACAGCCGCCGCGACCATCGCCATCTGCAACGGCGTGGCCCGCGTGTTGTACTGGCCGATCGACGACAGTGCCAACTGGGCTTTGTCCACCGAGGTGTCGAAGGTGCTGGGGGAGACGGAGAACGGGATCCGCACGCCGGTGTCGTTGAAGCCGAACGCCTCCGCCGTGCCGCTCATGTTCCGCACGCCGACATCCACGCCCAGCTTCGCGAACACCGTGTTGCACGACCACTCGAAGGCGGAGCGCAGCGGCGCGTCCGCGCAGCCGTCGCCCTCGTTCGTGAGGGTCGTCGAGGTGCCGGGCAGCGTGTACGGGTCGGGGGACTTCGTCGCCGCGTCCAGGTCCGTGACCAACCCCGCGTCCAGCGCCGCCGCCGCGGTGACCACCTTGAACGTCGAACCCGGCGGATACGTCTGCCGTGCCGCCCGGTTGAGCATCGGCTTGGCCGGGTCGGCGTTCAGGCGGGCCCAACTACGGTTCGCGGTACGGCCGTTGCCCGACAGGGCCCCGGGATCGTAGGACGGGGTGGAGACCAGGGCGAGGACGCGGCCGGTGGACGGTTCGATCGCGGCCACCGCGCCCGTGCGGGTGCCGAGTCCGTCGTAGGCCGCCTTCTGCGCGGCCGGGTCGAGAGTGGTGACGACATCGCCGCCGGGGTTCTGGGCGCGGGTCAGGTCGTTCCACAGGGGGAACGGCGAGAGCATCTCGTCGGTGCCGGAGAGGATGCCGTCCTCGGAGTGCTCCAGGAACGTCGTGCCGTACTCCTGCGAGGCGAAGCCGGTGACCGGCGCGTACAACGGGCCCTCCTTGTACGTCCGTTCGTAGCGGAGCTGCTCGCCGGAGTCCCGGGAGCCGGTGACCGGCCGGCCGGCGACGAGGATGGCGCCGCGCGGCTGGTCGTAACGGGCGATCGTCTGGCGGCGGTTGGCCGGGTTGTCGTCGTAGGAGGGGGACCGGAAGACCTGGATGCGGGTGGCGTTCACCAGCAGGGCGAGCAGGAGCAGGGTGCAGAAGCCCGCGGCGAGGCGGATGTGGCGGGTCATGGCGTCGGTCACGCTGCCACCTCGATGTCGTACTGACGGCGGGCCGAGTCGCTGACCCGGATCAGCAGGGCCACGATCGCCCAGTTGGTGACGACCGAGGAGCCGCCCTGGGCGAGGAACGGCATCGCCATGCCGGTGAGCGGGATCAGGCCGGTCACCCCGCCCGCGATCACGAACACCTGGAGCGCGACGATCGAGGCGAGGCCGACCGCGAGCAGCCGGCCGAAGGGGTCGCGCAGCGCGAGGCCCGCCCGGTAGCCGCGCTCCACGAGCAGGCCGTAGAGGATGAAGATCGCGGAGAGGCCGGACAGGCCCAGTTCCTCGCCCGCCGTCGCCAGGATGAAGTCCGACTTCGCGGCGAAGCCGATGAGGATCGAGTGGCCGAGGCCCAGGCCCGTGCCGAGCATGCCGCCGGCCGCGAACGCGAAGAGGGACTGGGCGAGTTGGTTGGGTCCCTGGCCCGCGTCGATCGACGCGAAGGGGTGCAGCCAGTCCAGGACGCGGCTGTGGACGTGCGGTTCGAGGCGGCCGACCGCGACCGCGCCGAGGGCGGCGAGCAGCAGGCCGACCGCGATCCAGCCGGTGCGGCCGGTGGCGACGTAGAGCAGGGTCACGAACAGGCCGAAGAAGAGGAGCGAGGTGCCCAGGTCGCGTTCCAGGACCAGGACGCCGACGCTGATCAGCCAGATCGCGACGATCGGGCCGAGGACACGGCCGGTGGGGAGCTGGAGGCGCCAGACGCGGCGGCCGGCGTAGGCGAGCGCACTGCGGTTGGCCGCAAGGTACGCGGCGAAGAAGATCGCGAGCAGCACCTTCGCGAACTCGCCCGGCTGGATGGAGAATCCGGCGATCCGGATCCAGATCCGGGCACCGTTCACGGCCGGGAAGAAGACCGGGAGGGTGAGCAGCGCGAGCGCGGCGGCCACACAGACGTACGCGTAGCGCTGGAGCACGCGGTGGTCCCGGAGGGCGACGACCACGACGATGAAGAGCGTCACGCCCAGGGTGGACCACACGAGTTGGGTGGGGGCCGCCCGGTCGCCCGGGGTCTCCAGGTCGAGCCGGTAGATCAGGACCAGGCCGAGGCCGTTGAGGAGGACCCCGATCGGCAGGAGGAGGGGGTCGGCGTACGAGGCCCGCAGGCGCACCGCGAGGTGGGCCAGCAGGGCCAGTACGCCGAGCCCGGCGCCGTAGCCGGCGGCGCCGGGCGGGACCGTGCCGTTCTTGGCGATACCGACGGCGCAGTAGCCGTACACGGAGAGCAGCACGGCCACGACGATGAGGGTGAGTTCGATGCCACGGCGCCGGGGGAGGCGCACAGCGGGTGCGGGAAGGTCCGCTGTGACGGTGGTTCCGGCGTTGGTCATGTCCGGAACTTACCCAAATGGGACGTGTTGTGTGCCTTGGGTGACGAGTGTGTCTCGTCCGTCAGCTGCACCAGCGGGGGGCGGGGCCGATGTTGTCGATGTAGCGCGCCGAACCCCAGGCCCAGGTGCCGTCCGTGAGGAGGTACCAGAGGTGGTTGCCCTGGACGTTGGAGCCGCTGGTCTTGCAGAAGATCGACACGTGCTCGCCGCGGTAGGCGTACCGGATGATCCTGCTGCCGCGGTCCGGGCGGGAACGCAGGGCCAGTTCGCTCGCCGTCACGACGCCCCGGTACAGGCGCGGGTTGTGGTGCTCGCCGTGCTGGTTGTAGTCGCCGCGGCCGTCGTCGTCGCCACGGCCGTTGTCGTCGCCCTGCTGGTTGTGGTCGCCGCGACCGTCGGAGTCCTCGTCACCGCGCTGGTTCCAGTCGTCGTCGTCCTGGGGGCGGCTGACGCTCTGGTCCTGGTCGCCCCATTCGTCGTCGGCCACGGCGGGCGTGACGGCGGCGGCGGTGACGAGCGCACCGGCGGCGACCGCTATGCCGATACGGCGAAGGGAGAGGCTGAGGGACATGGGGGTACCTCCAGGAAGGGGGCGAAGCTGACTAATCGCTACATTAGGAGGAGATGAGAGGCATCGCTCGTCACGCTGGTCCACACGAGCAAGGGCCTGTCCTCAGGGGCGCGCAGCCACGAACAACCGCTCTCAACGCAACGTCAACGTGGCCGACGCCCCGCCGCCCTCCACGTTCGCGAACTCCAACCGCGCTCCCAACACCTCCGCCTGCCCCAGCGCAATGGTCAACCCCAGCCCGTGCCCGGTAGCACCCCCCTCCGTACGGAACCGCTGCGGCCCGTGCTCCAGGAGATAGCCCGGGTACCCGTCCCCGTGGTCCCGCACGGTCACCACCGCCCCGTCCACGGTCACCACCACCGGCCCCCGCCCGTGCCGGTGCGCGTTCGCGACGAGATTCCCGAGCACCCGCTCAAGCCGCCGCCGGTCCGTCTCCACCCACTCGTCCCGTACGACCCTGACCTCGGTGTCCGTCCCCGACGCCAGGACCACCCGCCCGGCCACCGCCCCCAACCGCTCGGTGCCCAGCTCCACCTTCTCCCGCCGGGTGTCGAGGCGGGAGATCTCCAGCAGGTCCTCGGTGAGCGTGCGCAACGCGGCCACCCGGTCCCGCACCAGCTCGGTCGGCCGCCCCGGCGGGAGCAGTTCGGCCGCCGCGTGCAGCCCGGTCAGCGGGGTGCGCAGCTCGTGCGCCACATCCGCCGTGAACCGCTGCTCGGTCAGCAGCTTGCCCTGCAACGAGGAGGCCATCGTGTCGAGCGCGGCGGCCACCGCGGCCACCTCGTCCTGCGGCCGGCTCGCGTCCTTCGTACGGGGATCGTCGACCCGCGCGTCCAGGTCACCGGCGCTGATCCGCCGGGCCACCTGCGCGGTGCCGTGCAGCCGCCGGGTCACCCGGGTCACCGCGAACGCGCCGACCAGCAGTGTGGCCCCGATCGCCAGCGCCGAGGACCACACGATCGCCCGGTCGAGCCCGGCGATGGTGTCCGCGCCCTGCGAGTAGTCGACCGCCACGGCCAGCACCCGCCCGCCGTCGGCCGGTCCCGCCGCCCACATCGTCGGGCGCCCCCAGTGCCTGCCGACCATCGTGCCCCGGTCGCCGTCCGCGGCCAGCCGCCGCAACGGCACGGGCAGGCTCGCGGGATCGACGCCGGCGCCGTGCAGGAGCGAGCCCCCGGCCTCGTACTGGGTCGTCGCCGTCCGCAGCCGCGCCAGCGCCAGTTCGCGGGCCTGGCCCACGGTCCGGTCGGTCACCGACACATGCACGAGCACGCCGAGCAGGGCGGCCAGCGCGCAGCACATCACCGTGATGAACGCGGCGGACTTGAAGGCGAGGGTCCCGGCCCACCGGGGCAGCGCGAGCCCCGTCACGAGGTCGCCGAGGGCGCGGGCGCGGGCGTCGCGCGGCGGACACCGTGCTTACGGCTGCCCGTGCGCAGGAACTCGTCGTGGGTCAGCAGCATCGCCTTCTGGTCGGCGTCCCAGGTCCACTGCACGCGGTACTCGTACCCCGCCAGCTCCGAAGGCGAGCGGATGATCACCGAATGCCCGGCCAGCTCGACCCCGCTCACCGCGTCGTCGTTGGCCATGACCTGCACGAGCCGGTGCTTCTCGACGGTGTAGACCCGCACGGCGGTCATCCTGGTCGGCAGCAGCCGGAAGCCGAGCGTCAGGTCGTCGTGTCCGTCACCGGTGAGGTCACGGTAGTACGGCTTCAGGACGGGACACTTGCTCCGGTCCCCGCCGCGCCCGCAGTCGCCGATCCGCTCGGCCGTTCCCCGGTACGGCGCCTTGGAGCCGCCGTAGTCGCTCGGGTTCGCGGCGATCTCGGCCCGTACGACGGCGATCGGATCCACCTTGCGGATGTCGTCCCCGGGGACGGTGACGCCCTGCACGGTCTCCGTGTCCGCCTCGTCGAAGTCGTAGGCAGGGGAGGCGGCGGGCGCCAGATTCGGCCAGAGTCTGGCGGGGCTGGTCGCCGTCGGGGTCGCGCCCGCGCCGCGCAGCGCGCCGGTGTCACCACAGGCCACCGCGGTCGCGAGCAGCAGGGCGACGACGGCGGTGGTGCGGGCGGGGCGACGGAACGGCACCCAGACACCCTATTCGTACGGAAGTCCTTTTTGTTCGCGCCCCTCAGTGGGCCGGGGAAACGATTACTCGGTTCTTCGACCACTTGGTTCTTCGACTACTCGGTCAGTTCCTCCAGCAGCCGGGCCGTGGACAGTCCCGCCCGCAGATACTCCACGAACAGTTCGTTGTGCAGCGCCCACGGCGAGCGGCGGGGGCGGATCAGCCGTATCGCCTCCTCGGTGGAGTACCCGCGCCGGACCAGCGCGTGCGCGACCACCAGCCCCGATCTGTTGTAGCCGTGATAGCAGCGGACGAGGACCTTCCGCCCGTCGTCCAGCGCGTCGCACGCGGCCCGGGCCAGCCGCATCACGCCCGCCAGCTGCGTCCCGTCCAGCGGCCCGTCCGGAATCGGCCACACATGGTGCTCGACGCCGGAGTCGGGCCCGTGCCCCGGCAGCCGCAGCAGCGTCTGCACGAGATCGAACTCGTCCCGCACCACCGCCAACTCCCGTTGCCCCGAGCGCCCCCTGAACTCGTGCCCGCCCATCCACAGACCGGTGACGATCTCGCTCCACGGAGTGTCCGGAGCGGGTACGTCGGGTTGCTTCCTGCGCGTCCGCAACGGCGCCTCCCCAAGCCCCAGCGACTGACCCAAAGGTAACCGGGTTCTTGCCCCTTGAGCACCCCGCCTGTTCCCATGGTCGAGGGGTGATGATGCATGAGCGGACTGCGCATCGTACCGACCTGGCGCCACGGTCAGGAACGGCTGTACGTCTGTCACACGGACGGAAGGAACGTCGCCTGGTACGACCGGGAGGCGGCCAGGATCAATCTGCTGAGCGAGGACCGTCGAGAGGACGTGCTGCACGCCCTCGGTCCCTTCCTCACCGGCCCGGTCACGATCGGCCCGCCACCGGTGCCGACACCCGCGGAACTCGCGCGGCTCTCCCTCCTCCCGGACGACGACCTGGCCCCCAACCGCCCCGGCGAGGCACTCCACGTGGCCCTCGACCGGGATCCGGGCCCCCAGCACCGGCTCCGCCCGGACCCGCGCCGCCACGCCCTGGCCGCGGAACAAGCGGTCGGCGAGGCCCTGGACGGCCTCGACGGCGCGGGCTGGCACGCCCTCCACTCCATCCCGCTGCCCGGCGGCGACCGCCTCCACCACCTGGCGATCGGCCCCGCCGGCCTCTTCGCCGTACACACGCTGTACGCCCGTAAACAACGGGTCCGGATCGCCGACCCCATGGTCACCCTGGGCCGCCGCGACCCGCTCCCCCTCCTCCGCCGGGTCCGCTCCGACGCCGACCGCGCGTCCTACGCCCTCACCGCCGAGGTCCACCCGGTCCTCGCCCTGGTCGGCCCGACCGACCTCACGGTGACGACCCCACTCCGCGAGGTCCGCGTACTCCAGGACACGGAACTGCCCGGACTGGCAAGGACGGGCGGGGTGTTGAAGCCGGCGGACGTGGAGGCACTGCACGCGATGGCAAGGGACCGGCATACGTGGGGGAAGGTGTGACGGGGCACGGCTGACGCCGGCTCCTTCACCGCGGACGGGCACAATCCAGCCGGTCCGGCGTTTGAGGACGAGGCCCCTTCAGGGCCGATCGGGGGTCTGGGGGCGGAGCCCCCAGGTGGGGCGGAAGGGGCGGCAGCCCCTGGTGACGGGACGGGTAGGGGCGGCGGGGGCGGAAATCAAGGCACAGCCCCCACCGACCCCCCATCGACCAACGGCGCCAACAAATCCCCGTACTCCCGCAGCCGTACCCCCATGTCCGTTGCGAGAAAGGTGAGTTGGCGCACGGACCGACACGCCTCCACCTCCTCCCACGTCACCGGCGCCGACACACTCGGCTCGGCGCGCGCCCGCAGCGTGTACGGCGTCGCCGTCGTCTTCCGCGCGGCGTTCTGGCTCCAGTCGACGAACACCTTCCCCGGCCGCAGACTCCGCGTCATCCGATGCACGACGAGCCGGGGCATGGCCTTCTCCGCCTCCACGGCCAGCGACTTCGCGTATTCGACGGCCCGCTCCGAAGGCACCGGCTCCACCCCCGCCAGCAGATGCAGCCCCTTCGCCCCGGACGTCTTCGCGTACGCCTCGATCCCGTCCGCGGCGAGCCGCCCCCGCAGCCACACCGCGACCTCGCAGCACTCGACGACCGTCGCCGGTGCCCCCGGATCGAGGTCGAAGACCAGCCGGTCGGCGATGCCCGGCGCCCCGATCACCCACTGCGGGGTGTGGAACTCGGTGACGAGGTTCGCCGCCCACATCAAGGACGCGAGGTCCTGCACCAGCACCATCCGGGCCGGCCCCTCCGACCTCGGCACCTCGGCCGTGGTGACCCACTCGGGCGTACCCGGCGGCACGTTCTTGGCGAAGAACACCTGACCGTCCGGCCCGTCCGGGTACCGCAGGAAGGACAGCGGCCGGTCCCGCAGATGGGGCAGCAGGGCCCCGGCGGTCGTGGCGTAGTAGTGCAGGACCTCGCCCTTGGTGAAGCCGTCCGCCGGGTACAGCACCTTCTCCAGGTTGCTGAGCGCGAGCCTTCGCCCCTCCACCTCTGTGATCGGCGTCATACGATGAGAATCCCACGAAAATGTGATGAACCGGACGCGGACCGGACGTGAGCCCGACGTGAGCCGGAACGGAAGGCGGGTGCGGCAGGTGCGATCCATATGGAACGGCGCCATCTCCTTCGGCCTGGTCAGCATCCCGATCAAGCTGGTGAACGCGACCGAGAGCCACTCCGTCTCCTTCCGTCAGATCCACACCGAGGACGGCGGACGCATCCGCTACCGCAAGGTCTGCGAACTGGAGGACCGCGAGGTCGCCCAGGCGGAGATCGGCAAGGCGTACGAGGACGCGGACGGCACGATGATCCCGATCACGGACGAGGACCTGGCCCAGTTGCCGATCCCGACGGCGAAGACGATCGAGATCGTGGCCTTCGTGCCGGCCGACCGGATCGATCCGCTCCAGATGGACGCGGCCTACTACCTCTCCGCGAACGGCGTCCCCGCCGCCAAGCCGTACACCCTGCTGCGCGAGGCGCTGAAGCGCAGCCGGAAAGTGGCCATCGCGAAGTACGCGCTGCGCGGCCGGGAACGCCTCGGCATGCTGCGCGTGGTCGACGACGTGATCGCCATGCACGGGCTGCTCTGGCCGGACGAGATCCGGGTCCCGGAGGGAGTCGCCCCCGACACGAGCGTCACCGTCAGCGACAAGGAACTCGACCTCGCGGACGCCCTGATGGACACGCTGGGCGAGGTCGACCTCGCCGACCTCCACGACGACTACCGCGAGGCCGTCGAGGAGATGATCACCGCCAAGGCCTCCGGCGAACGGCCCGCCGACTCCCCGTCCCCGGCCCCCAGCGGCAAGGTCCTCGACCTGATGGCGGCCCTGGAGAAGAGCGTCCGCGATGCGCAGGAGTCGCGCGGCACGGAACCGGCCGGCGCGCGGACGGCGGCGAAGGCCGAGGTGACACCCATCTCCTCGCGGGCGACCCCGAAGCAGACCACGGCCAGGAAGTCGACGTCCAAGACGACGAAGAAGACGGCCACCGCGAAGAAGACCGCGGCATCGACATCGTCGGCCAAGAAGTCGACGCAGAGCGCGAAGAAGACGGCGGCGAAGAAGGCGGCCCCGACGAAGAAGGCAACTCCCCGCAAGCGAACAGCCTGAGCCCCCGTTCCCCGCGCAGCGCTACCCCACCCGCCGCAGCGCCGGCACGGCGTTGTGCCCGCCGCCCCCGAGCCAGTTGCTCAATCGAACCGCCTTCCCCCGACTCCCCGCTCCCCGCGCAGCGTCACCCCCCCCGCCGTAGCGCCAACACCGCGTTGTGCCCCCCGAACCCGAACGAATTGCTCAACGCGAGATCCCCGCCCTCCGGCAGGTCCCGCGGCACCCTCACCACCACGTCCAGCCCCAACGCGTCGTCCAACTCCCCACCCCCCACGGTCGGCGGCACCACCCCGTGATGCAGCGTGAGCACCGTGGCCACGGCCTCGACCCCGCCGGCCGCCCCCTGCAGATGCCCGAGGTGTCCCTTGAGCGCGGTGACGGGCACG
The DNA here is from genome assembly GCF_024519455.1 of Streptomyces sp. STR69. Lineage (GTDB taxonomy): Bacteria > Actinomycetota > Actinomycetes > Streptomycetales > Streptomycetaceae > Streptomyces. Next base: position 22,333 of record NZ_JALJRY010000001.1, on the reverse strand, counting down.
GCCCGCCGCCCGAACACGGCCCGCAGCGCCTCCGCCTCCGCGAGGTCGCCCTCCACCGTCGCCGTGGCATGAGCGTTCACATGGACGACGTCCACGACATGCCCGCCCGCGTCCCGCACCGCCCGTCGCACGGCGAGCGCGACCCCGGCCCCGGACGGATCCGGCGCCGCCATGTGGTGCGCGTCGGCCGACAGCCCCCACCCGGCGGCCTCGCAGTAGATCCGCGCCCCACGCGCGCGTGCGTGCTCCTCGGCCTCCAGGACGAGTACCCCCGCGCCCTCCCCGTTCACGAACCCGTCCCGATCCTTCCCGAAGGGCCGTGACGGAGACGAACCGTCGGCCGCCCCGTGCGTGGACAGGGCCCGCATCGCGGCGAACGACGCCATGATCGCCGGCGTGACGACCGCCTCGGCCCCGCCCGCGAGGGCGATGTCGACCCGGCCGTACCGTATGCGGTCGATGGCCGCCCCGATCGCCTCCGTGCCGGAGGCACACGCGGCGGTGACCGTGCGGGCCTCGCCGGTGATGTGCAGGTCGAGGGAGACCTGGGACGCGGCCTGCGAGGGCACGGTCATGGGGGTGGTGAGCGGGGAGACCGCGCGCGGCCCCTTGTCCCGCAGCTTGCGGTCGCCGCCGACGAGGACGGACGCGTCCCCGAGGATCGCCCCGAGACTGACCCCGACCCGCTCCGGATCGAGCCCGCTCTCCCGCGTGCCGCCCGCCACGAACCCGGCGTCACCCCACGCCTCCCGCGCGGCGAGCACGGCGAACTGCGCGGCCCGGTTCATCCGCCGCGCCGCCGCCCGCGGCAGCAGCCCCGCCGGATCGACGGGCACGGTCCCGGCCACCCGCACGGGCAGCTCCGCGAACTCCTCGCCGTCCAGTTCCCGGATCCCGTGCCGACCGTCGAGCAGCCCCCGCCACAGCTCGCCGACCCCGACCCCGAGCGGCGTCACGGCCCCGAGCCCCGTGACCACCACCCGCCGCGGCTCGTGCACGACCACGTCCCGCTCCGGCCGCGGACGATGCCGTACGACGGACTCCGCACCACCCCAGCCGCGCACCTCGTCATCGCTCGCGACCTCGTCCGTCGCCCCGTCGAGGTCCCGGTGCCACACACCCCAACGCCGTGCGTACGACACCTCGTCGGCGCGCGGATCGACCACCCGCAGGGTGGTCACCCGGTCGCCGTCGCGGAACTCGACCGCCCCGAGATCGTCGGAGTCGAGGCGGGGGATCGCCCCGACGTCCATCCGGTGGCAGGCGACGATGATGCGCAGGTTCCGCCCGAGCACCTCGTCCCGGTCGGCCCCGCCGAGCGGCGGACGCAGCGCCAGCCGGATCGTCTCCGGGGTCTCGGGCAGCGTGTGCATCACGACGTACCAGCAGTCGCGTTCGGCGTCGTCCGGGGTCAGAGCGATCAGATCGCCCGGGATGACCTCGGCGGCGCTCACCGGGTGAGGAGCGAACGGAATCTCCGACGAATGGGGTGAATTGGACATAGCTCTACACGCTCCCTGTGCTCAGAACGGACTTATGGTGCGCGGCAAACCATCCCGAGTGAACTGGACAAAACCGGAAAACGCCACGGTTGAATGGTTAACCTCTTATGGCTGGGGAGCTCTCAAGGTCCGCCGGAATGCCGCGAGTTGCCCGATTCGATCACCGGACTTATGTGTGGAAGGTCACTTTTGTGGCCGCGGTCGCCGTCCCCGCCCTCACTTGTTCCCTGGATTTAACGCGAGGGCCTCTGGCAACTCCCTTTCTACGCGCGTAACTTGAGCCGACTCCCCACAGGCACCGGTATCGGCAGCTACACGAAGTACGAGGAGACCGCCAGCGTGTCCAGACCTGAAGGGCGCAGACCCCGCGCCCGCCGCACCGCCCAAGCGATTGTCTCGGTGGGCGCGGCGGGAGCGTTCGCCTTCACCGCCCTGCCCGCCGCGCACGCCACCCCGTCGGCCTCGGCGGTGATCGCCGAGGTGTACGGCGGCGGAGGCAACTCGGGAGCCACCCTGACCCGGGACTTCGTGGAACTCGGCAACGCCGGTTCCACGGCCTACGACCTGTCGGGCTACAGCGTGCAGTACCTGCCCGGTACGCCGTCCTCCGGCTCCACTTGGCAGGTCACCGCGCTCACCGGTTCGGTCGCCCCCGGCGCCCGCTATCTGGTCGGCGAGGGCACCGGCAGCGGCGGCACGACCGCGCTGCCCACCACCGACGCCAGCGGCTCGATCGCCATGAGCGCCACCTCCGGCACGATCGCCCTGGTCTCCGGCACCACCGCGCTCACCTGCAAGACCGCCGCGGACTGCGCGGCCGACACCCGGATCGTCGACCTGACGGGCTACGGCACCGCGGTCGTCCGCGAGGGCAGCGGCCCGGCCACCGGCGCCTCCAACACGGCAGCGGTGGCCCGCGCCGACTCGCTCGCCGACACCGACGACAACGCGGCCGACTTCACCGCGGGCACCCCGTCACCGGTCAACTCGGCGGGCCAGACGCCCGGTTCGGGCGACGGCGGCGGTGGCGACGGCGGCTCGCCGACCGACCCCGGCACCGTCCGCGTCCACGACATCCAGGGCACGACCCGCCTCTCGCCGTACTCCGGCCAGACGGTCACCCGCGTCCCCGGCATCGTCACCGGCGTCCGCAGCAGCGGCTCCCTCGGCTACTGGATCCAGGACCCGACCCCCGACACCGACCCGCGCACCAGTGAGGCCGTCTTCGTCTACACCGGCTCCACCAAGCCCACGGTGGCGGTCGGCGACTCGGTCCTGGTCACCGGCAAGGTCAGCGAGTACTACCCGAGCAGCACCAGTCAGTCGAACACCGAGATCACCGGCCCGACGGCCACGGTCCTCTCCAGCGCCAACGCCCTCCCGGACGCCGTGACGCTCGACGCGACCTCGGTCCCCGACGCCTACATCCCGACCGCGTCCGGCGGCAGCATCGAGTCCCTCGCGCTCCAACCCACCGTCTACGCCCAGGACTTCTTCGAGTCCCTGGAGGGCATGCGGGTCACGTTCGCGGACGCCCGCGTGGTCGGCGCTTCGGATGCCTACGGCGAGCTGTGGGTCACGGTCAAGCCGGACGAGAACGCCACCGCCCGCGGCGGCACCCTGTACTCCTCCTACGACCAGCCCAACACGGGCCGTATCGAGGTGATGTCGCTCGACACGACGTCGAACTTCCCCGCGGCCAACGTCGGTGACGAACTGTCAGGTGTCACGACCGGCCCCCTCGACTACTCCACCTACGGTGGCTACAACGTCCAGGCCACCCAGCTCGGCACCCTCGTCGACAACGGCCTGAAGCAGGAAGTGACCCGTCGTCAGAAGAAGGACGAGCTGGCGGTCGCCACGTACAACGTGGAGAACCTGGACGCGCTCGACACCCAGGAGAAGTTCGACCGGCTCGCCGAGGGCGTCGCGGTCAACCTCAACTCCCCTGACATCGTGGCCCTGGAGGAGATCCAGGACGACAACGGCGCGACGAACGACGGCACGGTGACGGCCGAGGGCACCCTCAAGCGCTTCACGGACGCGGTCCGCGCGGCCGGCGGCCCGGTCTACAAGTGGCGCTACATCTCGCCGACCAACGACCAGGACGGCGGCGAGCCCGGCGGCAACATCCGCCAGGTCTTCCTCTTCAACCCCAAGCGGGTCTCCTTCACCGACCACCCCGGCGGCGACGCGACCACGGCCACGAGCGTGGTGAAGACCCGCAAGGGAGTCGAACTCACCTACTCCCCGGGCCGTATCGACCCGACCAACGCCGCCTGGGAAGACAGCCGCAAGCCCCTGGTCGGCGAGTTCACCTTCCAGGGCGAGCAGGTCTTCGTCGTCGCCAACCACTTCATCTCCAAGGGCGGTGACCAGCCGATCCACGGCCGCTACCAGCCCCCGGCCCGCAGCTCCGAGACCCAGCGTGCGGCCCAGGCGGCGGAGGTCAACACCTTCGTCAAGTCCCTGCTGGCGGCGGACAAGAACGCCAAGGCGATCGTCCTCGGCGACCTGAACGACTACGAGTTCTCCCAGACGGTGACCACGCTGACGGCCGACAAGGTCCTCAAGCCCCTGATCACCACCCTCCCCGCCGCCGAGCGCTACACCTACGTCTACGACGGCAACTCCCAGACCCTGGACCACATCCTGACCAGCCCCGCGGTGACGTCGTTCAACTACGACGTCGTGCACATCAACGCGGAGTTCGCGGACCAGGCGAGCGACCACGATCCGCAGATCGTGCGAATCGACCTCTCGAAGTGCGGTAGGCACTAAGCCCGTTGAGTGATGGTGGTGGGGCGGGACGGTGCACATGCACATCGTCCCGCCCCACTACCAGCCCCACTACCAGCCCCACCACCCGCCCCACCACCAGCCCCAGCGCGGCCAGCACCGGGAACCGCCCGTCGTACGCGAACCCGTGCCCGGCGAACCACGTGAGAGCACTCGCACTCGCCGCGAGCCCGACGCGCAACGCCCGTGGCCGGCGCGGGAGATCACCCGGCCGTGTCCGCTCCTGACTCGTGCTGAACCCGCGCTCCAGGGGTCGCAGCATCGCGAGGGTTGCGACCGGCACGACCGGAGAGTGGTGAGGCGGCCTGGTCCGCTGCACTCCGCCCCGTCGTCATGACCAGCCCGATCCCGACCACCAGCCCCAGCGCGGCCAGCACCGGGAACCGCCCGTCGTACGCGAACCCGTGCCCGGCGAACCAGATCAGCGTGCCCACACTCGCGGCCAGCCCGAGCCACAACGCCCAGGCCCGGGGCGGGTGATCGCCCGGCCGGGTCCGCTCATAGGTCAGCGCCAGCCCGCGCTCCAACGGCCGCAGCGCCCCAACGACCCCCACCAGCACGACCCCGAGAACGGTCAGCCACGGCACGCGCAGCGCCCACCAACTCCCCGACCCGTAGGCCGGTTCGGGCGCGAGGTCGGTGAGATAGAAGGCGCCGGCGACGATCAGGACCGGCAGCATGTGCCACAGGTAGAGCGTCATGCTGGCGCCGCCCAACGGCCGTACCAGCCGCCAGAGTTGCCCGCGCTCCAGCAACCGGCGCAGCGCGGGCGCGAGCAGCAGCGCCAGCCCGGCCTGACCAACTGCCCAGGCCAGCATGGCCGCCGACGGGGGATTGGTGTTGCTGGGGCTCTGCCCGGTGACGAGGATCAGACTCACCGGGAAGGGGCCGACCCAGACCAGCGCGGCGAAGGCGACCGCACCGCCCGCGGCCATGAACGCGGGGAGGGCGGACCGCTCGGTGAGGTGCTTGTCCCGCCAGCAGAAGCCCAGTTGATAGGCGACGCCCCACACGAGCACGTAGTTCAGCAGTCCCACGCCGGGCGCGTGCACGGTGACCACCAGCAGGTCGGCGACGAGCGCGACCGCTCCCATCACCACCGGCACCCGCAGCCCCCACCGCCGATGTGCCGCGTGCAGGGCGGGAGTTGCCGCGCTGAGCAGCAGATACACCGGCAGGAACCAGAACTGCATGGCCATGGCCCATCCGACGAGCGCGAGGGTGCCGGCGTCCACCCCGACCGCCACGCAGATCGCGACGGCCACCAGCACCAGCCCGCTGTACACCCCGGCGGGCAGGAGCAGCCGTAGCGCTCGCTGCCCCACCCAGCCGGTCGCGGTACGGCCCTCGGCCCGCGCCCGTGCCCAGGAACCTCCCGCCGCGTGTCCGCCGGCCAGGAAGAACAACGGCATGATCTGGAAGCCCAGGGTGAGCCACTGGGTCCAGGGCACGGTCGCGAGCAACTCCGGTGCGCCGATGGCCCCGTTGGGCTCCCGCACCAGCCCGGTGATCAGCCAGTGCCCGAACACCACCAGCACGATCGCCCACGCGCGCAGGAAGTCGACGCAGCGATCCCGGTCCCCGCTCGAATCCCCCATGGGACGCCATGGTGCCGTGGGAGTACGGCAGTTGGGGCGGACGTGCGCTCTCCCGCAACCAATCCGTGCCCGTCACGACACCCGCGCTCGCCCCCGTTTCTCTTGACCCGCCCTTGCCTTGACTCGCCCCTGTCAACGCTGCTTCCCTGGGCCCACACAGCGAATTGGTCTGCACCAATATCGCGCAGGGATTGAATCGATTCACCCCCCGTCCCCCGTGGAGGTCGCGCATGCGTACCCGATCGAGATCCCGTTCCCTTTTCTCCGCAGCCCTGCTGACCGGAGCCCTCGCGGTGACTGGCCTCACCTCGGCGGCTGCCCCCGCGTCGGCGGCCTCCGCCCCGAACGCCTGGCCCGCCCATGTCTTCGCCCCGTACTTCGACGCGGGCTCGGGAAACGTTTCCCTCACCGACGTGGCCAACAACTACGGCACCAAGTTCTTCACCGCCGCGTTCGTCGACGGCCCCGGCTGTCAGTGGCAGGTGCCGGGTCAGTCCGCCCTCCAGTCGCAGATCGACGGCATCCGCGGCCTCGGCGGCGACGTCTCCGTGTCCTTCGGCGGCTACACCTCCGACACCGCGCTCACCGAGATCGGCGACTCCTGTTCCAGCCCCGAGGCGGCGGCAGCGCAGATCGAGAGCGTCATCACCACCTTCAACCTCTCGCACGTCGACTTCGACATCGAGTCGGCCTCCCTCACCAACTCCGCCGGCATCGACCGCCGCGACAAGGCCCTTGCCCAGGTGCGCAGTTGGGCCGCCAACAACGGCCGCTCGCTGTCGATCTCGGTCACCCTCCCCGCCCTCCCCAGCGGCCTGTCGGGCGACGGAGTGAACGTGTTGAACAACGCCCGCTCCAACGGCTTCACCCCGGACGTCGTCAACCTGATGACCATGGACTACGGCTCCTCGGGCATCGACATGGGCAACGCGGCCAACACATCCGTGGACGCGGCGGCGGGCCAGGTCGCGAGCGCGTTCGGCATCTCCAGCTCCGCCGCCTACGCCAAGCTCGGCAACACCCCGATGATCGGCCAGAACGACAGCGCGGGCGAGGTCTTCACCCTCGACAACGCCCGCAGCGTGGAAGCCTTCGACGCCTCGCGGGGTATCGCCCTGACGTCGTACTGGTCGCAGAACCGCGACAACGGCGGCTGCGCGGGCTCGACTTCGGCCCAGAGCACATGCAGTGGCGTCAGCCAGAACTCCGGTGACTTCGCGCGCATCTTCCAGGCGTTCACCTCCGGCAGCAGCAGTGGCGGTGGCGGTACCGGCTCAACTGCGCAGTCCCTGCCCGGGACTTGGGCCCAGTGCGCGAGCGAGAACGGCACCTGCGCGGTCAGCGGCACGACGGCCGTGGCCTACGGTGCGAGCGGCCGGTTCAACTACGCGACGGAGACCGGCTCCACGCCCTGCACCAACGCGGTCTTCGGCGACCCGGTCTCCGGCACGGCCAAGTCCTGCTACGGCCAGGCGGCCCCACCCTCGACCAACGTCTGGACCTCCTGCGCATCCGAGGGCGGTACGTGCGCCTTCTCGGGTGTGATGACGGTGGCCTACGGCGCCGGCAGCTCGTTCAACTACGCGACCCTGCCCGGCGGTACGGCCTGCTCCAACGCCGTGTTCGGCGACCCGGCCTCCGGCACCGCGAAGTCCTGCTATCTGATCGGCGCCCCGCCGTCCTTCGCCACGTGGACCAACTGCGCGGCGGAGAACGGGACTTGCACCTTCTCCGGCACCCACGAGGTGGCGTACGGGGCGGCCGGGCGGTATGTGTACCGGTCCGTGTCCGGTGGGACCGGGTGCAGCAACGCGGTGTTCGGTGACCCGATCTCCGGTACCGCGAAGTCCTGCTACGTGCAGTAGTCCGCCAGTCGGCTCGGCTCTTCGAGGCCGGCGGATTGAACGTTTCAACCCGCCGGCCCTCGGGTTCCACCCGTTCCCGTTACGTCCAACAGCACTCATCCAGCAGTCATCTAGCACTCATCTCACGAGCCTCACGAGGAAGGCCGGACGATGTTCAGATCACGGACGATGTTCAGATCGAGGAGAACCGGCACGACCGGACGCCCGCCGCGCACGAGGCAAGTGATCTGGCTGGCGGCCCTGACCCCCATCGTGGCCCTGCTCTACGGCGTCACGACCGCCCAGCCCGCGACGGCAGCCGCCCCCGGAGCACCCTCCGGCTGGTCGACCGTCTTCAGCGACGACTTCAACGGGTCGGCGGGATCGGCCCCTTCGTCGGCCAACTGGAAGTTCGACACCGGCCCGGGTTCGAGCTTCGGCACCGGTGAGATCGAGACGATGACCGACTCGACCGCCAACACCCACCTCGACGGCAACGGCAACCTGGACATCACCGCGCTGGGCTCGGGCAGTTCGTGGACCTCGGGCCGGATCCAGACCCCGACCGCGAACGTGGGCGCACCCGCCGGCGGCAGGCTGGAGGTCACCGCGTCCATCCAACAGCCCAGCCCGGCAAGCGGGTTGGGCTACTGGCCGGCGTTCTGGATGCTGGGCCCCGGCCAGTGGCCGGAGAACGGCGAGATCGACATCATGGAGGACGTCAACGCCCTCTCCGACGTGGCCGGCACGATCCACTGCGGCACCTCCCCGGGCGGCCCCTGCAACGAGGGCACCGGAATCAGCAGCGGCCTGCGCGCCTGCCCCGGCTGCCAGAGCGGCTTCCACACGTACTCGATGATCCTCGACCGCACCAACACCGCGGCGGAGACGATCACCTTCTACCTGGACGGCAGTGCCTACTACACGGTCACCGAGGCCCAGGTGGGCACCGCCACCTGGCAGGCGGCCTTCGACCACAACCAGTCGATCATCCTCGACCTGGCCATGGGCGGCGCGTTCCCCAACGCGGCGTGCGGCTGCACCAGCCCGAGCGCCTCGACCTCCTCGGGCGGCACCCTGAGCGTCGACTACGTGGCCGCGTACACCACGACCGGCGGCTCCTCCACCGGCTCCACCACCCAAGCCCTGCCCGGCACTTGGACCCAGTGCGCGGCGGAGAACGGGACGTGCGCGGTCAACGGCACATCGGTCGTCGCCTTCGGCGCGAACGGCCGCTTCGACTACACGACGGCAACCGGCTCAACTCCCTGCACCACAGCGGTCTTCGGCGACCCGACGACCGGAGTGGTGAAGTCCTGCTACGCGGAGACGGCACCCCCGGCGACGAACATCTGGTCCCCGTGCGCGTCGGAGAACAACACCTGTTCCTTCTCCGGCGTGATGACGGTCGCGTACGGCGCCGCCGGTTCGTACCGCTACGCCACGCTCCCGGCCGGCACCCCTTGCACCAACGCCGTCTTCGGCGACCCGATCTCGGGCACCGCGAAGTCCTGCTATCTGATCGGCGCCCCGCCGTCCTTCGTCACCTGGACCAACTGCGCGGCGGAGAACGGGACTTGCACCTTCTCCGGCACCCACGAGGTGGCGTACGGGGCGGG
>NZ_JALJRY010000001.1:0-12874 GCF_024519455.1 Streptomyces sp. STR69 | reverse complement strand
CGGCGGAGAACGGGACTTGCACCTTCTCCGGCACCCACGAGGTGGCGTACGGGGCGGGTGGCCAGTATTTCTACGGCACCTTCACGGGCGGCACCCCGTGCACCAACACGGTCTTCGGCGACCCGGCGTCAGGAACGGCGAAGACCTGCTACTACCAATGACCGAGTCGACGCAGAACTCTCGTCATCTCTCGTAGCACTCCAAAGTCGCAGGAGGAGCGGATCGTGAGCCAGTGCGCCCGGGAGTCTTCGAGTAACGGGGATCGGTGGTCTGGCCGTTACCCACTTTCGGGTGACGCCTCCGGCGGACCTGGGGTGGCGCACCCTGGCGATCACGGATCTAGGGTCAGCGCCCCCAACAACTCGGGGCGTCAACATGGTGCATCACGCGCATAAATGGACGCTACAGGCGACAGTCACGGAAATACGACTGACTCGTAACGCGATTCACGTATCGCTCATATCCCGTCGGCGCGGTGGAGAAGGTGTGGGTGTGCGGCCAACAGGCCGCCACCCGCACACCGCACAGCCCCGGGGTACGGCCGTAGCCGTATGCCAGGGAGGTGCCCGCACCATGCTGGGGGAACCCGTGACCTCTTCACCTTCCGTGTCCGTCCGTCGTCTGGCCGCAGCCGCGCTGGCTGCCGGCGCACTCGTCGGCGCGGCGGCACTGCCGGCGACCGCGGCCGACCACGCGGCCCGGCCGAGCGTGGAGATCAGCCGCGTGCAGGCCGACTCGCCGGGACAGGACGACCGCTCCGCCCGTTCGCTGAACAACGAGTGGGTGGAGATCACCAACCACGACCGCCGCGGCGTGAACCTCGACGGCTGGAAGCTGTCGAACAAGGAGGGTCAGACCTACACCTTCCGTCACTTCCGCCTCAGCGGTCACGCCACCGTCCGCGTCCACACCGGAAAGGGCCGCGACACCGCCCAGGACGTCTACCAGGACCGCCGCGACTACGCCTGGGACAACCGCTCCGACACCGCCACCCTCCGCAACGACCACCGCCGCCTCGTGGACGACAAGTCCTGGGGCGGGCGCAACGGCGGCGGCCACGGTGGCGGTGGCCACAACGGGGGTGGCCACGAGGGTGGCGGCCACGGCGGCGGGGGCCACGAGGGTGGCGGTCACGGTGGCGGCGGCCACCACTGACCACCGGCACCATGACGTCAGACCAGTGACGTCCCGGCAGTGACGTGACATCCACGGCGCGCCGTCCCATCCAGGGGCGGCGCGCCGTTCGTCCGACTGACCATCCACCAACTGCCGTCCTGGCCGTCCCCACCCTGGAGCTGACCACCTCGACCTGAGGAGGCAGCCTCACTGCCTCCTATACTCCGGGCGTGTTCGAAACGTCGCACTTCTTTCATATCTCGTCCGTGCTCAACCGCCGGTCGATCGCACAGCACGGCCTGGACTGGACCCGGATGGGCGCCGCCCGGGGAATCGCCGGCAGCCGCCGCCCCGAGGCGGAGGGAATCTTCGTCTGCCGGGGCGAGGAGGAAACAGACTTCTTCTTTCGGATCAACAACACCGGCGGACCGGTTGATCTCTGGTCCGTGGACGGCATCGACGAGGCATTGCTCCTCGACAACGGCAACGGATTCGCGTACCTGCCCGACCGCATACCTGCCGCGCGAGTCCGCCTCGTGCGATCCGATATTCCTCCGCAGCCTGGTCCTTGACTTCGCGCGACGGCGCGGAAGTGGACAGATGCGGCCCGGATGGGTGGGACATGACTCGGGGCTCCAGGCGTCCGGCGGCGGGGGCAGGTCGGCGCCGGACGGGCCGGCGAGCACTCGGATGCTTCATGGTGCGCGTCGTTCCCATCGCCGGCCGGTGCCGCGCCATCCGGACACCGGACGGGAAAGTGACGCCGTCAGCGGGACCTGCGGTCGTCCGAGGGCTCGCACGTGTGCGGCCCGGACTCCTCACTGGGATGTGAGCCCAGACTCCGGTTCCGGGCGTGTCAGGCGCTGGTGTCGTCGTAGCCGAGGTTGCCGCCCAGTTCGAGGGAGGCCTCGGCCTGGGCGAGGAGTTCGTTGGCCTTGGCTTTGACGCCTTCGATGGCGTCGGCGCCTGCGACGAAGCGCTGCAGGGGCTTGTCCTGGCCGGCGATGGTCAGCAGGGCGCGGGCGAGCTTGGCGGGGTCGCCGGTCTGCTGTCCGTTCATGCTCTTCCAGGCCGCGACGGTGGCGGTGGTGCGCTCGGCGTAGTCGTCGATGGTCGGCTCGGGCCAGGTGGTGGAGGCGTCCACGAGGAGCTCGGTGCGGAAGAAGCCGGGTTCCACGACCGTGGTGTGGATGCCGTAGGGCTCGACGTCGTAGCGCAGGGATTCCATCCAGCCCTCGACGCCGAACTTGGAGGCGGCGTAGGCGACGCAGAACTCCTGGCCGATGATGCCGGCGGAGGAGGAGAGGGTGATGACGTGCCCGGCGCGCTGCTTGCGCAGGACGGGCAGGACGGCACGGGTGACGTTCATGGGGCCGAAGAGGTTGGTCTCGATCTGCTGGCGCATCTGCGCGGGCGTGATCTCCTCGAAGTAGCCGGCGAAGAAGTTGCCGGCGTTGTTGACCAGGACGTCGATGCGTCCGAAGCGGTCGACGGCTGCCTGGGCGGCTGCCTCGGCGTCCTCCAGGCTGGTGACGTCCAGCTTGGTGACCAGCAGGTTGTCCTGCGGCCCGCCCAGGGTCTTCTCGACCTCTTCGGGGCGGCGGCCGGTGGCGACGACCTGATGGCCTGCGGCGAGGGCCTCGCGGACGATGTCCGTGCCCAGACCGCGTCCGGCACCGGTGACGAGAATGACCTTGCTCATGATGAGTTCCTTTGCGCGTTTTTGGGGTTCTTGGGGTGTTTGGGGTGCTTGGGGTGTTTCGGCGAGTGGGAGGTCAGTCTTGATCGGTGGGCATGATCCACAGTTCGCCGACAGAGGCGTGGCGGGGCCGGGTGACCATGTAGGAGACGCCGTCGGCGATGTCGTCGGGGGCAAGGACCTCGGTCTGCTCGTAGAAGGTGCCGATCGCGTCGCGGACCTCGGGCTTGTGGTCGTTGTGCGAGCCGAGCTCGGTGTCCACACCGCCCGGCTCCAGCACGCCGACGCGGACGTGGCGCCGGGTGACCTCCTGGCGCAGGGACTCGGTGAAGCCGTTCACGCCGAACTTGGTGAGGTTGTAGACGCCGTAGCCGTTCCAGGCGACCCGGCCGGCGATCGAGCTGATGTTGACGATGTCGGCGACCCGGCGCGGCCCGTCCTCGGCGGCCGTGAGCAGGTGCGGGAGGGCTGCGCGGGTGGTGTAGAGCAGGCCCTGGACGTTGACGGCGATCATGCGCTCCCATTCGTCGGCGTCCGCACCGACGACCGGGCCCAGGAGCATCACGCCTGCGTTGTTGACCAGGGTGTCCAGACGTCCGAAGTGCTCGACGGTCCGCTGTACGGCGGCCTCGGCCTGGGCGCGGTCCGTGATGTCCGCTTCGACCACCAGGGCGGTGCCGCCCGCCTTCTCGATCTCGGCGGCGAGGTCATCCAGGCGGTCCTTGCGGCGGGCCACCAGGGCGACGGAGGCGCCGTCCTCGGCGAGTCGTCGGGCGGTGGCGGCACCGATGCCACTGCTCGCGCCGGTGACGAGCGCGACCGTGTCGGTCAGCTTTGTTGCCATGGGAGTGTCCTGTTCTTTCTTGGTGCTCTGGGCGTGCGACGCAAGGCCCGACACGAACCCGTATGGGCCGAGCGCCGGTGGCTGCATCACCATGGGGGTGGCCGCGGCGGAGGCGGGTGGAGTACGGCGCTCCGCTGCTATACGGCGGGCAGGGCGCCCATCTGCTGGAGGATGCCGAGCATGTCGAGCTGGGCGCGCTCCTCGACGATCTTGCCGTGGGACAGGCGGTAGAACGCGAAGCTCTCCGCGTGGATCTTCCTGCCCGTGCCCTCGACTCCGGCGAAGGGACCCTCGTGCGTGCCGGTCATGGTGTAGCGGACGGCCACGGTGTCGCCCTCGGCCCGCATGTCCTCCACCGTCCACTTGAGGTCGGGGAATGCCTTCATGTTCGCGGCGACGATGCCGAGATACGTGTCCCGGCCCTGCTGCGTCCGGCCGCCGAAGTGCATGACGATGTCCGGGCTGATGAACTTCCTCGCCAGAGCGGGATCGCCGGTGGGCAGGAACTCGCTGGTGAAGCGTTGCATGATGCGCTTGTTCAGCTGGGCGGTCCCGTGGTTCCAGGAGGCGGATTCCGCCGTGACGCGACTCGACGCCCCGGAGTCGGGGTTGCCGTCGGCCGTGCCGGCCGCGTCCGCGGCACCCGATCCGAAGGCCGCGAGGCCGAGCGTTCCCAGCGCCGTGACGACGACAGCGGGCTTGGTGTATCGACGCATGATCCGTCCGTCCGATTCCGGGGACCGCAGCGCCGACGGCGCCGCGGAGGGGCCGGAGAGCGGCGGCAGAAGCGCCGCCGTATCCGGGCCGTTCACACCGTCGTGGGCGGTGCACCATCAACAGAACCGGTTGTCACGCGTGGGTGGGAGTCCCTGATGAGGGGGTCACTGAGAGGGACTCCCAGACAGCGGGAGGCGTTCGTAGAGTGGAGCACATGGCAGGAAGAAACGATCCGTACGGCACCAATCGCGACATCCGTGGTGATTTCCGGGCGGAGATCAGGGAATTCCTGGGCACGCGACGGGCCAGGGTCACTCCCGAGCAGGCCGGACTGCCCTCGTACGGCGGAGACCGTCGGCGGGTCAGCGGGCTGCGCCGGGAGGAGGTGGCCCTGCTCGCGGGCATCTCCAGCGAGTACTACACCCGGCTGGAGCGCGGCAACGCCACCGGCGTCTCCGAGAGCGTCATCGACGGCATCGCGCAGGCGCTGAAGCTCGACGAAGCCGAGCGCCTCCACCTCCTGGACCTCCTGCGCGGCGCCGGCCCGGCCCGTCCGCCGCGCCGCCGTCCGGCCCAGCAACGCGTCAGGCCCGCGGTGCGGCGCGTCCTCGACTCGATGACCGGCACACCCGCGTTCGTCATGAGCGGGCGCCTGGACGTCCTGGCCGCCAACCTCCTCGGGCGCGCGCTGTTCTCCCCGGTCTACGCCGACGCGCTGCGGCCACCGAACAATGCCCGGTTCGTCTTTCTCGACCCGCACGCGACCGAGTTCTTCCGCGACTGGGACGAGGTCGCCAACGACACGGTCGCCATGCTGCGCGCCGAGGCCGGCCGCGACGCCTACGACCGGCGACTGACGGACATGATCGGGGAGTTGTCCACCCGCAGCGAGGAATTCCGCCGCCGCTGGGCCGCCCACAACGTCCGGATCCACACGACCGGCGCGAAGCGCCTCCACCACCCTGTCGTCGGCGACCTGGAACTTCCGTTCGAGACCTTCCCGCTCGGCAGCGACCCCAGTCAGTTCCTCCTCACCTACACCGCCGAGCCCGCGTCACGATCACAGGACGCCCTGAACCTGCTGGCCAGCTGGGCCGCGACCAACGACGACATCGACGAGTCCGCGCCGGCCAACGATTCCGAGACGGCGGAAACGGCCGACTGACCGGCAAGCCGCAGTGCTCGTCCCCGCCCCGGTGACGGCGGGAGGGAGAGGGCGCGGACGCAGCACGGCTGCCATGTGACGGGCCCGTCCAGCGGGTCGGCGGAAGATCCCTTTCCACCTCGTAGGACGCACACCACGGCGTACGCCGCCGGGCTTCCGCACACACCCGAGAAACACGGAGCACGACTCATGAAGCACATCAAGCTGGGGGACCTGGAGGTCTCCCGCATCGGCCTGGGCACGATGGGCATGAACGCCTTCTACACCGGACACAGCCAGGACGAAGCCGAGTCGATCCGTACCATCCACCGGGCGTTCGACCTGGGCGTCACCTTCATCGACACCGCCGAGGTCTACGGCCCCTTCACCAACGAGGAGCTCGTCGGCCGGGCCGTCAAGGGCCGACGTGACAAGGTCGTCGTGGCGACGAAGTTCGGTTTCCTCTCGCACTCGGGCCGCGCCGCCGGTTCCCTGGACAGCAGCCCCGCGAGCATCCGCACCGCGGTCGAAGGTTCCCTGAAGCGCCTCGGCACCGACTACATCGACCTGTACTACCAGCACCGGGTCGACCCGGACACGCCGATCGAGGAGACCGTCGGCGCGCTGGCGGAACTGGTCGCCGAAGGCAGGATCCGCCACATCGGCCTGTCAGAGGCCGGGGTCGGGACGATCCGCCGCGCCCACGCCGTCCACCCGGTCACCGCTCTGCAGTCGGAGTACTCGCTGTGGACCCGCGACCCGGAGGCGGAGGTGCTGTCGGTGCTGCGCGAGCTGGGCATCGGCTTCGTGCCGTACTCGCCGCTCGGCCACGGATTCCTCACCGGTCAGATCCGCTCGACGGACGACCTCGCCGACGACGACTGGCGCAAGACCAACCCGCGTTTCATGGGCGAGAACTTCCAGCGCAACCTGCGCGTGGCGGACGAGGTCAAGGCCGTCGCCGACGAGGTCGGCGCCACCCCGGCACAGGTGGCCCTGGCCTGGCTGCTGGCCCAGGGCGACGACATCGCCCCGATCCCCGGCACCAAGCGCGTCCAGCGCGTCGAGGAGAACACCGCCGCCGACAGCATCGAGCTGAGCGCCGAGCACATCGCCAAGCTCGACAACCTCACCCCGGCCGCCGGTGACAGCCACAACGAGGCGGGCAAGCGGCTCCTGGAGCGCTGACCGGCTTGCCCACCTGCGGCACACCACGGCGCCCACGCGAAGAACGAGTGTCCGATCGAAGTCAGACGACGGCAGGCGTGACACCTGCGGCGCACGCCTGCCGCATTGTGGCCCTTCAGCCCCGCGGTGCGACGCGGATACGGTTCCCGTCGGGATCGGCTGCGAGGAAGGTCAGCCCGAACCCCACGTCATGAGGCTCGTGCAGGATCGTGACGCCCTTGGCCTGCCACTTCTTGAAGATCGCGTTGAGCTCGTCGGGCCCACTGTCGATGGCCAGGCAAACCTCACTGGTGCGTGGGACGTCCGGTGACAGATCCTCGAACTGGCCGGACCACAGAGCGAGGTCAGCGCCCGGCCCGAGGTCGAAGGTGATGTATCCCGGAGTCTCGAACGAGGGGCTCATGCCGAGGAGGTCGCCGTAGAAACGAGCTGCGGCGGGAGCGTCGTTCACATAGACGATGGACATGACGGATGTGGTCATGGTTTTTCCTTCTCACTGGTCGTAGGTACGCATCCACGAGCCTGACCGGGATATGCGCCGCATCGTGTCGCAATTCCTGAAAAAATTGGTGTGTGACCCCAGACCGCTTCTTCTCCCTGATGCTGCTCCTCGAATCGAGGGATGCCGTGACCACACAGGAACTTGCCTCGGCGCTCGGGGTGTCCCTTCGAACCATCAACCGGGACCTGAACTGGCTCCGCGACGCCGGTCTGCCGGTGACCGCACAACGGGGCCGCCTCGGAGGCGTGACCATGCTGCCCGGGTCCGGGCTCGACCTCACGCGACTCACACCGGGCGAGCGTGACCATCTGTCGCTCACCGGGCTGGACGAGAAGCAACGTGCGGAGCTCAACGCATCGGTAGAAAGCCGGCACGCGCTCTCCAAGATCGCCGCTGCACAACCACATCGAGTTCATGAGCTCCTGCCGCTCACCGACGTAGTGCACGTGGACAGCCGTCCCTGGCTCCGGGCACGAGCTTCCGGCACGACTCCGGCTTCGCTGATCGGCCCAGTGCGGCGAGGTCGCCGGCTACGGATCGAGTACGACAGCCCACGCGAGTCGTGCCCACGCGACCTGGTCGTGGATCCCTACGGGCTGCTGGCCAAGGCCGGCATCTGGTATCTCGTCGCCGACTGTGCCCGAGTGCCACGGATGTACCGACTCGAACGGATCACGACGTGGAAAGAAGTCGACCAGCCACGACGGATCCGCGAGAACCAGACCCTGGCCACCGTCGCTGCAGCGCTCGTTGATCAGTGGGAGCACAACCACGCGATAGAGGTCAGCGCCACCATCGACCAGACCCAGATCGAGCGAGCGCAACGGATCTTTGGCCAACGACTCGTCCCGGACGACCATGAAGACTCCGCCACCGGCCACAAGGTAACGATCCGCTTCCTGCACCTGGAGGACGTGCGAGCACTACTGCCGTTCGGGAGCGCCATCACTGTGCACGGCCCCACCGAAGCCAGGGCTCACCTCCGCGACCTCGCCACCGACCTTGCCCATCACTATGCGACGTCATCGACGTCCTGACCCGCAACAGCGGTCGCAGGTCAGGTGCACGGCGACACGTTCACCACTTCTGCTCTGGCGGAGAGCCAACGGTCAGAACTGTGGCAGGCCATGAACCGGCGCGGTGAAGCGTTCGAGATCGAATCGGGACTGCCTGAGTCCGAGGTGCGCGCGGCGGCAGAAACGCGGGACACGAAGCCGCCGTTGCGATGGTTCGAGTTCTGCCGGACCTACGTCGCCGGGCGCTGGCGTACGAGCGCCGCCAAGACCCGTGAGGGTATGGCGGACGTCTTGCGGCCGTGGCGCTGGCATGGTGAAGCGTGGCGATGACGCCCCTGAGGACAAGGAACTTCGGTTGGCATTCCGGTGGGGGGTCATCCCCGCGAATGCAGGGGAGGACCCGCCGGCCGAACTGAAGACCGCGTACGACTGGCTCTCTACATCGGACCACCCGGTCGTCGACCTGGCTGACGCCGTCGTGTTCGAGGACGTGATGTATCGCCTCAGCTACCGGCTGGATGGCACCCCGGCGGCAGGGGAGACGTACAAGAGACGCCGCCGGGCTCTGAACACCGCCCTTGAACACGCAGTGGCCACGGGGAACTACCGGAGAACCCGCTTCAAGCATCCCGCAGGAAGCGCGTCGGTTCTTCTGGCGTGGTGGACCGTCGGGTCCTCGTGAACGCCGTACAGGGGCGCCAGTTGCTCACCGCCGTCTCCTACGTCGGGTCGTGGGACCGCAACCGCGGCCGGCGCCTCGTGGCCTTCTACGCGGTCTTGTACTACGCGGGTCTGCGTCCGGCCGAGGCTGTTGGGCTGCGGCTGGCGGACTGCCACCTGCCCGACACAGGTTGGGGCACGCTGACGCTGCGGGAGACGCGTCCCGTCTCCGGCAAGCAGTGGACCGACTCCGGGGAGCGGCACGATCGCCGGGGCCTGAAGGCGCGCGAGGCGTCCACCGACCGGCCAGTTCCCATACCGCCCGTCCTAATCGTGATTCTCCGGGCTCATGTGAAGGAGTTCGGGACTGCTAAGGAAGGGCGCGTGTTCGGCAATGAGCGCGGGGGAGTGGTCGGCTCATCCACCTGCTGGCGGGTGTGGGAAAAAGCGCGGGAGTACGCGCTGCCGCCGGACCGTGCCGCCTCACCGTTGGCTGGACGTCCGTACGACCTGCGGCACGCGTGCATCACGCGATGGCTGAACTCTGGCGTGCCGATTGCTGAGGTGGCCCGACGGGTCGGTAACTCGCCGGAGGTGATCCACCGCCGCTACCACGGCTGCATCGACGGTCACGAGGAGGAGGCAAACACCAAGATTGCAAGGTCGCTCAGGGAGGACGGCGACGCGCCGTAGCAGCGAGCAGGCTCCCACGGCGGTCCTGGCGCTCTCGGACCGCCGTGCAGTGCTCCAGGTAAACGGCACCGCCAGAACTCGTACATTCGTTTGGCTACCGATTGATCTAAGCGATCCGCTGAACCCTCCCCAAGAGACCTTTCGTCCCAGTTGTGGCAACTTCCCGCGCAGCAGGTCGGAGCAGTGCCAGTATCGTGCCGTGATCGACGCGCATCACGCCCCCTTACGCGTAAGTGCTCGCGCACTTGGTTAGTGCCTCGCCAGCCAGAGCGGACATTCCGCACTGTTTGAGGAGTTGCTGTGTTTCTGGAGTTAGGCGAAGGCGTGTCGACTGCGATCTGACGCTGCATAGTTCGCGGGTGCTCAGATAACCGGGCGAAGCACACGATCCACTTCGGCCTTGCCGTGGTGTTGCTCATTTGCCGCCTCGTCTCTGCCGTCTCCGGCCCGAGGTCGGCCCTGCATCCGCAGGTCAGGAAGCTGGACAGAGGCGAGCCAGGAGTTGGTCGGCGGGCGTCTGCAAGATCAGGTGGGGCGGAGGGTCTTCGCGTAGGGCTCGTAGACGGACATGAGGTATTCAGCGAGTTCGATGTTGCGGCCGGTGATGTCGCCGCCGATGTCGAACTGGGTGATCCAGATGACCACGGACTTCCAGATGTTCTCCCATTCGGGATGGTGGTTGCGCTCATCGATTCCCCAGGCGGCGGTTGCCATGAAATGGATCGCGTCGCGGAAGTTACGGAAGGTCAGGGTGATACCGATACCTCTCCGTTGAGCACCGGGATCGGTGGGATGGGGGCGATACTGCACCTTCCACTCCGGATAGCGGCGCAGGAATTCCTTGATCTCCACCTCGGAGGCCACCGGTTCCTTGATCACCGGATTCGGATACGGAACGATCTGGGCCGAACTGGTGAAACCGAAATCTCCCAGCCGTCGGATGATCTTGTCGAAATCCTCATGCCAGTCGCTTTCGCGCAGCTCTACCGACTGGAGGTCGGCCAGCTTCCGCAGCTCCTCCGGCAGGGCCTCTCGTTCAAGACTTGCCTGGCCGTCGAAGCGGATGGGGATGATCGCCTTCTTGGACGCCAGTGACGAGGAAATCTCCCGGCGCACCCAGTCGTCCTCGTTGTCGATTCGGCGCCGGTAGTAGAGATCCGTCGCGCTGAGCCACTTGTCGCCGATAGCCACGAGCAGGACGTCGGCTGCAGCCAGGGCCGCCTCGATCCCCTCTCGCCACTTGTTGCCCGCACGGATCTTGTCGGTGTCCACGAAGATGGCGTTCGGGCCGAACTTCAGCGACAGGTCACGAGCCAGCGACGTCACTCTCGTCTTCGTATCGATACGACGGTAGGAGATGAAGATCCTCGGGTCCTTGACCGGACCGTCCGTACCCAATTCGCCGCCTCCGGCCATTCGTTCCGTTCCGTTCCGTAGGGGTCGCGGTCACGCTATTGGCACGATACTGCCCGAATTGATCCGAGGGAATGGCCCGTGAGGGGTCACCATCAAGTCTCTTGCAATAGCCGCCAGGCCATCTCCGGCCGGGTTAGCCTCGATCGTTCATGAGGGTCTGTCTGCTTGCCGATGGACCCATTTGCCGTGTGGTTGGTGGGGGTTTGAGGTCCGGGCAGACAGGTGGCCCGGGTGTCGCGCCGGGGTTCATGGGGCCGGATGCGGGCAGGCTCGTCAGGGCGGTTGTGTTGATTGGTCAGCCGGGGCTCGGCAGTGCGTGGATCCGGTTGAGTGGCGTTAGCTAGCTTCCGTGGCAAAGATGAGTCGGCTCGATGTTTTCGTTGAAGAGCATGGCGGCCAAGCGGGGCGGATAGAGGTTTCAGGAGCAGCGGGTCACGGGACGCCGAATGGCTCCGCACCCACCCCTCTCACAAACTTCTGATGCGTAGCTCTGTGAGGGTCGGCCAGGGAGGCTCATACCGGCCGCGGTGAGTGCAGGGGGAACACTGGTCCGGTGTTGGCGGTTGAAGCATTCCTTATTCCGCTGCTGTAACGCAGCTCAGACCGCTCTTCCGTGGACGCCTGTGAGAGGCCCGCCGACGTGGCTGTCACGCGGCCTTGCATGACCGAAAGAAGCGATACTCCGACCGGAGGGGCAGGACCAGCACCGCGACTGCCAGTGCGAGGTGAGCGCGTCAACTATCTCGACGACGGGATGGGGCGGCATGCAACAAGCCTGGCACCTTGGTGCCCATCATCCCTGGACCCATGCCCGAAATTATCGATATCGAGTCGCCGCTTTTAGCGCATCCGCGAGTGCTACTCCGGTCACCGGACCAACCTCCAGTGCGAGTCGTCCTCCACCCTCCAGCGGCAACAAGATCAATGCTCCCTGATTTTTCCGAAATACCTCAAGCGGGCCATCTGATGCACGCGGCCGAAGTGCAGCATCGTTCGTCGGCGAATTAGTCGATGTAGCACTCTGAAGTGAGGCATTCGAGGCATGTATTACTGAAGAAGGCTCCACCTTTATCTTTTTAGCGACCATTCTGGCAAAGTCCACCGCTGACAGACCTCGCAAATCGACATACCCCACAGTGTTACGAAGCCCGGGAATTTCAGTATCGTCAAATCGGGCGGGGAGGATATACTCAATCCCCTCTCTCAGGGCTCTCGCCTGTGCACTCTTGCGCTCGTGGCTGGTCCAAACTTTATTTGCATAGGCCGATGAAATGAATAGGATGCAGTATCGAGCAGACCGGCGATAGACCTCGTCGAGATGCTCGTACAGGTCTTTGCCCCAGAGATTTACAGCCTCATACTCGTCGAAGAATACGCGAACCCCTTTGGCTTGCAGTGCGTCGGCTACTTCCCTCACGTAATCGCGATCCTCGCCAGCAAATGAAAGGCAGACGTCGTAGTCAAACATCGCACCCCGATTCAAGCCTGGATGGTTTGCATTGAAAGCTCTTTGGCCCCACGAAAGTTCATTCGGGTTATTGGAATCCATCCCGCAGGTTATTTAGATACCAGACTATGCAGCCCAGGAAGCCCCTCAGTATGCTGTAAGCAGGCTACCGCTACGTACGTCCCGGTGACCCATGTTCAGTGGAGATTGTGGAGCCAGGCAGGGTCGTGCTTTCACTCAACCGGAATTGCTAATTCCGGTTGACTCTGATGTTCGGGGGCGCTCGAGTGACCGGAAGACGTCCAGGTGGAGTGAGCGCTGGTCCTTGGGACTAGAGATCTTTAACGGTGTGGGTTACGTGGGGTCGTGACGATTGGTGTGGGCTGCGCTATGCCGGAGGGATGAGGTATCCCGATGGCGGTGGGCTGACGG
>NZ_JALJRY010000019.1 GCF_024519455.1 Streptomyces sp. STR69 | reverse complement strand
CAAATATTGCGAAAACCCCTGTACCGTTTATTCGGTACAGGGGTTTTCTGCGTTTGGGCTACCGTTGCTGCCATGAACTACAAGATCCGTTCGATACGCGCCGACGAGTGGGCCGCGGCGAAGGAACTGCGGCTGGTCGCCCTGCAGGATCCCGTCGCGCATCTCGCCTTCCTGGAGACCTACGAGGCGGCGAAGGCCCAACCGGACTCCTTCTACCAGGAGCGGGCCGTAGGGGCCGCCGAAGGTGCTGAAAAGGCTCAGCAGATCATTGCCGAGGGGCCGGACGGCGAGTGGGTGGGGACGGTGACCGTGCTTCTTGAGGAGGCCGGGACCGTCGACTGGGCCGGCTTCGCGGTCGACCGGAAGCAGGGGCACATCGTCGGGGTGTTCGTGCGGCCGGAGGTGCGGGGCATCGGCCTGACCGAGGTGCTGTTCGACGCGGCGCTGGAGTGGGCCTGGGGGCGCGGTGTCGAGCGGGTGCGGCTCATCGTGCACGAGGACAACGAGCGGGCCCGGCGGTTCTACGGCAAGGTCGGCTTCGTGCCTACGGGAGTTGTCGTGCCGTTGTCCGGGGACGCGGCGGACGAGCGCGAGCTGGAGATGGCGTTCGAGCGGCCGTAGTCGCGGAGTGCCGTAAGTCCTTTTGCTACACCGGGAGTTCGTGGTGCGGCCAGCGGGCTCTGGCCTGTTCCCGGGAGCGGAGGAGGGCCAGGGTGGGGAGGCCGCGGTCGGCTCCGGTGGCCAGGAGGTCGGGGAGTTGGGGGAGCGGCGCGACCGCGGCGATGTCGTCCAGGACAAGCGTCATTGGTGGGTCGAGGCGACCGGCCGATGACCGTTCGGCCATGTGCCGGCCGCGCTCGACCACGCTTGATGCGAGGGCGGTGAGGAGAGGCATCGCACCCGGGTTCGTACGGGGGTCCTCGATGGATTCACCTACCAGATAAAGCGTGCCCCCTTCGTTCGCGAAGGAATCCAAGGAGAGCGCGTCAGTTCTGTTGGGTGTGCAGGCTTCGCGGATGTTGACCGTGAAGAGGGAGGACAGTGCGCGGCTCGTCAACTCCTGGGCGATGTCCCGGCGTTCGGGGTGGGAGGTGAGTGCGGCTTCCAGTTCGCCTGCCGCGCCGGGGGCCGCCTTGGGGTTCGTGCGGAGGGTTCGTACCGCGTCCTGGATCTGCGTGCCCTGGGACCAGCGGTGGACGTGGCGGATGGTGCGGCCGTCGATCGCGGCGGCGTGCAGGTAGCTGCGGAGGAGTGTTTCGGCCGTGTCCGCTACCGCCTGGTCGATCTTTGCGGTGGGTTTTACGGGGGCCAGGAGGGCGGCGGCTCGTTTTACCGCGGTCTGTTTGTCCTCGCAGCCTGTCGTGGGGGACCAGTGGAGGCGGGCCGGGGTGTCGCAGAGGTGGGTGGGGTCGTAGAGGAGGACCGGGCCGAGTTTGGCTCTGGCGTCCTTGGTGTCCTGCCAGACCGTCTTGTTGGACGTGACTACCAGGGCGGGGCCTTCCGCGTCTCGTACGGCCTGGGTGGCTGTGGATTGGCGGCTTTCCGTTGTCGCCAGAAAGATTCTTTCCCACCCACCCACCACCCGTTCACCGTTGGAGAGAGAAGTTGAGGTGACAGGTGCAGGTGCAGGTGCCGCCTGTTCCAGGAGGACCGTTGGCTGCAACTGTTGTTGTGGTTCCGGGCGTTGGGGCGGTACCTCTTGAGGTTCCGGTGAAGGTGGGGCGGCCAGGGCCTTTGCCCGCGTCCTTGCCCTTACCGCCCGCCATCTCGCCAGCGTGCCCATCACGAACACCGTCAGGACGACCAGGATCATCAACTGGCCGATGAACAGGCCCCAGAAGAGGCCGTAGCCGGAGAACTGGGCGGATGGGGACTGCGGCCAGGCGCCGGTGATGTCGTGGGGCTGGGCGATCAGGTGGCGCATGGCCAGCGGGGTGCGGGCGAAGGTCACGCCGGTCGGCCAGGAGCCTTTGGAGAACAGGGCGGCCAGGCCCGTGGCCGACCACACCAGCAGGGTCATGCCGATGAGGAACGCGAGCAGGCCCACCAACAGGCCGTCGGGGATACCCCCTTGACGCTCGCGTCCACCGTCGTCCGGTCTCATGTCATGCCACCGCCGTTCACGCCACCGTGGACTCGGAGGAGCCGTCGAGATCGCTCAAGTGCTGTTCCATGAAGGCAGCCGCGCGTTCTTCCGCCTCCAACTCGGCGGCGCGCAGGGCGTCGTCGGTCAGTTCGCGGTCGTGGTCGCGGGAGGACTGGGTCATCGCGCGGTCGGTGAAGACGAGGGGGCGTTCCGTCTCGGTGATGAGGTGTTTGACCACCTGGACATTGCCGTTGACGTCCCAGACCGCGATGCCGGGAGTGAGGGTCGGGATGATCTCCACCGCCCAGCGTGGTAGCCCCAACACCCGCCCGGTTGCCCGGGCTTCGTCCGCCTTCTGGGCGTAGATGGTCCTTGTCGACGCCATTTTGAGGATCGCCGCCGCCTCCTTCGCCGCCGCTCCGTCCACGACGTCCGACAGGTGGTGGACCACCGCCACGAACGACAGGCCGAGCCGTCGGCCGAACTTCAGCAGGCGCTGGAAGAGTTGGGCCACGAAGGGGCTGTTGATGATGTGCCAGGCCTCCTCGACCAGGAAGATGCGCTTCTTCCGGTCGGGGCGGATCCAGGTGTGCTCCAGCCAGACGCCGACGATGGCCATCAGGATGGGCATGGCGATGGAGTTGCGGTCGATGTGGGACAGGTCGAAGACGATCAACGGCGCATCCAGGTCGATGCCCACCGTCGTCGGGCCGTCGAACATGCCTCGGAGGTCGCCGTCGACCAGGCGGTCGATGACGAGGGCCACGTCCAGGCCCCAGGCGCGTACGTCGTCTATGGCGACGTTCATCGCCTCGGCCGACTCCGGTTCGGGGTGGCGTAGTTGCTCGACGATGTCCATGAGGACCGGCTGCCGGTCGACGATCGTCTCGTTGACGTAGGCGTGCGCCACCTTCAGCGCGAAGCCGGAGCGCTCGTCGAGGCCGTGGCCCATCGCCACCTCGATGATCGTGCGGAGCAGGGCCAGTTGGCCTGTGGTGGTGATCGCCGGGTCGAGGGGGTTCAGACGAATCCCCATGTCCAGGGCAGCTGTTGGGTCCAGGCGGATGGGGGTTATCCCCAACTCCTCCGCGATCAGGTTCCATTCGCCGACGCCGTCCTCGCCCTGGGCGTCCAGGACGACGACCTGGCGGTCGCGGAAGCGGAGTTGGCGTAGGACGTACGTCTTCTCCAGGGCCGACTTGCCGTTGCCGGACTCGCCGAGCACCAGCCAGTGGGGGGCAGGGAGTTGCTGGCCGTAGAGCTGGAAGGGGTCGTAGATGTACCCCTTGCCGGAGTAGACCTCGCGGCCGATGATGACGCCCGAGTCGCCCAACCCGGGGGCAGCCGTGGGCAGATAGACCGCCTGGGCCTGGCCTGTCGAGGTGCGGACCGGGAGGCGGGTGGACTCGATCTTGCCGAAGAGGAAGGACGTGAAGGCGTCGGTGAGGACGGACAGCGGATCCCGCATCTGAGCCCTACCTCCGGATGCCGGTGGCGAACGGCAGTGTGTTCACAAACGCTCGGTGGTGCTCGCGGTCGCACCACTCCAGCTTCAGATACGACTTGCCGGCGGACGCCCTTATCGTGCGCTTGTCGCGCGCGAGGGCCTCGGGATTGCGGGAGGAGACGGTGATGTAGCCGACCAGGTTCACCCCGGCAGCGCCGCTCGCCAGGTCCTCACCGCGCTGGTCCATGCGGCCGTGGGCGGCCACGTCACGGGGGTCGACGGTGCGGTTCATCTTGGCGGCGCGGGAGGCGTCGGCCTCGTCGTTCGTCTTCTCGGTCAGCATGCGCTCGATGGCGACCTCGGTGGGTTCGAGGTCCATCGTGACGGCGACCGTGCGGATCACGTCCGGGGTGTGGACGAGCAGCGGGGCGAGGAAGTTGACGCCCACGGGGGTCATCGGCCACTCCTTCACCCAGGCCGTGGCATGGCACCACGGCTCGCGGGTCGACGACTCACGGGTCTTCGCCTGGAGGAACGTCGGTTCCATGGCGTCGAGTTCGGCCGGCCAGGCGTTGCGCTTCGTCATCGCCTGGAGGTGGTCGATGGGGTGGTCCGGGTCGTACATGGAGTGGATGAGCGAGGCGAGCCGGCCCTGGCCGAGGGGCTGTCGTACGCGGATGTCGGCTTCCTGGAGACGTGAGCAGATGTCCGTCAACTCGCGCGCCATGACGACCGCGAGCCCCGCGTCCCGGTCGAGCTTGCGGCCCGCCTGGGGGCGGGAGGCGCGGGCCATCGCGTGGGCCTCGGCGGAGAGTTCGCGGTTGAAGTGCATACAGGCGACGAGGTAGGCGCGGTGCTGCTCGCTGCTGGTGGACACCATCGACTGGAGCTGGTCGTACGATTGTTGCAGCCAGGTCAGTGACTTCTCGTCGCCGCGCTGGGCCACGTCCTTGGCGTGCGCGTCCGGGTCGGCGGGCAGCGTGCGGGCGAGCATCTGGATGCGGGTGACGAAGCCGTCGCCGTTGGCCACATGCTTGAGGAGCGTGCCGAAGCGGTCGACGAGGGCTTCCTGGTCCTCGCTGTCGCGCAGGCCGACGCCCGGACCCTCGATCTCGATCGCCGCGGTGACCGTACGGCGGTCGGCGTGCAGGAGTACGGCGATCTCGTCCGGGCCGAAGGGGGCGGCCAGCCAGTTGATGCGGCCGATCCCCGGAGGCGGGCCGATCTCTACCTCGCGGCCGTCGAGGTGGACGCCGGCCTCCATGACGGAGGAGCGGTACGTCGTGCCGTTGCGCAGGGTCCGCTTGTAACTGCGGTTGATCTCGAACCACTTGTAGAACGTGCGGCGCTTGTACGGCACGTAGACCGCCATCAGCGCCAGCAGCGGGAAGCCCGTCAGCAGCACGATCCGCAGGGAGAGGACCGGGACGAGGAGCCCGCACATCATGCCGAGGAAGGCGCCCATGATGATGAGCGCGATCTCGCCGGTCTCACGATTCTTGCCGACGATCGCGTTCGGCCGTGCCCGGCCGATCAGATATGTCCGGCGGGGCGTGATCGGATGGGACAGGTGGGACTCTGTCGTCAACGCCCTTCACCTCCCGTGCGGTTGTTGCGGGCGTTGCTGGCGTGCGGGGTGTTCGCCGGGCTCTGGCGGGGCGGGGGCGCGGAGCTGGGGACTGCTCCGCCGCCGCCCGAGGAGGGGCGGGTGCTGTGGGCGGCGACGCCGCCGGAGACCGGGTTGGACGGGCGGGCGCCGCCGCCGGAGGACTGGCCGCCTCCGCCGTCGTTGGTGCGGGCGCTGTGGGTCTTGATGCCCTGGGCGACCATGGTGGCCGGGGAGCTGATGACCGCGGCGGCCTTGCCCTCGGCGCCCTGCATGATGCGGTTGTTGCGGCCGTTGGCGATCTCGTCGCCGAAGCCGGGGACGAAGCGGTAGATCATCGCGCTGGCGAAGATGGCCAGCAGGATGATGGCGAGGCCGGAGACGACGGCGGAGAACGAGTCCGGGCCGTCGGCGGAGGACAGCGCGCCGGCCAGGCCCAGCACGATGACGATGACCGGTTTCACCAGGATCACCGCGATCATGATGCCCGCCCAGCGGCGGACGTGGCCCCAGAGGTTCTTGTCGACGAGGCCCGCGTAGACGACGGTGCCGAGGAGGGCGCCGACGTAGAGGAGGGCGGCGCGGATGACGAGCTCCAGCCAGAGGACGCCGGCGGCGAGGATGCTGACCAGGGAGACGACGATCAGCATGATCGGGCCGCCGCCGATGTTGTTGCCCTTGGCCAGGGCGCTGGAGAAGTTGCCGAAGAAGGTGTCCTGGTTGCCGGTCGTCTTCGCGAGGACGTCCGAGATGCCGTCCGTGGCGGAGACGACTGTGTACAGGATCAGGGGTGTGAACGCGGAGGCGATGACCGTGAGCCAGAGGAAGCCGACGGCCTCGGAGATCGCGGTGGTGAGGGGGACGCCTCGCACCGCGCGCTTGGCCACCGCGAGGAGCCACAGGAGGAGGGTGAGGATCGTCGAGGCGGCGAAGACGACGGCGTACTGCTGAAGGAACTTGGAGTTCGTGAAGTCGACGCTCGCGGTGTCCTTGACGGCGGCGCTGAGCTTGTCGATCGTCCAGGAGGCGGCTTCGGCGCAGCCCTTGGCGAGGGAGGAGAGGGGGTCGAGGGTGTCGGTGGTGCTGGGGGTGGTGGTGCCCGCACCCTTCTTGCCGTTCTCGCAGATGTCCTTGGCCTCGCCGACCAGGAGCTTGCACTCCTGAGCCGCCGACGACCCCGTCGGTGTCGGGGTGGGCGAGGGGGCCGCGACGGCATGGGTGGCCAGCAGCACGGCAGTTGTCTGTACGGCGGTGAAGGCGGCCGCGGCCTTGAGTACGAGACGTGAGCTACCGGGCATAGGTGAACCCTCCGTACTCCTGGACGGCCTTGGCCATCTCGTCGGCAGTCGATGCCTTGTTGTCGCCGGGCACGGGGGCGGGGCCGTCCTTCTGGGAGAAGCTGTCGGCCTTCCAGTCGCCGTCCGCCCAGCGCAGGTGGAGCGTCAGGGTGAACCAGTCGCTGGTCACCGGGTTGGTCGAGACGGTGCCGGCCGTGCCGTACAGCCCGGTGCACCAGACTTCCACCGTCGCCGCGGTGTCCGAGTAGCTCGTGACCTTGGTGCCGATGGGCACGGTGCGGGAGACGTAGGTGTTGCCCGTGCTCGCGTTACCGTTCGCGTCCAGGCCGAGCTTGCTCAGGAACTCCTTGGAGTAGGCCTGGTCGAGGCTGTTCTGCAGCGCGGTCTGCCGGTCGGCGACGAAGACCTGCCGCACGATCTCCGCCCGCCGGGCCGGCTTGAGGATGTCCGCCGAGACGAGCACCGTCGCGTAGTTGGTCGCGGCGCTCTCCGCGCCCTGCTCGTCGTGCGCGAAGCCGGCGGGGATCCCGCCCGCCTTCGTCTGCACCGGCTTCGTGCCGCTGGCCGCCGTGGAACTCGCGTCCGGCTTCGAACCGCCGGACACGGTCGTGTCGTTGGAGGCGGAGTCGTTGCCGCCGCGGTTCGCGAAGGCGATGGCGGCGATGAGGAGGACGACTACTCCGACGACCGTCACCAGGCTTCTGGAGGAGGACCGGCCGCCTCTGCGGGCGCCGCCGTAGACGTCGCCCGCGGTCTGGGGGTAGCGGGTTCGGGTCTGGCCGGTGCCGCCGTAACCGCCGGAGGTCTCGTGCTCGTCTCCGGAACTCATGCCGGGTACGCCCCTTCGCCGTCGTCCAGAAACATCTGGAAGTACGACGGTAGCCGTGCTGGTTCCCGCGCGGGCGCGGTGTGGTGACTCGACATCAGGGAAACGCAACCTCAGCCGGTGGGCGCGACGGGCGGGTGGGGTGGGGAGAGCGGGCGGTCGAGTCCGGCGGCTATACGGCCATGCCGTACACGATCGTGAAGAGGGTGCCTAGGGAGCCGATGATGAAGACCCCGGTCAGCCCGGCGATGATGAGGCCCTTGCCCTGTTCCGCGCTGAACGTGTCGCGGAGCGCCGTCGCGCCGATGCGCTGTTTGGCCGCACCCCATACGGCGATTCCGAGACAGAGCAGGATGGCGACCGCCATCACGACCTCGATCATCACCTTGGCCTCGTTGCCCAGGCTGCCGAAGGGGCCCCAGTCCGGAGCGATCCCCCCGATGATGGTGTTGATGTCTCCCTTGTCGGCCGCAAGGAACATGTAAGTCACCGCCCCTGGTGGGTAGTTCCGCATCCCCTGCTGGTGCGCAGAGGTCAGGCATCATTGTCGCCGACAATGCCGCCGTCGTATGTCGACTTGGCGTCATTGGTTGGCGAGTTTCGTACGAATACTGCGTACGGTCACTCTGTGTATCACGGTAGGTAACGCCGGGCAACGAGGCCTGGGCGGAACCTGTGCGTGGTTCGGTCGTTAGCCCCTGATTATCGAGTTGCTCGTGCTGATGTTCTCATGATGAACGGGCCGCGGCTGGATGCCGCGGCCCGTTCCCTCATGCCACGTGTGGCCCCCACGACCCACGGTGGCATGACATGTGACTGTGGATCAGATCAGGGTGGGGGTCCCTCGGTCGGCCTCAGTTGGCGAAGGCCGAGATGCCTTCCGGGGTGCCCCAGCCGGTCGGGCCGTCGTAGCCGGTCTCGGCGGTGCAGAAGTACGCCGTGGTGCAGGAGCCGTTGTAGCCGCTCGTCACGTCGTTGAGGGACGAGGTGCCCGCGTAGTCGTAGGGGTACTGCGCCGGGTAGGTGCCGCTGGCCGGGGTGCCGGCGAGGGCGTAGACGCCGGCGATGATCGGGGCGGAGACGCTGGTGCCGCCGAAGGTGTACCAGCCGGCGGTGACGCCGTAGGAGTCGTAGACGGAGACGCCGGTGGCGGGGTCGGCGACGGCGGAGACGTCGGACTCCATGCGCTTGGTGCAGCCGGTGTCGGTCTGCCAGCTGGGCTTGGCGTCGTAGGCGGAGCAGCCGGAGCCGGTGCCCTCGGTGCTGGAGGTGCGCCAGACGGCCTCGGTCCAGCCGCGGGTGGTGGAGGAGGTGGAGAGCTTGGTGCCGCCGACGGCCGTCACGTACCGGGAGGTCGCCGGGTACTCGGCGCCGTAGGCGCTGTCACCGGAGGAGACGGTGATGGCCACGCCCGCGTGGTTGTAGTACGAGGTGTCGTACGACGTCTGGGAGGAGGACTCCGAGCCGCCGTAGCTGTTGGAGACGAACTTGGCGCCGAGGGCTACGGCCTCGTTCTCGGCGGTGCCGAGGTTGACGTAGCTGGCGCTGGTGGCCTCGACGAGGGTGATGTTGCACAGCGGGCAGATCGCGCTCGCCATGTCGAGGTCGAGGGAGATCTCCTCGGACCAGCCGGCGTCACTGGTGGGGAGGGACGTCGTGGAGCCGGTCTGGCTGACCTTCTTGAAGCAGCCGTTGGCCGTGGTGCAGGCGGAAAGGCCGTAGTACGAGCGGTAGGTCGCGAGGTCGGCCTCGGCGTTGGGGTCGTTGTACGCGTCGACGATCGCGATGGTCTCGCCCGAGCCGTTGGAGGCGGCGGCGGAGGTGAGGCCGTATGCCGACCGGAGGTTGGTCGGGCTGTAGCCGGAGGGGGTCGACGCGTCGGCGGCCTTGGGGGTGATGCCGGTCTTCGCGGCCTGCATCTTCTGGAAGGCGGTGAGGCCGCCGGTGACGCGGTAGGACTTGCAGGTGAGATCGCCGGTGTGCTTGGGGGTCGCACAGGGGGTGGCGGCGTAGGTAACCGCGGCGGAGGTGGTGGCGCTCTGCACGGCGTCGGCCTGTGCGGCGGTGCCGAGGCCGGTGAAGACGAGTGCGGCCGTGGCTACGGCCGCGGAACCTATGCGGCGCCATCTACCGTGCGTGTGGGGGGAGTTGGGGGTCGTGGTACGCAAGGTGCAGCCTCCTGAGTCGGTGGAACAGGGGCGGTGCGGGTGCGTCTCGCCGGTGCGGTTTCCCCGGCGGTGGGGGGCGGCCCGCGATGACCATCTCTTGTTGAGTACGCGACAACAAGAGGCTGCTGGAATCCTGACTTCCGGCTTACCGAACAGGGTCTGGCTCTTTACCAAACTCACAGGTTTTTCATGGGAGTTGGGGCCCATCGCGGGACCGGGACACGGCGAACGGGCCGCGGCTGGTTGCCGCGGCCCGTTGCCATTTGCTCCGCCAAGGGGACCCCACGTCCCCCTTTGCCGGCGGCTCCCCGTGACCCGACGGGGAGGCTCTGCGGTGGTGCCTCAGCCGGTGAAGGCCGAGATGCCCTCCGGGGTGCCCCAGCC
Organism: Streptomyces sp. STR69; assembly: GCF_024519455.1. Classification (GTDB taxonomy): domain Bacteria; phylum Actinomycetota; class Actinomycetes; order Streptomycetales; family Streptomycetaceae; genus Streptomyces. The sequence goes on along the minus strand of NZ_JALJRY010000019.1, from coordinate 200,675 downwards.
GGTCGGGCCGTCGTAGCCCGACTTCGCGGTGCAGTAGTACGAGGTGGAGCAGGTGCCGTTGTTGCCGCTGGTCACGTCGTTCAGCGCGGAGGTGCCGGCCGCTGCGTAGGGGTAGGAGGCCGGGTAGTCGCTGCTGCCGGGGGTGCCGGCGAGGGCGTAGACCGAGGCGATGATCGGGGACGAGGCGCTGGTGCCGCCGTAGGTGCCCCAGCCCGTGCCGTCGGCGCCGTAGGTGTCGTAGACCGAGACGCCCGTGGCCGGGTCGGCGACCGCCGAGACGTCGGAGATCATGCGCTTGGTGCAGGTGGCGTCGGTCTGCCAGGTGGGCTTGGCGTCGTACGCCGAGCAGCCGGAGCCGGTGCCCTCGGTGCTGCTGGTCTTCCAGACGCTCTCGGTCCAGCCGCGGGAGTTCGAGGACGTGGAGAGCTTGGTGCCGCCGACGGCGGTGACGTAGCGGGAACCGGCCGGGTACTCGGCGCCGTAGGCCTCGTCGCCCGCGCTGGCGGTGATCGCGACGCCCGGGTGCTTGTAGTACGAGGTGTCGTACGTCGTGTCGGAGGAGGACTCCGAGCCGCCGTAGGAGTTGGAGACGAACTTGGCGCCCAGCTTGACGGCCTCGTTCACCGCGGTGCCCAGGTTGGCGTCGCTCGCCGACTTGGCCTCGACCAGGAGGATGTTGCAGTTCGGGCAGGTCGCGCTGACCATGTCGAGGTCGAGGGACTCCTCGCCCGCCCAGCCGCTGTCGGCGGAGGGGAGGGAGGTCGTCGAGCCGGTCTGGCTGACCTTGGTGAAGCAGCCGTTGTCGGTGGTGCAGTCCGAGAGGCCGTAGTACGAGCGGTAGGTCGCGAGGTCGGCCTCGGCGTTCGGGTCGTCGTAGGCGTCGACGATCGCGACGGTCTCGCCGGAGCCGTTGTCGGCAGCCGCGTCGGCCAGGCCGTAGGCGGACTGGATGTCCGAGGGGCCGTAGCCGGTGGGGTCGTCGGTGGTGGCCTTCGGGGAGATGGTCTTCGCGGCGACGCCCTTCAGCGCGGCCTGCTTCTCCATGAAGGCGGTGGTGCCGCCGGTGACGCGGAGGGCGTTACACGCGGCGAAGCCCTTCTTCGGGGTGGCGCCACAGGCTGCCTTCTCGTACTGCACATGGGCCTTGGCGACCTGTGCGGCGATGGCCTTGGAGCTGACCTTCTTGGTGCTCGCGGTGGTGTCCGCGGCGGCGCTCGCGTGGGCCGCGGTGCCGAGGCCGGCGATCAGGAGCGCGGCGGTCGCGGCGGCGGCAGAACCGATTCTTCGCCAGTTGCCGCGTATGTGGGGGGAGTTGGGGGGTGACGTACGCAACGTACAGCCTCCAGAGTGAGGTGGGCAGAGGCCTGCGGGTGGGGGATCCACCGGTGAGGTTCCCGGTGGGGGCGGCGGCCCGTGACGACCATCTCTTGTTGAGTACGTGACAACAAGAAGGGTTCCGGAGTTCTGACTTCCGCGTTACTCAAGGGGGTTGGGGGATTGCTGATCAATGGCGCCGGGATGACACGGCAATGGCCCGGGCTTGACTCTCTCCACGGAAAATCCACAGCGGGACGCGCGTTGACAGGCGTCAACGGGAGGCGTCTGCGGTGCGCTGGACGTGCGCTCGAAGTGCGCTAGAAGTGCGCGAGGATCTGGCGCAGGGGATGCCCGAGCGCGGTTGCGACGGAGGCCAGTTCCTCCTCGGTGAGCCACCCCCGGTTCGGGTACAGGACCTCGATCCTGAAGCTCGCGAAGCCCATCGGCCAGTCGTGGACCAGGTCGTTGAGTGATGTCTCGGCGCCGCAGCAGGGGACCGTGACCAGGAGGGTGGAAAAGCCTTCGTCGTACCGCTCCTGAACGGCTTCGCCCCACCAGCCGTCGGATTCCGTGCCGCAGTGCGGGCAGCTGATCGTCTTCAGGTTGCCGCCGCAGGAGACCACCTCGACGGTGTCGTGCCATCTGACGTCCAGGCCGCGACGGGCGTCGTCGTCGGGCAGCAGCCCGGACAGTACGGCCGCTGCGTGATCCGCGGCGTCCCGGTCGGGCTGCCAGGACGGATCGGTCGGAATCACCGTCAAGTAGTTGTCGCTCACTGTTCGTTCTCGCGGGGCTTGAGGCCGTTCAGCAGGTGGTGCACGAGGACCGGGATACCGGCGACCGCGGCCTCCGGGGTGAGCGTGCCCTGGGCCGCGAAGGAGGCCGTGCCGTGCAGTGCGGCGCCGACCACCAGGCTGACGGTCCAGGGGTCGCCGGCGACGATCTCGCCGCGCTCCTGGGCGTCGGAGATGATCCGCACGAACGGGACGGTCGTGCTCTCCACGGCCGCGCTCAACTGCTCGGAGATGTCCGGGTCGTGCTTGCGCGAGTACATGACTTCGAGCAGCTCGGCGTTGGACGCGGCGAAGTGCACATACGCCTTCGCCAGCGCGGTGAGGCGCTCCTCCAGCGGCAGCGCGGGGGCGTCGGCGCCGTCCAGCACCTGGGCCATGCGCTCGAAGCCGGACAGGGCCAGCGCGTCGACGAGGGCCTGCTTGTCCTTGAAGTGGCGGCCGGGGGCGGCATGGCTGACCCCGATGTCCCGGGCGAGCTCACGCAGGGACAGGGCCGCGACGCCCTTCTCCAGCAGGGTGCGCTCCGCGCTCGCGAGCAGGGCGGAGCGCAGGTCTCCGTGGTGATAGGGGCGTACAGGCATGTGAACCATCGTATCCCGATGTAGACAGCGGCAGCATTGTTGCTGGCGACATCATTGTTGTCATTGACAGCATTGTAGTCGTTGCCTACATTGGGAGGCATGGGCAACACGGACAAGACCATCAGTGACAAGAGCAGCGGCAGGGCGCCCAGGTGGGACGCGAGCCGGATCCCCGACCTCACCGGCCGGACGGCGGTCGTCACCGGCGCCAACAGCGGTATCGGCTTCGCCGCCGCCGCCGAGCTGGCCCGCGCGGGCGCACACGTCGTGTTCGCCGTACGGGACCCGGAGCGCGGGCGGGCCGCCGCGGCGAAGGCGGGCGGCAGCACCGAGGTGCGGCGGCTGGACCTCGCGGACCTGGCGTCCGTGCGGGAGTTCGGCGAGGGCTGGGACGGCCCGCTGGACCTGCTCATCAACAACGCGGGCGTGATGATGCTCCCCGAGGGGCGCACCCGGGACGGCTTCGAGACGCAGTTCGGCACCAACCACCTGGGGCACTTCGCCCTCACGAACCTGCTGCTGCCGCACATCACCGACCGCGTGGTGACCGTCTCCTCCGGCGCGCACAAGATGGGCGACGGCTACATCCACTTCGAGAACCTGAACCTCGACGGCATCTACGGCCCGCAGCGCGCCTACTCCCAGTCCAAGCTGGCCAACCTGCTGTTCACGCTCGAACTCCAGCGCAGGCTGGCCGAGTCGGGCTCACGCGTCCGCGCGCTGGCGGCCCACCCGGGCTGGGCGGCGACCAACCTCCAGAGCCACACGGCGAACCCGGTCAGCCGCGCGCTGATGGCCGTGGGCAACAGGGTCCTGGCCCAGGACGACAAGGGCGGCGCCCTGCCCACGCTGTACGCGGCGACCCAGGACCTGCCCGGCGCGAGCTACGTCGGACCGAACGGACTGGGCGAGATGCGCGGGGCGCCGACGCTGGTGGGGCGCAGCCCCGAGGCGAGTGACGTGGCGGCGGCGGGGCGGCTGTGGACGGCTTCGGAGGAGCTCACGGGAGTGCGGTTCTCGGTGGGGGCGGTGGCGTAGGAGGGTGCGGGGCGGCGGGGGCGCGGCTTCGATGGCAGGCGCCGACCGGACCGTGTGCGGTGCCTCGCGGGCCGGCAGCCCACGCTGGTGGCCCTAACTCCAGCTGCGCGACTGGGCGTTGAAGACGTCGGCGGGGCTGTGCACCGGCAGGACGCACAGGAGGTGGCCGCCGGGGGCGCGCAGGGTGCGGCACTCCAGCCAGCGGGAGACCGGGGTCGCGCCCAGGGCGAGCAGGCGGGCGGTCTCCGCCGCCACGTCGTCCGTCTCGATGTCGATGTGGAAACGCGGGTTGGGATCGTCGACGGCCTGAACCGCCGTCACCAGCCCCGGAATTCCCTCGTGCAGGGTGGTGAACTGCTCCTCCGAGGGGACCGGCTCGGCGGGGACGCCGAGGGCCGCCGACCAGAAGGCCGCAGCGGCGGCGGCCTCCGGCCCGGGGGTGTCGATCAGGAGGGCGAAGACGCGGCTTCTATGCATCTGGCCCGTTTTCCGGGCCTGTTGGGTCCGCCGGATCCGCCCCGTCCGTGTCCTCCAGGTCCTCCACGCCCTCCACGAAGTGGTCGAACTCGCCTGCCTGTACGCCCAGTACGAAGGCGTCCCACTTGCGGCGGTTGGTGGTGACGACGTTCTCCGGGTCGCTGGTCTCGCGGATGTAGACCGGGGCCTCGCCGTCGTCCCCCGCGCCGAAGGCGATCTCTATCCAGGGGCCGGGTCCGGTGGCGTCCGGTGGGGCGGCGCGTTCCCAGGTGAGGTCGGGGGGGATGTCTGACACGGGACATTCCTCTTTCTGGAGCCGGGGCGGCATCGAGTATCGCTCAGGGGGCAGAAGAGACGGGAGGACAGTACGGTGGACTGACCGCCGAACGAAGCGCCGAACGAGTCATTGCACGAGCCGTTCACAGCGAAATCTCAGCAAACGTCGACGTCCTTTCTCACCTTCGTGGGACAAAGTGGGGGCCGATGAAGCGCAGCTCACGCATCTCCCGTTCCGCTCGCCTCGCGGGCAACCGCCGGTACGCGCTGTTCGTCGCCGTGGTGACGCTGGCCCTGACCTCGGCGTCCGTGGCGACCGCCGACGACGGCCCGGGGCCCTTCGGCGTGACCACCGTGACCGAGGTGAACAAACAGAGCGTGCGCGTCGGAGCCCTGTTCGGCGCGGCCCATGCCACCAGCCTGGCCGGCGGCCACCACTGCACCGCGTCCGTGGTGCACAGCGCCGGGCACAACCTCATCGTCAGCGCGGCCCACTGCCTGGACGGCGACCCCGGCGACGTCTTCGTGCCCGGCTACCGGGACGGCAGGGCGCCGTACGGGGTGTGGAAGGTCGTGCAGCGGTTCCTGCCGGACGGGTGGTCCAAGGGGCAGGCCGAGGACAGCGACATAGGCTTCGCCACGGTCGCCGAGGTGGACGGCAAGAACATCGAGGACGTGGTCGGGGCCGACCGGTTCGTCACCGGGATGGCCACCGGGGCCACCGCCGTGACCATCACCGGCTACCCCTCCGCCACCGACCAGCCCATCAACTGCACCAACAAGCCCACCCAGCACAGCGCCACCCAGCAGCGCATCGACTGCCCGGGCTTCACCGGCGGCACCAGCGGCAGCCCATGGGTGAACGGCGACCAGCAGGTCGTCGGCGTCATCGGCGGACACGAACAAGGCGGACTGACACCCGACATTTCCTACAGTGTCGTGCTCGGGAAAGAAGCGGCCGAGTTGTACAAGGACGCCACGAGCGACCCGGAATAAGGGCCGCCGCACCACCCGGTCCGCTCGCTGAATACGCGTCACATCCGGCGGAAACACAGCGAAATGCCGCCACCCTGCCCCGAAATGGCCTTGAACAGGGCTGACATGGGGGAGGGTTGAGCCGTGCGAAAAGTATGGGTGATCGGTGGGGTCGCGGCCGGGCTCGGGCTCAGCTTCGTGATGCTGCTCGTCGTCGGGGTGTACCTCGTCGCCGGGAACCTCGTCAACGGAGCCGGCGGAGGCAGCGTCTCGCTCGCCAAGGGTGCGGTGCCGGCGGCCTATTCGTCACTCGTGCAGAAATGGGGCAACCTCTGCTCCGCCCTCAACCCCGCACTGCTCGCCGCCCAGCTCTACCAGGAGAGCGGCTTCAACCCGAACGCGAAGAGCCCCGCGAAGGCCGAGGGAATAGCGCAGTTCATCCCCGGGACCTGGGCCACGCACGGGATCGACGGCAACGGTGACGGCGTCCGCAACGTATGGGACCCGAACGACGCGATTCCGTCGGCCGCGACCTACGACTGCCAGCTCGCCTCGTATGTGAAGGACGTGCCGGGCAACCAGAGCGAGAACATGCTCGCCTCGTACAACGCGGGCGCGTACGCCGTCATCAAGTACCAGGGTGTGCCGCCGTACGCGGAGACCAAGAACTACGTGAAGACGATTACGTCCCTGGAGCAGAGCTTCGCCGCGCCCGTCAGCCGGGTCGACCCCTCCGAACAGGCCGCCACCGCCATCACCTACGCCCAGAGCAAGCTCGGCACCCCCTATCTGTGGGGCGGGAACGGCACCGCCGACCAGGGCGGGCGCTTCGACTGCTCGGGGCTGACCAAGGCCGCGTTCGAGAGTGCGGGGATCACGCTGCCGCGCGTTGCGAACGACCAGTACAACGCGGGACCGCATCCGCAGCGGGCCGAATTGCTGCCGGGAGATCTGGTGTTCTTCTCGGACGACCTCACCAATTCCCGCGCCATCCGGCATGTGGGGATTTATGTCGGCGGCGGATACATGATCGACGCGCCCCGGACGGGTGCTGTGATCCGGTTCGACCCCATTGACACCCCCGATTACTTCGGGGCCACCCGGGTCACCGAAGATGGCGCGAAAGCACTCCCCACGACGGTGTGAACCGAGCGTGAACCCACCCCCTGAGCTGGGGCGATGAGTCTCTCTTCGATAACGTCTGAGTGATCATTCGGTGGAGTGTGGAACGTACAAAGAGGGGCCGTGCGTTCCTGTTGAGTAATGCGCACGCGAGGTGCGCCCGGAACAACGACGAAGGAGCCGCAGCATCATGGCTGTACTCGCCGAATCCGGGTCGAACCCCGACGTCGATCTGCTCTACGACATCAATGGCCTCGCCAAGGACGCGCCGCACTGGTTCGACCGGGTCATGGAGTTCGTCGGTGAGTACGGACTGCTGGTCGCCATGGTGCTGCTGGTGGTGTGGTGCTGGTGGTCCGTGCGGCGGCGCGCGGACGAGGACTCCGCCCAGTCCGTCGCGGCGCTCGTCTGGACCCCGCTGGCCGCGGCGATCGCCGTTCTTGTGAACGTGCCCATCCGCGGGTTCGTGGAGCGGCCCCGTCCCTTCCTCGACCACACCGGCATCGATGTTCTCGTCTCCGGGAAGACCGACTACTCCTTCGTGAGTGATCACGCCACGATCACCATGGCGATGGGCGTCGCGCTGTTCGTCGCGAACCGGCGGTTCGGGCTGCTGGGGATCGGGCTCGCGCTGGTGGAGGGGTTCTGCCGGGTCTACATGGGCGTGCACTATCCGACCGACGTGATCGGCGGGTTCGCGCTCGGCACGGCTGTGGCTCTTCTGCTGTCTCCGCCGGCTATGGCTCTGCTTACGCCTGTGCTGAAGGCTGTTGAGGGCTCGCGGTGGGGGGCGTGGTTGGTTCGGTCCGGTGACGCCCGCCGGTTGGCCCGGGACGCGGTGATCCCGGGGGCGCGGACGGAGACTTCGGGGACTGAGGAACGGGACCTGGCTGCGTAAGCGTGGGTGCTGAACCGTTGGCTTACAAGCCCTGCGGGTAACTGAAGAACCGATTCGGGTCGTACTGCTTCTTCAACGTGGTCAGGCGGGTCGCCGCGTCGCCGTAATACGCCTTGCGCCAGTTGGTGAGGGTGGGGTCCGTGTAGTTCTGGTAGGCGGCGCCCGAGGCGTACGGCTTCATCGCGGTGTGGAACCTCGTCAGCCAGGACTGGGCGGCGGCGCCCGCGGTGCCGGCCGGCCAGGAGACGAGGTACTGGGCCAGCATGCGGGAGCGGCGGTGCACGAAGGCCGTCGCCGTGGGGGAGACCCGGTTGACCGCGCCGCCCAGGGCCGTCAGCGCGATGTCGCCGTTGCCGCTGACCGACCGCATCTGCGCCAGCATCGTCTGGATGCCCGCGTCCGAGATCGAGCGGTCGAAGAAGTCGGAGCGGCCGGTGTAGGTCTCCCTGGCCAGCGCGCCCTGCGGGTTACGGCCCGGGGTCGTACCCGGCAGATGGCACTGGGCGTCCGTCGAGAACGACGAGCAGCCCGCGTAGGCGTTCATCGACTCCTCGTACGTGTGCCGCCGGAGCGAGACGCTCGACGCGTTGCCGCCGACCAGGTGGGCCAGCTTGTCGACCGCGTTCTGGAGTTCGTTGTAGGTGCCCAGGGAGAAGGCGGCGACGGAGACCCTGGGGATGCCGCCGGGTGTGTTCGAGAGGTGGCAGGACGACCAGATCTCGTCGGGCTGGTCGGGGCCCCACTCCTGCCAGGCCTTCACCACGGCCGCAGCCATCGACGACGGCCAGGTCAGATACCCCGATACGGCCTGGGGTGCGGGGTGCGTCTTGAACTGCAGCTCGGTGACGACGCCGAAGTTGCCGTTGCCGGCGCCGCGCAGCGCCCAGAACAGGTCCTTGTTCTCGCTCGCGTTGGCGATCAGTTGCTTGCCGTCGGCAGTGATCAGTGTGGCCTGGGTGAGGCTGTCGCAGGTCAGGCCGTACGCCCGGGAGACCACGCCGTGGCCGCCGCCGAGGGTGAGGCCGGAGACGCCGACCGTGGGGCAGGAGCCGGCGGGTATGGTCACGCCCTTCGCGGCGAGGCTCCGGTAGACGTCGATCAGCTTGGCGCCCGCGCCGACGACCGCGGAGGAACCGCTCGCCCGGATCTTGTTCAGCTTCGACACGTCGACGATCAGCCGGTTGTCGCCGGAGGACCAACCGGCGTAGGAATGGCCGCCGTTGCGGATCGCGACCTTGATGCTGTGGGCGCGGGCGTAGGAGAGGACGGAGCGGATGTCGTCGGCGTTCGCGATATAGGCCACCGCGGCCGGCTTCAGGTTGTCGAAGCGGGTGTTGTACAGCTGGTGGGCCGTCTTCCAGGAGGCGTCACCGGGGCGGACCAGGGTGCCGTCCAGGTCCCGGGCCAGGGCGGTCCAGTTGGCCGCGGCGCTGGGCAGCTTGCCGGTGCCGGTCGTCTTGGCGGCGTTGGCCACGCCGGACGTGTCACCACTGCCGATGCCCAGGCTTCCGCCGCTGCACCCGGCCGTGGCCGCCGCCGCTATCGCAGCCGCGCCGCCGCCTATGAACGTACGCCGTTCCATTTCGCCTCCTGTGGGGATTCCGTGAAATGAGATACGCCCGGCGGCCCACAAGTTCTCGCGCTCATGTCACGGGTTCGGAACAGACGGGTTCGGAACAGACAGGTGCCCCGCGGCGTCCGTTCTGGCCTGGCTTCTCGCCCGTCTCGCCGGACCGCGCCAGCCGCACACGCACCGGCCGAAGCAGAAAGGTCCCTGCTCGACGAGTGTCGTGCGGTGCTCGGGATGTTCGGGGGGAGCCGCCAGGCTGTCCTGCTGTGCCACTCCGACAACGTTACCGAGCGCGGGTAAAGGACTCGCATGGCGGTTGTAGTGCGGTTGTACGGCCCCTGTGGTGCGTGACGGGGCCGACCGCGCGCTCGTTGAACGCTGCGACAGGGGCCCGTGACGACGTACCGGGGGTACGGCAGCGATGGAGGAGCGGCAGCGCAGGCGCACCGGTGGGGCGCTGGTCGCGGCGGGACTCGTGGTCGGGGTCTGTGTCGGTGCCGGTGGGTGCGGTGGTGGCGACGGGGTGGCCACGGCGGACGCGCGCGGAGGCGGGGACGCGGTCGCGGTGGTGCGGCGCGCGGCCGACACCCTTGTCACGGCGGGGAGTTCACAGGCCCGCACGTCCATGGAGATGGCCACCGGCGGCACCCGCGTGACCATCCGCGGCGCGGGCGGCTACGACTTCCACCGCCAACTCGGCCGACTCACCGTGCAGTTGCCGCAGGACCCGGCCGGTGCCAGTGAGCACCGGCCGATCACCGAACTCCTCGCGCCGGGCGCCCTGTTCATGAAGAACCGGGGCGCCGGAGTGCCCGCCGACAAATGGGTCCGCGTCGACACCGGCACGCTGTCCGACGGCAACCTCGTGACCGGCGGGGCCACCGACCCGTATGCCGCCGCCGAGGTGCTGCGCGGGACGACTACGGCGACGTATCTGGGGAAGACGGAGGTGGCCGGGGCCTCCGTGCGTCACTATCGGGGGGTCGCTGATCTCTCTGTCGCCGCGCGGAGCGCTTCGGCGGGGAACGCGGCGGCCCTGAGGTCGGCGGCGAAAGGGTTCGCCACCGCCCGGGTGCCCTTCGACGTCTACCTCGACGACGAAGGGCGCGTCCGCAAGGTCCGCCAGCGGTTCAGCTTCGTCAACGGGCAGCGCCGCAGCACCGTGGCGGTCGCCTCGACGACGCTGCTGTACGACTTCGGGGCCCCCGTGGACGTACGACTTCCGGCGTCGAAGGACATCTACGCCGGGCAGATCGCCGAGAAGTGACCTGAACCGATCGGTGACCAGTCTGTGTGAGAACTAGCCCGTCCGTGCCATGCGCGGTGTGTAGACCGCTCCCTACTCTAGGAAGTCGGTGACGGCAGAGAAGAGGTGACGCACGTGGCTCCGGTCGGCGGTACGGCAGTTCAGGACCACGTGGCACTCGCCGAGATCGAGCTGTGCGGAGACCTGATCATCGCGGCCTCGGCCGCCCAGGACCGGCTCAGCCTGGAGAGCATCGACGAGGTGCTGAAAGTGGCCGAGGAACGGGACGCCTCCAACAGGCCCTAGGTGCGCAGGAGTCGGGCGATCGCCTTTGTCGCCTCTTCGACCTTCGCGTCGATCTCCGTGCCGCCCTTGACCGCCGCGTCGGCGACGCAGTGCCGCAGGTGCTCCTCCAGGAGCTGCAGCGCGAACGACTGCAGGGCCTTCGTGGAGGCGGACACCTGGGTGAGTATGTCGATGCAGTAGACGTCCTCGTCGACCATGCGCTGCAGTCCGCGGACCTGGCCCTCGATCCGGCGCAGGCGCTTGAGGTGTTCGTCCTTCTGCTTGTGGTAACCGTGAGTTACGGGTTCCTGAGCCGGTTCGCCGGCCGGTTCGGAGGGCGCTGCCGCCGCGCCGGCCTCGGTGGTCGTCATCGCGTCCATCGCGTCCTCCAGACATATACCCCTAGTGGGTATATCGTAACGAACTTTGCTGGGTATAGGGCCCTTGGTACGCCCCCGTGCGGATCACTGTGCCTGATGGGCGACACTGGGGGACGGCCCATTAGCCGTGGCCGGATGATGCACTTAGCATCAGCCTGACCGAAACCGATGCATCCCGAGGACCCCTTGTGCGCTTTCGTCTGACCCCCAGGGAGACGAGCTTCTACGACATGTTCGCCGCGTCCGCGGACAACATCGTCACGGGCTCGAAACTCCTCATGGAACTGCTCGGGGCGGACACCGCCGGCCGGGCCGAGATCGCAGAGCGTATGCGGGCCGCTGAACATGCCGGTGACGATGCCACGCACGCGATCTTCCACCAGTTGAACTCCTCCTTCATCACGCCCTTCGACCGCGAGGACATCTACAACCTCGCTTCCTGCCTCGACGACATCATGGACTTCATGGAGGAGGCCGTCGACCTGGTCGTCCTCTACAACGTGGAGGAACTGCCCAAGGGCGTCGAGCAGCAGATCGAGGTACTGGCGCGGGCGGCGGAGCTCACTGCCGAGGCCATGCCGAACCTGCGCACGATGGAGAACCTCACCGAGTACTGGATCGAGGTCAACCGGCTGGAGAACCAGGCCGACCAGATCCACCGCAAGCTGCTGGCCATGCTCTTCAACGGCAAGTACGAGGCCATCGAGGTGCTCAAACTCAAGCAGATCGTGGATGTGCTGGAGGAGGCGGCGGACGCGTTCGAGCACGTGGCGAACACGGTGGAGACCATCGCCGTCAAGGAGTCCTGACCTCTCCATGGACACCTTCGCTCTGGTCGTGACCATTCTGGTCGCGCTCTTTTTCACGTACACGAACGGTTTTCACGACTCCGCGAACGCCATCGCCACGTCGGTCTCGACGCGGGCACTGACTCCGCGCGCGGCGCTGGCGATGGCCGCGGTGATGAACCTCGCCGGCGCGTTTCTCGGTTCCGGGGTCGCCAAGACCGTCAGCGAGGGGCTGATCGAGACGCCCGAGGGGTCGAAGGGGATGGGGATCCTCTTCGCGGCGCTGATCGGTGCGATCACCTGGAACCTGGTCACCTGGTACTTCGGGCTGCCGTCCTCGTCCTCGCACGCGTTGTTCGGCGGGATGGTGGGGGCCGCGCTGGCCGGCGGTACGGATGTCATCTGGCACGGTGTCGTCGACAAGGTCATCATCCCGATGTTCGTGTCGCCGGTCGTCGGTCTCGTCGCCGGTTATCTGGTGATGACGGCGATCATGTGGATCTTCCGGAAGGCCAATCCGCACAAGGCGAAGCGGGGGTTCCGGATCGCGCAGACCGTTTCGGCTGCAGGTATGGCTCTCGGGCACGGCCTCCAGGACGCGCAGAAGACCATGGGTGTGGTGGTGATGGCCCTGGTGATCTCCGGGCATTCGACCTACGGCGACCCGATCCCGGTGTGGGTGAAGATCGTCTGCGCGCTGATGCTGTCGCTGGGGACGTACGCGGGCGGTTGGCGGATCATGCGGACGCTGGGGCGGAAGATCATCGAGCTGGATCCTCCGCAGGGTTTTGCCGCCGAGACGACCGGGGCGGCGATCATGTTCACCACGGCGTATCTGTTCAAAGCGCCGGTGTCCACGACGCATGTGATCACCTCGGCGATCATGGGTGTGGGGGCGACGAAGCGGGTCAACGCGGTGCGGTGGGGTGTCGCCAAGAACATCGTGATGGGGTGGTTCATCACGATGCCGGCGGCTGCGGTGGTGGCGGCTTGTTCGTTCTGGGTTGTGAACCTGGCGTTCCTGTAGCCCTCCCCTCGCTCTGGTCAGTGGCCCGCTCCGGCTTCCGGAGCGGGCCATTCCTGTGAAGGTGAAACCGCTTTCTCGAAAGTCCGGTGGTGGCGCCGGGATCGCTGCTAGTTTCCGGGGCTCAAGCGTTCGAATAGAACGCGCCATACGAGGGTGGGGGTCCCCATGTCCAAACTTCGTCGTCACCTCATGTCCGGGGCGGGGGTGGCGTCGGCTCTCACGGGCCTGCTCCTCTACGCGGCCTCTCCCGCGTCTGCGGCGAGAGCCGAGGCCGAGACCGTCGCGTCGGGCTCGTACGTCGACTGGGCCGGATCCATGTACTTCGAGAGCTACGGCGACCACTTCGGGGTCTGCGACAACAAGGCGGACGGCGCCGGTGTCATCGGCTACTGGAAGGTCGGTGCCAGCGGCACCGAGCACTCGATCTACGACGGCAACGGCTACGGCAACTGCGAGTACGAGAGCCACAACGTCTCCGAGACTTCGTACGTGTACATCCAGGTCTGTCTCCGGGACGACGGTGACGTGAAGGAGAGCACGTGCAGCGCCTGGGAAAGGCAGTACGCCGGTAGCCCCCTCTAGGGACTGCTCTGCCGGACACACGAACGGGCCCGCCCCCGGGAGCCGGGGGCGGGCCCTTTTCGTCCTCGCGGTGGCACCGCCATGCAGCACCGCGAGGGGTTCTTGAAGAGGAGTGACCCGGGTTTAGCCGAAGCGGCCCGAGATGTAGTCCTCCGTGGCCTGGACCGACGGGTTGGAGAAGATGCGCTCCGTGTCGTCGATCTCGATGAGCTTGCCGGGCTGGCCGACCGCCGCGAGGTTGAAGAACGCCGTACGGTCCGAGACACGGGCCGCCTGCTGCATGTTGTGCGTCACGATGACGATCGTGAAGCGTTCCTTCAGCTCGCCGATCAGGTCCTCGATCGCGAGGGTGGAGATGGGGTCGAGGGCCGAGCAGGGCTCGTCCATCAGCAGGACCTTCGGCTCGACCGCGATCGCCCGCGCGATGCACAGACGCTGCTGCTGACCACCGGACAGGCCCGAACCGGGCTTGTTCAGGCGGTCCTTGACCTCGTTCCAGAGGTTCGCGCCCTTGAGGGACTTTTCCACGACGTCCGTCAGCTCGCTCTTCTTGTACGAGCCGGCGAGACGCAGACCCGCCGCCACGTTGTCGAAGATCGACATCGTGGGGAAGGGGTTCGGACGCTGGAAGACCATGCCGATCTCGCGGCGTACGGACACCGGGTCGATGGCGTTGCCGTAGAGGTCCTCGTCGTCGAGCAGCACCTTGCCCTCGACCCGGCCGCCGGGCGTGACCTCGTGCATACGGTTGAGCGTGCGCAGGAAGGTCGACTTGCCGCAGCCGGAGGGGCCGATGAAGGCCGTCACCGTGCGGGGCTCGACCGTCATCGAGATGTCTTCGATTGCCTTGTGGGAGCCGTAGTAGGCGGTGAGCCCACTTACGTCGATTCGCTTGGCCATGACTGCTTCACTTCCAGGGGGTTCAGAACGGTCGCTGAGGAGGTCGCGGTCAGCGACCGGTCTTGGGGGCCTTCCAGCGGGCGATGCCGCGGGCCACCAGGTTGAGGATCATCACGAAGGCGATCAGCGTGAGGGACGCGGCCCAGGCACGGTCGTAGGCCGCACCGGAACCCGCGCTCTGCGCGAACTGCTGATAGATGTACAGCGGCAGCGACGCCTGCGCCCCGTGGAACGGGTCGTTGTTGATGAACGGGTTGCCGAACACCAGCAGCAGGACGGGCGCGGTCTCACCGGCGATGCGTGCCACCGACAGCATGATGCCCGTGGTGATGCCGCCGATAGCCGTCGGGAGGACCACCTTCAGGATCGTGCGCCACTTCGGGATGCCGAGGGCGAGGGAGGCCTCGCGCAGCTCGTTCGGTACGAGCTTCAGCATCTCCTCGGTGGAGCGGACCACGACCGGCATCATCAGGATGGCCAGGGCCAGCGAACCGGCGAAGCCGAAGGGCTGCATCTCCCACATGATCATGAGGGACAGGATGAACAGACCAGCGACGATCGACGGGATGCCCGTCATGACGTCGACGAAGAACGTGATCGCCTTGGAGAGCCTGCCGTGTCCGTACTCGACGAGGTAGATCGCGGTGAGCACACCGATCGGGGCGCCGATCAGAGTGGCGAGGCCGACCTGCTCCAGGCTGCCGATGATGGCGTGGTAGATACCGCCGCCGGGCTCGGTGTCGCCGACCACACCCATCGAGTGCGTCAGGAAGTAGATGTCGAGGACCTTCACACCGCGCGAGATCGTCGTCCACAGGAGGGAGACGAGCGGGACGACGGCGATGAGGAAGGCGACCCAGACGAGGCTGGTCGCGATGCGGTCCTTGGCCTGGCGGGAACCCTCGACGCGCGACGCGATCACATAGGTGCCGACGATGAAGAGGATCGCCGCGATCAGGCCCCACTGGATCTTGCTGTCCAGGCTGCCGACCAGGCCGATGAGAACGGCCAGGACGATGGAGCCGCCGGCGATCGCGTACGGCGACCACTTGGGGAGCGTCGCGCCCTGGAGGGTGCTCGCGGGCTTGTCGACTACGGCTGCGTTGCTCATGCGTTGGCCCCCGAGTACTCCGCGCGGCGGGCGATGATGAGCCGGGCCGCACCGTTGACCAGCAGGGTGATGACGAACAGGACCAGACCGGAGGCGATGAGCGCGTCCCGGCCGTCCTGCGTCGCCTCGCTGAACTTGCTGGCGATGTTCTGGGCGAAGGTTCCGCCGCCCGGGTTGAGCAGGCTGGCGTGGATGATGAAGTCCGGGGAGAGCACGGTGGCGACGGCCATCGTCTCGCCGAGCGCGCGGCCGAGGCCGAGCATCGAGGCGGAGATCACGCCGGAGCGGCCGAAGGGGATCACCGCCATGCGGATGACCTCCCAGCGGGTGGCGCCGAGGGCGAGGGCCGCTTCCTCGATCATCTGCGGGGCCTGGCGGAAGACCTCACGGCTGACGTTGGTGATGATCGGCAGGATCATGATCGCGAGCAGGACGCCGACGGTGAGCATCGAGCGGGGCGCGCCCTCGTCCCAGGAGAAGATCCCGGTCCAGCCGAAGAAGTCGTTGAGCCAGCCGAAGAGGCCGATCATGTGCGGTACGAGGATCAGGGCGCCCCACAGGCCGTACACGATGGACGGTACGGCGGCCAGCAGGTCGATGACGTAGGAGACCGGGCCGCGGAGCTTGCGCGGGGCGTAGTGCGTGGTGAAGAGGGCGATGGCGACCGCGATCGGGACCGCGATGACCATGGCGATGATTGAGGACACCACGGTGCCGAACGCCAGGACGGCGATGCCGAACTTCGGCGGGACCAGGCTGGTGTTCCACTCGAAGGTGGTGAGGAAGTTTGCGTGGTCCTTGCTGATCGCGAGCGAGGCGCGGTAGGTGAGGAAGACCGCGATGGCGGCCATGATCACCAGCAGCAGGATGCCCGACCCGCGGGAGAGACCGAGGAAGATCCGGTCACCGGGTCGGGTGGCGCCGCGGGCCGAGGGCTTCTGCGGGGCGACGGGCTCGGGGGTGGGAGGAGGTGCTTCTTCAGGGTTCTTTGTCGATATATCCATCGGGGTTCTCCGGTCTGCGGGTCCACACGTGCGGTGTGCGGTCCGTGGCGGCGGTGCACCGGACGGTGCGGCCGGGCCCCTGGATCGGGACCCGGCCGCACACTCGGACTAGCTGATGCTCGCGATGGTGCTGCGAACCTTGGTGATGATCGCGTCGGGGATCGGCGCGTAGTTGATGCCGGAGAGGACCTTCTGGCCGTCCTCGCTGGCGATGTAGGTGAGGAACGCCTTCGTGGCGGGCAGCGTGTCGGCCTTGTTGCCCTTGTCGCAGACGATCTCGTACGTCACCAGGGTGATCGGGTACGCGCCCTCGGCCTTGGTGTTGTAGTCCAGCTTCAGCGTCAGGTCGTTGCCGGTGCCGACGACCTGGGCGGCGGCGATGTCCTTGGTGGCGCTGTCGGTGCTGGGCGCGACCGGGGCGGCGGCACCGGTGTTGATGCTGACGGCCTTGACGCCGTCGGCGACGTAGGAGAGCTCGAAGTAGCCGATGGCGCCGGAGGTCTGCTTGACCCCCGCGGCCACGCCCGCGGAGCCGGCCGCCGACTGGCCGCCCTTGCCCTGCCAGGCCTTGCCGCCGGAGTACTTCCAGTTGTCCGGGGTGGTGGCGATCAGGTACTTGGTGAAGTTGTCCGTGGTGCCGGACTCGTCCGAGCGGTGGAACGCCTGGATCTTGAGGTCGGGCAGCGTGGCGGACGGGTTCAGCTTCTTGATCGCCTCGTCGTTCCACTTGGTGATCTTGCTGTCGAAGATCTTGGCGAGCGTCGGGGCGTCCAGGACCAGGTTGTCGACACCCGGGACGTTGTAGCCGAGCGCGATCGGGCCGCCGACCATCGGGAGGTCGATGCCCTGGCCGCCGGAGCAGACCTTCTTGGAGGCGGTGACCTCTTCGGGCTTCAGCGCGGAGTCGGAACCGGCGAACGCCAGCTGACCCTGGTTGAAGGAGGTGACACCGGCGCCGGAGCCGCCGCCCTTGTAGTTGATCTGGACGCCACAGGCCGTGCTGAACGCCTTGACCCACGCGTCGATCGCGTTCTTCTGCGCGGACGAGCCGTCGGCGAGCAGCTGCTGGCCCTTCTTGGCGTCGCCGCAGACGGCCGAGCCGGCGTTGGCCGCCGAGGAGCTGGTGCTGCTGCCCGAGCCGCCGCCGTTGTCGTCCGAGCCGCACGCCGTGAGGGCCAGGGCGCCGGAGACCGCGAGAGCACCGAGGGTGAGGGCCCGCCGGTTCATGCGCTGAAGCTTCACTTGAAAGAGTTCCTTCCGAGAGCCGCCGTCCTGAATTCCGGCGGCGTGCGAAGACGTGGGTGACGCGGGTAGCGACCCCCAGGTCGCGACTCGCATCGCGTAAGGCCGAAATTAGGCAGAACAGGTGAAGGCGCCTATGGGCATAAGTGAACGGAGGGTGAACCCCTGTGGGCGGTGCGGTTAGGTCACGGAACGCTCACGTCGAGGACACGAGCTGATTCCGGACTATGCCAGCTGCGGCGGGCCCGGAAACGCGTCCACGAGCGGGCGGTCCCTCGGTTGGGCCACGGCCCTGCTTCGGCCGCCCCTTTGCAACGTAACGCGAGGTGGGCGGCACGGCAGCCCAGGAATCGCGGTCAGTCGAGAGGGTCCTCGTCGGTGCCGACCGCGATGAGAACCAGGGAGATCAGGTCCCGGTCCCGCTCGTGGGTGAGTCGCCGGTGGGCCTCGTCCGGCCTGAGCCAGACGAGGGCGTTGACCTCGTCGTTGGGCTCGAAGGTTCCGCCGGTCGCCTCCGCCGCCCAGTAGCGGACCTCCTTGGGCCGCCCGTGGTGGTCGATGTACCGGGCCGAGGGGAGCCGCGTCCCCAGCCGGCAGGTGTGGCCGGTCTCCTCCAGGACCTCGCGGCGGGCCGCCTCCTCGAATGTCTCGCCCCGCTTGAGCTTGCCCTTGGGCCACGACCAGTCGTCCCACTTGGGCCGGTGGACCAGCGCCAGTTCGAGATCTCCGGCGGACCGGTGCCGCCACAGGACGCAGCCGGCCGCCTGGACGGTGGTGTCGTTCGTCGAGGAAGTCACTGGGGGTTCACCGTCTCCTCCGCGCGGGTTGGTGCAGGGCGTCAGGTGGTGCCCGCCACCCGTTTCTGCCACGACTGCTGGAAGGCGAAGCGGGCCGCCTCCACCTCGTGCCGCTGGTCGGCGTGCAGTACCCCGAGGGCGTACGCGGTCGCCGGGGCGATCCGCGGGGTCCGGGCCGCCGACGCCGCCGCGGCGGCGGCCTCCGAGGCGTCCCGGTGCAGATTGAGGGCCTGGCCGGCCGTCAGCAGGCGTACGTCCAGCGGTGGGCCGTCCCCGTGCAGGACCTCACCGGCGTAGCGGTGCAGCCGTAGCAGCAGCCGGACCTGGTGCCAGGGGCCGTCCTGGGGGTGCGGGGCCGGGTCGGGGGAGAGGCCGTGGATGAGGGCCTCCGCGTTGTACGGGTGCCCGGCGGTGACCAGGGGCAGCGCGGTGACCGCGTCGTTCAGGCGCTCCCCCGCGGCGGCGGCCAGCGGGCGCAGGTCGGCGCCGGCGGCGGCCGGGATCAGGGGGACCTCGCTGGCCAGTACGGCGACCTTGTCGGCGACCGCGTGGAAGCGGGAGGAGCCGAGGGCCTGGAGGGCGCTGGAGTGGGCCCGGGTCCGGGCCAGGGTGAGCTGGCGTTCCAGGAGGGCGCCCGCCTTGGCCGCGCCCACGGTGAGGTTGCCGCGTTCGGCGGTGGGCGTGGCCGGTCCGCGGGCGCCGACAGCCGTGGCGGGTCCCGGGACGCCCCGGCCCGCGCCGGTGAGCCGGCCGCCCACGGCCGAGGCCGCCGACTGCGTGGGGAACGCGGCCGAGCCCGAGAGCCGGTGCAGGGCGAGCAGCAGCCGTTCCAGCCGGGCCGCGCACGCGTGCTCCAGCGCCAACGTGCCCGACAGCCACGCCAGTTCGGGGCGCATCGCCTCGGACCAGTCGGCGTCGAGGAGCGGCCGGAAGGTGTGCAGGCTGCCGCTGATCCGGCGGGCCGAGTGGCGCAGGGCGCGCGCCGCGTCGACGGACTCCTCCGTGCCGTTCTGGCCGCTGCCGGTCTCCCGGTGCAGTCGCAGGGCGCGGAGGAACTCCGTGGCCTGGCCGCGCAGGTAGCCCGCGAGGGCGTCACCTGTCACGGCACGGGCCGTGGGATCCGTCGGGTCAAGGTGTTGCTGTGCCACGCCGGCGCCTCCGGGCGTCTATGAGCATCTCCTGGACGTTGCGCAGGGGTTGGCCTTCCGCGTCGGTCGCGTGCCGGGTCCACTCGCCGTCCGGGCCCAGGTGCCAGGAGGAGGTGGTGTCCGACATGCCGGTCTCCAGGAGCCGGCTGATCGTGGCGCGGTGGGCCGGATCGGTGACCCTGACGAGGGCCTCGATCCGACGGTCGAGGTTGCGGTGCATCATGTCGGCGCTGCCGATCCACACCTCGGGCTCGCCTCCGTTGCCGAAGCCGAAGACCCGGGAGTGTTCGAGGAAGCGGCCGAGGATGGACCGTACGCGGATGTTCTCGGACAGGCCGGGGACGCCGGGCCGCACCGCGCAGATGCCGCGCACCCACACGTCGACCGTGACGCCCGCCTGGGACGCGCGGTAGAGCGAGTCGATGATCGCCTCGTCCACCATCGAGTTGACCTTGATGCGGATGAACGCGGGGCGTCCGGCACGGTGGTGCTGGACCTCCTTGTTGATCCGGGCGATCAGGCCGTCGCGCAGGGACTTGGGGGCGACCAGCAGACGGCGGTAGGTCTCGCGGCGCGAGTATCCGGACAGCCGGTTGAAGAGGTCCGAGAGGTCGGCGCCGACCTGCGGGTCCGCGGTCAGCAGGCCGAGGTCCTCGTAGAGGCGGGCCGTCTTCGGGTGGTAGTTGCCGGTGCCGACATGGCTGTAGCGGCGGAGCGTGTCGCCCTCCTGGCGGACCACGAGCGACAGCTTGCAGTGGGTCTTGAGTCCGACCAGGCCGTAGACGACATGGCAGCCGGCCTCCTCCAGCTTGCGCGCCCACTTGATGTTGGCGTGCTCGTCGAAGCGGGCCTTGATCTCGACCAGGACGAGGACCTGCTTGCCGGCCTCGGCGGCCTCTATGAGCGCGTCCACGATCGGGGAGTCGCCCGAAGTGCGGTACAGGGTCTGCTTGATCGCGAGGACGTCGTCGTCGCCGGCCGCCTGTTCCAGGAAGCGCTGCACGGACGTGGAGAACGAGTCGTAGGGGTGGTGCAGCAGCACGTCCCGGTTGCGCAGGGCGGCGAAGATGTCGGGCGCGGACGCGGACTCGACCTCGGCGAGGTCGCGCTGGGTGCCCGCGATGAACTTGGGGTACTTCAGCTCGGGCCGGTCCAGCGAGCCGATGCGGAACAGGCCGGTGAGGTCGAGCGGGCCCGGCAGCGGGTACACCTCGGCCTCGCTGATCTTCAGCTCGCGCACCAGCAGGTCGAGCACCTCGCGGTCGATGGACTCCTCGACCTCCAGGCGCACCGGCGGCCCGAAGCGGCGCCGCATGAGTTCCTTCTCCAGGGCCTGGAGCAGGTTCTCGGCGTCGTCCTCCTCGACTTCGAGGTCCTCGTTGCGGGTCAGCCGGAACGCGTGGTGCTCCAGGATCTCCATGCCCGGGAAGAGTTCCTCCAGATGGGCGGCGATGACGTCCTCCAGGGGGACGTACCGGCCCGGCGAGGACTCCAGGAAGCGGGAGAGCAGCGGCGGCACCTTGACGCGCGCGAAGTGGCGGTGCCCGGTGACCGGGTTGCGTACGACGACCGCGAGGTTCAGCGAGAGACCCGAGATGTACGGGAAGGGGTGCGCGGGGTCGACGGCCAGCGGGGTCAGCACGGGGAAGATCTGGTGCCGGAACAGGGTGAAGAGGCGGGCCTGCTCCTTCTCGGTCAGCTCGTTCCAGCGGACCAGGTGGATGCCCTCCTCCGCGAGCGCGGGGGCGACGTCCTCGTGGTAGCAGGCGGCGTGCCGGGCCATCAGCTCGCGCGAGCGGGCCCAGATCATCTCCAGCACCTCGCGCGGCTGCAGGCCGGACGCGGAGCGGGTGGCGACACCGGTGGCGATACGGCGCTTGAGGCCGGCCACCCGGACCATGAAGAACTCGTCCAGGTTGCTGGCGAAGATCGCGAGGAAGTTCGCCCGCTCCAGGAGCGGGGTGTTCGGGTCCTCGGCGAGCTCCAGGACTCTCTCGTTGAACGCGAGCCAGCTCCGCTCCCGGTCCAGGAAGCGGCCCTGCGGAAGCTGGGGCCCGTCGTACGGCGACTCCTCGTACTCGTCGAGGTCGGCGTCGATGTCGGGTTCCAGATCGGAGACCGCCGCCGACACGGTGTGCGGGCGGTGGGCGGCTATGGAGCCCACGGAGGGCTGCGCGTGCTGGACCTGTGCCTGGGCGTTGGGCTGGCTGCTCATGTGCCCATTGTTCCGCGCCACCGGCGATACGGGCGCGTCGGACAGCGCCGGAAGGAGCGGGACGACGGCGCCGTTGCTCCCGTTCACCTCGGGAGGCGGCGAAGGCTCTGGCACGACGGGCTTCATTCGCCGAGCGTCGCAAGCCCGTCTGAACCGTTGGTTACGGCGACATGGCGTGCGGGATATCGGGGGGCGGCTCCCGGACGTCTACGCCACCGAAACGAACGTAACGGATGCCTGGGAGCCACTGTGAGGCGGGATCCGGTCAGGAGGTGCGGCGGCGCAGCAGGGTGAAGGCGGCGGCGGTGGCCAGGGCGGCGACGGCGAGGATCAGGGCGGTTTCGGTGAGTTGGAGGGGCCAGAACTGGGAGGAGGCGTGGTAGTCCCGGTAGTGGCCGACGACGTCATGGGCGGCCAGGCACGCCTGGCCGGCTCCGGTGCACGGGTCGGGGATGTGGGCGCCGGTGGAGGTGACGGCGCCCTGGCCGCCGTAGATGGCTGCCCCCTTCGTCGGGTAGCCGTGCGGCAGGGAGCTGACGGCGGACTTCCACGGCCAGAGGTGGGGGCTCGCCCAGAGGACGAGGTTCCTCGCGATCAGGGTCGCCACGGCGGCGACGGCGAGGCCGGCCACGGCGCGGCGTACGGCCAGACCTCCGAGGGCGCCGAGGGCGAGGCCGAGCAGCGGGAACGCTACGGCGATCGGCCCGTTGGTCTCGAAGGTGCCGTTGTCGGACCAGTTCCAGCCCTCCGGTACCTGGTGCGCGTCGAACAGCAGGCGGTGCAGCAGGACGAGCAGGGTGGTGCCCGCGGTGAGCAGTGCGGCCGGGACGGCGAGCTTGGCCGCCAGCCAGCGGGCCGGGCTGACCGCCTGGGTCCAGGCGAGTTCCGCGGTGCCGTTCTCCAGTTCGCGGCCGATCAGCATGCCGCCCGCCCAGAGGGCGACGAGGACCGGCAGGAAGCCGACCGCGGCCTCGCTGAACCGGTAGGCGAGGTGGTACGTGTCGACCGCGTAGCCCACGTCACACAGGTCGACGGTGCACTTCCGCCGCCACGCGGCGCTCGCCGCGCTCCCTCCCGGGCCGTACGCCCACAGGAGCACCGCCGAGACCACGGCGACGAAGACTCCCCAGAGGACGAGGGCGGGCCGGTGCAGCCGCAGGACGGCCCGGCCCGCGCGGGCCGGTCTCGGGTGGTGCGTCGCGGCGGTGGCCAGGGCGGTCATACGGCGGCTGCCTTGCGTGCGGGCGCCGAACCGGTCCGGCGCTGGAGGAGTCGGAACGCGGCCACCGTCAGCAGCCCGGCGACGGCGAGGATGATCGCGGTCGCGGTCAACTGGAGCGGCCAGTAGTGGGATTGGGGGTGGTAGTCGCTGTAGTAACTGGCGGCGTCGAGCTTGTCGTAGGCGATCTGGCAGGGCTTGTAGGTGGTGCTGCCGCACACGTGGCCGGAGATGTGCTTGCCGGTGGACGTGACCAGGCCCTGGTCGACGACGATGCCGGAGCCGGCCGGGACGCTGTGTGTGAGGCTGCTGACCGTGGTGACCGAGGGCCACAGGTGGGGTGTCGCGATGGCGACGACGCTCCACAGGAAGCCGGTGCTCGCCAGTGAACCGACGAGCGCGCCGAGGGAGTTGCGCTTGTACAGCCCCCAGAAGACGCCGCTCGCAAGGCCGGCCAGGGCCATCGCGGCGGTGGCGGTGCCGTTGGCGGCGTAGGTGCCGAGGTCGTACCAGTTCTTGGCCGTGTCGA
Source organism: Streptomyces sp. STR69 (assembly GCF_024519455.1). Taxonomy (GTDB): domain Bacteria; phylum Actinomycetota; class Actinomycetes; order Streptomycetales; family Streptomycetaceae; genus Streptomyces. The sequence continues at coordinate 177,154 of NZ_JALJRY010000019.1, read as the reverse complement.
TGCGGCCCTGGCCGTTGGACCAGGCCCAGTGGTGCAGTGCCGCCAGGAGGCCGGAGCCGACGGTGACCAGCACGGCCGGGACGGCGAGCTTCGCGGCCAGCCAGCGGGCCGGGGAGACCGCCTGCGTCCAGGCCAACTGGGCGGTGCCGTGCTCCAGTTCGCGGCTGACCAGCGCGGCACCGGACCAGGCGGTGACCAGGAACGGGGCGGCGACGACGGCGATGGTCGTGTAGGTGTACCAGTCCTTGTAGCGGCCGATCGCGCCCGCGTCGTACGCGCAGCTGTCCGTCTTGCAGGCGCCGTACTGCTTCCAGGCCTCGGCCGAAGCGTCGGTCAGCGGGCCGCCCAGCCACAGCAGCAGGCCGCCGACGACGAGCACGAAGGCGATCCAGGAGAGCAGGGCCGGCCGGTGCAGCCGGATCAGCCAGCGCAGCAGACGCGGTGACCGGGCCGGGCGCGCGGTGAGCGCCGACGGTGTGGCGAGGGCGGTCATACGGCGGTCTCCGGGCTGTTGGGGGTGGGTACTTGCTGGACGATGGGGATAAATCTAACCACTGTCCTGGTTGGTGAATGGTTAGGAAAGACCCCATCGTTCAGAGGGCGCAGGGTCGGGAGCGGGGAGGGGAGGGCCGGGCGCGCGGTGAGCGCCGGCGGTGTGGCGAGGACGGTCACGCGACGGTCTCCGGGGTCTTGGTGACGGGGGCCTCGGGGTTGCGGAGGTAGGAGAGGACCAGCTCCTCCAGCGTGGGTGTGCCGGTCCGCCAGTCGGCGGCGAGCGGGGCCAGGGGGCGTATCAGGGCCGTGAGTTGGCGGCCGGTCGTGCGTGACTCGACGACCGTGTGCGCGTCGAGCACGGTGTCGGCGGGCGCGGACACCCGCCGGTGCGCGGCCAGCAGTTCGTCGATCTCGCCCGCGATGCGGACCTTGCCGTCGCCGATCAGCAGCAGGTGGTCGCAGGAGTCCTCCAGTTCGGCCACCACGTGCGAGGACATCACGATCGTGGTGCCGGACTCGGCGGCCTGCGCCATGAGCAGGCCCATCATCTGGTGCCGGGCCAGCGGGTCCAGGTCGGCCATCGGCTCGTCCAGGAGCAGTAGTTCGGGCCGCTTGGCCAGCGCGAGGGCGAGTGCGACGCGGGTGCGCTGGCCGCCGGAGAGGGCCCGGATGCCCGACTTCGGGTTGAGGTCGCCGTCCGCGACGATGCGTTCGGCGACGGAGGCGTCCCAGCGGTCCGTGTTGAGGTCGGCGCCCATGCGCAGCGTCTCGGCGACCGTGAGCTGCGGATAGAGGGGCTTGTCCTGAGCGACGTAGGAGACCCGCTCGCGGGCCGCGCCCGGCCGTCCGCCGAGGACGGACAGCTCGCCCTCGCCGGGGGCCAGCAGCCCGGCGGTCAGGGCGAGGAGCGTGGACTTGCCCGCGCCGTTGGGGCCGACGACCGCGCAGACGCGCCCGGCGGGCAGCCGGAACGCGCAGTCCCGCAGCGCCCACCCTCCCCGCCGGCCGAACCGCTTGCCGAGCGCGACGGCCTCTATCGCGGCGGTGCCTGTCATGAAGGTTCTCCTTGGAAGTGCTTTTCGAGTACGGCGGTGAAGAGGGCGTCGACGTCGTCCCGGCCGAGTCCGGCGGCCCGGGCCCGCTCGGCCCAGTCGTCGAGCTCCAGCCGCAGCGGCGAGTCGGCGGGTGTGGTGCTCAGCCCCTTGCGGACGAAGGTGCCGAGGCCGCGGCGGGCCTCGACCAGCCCCTCGCGCTCCAGCTCGCGGTAGGCCTTGAGGACGGTGTTCGGGTTGATGGCGGTGGCCTCGACGACCTCGCGGGCCGTGGGCAGCTTGTCGCCGGGCTCCAGCATTCCCAGCCGCAGCGCCTGCTTGGTCTGCTGGACGATCTGGACATAGGTGGCCACGCCGCTGTGCCGGTCGATGCGGTACTCGACCACTGGGGTTCCACCACCCTTTCACTAATTGAGTAGTGAAAGGGTGGTGCAGGAGGGGTGCGAAAGTCAAGACAGATCTGTGCGCCGGTCCGTGAACCGATCGGCGGGGCTCGTGCGATGAGGAGATGTGAGCGATACGGGAAGCGACGGGGAGCTGCTGCGGGCCATCGCGGCGGACGGCGACCGACGCGCGTTCGAGGAGCTGTACCGGCGGTACGCGCCGTGGCTGACCGCGCGGCTGCGCGGCCGGTGCGCCGACGCCGGGATGGTCGACGACGTCGTACAGGAGACGTTTCTCGCGGTGTGGCGCGGCAGTGCCCGCTACCGCGAGGACGGCGATGTGGCCGGGTGGCTGTGGCGGATCGGGTCGCGGCGGCTGATCGACGTGCTGCGCGGCGACGGGGCGCGCGGCCGGATGCGGCAGGCGCTGGCGCGGCTGCGGCACCGGGACGAGGCGTCGGCGGAGGAGCGCGTGCTCGCGGGGGTGGAGCACGGGGACCTCGCCGGCGCACTGGTCCGGCTCTCGCCCGAGCTGCGGGCGGTCCTCCAGGCCACCGTGATCGACGGGCTGACCACCCGGGAGGCCGCCGTCCTGCTGGGCATCCCGGCCGGCACGGTCAAGACACGGGCCATGCGGGCCCGTAAGCAACTGCGGGAGGAGCTGGCATGACCTGGCATGTGGCCGAAGACGACGTACGCGCCTATGCGCGGGGCGAGTTGGCACCGCCCATGCTCTGGTCCGCCGACACCCACATCGCCCAGTGCGCCGAGTGCCGGGACCTGCTGGCGTCCGTCACCGACCCCGTCGCGCTGGACGCCGGCTGGGAGCGGCTGGACGCCGAACTCGACGCCCCGAAAAGGGGGTTGGTGGAGTCGCTGCTCGTGCGGATCGGTGTCGCCGACCACACGGCACGGCTGCTCGCGGCGACACCGGTGCTGCGCCGCTCGTGGCTGGGCGCGGTGGTCGCGCTGCTCGTGATGACGGTGCTCGTGACCAACTCCCTGAAGAACACGGCCTCCCCGACCCTCTTCCTGGGCCTGGCCCCGCTGCTGCCACTGGCGGGGGTGGCGCTGTCCTACGGTCCGAAGTTCGACCCGACGTACGAGATGACGGTCGTCGCCCCGCTGCACGGCTTCCGTCTCCTGATGATCCGCACGGTCGCCGTCCTGGTCGCCGGTCTCGGCCTCAACGGCCTGGCCACCCTGGCCCTGCCGGGGTACGGGCTGCGCGCCCTGGCCTGGCTGCTGCCCGCCCTCGCCCTCACCACGACCGGCCTGGCGCTGATCCCGCGCCTGGGCCCGGTACTCGCGCCCGCCCTGGTCGGCGGTGGCTGGGTGGCGTTCCTGCTGGTGGCCAACAACCTGCACCGCGGCACGCTCGCACCGTTCACCCCGGCCGGGCAGGCAGTGGCCGCCGCGGTGGCCGGACTCGCCGCCGGGCTCCTCTATCTCCTGCGGGACCGCTTCGACACGCGTCCCGTCGCCTTCGGGCCCCTCATCTGAACCTCTCGAACCCTGACTGGAGTTCCGTACATGACCACCACCGTCTCCGCGGCCGGGCTCAGCCTGCGCTACGGCTCGACGCACGCCCTCGACGACGTGTCGCTGCGGCTCGGCGAGGGCGTCACCGGGCTGCTCGGCCCCAACGGGGCAGGAAAGACCACCCTGTTGAGGGTGCTCGCCACCGCGCTGCCCGCCGACTCGGGCACGTTCACCGTGCTCGACCACGACCCGGGCACCACCGGCGGACGCCAGGAGGTGCGGCGCGTCCTCGGCTATCTCCCGCAGACCCCCGGCTTCCACCCGGACTTCACCGCCTTCGAGTTCGTCGACTACGTCGCGATCCTCAAGGAACTCACCGACCGCGAGGGACGCCACCGCGAGGTGCGCCGGGTCCTGGCGGAGGTCGACCTCTCCGACGTGCGCGGCAAGCGCATCAAGAAGCTGTCGGGCGGCATGCGGCAGCGCGTCGCGCTCGCGGCGGCCCTCGTGGGCGACCCGGGCTTCCTGGTCCTCGACGAGCCGACGGTCGGACTGGACCCCGAACAGCGCATGCGCTTCCGGGAGTTGATCGCGAGGGCGGGCGAGGGCCGCACGGTCCTGCTCTCCACCCACCAGACCGAGGACGTCGCGATGCTCTGCAACCGCGTCGTCGTCATGGCCGGCGGCACCGTCCGCTTCGACGGCACCCCGGCCGAACTCACCGCACGGGCCGCCGGCCGGGTGTGGAGCGGTACGGAACGCGACCCGGCCGCGATGGCGGGCTGGCGCACCGGCCTCGGCGCCTTCCGCAACGTCGGCGACCCGCCCCCCGGCGCGGAACTCGTCGAACCCACCCTGGAGGACGGCTACTTGATCACCCTCGACGGCATGGCCGCGGAGGTGGCGGCATGAGCGCCGTACTGGAGAAGAAGGCACCCTTGGCCGAACGCGCCGACGAGCAACGCCGTTCCTGGGCGGCGGTGTTGGCGCTGGCCCTCTTCGAGGCCCGCAAACTCCTGCTGCGCCTCCCGGTGTTGCTCATGTTCGTCCTCTACGCCGCCTGGATCGGCTGGACCATGCGCGACGCCTGGACCAGCTACCCGGCCCTCCAGGACGTCGACCGCGCCACCCAGACCGGCCCGCTGCTGCCCGCCCTGGCCGTCCTGCTCTGCGCCAACCAGGCCGTGCTGCGCTCCCGACGCCAGGACACCGACCGGCACTTCGACGTGCTGGTCCTCGAACCCTGGCGCCGTACGGTCGCGTTCGTGCTCTCTGTCGTACCCGCCGTAGGACTCACCGCGCTGCTGGTGGCCGCGCAGTTCACCTGGGGCGTGCTCGCGCCCGGCTCCGTCGGCCACGGCTCGGTCGGCGAACTGCTCGTCGGACCGCTCACGGTGCTGCTCGCCGGAACGGGCGGAGTACTGCTGGCCCGGATCGTGCGGTCGCCGTTCGCGGCACCGATGCTCCTGGTGCTGGCCTTCTTCTCGACCCTCTTCCTCGGGGCGGTCCCTGGAGACGGCAACGGCAGCGCGACACGGTGGCTGGTACCGGTCATCGGCGACGCGAGCAGCAAGACGCTCCCCTCCGACCTGCTGGGCCGCCCCGCCGTCTGGCACGCCCTCTACCTGTTCGGACTCGCACTGACCCTGGCGCTGGCGGCCGTACTGGTCAACGGCGGTCGTACGAAGACCGTCGCCGCCGCGCTCGTCGTGGCCGTCGGCCTCGGCACCTGGGGCGCGGTGGGCCAGGCGGCCAAGGTGTCCAAGTCGACCACCGCCGCCCGGGTGCTGGCCACCGTCAACCCGGCGAAGGTCCAGTCCTGCGCCCGGCACGGCAACTCCACGTACTGCGCGTTCCCCGAGTGGCTGCCCCGCACCGGCACCTGGGCCGAGGTCACCGACCACGTCCAGTCCCTGGCCGGCGGCACCGCCGCCCAGGAGAAGCTGCTCGTACGGCAGCGCGTGGATGCCCGCTACGGCATGGACGGCGACGGCGCGATCCAGCCGTCCACCGTGCCCTACCAGGTGACCGTCGGCACCCGCTGGGGCGGCACCCGGGTACCGGAGTTCGCCGCCGCCGTCTCCTCCGTGCTGGTCACGGGCAGCGAGAAGGCGACCGAGTCCCTCTGCGACGGCCGCATGGTCACCATCATGTGGCTGGCCGTCGGCTGGCAGTCCGACCCGCTGACCCAGCTGCGCGCGGTCCGCCTCGACGACAGCATCAGCGGCTCCGCGATCGTGCTCTCGCCGACCGACCCGATGTCGATGACGGCCGAACAGACCACGGTCGTACGGGAGTTGCTGGCAGCCGGGCAGAACACCGTCACCCCCAAGGTGAAGGCGCACTGGGCGGAGCTGACGGCACCCAAGGTGACCACGGCGAAGGTGGCCGAGCTGCTGGGCGTCAAGGCGCCGACGGGAGCGGACAAGTGCGAGTGACCACAGGGGTGTTGGGGCAGCTGGCGCGCCCGGTGCTGCGCGCCATGCCCTGGCGGGCCCTCGGCGCGGGCGCCGCAGCGGGACTGCTGCTGGCCGCGCTGCCGCGCCTCACCTCGGCCGACTTCGACCCGCGGTCGGCCCTGATCCTGCTGCGCGGAGCCGTGCTCAGCTTCGCCCTGGGCCTGACCTTCCTCCTGGACGACCCGGCCCGCCAGGTGACCGTGGCGGTCCCGACCCGCCGTATGCTCCGGGCCGCCCTGCGCACCGCGCTGGTCGCCCCGCTCGCCGCGCTGTGGTGGACCGCCGCCGTGCTGCTGATACCGGCGCAGGCACGGCCCCCGGTCGGTGACATCACCCTGGAGGCCGCCGCGGCGGCGCTCGTGGCCCTCGCGGCCTCGGCCGCCGCGATCCGCCTCACCGACGAGGCGGAACCGGGCCAGCGGCTCGCGATCGCCCTCCTCGCCACGTCCATGGCGGCGGCCCTGCTGTTCCCGGAGAGCTGGGGCCTGTTCGCCATGCCGAAGGACAAGTGGTGGACGACGGGCCATCAGCACTGGGCGTTCGTCCTGGCGGGGGCGGCGCTGGTGTGGGCGTCGTGCGGGCCGGAACCGGTGAGGCGCAGGCGGCTGAGGCTCACCCCGTCCTGACCGAGCCCCTCGTGACTCGGCCGTTCACGACTCCGACCGGTACATCAGATCCGTCTCGAACGTCGTGAACCCCAGCCGCTCGTACACCGACACCGCCGCCTTGTTGTCCGCGTCGACGTACAGCATCGCGGTCGGCAATCCCTGCGAAGCCAGGTGCCGAAGCCCGATCGTCGTCAGGGCCTTGCCCAGCCCGCCGCCCTGCGCACCGGGCAGGACCCCGACGACGTAGACCTCACCCCGCTGCTCCTCCGCGTGGACCTTCGTCCAGTGGAAGCCGATCAGCTCACCGTCGCGTTCGGCCAGGAAGAACCCCTCGGGGTCGAACCACGCCTCGGCCTTGCGGTCGTCCAGGTCCCGCTGGGTGAGGGAACCCTGCTCCGGGTGGTGGGCGAAGGCCGCGGCGTTGACGGCGAGCCAGGCCGCGTCGTCGGCGCCCGGCACGAAGGTCCGTACCGCAACCCCCTCCGGAAGCACCGGCTCGGGCAGCTCCAGATCCGCCAACGACCGCCGCAGCTGGCGCAGTTCGCGGAACAGCGCGAGCCCGAGCACCTGGGCCAGATGGCGCGCGGCGGGATGCCCGCCGTGCGCCCACACCCGCAGCCGCTTGCCCGAAGCGGCCAGCAGCGCCGAACCGAGCGCCCGCCCGTGCCCGTGCCCCCGCTGCGAGGGGCGGACGAGGAGTTCGGCGGCCGGTGCCTCCACCGGGTCGGTGTCCTCCAACTGCCCGTAGCCGACGAGCTCTTCGCCCAGCGTGAGCAGCAGATGCGAGACCCCGGGCCGCGCACCCCCGCGCAGCTGCAGCCGCCCCTGCTCGGACACCGCGGGCTGCCCGTCGGTCCCGGCGGCCTCGGCGATCAGCGCGAGGACGGCCCCGGCCTGGTCCGGGGAGAGCTCGGAATAGGTCTCGATGGAACGGGAGATGGGCGCGGGCCGTGCGGTGTCGTCGCTGGTCATGGCCTCAGGGTAAGCGGACGTACCAGCAAAGTGGCGGCAAAGAAGAAACCAGGATGTAACCAAGAACCCCCTGTCACGCTACGCGCGTTGACCCTAGGCTGCGCCGCAACGTGGTGACTTCTCAGCCGACTCACAGGGGGGCTCATGCCAGCCACTTCCCAGCCGTACCGCCCGCGCAGACGCCGTGTCGCAGGCCTGCTCGCCGCCGCCGCGAGCCTGGCCACGGCCGGTGCGCTGGCCGCCGCGCTGCCCGCCGGCGCGCACGGAAACCCCAGCGGCGACTACGGGCACAAGCCCAGCCGCTACCAGGACGTCCAACTCCTGTCCTTCAACGACCTCCACGGCAACCTGGAGCCCCCGTCCGGTTCCTCCGGCCGGGTCACCGAACTCCAGGCGGACGGCACGACGAAGACGATCGACGCGGGCGGTGTCGAGTACCTCGCGACGCATCTGCGCGAGGCCCGCAAGGGCAACCCGTACTCGATCACCGCGGCCGGCGGCGACATGGTCGGCGCCTCCCCGCTGATCTCGGGTCTGTTCCACGACGAGCCGACCATCGAGGCCCTCAACAAGCTTGACCTGGACGTCACTTCGGTCGGCAACCACGAGTTCGACGAGGGCGCCAAGGAGCTGGCCCGCCTGCAGAACGGCGGCTGTCACCCCACCGAGGGCTGCTACACGGACAAGAAGTTCAAGGGTGCCGACTTCCCCTACCTCGCGGCCAACGTCCTCGACGAGAAGACGAAGAAGCCGATCCTCAAGCCGTACTGGGTGTGGAAGAAGAACGGCGTCAAGGTCGGCTTCATCGGCGTCACGCTGGAGGGCACCCCGGGCATCGTCTCCGCGGACGGCGTCAAGGGCCTGCAGTTCAAGGACGAGGTCGAGACGATCAACAAGTACGCCAAGGAGCTGCAGAAGCAGGGCGTCAAGTCGATCGTCGCGCTGATCCACGAGGGCGGCTTCCCGGCCTCCGCCTCCTACAACTACGACTGCGACGCGGGCGGCGCCGGCTCCGGCATCTCCGGCCCGATCGTCGACATCGCGAAGAACGTCACCCCGGCCGTCGACGCCCTCGTCACCGGCCACACCCACAACGCGTACGTCTGCACGATCAACGACCCAAGTGGCAAGCCCCGCATGGTCACTTCGGCCGCCTCCTTCGGCCGCCTCTACACGGACACCACGCTGACGTACGACCGCTGGACCGGCGACATCGCCCGTACGGCGGTCAAGTCCGCGAACCACGTGGTCACCCGGACCGTGCCCAAGGCCGCCGACATGACCGCCCTGATCAGCAAGTGGAACACCCTCGCGGCCCCCATCGGCAACCGCGCGATCGGCTACATCTCCGCCGACGTCAACAGCACAGGCACCGAGTCCCCGATGGGCGACCTCATCGCCGACGCCCAGTTCGCCTACGGCAAGGAGCTGGACCCGGAGACCGACCTCGCGCTGATGAACCCGGGCGGGGTGCGGGCGGGCCTGACCTACGCGGCCAAGGGCGCGGAGGGCGACGGCGTGGTGACGTACGCCGAGGGCTTCACGGTGCAGCCGTTCGCGAACACCGTGAACCTCCAGAACTTCACCGGCGCGCAGCTGGTCCAGGTGCTGAAGGAACAGGTGAGCGGCACGAACGCGGCGGCGCCGAAGGTGCTCCAGCCCTCGTCCGGACTGACGTACACGCTGGACCTGACGAAGACCGGCGCGGACCGCGTGGTCACCGACTCCATCCGCCTGAACGGCGCCGCGATCGACCCGGCGGCCACCTACCGCGTCGCGACGAACAGCTTCCTCGCGGGCGGCGGCGACGGCTTCCCGACGCTGGGGCAGGGCACCGGTGACCTGGTCGGCACGGACGACCTGAGCGCGCTGGCGCAGTACCTGACGGCCCACTCGTCGGCGGCGAGCCCGCTCACGCCTCCGGCGGCGAACCGGATCACGGTCGTGCAGTAACAGCCGACCCCTCGGGGGCCCGGTGCCGCAGGTCGGCGCCGGGCCCCTTCCGTTTTCCCGTTCTAAATTCTGTGTAAGGGCGGTTTCGGTTCCGCGAATTCCATAAGAGTCATCCACAGCAATCGCTCAGGAAGGTCTAAGCGAAAATCGCTTTTCCTGCGCCGGAAGTCCAGTAGTGTTTTCCATGTCGAAAGCGAACGGCGCAAACGACAGAAGTAAAAGGAGAGCACGATGAGCTTCCACAAGATCGTCCCCGTCAAGAAGCACCACAAGCCCGCCCCGGCCCCCAAGAAGGCCCCGAAGAAGCCTGCTCCGGCCCCGAAGCGCCGCCCGGTCGGCCACAAGTAAACAGTCCATAAGACGTCGTAACAGGGAGGGAATTAATCATGAGCCTCAACAAGATCCACCCCATCAAGAAGTCCTGCAAGCCCGCTCCGGGAGCCAAGAAGGCGGCCCCGAAGAAGCCCGCTCCGAAGCGTCGCCCGGTCGCCCACAAGGGCTGACAAAGAATTTACAGGCGTAATTCAAAGGCAGTTGCAGCAGATCGGTAGAGGAACTGTTGCAGAACCGCAGCAGACACCGCGAGAGCCGTACCAGAGAGGGAACCCGTCATGAGCTTCCACAAGATCGTCCCGGTCAAGAAGCACCGCAAGCCGGCCCCGGCCCCGAAGAAGCCCGCGCCGAAGAAGCCGGCGCCGAAGCGTCCGGTCGGGCACAAGTAAGCAGTCCCACGAGCCGCAGAAGAAGACCCGCACCACCCCCCACCCGGCCGCAGCGCCGAACTCCCGGAGAGGGAACCCACCATGAGCTTCCACAAGATCGTCCCCGTCAAGAAGCACCGCAAGCCGGCCCCGGCCCCCAAGAAGCCCGCGCCCAAGAAGCCCGCGCCGAAGCGCCCCGTCGGGCACAAGGGCTGAGCCGTCACCCAGTGAGGCGGGGCCGCCGGTTAGCGAGTTCGCTCGCTCCGGTGGCCCCGCCTCGGCCACGTCCAGGCCGCGTTCCGTAGTCCGAAGGGAGTTGTTGACCATGAGGGAAGCCCGTGAGGCCTTCCGCCGTTTCTGGCCGCTGACCCGCGGTGACCGCAAGTGGCTCGCGGTGATCATCACGTGCGTCATCGTGTCGGCGCTCGCCGAGACCGCCGCGATCCTGCTCTTCGCGGAGCTCACCGACAACGCCCTCAAGGCCGGTTCGCTGTCCGCGTTCTGGGGCCCGGCCGCCGCCTGGCTCGGCGTCGCCGTACTCGGCGCGCTCGTCGGCTACTTCGGCAACTCCCTCGCCACCTGGACCGCCGAACGCTTCGTCCTGCGCCTGCGCGCGAACGTCTTCCGCCATGTCCAGGACCTCCCACCCCACTTCTTCCAGAAGCACCGCCAGGGCGACCTGGTCGAACGCCTCACCGGAGACGTCGAGGCCATCGAGCAGATGGTCGTGTCCGGCGTGGTCGGCACGATCTCGGCAGCCTTCTCGGCGGTCTTCTACGCCTGCGCGGCCCTGTACCTCCGCTGGGACCTGGCCCTGGCCACGTTCGTCCTGGCCCCCCTCTTCCTGCTGGCCGCCCGCCGTTTCTCCGGCCGCATCAAGCAGGCCTCGCAGGACGAGCGGGTCGCGGACGGCGCGATCACGTCGGTGGTGGCGGAGTCCCTCGGCAACGTCGTGCTGACCCAGGCGTACAACCGCCGCCGGGACGAGGAGAAGCGCCTCGACACCGAGGCCCGCGCCTGGATGAAGGCATCGGTACGAGGCGCCCGCCTGAGCGAGATGTACGAGCAGTTCGTGGAGGTCGTAGAGACGCTCTGCGTACTGGCGGTCATCGGCCTCGGCGTCTGGGAGATCTCGGCCGACCGCATGACCCTCGGCGCACTCCTCGCCTTCGCCGCCTTCATCGGCTACCTCTACCCCCCGGTCCGCAACCTCGGCCAGCTCGGCCTCACCCTCACCGCGGCCACGGCCGGCGCCGCCCGCATCAACGAGATCCTGGACGCCACCCCGTCCGTGGGCGACCCCCGCGAACCCGTCCCCGCCTGGCCCGTCCACGGCTGGGTCAGCTTCCACGGCGTGACCTTCCGCTACCCCGGCGCGGCCCGCGACACAGTCGAGAACGTCACGTTCCGGGCGGACCCCGGCGAGCTGGTCATCGTCACCGGCGAGAGCGGAGCGGGCAAGTCGACGCTCTCCAAACTCCTGACCCGCTTCTACGACCCCTCCGAGGGCGTGATCTGCCTGGACGGCGTCCCCCTCCGTGACGTACCGCTCGAATTCCTGCGCGAGAACGTGGCGTTGCTGCCCCAGCAGACCCTGATCCTCAACGGCACGATCCGCGAGAACATCGAGTGCGGTCGCCCGGGCGCGACGGACGAGGAGATCGAGCGAGCGGCACGCGCGGCGGCGGCGCACGACTTCATCACCGCACTCCCGGAGGCCTACGACACGGAGATCGCCCCCGGCACGGCCGCACTCTCCGGCGGCCAGCTGCAGCGGATCGCGATCGCGAGGGCGATGCTGCGCCAGGCACCGGTCCTGGTCCTGGACGAACCGACGGCCGGCCTCGACTCGGTGGCCGCCCGCCAGGTGATCCAGCCCCTGCGCCGCCTGATGTCCGGCCGTACGACCATCATGATCACCCACGACCTGAGCCTCGCCCCCGACGCCGACCGCATCCTGGTCCTGGAGGGCGGACGCCTGGTGGAGACGGGCACGCACGCGGAACTGGTGGCAAGGGGCGGCGCGTACGCACGCCTTGCGGGTCCGCTCCCCGAAATGGCGATCACGGGATCGGGATCGGGACGGCACCGTGCGGAGGACACGATGATCCTGCGTCCGCTCCCGCCGCAGGCCCCGGCCTCTGCCCTGGACGAGACGATGATCCTGAGGCTGCCGCTCAAGTAGCCGTCAACCGGCGGGTGTTGCCCGGAGGGTGTACCCGAGCCCCCGCACGGTGTGGATGAGCCGCGGTTCGCCGCGGCTCTCCAGTTTCCGGCGCAGATACATGACGTAGACGTCGAGGGTGTTGGACGCGGGCTCGAAGTCGAAGCCCCAGACGTGCCGGTGGAGCCGGGACCGGGTGAGCACGGTGCCCGGATGGTGGAGCAGGTACTCCAGCAGCAGGAATTCGGTCCGGGTGAGTTCGAGCGGCCGGCCGCCGCGGGTGACGGTACGGGTGCGCGGGTCCATGACGAGATCGTCGAGGGCGAGCAGCCCGAGCTCGGGAGGCGAAGGCGGATCCTCGGCCTCCCGCCGTCCGCTGCGCCGCAGCAACGCCCGTACCCGCGCGAGGAGTTCGTCCACCGCGAACGGCTTGCTGAGGTAGTCGTCGGCGCCGTTGTCGAGGGCGACGATACGGTCGCCGACGGCGGTCCGCCCGGTGAGCATCAGGATCGGCACGGTGGACCCGGAGGCGCGGATGCGTCGCGTGGCGGCGAGCCCGTCCAGCTCCGGCATGGTGACGTCCATCAGCACGAGGTCGGGCGCGGTGGCGTCGTCCGGTACGCCGAGGAGATCGATGGCGGTACGCCCGTCTCCCACGAGGACGGTTTCGTACCCCTCGAATCTGAGCACCCGGCCGAGCCCTTCGCGTACGTCCGCGTCGTCGTCGGCCAGCAGGATCTTCCGCGCCAGCGCCATTCGGACACGGTGTGACGGGTGACTGTGGCGGGGCTGGCAGGGGGCTATGTGTGGGCTGGGGCTCGGGACGCGAGCCGGCGGAAGAACGGGAGGAGGAGGGCGTAGACGGCGAGGGGAGCGCAGAGGAGCAGGAGGAAGGGGTGAGGTTCGCCGTCGGTGTTCACCTCCCACACGAGATAGATACCGCCGGCGAAGAAGGCGAGCAGAGCCCAAGTGATCGCCCGCTCCTGTGCCTTACGGTGCCCCGCGCGCAGCCGGATCCGTGCCTCGACCTCGGGCCGCGGTTCCCAGGTCATGCCGCGGTGCGCGGCGGCGACGGTCCGCAGATCGTCGATCTCGGCCTGGAGATCCGGGAGTTGCCAGTCGTCGACGTTGGGGAGGCGCAACCTGCGGCCGTCGTAGTCGTAGAGCCAGGTCCACTTCCGGAAGTCCGTGCGGGCCTGCTTCGGACGTTCCTCGACGCGCAGATCGTAGATGTCGTGCCAGGCCCGCCTGCGCTCGCGGAAGGCACCGCGGACGGTGACGCCGTCGGCGCCCACGGAGGTGAGACCTCGCCGCGCGGCGAGGAAACCCCAGACGAGGAGCGACACGATCACCACGAGCCAGAGCAGCTTGTACCGGACCGGAATGTGGTCCGGCCGCGTCAGCTGAAGCAGACAGTTCCCCATGATGATCCACATGATGAGCATCCGCGCCCGGGACGCCTTCCTCCACCTGCGGTACTCCCGCTCGATGCCGCGCCCGTACCCGTCCCCGTCCCCGTGCATGGACCCTCCCCCGGTCAGCAGAGGAGGAGCGTAAGACAGGGAGCTGTGCAGGTCTGCAGCGGGGTCAGCGGCCCGCATCCGGGATGCGCTCGCCTCGGCTGACGGCGATGCGGATCACGTCCTCCAGTGACTCGGACGCCCTGGTGAGCGCGAAACGCACGGCGCGTTCGCCGGCCTTGGGGTCTGCGAGGACTGCCTTGGCTCCGGTCAACACCTGTTTCCCGGAGTCGAGTTGGGCCGCCTCGATGTCGTCGGCGAGGAGGGAGAGGCGGCTGCCGTCGTGATCGGTGCTGAGGTAACAGGGCTTGCCGTCAGGGGTGTTCCAGGGCAGCAGTCGCAACTGCCGTTCACTGCTTGTGCTGTTGGGGGTGTTCATGCGCGCACCACCACTCCGTGGATACGACGGGGCCCGACGTCGATGCCGTGCACGGCGAGCCAGAGGGCGCGTCGCCGTTGCCGTTGCAGTCGCCGTTTGCGGCGGGCGCGGCGCTGGGAAGGGAGCAGGGCGTGCACGAGTGCCGTGAGGAGTAACTCCCAGAATCCCACGATGCGTTCACTCATACCGGCGCGCTCCTCTGTCCTTGTCGATGTCCTGACGAGCGGTGATTACCGTTCGTGCATCGATCGTCACTGGTGCGGCGTACGCTGCGGAAGAGGGTTGGCGTTGTCTGCGGGCCCGGGCAACGGGGAGGGGTGACGTGACCGAACAGGTTGACGCCGAGGGCGAGTCGGGCCGCGCGGTGCTGGGGCGGACGCTCCGGTATCTGCGGGAGAAGGCGGGGAAGTCGCTCGGGCAGCTGGCCGAGGACACCGGGTACGACAAGAGTTACCTGAGCCGACTGGAGTCCGGGGAACGGCTGTCCAAGGTGACGGTGATGGAAGACCTGGATGTGTATTACGAGGCCGGTGAGCTGCTGGTCAGCCACTGGAAGGCTGCGCGGCTGGACGCGTTCATGGACCCGTACAAGCGGTTCATGGCGCTGGAAGCCACGGCTCGGGTGATGTGGAAGTTCGCACCGGCGGTACCTGGACTTGTGCAGACCGAGGACTTCGCTCGGGAGGTGTTGTCTGGAGGCTGGACAACAGCTGACGCTGACGAAATGGTCGAGGAACAGGTGGCGGCTCGGCTTGGTCGGCAGTACGTGCTACGCCAGAGGCCGGCACCCGACGTCCGGATCATCATGGATGAGGTGGCGTTCCGGCGACCCGCTGCCCGCGCCGAGACCTGGCACGACCAGTTGCTTCATCTGGAGACCGTCGCGATGTTGCCGAACCTGAGCCTTCAAGTGCTGCCGTTCTCCGCGGGAGTTCATCACCACATGACGGGGTCGCTGACGCTGCTCTGGCAGAAAGACGGCAGTGCTGTCGCTTATGAAGAGGGCGATGACTGTAGTCAGCTCGACGATGATCCAGACGATGTTCTGCGGCGCCGACTGTCCTACGATCGTCTTCGCGATCTGGCGTTGTCCCCGCTGGACTCGCTGGCGTTCATCCGGGCCGTACTGAAGGAGCACCGACGTCATGACGCACACCCCTGACCTCAGCACTGCGGCCTGGCGCAAGTCGAGCTACAGCCAAGGCGGAGACAACAACTGCGTCGAGGTCGCCGACGGTTACACCGGCCTGGTCCCCGTCCGGGACAGCAAGACCCCGTCGGGCCGCCCGCTGGTTTTCGCGGCCGGGTCCTGGCTTGCGTTCGTGGAGTTGGTCCGAGGCCAGGAGGGCGCATGAAATCCACCCTCGACCTCAGCACCGCCGCTTGGCGCAAGTCGAGCTACAGCGACGGGGGAGACAACAACTGCGTCGAGGTTGCCGACGGTTACACCGGCCTCGGCCTCGTCCCTGTCCGCGACAGTAAGACCCCGACCGCCCGTCCGCTGATTCTCTCGGCCGGGACCTGGGCCGAGTTCGTGGCCGGGGTCAAGGCTGAGGTGGGGCGCAAGGCCTGACGTTGGAACAGATGGCGCACCGCCGCCCACGACCCCCCTCCCGAAAAGTGTGTCACTTCCCCCCAGAAGTGACACACTTTTTCAACTCGCCTACTGGGAGGCGGAGTCGTCCGGCGGCGGAGTCGGCGCCCCGGGCAGTCGTACGGTTGCCATCGTGCCGCCACCCGGCGCGTGTGTCAGGGTCACCTCGCCGCCGGCCTGCTGGACCGTGCGGGCGACTATCGACAGGCCCAGGCCGGAACCGGGGAGGGCGCGTGCCGACGGTGAGCGCCAGAAGCGGTCGAAGACGTGCGGGAGTTCCTCGGCGGGGATGCCGGGGCCGTGGTCGCGGACGGTGAGGACACCGCGCGTGAGCTGGACCTCGATCGTGCCGCCCTCGGGGCTGAACTTCACGGCGTTGTCGAGGATGTTGACCACGGCGCGTTCGAGCGCGGAGGGCTCCGACTGGACGTACCAGGGCTGGACGTCGGCCGTGATCGTCAGCTCCGGGCCGCGCAGGCGGGCTCGGCGCAGGGCGGCCTCGACGGTGTCCTGGAGCGAGACGATCTGGACGCGCTCACCTCGCTGCCCCTCCGAACGGGACAGTTCCTGCAAGTCGCCGATGAGGGACGCCAGTTCGGTCATCTGCGCCTTCACCGAGGCGAGCAGCGCCTTGCGGTCCGCCGGGGGGATCGGGCGGCCGGTCTCCTCGCTGCGGGTGAGGAGTTCGACGTTCGTACGGAGTGAGGTGAGGGGGGTGCGGAGCTCGTGACCGGCGTCCGCGATGAGTTGCTGTTGCAGCTCACGGGAGTTGGCGAGAGACGTTGTCATCGAGTTGAACGAGCGGGACAGGCGGGCGACTTCGTCCTCGCTGTCGTCGTCCACGGGGATCCGGATGGCCAGGTCCTCGGTGCGGGCCACGTGTTCCACGGCCTCGGTGAGTTTGTCGACCGGGCGGAGACCGGCGCGGGCCACCGCGAGGCCTGCGGCTCCGGCGCCGACGACTCCGATGCCGGAGACGAGGAGGAGAACTAGGGCGAGTTCGTTCAGGGTGTTCTGGGTGCTCTTGAGAGGGACCGCGACGACGAGTGCGGTGTCGGGGTACAGCTGAGGGAGGGTCGGGCCCGGCCTGACGAGCAGAGGCGTGGTCAGCACGCGTACGGCGTTGCCCTTCGAGTCGACGCCGTTGCGGAACACCCCCTTGAGGGTGGACGGAAGCGACGTGAGGGTACTCGCGTCCTTGATCACGTCCTTGTCGGCACCGGTGACCTTGACGACGCCCGCCGAACCGGAGGAAACGCAGAACTTCCCGCTGGACTTGACCAGTTGGAGATAGGCGGTCTGCGTCCGGAGCCCGCTGAAGCCGCTGGGGTCGGTGGTGTCGCTCTCCGTGCTGTCGACGGTCTGTGGGCAGCTCTGGAGGAACCCCACAACATCACCGGGCCGCTGCGGCTGCGCCATCTGCCGTAGATCAGCGTCGACCTGCTCGTACAGCTTCCCCTGCACGATGAACCAACACGTGACCGAGACGGCCGCCACCCCGAACGCCACCGCCGCCGCGACCAGCATCGCCAGTCGGGACCGGATCGGCAGGGTCCGGAAGCGGTGGAGGAACCGGTTGAGGAACGGGTTGAGGACGTTCTTCACTCCGCCCCACCCTGTCGCAGCACATACCCCACGCCCCGAACCGTGTGCACGAGCCGCGGCTCGCCCCCCGCCTCGGTCTTGCGGCGCAGGTACATCACGTACACATCGAGCGAGTTGGACGACGGCTCGAAGTCGAAGCCCCAGACCGCCTTCAGGATCTGCTCGCGGGTGAGCACCTGGCGGGGATGCGCCAGGAACATCTCCAGCAGCGTGAACTCGGTGCGGGTCAGTTCGACCTGGCGCCCGTTCCGTGTCACCTCGCGCGTCGCGAGGTCCATGCGGAGGTCGGCGAAGGTCAGGGAGTCGTCCTCGGGGGCCGTACCGGCCGCCGCAGCCGCCGCGTACGAGCTGCGGCGCAGCAACGCCCGTACCCGCGCGAAGAGTTCGTCGAGTTCGAAGGGCTTGACGAGGTAGTCGTCGGCGCCCGCGTCGAGCCCGGTCACGCGGTCGCCGACCGTGTCGCGGGCCGTGAGCATGAGGATCGGGGTCGTCGTGCCGGCCCCGCGCATGCGGCGGGCAGCGGTGAGGCCGTCCATGCGCGGCATCTGGATGTCGAGGACGACCAGGTCGGGCTGGTACGCGGTCGCCTTCTCCAGCGCGTCCGCGCCGTCGACGGCGACCTCGGTGTCGTATCCCTCGAAGGCCAGACTGCGCTGGAGTGCTTCACGCACCGCCGGCTCGTCGTCGACGATCAGGATGCGCTGGGTGTCACGGTCGCCTTCGGCGGGGCTCATGGGCTGGATTCCTCGGGTGCGGTGGGACAGGGAGACAACGATCGGCTGGTCGCAATCAGCCTCGCATGTTTCCCGGCTGGCGCGTAAAGAGGAGGGGAGGGGAGAAACCGGCTGAGATCGGTCTCGTACGGTGGCAGATCAGGCTCGCATCGTGGCGAGCCGGTTCAGCGGCACCTTCCGGTGGTGCGGGTGGGCCGCGCTGGTGCGGAGCCCCATCAGTTCCGGGGCGGGCGCCACTTCCGGTGCCCGGGCCGCCGGTGCGTGCAGTTCGTACGCCACCCCGAGGGCCAGGCCGAGACCGGCCGCTCCGGTGTCGGTCACCGTGTGCGAAACCTGCTTGATCATGACGTACTCCCTACTGGTTGCTGGTGGGCCGTAGGCCTAGTTGTCGGAACCGCCCGCCCGCAGCGAAGCCAGGTCCGCCTTGACGGTGTTGATCGGGATGGCGAAGCCGATGCCGATGCTTCCGGCCTCGGACGACGAGGACGAGGAGTCCGAACTCGACGAGTACATCGCGGAGTTGATGCCGATGATGTTGCCGTTCGCGTCGATCAGGGCACCGCCGGAGTTGCCGGGGTTGAGGGACGCGTCGGTCTGGATGGCCTTGTACGTCGTCGTGGACGAGCCGGTGTCGCCGTTGAACTGCTGGCCGCCGAACTGGAAGGGCCACTGGCCGCTGCCGCCCGAACCCGAACCCTGGCTCTGGCTCTCGTCGGTCGAGACGGTCACGTCACGGTTCAGGGCGGAGACGATGCCGCTGGTGACCGTGCCGGTGAGGCCCTCCGGGGAGCCGATCGCCACGACCGTGTCGCCGATCTGGATGCCGTCGGAGTTGCCGAGGGTGGCCGCCTTCAGGCCGGAGGCGTTCGCCAGCTGGAGGAGCGCGAGGTCCTTCTTGCTGTCGGTGCCGACGACCTTCGCGGTGTACGACTTGCCGTCGCTCGTCTTGACCTTGACCGAGGTGGCGCCGGAGATGACGTGGTTGTTGGTGACGATCTGGCCGTCGGTGGTGATGATCACGCCCGCGCCGGTGGAGGTGCCGTTGCTCAGGGTCGCCTCGACCTCGACCACGCTCGGGCTGACGGTCGCGGCGATGGTGGCGACGTCGCCCTTCTTGCTGGAGGGCACGACCGCCGTGGTCGTGCTGGAGGTGGCGACGGTGTCCTTGCCGGTCAGCTGCTGGAAGGCGTAGGCCGTGCCGCCGCCGACGGCCGCGGCGACTATCGCCACGGCGGCGAGCAGCGCGATGGGGCCGCGGGTCCGCTTCTTGGGCTTGGGTGCTTCCGCCTGGACGGGGGTGAGGAGAGCCGTGTCGCCCCCGCCGCCCCCCGAACCGCCGTACGCTCCGCCGTATCCGTCGGCGCCGAACGCGGCCTGCGGAGCGGGCTCGGGGGCGGGCGTCTGGCCGCCCGGCCACACCGTCGTGCCGGGCTCGACGGTGACCGGCTGCTGAGCCGGCTCGAAGGGCTGAGCGGGCTGGGCGGGCTGAGCCTGCTGCACCGGCTGGTAGGCCGGCGGGGGCGGCCACTCCGGGTTCACGGGGGAAGAGGCGTGCTGCTGCTGGGGGTACGCCTGCGGCTGGTCGCCCTGGGGGGTCTCGTACTCGCCGCTGCGGCGGAAGCTCTCGGTCATGGAAAAGAGACTGTCGCGCGATCATGAGAGGTACCTGAGTCCCCGCTGAGAAGCCCGACAGAACCTCGTATGCCCGATATAAAGACGCCGGAGGCCCGGAAACTCGGGGAAACGGGAGGTTGCGGGGGAGTGAGGGCATGGCACGGGCCGGACAAATACTTGTGTGACCCCTGTGCGACAGGTGTGTGAGTTGACAGGCGGGGCCTACGATCTCCGGGCCGGAGGGGGGCTCCGCGAACAGAGCCGGTACATGCGCCGTACCCAGAGCATGTCGTCGGCCCTGCGTGGTCGCGTCGTACGCCCTTCTCGGGCCCACTACGACACCCACACCAGGAGTCCCGAGTGATACGTGCATTGCGCGGCCGACTGAGACGCCCCATCACGGCGTTCCCGGCCGCCGCCCTCGCGCTGGCGCTGAGCTGCGCCGGCGTTCTCGCGGCCCAGCCCGCCACCGCGGCCGACGGCCCGCCCGGACTGCCGTCCGCCGCCGCTGCCGCCCAGGCGGCGGCCCTTCCGCGGCCCACCGCCTCCGACAAGGAACTGCGCTCCCGCGTCGTCGACGCGGCCAGGACCCAGGCGACCGCCAAGAAGACGGCGACCAAGACGCCGTACATCATCGGCGGCACGGAGACCACGATCTCCAGCGCGCCCTGGATGGTCCAGCTCGCCTACTACGACGACACGACCGGCGACGGCTACTTCTGCGGCGGCACCCTCGTCGCCCCGAACAAGGTCCTCACCGCCGCGCACTGTGTCGCGGGCCTGGACTGGGTCAAGAACGGTGCCGTCCTGGCCGGTGCGACCGGTCTCTACGACGACACGTCCGGCACGGTCACGGGTGTCCTGCACCAGTGGAACCACCCGCGCTTCAACGCCACCACGGCCCAGAACGACATCGCGGTCCTCACCCTGGACCGCCCCCTGGACCAGCAGTGGATGCGGCTGGCCTACCTGAACGACCTCGGGTACGTCACCCCGGGCGCGCAGGCCACGGTCTACGGCTGGGGCCTGACCTCCGGCACCGGCACCGAGCTCTCCGCGAACCTGAAAAAGGCCACGCTGCCGATCGTCGACGACGCGACCTGCGACAGCGCGATGAAGACGGTCCTCGGGGACGACGAGTTCATCGAGGGCTCGATGTTCTGCGCGGGCACCCCCGCCTCCGGCACCGACGAGGGCACCACCAGCCCCTGCAACGGTGACTCCGGCGGCCCGGTGATCGTCGGCAACAAGGTCATCGGCATCGTCTCCTGGGGCGTGGCCGGCTGCACCGCCAAGGGCGCCTACCCGGTCTTCACCAAGGTCGGCTCCTACGCCTGGGCCGCGCAGCCCCGCATCGACGACACCGACCTGTCCTACGACGGCCGCGCCGACCTGCTGGCCCGTACGCCCTCGGGCGGGCTGTTCGAGCAGGACAGCAAGGGCACCTCGCTCGCCCAGCGCGCCTACCTCGGCAGCGGCTGGCAGACGGCCAGTTGGGGTCTGCAGGCCGACCTGGACCGGGACTACTACCAGGACCTGATCGTCCGCGACAAGACGGACGGCCACCTCTACCGCGACTATCTGAACCACTCCACGGGCGAGTTCACGTGGATGCAGATCAGCTCGGTGTGGGGCGGCTACAAGTCGTACGCGATCCCCGGCGACCTGACCGGTGACGCCCGCCCCGACCTGGTCGCGGTGGACGCCGACGGCTCGGTCTACCTCTACCCGGGCAAGGGCAACGGCCAGTTCTACGGCCGGGTCAAGGTCGTCGACAAGGCGTGGAAGAACGTCAAGATCTTCGGCCACGGCGACCTGACCGGCGACGGCCGCGCCGACCTCCTGGTCCGCAACTCCTCCGGCGTCCTGTACCTCTACGCGGGCACGCAGGTCGAGAAGGCCCCGTGGAAGACCCGCGTCCAGGCCCGCACCGGCTGGAACTTCACCTCGTACGTCTCCAACGGTGACGTCACGGGAGACGGCATCGCGGATGTGATCACCCGTGACTCGGGCGGCACGCTGTGGCTCTACCCGGGCACCAACAAGGCGACGACCGCGCTCTTCGGGACGCGGATCAAGCTGGGTACCGGCTTCAACCAGTACAACCTGCTGTTCTGAACGAACTGTTGTGAACCGGTGGTCCTGTCAGGCTTCGCAGCCGCAGGACCGCCGGGTCACCAGGCGCGAGGGGAACACCTTCAGCCGCTCGCGACGGGAGCCCGCCACCCGCAGCCCGTCGTCGAGCACGAGGTCCACGGCCGCCCTGGCCATCGCCGGACGGTCGGATGCGATCGTTGTCATCGGCGGATCGGCGAGGGCGGCTTCCTTGATGTCGTCGAAGCCGATGACACCGAGCTCGCTCGGCACCTCGATCCGCAGCTCGCGCGCCGCGCGCAGCAGGCCGATCGCCTGGTCGTCGGTGGAGCAGAAGATCGCGGGCGGTCGCCGGGGCCCGGAGAGGATCCCCAGGGCGACCTGGTAGGCGTCGTAGCGGTTGTACGGCGCCTCGAAGACCCGGCCCTCGGTCGGCAGACCGGCCTCGGTCATCGCGCGCCGCCAGCCCTCGACGTGGTCGGAGACCGGGTCGCCGACGGCCGGGGTGTCCGCCGTACCGCCCATACAGGCGACGTAGTCGTAGCCGTGCTCCAGGAGGTGGCGGACGGCGAGCTGGGCGCCGCCGAGGTCGTCCGTGACGACGGCGACGTCGTCGATGGCCTCGGGGCGTTCGTGGAGCAGGACCACGCGGGCGTCCCAGGCCTCGATCTCGGCGGCGGCGAGGTCGTTCAGCGCGTGGCTGACGAGGATCAGGCCGGAGACGCGCATACCGAGGAAGGCGCGCAGGTAGTGGACCTCGCGCTCGGCGACGTAGTCGGAGTTGCCGACCAGCACCATTTTTCCGCGCTCGGACGCGGCCTGTTCGACCGCGTGCGCCATCTCCCCGAAGAAGGGCTGGCGCGCGTCCGGCACGATCAGGCCTATGAGGTCCGTGCGCCGCGACGCCATGGCCTGGGCCACCCGGTCCGGTCGGTACCCCAGTTCCTTGATCGCGGCGAGGACACGCTCGCGCGTGGCCGGGGCAACCGGCCGGGGTCCGTTGTTGATGACATAGCTGACAACGGCGGTCGAAGTACCCGCCAGCCGCGCCACGTCATCCCGAGTCACCTTGGCCACGCGCGGAGTCTACGCGGATTGACCGGCCCTGGGCAGGGCGTTTCGAAGCTTCTCGTCGCTTCCGCACAGCTTCTCCGTGCGGAAGCTGTGCGGAAGCCGTGCGGAAGTGACGAGAAGCTGTGCGGAAGCGATGCCCTGCCCGGACGCGGGTTACGCCTGCGCCGGGATCTCGGCCGCGTCCAGGGCGGCCGAGTCGGCCGTCTCGTCCGCATCCTCCGGCTTTGCACCCGCGAGAGCGGCGCTCGCCTTGAGCTTGGCGTCCTCGCCGCCCCGGTCACCCTTCTCCGGGGTCACGAATCGATAACCGACGTTCCGGACGGTCCCGATCAGCGACTCGTGCTCGGGGCCGAGCTTGGCGCGCAGCCGTCGTACGTGGACGTCGACCGTCCGCGTACCGCCGAAGTAGTCGTAGCCCCAGACCTCCTGCAGCAACTGGGCGCGCGTGAAGACGCGGCCCGGGTGCTGGGCGAGGTACTTGAGGAGCTCGAACTCCTTGAAGGTCAGGTCGAGGACCCGGCCCTTGAGCTTGGCGGAGTACGTCGCCTCGTCCACGGAGAGATCGCCGTTGCGGATCTCCATGGGAGAGTCGTCGTTGACGATCTGCTGGCGGCCCATGGACAGCCGCAGCCGTGCCTCGACCTCGGCCGGGCCGGCCGAGTCGAGCAGCACGTCGTCGATGCCCCAGTCGGCGGTGACGGCCGCGAGGCCGCCCTCGGTGACGACAAGGATGAGCGGGCACCCCGGTCCGGTGGAGCGGAGGAGCTGACACAGGCTGCGCACCTGAGGCAGATCACGGCGGCCGTCGATGAGGATGACGTCGGCACCGGGGGTGTCGACGAGAGCGGGGCCTTCCGCCGGTGCCACGCGCACGTTGTGCAGCAGCAGGCCGAGGGCCGGAAGCACCTCCGTAGACGGCTGGAGGGCATTGGTCAGGAGCAGCAGAGAACTCATAAGTCTGGTTCCTCCTCGGTCCCTGCGAGGACGTGTGTCGTGCGGCACAGCGTTTGCGGTCCCGGGGGCCCTGTATGACCTGCGGCCACCTGTGGTTTCCCGTGGTGTACCGCTTCGTATACAACGCTCCTGGAAGCACAAAAGGACCCGGGGGCTTCGCTGCCCGAGTCCTCTGTCGAGCAGAATAGCCCACATGAGCGCTGGTACGGCAGGTCATGTGGCACGATCCACCGTTCGTCCGAACTCTGAGACGATCAGACGTACACCTTTGCGGACGTTTCTGCACACCGACGACGGGGTGACGATCGATTCCGTATACGACCCGGCAGCGGCCGTATACGACGCCTCCGCGCCATCTTCCGGTGACCTGGTGTTCGTCGTCGCGCACGGTTTCACGGGCGACGTGGACAAGCCGCATGTGCGCCGGGTGGTCGAGGCGTTCGCCCAGTACGGGGCCGTCGTCACGTTCTCGTTCCGGGGCCACGGAAGGTCCGGCGGACGCTCCACCGTCGGCGACCGCGAGGTGCTCGATCTGGCCGCGGCGGTCGCCTGGGCGCGGGAGCAGGGGCACGCGCGCGTGGTCACTGTCGGTTTCTCGATGGGCGGTTCGGTGGTGCTGCGGCACGCGGCGCTCTACGGCCCGGAGGGTGACGCGGACGGTCAGGGGCGCAGGGGGCGCACAGAAGCGCACACGGACGCGGTGGTTTCGGTGAGTGCGCCGGCCCGCTGGTACTACCGGGGCACGGCCCCCATGCGGAAACTCCACTGGCTGGTGACCCGCCCCGAGGGCCGCCTGGTGGGCCGCCTCGGTCTCAAGACCCGTATCGAGCGCGGCGGTTGGGACCCCGTCCCGCTCTCCCCGGTCGAGGCGGTCCCGCGCATCGCGCCCACCCCGCTCCTCGTCGTGCACGGCGAGATCGACGGCTACTTCCCCCTCGACCACCCCCGCATGCTGGCCGAAGCCGCCGGTGACCACGCCGAACTCTGGCTGGAGCCCGGCATGGGCCACGCCGAGCACGCGGCCGGCGACGACCTCCTGGCCCGCATCGGGCGCTGGGCCGGTTCACAGGACAGCTAGCCTGGCGGTTGCAGCCCCCGATCGATTGAGGAAGCGGATGCCAAAGGTCACGGTGCGCTACTGGGCCGCCGCGAAGGCCGCGGCCGGGATCGCCGAGGAGCCGTTCGACGCGGCCACCCTCGCCGAGGCCCTC
The DNA here is from genome assembly GCF_024519455.1 of Streptomyces sp. STR69. Lineage (GTDB taxonomy): Bacteria > Actinomycetota > Actinomycetes > Streptomycetales > Streptomycetaceae > Streptomyces. Next base: position 152,106 of record NZ_JALJRY010000019.1, on the reverse strand, counting down.
GCCGAGGTGCGCGAGCGACACCCCGGGGAACTCGCCCGCGTACTGCTGCGATGCTCCTTCCTCGTCGACGGTGACCCCGTGGGCACCCGCGGGCATGAGACGGTACGGCTGGCCGAGGGCGGCACGGTCGAGGTGCTCCCGCCGTTCGCAGGAGGATGAGCGAAGCGATGAGCAACCAGCCGTACGAGGGCTATGGCGAGGGCTACGACCCCTACGCCCAGCAGCAACAGCCGCAGCAGGCCCAGCAGCAGGCACAGGCACAGGCGCAGGCGCAGGCCTGGCCCGGGCAGCAGCAGGCGTACGACGACCCGCAGGCCGCGCAGCAGTACACCCAGCAGTGGCAGGGCCAGACCTGGGACACCCAGGTCCAGCAGTCGAGACCCTCCGCGTCCGACCTGGCGTACTTCCCGCCGCAGAACTACCAGGCGCAGACGCCGAGTTACGACTCCTACGGGCAGGGCCCCGTGACCGCGCCCCCGGCTCCCCCCGCCACGGACGAGGCGGTCGGCTACGGCCCGCCCTCCCTCGCCGGGAACGCCCGTATCACCGACGCCCAGCGGGCCCGGCTGGAGGGCCGCTCGCCGATCATCGAGCCGGGGATGCAGCCGGCCGGCCTCACCGCCCTCCTGGCGCTCCTCCTCTCCGTCACCGCGCAGATCGGGTCGTACGCCCTCGTCGTACCGCTCGTCGTGCTCCAGGCGGTCACGGCCGCGGGCTGGTTCCGGCTGAACGGGATGTGGCCCGCCCGGCAGGGCATCGCGCTGGCCTTCGCGGGCGCGCTCGTCGCCGACGTGGCGCTGCTGGCGGCCGGGCGGGACAACGGCCCCGCCGCGATCCTCGGCACCCTCGGCGTCTGGGTCCTGCTCTCCCTCGTGATGCAGCTGCGCTCGCACGCCGACCCGGACACCCGGATCACGAGCCTGATGGCGACGGTCGCCTCGGCGGCCCTGGCCATCGTCGCGACCGGCCACCTCGCGGCCGACCCGGACGCGGTCACCGTCGGCGCGGCTGCCGTGGCGGTCGCGATCCTGGCCCGCGCGCTCCCGCTGCCGACCGTGGCGTCGGTGGTCGTCTCCCTCCTCGCCGCCGCCGGTGCGGGCATCGCGGTCGGCGGGATGACGGGCCTCGGCGCGAAGGGCGCGCTGCTCGGCGCGGTCGCGGCGGTCTGCGCGCTGATCGGCCACCGCGTGGCGAGCTACGACTACCCGTCCCGCTTCGTCCACTTCACGGCCGGTGTGGCCCTCCCGCTCGCCGCGGCGGCTCCGGCGGTCTACGTACTGGGGCGCGCGCTGGTGTAGGCGGCGGCCCTGTCACAGGTGATCGACAATTTCCCACTGCACGCAACTCGCGGGACTACGCTCGCGATTCGCGGCCACCCGGTCGTTGCACCGCTTTCTTCGACGACTGCCAGGTGGGGGAACACCGTAAATGCGTGGGCTACGAATACTTTTGACCGTCGTGGTGATTCTGGGTGTCCTGTTCGTGGTCGTGGACCGCGTCGCGGTCTACTTCGCGCAGGACGAGGCGGCGGGCAAGGTGAAGACGAGCGAGAACCTCGCCTCGACCCCCGACGTCTCCATCAAGGGCTTCCCCTTCCTCACCCAGGTCGCCTCCGGTGAACTGGACGACGTCGAGCTCGGCATCAAGACCTACGAGGCGACGACGGCGAACACGACCGGCAGCGGCACCTCCACGATCCGGATCGACGACCTCAAGGCCGACATGAAGGACGTCAAGTTCTCCAACGGCTACAGCACCGCGACCGCGGCCAGCGCGACCGGCTCCGCGAGCATCGCCTACGACCAGCTGCTCAAGGCCGCCAAGTCCGAACCGACGAACATCTTCACCGGGGTCGACGCCCAGGTCGTCAACCTCTCCGACGGCGGCGACGGCAAGATCAAGGTCGACGTCAAGATCTCGGTCGGCGGCCAGGAGACGACGTACCCGGTGCTCAGTACGGTCACCGTCGACGGCGACACCGTGAAGGTGCACGCGGACAACCTGCCCAAGCTGGTCGTCGACCTCGCCGACTCCCGGATCCGCTCGATCACCGACTTCCAGCAGACGATCGACCAGCTGCCGGGCGGGGTGAAGTTGGCCAGTGTGCAGGCGGCGAAGAACGGTGTGGAGATCAAGGTGAAGGGTTCGAACGTCCGGCTGGCCGGGTAGGACGGACGAGGTCCGGCGGACGGCGGCTGTCCGAGGAGCGAGACGCCGGTGTCCGTACGGCAGTTGCGAGGACGGCGAGGGCGCGCGAACAACCGGCGACGGGGCTGTTATCGGTCGGCCGATCTCACATCACGGACGATCGCGTCTCAAAATACGACACACCGGTGACATGTTCCGTCGTCCGTCCCTACGATCGACCCTATGAGGCAACAGGCGGATCTCACGAAGCGGCGGGCAGTGGACCTGTGCCGCGTCGCCGCCATGCTCTGTCGCACTTTCTGAGCGGAAGCGCAGGCTTCCGTCTTCCCCCGTGCCCTTGATCTCAGGGCACCCGCGCGAGCCGCGCACCCCTCTCTCACGCACCGCACCGCCGTAACTGCCCCGGAGGAGAAAAGCATGAGCCGCAGTGACGTCCTGGTCGACGCCGACTGGGTCGAGGCCAACCTCGACAACGCGGACATCGCCATCGTCGAGGTCGACGAGGACACGTCCGCGTACGAGAAGAACCACATCCGCAACGCCATCCGGATCGACTGGACCAAGGACCTCCAGGACCCGGTACGCCGTGACTTCATCGACCAGGAGGGCTTCGAGAAGCTCCTCTCGGCCAAGGGCATCGGCAACGACACGCTGGTGATCCTCTACGGCGGCAACAACAACTGGTTCGCCTCGTACGCGTACTGGTACTTCAAGCTCTACGGCCACGACAGCGTCAAGCTGCTCGACGGCGGCCGCAAGAAGTGGGAGCTGGACGCCCGCGAGCTGGTCGAAGAGGTTCCCGCGCGCGTCGAGACCTCCTACAAGGCCAAGCCGCAGAACAAGTCGATCCGCGCCTTCCGCGACGACGTCGTGGCGGCCATCGGCTCGCAGAACCTGGTCGACGTCCGTTCCCCCGACGAGTTCAGCGGCAAGCTGCTCGCCCCGGCCCACCTCCCGCAGGAGCAGTCGCAGCGCCCGGGCCACGTCCCGTCCGCCCGCAACATCCCGTGGTCGAAGAACGCCAACGACGACGGCACCTTCAAGTCGGACGACGAGCTCAAGGAGCTCTACGCCGAGGAGCAGGTCGACCTCGCCAAGGACACCATCGCGTACTGCCGTATCGGCGAGCGCTCGGCCCTGACCTGGTTCGTGCTGCACGAGCTGCTCGGTGTCGAGAACGTCAAGAACTACGACGGCTCCTGGACCGAGTACGGCAGCCTGGTCGGCGTCCCGATCGAGCTCGGCGCCAACAAGTAAGCACCCGACCAGCCCCAACCCCGTAAGGACAGACCATGTGTGGAGCGAAGGCCGGCGGCCCCGACGCCTCGACGATCAAGCCCGGTGAGACCACCATCCAGGGCCAGGTGACGCGCAACGGCGAGCCGGTGACGGGTTACGTCCGTCTCCTGGACTCGACCGGCGAGTTCACCGCGGAGGTCCCGACCTCCGCCACGGGCCAGTTCCGCTTCTACGCGGCCGAAGGCACCTGGACCGTCCGCGCCCTCGTTCCGGGCGCCACCGCCGACCGCACGGTCGTCGCCCAGACGGGCGGGCTGGCGGAGGTGGCGATCGCGGTCTGATCGCCGACTGACTGTCGAAGGGCCGCACCTCTTCCGAGGTGCGGCCCTTTGGCGTGCCCAGGCCTACCCTGGAAACATGCTGGCACGCCGCCGTCGCACCTACTTCGTCATGATGGGCATCTGCATCGGGCTCTTCGTCCTGGCCTGGGGAGTCGTGCGGATCTGGTCGGTGCCCGCGGCCGTCGGGATGTGCGTGGTCGCGATGGTGATCCCGCCCGTCGCCGCCATGGTCGCCAACCGCCGGGGCCCCGACGACCGCTGGTGGGACGACCCGTCCGGCGACCCCAAGTCCGACGAGTGGTGGGACGAGCTGGACGGCAAGAAGCGCAGGCCGTAGGGCGGGTGGGTAGAGGGCGGGCATGTCGCCTACGAGACTGTCCACCGTGGTGCTCGACGCGCATGACGCGCACGAGCTGGCCGGCTTCTACCTCCGCCTCCTCGGCTACGAGATCCGGGCCGAGGAACCCGACTGGGTCCTCATCGGCCCGTCCGACGGCGGCACCGGCCTCTCCTTCCAGACCGAGCCGGAGTACGTCCCGCCCGTATGGCCCACCCGCAGGCCCGGCGAGCAGCAGATGATGCTGCACCTGGACATCGAGGTCGACGACCTGGAGGGCGAGACGGCGAGGGCGGTGGCGGAGGGTGCCACGCTCGCGGCCGACCAGCCCCAGGACGACGTACGGGTCTTCTTCGATCCGGCGGGACATCCGTTCTGCCTGTGGCGACAGGAGTAGGCCCTGTTCAGATGGCCAGGAGGACCTTCGCGCGGACCCGGCCGTCCTCCAGCCGGGCGTGGACGTCGGCCGCCTGGGCCAGCGGCACCGTGATCCGCGGCCGGAGTGTCAGGGCACCAGTAGTGAGCGCTGCCATGGCCTCCGCGAGCGCGGCCGGGATGCGGAGCGGGTCGGGGCCCGAGAGCCGGACGCCGAGTTGCGCGGCACGGTGGTCGGAGAGCGTGATCACCCGTTCCGTTCCGCCGGCCAGCTCGACCGCCACCTCCAGGCCGCCCCTGCCCGCCGCGTCGAGTACGGCGTCGACCGGGCCGGCCTTCGCACGCACCTGGTCGAGCAGGTCCGGACCGTAGGCGACAGGCACCGCGCCGAGCTTCTCGGCAGCGGCGAAGTCCGTGGCCCGCACGCCCGAGATCACCTGGGCTCCCCGGCCGACCGCCAGTTGGGTGGCGATCCTGCCGACCGAACCGAGGCCGCCGAGCACGAGCAAGGTCTCCGCCTCCCGCAGCTCAAGCTCAGCCAGCGTGCGAGCCGCCGCCTCTCCGGAGGCGGGCAGGGCCGCTGCGTCCTCCCAGGTCACCGAGGCGGGCTTGGGCACCCAGTGCTCTGCGAGCACGTGGTCGGCGTACCCGCCGAGCCGAGGCAGGAAGACCGCGACCTCCTGGCCGGGCACCACGTCGTCCACCCCGGCGCCGACCGCGTCGACGACGCCGGCCGCTTCGAACCCGAGCGTGGTTCCCGGTCCTGCGGGAAAGGCCTTCACCTTCCCGGCGCGGATCGCGAGGTCGGTGGGACCGACCCCGGCGAAGGTCACCGCGACGCGGATCTGACCGGCGCCGGGCGATCCGACCTCCACATCGCGGAGTTCGAGAACGGCGGGCGGACCGAATCCGGTCAGGACGACAGCTCGGGACATCGGGAGTTCCTCTCGTAGGTGCGCGCGCTCACAGGCCCCGCCGGATCTGGCTGTCGGCGGTCGCCACGATCGTCTCGGTGACGTCCCGAGGCTCCCAGCCCAGTATCGAGCGGGCCTTCTCATTGCTGATGACCGGTATCCGGCCCCCCAGCGCCGCCGCGTCCCGCAGGGCGGGCTGTGTCTTCGCGGCCTCGCGCACCTGCTCGACGGTCAGCTCGACGGAGGGCAGCCGGTCGGCTGCGGCGGGGAAGTGCTCCCGCAGGATCTGCGCCATGCGCAGGAAGCTGATAGCCGGCCCGCCGACGGCGATGAAACGCTCGCCCGCCGCCTTCGGGTGCAGCATGGCCCGCAGATGCAGGTCCACGACGTCGCGTACGTCGACGACGCCGAAGTACATGATCGGCACCGCGGGCATCTGCCCGGTCAACATGGCCCTGACCAGACCGACCGAGCCGGACGGCCGGGTGCCGAGCTGGGGGCCGAAGATGCCGGTGGGGTTGACGACGGTCAGCTCGATGTCGCCGTGCGCGTGGGCATAGTCCCAGGCCGCACGTTCGGCGAGGATCTTCGACTTGTGGTAGGCGGGCAGGCCCTCGGTGTCCGGGTCGGTCCAGTCCGCCTCCGTGTACTGGTTGCCGGGCTTCGGCGTGTATCCGACCGCGGCGTAGGAGGACGTCATCACGACCCGCGCGACCCCGGCCTTCCGGGCCGCGGAGAGGACCCGCAGCGTGCCGTCACGGGCGGGGACGACGAGTGCGTCCTCGGTCGCCGACGCGGTGGAGGGGAAGGGCGACGCGTGGTGCAGCACGTGACCGACGTCGCGCAGGGCTTCCCCCCAGCCGTCGTCGGCGCCGAGGTCGGCGACGGCGAACTCCAGCCGGTCCGCCGGATCCACCCCGGCCTGCTGTACGGCCGCCCGTACCCCCGCCTCCTGCTCTGGCCCCCGGACCGTCACTCGGGTCCGGTACCCCTCGCGCAGCAGCCGGGCGACCGAGTGTCCGCCGACGAGGCCGGTACCGCCGGTGACCAGTACCGTCCCGCTGCCGGGGGAGGAGGCGGTGAGATCGTCTGTGCCCATCGGATTCAGTCCTTCAGTGGGTGAATTTTTCCAGTACGCGCAGAACCGCTTCGGTCGCGCGGTTCTCGGCGGCGGCGTCCCCGCGGACCCGCGCGTCCCACAGATCCGCCTTCCGTCGCAGATACGTCAGGCGCAGCTGGAGCCGCCCGATCTCGGCGGCCAGCTTCTGCGCCTGCGAGGCGAACAGATCCCGCTGATCTGCCGCCGCGGAGTTCCCTTGGGCGAGCAGGTCCAGATAGCGGCGCATCCCGCTGACCGTGACCCCCGACGAGCGCAGGCAGGACAGTGCCTCGACGCGGGCCACGGTCGCCGGCCCGTACCGGCGATGACCACTGGACTCGTCCCGGGCGACCTCTCCCAGCAGGCCGATCTTCTCGTAGTAGCGAAGCGTGGGCTCACTGAAACCGGACCGTCGCGCCATCTCCTGAACGGTCAGATCCGCTGCCTGCTCGCTGGTCGCTGCTGCCATGGGAGGAGCCTCCGATACCTGAAGCGCTTGAAGTCAAGCCTCCACGTATACCAAGGCCTGCCGGGGGCAGGCGGTCAGCTGGTGGCGAGGATCGCCACCAGCAGTCCGCCGATGCAGAGCGCGGTGAGCACGCCGGTCCAGAAGGCGTCGTCGCGGAGGGCGCGGGGGGTCCGGAACCGTCGTGGGCGGCGGGCCCGGGGCGTGGGTGCGGGTGCGGCCGGTGGTGGTTCCGGCGGGCGTACGGGCGGCATGAGCGGGGGCGGGCATGCCTGGACCGGGAGTACCTGGATCAGCTGGTGGGGCAGCGGGCGGTTCATGCGGGGTGGGCCTCGCTGCGGTGTTTGCGCAGCAGGACGTTCGCGTCGGTCTCGGTGCTGTAGTCGTGTTCCGTCCGTGCGGTGGACCGCAGTTGGGCGAGTTCCGCGCAGGTGTCGCAGTCGTCGACGGGCCGGGGCGGGGCGGCGACCAGGAACGGACCGTCGGTCCGCGCACGGGAGTTGGCGGCGCGGACCCCGGCGCTGAGCCGCTCCTGGTCCGTCGCCGGTCGCAGCGAGGCGGGGTCGGCCTGCCATTCGCGTCCACCGCCGACGGGGCGCAGCAGGGCGTAGGGCCCCGACTTGTCCTGGTACTCGCCGACCTTGTCGGTGGCCGGGTCGTACAGCAGCGCTCCGGTTTCCATCGGCTCCTCCTTTTTGTGTAACTTCCATACAGAATGCGACAGTTGAACTACTCTGTATATTTCTGGGTGTTACGAGGATGACCCAGGTCGGAGGCGAAAGCGGCGCCAACGGGCTCAACTTCCGCACGGGGCGCGCCAAATTCCACAAATTCCACAGGAGGTCGTCATGCCGCAACGGCTGGTGGTCACGGAACGCAGCCATGAGCCCAGGAAGCGGTTCACCGAGGAGTTGCGGCGGTTGAGGGTCGAACGTGGCCTGACCCTGCGGAACTTGATGAAGGCGGTGCGGTGGGACGCGTCACTGTTCGGAAAGATGGAGCGAGGGGGCACGCTGGGCGGTCCCGAGGTCGTACAGGCGCTGGACCAGTACTACGGGACGGCCCCGCTGCTACTCACCTTGTGGGAGTTGGCAGTTGGCGACCCGACCCAGTTCAAGGAGCAGTACCGCCGGTACATGATGCTTGAGGCCGAGGCGGTGAGCATGTGGCACTACGCCGTGAGCGCCCCGCCCGGCCTGCTCCAGACGGACGGGTACGTGCGCGAGGCGCTCGCTGTGGGCTGGCTCAAGAGCCACGAGCTGGACCAGCAGGTCGAGGCACGCGGAGGGCGAAGGAAGTTGCTGGAGGGGGAGGACGCGCCTTCGTTCCGAGCCGTTCTCTCCGAGGCTGTGCTGCGCACGCCCCTGCACGATGTGAGGGCGTGGCGGGAACAGTTGGAGCACTTGGCGGAGATGGCGCAACGCCCGAACATCACCATCCAGGTGCTGCCGTTCAGCGTTGGCCCGCACGGCCTGATGAACACCGCCGTGAAGTTCCTGCGGCTGCTGGATGGTCGCACGGTCGCCTACACCGAGAACGACCTCCGCGGTGAACTGATCGAAGAAAACGCCTCAGTTGAGGAGCTTCAACGTAGGTACGATTCGGTGCGTGACCAGGCGCTGTCCCCGGCCGAGTCGCGAAAGTTCATCCTGCGGATGTTGGAGGAAGTCCCGTGCGAGCCATCGACTTGAACGGTGTGACGTGGCGTAAGAGCAGCTACAGCAACACGAGTGGCGGCGACTGCATCGAGGTCTCCGACGACTTCCTGAGCACCGCAGACTGGCGCAAGAGCAGCTACAGCAACACGAGTGGCGGAGAGTGCGTCGAGTTCGCCCCCAACCTCCCCGCCCTCGTCCCGGTCCGCGACAGCAAGAACCCCGCCCACGGCACCCTCCTCTTCGGTGTGGACGCCTGGGCGGAGTTCGTCGGCTCGGTGAAGGGGCAGGCTCAGTAGACGAGCGCCTGCGTCTCGTCGGCCATCGCTTCCTGTACGAATACCTGCGCGCCAGCGATCCGTACGCCCTCGATGACGTCCTTCTCCGTGATGTCCCGCCGGGCCGCGCACTGCGTGCACAACGTCACGCGGCCGGCCGCGAGAATCGAGTCGATCAGGTCGGGCAACGGCGCCGCGTGCGGGAGTTCGAACTCGGCCGCGCGGCCCGGCAGCGCGAACCACGCCGACTCGCCGGTCAGCCACAGGGAGACGTCCACCCCGCTGGCAACGGCCACCGCCGCCACCGTGAACGCCTGTGAGCAGCGTTCGGGGGCGTCGGCCCCCGCGGTCACCTTGATCACGAGCTTCTTCGCCATGACCGAATCGTAATCAACTTCCTTACAACTCCCTGCAATGACCACGAGTCTCCTGTGCGCGCATATGGAATGCGCATGCCATGGTCCGTGGGGGACGTTGTGGAAGCACCAGAAGTACCGGAAGCACCAGAAGTACCGGAAGAACCAACTGAAAAAGAGACAGTCGAAGAGGTGCTCCGGCCGCCGCGCCGCCGTGGCCGCACCACACTCCTGATCGCCGTCGCCGCGGTGCTCGGTGTCGTCGCCGGTACCTGCACGGGTTTCCTGGTGCAGGCGGACCGCACACCCGACAAGCTGCCCTCGCTCTCGCAGCCCGTGCTCACGCAGGCGAAGGGCCCCGCTCCCGAGCCCCTGTCCGCCACGCAGGACCGTCAGGTCAAGGTCGACGGCGACCTGCGCAAGCTCCTGCTGAAGAGGCCGAGCGGGGCGCGGGCGGCGGACAACACCCTGGGCGAGGACGGCTGGCTGAGCCTGGACGCGTACGCCGAGACGTACGACAAGCCGGACACGGCTTTCGGTGACCTCGGCATGGCCCAGTTCCGGCGCGCGGCCGTCATCAACTGGCAAGTGACCAGCACGCGTTACGTCGAGATCAGGCTCGTGCAGTACCGCCAGGAAGTGGATCTCGCGGCCTCCGGCGCGGCGAAGAACGCGTACTACTGGGCCGAACGCGAGCCCGACACCGACCAATGGCCGATCCCCGGCACCGGTGACGGGATGGTGTACGTCCACAACTCCCCGGAGCACAAGGCCGGTTACCTGGACAAGTACCAGGCCGAGGCGCATGCCTGGCGTGGTGACATCGCTCTGGAGATGTGGATCGACGACACGAAGCCGGTCTCCAAGAAGGCGATCATGGATCTGGCCGAGCGGCAGATGGAGCGGCTGTGACCGAGAACCAGTTCGGCGAGGTCGGGCCGGTGGAGTCGGCCGCACTCACGACAACTCCCGTGACCGAGACGGTAGTTGCTGCGGGTGGCGCACCCGGGACTCCGGAGAGCCGCGCCCGCGGGCGTCGTATCGCCGCCGTTGTCGGCTGTGCGGTGCTCGCCCTCGCTGTCGTCGGCGGGGTCGGATACACGGTGGTGACCGTGAACGGCGCCGACCGGGACGCGGGCGCCCCCGTCTGGAAGTTCCCCAAGGACGCGGCGGAGCCGAAGGCGCTGCCGGCCAAGGGGTTGCGTGCGGTGCTCCAGCCGTACAGCGCGAGCGGGTATGTGCGGGGGCCGGACATCGCCGAGTTCGGGGCCGACGCCGAGCTCACCGGGCGCGAGGCCACGGCCCTGCGCAAGCAGGAGATCAGCGGCTTGCCCCGCTCCGAGCGGCTCCAGCTGGAGAAGGCGATCGACCGGGAGCAGATCAAGGGCATCGCCATGCGCAGCTACCTCTATCCCGCCGCGCAGGAGGTCAACACCTACACCGTCGAGGTCCAGTTGGCGCAGATGGACGAGAAGGCGGCACGGGAGATCACCGCGTACGAGAACGAACTCCTGGACACGGTCAGCGTGTTCCGCAAGGGGCCGGCTGTCCCGCGCCACAAAGCCGCGAAGTGCTTCCTGCCGAAGAACGAGGCCGGCGAGAAGCTCACCGCGATGGTCTGCTTCGCGTCCGTGAGCAACGTCATGATCACCCTCAACGCGTCCGGGACCAAGGCGATGGACACGAAGGAGATCGCGTCGTTCATGGCCGGCCAGCTCGATCGAATCAAGACGACGGGGGAAGCGGTATGACCGAACAACACCAGGAACCGACGCCGTCGACCGCGCCCCCGACGCCGACTTCGGCCGCGGTCCCGGCGGTGACTTCGACCGTGACCCCGGCGGTGACTTCGGCTACGGTTCCGGCCGCCGTCCCGGCCGAGATCCCGGCATCGGCATCGGCATCGGCGCCGGCGCCGGACGCGGTTGCGATCTCGGATGCGGTCCCGGCCTTGGCACCGGCTTCGGGCGCGGCGTCGAGTTCTGACGGGACTCCGGCCCCGGTTGTGGCTTCGAGCGCGGTCCCGGCCGAGGTCCCGACTTCGGTGCCGGACGAGGCTCTGGCTGCGACCCCGACCCCGACCCCGACCCCGACCTCGGACGCGGACGCGGTTCCAGTCCCGACGACCCCGACCCTGGCCTCGGACGCGGTTCCAGTCCCGGCCTCGACCGTGCCCCCGGCCTCGACCGTGCCCCCGGCCTCGACCGTGCCCCCGACCTCGGACGTGACCCCGGTTGAGACCCCGGACGCTGCTCTGGCCGTGGCCGTGGCCTCGCCCGCTGTCCCGGTCGTGATTCCGCCCATGCCTGAAGCGCCCCCTCTGGTGCCCGGGGCGGAGCCCCCTGTGCGCAAGAAGGACCGTCGGGTGTTGCGCGCAGCGCTTCGCTGGACTGCCGCCGTCGTGGTGTTCGCGGTGGCCGGGACGGGGACGGCGTACGGGATCACGCAGATGAAGCGGACGGACGTACCCGGGCTCGCGACCGCGTCCGACGGGCGCTGGGACTACCCGAAGATCACCAAGCCGCCCCTGCCCTCGGGCAGCCCGGGACCGTTCGCCCCGGCCAACAAGGCGAACGCCCACTACGCGGATCTGCGCGCGCTGCTCCTGCCGGCGCCGAAGGGCGCGAAGGCCGACGCGTCGCTGCGCGGCACGGACGGCTGGCTGCCGGCGAAGGCATTCGTCGCGCAGTACGCCGACGCCGACGACCGCAAGACACTGGCCCAGAAGCTGACCGACGAGGGCCTGCGGCACATCGCGGCCGACGGCTGGACCACACCGGACGGCACACACACCCGGATCTACCTGCTCCAGTTCGACACCGCGATCGCCGCGGACGAACTGTTCTCGCCCGGTCTCATCTCGTACGACAGCCCGGTCTACGCCCTGACCGGCGCCCCGGTCACCAGCTACGACGACACCGTCAAGTCCGAGATCCTCGCCGGGAACGTCAAGGCCTCGGCCTACACCGAGGACAAGCCGTACGGAGCCGAGGACGTCCGCCAGGCCTACCTCTCGGCCGGCGACACCCTCGCGCTGGTCGTCCAGTCCCGCAAGGGCACGGCGAAGGCGGTCCCGTTCGAGCAGACGCTGACGCTCCAGAGCCAGCTACTGGGCTGAGCCGCACCTCGCAGAGAGCACCGGGCCCCGGCCGACTAAGCTGGGGCCCGGCCCTGAATACGCGCATCGCTCAAGGAGCACTCGTGGAGATCTTCTTCGAAACCCTGCTGGTCCTGGTCTGCGTCGGCGTCCTCGCCTTCGCCGGGCTGACCGTGAAGAAGCTGTACCAGGGCCAGCGCTGACACCCACCGAGGAACTGCTGACGTCATGATCGAGATCCCCTCCGACCTCCACAAGGACCTGGTCCCCCTCGTCTTCCTGCTCGGCGAGTGGGCCGGCGCGGGCGTCCACGACTTCCCGGGCTCCGAGAAGTGCAACTTCGGCCAGGAGGTCTCCTTCACGCACGACGGCCGCGACTTCCTGGAGTACCGCTCCCACACCTGGGTCCTGGACAACGACGGCAACAAGGTCCGCCCCCTGGAGACCGAGTCCGGTTTCTGGCGCATCGACGCGGACCGCAAGGTCGAGGTCACGATGACCCGCGACGACGGCGTGGTCGAGATCTGGTACGGCGACCTCGCCAAGCAGAAGCCCCAGATCGACCTCGTCACGGACGCCGTCGCCCGCACCGCCGCCTCCGGCCCCTACACCGGCGGCAAGCGCCTCTACGGCTACGTCAAGAGCGACCTCATGTGGGTCGGCGAGAAGCAGACCCCCGAGGTCGAACTCCGCCCCTACATGTCCGCCCACCTGAAGAAGGTCGTCACCCCGGAGGACGTCGAGCGGTGGGCCAAGGCCCTCCCGGACGACATGCCGGACGACGGGATCGCTTTCTTCAAGTAGCCGACAGTCGCCTGCCTCGCGTATCCAGCAAGTTCTCCACGTCCCTCGTGCGCCGCTCAGGCCCGGGGGACGTTGCTTGTTAACCCTCCCTCGGACCACCCTTGAGGGTTAACAAAATCCACAGCATGACAGTGCGGTTGCGGATGGGTGTGGCCCGACACTACAGTGATGTCGTCTTCGTGGAGCGAGTATCCAGACCTCGTGCAAGCGCGGAGCCCCGGTCGCAATAAGCCTGCGACCGGGGCTCCGGAGGCTGTGCTCTGGGTGGCTTGCAGTGCAGAGGCGAGCCCAGAACATTCACTTTCGACGATAGCACGGCGCGTCCGGGGACGCGCGGGGGGAACCATGACCAACCGCCTGCCCGAATGGATAGTGCGAGACCTGTCCTTACCGCGACTGAAGCGCTACATCCGTGCCGCGCACGGTGACGCCCAGGCCGCGGAGCGGCTGTACTGGTGGAACGCCGAAGTGTCGGCCACTCTGCTCGGCCCCCTGCACTGCCTGGAACTGGCACTTCGCAACGCCCTGCACAACGCACTCGTCCGACATCACGGCAGGCCGGACTGGTGGGTGGTGGCGCCCTTGAACGCGGGCGGACGCAGGCTGGTGGACGATGCCGAACGCTCCTTCGGGCGGCACTCGCGCTCGCGCCCGACGACGCCGGACGACGTGGTGGCGAAGCTGTCCTTCGGCTTCTGGGTCTCGTTGATCAGTCACAGTTCGGGCTACGACCGGACGTTCTGGGTGCCGGTACTGCACTCGGCGTTTCCGCACTATCGAGGACGCCGCGACGACCTTCACCGGGACCTGACCTCGCTGGTCTTGCTGCGCAACCGGGTCACGCACCACGAGCCGGTCCACCACCGTCATCTCGCCGCCGACCATGACACCATCTACCGCGTGCTCGGCTACGTCAGCCCTGAGCTGGCCAAGCAGGCACTGGCCATGGACCGGTTCCCCGCCGTGCTCGCGGGACGGGCGGACGTACTGGGCGGCACCAGACCGCCGAGGTTCTGATGGAGGAAGGCGCTGTGACCGACGTCGAGTTCACCGATGTGCTCGTCTCCCGGCCCGACATCGCCCGCCTCACAGGCGTGAAGCGTCCCGCCGTCACCAACTGGGAGCGGCGGCACGAGGACTTCCCCGTACCCGCGGGCACGGACTCCGTAGTCGAGCAGTTCCGCGCAGACGAGGTGCTGGCCTGGTTGTCCGGCCGGACCGTCCCCGCGAACGCCCTGCGCCCGGGCGAACCGGTGGGCACGACCTACGGTGACCGGTTCCGCACGGGTCTGTCCGGAGGGACGGCCGGTGGACTGCTCCGGGCGATCGAGCAGCTGGCGGGACCCGAGGCCGACCGGCTGCGGGGGCCGATGCCGCTGGACCGCTACCTCGAATGGTTGCTGTACTTCGTGCTGCTCCGCATCGTGGAACCCGACCGCGTGATCCGGACCGTGGACGACTTCGGCGAGGCGGCCCGTAGACATCACCTGCCGGGAGAGAACGTGCCCGGCCGTCTCCTGCACGGTCTCTCCCGCGTCTTCGGCAGAAGCACCGCGCGCTCTCAGCGGGAGGCCCGGGAGGCGTTCGACCGTGTGCTCGTGCAGTGGGTCGACGCTCACGCCCGTGAGGGCGGCGTGTTCTTCACCCCGCCGTCAGTGAGCCGCGTCATGACCAGGGCACTGGCCGCCGTACGGCCCCGAGCGCTGAGCGTCCACGACCCCTATGCCCGTACCGGAGAACTGCTCGTCGCTTACCTGGACGCCGTCGCCGAGCACGGCGGCGATGTGCCGGTTCACGTCAGCGGCCGGGTGGCGGAGCCTCTGGAACAAGAGGTGGCGCGCATGAATCTACGGGTGCACCATGAGCGTTTCGTACGGTTCGGAGAAGGACCGGTCACTCCCGCGCTCGACCCCGACCATCCCTTCGATGGCTTCGACGTGCTCCTGACCAACCCGCCCTTCGGACGTCTCCGCGACGACGTGCCCCCGCCGCCGTACTGGGTTTATGGAGCTGCCCGCCGGACCGAGTTCGACTGGCTTCAGTACGCCGTCTCTCGACTCGCTCCGGACGGCCGGGCCGCGGTGTTGATGCCGGCCGGAGCGGCGTTCAACGCGGGCGCCGCCGAAACCGTTCGGGCGGGGCTTGTCGAGGCCGGGGTGGTGGAGTGCGTGATCGAACTTCCCGCGGGGCTTTTCGCGCTCACCGGTGTCAAGACCCACATCTGGTTCCTGCGCGCCCCCGGCCCCTACGTGGTGGCAAACCCCGAGGTGCTGTTCGTGGCCGGTGCGCACCTCGGACAGCACGTCACCAGGACCCAAAAGGCCCTGTCCGACGACGACATCACCCGGCTGGTCGGGGAATACGTGTCCTGGTACCAAGCCGGGGAGACAGGGCGGGTCTTCGCGGGCACCCCCGGCCTGAGCCGGGCCGTGTCACTGCGGGACACGGCTCAGCGGGACCACAATCTGGACCCGGCGCGCCATGTCCACGTCTCCGGTCGGGCCCCGGATGTCACGGCGGCCGGTAGTGCCGAGGCCCTGGAACAACTGGCGAGGCTGGCCAGGGAGATGGAGGCGCAGCAGGAGCGTGTGGGAGCGGCCGACGCGGAGGTGGCACGGTGGCTCAGGAGGTACGGACTGTGACGGTGACCGAAGGGCTGATGCCACCGGAGGGCTGGTCCCGTAGCCCCCTGCGGGAACTGTGCACATCCATCCAAGCGGGTCCGGGCGGCGGCCGGCCCGAGGACAAGGGCCGTACCTGGGCGGACGGCGGAACGCCGGTCGTACTGCCGCGAGACCTCCGCAGCCGTCGGATCGTCCCCCAGGAAGCCGCAGCCGTACCCGCGATCTCCGGGGAACGGGCCCGGACGCTCGCGAAGTACGAGTTGGCCCAAGGAGATGTCCTCGTCACCCGGACCGGCAGCGTGGGCCGCTGCGCACTGGTCACCGGGGAGCACGCGGGCTGGCTGTTCCACCCCAACCTGGTGCGGCTCAGACTGCCCGAGGCAGGCCCCGTCGGAGCGGCCTATCTCACCGCCTATCTGAGCGCGGCGATCGCACAGGACTGGATCAGGACACGCACGGCCGGTGCGGTCATCCCGTCACTGAGTATCCGCACCCTGGGCGAGCTACCCGTGCTCCTGCCGCCGCAGGACGAACAGGAGGCGATCGGCGCGACACTCGCCGCTCTCGACGACAAGATCCGGGCACACGACGAGTCGGCCCGAGCGACCCGCGACTACCGCAGCGCGCTCGCCGACGCTCTGATGAACGGCGTTCTGTCTCGCAAGCCGTGACTCCGTCCGCCCCGCCCCTAGACTGGACGTGTGGTGAGCACCCAAGGCACGGACCAAGGCACTGACCAGGGCACTGACTGGAAGAGTGATCTGCGGCAGCGCGGTTACCGGCTGACCCCGCAGCGGCAGCTCGTGCTCGAAGCCGTGGACACCCTGGAGCACGCGACTCCCGACGACATCCTCATCGAGGTGCGGAAGACCGCGTCGGGGGTCAACATCTCCACGGTGTACCGGACCCTGGAGCTCCTGGAGGAGCTCCAGCTGGTCAGCCATGCCCACCTCGGGCACGGGGCGCCGACGTACCACCTCGCCGACCGGCACCACCACATACACCTCGTCTGCCGCGACTGCACGAACGTCATCGAGGCCGATGTCGAGGTCGCCGCCGAGTTCCGGGCCAAGCTGCGCGACACCTTCGGCTTCGAGACGGACATGAAGCACTTCGCGATCTTCGGACGGTGCAAGGACTGCGCGGCCAAGAAAGCGACCGGCAAGACTTCGGCTGAGTCTTCAATTACCGAGTCGTAGGCTTACCGGTATGAAGAGCCCCCTGCTGTCCCTGCCCGGCGCCGTCTCCGCCGAAGGAGTGGACGAAGGCGTCGCCGCCCACTACGGCGATCTGTTCCGCGAGCAGCGCGCCCTCGCCGACGGCACCGGTTTCGTGGACCTCTCGCACCGCGGTGTGGTCGCCGTCACCGGCGACGACCGGCTGAGCTGGCTGCACCTCCTGCTCACCCAGCACGTCACCGACCTCCCCGTGGGCGTCGCCACCGAGGCGCTGATCCTCTCCGCGCACGGCCACATCGAGCACGCCCTGTACCTCGTCGACGACGGCGTCACGGTCTGGATGCACACCGAACCCGGCCCCCAGGACGCGCTGATCGCCTACCTGGAGTCGATGAAGTTCTTCTACCGGGTCGAAGTCGCCGACAGGACAAGCGACTTCGCTGTTGTCCACCTCCCCGCCGGGTCCATCGCCCCGGTCCCCGTCGGCGTCGTCGTACGCGAGACGGCGTACGGCCGTGATCTCTTCCTCCCGCGCGCCGACCTGGAGTCGTACGCCGAGAAGGCGGGCCCGGCGGCCGGGCTGCTGGCCTACGAGGCGTTGCGCGTCGAACACCACCGCCCCCGCCTCGGCTTCGAGACCGACCACCGCACCATCCCGCACGAACTGGGCTGGATCGGCACGGCAGTTCATCTGCAGAAGGGCTGCTACCGGGGGCAGGAGACCGTCGCCCGCGTGCAGAACCTCGGCAAGCCGCCGCGCCGCCTCGTCTTCCTCCACCTCGACGGCAGCGAGGTCCATCTCCCGGGCCACGGCACCGAGTTGAGGCTCGCGGAGGAGGGGGAGGAAGGGCGGAAGATCGGCTTCATCACCACCTCCGTACGCCATCACGAACTCGGGCCGATCGCGCTGGCCCTGGTGAAGCGGAACGTGCCCCTGGACGCGCCCCTGCTGGCCGACACGACGGCCGCGGCCCAGGAAGTCGTCGTAGAACCCTAGAGCCCTGGAACCCTTAGAGGTCCACGACCACCGTGAACGGGCCGTCGTTCGTCAGCGCGACGCGCATCTGCGCGCCGAAGCGGCCCGTCGCCACCGTGGCGCCCAGGGCGCGGAGTTGGGCCACGACCTCGTCGACGAGCGGTTCGGCGATGTCGCCCGGGGCGGCGGCGTTCCAGGTGGGCCGACGCCCCTTGCGGGCGTCGCCGTACAGCGTGAACTGACTGATGACGAGCAGAGGCGCATCAATGTCGCTGCACGACTTCTCGTCGTGCAGCATGCGGATCGACCAGAGTTTGCGGGCCAGTTGGGCCGCCTTCTCCTTGGTGTCCTCGTGGGTGACGCCGACCAGGACGCACAGGCCCTCGCCCTCGATCGCCCCGACCGTCTCGCCCTCGACCACGACGCTCGCGCCGTCCACCCGCTGTACCACTGCTCGCATGGGTCCCATGATGCCGTGCGGACGAGAACGACTCCGGGCGGGCCTATTTTTGTTCCTTAACCCCCCATCTGGGGCCGTTCGGGGGCACTCGGTCACATAGCGGCCAGTTGGGGTGGCACGATGCTGTCCACACGCCGGTCGAGGGGACGGGTAGAGGCACATGAGCACACCGAGTACCGGGCGGCCCCCCGGGACTGTCTCGCTGATCCGCGCGGGAGGAACGGCCACGCGCCGCCCGCCCGTGCAGCGCGTCGACAGCCCGCTGCTGCCCGCCGAACCGGCCGCACCCGACCTGACCGCACTGCGCCTCACGGAACTGCGCGCGCTGCGCCGCGACGCCCAGCGCGACGAGGCCGACCTGAGTTACGTACGACGGCTCCTCCAGGGCCGTATCGACATCCTGCGGGCCGAACTGGCCCGGCGCTCCCCGGCAGGCGCGGCCTCGGTGGTGGACCGTCTCTCGGAGATCCTCACCGACGCACCCGCCCGGCACCGTTCCTCGGCCCGGCACGTCACGCTCGGCACCCCGCACAGCGAGGAGTACCGGCTGCTGGCCGCCGAGATGCTCGCCGAGGTCGAACTCTCCGACCTGGAGGCGCGCACCGACCTGGAACTGACCACCGCGATGGGCCGGCTCGTACGGTACGAACAGCAGGTGTCCCGGCGCCGTCAGGTCCTCCAACACACGGCCGACGGCTGCAGCGCGGAGATCGCCCGCAGGTACCGTGAGGGCGAGGCGCAGGTGGACGACCTGCTTGTGTGAGGGGTGCCCGAAGTGACGGCTGAAGGTTCTGCTGTGGCACCTCCGGTGCTCGCCGAGGTGGTCCGCTCCGGCTTCGTCGAGAGCCGGCACCGGGGCAGCCTGGTGGTGCTGGCGGCGGACGGTTCCGTGGAACTCGCCCTGGGCGACCCGCACACTCCGATCTTCCCGCGCTCCTCCAACAAGCCGATGCAGGCGGCAGGCGTCCTCCACGCGGGCCTCGACCTCACCGGCGAACGCCTCGCCATCGCCGCCGCGAGCCACTCCGGCGAACTCTTCCACAGAGATCTCGTACGCCAACTGCTCGCCGAACACGGCCTGGAAGCAGGGCAGTTGCAGTGCCCGCCGGACCTTCCGCTGGACCCGGTCGAGCAGGAGACGTACCTCGCGTCGGGCGCCGTGCGCGACCGGGTCGCCATGAACTGCTCCGGCAAGCACACCGCGATGCTGGCGGCGAGCGCGCTGAGGGGCTGGCCGCTGGAGTCGTATCTCGACCCGGACCACCCGCTCCAAAAACTTATCCACAGGGTTGTGGAAGAAGCGGCGGGCGAGCCGGTCGCCGCCGTGGGCACGGACGGCTGCGGCGCCCCCCTCCTGGCGATCAGCCTCACCGGCCTCGCCCGCGCCTACCGCTCCTTCGTCCTGGCCGCCCCCGACTCCCCGGAACGCCGCGTCGCCGACGCGATGCGCGCCCACCCCGAGTACGTAGCCGGCACCCGCCGCCCCGACACCCTCCTGATGCGCGCGGTACCGGGCCTGCTGTCGAAGATGGGCGCCGAGGCCGTACAGGCGGTCGCCCTGCCGGACGGTCGGGCCGTGGCCTTCAAGATCGAGGACGGGGCGGGCCGGGCGCTGGGACCTGTGCTGGGGCGGGCGCTGGACCTGCTGGGCGTACGGGTGCCGGAGTTCGGGAAGGTCGCGGTGCTGGGCGGGGGACGAGAGGTCGGGGAGATCCGGGCGGCCTTCTAAGCGGGCCTTGGCCTTTGTCTTTCAGCCTGTTCCCTGGCTTTCCAACGCAGGCCGGCATCAATCAGCCCGTCCGGCGTTTGAGGACGAGGCCCCTTCAGGGCCGAAGCGGGGGTCTGCGGGCGGCAGCCTCCAGGGACGGGACGGGCAGGGGCGGCGGGGGCGAAAAAATCCCCGCGACACCAGCCCCCACCGACCTACCGTGACCCCATGACCAGCCGTGCAGAAGACCTCGCCGTCCGCCCCATCACCACCCCCGAGATCCCCGACTGGATCCGCGCGCTGAACACCGGCTTCCTGCGCACCCCCACCGTCTCCGATGCGGAACTCGCGGACCGCGCAAGCTACATCGACCCGCCCCGCACCCTCGGCGCCTTCGACGGCGGCCGCTGCGTCGCGACCTTCCGCTCCTTCCCGCAGGAGCTCACGGCCGTGGGCGGCACCCCCGTCCCCGCCGACGCCATCACGAACGTCAGCGTCACCTCCACCCACCGCCGCCGCGGCCTGCTCACCCGGATGATGGCCCGGGACCTGGCCGCGGCGAAGGAGCGCGGTGACGTCGTCGCCACCCTCATCGCCGCCGAGTACCGGATCTACGGCCGCTACGGCTTCGGCCCCGCCACCTCCGCGACCCAGTGGGAGATCGACGTCCAGCGCGCCGGCCTGGACCCGCGCTGGTCGGCCCCGGAGGACGGCGGCCGTATCGACCTGGTGGACGCCGAGGACGTACGCAAGCTCGGCCCCGAACTGCACGAGCGGCTGCGCCGTCTCCAGCCCGGCGCGATCAACCGGGACGACCGCTGGTGGCAGATCGACACGGGTGCCGTCACCCTCACGCGCTCGTCGTGGACCGAGCCGTTCTACGCCGTCCACCGCTCGGCCGACGGCGAGGTGGCGGGTCTGGCCGCGTACGTCTGCGACGACACCTGGACCGACGCCAAGCAGCCGGGCGACACGGCCACGGTGAAGTGGCTGATCGCGACCACCCCGGCCGCCGAACGCGCCCTGTGGCAGCACGTCTGCTCGCTCGACTGGGTGACGAAGGTGAAGTCGGGCTGGCGTTGCCCCGACGATCTGCTGCCCCACTTCCTGCCGGACCCGCGCGCGGCCACGATCACGACCCAGGCGGACTGGCTGTGGGTGCGGATCCTGGATGTCGTACGGGCCATGGAGGCGCGGTCGTACGAGGGGGAGGGCACGCTGGTCTTCGAGGTGACCGACGGGGCCGGACTGGCGGGCGGGCGCTACCGGTTGGTGGCCTCGGCACAGGGGGCGTCCTGCGCGCCGACCACGGAGAGCGCGGAACTCACGCTGGACGTCCGGGAGTTGGGGTCACTGTGGCTCGGTGACGCCTCGGCGCTGCGGCTCGCGGCGCTGGGCCGGGTGCGGGAAGAACGAGCGGGCGCCGCCCGAGTGGCCGACGCCCTGCTGCGTACGTCCAGGCGGCCTTGGTGCCCGGACATCTTCTGAACGCTCCTTGCTGTGCGGCCGGTTGGCGGCGGGTGGGTGGACTCATCCGTAGCTGTTCAGTTGTGGTTGTCGTGCGGTGGTGCCGACCGACCGGGCTCTCGGCTCCCCTCCAGGAGAGAGGTCCGGTCGGCCAAGTTACCTAAGTTGGTAACCAACTCTTCTCTAGTTATCTCCTCTTGGATGCGTCTCATAACCACCTTTCCATGAACTGCCCAAAGATGGCGAGAAGTTGTAGGGTTTGGTCGTGGAGCCCGAACACGCCACCGTCAATGGACGGTCGAGGTCACCACGGCCACAGTGGTCACACCGCGAACTGGCCGACGAGCTGCGCACCAGGATCAGGTCCGGTGTCCTGCGGCCCGGCCAGCGCATGCCCACCCAGGCCAGGCTGGCGGACGAGTTCGGCGTCGAGCGCGGGGCCGTACGGCAGGCCCTGCGCATCCTGCAGTCCGAGCGACTGCTCACCAATGTGTCCAAGGGGAGCCCGGCGACCGTGGCCCCCGACCTCGGGCTGGCCCTGACCGGCCCCGGAGCTCCGCCGCAGCCCACGATGGTGGGCCTGGCGCCGCGCATCGCGGAGGCCTTCGCGCAGCCGCACGTGGAGATCGAGGCGCTGTGTCTGACGGCGGTCTCGCTCACGCTGGCCATCGGCGAGCCGCTGCGTCAGATCCACGCCGGGGTACTGAAACCGGCCAAGGTCGATATGCGGGTGCTGCTGCCGAGCAGTGACATCGAGCTCGCGTTCCCGTCGTTGGTGGACTCCCCGGCCGACGGCCGGCCGCAGCGCCGCTGGCTGGCCCAACGCAACGCGCAGGGGCAGGTGTTGAGGCACAATCTGCTGGCCCTGCGCGCGACGCACGGCATCGACGTCCACATCACGTTCCGCGCGCTGCCGTTCACGCCTCCGGTGAAGCTGTACCTGCTCAACGGCTCGGAGGCGTTATTCGCGTACTACACGCTGAGCCAGCGCGAGGAGGAGATCGGCCAGGAGCAGGTGGAGATGTACGACGCCGAGGGCACCCAGTCGATGCTGTTCGCGTTCGAGCAGGGTGCGGGACTGCGGGACACGACGTTCGTGGAACAGTCCCAGCTGTGGTTCAACGCACTGTGGGAGACGATCAGTTCGGAGCTGAGGCTGACGAGCTGATCGCCTCCCGCGGTGGCTGATCCGGGGGGCGGCTTTCGGATCACAGAGCGGGTCCGGTGAACAGCAGGGCCAGGACGACGGCCCCGATGGAGCTGATGGCCGGGCTCTTGGCCTTGATGCCGATGGAGATCAGGAGCAGGCCGATGATGCCGGTGGCGCCGAACTTCCACTGGACGATCTGTTCGAAGCCGACGACGAAGACGGCGGACAGGAGGGCGATGGCAGGCACGGTGTTTCCCCCTTCGGGCAACGGAAGCAAAACTTCCACCAACTTGGAGAAGTTGGCAGCCAACTCTGATTAAGTTGTTCCCATTTGGTACCTACTCACACCTACTCGCAATCAAGTTCCAAACAACTCCCCTTAGATGGGGCAGAGTTATACCGTTTGGTCGTGACCCAGGAGAACGTGGCAGTGAACGGCAGCAGAAGCTTCTCGCCCCAGGAGATCGCCGACGCCCTTCGGGACCGTATCCGTGCCGGTGACCTCAAGGCGGGAGACCGCCTGCCCACCCAGGCCGACCTGGCGGAGGAGTTCGGCGTTCCCCGGGGCGACGTACGACAGGCCCTGCGGGTCCTCCAGGAAGCCGGACTGCTCACCAATGTCAGCAAGGGGAGCCCGCCCAGGATCGCGGAGCCGACGGCCGGGCCGGACGAGCCCCAGCCGACCATGGTGGCGCTGGCGCCCCGCCTGTCCGAGGCGTTCGCCGAGCGCCACGTCAAGGTCGACGCGGCCTGCCTGACCGCCGAGAGCCTCATGCTGGCCGTGGGCGAGTCGCTCCGGCTGATCCACGAGGACCGGGTCCACCCCGCCTCGATCGACGTCCGGGTGCTGCTGCCCTCCCGGGAGATCGCCCTGGCCTTCCCGGTCCCGGTCGAGAACCCCGGCGAGGACAACCCGGTCCACCAGCGCTGGCTGACCATGCGCAACGCCCAGGCCCAGGTCCTCCAGCACAACCTGCTGGCCCTGCGGGCCACCCACGGCATCGACGTCCACGTCACCTTCCGCGCCCTGCCCTTCACCCCGCCGATCAAGCTGTACCTGCTCAACGGCGAGGAGGCGCTGCTCGGTTACTACGTCCTCGACGAGCGCGAGGAGGAGTACAACAGCCAGACCCTGGAGATGTACGACGCCCTCGGCTCCAGATCCGTCCTGTTCGCCTTCCTCAAGCAGGCCGGTCAGCGCGACGCCTCGTTCGTCGAGGAATCACAGAAGTGGTTCGACGCCCTCTGGGAAACCATCACGACGGACCTGACACTCTCCTAGTGACTCCTGATACGGCGCAGACTGTTCCGGTGACAGAAGAGACAGGCAACGTACGCGAATTGATCACCGGCGCTCGCTTCGTCCTTTTCGACTTCGACGGCCCGATCTGCCGGCTGTTCGCGGGACTCTCGGCGGAGGACGTGGCGAAGGACCTCGTGTCCTGGCTGGAGCGGCAGGGGCTGCGGGAACTGCTGACGCAGAGCGAGCGGGTGCACCCCGATCCGCACGTCGTCCTGCACGCGGTCAACAAGCGGCACCCGCGCAGCGATCTGGTCGACGAACTGGAGGAGTTGCTCACCCAGCAGGAACTCAAGGCGGTCGACTCGGCGTACCCCACCCCGTATGCGGACCCGCTGATACGCACCTGGAACGCCGTCGGCGTCCATCTCGCCGTCGCCACCAACAACTCCCCGCGCACGGTGACGGAGTACCTCCACGGCCGGGGCCTGCTCGACTGCTTCACCCCGCACGTCTACGGCCGCACGAACGACCTCGACCTCCTGAAGCCGAACCCCCACTGCCTGAACCGCGCCCTGCGCACGATGGGCGCCGCCCCCGCCGACGCCCTGATGATCGGCGACACCCCCACGGACTTCGAAGCGGCCCGCAGAGCGGGCATCCCGTTCCTCGGCTACGCGGGTAAACCGTCCAAGGATTCGAGTGAACCGTCTAAGGAAACGTTGCTGCGCCGAGCGGGAGCGGAGGTCGTTGTGGACTCCTTCGAGCCCCTACTCGACTTGGTACGGCGGGCGTAGTGGGGCAGTAGTGCAGGTCACCTCGGTCGGACGTATGTGTCGTCGCTCGCGGGCGGTTTCAATGGGCGGGTTCTCCGGCGTCGCTCGAGGCGTCTGGAGTAACGTGCGTCATCCCTTACATCGGCTCAACCGGAACGGGCTGAACCCAGCGAATGACACCCCAACTCACCGGTGTTCGGCGGCGAGCCGCCGAACTGGTCGGCGAAAGCGGCGTGGTCGATGGCCCTCTTGAGGGCTACCACCACGAGACCTATGTGCTGACCATGCCGGGCAAGACGCGGATCGTGAAACTCCGCGAACCGCGCGAGCGGATCCTGTGGTTCGACCGCAGGTGCTTCCGATCGGAAGAGGCCCTGCTCCGCGCACTGGACGGACGCATCAGCCGCATCCCCGTCATCCACGAAGTGGAGGGCATGGCGCTGCAGGTCTTCATCGAGGGCCGCACCCTCAAGTCCCGCACGTGGGACGACCGGTGGGTTCCGGACGCGGTCCACGGTCAGATCGTCGACCTGTTCCGGGAGTTGGCGCAGGTCACACCGAACACCCTTAAAGTGGAGCGCAGTTGCGAGGTCGAGGACCGCGCGGAGGACGGCGACTGCGACGACTTCCTTGACCGGCTCATCGTCTTCGTGGAAAAGCAGGTCTACGAGAAGAACTCCCCGGACTTCGGGCGGCTCTTCACGGACCTCGGCCTCCACCCCGATGCGTTCGTCCAGCTCAGAAAGAACGTTTCCGGACTGACCCGACGCGACTTCTCCCTGCTCCACGCCGACCTGCACCGGGAGAACTTCGTCCTCGACCCCCTCAACCAACTCTGGTCCATCGACTGGGAGTTGGCGATGCTGGGAGACCCGCTCTACGACCTCGCCACCCACCTCTACCTGATGTCCTACCCGGCGGACCAGGAACGCCGTATGGCCGAGGACTGGGCGAGAGCTGTCCGTGGAGTACGCCCCCGCAGCGCGCGGGGCTGGGCGGACGACCTGGACCGCATCCTCGCCTTCAAGAGAGCGCAATCGGTGTTCACCGACGTCATCCGGCTGTCGCTGTCCCTGCGCGACGGATCGAATATCCACGAGGCCCGGCTTCCGGCGGCGGTCAGGAAACTGCAGACGATCATGACGGCCGCCGCGGAGCCCCTGGGCCTGGCCGAGATTCCGAGCGGATACCGGATCGCCGAGGCACTCGTACGCTGGGTCAACACGGCCGCCCCGGCAGTCCACGAAGGGGCGGTAGCGTCCGGGGCATGACTGATGCCACCGACTTCGAGGACATCCCCACCACCACTCTCGCCGAACTCCTCGGCCGCGAGCGGGTCATGGACATCGGCATCCGGCCCCTGTGGGGTCCGCTGCTACGGCTCGCCGGACCGGCCTTCACCGTGCGGTGCCCGCCCGGTGACAACCTCATGCTGCACGCCGCCATCTACCGCGCCGAGCCGGACTCGATCGTCGTGGTGGAGTCCGGCGACCTGGACTACGCCCTCGCCGGCGGAAACGTGTGCGCCATCGCCGCGCGGCGGGGCATCGCCGGCTTCGTCCTCGACGGGGTGATCCGTGACCTCGGCGAGGTAAAGGCGGCGGGCTTCCCCGTCTTCGCCCGCGGTGTCATCCCGATCCCGGGCGTCAAGAAGGCCGTACGGCCCTTGAACGAACGCGTGCGCTGCGGCGGAGCCGTCGTCGACGCCGGGGACATCGTGGTGGCCGACGAGGAGGGGATCGTGGTCGTACCGGCCGCCCGCGGGACGGAGATCCTCACCGCTGCACGGGCCCGGCTGGAGAAGGAGTCCGGCGAGACCCTCGACGACTGGGAGAAGGCGCATCGGGCGCGGGTCGATGAGCTGTTGCGTGCGGGCGGTTTCGAGGGTTGACCCGGGAGGGGCTTCCTGATGCTTCTCTTCCTCGATGTCGACGGGACACTGCTGCCCTTCGGCGCGTCCCACCCGTACCCGGTGTACGACTCCGACTTCGCGCCGCCCGCAGCCGATGCCCCTCCACTGCTGACCCGCATCGACCCCTCGCTCGGACCACGGCTCGCGGCGTTGCGGTGCGAACTGGTGTGGGCGACGACCTGGATGGACGACGCGAACACGTGTGTCGCGCCCTGGCTCGGTCTGCCCCAACTGCCCCTGGTGGACTGGCCCGACCCGGCCGAGGACGGGGTCGGGGACGGCGCGGGCGGGCGGCTGCACTGGAAGACCCGGCTGCTGGTCGCCTGGGCCGCCGGCCGGCCCTTCGTCTGGGTGGACGACGAGATCGGGGACGCCGACCGCGACTGGGTGACCGCCCAACACCCCGGACGGGCCCTGCTGCAGCGCGTCGACCATCGGTACGGGATCACGGATGCGGATCTCGCCTCGATGGAGGTGTGGTTGGCGGCCAACCGGTGACGGGGTTCTCTACAACAGGGGCTCGTCGGACGACAGTTTCAGCAGTGACTTGGCGCTCTCCGTCGCGCCCGCCGTGCGGGTAGCCGCGGAGGCGCCGGGGAAGTGCCGGTTCCAGGCTGCCGCGCGGCCGATGACGCCGAGCCGGGTCGCGAGGGTCAGCGCGCGGCGCAGTTCCGGGGCGGAGTGGCCGTTTCCCGTCCAGGGCTCCAGGTAGGCGTCCCGCAGCCGGGGCAGCGCCTCGGGGCCGTACCGTTCGCGGACCCGCCCGGCCGGGACCAGGAAACTGCAGAAGGGGTGCGAGACCGCGGCGTCGCCCCAGTCGAAGAAGGTGTAACGGCCGGGCTCCGGGTGGAACAGCTGGCCGTCGTGCAGGTCGGAGTGGTCGAGCGAGTCGGGGATGCCCAACTCGGCGAGTTCGGCGCACAGTTCGCGCAACAGCGGCCGTAGCGCATGCAGTTGGGCGGGGGCGATGTCCGGTTCGGTGGTGGTCTCGATGAACTGCACCACCTTGTCGAAGACTTCGGGGAGGGCCGTCGTCCGGGCGCTGGGGACGCCGAGTTGTTCGAGTTCCTTGGTGTGCGGGATCAGGGCGCGTTGCATCGTCGCGTACTGGCGGAGTGGTTCCTCCCAGGCACGGGGATCGGCGGGGGTGCGGTCGAGGACCTGCCGGAAGAGTTCGCCGCCGTGGGGGAGCAGGGACCAGCCGCGGTCGGCGTCGACGGCGAGGGGTTCCAGGACGTACTCCGGGACCCAGCGAGCCAGTGCGGCGGTGAGCGGTGCCTCGAAGGCACCGGCCGGCGGATTGGCCTTCAGCCATACGGCAGTTCGGCGGGGACCTTCCCTCGATCCTTCGACGGGGATCCGGACCAGGACCGACCAGGGGCGCAGCCGCACACCCAGCCGGCCCGTCTCGCGCAGCCCCCGCGCCGCGAGTTCGCGCCGGGCCCAGCCGAGGGCCGCGTGCCGCCAAGTCTCCTGATCCCAGGGCGTCTTGGCGCCCTCGTGCTGTCCGCGGTCGATGACCTGCGACGTGTTGTCATCGTGCATCGCGTCATTCCAGCATCCGGGCCGATGGGTGATCCATCGGATTTCCGGCCCGCGCTACCGTGGTGATCATGGCGGACTGGGCGATACGGCCTGCGGTGCGGGCGGACGTCGAGAGCGTGGCCGAGCTGCGGGCGGTCGTGCTCCGGGCGGATCTGGAACGGCTCGGGCGCTACGACGAGCGGCGCGTGCGGCAGCGGCTGCGGGACGGGTTCGAGCCGGGGCACACCTGGGTGATCGAGGTCGACGGCGCGTTCGCCGGCTGCGTGGCGCTACGGCCGGACGCGGACGCCCGCTGCCACTGGCTGGAGCACTTCTATCTCGCGCCGGGGTTCCAGGGCGGCGGCATCGGGTCCGGTGTGCTGGGCGAGCTGCTGGAGCGGTGCGACCGTGACGGTGTCCACGTCGTGCGGCTGAATGTGTTGCGGGGGAGTCCTGCCCGGCGGCTGTACGCGCGGCACGGGTTCACCGTGGAGACCGGGGAGTACGAGGATCCGGTGGACGTGTTCATGGTGCGGGAGGCGCCCGGCCGACCCCGGCCCTGACAGCTGCCCTGACATTCTCGGAGGCTGCGTCGTCGTAGACGTATGAACAGAATCCGGTACGTCAGCCTCGGCCTGCTGGCCGTGGTCAGCCTGTACACAGGGACCTGGGCCTATTTCGCGCCGACGCGGTGGTACGCGAACTTCCCGGGCCTCGGACTGAGCTGGTTGCCCCAGTTGGGGCCCTACAACGAGCACCTCGCCAAGGACGCGGGAGCCATGTTCCTCGCGCTGGCCTGTCTGACGCTCGTCGCGCTGCGCCAGGTGCGGAACACCAGGCTGGTGCAGACGACGGGTGCGGTGTGGCTGGTCTTCAACGTGCTGCACTTCAGCTACCACGTACAGCACCTCGACATGTACGGCACCCGTGACCAGGTACTCAACGTGGTTTTCCTGGCCGCGCTGGTACTGCTGGCGGCGGTGCTGCTGGTGCCGGTGTCAGTGCCGGCGTCGGCCCTCTCGGCGCGACGGGGTGACCCCCGATGAAGGAGCGGAACGGTATGCGGATCGCGGTGGCGGGCGGGACCGGGCTGGTCGGCCGGTACGTGGTCGAGGAGCTGGCCGTGGCAGGACACGAAGCGGTGGTGCTGAGCCGGTCGCGGGGCGTGGACCTCGTCGCGGGCGGCGCCGGGCTCGATGCCGCACTGGAGGGGGTGGAAGCGGTCATCGACGTGAGCAATGTGACGACGACGAGCGCGAAGAAGGCCGTCGCGTTCTTCGACACCGTCGGGCACAACCTGCTCGACGCGGGAGCGCGGGCCGGCGTACGGCATCACGTGGTGCTGTCGATCGTCGGCATCGACCGGGTCGGCCTCGGCTACTACCGGGGCAAACTCCGGCAGGAGGACGTGGTGGCGAACGGCCCGCTGCCGTGGACGGTGCTGCGCGCCACCCAGTTCCACGAGTTCGCCGCGCAGACCCTCGACCGGGTCCCGGGGCCTCTCGCGGTGGTGCCCCGGATGCGGACCCAGCCGATCGCGGCCCGCGAAGTGGCCCGGCACCTGGTGGAACTCGCCCTCGCCCCCGCCCGGGGCATGGCCCCCGACCTCGCCGGACCGCGCGTCGAACAACTCGTCGACATGGTGCGCCGGCTGCTGCGGGCCCGGCACGAGCGCCGGCTGCTGCTGCCGGTGCGGATGCCGGGCGCGACCGGGGCGGCGATGACGGGGGACGGGCAACTGCCGGTCCCCGGCGAGCCGTTGGGGCCGCGCGGCAGCCAGACGTTCGACGAATGGCTCGCCCAGCACGTCGGGTCCGAGAAGCCCACTGTCCAGGGAGGATGACCCCGCCGTGCCCACCCCGCCCCAGCCCCCGCCCGGACCGGGCCAGGACCCCACCCTCGGTGCCCTCATGGCCGAGCGCCGCCGACTGCTCAACCTCGGGTACCGGATGCTCGGTTCGGTGCAGGACGCCGAGGACGTCGTACAGGAGACGTACGCCCGTTGGTACGCCCTGTCGGAGGAGGCGCGGTGGGAGATCGAGGCGCCGCTCGCGTGGCTGACCCGGGTCGCCTCGCGGATCTGCCTCGACCAGCTCGGGTCGGCGCGGGCCCGGCGTGAGCGTTACACCGGGGAGTGGCTGCCCGAGCCGGTCCGGCACAGCGGCACCTGGGCCGGCGCGGGCGGCGCGGGCGCGGACGATCCCGCCGACCGCATCACCCTCGACGAGTCGGTCAGCATGGGCATGCTCGTGCTGCTGGACTCGATGACTCCGGCGGAGCGCGTCGCCTTCGTCCTGCACGACGTCTTCGGCCTGCCGTTCAACGAGATCGCCGAGACGGTGGGCCGCACCCCGGCCGCCTGCCGCCAACTCGCCTCGTCCGCGCGCCACCGACTCGCCCGCAAGCCGCCCGGCGGCAGTACCGCCGAGGAGCACGGGCGGGTCGTCTCCGCGTTCCGCGAGGCCTGCGAGACCGGTGACTTCGACGCGCTCGTCGCCCTGCTCGACCCCGACGTCGAGTCGCGCAGCGACGGCGGCGGCAAGGTGCGGGCCGCGCTGCGGCCGGTCGTCGGCCGGGACAAGGTGGCCCGCCTCTTCCTCGGCCTCATGCGCCGGGAACCCGAGATGGAACTCGTCGAGGACGACGTCAACGGCACACCCGGTGTCGCGGTCCGGATCGCCGGTACGACGATCGCCGTGCTCGCGGCGCAGGTACGCGACGGCTTGATCACCGACCTGTGGTTGGTGGTCAACCCGGACAAGCTGCGGGCGTGGACGGGGTACGGGGACGGTGGTGCGGGTGTTCTCGACTAGCGGGTGTCCTCAACTGGCCGACACGTCTCCTTCCAGGACCGTCTGGACGATCAGGGGGCGGTCCCGAAGGGCGAGGATCTCGTTGGCGAGGGCCATGGCCGGCACCGGGTCCCAGTCCCCGTGTGCGACGATCGCGGCGGCCGACAGGCCCCGTGGCACGGCGTCCGCGTCGAGCAGCACCCGCCATTCCCGCAGGCCGAGTTCCAGGAACTCCAGTCCGGTGAGCCCGGCGATCTCCGACGGGTCGGCCAGCGTGCCGGGGTAGGCGGTCAGGGTCCGCAGGCCGGGCAGCCCGAGGACCGGGGCGAGGCTGAGCGGCGCACCGTCCAACACTCCGATGGACAGGACTTCGAGACGGGGGTGCGCGGCGGCCTCGACGCTCTTCAGGCCGGCGATGTTGACCCGGGCCACGAGGGGCGGTCGCTGCGTCTCGGGGCCGGCGGGTTCTCCTTCCTCGGCGGTCCGGCCCAGTACCAGGTCCGTGAGTGAGTCGGCGATCAGGGAAGCGCCGGTGTCCTCCTCATGGGAGAGCAGGATGACCTGTCCCGTGTGCCCTCGGGGACCGGGTGTCAGGTCTACGGCCAGCCGGTCGCCGCCGCCGTTGTCGCCGAAGGCGATCCAGCCCGGTGAGCCGACGAGACCCTGCACCGCCGCGTCGGGCGGGGTGTCGACGGCTTCCGCCGCCGCGATTCCCCAGCGGAAGTGGCGGGACGAAGCGTCGGCGACGTACAGGCCGTCCAGGTCGAAGAGCTCGCAACCGACCGTCTCGGCCTCGCGTTCCGCCGCTTCGTAGTCGCCGCCATGGTCTTCCCAACGGGCCCGGGTCACGCGGTACAGCGCCTTGAGTTCGGCGGGCAGGGCGAACCCGAGGCGGGTCTCGGTGGCGGCGATCTCCTCCTCCGTCGCGCCGATGGCGTCGGGCAGCCGCTCGCGCAGCGACCTCTCCAACGCCTCCGGGTCCGCCGAGGGCGCGGGCGCCGCCCCGGTCACCGGGTCGGGGAGTCTGCGCCAGGGCTCGGGCAGGGCGCCGTCGACCAGGAGGAGCGCTCCGGGGTGCGGGTTGCCGACGCCCGGATCGACCGCCGGGCCGGGCTCGAACAGGCGCAGGACGGCCTGTCCGGTCCGGTGGATCTCCGCGGCGAAGGAGACGGAGTCGATTCCGGCGTCCGCGAGCGCGCTCTGCACCCGCTCCGCCGCGTCGAACTCCTCCTGCATGTCCTCGACCTGGGCGGCCCGGCCCGGCGCCGGGTGTGGCCGCCGTAGATCCAGGCTCCAGCTGTACCGATCGATACGTCCCGCCACTCGGATGGATCCGGTGGACCCGGCGGATCCGGTGGCATCCCGCTTCTCGCGGTCGGCGCGCAGCAGCCGCAGCAGGGGTTCCCAGGTCGCGAAGTCGCGTATCGACGACGCGGAGGGCCTTTGATCAACCATGCCCCGACCGTACGCGCCGCCACTGACAACGGGTCCGCCGCTCCTCGGGCTGTCGGTGTCGGGCGTGCGCGGCCCGCTCCGTGCAGCTGCGGGCGACCGTGTCGGCGAAGGCCCGGGCGAGCGGGGTGAGGGCGTCCCGACGGCGGACGGCCCAGCCGACCGGGAGCGGCGGCAGACCGGCGAGAGAGGCGCGCCCTGCCTCGAACGGGCGTACCCGGGCTGGGGTGTTGGCCTGTTCGGTCACGCCTGCGGCCGGGCGAGCTTGGCGGCCACCGCGTCGAGGACCCAGTCGAGGCCGATCGCGAAGGTTGTCTCGGCGTCCACGTCCGTGCCGTCGTGCACGGCTCTGGCCAGCACCGGGAAGCGGCCCGTGGCCAGCATTCTCGTCACATGCGGGCCGGAGGCGCGCTGCCAGTCGCGTTTGGACAGGCCCGTGGCGCGCTCGGCCCGCAGGTTCGCGATCTCGCGTCTGATCGCGCCGGTGAAGTAGGCGCTGACGGTCTCCACGGCGCGCATGACGGTGTCGATGTCGGCGAGACCGTCGAGGGCGGCCAGCTTGGCCTCGGTCACGGCGAGGCCGTTCGGGCCCAGGGTCGGACGGCCGCCGAGCAGGTCGGCCAGCCATTCGTGACGGAGGGCGGCCAGCCTGGTGCGGTGGGCGAGAACGCGCAGCGCCTCCCGCCAGTCCCCGGGCCGCTCCTCGGGGAGGATCTCGGCCTGGACCTCGTCCACCATGAGGTCGAACAGCTCCTCCTTGGTGGAGATGAAGCCGTACAGCCGCATCGGGCCGGCGTTCAGCCGGGCGGCGACCTTGCGCAACGACACCGCCTCCAGCCCGCCCTCGTCGGCCAGCGCGACGGCGGCGGCGACGATCCGCTCCCGGTCGAGCGGCACGGGCCGGGTCGGCGGCTCCGGACGGTCCCACACAGTCATGGATGCATCGTACTGTTGCGATACGCCGCCCCGAATCAATACAGTGTATCGGCATGAGACATCGCATCGCTGTCGTCGGGGGCGGCCCCGCCGGCCTCACCCTCGCTCGGGTCCTGCACCGCCACGACCACCCCGTCACCGTCCTCGAACGCGATCCCGCCCCCGACGCCCGTCCCCCGGGCGGCACGCTGGACCTGCACGAAAAGCTGGGCCAACTCGCCCTGGACAAGGCGGGGTTACTGGCGGAATACCAGGCGCTGTCCCGGCCCGAGGGGCAGGCCATGCGCATCCTGGACACGGACGGGACCGTCCTGCGCGACTGGCGGCCCCGCCCGGACGACCTGGCCAATCCCGAGATCGACCGCGGACAACTCCGTGACCTGCTGCTGGGCCGTGTCCGCACACACGGCCCGGGCCCGCTCGACGTCCGGTGGGGGTGGGGCGTGACGCGGGTGGTGCCGGGGACCCGGGACGGCGTACTCGTCGAGTTCGCGGACGGGCGACAGGAGACGTACGACCTTGTCGTCGGCGCGGACGGTGCCTGGTCCCGGGTCCGCCCGGCGGTCTCGCCGGTGGCGCCGCACTACACCGGCGTCACCTCGATCGAGACCTCCCTCGACGACGTCGACACCCGCCACCCCGACCTCGCCCGGCTGATCGGCGACGGTTCCGTGGCCGTGTACGGCGCGAACCGGAGCCTCGTCGCCCAGCGCAACAGCGGCGGCCACGTGAAGGTGTACAGCAAGTTCCGCGCCCCGCTGGACTGGCACACGGACCTGGACCTGGCCGACGCCGAGGCCGTGCGGTCGAGCCTGCTGACCCTGTTCGACGGCTGGTCCGCCCCCGTCCTCGACCTCCTCCGCCGCGGCACCGCCTTCGTCCACCGCCCCATGTACGTCCTCCCCGTGTCCCACACCTGGACCCACGTCCCCGGGGTGACGCTGCTGGGAGACGCGGCCCACCTGATGCCCCCACTGGGGGTGGGCGCGAACCTCGCGATGCTGGACGGCGCCGAACTCGCCGAGTCCATCGCCACCGCCCCCGGCACCGGAGACCTGGACGAGACCGTCCGCGCCTTCGAGGAACGGATGCTGGCCCGGGCCGGCAAGTGGGCCGAGATCACGACGGCCGGCCTGGAACGCCTGGTGAGCCCGGACCCCGCCGAAGCGATCGCGGTCTTCGACGAGGTGCAGCCGTCATGACCCCCAAGGGTCTCTACAGGCCGCCCAGTCGCTCGTGCAGCGTGTCGAGTGTCGGCCAGGGCGGACCGTCGTGCAGTGCGCGCAGGAGTTCGTCCCCGAACCGCCTCCCGTTCGGAAACTGGTCGCCGCGCTTCCAACGCCACGCGGCGACCATCGCGAGGACGACCTGCCTGCACTCGTCCAGCAGCCCTTGGTCGACGTTCGGGTAGTGGTCCCAGACCGCCTCGGGGACATGGGCGAGGTCGAACTCGACGGGTCCGCGGCAGCACGTCTCAAGGTCGATGAACAACGGGCCGTTCTTCGTGCCGAGGACATTGCCCGGATGCGGCTCGCCGTGGAGCAGCTGTTCTGCGGCGCCGCGGTCGTCGATCGCTCGTCGCAGGCTCGCCAGCCTGCCGCTGAGGAACACGCGTTCCACGTCGGCGAGTTCCGGCGAGCGGGCCGGGTCGGCGACGACCTCTTCCGCCTCCGTGATCCGGTCCGTGAACCTCGGGCCCGGCGCATCGACCTCGCGCATGCCGGCGTGCAGCTGCTCCAGCGCCTTGGCGTAGTCGACCGGCGAGGTGTGAGGTGTCACGGGCTCGAAGTAGGTCCACAGCGTCACCGCGAAGCCGTCGCGCGTGTACACACGCGGGTCCGCCCGAGGCTCCAGAGGACACACCGGGCATCCGGCCTCGGCGAGCCGCTGGGCGAGCTCGACTTCGAACTGTGCGACCTCTTGTCCCACATGGGCGACCCGGGCAAAGACGTCGCACGGCGTCAGCCGCAGTGCCAGCTTGTTCGAGTTCTGCAGAACGACCGCGTCGTCGGCCGGCAGGCCGATCGATACGGCGACCGAAGTCGCAGCCGTGATCGCACGCGTGACGTCGGTCGTCTCCATCCGCGCATCCTGGCACGGGTGGGCGAGTGGCGTGGCGCACTTTTGCAAGCAGGTGCTTGCAATAGTTAGCAGAGGTGGTGCAAGGTGAAGGCATGGCATCGCTCAACGTCGGCAATCTCGGTGAGTATCTGCGTGAACAGCGGCGCACCGCGCAGCTGTCCCTGCGGCAGCTCGCCGATGCCGCCGGGGTGTCCAATCCGTATCTGAGCCAGATCGAGCGCGGGCTGCGCAAGCCGAGCGCGGAGGTGTTGCAGCAGGTCGCCAAGGCGCTGCGGATCTCCGCCGAGACGCTGTACGTGCGGGCCGGCATCCTCGACGCCGAGCGGGACCGGGACGAGGTCGAGACACGTGCGGTCATCCTCGCCGATCCCACGCTCACCGAACGGCAGAAGCAGGTAATGCTTCAGATCTACGAGTCCTTCCGCAAGGAGAACGGGTTCGAGATCGCCGACGGCGACGAAGGCGTGGAGGGCGGTCCCGGCGTGAGTGACGGTGCCGACGGCAGCGACGCCGACCCGCGGGAGCAGACGGCCGGTTGACGACGACACGACCCGTTGACGAGGACACGGCCCGTCCGCCGAGCGCGGAAGCAACAAGAACCCTCAGCTGATAGCAACCGGGAAGGACCATCACCATGGCCATCACCGATGACCTGCGCAAGACCCTGAGCGACCCCACCCCCCTCTACTTCGCCGCCGGCACCGCCGACCTCGCCCTCCAGCAGGCCAAGAAGGTTCCCGGCCTGGTCGAGCAGCTGCGTGCCGAGGCCCCGGCCCGGATCGACGCCGTGCGCGGCACCGACCCGAAGGCCGTGCAGGAGAAGGCCGCCGCCCGTGCCAAGGAGGCCAGTGCCAAGGCCAAGGAGGCGCAGGAGACCCTCCAGACCAAGGTCAACGAGTTCCTCACCAGCCTCGACGGCGACCTCAAGAAGCTCGGCACCACGCTCGACGCCGACCTGAAGAAGTTCGGCGAGTCCGCCCAGGACTTCGCGCTGCGCGGGGTCGGCGTCGCCGCCGAGTACGCGGTCAAGGCCCGTGAGGCGTACGAGAAGGTCGCCGAGCACGGCGAGCAGGCCGTGAAGACCTGGCGCGGCGAGGCCGCCGACGAGATCGAGGAGCTGGCCGTCGCGGTCGAGCCCGACCCCGAGCCGGTCGTCGAGCCCGTCGTGGTGAAGGCCGAGCCCACCCCGGCTCCCACCGCCGCCGCCCCGGCGAAGAAGCCCGTCGCCAAGAAGGCTCCGGCCCGCAAGACCACCGCGAAGAAGACGACGCCGCCCGCGAAGTGACACGGACGGGTGATCGGTGACGGGTCGGGCACTCGACGAGTGCCCGACCCGTTCTTCCTTCAGCGGCAATCCGGTTGCGGGTACGGTGACCGCGTAATGACTAGCCGAGTCTGGTGGTGGACGTAGTGCTGATGCAGGGCTTCACAGGGTTCATGTGGCTGTTGAGCACCGCCCTGATCGTGTTCAGCGGCTTCGCGCTCGTCGACGCCGCGACGCGCCGCGAGGACGCCTATCGCGCGGCGGACAAGAAGACCAAGCCGTTCTGGCTGATCATTCTCGGGCTCGCCTTCGTGGTGAACCTGATCTTCAACATCCTGTCGTTCCTGCCGATCATCGGCCTCGTCGCGACGATCGTGTACATGGTCGACGTCCGCCCGGCCCTCCGCGGCCTCCCCGGCGGCGGTCGCAGCCGCAGAGGCGGTTCCAGCAGCGACGGCCCCTACGGCCCGTACAACGGCGGACGCTGAAGAGCTCTACCGCGGGCGCTGAAGCCCTACCGCGGACGCTGAAGTCCCTACGGCCGGGAGGGACCGGGGTTACGGCGCCCGGTCCAGCAGTACCACCGCCACGTCGTCCGTCAGCTCGCCGCCGTTGAGGTCGCGGACCTCGTTCACCGCCGCGCGCAGCAGTTCCTCGCCCCGCAGGCCCTCCGCGAGCTGGCGGCGGACCATCGCCACCATGCCGTCCTGGCCGAGCCGTTCGCGTCGGCCCTCGCCGGTCCGGCCCTCGATCAGACCGTCCGTGTAGAGCATCAGGCTCCACTCCGCGCCCAGTTCCACCTGCATCCGCGGCCAGCGGGCACCGGGGAGCAGGCCGAGGGCGGGGCCGTTGTTGTCGTAGGGGAGGAGCTCGGCCGGGCGGCCGGGGCGGGCGAGCAGCGGGGACGGGTGGCCGGCGAGGCACAGGCCCGCGCGGCGGCCGTCGGGGGCGATGTCGACCGTGCAGAGCGTCGCGAAGATCTCGTCGTCGGCGCGCTCGTGCTCCAGCACCTGTTGCAGCGTGCCGAGCAGCTGGTCGCCGCACAGGCCCGCCAGGGTGAGCGCGCGCCAGGCGATGCGCAGTTCCACGCCGAGGGCGGCCTCGTCGGGGCCGTGGCCGCAGACGTCGCCGATCATCGCGTGCACCGTGCCGTCGGGGGTGCGCACGGTGTCGTAGAAGTCCCCGCCGAGCAGCGCGCGGGAGCGGCCGGGGCGGTAGCGGGCGGCGAAGTGCAGCGGGGAGCCGTCGAGGAGGGGTGTGGGCAGCAGGCCGCGTTCGAGGCGGGCGTTCTCCTGGGCGCGCAGCTTGGACTCGGTGAGCTTGCGCTCGGCCCTGTCGGAACGTTTCCGCTCCACCGCGTACCGGATCGCCCGGCTCAGCAGCCGTCCGTCCAGCTCGTCCCGGAAGAGATAGTCCTGGGCGCCCACCCGGACCGCCTCGGCGCCGCGCTCGGTGTCGCCGGACGCGGTGAGGGCGAGGACGGCGTGGCGGGGCGCGATCCTCAGTACGTGCCTGAGTACGGCCAGCTCGTCGTCGGCGCCGTCCGCGGCCCGGCCGGGGGCGGGCAGCGCGAGGTCGAGCAGGATGCAGTGGACGTCGTCGGTGAGCAGCCGCTCGGCCTCGGTGAGGTTGCGGGCGGTGCGGACCCGGATCGGCTTGCCGGTCGGGTCGACCAGCTCGGGCACGATCGGCGAACCGCCGGGGTCGTCCTCGATCATCAGCAGGGTGAGGTGACCGGCGGGACCGGCGTGGGTGCCGTGGGCAGCGCGATGGGCGGCGTCGGTCGCGCCGTCGGAATGGGCGGCCGTCTTGGCGTCGGCGCCGGTGACCGTGCCGTCGTCGACGGTGTCCTGGGGGCGCGGGGCTTCCATGACTCCGGAAGTGCCTTCGGGAGTGCCCCCGGCTGTCTCGCCGGACGCGTCGCCAGGCATGGACCCGGAGGTGTCTGCCGAGGCGTCTCCGGAGACGCCTCCAGAGGTGTCGCCGATCGTGGGCGCGGCCGGCGCCTGACCACTTTCCGCGGCCGGGATCGCTCTCTGCCGCGGTATGGGTGCGG
Organism: Streptomyces sp. STR69; assembly: GCF_024519455.1. GTDB lineage: Bacteria > Actinomycetota > Actinomycetes > Streptomycetales > Streptomycetaceae > Streptomyces. The sequence goes on along the minus strand of NZ_JALJRY010000019.1, from coordinate 113,400 downwards.
GCATCGTCCTGTTCCTTCCCTCCCCCCGAGGGCGGTGGGGCGAGGGACCTCGACCCACCGACCGGGACCATAGCGGTAGTGGGCGCCGGAAAGGAATGGTGTGAGGCAGGTCGCCGGGCAGGCGGCCACAGTCATATGCCGTGTTCCGTACCGCAGTTGGGCAGGACGGCGGTAGGGCCGGGATGACGAAGGTCACGCCGGGTCGGGGTTTGGGGCGGGTGGTGCGTGTGCTGCGTCACGTGGCTGGGGTTATCGGTCGCCACCACGCCTACCGGACGGGCATATCACGCATCCGGTCGCACAACACCCAGTATCGGCATCGAGCCGGCCCCCGCGATCGTCACCGTACGTCCCGGCCGCGGGGCGTGGATGATCGTGCCGTCGCCGATGTACATCGCGACATGGCTGGCGTCGTCGAAGTAGATGATCAGGTCGCCCGGGCGCATGTCCTTGACGTCCACGTGCGGCAGCTGCCTCCACTGCTCCTGCGAGGTGCGCGGGATCGGGTCGCCGGCGCTCGCCCAGGCCTGTGAGGTCAGCCCCGAGCAGTCGTACGACTTCGGGCCCTCCGCGCCCCACTCGTACGGCTTGCCGAGCTGGGCCGTCGCGTACGCCACCGCCGCCTTGCCCTCGGCGGACGCCTTGCCGCTGATGTCCTTGAGGGCGCCGGAGTCGAGCCAGGCGGTCTGTGCCTTCAGCGCGGCCTGCTGCTCCAGCTTGGCCAGGCGTTCCTTCTCCTTCTTCTCCAGCTGGGATTCCAGCTTCTCGGCCGCCGCGATCTGGGTCGTGACCGTCTTCTTGGCCGCGGCCTTGGCCTGGCGGTTCTTCTCCAGCAACTGCCACTGGGTGGAGGCGTCGGCGGTGTACTGCTTCAAGTCGTCCTGGGTGCGGGTCAGTTCGGCGATCAGACCCTTGGTGGCGCGCTGGCCCTGGAGTATCCGCCCGGCACCGTCCAGAAACGCCTGCGGGTTGTCGCTCAGCATCAGCTGCGCCTCGTCCGGGAGCCCGCCCGTGCGGTACTGGGAGCGGGCCGCGGCACCGGCGCGGTCCTTCAACTCGTCCAGTTTCTCCTGGCCCTTGACGATCTTCTTGGCCAGCTCGACGATCTGCGCGGACTGCTTCTGCGCCTGCTCCTCGGCCGCGTTGTAGGCGTCGGTGGCGACGGCGGCGTCGTGATAGAGGTCGTCGAGCTTCGCGCGTACGGCCTCAAGATCCTTGTTGGTCACGGGGGTTGGGGACGCGGTCGCGCTCGACGAGGACGAAGGGGTCGACGAGGACGAAGGGGTCGACGAGGACGAAGGTGTCGGCGTGGGTGACGGGCTCGCGAAGGCGATACCGGGTGCCGCCAGCACGGTGACCGCGCAGACGACCGTGACGGCCGTCGTGATCAGGGCTCGCCTGCCCGCTCCCATACCCCTGCCCCCACATCACGTATCTGATTGACCGTCAGTAACTTACGGACGCCTGGGGGATCGTGCCATGACCGCACAGAAAACGACAGAGGTAGTACTTCCCGTACTTCTTCCCTTTCCTTCCAGGTCATGACCTGTCACGGCGATTTCCCCGCCCATGTGACGAACGGTCGCCGGAGATCGTTCCCCGCAGGTCACCCGCTCACCCGCGTACCGCGATTCACCCCCGCGGGGCCAAGGCCCGCCATTCCACGGTCACTTCGCCCTGCCGCCACCGCACCGGGCCGTCCACCACCGGCCAGTCGGCGGTGAGGTCCCGCACCGCGCGGATCCAGCGCTGACGGGCGCCGTAGGAGGCGTAGGGCGCGGCGGCGGCCCAGGCGCGGTCGAAGTCGCGGAGGAAGGCGTGCACCGGTTCGCCGGGCACATTGCGGTGGATGAGGGCCTTGGGGAGGCGTTCGGCGAGGTCGGACGGCCGCTCCAGGGAACCGAGCCGCGCCGCGAAGGTGACCGTCCGCGGCCCCTCGGGACCGAGCGCGACCCACACGTGCCGGCGCCCGATCTCGTCGCAGGTCCCCTCGACGAGGAGCCCGCCCGGGGAGTGCGCCGAGGCCGGCGCGAGCCGTCCGCACAGCCGCGTCCAGACCTCGGCGACCTGCGCCTCGTCGTACTGCCGCAGCACGTTCGCCGCGCGGATCAGCGCCGGCCGTTGCGGTACGGGGATCTCGAACCCGCCGTGCCGGAAGACCAGCCCCTCGCGCTCGTACGGCCGGGCCGCCGCGACCCGGGCCGGTTCGATCTCGACGCCGACCACGCGCGCGTGCGGGGCGACGGAACGGAGGCGCTCCAGCAGTTCCACGGCCGTCCAGGGCGCTGCGCCGTACCCGAGGTCGACGGCGAGCGGATCGACGGCCCGCCGCAGCTCCGCGCCGTGCGTCGCGACGATCCAGCGGTCCATACGGCGCAGCCGGTTGGGGTTGGTCGTCCCGCGCGTCACCGTTCCGACGGGTCGGGTGGTCGCGCGTGCTGTCATACGTACGAGGGTAGGCGGCGCGGGACAAGGGGCGCCGCACCGGCCACCGGCCGAGGTTGTCTTTGTCCGTTCCCGTTGTCCCTCCAGTTGTCCGTCCCGTTGTCAGTGCCGCCTGGCAGGATCGGAGATCAAGTCGACCGAGGTGGGGCGGGACCGATGAAGGTGCTTGTCAGTGGCGAGGTGCATGTTGACTACGGCCAGATATTCGTGGAGAGCGGCGGGGACGAATGCGACCTGTACGACGCCTTCGCCGGGCAGGAGGGTGTCGGGCTCTGCGGGGGCGGGACGGCCGGGACGTTGTTGCTGCTGACCGGTCTGCACATCGGCGGCGTCGACTTCACCGCCGAGCTGCATGACAGCAGGCCCGAGCCGGACGAGACGTGGGAGGAGATCGTCGAGGTCCCGTTCCGGCCGGTGTCGCAGGAGGCGAAGCTGCGGCAGTGGAACTGGAAGAACGCGTGGGAGCTGGGACTTGAGGAGCGCGACTACCGCGTGCGGTACTCCGCGACAGGCATGGACGACGGCCGGCGCAAGAACGTCCGGGAGGACGACGAGCCGCAGACCGGCGACCGGTATCTCCTGCAGATCTGGCCTGCCGCGCCCGAGCCGGCCCGGCTGCTCAAGCAGACCGGCGGCGCGGCGGCGTACTGGCACGCCTTCGCCACGTCACCCGTGGGCTGACCGCCGGACAGCCGACCCGATGGCGTCAACGCGACCATCCCTCGAACGGTTGAGCGACGCCCGGTATTGGATGGGTAAAAACTGGCTCCCCTGGAATGGGAGCCGCGCCCGCTGACGTTGCATCCCCTTGGAGGGAACCGCACGCCCTCCCTCAGGCATGCCCGCAGCGAGGAGGAACGCCACGTGAGCCAGTACGGCAGCAGGCTCGGGCGGCGTTCCCCTGCCGCGTCCGCCCGGCTGCGGCTGCACCGCAAACCCCGCCGGGTCGCCATGCTCTCCGTGCACACCTCACCGCTGCACCAGCCCGGCACGGGCGACGCCGGCGGCATGAACGTCTACATCGTCGAGCTCGCGCAGCGCCTCGCCGCGATCAACATCGAGGTGGAGATCTTCACGCGCGCGACCACCGCCGTCCTCCCCCCGACCGTCGAGCTGGCCCCCGGCGTCCTCGTCCGGCACGTCGACGCGGGCCCGTACGAGGGTCTTGCCAAGGAGGAACTCCCCGCCCAGCTCTGCGCGTTCACGCATGGAGTGATGCAGGCGTGGGCCGGTCACCGCCCCGGCTACTACGACCTCGTGCACTCGCACTACTGGCTCTCCGGGCACGTCGGCTGGCTCGCCGCCCAGCGCTGGGGCGTCCCGCTCGTGCACGCGATGCACACCATGGCCAAGGTCAAGAACGCCAACCTGGCCGACGGCGACACCCCCGAACCGGCCGCCCGCGTCATCGGCGAGACCCAGATCGTCTCCGCCGCCGACCGCCTCATCGCCAACACGGCGGAGGAGGCCGACGAACTCGTACGGCACTACGCGGCCGACCCCGCCAAGGTCGCCGTAGTGCATCCGGGCGTGAACCTCGAACGCTTCCGCCCTGCCGACGGTCGAGCGGCGGCCCGCGCGCGCCTCGGGCTCCCCCAGGACGCCCTGATCCCGCTCTTCGCCGGCCGCATCCAGCCCCTGAAGGCGCCGGACGTGCTGCTGCGCGCGGTCGCCGTGCTGCTCGACGAGCGGCCGGAACTGCGCTCGAACATCGTCGTCCCGGTCGTCGGCGGCCCCAGCGGCAGCGGCCTCGCCAGGCCGGAGGGGCTGCAGAAGCTGGCCGCGCGGCTGGGCATCGCGGACGTCGTACGGTTCCGGCCGCCGGTCGGGCAGGAGCAGCTCGCGGACTGGTTCCGGGCCGCGTCCGTGCTGGTCATGCCGTCGTACAGCGAGTCCTTCGGGCTGGTCGCCATAGAGGCGCAGGCGGCCGGTACGCCGGTGCTCGCGGCCTCGGTCGGCGGCCTCCCGGTGGCGGTGCGCGACGGTGAGACCGGCTTCCTCGTCCAGGGCCACGATCCCGCCGCGTACGCGCGCGTGCTGCGCGACCTCGCCGACGACCCCCACCTCGCGCCCCGCATGGGCGAGGCCGCCGCCCGGCACGCGCAGTCCTTCGGCTGGGACACGGCCGCCGCCGCCACGGCCGACGTCTACACGGCCGCGGCCCAGGCCCACCGCCGTCACGTACGCTCGCACCATGGGTGAGAAAGCGGACCAGGACCGGGCGGCGCAGGTCATCGAGGGTTTCCTCAAGGGCGCCGAACTCGACTGGGAGAGCCCGGAGTCGGGCACGTTCGTCGTGCAACTCCCGGGCACCCGCAAGCTGTCGACGACCGTCTCCCTCCTCGTCGGCCGCCACTCCCTCTCGCTCAACGCCTTCGTCATCCGCCACCCCGACGAGAACGAGACGGGCGTCCACCGCTGGCTCCTGGAGCGCAACCTCAAGCTGTACGGCGTGAGTTACGCCGTCGATCAGCTCGGTGACGTGTACGTCACCGGCCGCCTCCCGCTGTCCGCCGTCACCGAGGCCGAGATCGACCGCCTCCTCGGCCAGGTCCTGGAGGCCGCCGACGGCAGCTTCAACACCCTCCTTGAACTGGGCTTCGCCACCGCGATCCGCAAGGAGTACACGTGGCGGATGTCGCGCGGGGAGTCGACGCGGAACCTGGACGCGTTCACGCATCTGACCCAGCGCCCGACCGACTGATCGCTATCCAACCCCTTCCCTGCTGACGGGGCTTCGTGGCATGCTCACCGCCAGCACATTTCTGAACGTCGTTCACATCCATGAAGAGCCGCATGGGAGGACGTACGTACATGAGCCACATCCGTCACATTCGTCACACCCGTCTCACCAGACGAACCCTGCTCGGAAGCACGCTGGCCCTGGCGGTCCCCCTGCCGAAGCCGGGACCCAAGGGCTCCGGGGGTGAAGTCCCCTCCCTCTGGCGGGAGTTCACCCGCACCCCCTTCACCCACCCGCAGATCCCGTACGTCGGCAGGGCGGGCGCCCGGCGCCACCCGCGCCCCTCCCGGGTGTTCGACGTCCTCCGCTACGGCGCCGTCCCGGACGGCGTCACCGACTCCGCCCCCGCGATCAACCGTGCCATCGCCGCTGCCGGCCGGGCCGGCGGTGGCACGGTCCACATCCCGCCCGGCACCTTCCGCATCGACGACGTGATCCGCGTGGGCCACTCGAACGTCCTGGTCAGGGGCGCGGGCAGCGACCGTACAAAGCTCTACGCCACCAGGAACCTCACCGAACTCATCGGCGTCTATGGCTCCCGCTACGGCGGCGACAAGTCGTCCTGGTCCTGGGCGGGCGGCCTCATCTGGCTTGCCCCGACGGCCCGTTGGGACTCACTGGTCGCCGCGATCAGGGCGAAGGCCTGGCCCTTCGAGGGCTGGACCGGCAACAGGCGTGACGAATGGCGGCAGTTGACGGCGATCGAACCGGCGAAGCAGGGCGCGTGGACGGTGCGGGTGGCGGACGCCTCGCAACTCAAGCCCGGCACCCTGGTGTTGCTCCGCCTCGCCGACGACCCCGCCCACACCCTCCTCCAGCACATGTCGGGCGGTGGCCCCGGCCCCGAGGCGTACTACTGGGACGACAAGACGAAGCTGCTGTCGTACGTCCCCTACGAATGGCCCGTCCGCATCGCCCACGTCCACGGCCGGAACGTCACGCTGGAGCGCCCGCTGCCGCTCGACCTCCGTCCCGAGTGGAACCCCCAATTCACCACCCATGCGGAGGAGTTGACGGGCTCGGGCGTCGAAGGCCTCACCTTGGAGGCAGTCGAGACCCCGCAGCAACCGCACCTCCTCGACAAGGGCTACAACGGGGTCGTCCTCCAATGTGCCTACGACTGCCGACTGGACGATGTGACGGTCCGTCACGTCGACAACGGCTTCGGCCTGGTGGCGGCCTCGGCGTGCACCCTGCGTGGTACGACGGTGGCGGGCCGGGGCTCGCACCACCCCTACTTCTGCCGCGAGGGCTCGCACGACAACCTCATCGAGGACTTCACGATCGAGGACCGGACGGTCCCGGCACCGCCCAACACCCAGCTCCACGGCATCAACGTCGAGGGCCTGTCCTCCTACAACGTCTGGTCGCGCGGCGACATGCGCATGGGCACCTTCGACAGCCACCGCGGCCTGCCCTTCGCCAACGTCCGCACCGACATCACGGTGAACAACGACGGCCGCCACGGCGGCGACGCGAACGCCGGCCCGCTCTTCGGCGCCCGCTTCACGCACTGGAACATCCGCGTCACCAACGGCCGCGCGGGCCTGATGAAGATCGACCAACTGGCGCCGTACAGCGCCACGGTGGGCCTCAACACGGTCACCGAGTTCGACCAGACCGACGTCCCCGACTTCACCGGCGACCTCGACTCACGCCTTGAGCTCTACGGCACGACGGACGCCGTACGCCCGCGGAACCTGTACGAGGCGCAGCGGAAGCTGTGACTCAGGTGCGCCACCGGGTCTCTGCGACTCAGGTGCGCCACAGGGTGTCGTAGCCGATGAAGTCGAACATGCGCTGTCCGGGAGGGAGTTGGCGTTGCTCGCCGGTGAAGCGGTGGGCGCCGACGGACGCGGTGAGCGCGGGGTCGGAGACCCACAGCCGTTCGAAGCCGCGCTCCTCCAGCCAGGCGCAGATCTGCGGGACGAGGTCCGGGGCCTTGCGGTTGCGGGTCCAGATCACCGTGCCGCCGGTGCGGCAGAGTTGGGTGCAGTGGTCGAGGAGGCGTTCGACGTCCGGGTCGGTGATGTTGCCGAGGACGCCGCACAGGAGGACGAGGTCGGCGGGTGCGAGGTCGGCGTACTGATCCGTCGACGAGGCGTCCCCGGCGACGACTTCGACCCCGGGGAGGCCGGCGGCCCGCGCGGCCTCGGTCGCGTCGGCGACGTTGCGTTCGTCCAACTCGACCAGCCGGGCGCGGACTTCGGCCCCGCGCGGATGGTCGGCCAGTACGCCGATCAGGTCACGGCCCTGTCCGGCGCAGAGGCTGATCGCGGTGAGCGGTCCGGGCGGGGCGGTGTCGAGGGCGAGTCGTAGGCGTTCCTGGACGAGGGCCAGGCGTCGACTCAGGTAGGAATCGGGGGAGTTGTAGGAGTCGTGCCACTCGTGCCAGTCCATGCGGGGAATCTAGCCACGGCGTCGACGGCTGTCGCGTGAATAACGGCCCGGCGTGACCCCCACCAACTTCCGGAAATGGCGGGTGAGATGGGACTGGTCGTAGAAGCCGGTCGCCGCCGCGACCTCGCCCGGCGGGCGGCCGTCGAGGAGGAGCCGGCGGGCACGGTCGACGCGCCGGGACATCAGGTACTGGTGCGGCGCGATGCCGTACGCACCGCTGAACGCCCGTACCAGATGGGCGGGATGGGCGTGCACGAGCAGTGCGGCCTCGTCGAGCGCGATGCCCTCGGTGACGCGTTCGTCGAGGAGTTCGCGGAGGGTGCGGGCGAGGGCGGGGTCCCCGGTGGGGGTGAGGGTGGGGACGGAGGGCCGTAGGTGGGCGTGCAGGCGTTCGGCGATCAGCGTCAGGCGGCTCTCGGCCTCCAGTTCGTCACCTGGATGGTCGAGCGCGGTGTGCAACTGGCCCACTCTCAGCCGGAGTTGGGGGTCGCGGAGATCGGGCCGGTCGACGGCGGATCCGATGAGGTCGTCCGGCAGGTGTGTGCCGTCGAGATAGAGGACGCGCTTGCGGAAGCCGTGCGGGGTGGCGGGGGACCCGTTGTGCGGGACGTGCGGCGGGAGCAGCGACACCGTGTCGTGCGGGGTGCCGTGCTCGTGCCGGTCGAGGTCGTACCGTACGGCACCGTCGTCCACGATCAGCAGCGTCCACGCGTCGTGCACATGCATCGGGTAGGCGTACTCGGTGAAGTGGGCGTGGAAGACCTCGACGACACCGGGGATGCGGGGCCGCCAGGCGGAGACCTCCTGCTGGGGGCGGCCTGGGCCGTGGTGGCCCGGGCCCTGCTGCGGGGCCATGCAAAGAACGTACAAGACGGGGGCGTGGGGCGGTCGGCAGTCTCGGTGCATGAGCACTGACATCGCTGGTGAACCGATCCGCTTCGACACGAAGATCGCTGTGCTGCTGCGGGACGACCTGGAACCGTGGCAGCGGCTGAACGTCACGTCCTTCCTGGTCAGCGGACTGGGCGCGCAGATCCCCGAGGTGATCGGGGAGCCGTACGAGGACGCGGACGGGGTGGCGTATCTGCCGATGTTCCGGCAGCCGGTGATGGTCTTCGAGGCCACGAAGGAGGTCCTGGTGGCGGCCCACGGCCGGGTCCTGTCCCGGGCCCTGCCGCGCGCGGTCTTCACGTCCGACCTGTTCGCCACGGGCAACGACCGCGACAACCGGGCGGCGGTACGGGCCGTGCCCACGGCCGAGCTGGATGTGGTGGGGCTGGCGGTGTACGGGCCGCGGAACGGGGTGGACAAGGTGGTGAAGGGGGCGCGGATGCATCCGTGAGGCGTGACGGGGGGCTGGTGGAGGGTGCCGATGTGTCACACCTTCGCGCCCCCACTCCCACCCCCACCCCGGCTCTCAGACCGCACGGACCTCCGGCTTCACCGCCACCGGGGTTTCGGCGCCCGCCGGTCCGTCGGCCGGGATGCGCCGCATCAGCGCGCCGTACCCGACCGCCGCCACCGTCCCCACGACCGCGCACACTCCCCACAGCCACTCCGCCCCGAAGCGGTCGATGACGAAGCCCGACATCAGCGGAGCGACGAGCGCGGCGACGGCCCACGACAGGGTGTACATGCCCTGGTAGCGCCCGCGTCCCTGCACCGGGGAGAGACGGACCACGAGGCCCGTCTGCGTCGGGGCGTTGATCATCTCACCCAGGGTCCACACGCACACCGTGAGCGCGAAGACGCCGACCGAGCCGGCGAACGCGGTGAGCCCGAAGCCGTAGCCCGCGAGGATGGACGAGACGACCAACAGCCGCTTGGCGTCGCGGTGTTCGATGAGGCGGGTGACCGGGATCTGGAGGGCGACGATGAGGAAGCCGTTGACGGCGATCGCGGTGCCGTAGTCGGCGGGGGTGAACCCGGCCTCGCCCATCGCGACCGGCAGTCCGACCGAACCCTGCTGGAAGACGAGCGCGACGAGGAAGGACAGCCCTACGACGCTCATGAACCGCCGGTCGCGCAGTACGGTCCCCAGCCCCACCGCGTCCACGGGCTTCCTGCCGTCGTCGGCCGCGACGGTGGGCCGGGACTCGGGCAGCTTGAGGAAGACGACGACCGCACAGGCCGCCGTCATCCCGGCCTCCAGCAGGAACCCGGCGCGGTAGCTGACCTCGGCGATGAACCCGGCGGCCATGGAGGAGACGGCGAAACCGAGGTTGATCGCCCAGTAGTTGAGGGAGAACGCGCGGACTCGGTCCTCGGGGCGCACGATGTCGGCCATCATCGCCTGCACCGCCGGGCGGGACGCGTTGCTCGCCATCCCGACGAGGAAGGCGACACCGGCGATGGCGAGGGGGTCGTGCATGAAGCCGAGCAGCGCCACGGCCGCCGCGGTCGAGGACTGGGCGATGAGGAGGGTGGGGCGGCGGCCGAGCCGGTCGGTCATCACGCCCGAGCCGATCGACGAGACGACCCCGCCGAGACCGTGCAGCGAGGCGACGAGACCGGCGTAGGTGGCGGAGTAGCCACGGTCGAGGGTCAGATACAGCGCCATGAACGTCGAGACGAACGCCCCGAGCCGGTTGACGAGGGTGCTGGTCCACAGCCACCAGAACTCGCGGGGCAGCCCGGAGACGGTTTCCCGGGCGGCACGTCTCAGGGCGGCGAGTGACATGGCGGATCCCCCACGGTCGGACTGGTGTGTGCTCGGCATGTAAGTGGCTCCTGCGCCACTCACAACTTACGAAGGGGGGTGTTGTGCGGGCCACTCAATTAACAGAAGCCGTCAACTGTCGGACCGGGAGGCGGGCACCCGACCGTGGCCCGAATGCGTGGATTACGCTCTGAGGCATGGCCGACGCACCGTACAAGCTGATCCTCCTCCGCCACGGCGAGAGCGAGTGGAACGCGAAGAACCTGTTCACCGGCTGGGTGGACGTCAACCTGAACGAGAAGGGCGAGAAGGAGGCGGTCCGCGGTGGCGAACTCCTGAAGGACGCCGACCTCCTCCCCGACGTGGTCCACACGTCCCTCCAGAAGCGCGCGATCCGCACCGCGCAGCTCGCCCTCGAATCCGCCGACCGCCACTGGATCCCGGTCCACCGCAGCTGGCGCCTGAACGAGCGCCACTACGGCGCCCTCCAGGGCAAGGACAAGGCGCAGACCCTCGCGGAGTTCGGCGAGGAGCAGTTCATGCTCTGGCGCCGTTCCTACGACACCCCGCCCCCGCCCCTCGAGGACGGCACGGAGTTCTCCCAGTCCGCGGACCCGCGCTACGCCTCCATCCCCCCGGAGCTGCGCCCCCGCACGGAGTGCCTGAAGGACGTCGTCGTCCGCATGCTCCCGTACTGGTACGACGGCATCGTCCCCGACCTCCTCGCGGGCCGCACGGTCCTGGTCGCCGCCCACGGCAACAGCCTCCGCGCCCTCGTCAAGCACCTCGACGGCATCTCCGACGCCGACATCGCGGGCCTGAACATCCCGACGGGCATCCCGCTGGCGTACGAACTCGACGCCTCCTTCAAGCCGCTCAACCCCGGCGGCACCTACCTCGACCCGGACGCGGCTGCGGCTGCGATCGAGGCGGTCAAGAACCAGGGCAAGAAGAAGTAAGCCGGCACGATCAAGGCCCCTGCCTGCGGTTTGTCCGCTGGTAGGGGCCTTGTTGCTGTGTTGAGGGCGCCTCCGGGACCTCAGCGGGTCATCGTCGCTTCTCGGCGTCGCGCAGAGCTGCGACGAGGGCCTCGAAGGCCGCCACGTTCTTCGGGGACTTGATACCGAGCCGCTGCGCGGCGACCTGCACGGTCAGGGGGCGATTCGGTTGCGCGGTTCCGGCCTCCAGCACTCCGGCCGCCCTGAGCAGATCCATTTGCGGTACGTCCAGGACCGCTGCCAGGGGCTTGAGCAGATCGGTCAGGGCCTGGAACCTTCCCGCGAGGATCTTGGATATGTCGACCACCGACATGCCCGCTGCTTCGGCGAAGTCGGACGCGTTGCCACTTGTAAGCACCCTGCCCCGGAAGTGGATCGGAAGCGGATGGGTTCTGGTGGCGGAAGCGGTGTCGGCGGTGGCATGCAAGGTGTCAACCAGCCTTTGTGCGATGGGTGAGTGAAGTCAGCGCACCGTCGCGACCGTTGGAGTGCCCCATGAACGACCTCGGACCACCGCCGTTCGCCCCCGCCGTACCGAACCCGCCGGCCTCCTACCGTGCCGGTGGGCTGATACCGCCCGCCGGAGCCGCCCGCACCTGGGGGCTCACCGTCATCGGGGTGCCCCTGGTGATCGTCCTGCTCCTGGGGCTGGTCGACGGGGCCTATTCGAGCGGGGGAGGGGGCGGGGGAGCGCAGGCCCAGCCCTGGAGCCCGGCCACCGCGTCGTCGTCATACACGTACACCCAGTCCGTCGTACCGACCCCCTACGGCGCCTCCGATCCGACCTCCGTCCCCGCTCCCACCGCCACCCCTACCCCGACCCCTACGGACGAGGCCACCCCGACGGACGAGGCCACCTCGGCGGTCGAGCCGGAAGCCGTCGTCACCGCCTACTTCGCGGCGATCAACAACCGTGAATACCAGACGGCCTGGGACCTGGGCGGCAAGAACCTGGGCGACGCCGACTACGACGCGTTCGTCGCGGGCTACGCCACCACCCAGCGCGACACCGTCAGCCAGGTGTCCGTGCAGGGGACCGTCGTGACGCTGGTCCTCAACGCCCTTCAGACGGACGGTACTTCGCACTCGTACCACGCCACCTACACCGTTCTCGACGGTGTGATCACCCACGGCACGGCAACCCTGATCGGCTGACCGACCCCGCACGAGTGGAGCGCTGAACCATCGTGAGCACACAGGCACCGCACCGCTATCCGCCCGTCCCACCGCCCGGGGCGCCGCCGCAGGTCGCCCGCGTGTACGCGCGGACCAAGGCCACCCGTCTGCTGTCCGCGGGCACCTACCTCGATCCCGGCTACCGCAGGGCCGTCATCCGCGAACTGCTCAAGAAACGCTTCAGAGTGGTCGCGCCGTCGTACGGCTACGACGCCGTGTCGGTCCTCGCCCACGCCCTCGCCGCGCGCCGACTGCGCCGTATCCAATGGGCAGTTGGGGTTGGTTCGGCGGCCCTGCTGCTGATCCTGCTGAGCAACGGCGCGCTGGGTCCCTTCGTCGCCGCGCAGCTCATGTTCTGGGAGCTGTGGGGCGCGGCCTACCTGCGTCGGGTCGTCACCCTGCACATCCTGATGACCCGGCTGAAGGAGACCGGACCGGCCGGCGGCTTCGACGGCTCCTACCCGGCCGGCGGCAGGCTCACCGACGCCCTGATCGGCAAGATCGACCGCGAGCAGGGCAGCCACAACGGCCTTGTCTTCTACGGCGGTTTCCGGCCCTTCGTCGGCGCCGGACTGCCCCTGCGCGACTGGGCGAACGCCCAACTCCTGCTCGGCGCACCGAAGAACCGCCTCGCCGCGCGCAAGGACTTCGAACGGCCCGGAGCCGGGCCCGACCTGGACGACGTGGAACGCAAGCCCGTCCTGCCGTTCACCGTCCACGACATCACCTCGTACGTCGCCACCAGGATGGGCGCGGAGCTGCGCGACGAGGCCCGCCGGGACGAACGGATCGAGGGGCTGACCGTCGAGCAGCGCCGCTACACGACGGCGATCCGCACCAACGACCGTACGCTGGGCGCCGGTTGGTCCCAGCTGCCCGGCATGGACGATCTCCCGGGCATCCACTGGCGGGAGGACTACGACGCGGCCCGCGAGTATCTGTGCGTGCGCGTCGGATCCTGGAACGAGGAGCTGGTGACCTCGATCTTCGTCGGGTTCGACCTCAAGGGCGACACCCTGCACACCGAGTTCTACACCTATGTACTCGGGCCGCTGGTAGGGGAGTTCCACCTCGTCGACCAACTGCCCGACTCGTTCGACGGCCGGCTGGCGGTGCGGGTGGCGTGGGACATGGTCAAGGCCGTGCCGAGGTGGTGCGTGGCGCTGCCGCTGTGGCCGCTGCGGCTGCTCCCCGAACGGTTCCTGCCGAAGCGGCTGCGCCGGCTGGTGCGGCCCGGGCGGAGCGGGCGGTCCACCATCGAGTTCGCCACGGACAGCACGACGGTCGACACCAGCGAATTCCGACTCGCCCGCTACGCGAACGAGTCGGTGGACTGCGGCGCGCTGACCAGCGTCCGCGAGATGGCCACCAGCGACACCTACCACCACTTCTTCCAGAAGACCGACGCCCTGAAGTACTCGCAGATCGTCGAGCGCCGACTGCTGCACACCATCCGGCAGTTCCTGGACGAGCACAACGTGGATCTCGCCGACCACGACCGCGCGCAGACCAACATCCTCGTCGGGGACAACTCCCAGGCGATCTTCGGCGGGCACAACGAGAACTTCGGGTACAACTACCAGCCGCAGGGCCCCGATTCGTCCGGCGGCCGAGGGGATCAGCCATGAGCGACAGCAACACGTTCGGCGACAACAGCCAGGTCATTCTCGGCGGGGAGAACAAGGGCTTCGGCTACAACTACCACGCGGCGCCCACGACTTCGGCCGCCGAACCGGGGACCTCCGACCAGCCGACGGACCTGCCGTCCGACCAGCCGTCCGGGCGGGCACCCGCCGGTCACGACCGCAGCCGTAGCGTCTTCGTCGTGCACGGCCGGGACGAAGAGGTGCGGCAGGCGATGTTCGGGCTGCTGCGCCGGCTCGACCTGCGGCCGCTGGAGTGGGAGGAGTTGGTGCGGGCCACCGGCAAGCCCTCGCCCTTCCTCGGCGAGGTGGTCATGAACGCACCGGCGCAGGCGCAGGCCGCCCTGGTCCTGCTCACCCCGGACGACGTCGCCAAGCTCCACCCGCACCTGCTCGGCAACCGCGAACGGGACGACGAGACCCAACTCACCGGCCAGCCGCGGCAGAACGTGCTGATCGAGCTGGGCATGGTCCTGATGGCCTACCCCGAGCGGACCGTCATCGTCGAGGTCGGCCGGCTGCGGCATGTCGCCGACACCGCGGGCATCAACGTCATCCGGTTCGACGGCACGGAGGCCTCCCTCGCGAAGATCGCCGCGCGGCTGCGACTGGCCGGCTGCCAACTCGACGACAGCGGGCCGGAATGGCGCGACACCCGGCACTTCCAGAACCTCTCCGCGTACCGTCGGCTCGCCTGAATCACGGAGAGGAAGAGGGGGAACGGACGCCGGAGCGTCCGTCCCCCCTCTTCCTCTTCTCAGACGCGGTCCAGTCCCGATGCGAGAACGCGCAGGAAGGCCGCCACCTCCCGCATGTCGATCCGTTCCAGATCGGCGGGCCGCACCACCACCCGCAACTCCCGGCAGACCGCGCCCTCCCGTGACCTGGCGACGAAGGACATCAGGATCAGCCGCAGCAGGCTGTCCTGGTCGAGATGATCGAGCCGGGACAGCCCCGATCCGACCAACGGCATGGCCACCCGCTCCAGTTGGGCATGCCGGTGCAGGGCGTCCCACAGCCGGCCGAGGCCGAGCCAGAGCTCCTCCACACTGGACGCGGCCACACAGTCGTTGCCGATACGGCTGTACGCGACCGCGAACACCAGCTGCGGCCGGGCGCCCAGGACCGCCACCGTGCCGACCGGATAGCGGTCCAGTTTGCCCAGCGGCTTGCGGTCCCGTTCCTCCCGCCCGACCGGCGCGACCCCGGAGAGCGCCGAGACCAGTTCCGCGTCCAGGCGCCGTACGTCACCGTCGTACCGTCGGAGCAGCAACTGCCCTTGCACACTGGCCGCGTTGATGACCTCCCCGTCGTCCGACGCGGTGTCGAAGGTGTCGCAGAAGCCAACGACGAGATGCGCCGGCTGGTCGAACACGTCGCCCGCCTCGACCACCACCGTCAGATCGGGCCGCCGGAACACCTGCTCCACCCGCAGCACCGGCCGTGCCTGGCCCAGCCCCCACACCAGGCAGGCCACCACCGACACCACCGTGACCGTGCCGGGATCGGGGAAACTCCGCGGGAAGAATTGCCCGACGAACTGAAGCACCGCCGATATTCCGCCGAAAGCCACCATCGTGTTGCGGGCGAAAACCCTTCGGGCGCGCCCGGTGCCGTAGAGCCTCAAAAAGCGTATGGGTATGCGTAGTTGGGCCACACGGTTTCTCCAAGGCCTCATGATAATCTTCTTGTCACTTCTCGGTGACACAGGGTGATACAGGGGCGCGGCGGGGGCGACGCGGGTGGCCGATGGACGAGTGCGCATTCAGGTCAAAGTGCTGGGGCCGGTACGGCTCGACGTCGACGGGATCCCGGTCCGGCTGACCCCCCTGACCACCCGGTTGCTGGTCCGCCTGGTGGCCGCCGAGGGCGAGGCCGTTCCCGTGCGTCAACTGCGGCGCGATGTATGGGGGTTGGCGGACGGGCCCCGTCATCTGGACCAGCGCAACCGCAACGAGGTGCAGAAACGCGTCCTGGAGCTGCGGCGCGCGCTCGATCCCTGCCAGGACGGCACCGCCGCCCGCGTGCTGCGCACCGAGCAGCAGGTCACCGTGCACGGCCCGGAGACGGCCTACCGCCTGGTGCTGCGGCCCGGGGAACTGGACAGCGCACGGTTCACGGCGGTCGTCGGTACCGCCCTGCTGGCCCCGCCCGCCACCGCCGCGCATGAACTCGCCGAGGCGCTGGAACTGATCCGCGGCCGGCCACTGGCCGAGGTCAACGGCGAGACGTTCGCCGACCCCTTCATCCGTCGGCTCACCGCCCTGCTGGACTCCGCGCGCCGTGAACTGGTCCGCGTCCAGGCCGACTTGGGTCGTCCGGACCTCGCACTGCCGGTCGCGGAGCTGATCGTCCGTGACCATCCCGACGACCTCGACGCCGCGCGCACCCTGGACACCCTGCGGGCCGCGCTCCGCGCCCGCCACGGCGCCGAACTGCTGCGCCACCGGGTCCCGTTGCCCGGTCAGCGGGCGGACGTCGTCCTCGTCCGCGGCGACCTGTTCGAGCAGACGGACTGCAATCTGGTGGTCGGCTTCACCGACACCTTCGACACGGAGACCGACCAGGACATCGTCATCAGCCGCGACAGTGTGCAGAGTCAGCTGGTCGACCGGCTCTTCGGCGGCCGACGCCGCCTGCTGGACGAGAAGTTGAAGGCCGGGCTGCGCGCCGTGAAGGCCGTCGGTACGGAGAGCGCACGGGCCAAGCCGCGTGGCCGGCGGGTCCGTTACCCGGTGGGTACGACCATTGCCGTGCCCGTCGACGGGCGCCGGATCTTCGCGGTCGCCTATTCGCGGCTCGGCAACGACCTGGTGGCCCGGTCCGGTGACGAGGATCTGCGCTCCGGCCTGGACAACCTCTGGGCCTCGGTGGCCGTGCACGGCCTGTTCAGACCGGTCGCCGTCCCGCTCATCGGCTCCGGGCTCGCCCGCGTGACCGACCTCGACCGCAGCCAGCTCGTGGCCCTGATCGTCGACTCGTTCATGGCCGCGTGCCGCCGGTACCCCGCGCTCACCCCCGAACTGCGCATAGTGGTCCGCCCGGAGGACCTGGCCAGCACCGATCTGTCGCCGGTCGAGCGGCGTTTCCACGAACTGGTGCCGGATCTGGAGCCCGCTCCGGGGCCCGACCGGAGGGAATGACCAGGGCCGGCAAGGAGGTTGAGGGCGACCCGGCCGCCGGGCCCGAGGTGAGACCGGGCGGTCCTCGGCGTCCGTCCCCCGCTCCGACGGGTTCCTCCGCATTTTCCGGCTCCCCCACGCGGCATCGCCCACCGGTCACTGGCCCGCCACCGCCACCCGGCCTCACCGGACCCCAGTGCACCGCCGCCGGCGCTTCCGGGGGTAGCCGCCATCCGCTTCCGATCCGATTCCGACGCCGAGGAATCGGGGTCCTCCAACTACACTCGGGGACAGGTGAATTGGGGGGAATCGAGATGCTGCGGTTCATGGACTGGTCCGTGGTCGCCATGGGGTGTGTGCTGGTCCTGGTGGCGCTCGGCGGGCGGTGGTGGGAGCGGGCCAAGGGGCGCAAGGGAACCGGTCCAGGTCAGGGCACGCGCTTCTTCTGGGCGTGGCTCCCCCTGCTCATGGGGCTGGGAATGCTCTGCGCCAACCTGCCGGCACTGCTGCACGCGTCCCACCCGGTCGTCATGACCATGGACACTCTCAACCTCGTCCTGGCGGTCACGACGATGGTCCTGGCCCTCCGGGCGGCACGTCAATTCTTCCGGGGACGAGGTCTTCGCACCCTCGAATGAACGCCCCCGTCATGGGATGCGGACGGCCCGGGTTCGCATGGGACGCGAACCCGGGCCGTCTCTGTGTGCGTCAGCGGAGCCTCAGTGCTTCCAACTCGCCTTCGCCAGCGCCGGAACGAAGCGCAGCGCGTCCACCGTGCCCACGCCCGTCGCCATGTCGTAGCCGTTGACCGCCGTGTAACCGGTCACGCCCGCGTACGTGTTGTTCGTGCCGTCGTTCACGTCGACGATGCCGTTGCTCTTGGCGTTGTGCCTCGCCAGCGTGTACAGCGCCTCGTTGATGTTGCCGACGCGGTGACCGGCCGCCTGGTCGGCGAGGGCGACGATGCCCGAGAAGAGCGGGCTGGCCTCGCTCGTGCCGCCGTAGACGTCCCAGCCGATCGCGGTCGGGTCGAAGCTGGAGTACGTCCAGGCGCCGCCGTTGACCGCGGCGGCCATCGACACGTCGGGCGTGGCGCGCTGGGTGCCGACGACGCTCTTCACGCCGTTCTGGAAGGACGGGCGGGAGAACACGTGGGACTGGCCGCCGCCGCCCGCGCCGTAGTCGTTGTAGACGCTGTCCGGCGTGACGCGCTCGCCCTTGTCGTTCAGGTGGAGCTGCGTGCCGCCGATCGACGTGACCAACGGGTCCGAGGAGGGCCAGGAGTTGACGGGCTTGTCGTAGAAGGCCGAGCCGTCCAGGTTGTAGTCGGTGGCGCCGCCGTCGCCGGAGGAGGCGAGCACGGTCACGTGCTTGCGGTTGGCGTCCTGGAAGGCGTAGCGCAGCTTCTTGATGCTGGAGAAGTCGCCCTGGTCGAAGCCGGGGAAGGTGTTCTCGGTGGCACCGAAGCTCTGCGTGATGACGTCGCCGACACCGTGGTCGATCAGGTACTTCTCGGCGTTCATCATCTCCGGCAGACCGGTGACGCCCTCGGTCTCGGCGACGGCCGTCTCCACCAGCACGATCTTCGCGTCGGGCGCGACCGCGTGGGCCATCTCGACGTCCAGGGTGGTCTCGCCGGCCCAGCCGGTCATGTCCGCGTTGGTGGGGTCGAAGACGGGGACCTTGCCCCACTTGACGACGTTGACCTTGGCGCTCTTCAGGCCGAACTGCTTGCTGTAGACGTCGAGATCGTGCTGGATCGTCGGCGAGCCGAAGGAGTCGACGATGACGATCGTGCGTCCCTTGCCCGTAATGCCCCGCTTGTAAAGCGAGTTGAGGTTGTACGCGGTGCGGTACTGCAGCGGGTTGTAGCAGGCGATCTGCCACTTGGCCTCGCACTCCGCGCCGGAGAGCGGGGTCGGTACGTCGCGGGCGAGGGTGTGTCCGGTGATGGCCGGGATCACCTTCGTCTGCGGTACGGCAGTGGGTGCGGCGCTGCTGACGCCGGCCAGCGGGGCGGTCGCCAGTGCGGCGACGGCGAGAGTGGCGGTGGCGGCCGTGGACGCCGCGATGCCACGTCTGTTGCGGGCTATGTGCATGAATGCCCCCTGGATGTCTTTGAGTTGCACGCAAAGGTCTGCGTGCATCTCATCCAGTGAGACATGCACAGGACAAGTCAGTTGAACTGTCGATGCCGAAGCTTTTGCCCAAACAGCACCCAATGCTCGAACGGTCCTGCCGATCGGACGGGTTGACTCAGACCGCGGACCCGGCCCCGGCCAGCCGCCGGAACGCCTCGGTGGTGCGCGGATGCGCGATCTCGTCCAGCAGATGCCGCCACTCCGGATCACCCATGACGGGGTGCGCCTGGTCCCACGCGGTCAGCAGCGGGGCGAGGGCGTTCTCGCCGGAGACCTCGGCCGGTTCGGTGAACTGCCTTGATTCCATGGGACGTTCCTTCCGGGCGGGCGATCGGTTGAGATCGGCGGGGGACCAACTGGTTTCCACGATGCCGCCGTTCGCCCGCCCGGACCATGGAGCACCCCACCCGACCGGGGGTGGGGCTGACCGCACCCTCAGACACCACCGAGCCCCCCCGCACGGTGTCAGATCGAGTACGGCACCGCGTGCACCTCGTCCGCCCGGTGCCCCGCGCGCTCGTGAACACGCTGGACCGCCTCGGGCGACGGCGCCTCCGACAGGCAGTAGACGGTCCCGGACTCCGGATCCGCCCAGGCCCGCTCGAAGTGGACGCCCTCGTCCTTCTCCACGGCGAGATCCGCCTTGTGGGCCGCCATCAACTCGTCGGCCGTGATGCCCTTCATTCCGTGATGTACGTCCATGTACTGGGCCATGGCCTCGCACCTCCTCGTGCTTCTCCCCTCCTCAATGCTGCGCTCCCACAGCGTCCGGGGCCACCGGCGGCGCCCGCAGCCGCGAGGAGCACCGCCGGCCGGACACGCCGGAGGGGCCCCGGCGCCGTAGCACCGAGGCCCCTCCGGGAGCAGGCGGCGGTCAGCCGCACTGGCAGGGATTGCCCGACTGGCACCCGCACCCGCAGCCCGAGCCGCAGCCGCAGGCGCCGAAGAGCGGGAGGCTCTTGATCTCGGCGGGCTGCTGCGTCTCGCGCTCCTGCGTCGGGTCCGGCGTCGTGGCGGGGGATTCGGCCATGGGTCCTCCTGGAGGCTGGTGCCTTTGCCCATCGGATGCTGCCCATTGGATGCCCGTTCCGCTGGGCGCATCAACGGCGCATTGGGGCTTTCCGCCCCGACCGACCTGGCTCCGCCCCGCACCCTGCCCCCTCCACAAGCTGTGGGGCCAGCTCTAACCAGTCACAGGGCGTGACAACGGTTAGAGCTGACCCCACAGCTTCCAGACAGGCTTCCGGTCGGCAGACCTACGCCCCTTCCGCCCCCGTCACCGGCTGGATGTCGGGCTGCAGCTCGTCCGCGTGCTCACCCGTGACCAGGAACACCACGCGCTTCGCCACCGACACCGCGTGGTCGGCGAAGCGCTCGTAGTAGCGGCCGAGCAGGGTCACGTCGACCGCGGTCTCGATGCCGTGCTTCCACTTGTCGTCCAGCAGGTGCTGGAAGAGCGTGCGGTGCAGCAGGTCCATCGCGTCGTCGTCCTGCTCCAGCTGGAGCGCCAGGTCGACGTCCTTCGTGATGATGACCTCGGCCGCCTTGGCCATCAGGCGCTGGGCGAGCTGGCCCATCTCCAGGATGGTCGCGTGCAGGTCGTGCGGCACCGCGCGGTCGGGAAAGCGCAGCCGGGCGAGCTTCGCCACGTGCTGGGCGAGGTCGCCGGAACGCTCCAGGTCGGCCGACATGCGCAGGGACGTGACGACGATCCGCAGGTCGGTCGCCACCGGCTGCTGCCGGGCCAGCAGGGCTATGGCCCGTGCTTCCAGGTCGTGCTGGAGGTCGTCGACCTTCTTGTCGGCCTCGATGACGCTCTCGGCCAGCTTCAGGTCGGAGTCCAGGATCGCCGTCGTGGCGCGTCCGATCGCCGACCCGGTCAGCCGGGCCATCTCCACCAGACCGTCACCGATCGAGTCAAGTTCCTCGTGGTACGCGTCCCGCATCAGGGTTCCCTCTCCTACGTTCGCTTCGGGGGCTCAGGGGCCCCGGGCCTGTCGGTTGTGACGAAAAACCGGCCCTTCCACCCCACGCTCCCACGTTCCCGCTCCTACGCGACGGTTTCCGCCACCCCAAATGAACCAATACTGGCTCCAAGGTGAACTCTGGGCGACGAGTGTTCGAGGTCGCACTCCGATGGCTGTGGCCAGGAGGTATCCCATGCCTAACCTGGGGGCATGGACGTGAACGCGGCGGTCGCCGCAGCGGCAGCGATCGCCGGGGTGCTCACCGGTGTCATCGCCATGCTGGCGTTCCGCTGGAGCGAACGCGACCAGAAACGGCCGACCAGGACTTCCCTGCACACGGACCCGGTGCTTCCGCCGGGCGTGGACACCGTCCTCTCGGTGCTCCGCTCCTCGGCCGTCGTCCTCGACGAAGCGGACGCCGTGGTCAAGGCCAGCTCGGCGGCGTACGCCCTCGGACTGGTCCGTGGCGGGAAACTGTCCGTCGACCCCATGCTCACCATGGCCCGGGACACCCGGCGCGACGGCGAGATACGCCAGGTCGAACTGGACCTCCCCCGGCGGGGCACCGGACGCGGCGAGGCACTCGCCGTGTCCGCACGTGTGGCCCCGCTCGGCTCCCGGCTCGTCCTGCTCCTCGTGGAGGACCTCACCGAGGCCCGCCGTATCGAGGCCGTACGACGTGACTTCGTGGCGAATGTCAGCCACGAACTGAAGACCCCGGTCGGCGCGCTCTCCCTCCTGTCGGAGGCGGTCATGGACGCCTCCGACGATCCTGAGGCGGTGGAGCGCTTCGCCGGCCGGATGCAGATCGAGGCCACCCGGCTGACCAACCTCGTGCAGGAGCTCATCGACCTGTCACGGGTCCAGAACGACGACCCCCTCGAAGACGCCGAACCGGTGCGCGTCGACGAACTCGTCGCCGAGGCCATCGACCGGTGCCGGCACCAGGCCGGCACCAAGCAGATCACCATGGCCGCCGGCGGCACCGCCGACCTGCACGTCTGGGGCAACCGCGGCCAGCTGGCCGCCGCCCTCGGCAACCTGGTCGAGAACGCCGTCAACTACTCGCCCGCCCGTACCCGCGTCGGAATAGCCGCCCGCCGGGTCAGCGCGGGCGGCGGCGACCACATCGAGGTCGCCGTCACCGACCAGGGCATCGGCATCTCCGAGAAGGACAAGGAGCGCGTGTTCGAGCGCTTCTACCGTGTCGACCCGGCCCGCTCGCGGGCCACCGGCGGTACGGGACTCGGGCTGGCGATCGTCAAACACGTGGCCGCCTCGCACGGCGGGGAGGTCACGGTGTGGAGCTCCGAGGGACAGGGCTCCACGTTCACCCTGCGGCTACCGGAGGCGGGTGCGGCCCGCGACCGTGCCCACCAGCACCCCGACCTCGACGACGAGGCCGAGGGGTCCCCTGATCCATCCCCGTACGAACCGCTTCCCGCCCCGGAGGTCCTTCCGTGACCCGAGTGCTTGTCGTCGAGGACGAGGAGTCCTTCTCCGACGCCCTGTCGTACATGCTCCGCAAGGAGGGCTTCGAGGTCGCCATCGCGACCACCGGGCCCGACGGACTCGACGAGTTCGAGCGCAACGGCGCCGATCTCGTCCTGCTCGACCTGATGCTGCCGGGGCTGCCCGGCACGGAGGTCTGCCGCCAGCTGCGCGGCCGTTCCAACGTCCCCGTCATCATGGTGACGGCCAAGGACAGCGAGATCGACAAGGTCGTAGGCCTGGAAATAGGAGCCGATGACTACGTCACCAAGCCCTTCTCGTCCCGCGAACTGGTCGCCCGTATCCGGGCCGTCCTGCGCCGCCGCGGCGAGCCCGAGGAGGTCACCCCGGCCGCCCTCGAAGCCGGTCCGGTCCGCATGGACGTGGATCGCCACGTGGTCACGGTCTCCGGCTCCAAGGTCGACCTGCCCCTCAAGGAGTTCGACCTGCTGGAGATGCTCCTGCGCAACGCGGGCCGCGTACTGACCCGCATGCAGCTCATCGACCGCGTCTGGGGCGCCGACTACGTGGGCGACACCAAGACGCTCGACGTCCACGTCAAGCGCCTCCGCGCCAAGATCGAGCCGGACCCGGGCGCGCCCAGGTACCTGGTGACGGTGCGCGGCCTCGGCTACAAGTTCGAGCCGTAAACCGCCACCACCTTCTTAGCGGCGCTACGACTGTTGCTACGGCCGCTGCTCAGCCGGCGGAGGCCGACTCCGTGGCCGTCGCGGTGGTGCTCTCGGAGGCCGAGTCGGACGGTGTGGCCGGGGTGCTCTTGCCCGGCTTCGGGGAGGCGGAGGTGGTCGCGGTGGCGCCCTCGGCCGGGGTGGGGATCGCGGTCGGGCCCCACTTGGTGAAGTAGTTGTCGGCCGGGACGACGAACGCGCTCAGGCTCACCGCGCCGGTCGCGCTGAGGGTGAAGGTGACCTTCTGGGCGTTGCCGTCCTCAAGGCCGCTGCCGACGTCGGCCAGCGCGGCGGAGGCGTTGCCCTTGCCGCCCAGGACGATCGAGCCGAAGGCCGGGACGACCAGCTTGCCCTTGCCCTTCGCGGGGGTGAGGGTGGCCGTGCCGACGCCGTCGACGCTGACCGAGTCCAGGGTCTGGGGGTCCTTGCTGGTGTTGAACAGGGTCGCGGAGATCACCGCCGGGCCCGTCGGCTGGGGGCTGGAGTCGGTGATGGGCTGGGTGATGACGAGCGCGTTCTGCACCTTGATGGCGCCGACGGAGACGGCCGCGTTGTCCGGCTTGACCTCCAGCGTCTGTGCGTCGTCGCCGGCACCGCACGCGGCGAGCGAGGCGATCGAGAACGCGATGGCGGCGGCGGCGAGGGCGCCGCGTCGAAGGCTGCTGCTCACGGCGGCGGCTACTCCTTGAACGTGGGCGGAGCAGGGCGACTCCCGAATAAAGCCGCCCTAAGTGTCTGTCAGCGGCCTTAGGTTACCGAGCCGTTCCCGCGCCACCGCACCCGACCCTCCCCCAACCTCACCCGTCTTCGTTCGAGCAGGGACACCAGGACCCCACGAGTGCCCCGCGAGTCACTTTGACCCGGCACTCGTCCGCCTTTCACATAAGCGGTCGCGCGGCGGCTCCAGGGATTTTCCGTCAAGAATGCAGTGCGCCTCGGATAATTGATCACACGCGGCCCGGCCGGTTCCGGTGATCAATTCCGGATTGGATCTCGCACCGGGCTCCGGCCACCGAACGGAGTAGTGGAAGTCGAGCACTTGGAACCAGACATTTGGGGACGTTCGTCCACTTGGGGGCGCCTCCGGATGTGTGTAACGTACGCGTTTCACCTCACCCGGAGAGCTGCTCCGACCTGCGATTACCCTCCCCTGCCCGGCCTCCGCAGCACGTTCCTGTTGCTGTTGTCAAGCCCCGAGATATGCCCTGACCTGCGAAAACGCCATTCAGAACACGCGGTTTCCGTGTTACCCTGGATAGCCACGGAAGGGGTACCTGTCACATGACGTTCAAGGTTGGCGACACCGTGGTCTATCCCCATCACGGGGCCGCGCTGATCGAGGCTATCGAAACTCGCCAGATCAAAGGCGTGGACAAGACCTACTTGGTGCTGAAGGTCGCTCAGGGTGACCTGACGGTGCGTGTGCCAGCGGACAATGCGGAGTTCGTCGGCGTACGTGATGTGGTCGGTCAGGACGGGCTGGACCGGGTCTTCGAGGTGCTGCGCGCTCCGTATGCCGAGGAGCCCACGAACTGGTCGCGTCGTTACAAAGCAAATCTGGAGAAGCTCGCCTCCGGCGATGTCATCAAGGTCGCGGAAGTCGTCCGTGACCTGTGGCGTCGTGAGCGCGAGCGCGGACTCTCCGCAGGTGAGAAGCGCATGCTCGCCAAGGCTCGCCAGATCCTGGTGAGTGAGCTCGCGCTCGCGGAGAACACGAACGAGGACAAGGCCGAGGCCCTGCTCGACGAGGTTCTCGCGTCCTGACGCAGGCACCTGGTACGCCCTGCTCAGCACACTGAAATGCCGTAGTGCCCGATGACAGCCCGCCTGTCGCCGGGCGCTTCGGCATGTTCGGGGGCAGGTCATGGCTACGCGGAGAAACCCCCGATAATGGTGTGCCGGGCCCGGGCAGCAGGCTCGACCGGTGTCACGGAAGGGTCCGGTCAAGGCGTCGCGCCCGGCACTCCTCAGGCCATACCCACGTAGGTCGAGCACACAAACCTGACAGGAACCGATGTCTGACGATTCGCGCTCTTCGCAGGCGCAGTCCTCCGTCGCCGCCGTGATTCCGGCCGCCGGGCGGGGCGTACGCCTCGGCCCGGGCGCCCCCAAAGCGCTACGCGCGCTGAACGGCACCCCCATGCTCATCCACGCGGTCCGCGCACTCGCCGCGTCCCGCGCCGTCACCCTGGTCGTCGTCGTGGCCCCGCCCGACGGAGCCTCGGAGGTCAAGACCCTCCTCGACGCGCACGCGCTGCCCGAGCGCACCGACTTCCTGGTCGTCCCCGGCGGCGAGTCCCGCCAGGAGTCCGTGAAGCTCGGCCTCGACGCGCTGCCCCCCGGCTACGACGTCGTCCTCGTCCACGACGCGGCCCGCCCGCTCGTCCCGGTCGACACGGTCGACGCGGTCATCGAGGCCGTACGGGACGGGGCTCCCGCCGTCGTACCGGCCCTGCCGCTCGCCGACACGGTGAAGGAAGTCAAGCCGGCCGCGCACCCCGGCGACCCGGAGCCGGTCGTCGCCACCCCCGAGCGGGCCCGCCTCCGCGCCGTACAGACACCACAGGGCTTCGACCGGGCCACGCTCGTCCGCGCCCACGAGACGGTCACCGACAACGTCACCGACGACGCGAGCATGGTCGAGCAGCTCGGCCTGACGGTCGTGGTCGTCCCCGGCCACGAGGAGGCCTTCAAGGTGACCCGCCCCCTGGACCTCGTCCTCGCGGAGGCGGTCCTGGCCCGCAGGAGGCTGAACGATGGCTTCTGAGCCCCTTCCGTTTCCCCTGCCCCAGGTCGGCATCGGCACCGACATCCACGCCTTCGAGGAGGGCCGCGAGCTGTGGTGCGCGGGTCTGAAGTGGGAGGGCGAGGGTCCGGGTCTGGCCGGCCACTCCGACGCGGACGTCGTCGCCCACGCGGCCTGCAACGCGCTGTTCTCGGCGGCCGGGCTCGGTGACCTCGGCCAGCACTTCGGCACGGGCCGCCCCGAGTGGTCGGGTGCGTCCGGGGTGACCTTGCTGACGGAGGCCGCGAGAATCGTCCGCGAGGCGGGCTTCACCATCGGCAACGTCGCGGTCCAGGTCGTAGGCCCACGCCCGAAGATCGGCAAGCGAAGGGACGAGGCCCAGAAGCTGCTGTCGGAGGCGGCGGGAGCACCGGTGTCGGTCTCGGGCGCGACGACGGACGGCTTGGGCTTCCCGGGCAGGGACGAGGGTCTGATGGCGGTGGCAACGGCCCTGGTGCTGAAACAAGCGTGACCTTGCCTACTTAGGGGCGCGGGGAACTGCGCGCCCAGCCCCCACCGGACCCGCACCCGAAAACGGCTAATCCACCGGAAGGCACCGGGCACCCCGTACCGCCCACTACCCTTGTACCGTGACCATTCGTCTGTACGACACCAGCGCCCGGCAGATTCGCGACTTCATCCCGCTCACCGCGGGCTGTGTCTCGATCTACCTGTGTGGTGCCACCGTGCAGGCCGCCCCGCACATCGGCCACATCCGCTCGGGCCTGAACTTCGACATCCTGCGCCGCTGGTTCGAACACCGCGGCTATGACGTCACGTTCATCCGTAACGTCACCGACATCGACGACAAGATCATTGCCAAGTCCCGTGACCAGGGCCGCCCTTGGTGGTCCATCGGCTACGAGAACGAGCGCGCGTTCAACGACGGCTACCAGGCACTCGGCTGCCTCCCGCCGACGTACGAACCGCGCGCGACCGGTCATGTCCCCGAGATGATCGAGATGATGCGCGGGCTCATCGAGCGCGGGTACGCCTACGAGGCCGACGGCAGCGTCTACTTCGACGTGCGGTCGTACCCGGACTATCTCCAGCTCTCCAACCAGGACATCGACGACCTGCGCCAGCCCTCCGAGGAGGGCATCACCGGCAAGCGGGACCCGCGCGACTTCGCGATGTGGAAGGCGACCAAGCCGGGTGAGCCCGACTGGGAGACCCCGTGGGGCCGCGGCCGGCCCGGCTGGCACCTGGAGTGCTCGGCGATGGCGCACAAGTACCTGGGCCCCGCCTTCGACATCCACGGCGGCGGCCTCGACCTGATCTTCCCGCACCACGAGAACGAGATCGCCCAGGCCAAGGCCTACGGCGACGACTTCGCGCAGTACTGGGTGCACAACGCCTGGGTCACCATGAGCGGCGAGAAGATGTCGAAGTCGCTCGGCAACAGCGTGCTGGTCAGCGAGATGGTCAAGCAGTGGCGGCCGATCGTGCTCCGCTACTACCTCGGCACCCCGCACTACCGCTCGATGATCGAGTACAGCGAGGAGGCCCTGCGCGAGGCGGAGTCCGCGTTCGCGCGGATCGAGGGCTTCGTGCAGCGGGTGATGGAGAAGGCCGGGGGAGTCGTCGAGCCCGCGGCCGAGGTGCCGCCGGCGTTCGCCGAGGCGATGGACGACGACCTGGGCGTGCCGCAGGCCCTCGCCGTCGTGCACACCACGGTCCGGCAGGGCAACAGCGCGCTGGCCGCCGACGACAAGGAAGCCGCCGTGGCGCGTCTCGCCGAGGTGCGCGCCATGCTCGGCGTCCTCGGCCTGGACCCGCTGGACCCGCAGTGGGCCGGCGAGACCGACCGCGGCGAAGACCTGCACGGCGTCGTCGACACCCTGGTCCGCATGGTCCTCGACCAGCGCGAGGCCGCCCGGGGTCGTAAGGACTGGGGCACCGCGGACGCCATCCGCGACCAGCTCAACCAGTCCGGCCTGGTCATCGAGGACGGCCCGCAGGGCCCCCGCTGGACCCTCGGCCCACGCTGAACGCAACCCCGGTCAACGAAGATCGACTGTGCCGCCCGGCCCCCCGGGCGGCACACTGCATAGACGTACGTATTCATTCGCATTCATCGCATCGCACAGACAGGTAGGTCATGGCAGCCAACAACCGCCGCATGTCCGGCAAGAAGGGCGCGCAGGTCGGCAGTGGCGGCCAGCGGCGCAGGGGCCTCGAAGGCAAGGGCCCCACCCCGCCCGCCGAGGCGCGCAAGGGACACAAGAAGAACCGCATCGCCAACGCCAAGGCCAAGCAGGTCCAGCGGCGCGCACCGGTCGCGCGCGGACGCGGCGGCAAGGGCACGTCCGAGATGGTCGTCGGCCGCAACCCGGTCGTGGAGGCGCTGCGCGAGGGCGTTCCGGCGGTCACGCTCTACGTCCAGCAGTTCATCGACAACGACGAGCGGGTGCGCGAGGCGCTCCAGCTGGTCGCCGAGCGCGGTGGCGTCCACCTCATGGAGGCCCCGCGCCCCGAGCTGGACCGCATGACCAACGGCCTCAACCACCAGGGCCTGGTCCTCCAGGTCCCGCCGTACGAGTACGCGCACGCCGAGGACCTCGCCAACGCGGCCTACGACAAGGGCGAGGACCCGCTGATCGTCGCCCTCGACGGGGTGACCGACCCGCGCAACCTCGGCGCGATCGTCCGCTCCGTCTCCGCGTTCGGCGGCCACGGCGTCCTCGTCCCCGAGCGCCGCGCGGCCGGCATGACGGCCGGCGCCTGGAAGACATCGGCCGGTACGGCGGCCCGTACGCCCGTCGCCCGCGCCACGAACCTGACGCGCGCCCTGGAGGCGTACAAGAAGGCCGGTATCGCGATCGTCGGCCTGGCCGCCGACGGAGAGGCCGAGATCGGCGAACTCCCGGCCCTGGAGGGCCCGGTGGTCATCGTCGTGGGCAGCGAGGGCAAGGGCCTCTCCCGTCTCGTCGGCGAGACCTGCGACTACCGGGTACGGATTTCGATGCCGGGCGGCGCGGAGTCGCTGAACGCGGGTGTGGCGGCCGGAATCGTGCTCTACGAGGCGGCTCGGCGCCGTAGCTGAGTCGTAGCTGAACGGGCGTTCGGCGTGGTCACCCACTCGGGGCAATCTGGGGGGCGAGGGCGAGCTTGACGCTGTCCGGACACTTCCGGCAAGTCAAAGCAGTGTCCTAAACACACGTCACTCGGTTAGATGAGTGTGGACACCAGAACACCCCGCACACCCACGGGGGACCGCTCGTCCGGATTCCAGTCCGGATTGGACGACGCTCCCGCGCTGAGCATGGTGAAGGTGCCGAGCGATCCGGCCCAGGTCATCGTCAACCATGCGAGTTTCCGCGTGCAGCTGGGCGCCTCGACGCGCACCCAAAACCCGCGCCTCGCACGGCAGTTGAGTACCGCCGAGGACGCCGCCCGGATGCCCGCGACCGGCCCGGGCGCCGCCCGCCGACGGCCCGTCGTCTGGAGCGGCAAGTCCGCCCCGGACGACACCGGCGCCCACCGGCTGCTCCAGGCCGTGCGGGGCAGCGGCGTGCGCCACGGCGAGCAGCCGACCGCCGACGCCGGCGCCACGCAGGTCATCCCCCGTATCCAGGACGGCGGTTACGGCGGCGGCTACGACGGCGACCTGACCGCGCAGACCCTCGAAACCCCCATCGTCGGCGCCCAGCGCGGCCACGCCCACGACACCGGCGAGAACCGACTCCTGCCGCAGATGCGGACCGTGGGCAGCGCCTACGACGAACCCGCCTACGGAGACGGGGAGTTCGAGGACTTCGAGGCGGACGGCGACACCGAGCGGCGCACCGGACGGCACCCCAACGACCCGGTACGGCACGCCTATTACCCGGGCCGCCGGATGAACCTCGGCGTCGTCCTGCTCCCCCTCCGCATCTTCCTCGGCTTCATCTCCATCTACGCCGGCATGGGCAAGCTGTGCGACCCCGTCTACTTCGACGGCGGCAAACGCGGCTCCATGGTGAAGTGGCTCAACACCCTGCACCCCTGGGAAGTCGCCGAGCCACTACGGCAGTTCGCCCTCCAGCACCCCGTGGGCTCCGGGCTCGTCATCGCCTTCGCCCAGGTCATCGTGGGCGTCCTGACGATCCTCGGCCTGTGGCAGCGGGTCGCGGCGGTCGGCGGCGCGCTGCTCTCCGCCGCGCTCATCGTCACCGTCAGCTGGAAGACCGTTCCCGCCTACGACGCCCCCGACATCATCTACCTCGCCGCCTGGTCCCCGCTGATCATCGCCGGCGCCCCCGTCTACTCCGTCGACGGCCGCCTCGCGGGCAGCGCCTGGCGCCGCCTTGGACCCCGCGCCGACATCTGGGAACTGCGCCGCTACGTCCTGCGCCGCGGTGCCCTGGTCACGGCGGTCTCCATCGGCCTCACCCTGCTCATCGGCTCGCTGCTCGGCGGCGCGGTGCGCGACTCCAGCCGCGTGGTCGTCCCCGGCCCCGGCGAGGCCCCGCGCAACGAACTCCCCGGCGCCCCGCTCCCCGGGGAACCGACCAAGAGCCGCAGCAGCAGCCCCTCGGCGGTCAACTCGCCGTCCAGGCAGCCCACTTCGGCCAGCCCGTCGCACGCCGCGACGAGCCCGGGCGCGACCCACTCGTCCACCGGTACGGCCACCGGCGGCGCCCCCAGCCAGACCCAGGGCACCGCGGGCCGCACCCAGCCCCACCAGTCCTCCCCGGCCGGCCAGGCCCCCAGCACGACCTCCGGCCCCACATCGGGCGGCGGCACCACAGGCGGCACCGGCTCAAGCGGCGGCTCCAGCACCGGGGGTTCGTCCTCCTCCGGCCAGCCGGGCCTGGTGGGCGGCCTGTTGGGGTAACTGGGCCGGTGGGCGGCTTGTTGAAGCAGTCACCGCCCACCGGCTGACCTTCGGCACACGAGAAGGGCCCGCACGAATCCGTGCGGGCCCTTCTCGACGTACGTCAACCGGGGCGCCCCGTTGGGGGCGCGGGGAACTGCGCGACCAGCCACGACGAAAGCCGCACTCAACGACCAAGCGCAGCAAGCTCCTTGGCGGCTTCCCTGAGGTCCTTCGCAGTGTCGATGGCCCGCCAGTACGCTCCCTGAGGAATCGGGAACCCGGCCAGCCGCAACTCACGCGCGAGGTGCGGGAACGTCGTCCGCTCGTGATCCCCCCGCTCCGGCAACAACCCGGCGAACTCGGGCGAGAAGACGTACACCCCCGCATTGATCGCGTACTGCGTCGGCGGCGACTCGATGAAGTCCGTGACGCGCCCGAAGTCGTCCGTCTGCACGGCCCCCCAGGGGATCCGCGGCCGGGCCAGCGCGATCGTGGCGACGGCGTCGCGCTCGGTGTGGAAGTCCGCCATGTCGCGCAGCGAGAAGCGGGTCCAGA
This sequence comes from Streptomyces sp. STR69, assembly GCF_024519455.1. Lineage (GTDB taxonomy): Bacteria > Actinomycetota > Actinomycetes > Streptomycetales > Streptomycetaceae > Streptomyces. The sequence continues at coordinate 81,785 of NZ_JALJRY010000019.1, read as the reverse complement.
TGTCGCCGTTGGTGGCGTACCAGGCGCTGTCCGGGCGGGGCAGATGCGCGGCGGCGTACTTGAGGCCGCCGCCGCGGCCCAGCGGCTCCGTCTCGACGACCGTGGTCACGTCGACGGGCAGATCGGCTGTTTTCAGCCAGTCCTGGAGCACCTCGGCGAGATGCCCGCAGCTGACGACGACGTCGGTCACGCCCTCCTCGGCGAGCCAGACGAGCTGATGGCCGATGATCGGCGTCCCGGTGCCCGGGATCTCGACCATCGGCTTGGGCCGGTCGTCGGTGTAGGGGCGCAGCCGGGATCCCTGGCCACCGGCCAGGATCACGGCTTGGGTGGGGCGCGACGCGGTGTTCGGATCGGTCATGACCCGAACTGTACGTGGCGGCCCCACCGCATCTTTCGGCTGCAACCGTTCCTTAATCAGCCGTTACCGACCTCCTACTCCGGGCGCCGGCTCCGGTCAGCTGTGCGCGGCCATGACCCCGGAGGCGAACGCGGTGTCGCACACGGGGCGGGCGTAGGACTGGGCGCGTGCGGCGCCGTAGATACGGACCGCTGCGCGGCCCAGTGCGCGGGCGATGGAGGTGCAGTGCGTGGCGAGCGACGGGTGGCCGTTCACCGCCTCCTGGAGGTGGGTCAGGACGACGCCTGGGTTCTTGTCCTGGAGCTCGGTCATGAGCTGGTCGCGCAGGACGTCCTGGGGGGCGCGTGCGGCGGCCCGCGAGGAGGCTCCGGCCGCGGTGACGTCCGTCGCGGTGAGCATCGAACTGGACGGGCTCCCCGACCAGTTGACCCGGGTGACCGCGAGGGTCCCGGAGAGCACCATCATGACGGGCAGGACGAGGGCGAGGGTGCGGCCGACCCGGCGGGCGGGGCCCCGGCCGCGTCGCGGCTGTTGGTTATTGGAGTGCTTCACGCGTGTGAGGGTAGCGCCCGGTAATGATTTGGCGACATTTAGTCACCAATTCGGGGGATGGATTGGTGCCTCGAATTGGGTAGAGCGTTGACGAACACTGCTCGAAATGACGGGTCTGCCGGGGTATTTGTCACATCGGTCGGCCGACGCGAACCGGGAACGGGAGAGGGCCCCGCGGATCACCGCGGGGCCCTCTCCGTGGAACGTGCGAACGTCCGGTCAGTCGGTGAGGCGCTCGCCCGTGGAGGTCGAGAACACGTGCAGCTCGCCCGGACGCGGCACCACGTGCAGGGTGGCGCCCTTGTCCGGCACCGAACGGCCGCTGACGCGGACGACCAGGTCCTTCAGGTCGTCGCCGACCTTGGCGCTGCCGTAGACGAAACCGTCGGCGCCCAGCTCCTCGACGACGTTCACGGAGACCGCGAGACCGGCCGGGGCGTCCTCGGAGTCCTTGGTGAGGGACTTCGCGGCCTCGCCGTTGTGCTCGTCGATGTCGAAGTGCTCGGGGCGCACGCCGACGGTCACCGTACGGTCACCCTTGTCGGTGGCGGCCTTGAGCGCCTCGCGGTTGACGGGGACGACCGAGTTGCCGAACTTCACACCGCCGTCCGTGATCGGGACCTCGATCAGGTTCATGGCCGGAGAGCCGATGAAGCCGGCGACGAAGAGGTTCTTGGGGCGGTCGTACATGTTGCGGGGCGAGTCGACCTGCTGGAGCAGACCGTCCTTGAGCACCGCCACCCGGTCGCCCATCGTCATGGCCTCGACCTGGTCGTGGGTGACGTAGACGGTGGTGATGCCGAGACGGCGCTGCAGCGAGGCGATCTGCGTACGGGTCGAGACACGGAGCTTGGCGTCGAGGTTCGACAGCGGCTCGTCCATGAGGAAGACCTGCGGCTCACGCACGATGGCGCGACCCATCGCGACACGCTGGCGCTGACCACCGGAGAGGGCCTTCGGCTTGCGGCCCAGGTAGTCGGTCAGGTCGAGGATCTTCGCCGCGTCCTCCACCTTCTGGCGGATCTCGGCCTTGTTGACGCCGGCGATCTTGAGCGCGAAGCCCATGTTGTCGGCGACCGTCATGTGCGGGTACAGCGCGTAGTTCTGGAACACCATGGCGATGTCCCGGTCCTTCGGCGGCAGGTGCGTGACGTCGCGGTCACCGATGCGGATGGCACCCGCGTTGACGTCCTCAAGCCCCGCGAGCATGCGGAGCGAGGTGGACTTGCCACAGCCGGACGGACCGACGAGGACGAGGAACTCGCCGTCCCCGACCTCGATCTCCAGACCGTCAACAGCGGGCTTCTCGGTGCCCGGGTAGATCCGGGTCGCCTTGTCGAACGAAACAGTGGCCATGGTGAAGGCCCCCTTCTACCGGCAGGAACGTGCCGGACGATCCGTTGTAGGAAGGTGGTGGTGTAGTCCACGCGAGTGAACTGGATACGGACGGTACCTGGCGTTTGCCCGGTCTGTCAGTACCCGAGGGCATGTGAACTTCGCGGAAATTTTCGACAGGGCGCCGCGGGGACCTGGGTACACTGCACCAGGCACGTGATCGCGCACGACTCGGCTACGCCGGGTACACCCGCATCACACCCGTGCAGGCCTCCTTAGCTCAGTTGGCCAGAGCAACGCACTTGTAATGCGTAGGTCGTCGGTTCGAATCCGACAGGGGGCTCCTTCGAAGGCCAGGTCACATCGCCCGTGACCTGGCCTTTTGTGTTGCTCGGGGCCCTACTTCTTGGGCTTTTCCCGCGCTTTGTTGCCGATCCAGTACTGCCAAGCCGAGACAGCGCCCTCGTCTTTCGTGGTGGCGAGGGCACGAGCGCGTCCTGCGGCTTGTCCCGGTGGCGATGCCGTTTCGGCGCGAGCCGGGGAGTCGTGCACCCGTGCGGCTGGGCCATGTACACGAGAACGGGAGTCACCCGCGCCCCAGTTGGGGGACCGGCGAAATGGGGTGCTCGGGTCACGGAATGCGCGGGGCGCAACGTCGGTCGGCTGGGCAGCTTCGGCTCTGGCGGGACTCGCGGTGATGGGTCGGTGCCCCGTTAGCCGAGCTTTCGTAGCACCTCGGCGATGGTGGCCCGGTATGTCCGCAGCGCCTGCAGCCCGGCGGTGTAGCGGTTGCGGTGCTGTGCGATGTCCAGGGCCTGCTGCTGTGCCCGTGCAGCGTGCCAGAGTTCGGCCGTGTGGTGGCGTTGCTTGCAGGTGACGTCCGCGACGGCGGTGGCCCGTTCGCGCTGCGTATGGCGGGTGTTGCCGTCACTGCTCCGTTGCCAGGCGGTGTCCGTGTACGCCGCGACGGGGTCGGGATAGCGCGTGAATCCTTGTTCTGCGACACAGCGGGACCACACCTCCCAAGCCGCACGCAGGCGCGGGTCGCGCTTGACCGCCTTGTCGACCTCGATCGCCCGTGTATTTGCGTAGAGCCAGTCCCGTTTGAGGTCGATGCCGCGCAGCAGCCGCCGGCTCGCCTCGGCGTTGCAGGCGGGGAAGTCCGCGTACTCGGCGCTGGTCATCCGGCGGCCCTTCGGCCGGAGGGCCAGGGGCTTGGCCGGGTCCCAGCCGTAGCCCCAGCGGCGGGCGGCGGCGAGATCCAGGGCGCCGTAGTCGGTGCCGACCGCGGTGACGACGACGGGGTCGCTGGGGTAGCGGGGGTCGAGCGGGAAGTCCCGGTGGCCGCGCTCCGCCATGCACTGCCGGACCAGCAACGCCGATGCCCGCTGCGATCGTTGGTAGTCCTGCGGCGTGTAGTCGTAGCGGTCGGCCGGCAGGGGGCCGAGGTCCGACGCCGTGCGGATGACGTCCGGGCGCTCGGGACCGGAGACGCAGATCGCCGCCAGCACTGCCACGACACCCAGTCGCCACCCCCGCCTCGTCATGCGGAGGGATGTTAGCGGGCGGCGTGCAGCGGTCGGCGGTGGCCCCCGGCAATCGTCCGCGCCCGCCATGAGTTCGCGTGTGCTGGTGTGGAGTAGCCCGCTCACGACTGCACGACTGCACGACTGCACGACTGCACGACTGCACGACTGCACGAATGCACGAATGCACGAATGCCTGACAGCACGACTGCACGAATGCCTGACAGCACGACTGCACGAATGCCTGACAGCACGACTTCCTGACGCTGCGTGATCCATGTGCAAGGCTCAGCTTCTGCTCGGCGGGTGTAGGAAGATCACGCCATGGACACCTCCGACAATCCCCAGACCTTGAGATCGCCACGGTTACGGCCGGGCGACCGGGTTCGGATCGTCGCTCCGGCCTGCCCGCCCGGCCGCGAGCATGTCGCCCGCGGCGTCGAGCAGTTGACGTCGTGGGGGCTTCGGGCCGAGGTGGGTGAGCACGTCTTCGACCAATGGGGGTACATGGCTGGTCGGGACGAGGATCGTGTCTCCGACCTGAACTCCGCCTTCCGCGACCCGGGGGTCCGCGCCGTGTTCGCCGCCATGGGCGGCAAGGGCACCTATCGCATCGTCGACGAACTCGACACCGACGCGCTGCGCCGCGACCCGAAACCGGTGGTCGGCTTCAGCGACATCACCCACCTCCACCTCGCCCTCTGGGCTCGATGCCGCCTGGCCTGCCTGCACGGTCCCTACCCCAACGCGAGCGACGCGTGGTGCGGGCCCGAGTCGGCGGACGCCGTTCGCCGCGCGCTGATGACCACTGATCCCGTGGTCATTCACCGGGACGCCGGCCAGGCCAGTGCGGCGGTCACCGTCGAGGGCACCGCGACCGGTGTCCTGGTCGGCGGCAACCTCGACGCGATCCGCACCGAGGCCGGCGCCGGTCTGCCGAACCTCAAGGGCGCGATCCTCTTCCTCGAACACCAGCGAGGCACAGGGCTCGGGGAGGTCGACCGCGCACTGACCCAACTGATCCGCACCGGGGCGCTGGACGGGCTGCGCGGTGTCGCGCTCGGCCAGTTCATCGGCTTCGAGCAGGATGCCGACGACCCGACCCTGGGGGGATGGGGCATCGCCGACGTCCTGCGTGACCGGCTGACCCGCCTGGGCGTTCCCGTCCTCGGCGGACTCCCCGCAGGACATGGCTCACACCCTCCGACCATCCCGCTCGGCACGCAGGCCACCATCAACACAGCCGAAGGAACCCTGACGGTTCAGCCAGCCGTCGTGTGACCGCCGGCCCCCTTGCCCGGCCAGACCTCCTGGACCGAGCACAAGCATCAGCAACGCCACCGCTGGAGCGCCCTCGCCCAAAGGGACTGGAGCGACTGCATCGCCTGCCGCAAGCAGAGCCGACAGGCCCGGCCGACATACGGGACGGGCTCAGTGCCCCGGCCTGCCGAGTACGTCGGTTCCCGCGAGCACGCAGGCTGTCACGTAACTGAGCAGAGCAGGGACCGCCATCGTTGCCACCGTCATCCACAAGCCCCAGAACCTGTGCATCGCCCTGGGGAGCCGGGAGCGCGGCGCCATGCCAAGTGCGGTGCGGGCGTGACGGGTCACCTGCACGGGCGCCAAACCGTTATGACCCGGGCGCGCATCTGGCGACGGGACGGCCCGGCGGAGCGCTGCGTTGATCGCGAGCTCATTGGTGACCGTCAGCCGGACCCCTTGGCGGTCGTAAAGGTGGAACTCGTCGACGTAGCCACCGGTCCGCTGGATCGTCTCGAAGCGGCGCACGCTGACCAGGCCGTCGAGATTCAGCGTGCGCACGCCGGTGAGTGTCCTGGCGGACACCAGGTGCTGGCCGTCCCGCACCATGAGGGACGGACGCCCGGCCCATCCATAGTGGATGCCGAGAAGCAGGGGGCCCGCGACGGCACCGGTCAGCGTGGATATCCCGGTGTAGGTGTCCTTCAGCACATGGGCACGGATCAAGATCACGTCAACGAGCACCGTCATCGTCCACGCTGCCGATACGCCGCACGCTCCCCGCAGCTTCCGGTGACGGGCGTCCGACGCCGACACAAGGCCGGGGACAGCAACGGCGGCCAAGCGGCGTTCAGAGCGGCGCGTGGCACGCGCCAGGAGTCGACGGCTGCGGGCCAACTCGGTCTCGACCTGCTGCCACCCGCGGTCTCGCTCGTCCACCAGCACAGCATAGGCATCGGTGCGGTGCGCCAATATGTGCGGAGGCTACCGGTCATCCAGGCACCGTCTTCGGCGGGCATGTCAGTCGGCGGACATCTTCTCCAGGTGGCCGGCCTGGGAGGAGTCATCGTCGCACCGCACCTGCGGGGACACGGGCTGGCACGTTCGGTCGTCACCGCGGCGATGGAGCATGCCCGAGGGGAGGGGCATCGCTTCGGGCTTCTGTTCTGCCTGCCGGAGCGGACCGCGATCTACCGGCGGCTCGGCTGGCGGTTGCTGGACGAGGACGTCCTCGTCCAACAGCCCACCGGCACTCAGGTCATGCCGCTTCCGAGCATGTGGGCTCCGCTGGTGGACGGAGCCCGGTGGCCGTCCGGACCGGTTCACGTCCGGTCACTGCCGATGTGACCGATCACCTTGGCAGGCTCCAACAAGACATCGGTAGGCCGCAGTTCAACGGCTTCTGCCGGGGCGCCCTCGCATGGGCCGGCCAACCGAGCGACTACCGCGGCCCGTTCCCCGATCCGGGCAAGGCATCCTTTGCTGGAGCACCCGTGCCCGTGGACCGGCAGGCGTCCGAGGAAGCCGAGTCGGCGCCCGCGGTGGTCACGAATGATCAGCCGAAGGTTGTCAGTCGCACTGGCTGCTCGATCCCATGGTCCGAGCTTTGTCCGCCGGTGCCGGACCGGACAAAGCAGCCTGACCCGCCCTCGTCCGCAGGACTCGTCAGCCTTGTTCCAGCAGGGCTGTGTACGCGCCTTCGGCCAGGCGGCCGCTTGCGGTGCCGGGTGGAGTGTGGCTCAGGAAGCCTGCCGTGTCTCCCGAGTACAGGAATCGGCCGCCTTCGAGTACGGCGACGTTGTCCGCCTCTTCGGCGAGGTCCGCCACGTCGTGGGTGGACATCAGCACCTGCACATCATCGGCGAGGCCGCGAAGGAGGTCTCGGAACACTCTTCGCTGTCGGGGATCCATGCCGGCTGTGGGCTCGTCCAGGAGGATCACGCGTGCCTGGTGCACGAGTGCGCCGGCCACTCCTACGCGGCGCAGTTGGCCTCCGGAAAGCCGCGTGGTGCGGGTGTCGGCCAGTTCGCTCAGTTCCACTCGCTTCAGGGCCTGTGCGGCTTCGGTCCAGGCATCGCTGCGATTCATCCCCTTGAGCCATCCCAGATAACTGACGTACTCCCGGGCGGTCAGTCCGCGGATCGGCGTGATGTTCTGTGGCATCCATGCGATCGCCTGGCGGTATTCCCGCCTGCGGGACGGCATGTCCTGAAAACGCACGGTGCCGGTGCGGGGCAGCGCCACCGCGGCGCACAGGCGCAACAGGGTGGATTTTCCTGCACCGTTGGGCCCCAGCAGGATCGTCAGCCCTTGGGGCAGTTCCCAACTGAAGTCCGTCAGGACGGGCTTCAGCCACCGCCTGTAGGCATATGTGCATGAGTCCATTTCCAAGGTCATGGAGTCTTCCTCGAAGAGATGATCTGAGCAGCGACACCTATGACGCAGGCTGCGGCTGAAGCGACGGCGGCGTGAACAGAATTGACGGATTCGGGGACGACCGTCCACGCGCGGGGACGATGCCCGGTTTCAAAACCGAAGAGCACTACGATCATCAGCCAGGCGACAGGCACCATGACCGCGGGTTGGCCGAACAGAGACCGCGCGAGCAAGGTGACGCCGGCCAGGAACGCGGTGTTGCGCCCAGCTGCCGCCGCATGCGGTGAGGCTGTGAAGGCGCTGACGAACCAGCTGGACAGCAGGGCCACAGCGATGACCGACAGACTCAGCGCGGCATCGAACAGCTCCACGCGACGCACACCCGACACCTCCGCCGTGGCCAGTCGTGACTCCAGACACATGACCAGGCCGACGATCAGGGGGAGTGGAACGAAGAGCATGAGGGGTACGGGATCCGTTCCACCGATGAAAGACGGCAGGACGGCTGAGCCCTCCCGGATCCCGGTCACCAGAAACAGAAACGCGAGAAAGCCGACCACCAGTGTCGAATGAGCACCCCGCGCCTTGACCCACCATCGCATTACGAGCCCTTGCCGCAGGCGGACGAGATGCGCTCCTCGTACCATTCGGTCTGTTGCGCACGGGGGAGACGGAGAATGCGGGTGACTTCTCTCTGGGCTTCGCCTTGACCTGCGAAAGGCGGCTCCTCGCCGATGCGCCGGTCGTACTCGCCGATCTGCCCCGTGATGGTCGCGGCCCAGAGCCTGACCTCTCGACTGACGACGAGGTTCGGACTGGAGCATGGAAACTGAATGGCCGCGTCCATGATGCGAAGGCGAAGGTCGTCGGATTGCTCTCCGGCGGTAAGCCCTACCCTCCACCGTGTCGGAGTGGATGCAACGGACATTCGCCCGGTGGTGATGTCGTCGACAATGGAGTGAGGCATTTCCTTGATGCCTCCGAAGGTTTTCATCGTGGCCAGCACGGAAAGTGTGTCCCGTTGTACCGCGGGCAGACTCTTGGCGGTTGCTTCGGGCATGCAGATCTGCGGGTTGCCGCCGACGCACTTCATCGGGGCCTTGTCGACCTCGATGGGAGGGTTGTAGTTCCAGCCGTGGGCCATGGAAACCGCCAAAGCGCAGCAGGCCAGGCCGGCTGCGAGGCTGAGAGCCATGCGCGGCAACCGTGGACGGAAGGGCAGCCACAGGAGGCAGAGGCCTATTGCAATGCCTCCGGCGAACAGGATGTGCGGCACGAGCGAACCGAGGGTCGCCTGCTCGCCGAACATCAAGTACTCGGGGTACTGGCCGGATATGTGACGCAGCCAGAACGGCGTCGTGGACGCCGAAAACGCGACCAGCACCCATGTCATCACGGTCATCAAGGGTGCGGCCACAAGGCGCGGGAGGCGATATCCGGCAGCGAAGCCGATGACGCAGTGGGCGATGCAGACGACAAGTGACATTTCCAGCGGAAGGAGGCTGGCGAATGTCGGGAAGGTCGCCGTTTGGACGAGGGCGATGAGCACCGGCGTCAGAAGGACGAGCCAGGAGAGGCTCAACACGGGAGTCAGCGCCTCGGCCGCGATGTGGAAGCGTGACCGCACGGAACCGAGTTCCCATATGCGGTCGGCCTTGAGGGTCCCGCTTTCCCAGGCCGCCAGCCCGGAGGCGGTGGCGTAGGCAAATGCGTAGGTCATCTCCAGCGGATGGGAGACGATGGTCGCCGCATAGCCGAAGTTGTGCGGGGGCGGCGCTCCACCGTTGAGGAAGTAGTACGCCAGAGGGATTCCGAGGGCGAAGGGGAACGCCCATTTGGCGCTGCTGGCCCGGAACCGGGCATAAAGCTGCACGACACACTCCGAGAGGGTCACATGAATGCAGGAGCGCGGCACGCCCCCCCGACGGGGGGCGTGCCACAGCGACCGGCTGAGAACTAGTCGGCCTTCGTCGTGTCGGCGTAGCTGTGGCCGTAGACGTACACGTTGTGCGCGTCCCCGTTGTCGATCTTGTTGATTCTGAAGAACTGGTCTCCGTACACCAGGTCGTGCCACTCGCCCGAACTGCCGAAGCTGCTGAAGCACTTGGTGAACGTCTTCGATCCCCAGCTGTGGTCGGGCCACGCCGTGTTGTCCATGCGGAGCTCGATCACGAGGCTCTTGTTCGGCGCGCCCTGGTTGGACTGGCAGTAGTCGAAGTAGACCTGGGAGTAGTCCTCGTCCTTCCAGCGCTTCGAGCTGTATCCCGGGCCGGCGTTGAAGTCGCCGAACGAGACGGTGGTTGCGCTCGCGGACGGAGCCAGAACGAGCATGACCGCTGAAACCATGCCGGTCGCAACGGCGATCCTTGCCTTCAACAAAGTTGTTACCCCCTGTTTTGGAGCATACGAAGCTCCGAGTGGTCGTCTTGCTCGTGGTCGGCCGCGGATGGTGCTGCGGGCTTTGCCATCCGGGCGGTTGCTCTACCAGGCGCAGGCTTTGGTGCCGTCCGGGAAAGCGGTGTTCACCGCTTCAGGGCCGAGGGCGAAGTCCCGGGCGTCGCGGATTTCCGGGCCGGGCCGGTGATGGACGTGATGTCGCCGAAGTCGGTGTGCGGAGTCCCGCAGTTGTCCGCATGGTTCTTCGGCAGCGTGGTCGTCGCTGCTTCGACATGCGGTCCGGTTCCTGCGACATGGATGCGCTTCGAGCCGTTGCCGCCGGGAGTTCCCGGCGCATCTCGAAGTCCCGCTCACCATGACCGCATCGGCTGCCAGTACTGAGGCAGCACAAATACGCCCCACCATGAGAGTGGTTCCCCCTTGCCGTGCTTGGTCGCGAACACTTTATCGATTGACTGCTCTCGATCAAGTAATTTTTCTGGCAAGCGCCCACGCGGCTGCCGTCTTTGGGGTCCGGGCGTGCGTCTCACGGCGATGCGCGCCATCAGGGAAGCGGTCGTGCCGACGGCCCGCAGTGCCGCCGTGCCGCTCGGCCCAACTCCGGTCGGTGATCCGGTAATTGGCTTGCCCGGAAGATCCACACTGGCTAACGTCGCTCCCCGACCGAATCAACATGCTCACAACAAACGGGGAGTAAGCGTGCGCCATCGCACCATCATCGCCGGGTTCTGTGTCGTCGCCGCACTGTGCGTCTCGCCGCCGGCCTACGCATCCGCCACCGGCTGTACCGGCAACCCGGGCAGCAACGGATCGAAGTGCATCGACGTCAAGGGCACCAAGCTGCACGTGGACACAGTGAAGACCACACTGACCAAGAACCACGCCGACGACTGCGGCAAGGCCACCATCACGATCGGTAGCAGCTGGAAGAGGACCAGCGCGAAGATATGCGAGGCGCGGGACTTCTCCTGGGGGCCGATCACGGTGAACAAGAGTTTCCCGGACGGCACCAAGGCCTGCGCCAGCTGGTCCAACTACCCGGACGGCAAGGCGTGCATCACCATCCACGACTGACCGACTGATATCGGGGGATCGTAGAACCGGGTGCCGGACCGATGAGCAGGAACGGTCCGGCACCCCGGGTCAGCCGGAGCAGAGATTCCAGGCGGGCGCCACTCCGTCGAGCTGCTGCCTGCCGTCCTTCTCCTTGACCTGCCACGCGGTGCACAGCGGGCGTTGACCAGCCGTACCGCTGACGACCACGAAGGACGCCCCGTACTGGCGCTTCACCACTGCCTGCAGGGAGGCCACCGGCTTCGGGCCCAGCTTCTTGACGTAACTCCCGGCGTAGCCGTCGGAGACCGTGTCCTCGTCGAAGAGGTTCTGCAGTGTGTCGCCGTCCTCGTCGCGGAGGGCCTTCTGTACATCCGCCCGAAGCGCCTGAAGGTTCGGGGCTCCCTTGGGGGGCTCAGTGGCGATCGAGTAGCAGATGACCCCCAACCAGGTGGCCAGCCCTGCCAGCAAGACGATCAACCCCAGCCGCGACCTCCATTTCTGCCTCGCGGATTTCACAGAAGTACCCCTTAATGGCGCATACGTCCGCGCGCGGCAGACGTCCATGGTTATGTGGATGGATGGTAGGCCCAGCCCGAAGGATCCCCCGCAGCGGGGACTGACCTGGTGATGTGCGGGTCTTCCGGCTGCCCGCCGGACTCGTTGCCGTCTCCTGGCACACTGTCCGAAGCCGGTGAAGGAGAGTCCCGCATGTCGATGGTCGGCAACCTGCGCAGAGTGGCCCGCCTGGCCGGGCGCCGGCGTCGCGTGGACCTCAGTCACCCGGCCCGCTCTCCGCTCGGCTCCGCGGTGGTCAACTGCGTGATCTACCGCGACGGTGTACGCCTGCCCGACACGGACACGGTCGAGGAAGCCGTCCATCAGGTACGCAGACACGGCCACGGCTTCGTCTGGCTCGGCCTGCACGAACCGAGCGGGACGGAGTTCGCCCAGGTCGCCGAAGTCTTCGGCCTGCACCCGCTCGCCGTCGAAGACGCCGTACAGGCCCATCAGCGGCCCAAGTTGGAGCAGTACGACGACGTGCTGTTCGCCGTCTTCAAGACGGTCACCTACGTCGAACACGAGCAGCTCACCGCCACCAGCGAGGTCGTCGACACCGGCGAGATCATGGTCTTCACCGGGCCCGACTTCGTGGTCACCGTCCGCCACGGACGCCACGGTTCCCTGGGCCCCCTGCGGGAAGACCTGGAAGCGGTTCCCGAACAACTGGCCAAGGGCCCGTCCGCAGTGCTGCACGCCATCGCCGACCACGTCGTCGACGACTATCTGACCGTCACCGACGCCATCCAGGACGACATCAACGAGGTCGAGTCCGAGGTCTTCTCCCCGCAGGGTTCCCAGAGCACGGATGCGGGCCGCAGCTACCAACTCAAGCGTGAACTGCTTGAGTTGAAGCGGGCCGTGGTCCCTCTCTCCCGGCCCCTGGAGGTGCTTTCCACCAGGCACCTGCGCGCCGTCGACCCGGAGATACGGGCCTACTTCCGGGACGTGGCCGACCACTTGGCCCGCGTCACCGAGCAGATCACGTCTTTCGGCTCGCTGCTCGACTCCATCCTGCAGGCCCACCTCGCGCAGGTCGCCGTGGCCCAGAACGAGAGTGCCCGCAAGATCACCTCCTGGGCGGCGATCGTCGCCGTACCGACCATGCTGTGCGGCGTGTACGGCATGAACTACGACCACATGCCGGAACTCCGCTGGGCTTTCGGCTATCCCCTCGTGCTCGGCGTCATCGCCACCGCCTGCCTCCTCCTGTACCGCACCTTCAAACGCAACGGCTGGCTCTGACGGCCCGCGCGAACGCCTGCCGCCGGTAGCGTAGTTGCCGGTCGAGACCGACCTCGAAGGCCTCGCGGATCGTGCCGTAGGGGCGGGCGCCGAGGACCACGATCCGGTCGGCCATCAGCACGGCCTCCTCGATGTTGTGGGTGACCAGCAGCTCGCCGCGCAGGTTCTCGGCGGCCAGTACGTCGAGGGCGGAGAACGGCTCGTCCATCATCGGGACGTCCGGTTCGACGACCAACGCCCGTGCGAAGCCGACGCGTTGGCGCATGCCGCCGGACAGCTCCTTCGGGTAGGCGGACTCGAAGCCGTCCAGGCCGATCAGGTCGATGGCCTGGCGGGCCGCGTCCGCACGCTCGGCCAGGGCAGCAGGGCGAAGGTCTGGAACACCATGGCCGTGCCCGGGTTGGCGCCGGTGAGCGGGGTGTTCTTGTAGGTGACGGTGCCGGAGCCGGCGGGTACGAGACCGGCCATGCAGCGCAGCAGCGTCGACTTGCCCGAGCCCGACTTGCCCAGCAGGGCGACGACTTCACCGGCGCGGACCTGGAGGTCGATGCCGGACGGGACGGGCAGTTCGCCGTCGGCAGGGCGGGTCCGCTCGGCGGTGAGGTGGGCGCGGCCGGCGCGGGCGGCCCGGTCTGCGCGGAGGTTGCGCAGGGTGTTCAGCACCATGACGTGCTCCAAATATGTTCTGTGGGAGGGGAGTTCAGAGGGAGTAGCGGCCTCGGCCAGCCGGTACGGGCGGCGCCACAGCAGCCGGTTCAGGGCGACGACGTAGACGCTCATCACGGCGACCCGGCGTTCCAGGCGCCGCCGGACGCGGTGATCCCGCCGGTGACGCCGAGGTCGTCCATGGGCTCGCGCAGGTCGGAGGGGACGGCCCGTGCCACCGCCGTCATCGACGAGCGGTGGAGCGTGGTCAGCACCGCTCGGGCAGGTGTCTCAACGCCGGGTCCGTGATGCGGGCGAGCAGGGCGGCGGTGAAGCGTTCGGCGTCCAGGACGCGGAACGGTCCGGAGGGGTGCGGGCGGGTGGCCGGGGCGACGCGGTCGGTCAGGTTCAGTTGGTTGTGGATGCCTGCTACGGCTTCGTAGGCGTAGGCCAGGTGTTTCTCGCGGGTGTGCCAGTCGGTGGCGGCGAGGGCGGCCGTGAGGACCGGGGTGAGACGGTGGCCGGCCGTCGTACGGGCGAAGGCGGTGCCCAGCCATTTGTCGTACGGCGGGTAGCGGCGGTCCATGAGGAGGCACAGGCGCATCAGGCGGCGGGTCAGGTGGGCCGCGTTCATGGCGGAGCCCAGTTCGTCGCCCACCTCGCCGCAGCGGCCCACGAAGGCTTCACGTTCGGTGATGTGCTGCCACTCGCGGGCCAGGACGTGCAGCCAGATGTCGTGGGGGTACCAGCGCAAGGTGTGGCGCAGGGGGCCGAGTTGGTGGAGGCCGTCGTGGAACACCGCGCCCCCGGTGACCTCCGTGAGGAGGTGGGTGGGGGTGGCCAGCCAGTCGGCGGGCGTTATGGCGTGGGCCGGGTCGAAGCCGAGGGTGTCGGTGAACCAGGCCGTGGTGTGGGTGACTTCGACGCAGTGGTGGGTGGGGTGGCCGTGGAACGTTCTCGGGAGGTGTTCGGCGAGGTGGTGTCTGATACGGCCCGCGTGCCGGGGTAAGTCCCGGGGGCGGAGGAAGAGTTGGAGTCGCGGGCCCCAGGTGTCGTTCTGTGAGCGGGGGGTGTCGTAGCCGAGGACCTCGGAGCCGGCGCCGATGCGGGCGGCGGAGTGGGGGAGGGCGGGGGCGGTCTCTTCCAGGAGGGGGCGGACGGTTTCTGTGTAGAAGCGGCGGGAGAGTTCGAGGCCCGGTAGGAAAGTCGGCGAATTCGTGAAGCTCATGCGGGGACCCTGCCCAGTCCGGGCGGGATCGTGTGGGCGGATTTGCGTCGTCGGTCTCCACTCGGCTTCCGGCCATTGCGTTCAGCTTCCGGTCAGTGCGGTCAGTTCCCGGTCAGTGCCTTCAGTTCCTGGCCAGTGCGGTCAGTGCGTCGTCCGTCAGGCGGTACACCGTCCATTCGTCCTGGGGGCGGGCGCCCAGTGCCTCGTAGAAGGCGATCGACGGGGTGTTCCAGTTGAGGACGGACCACTCCAGGCGTTCGTAGCCGCGGGCGACGCAGATACGGGCGAGTTCGGTGAGGAGGGCCTTGCCGTGGCCGGCGCCGCGGGCGGTGGGGCGGACGTAGAGGTCCTCCAGGTAGATGCCGTGGACTCCGCGCCAGGTCGAGAAGTTGAGGAACCACAGCGCGAAGCCGACCGGTTCGCCGGTGGTGTCGTCGGTCGCGATGTGGGCGTGGGCGCCGGGCTGTTCGCCGAAGAGGGCCTCGTGGAGCTGTTCCGGGGTGGCCCTCGCCTCCTGGGGTTCCTTCTCGTAGGTGGCGAGTTCGCGGATCAGGGCGTGGATGAAGGGGATGTCGGTGGGGATCGCGGTGCGGATCATGCGGAGAGGGTAGACGGGCTCGGGTCCGTGTCCCGCTCGGCGGGCTCGCGCCGGGGGAGGAGGAGCGGGCTGGCCAGGAGGAGGACCCCGGCGAGTGCGATCGCTGTGCGGGGGGTCGTGGCCGCGGCCACCCATCCCCACGCGGCCGTCGTCAGCGCGATCGCCGCGCTGGTGCTGACCGACCATGCCGTGAGTGTGCGGGCCACCCGGTCGGGGGCGGTCTGGGTGAGGCGGGCGGTGGCGAGGAGGGGGTTGAAGACGCCGATGCAGGTCACCAGGCCGAGTTGGACGGCGGTCACCAGGAGCATCCCGGGGACTCCGGGGCCGACGAACGCCAGGCCGATCGGCCAGCACGCGCGCAGTGCCCCGGCGGTGAGCAGCACCCTGTGCTGTCCGAAGCGGGCCGCGAGCGGGCGTGCGAGGCGTGAGCCGATGAAGCCGCCGGCGCCGGAGGAGGCCGCGAGCGCGAGCGCGAACTGCCAGGGCGCGAATCCGAGACGGCCCAGCAGGAGTACGGCGAGCAAGGGCTCGGAGGCCATGATCAGGGCGTTGACCGTCATCGCGTTGAGGAGCAGTGGGCGCAGGGTGGGGTGGGCGAGGATGTAGCGCCAGCCGTTCAGCAGGTCGCCCGCGCGGAGTTGTGGTGCGCCGGTTCGCTCGGGGCGCGGTTCCGTTCCGCCGATGGCGCGGATGCCCAGGGCCGAGAGCAGGTAGCTCGTGGCATCGGCCACTACGGTCGTCACCGGGCCGAACAGGCCGATCGCGGCGCCGCCCAGTGGAGGGCCGAGCATGGTCGAGGTCCAAGTCGTGGACTCGAAGCGGGCGTTCGCGACGAGCAGGTTCTCGGGGGCGATGAGGGATTTCAGGTATGCGCCGCCGGCCGCGTTGAAGGCGATGTTCGCGGTGGCGACGGTGATCGAGACGAGGAGGAGTTGGGTGAAGGTGAGTCCGCCGAGCGCGTAGGCGACCGGGATGCTCAGCAGGGCCGCGAAGCGGGTCAGGTCCATCGCGATCATCACCGGTCGTTTGCGGCGGAACTCCACCCAGGGGCCGAGTGGTACCGCGATCAGTGAACCCACTGCCCGGCCTGAGGCGGCCAGTACCGCTACCTGGGTCGGGCCGGAGTGCAGTACGAGGATCGCCAGCACGGAGAAGGCGCCGAAGCCCAGGCCGGTGCCGTATGAACTGACCGCGAATGCTGCCCACAGCCAGCCGAACTGTCGGCCCAGCTTCTGTCTGCCCACCTGCGCTCCCTGTGTCGCACAACCTCGTGTTGACCTCAGGGATCCAAGCGAGTGGTGCTGTCGGGGGTCAAACAACCCGCTCGTGGGTCGTGTACAACCAGGGGTTGTGTCTGCCGGTGGTCCGTTGTGCGGTCGGTGGAGCCGTGAGTTCGGCCGGAATGTCGATCACGCCCGGGACGATACTGGCGTGCGTGAATCGGCTCATGCGAATTATCCGGGGCCTCGACAGGGTGTGGGCGTACGTCCGCAGCGCTCCCGGCACGTATGTCTGGCTGGGGATTCTCTTTGTCACCACGGTCGCCATGCATCACATGTCGCCCGAGTTCGAGCAGGAGTTCCTGCGGCAGCGGTCCACCAACATCCACGAGCTGTCGAACAACCCGGTGCGGGTGCTGTTCGCGAGCGCGATGTGGATCGACGGGGGGCGCTGGCTGCCGTACGCCGTGCTGTACACGGTGTTCCATGCGCAGGCGGAGCGGTGGCTCGGGACGGCGCGGTGGCTGATGGTGTGTGTGGCCGCGCATGTGCTTGCCTCGTTGATCAGTGAGGGGGCGCTGTTGTGGGCCGTGAAGAATGGGATGGCGCCGCGGTCGTCTCTTGACACCCTTGATATCGGGGTGAGTTACGCGCTGGCGGGGGTGGTGGGGGTGCTGGTCTATCGGATCGCTGTGCCTTGGCGGTATGTGTATCTGGTGGTGGTGCTCGTGGTTTACGGGGTGCCCTTGGCTACCCATCGGACGTTCACCGATCTCGGGCATTTCACCTCCATGGCGATCGGCCTGGCGTGTTATCCGCTGGTCAGGGGCTGCGGAAAAGCATGGAATCCGAAGGAGACAGTGGCCGCCTTCAGGGGTTAGCGTCCGGATATGAGCAGCTCGGCTAGCGGTGTCGTGAACGGTGGCGTCTCCTTCTGGTACGCGGACGATGGGCTTCCCGCGCGGCGGGAGCCCCTCGATGGTGACGCTTCCGCCGACGTCGTCATCGTGGGCGGCGGGTACACGGGGCTGTGGACCGCCTACTACTTGAAGAAGGCGGATCCTGCTCTTCGCGTCACGGTCCTGGAGCAGAAGTTCTGCGGGTACGGCGCGTCTGGGCGGAACGGTGGCTGGCTGTACAACGGGATCGCCGGGCGGGACCGGTACGCCGAACTTCATGGCCAGGGAGCTGCGGTACGGCTGCAGAAGGCCATGAACGACACCGTTGCCGAGGTCGTGAAGGTCGCGGAGGAGGAGCGGATCCACGCCGACATCCATCGGGGTGGCGTGCTCGAAGTCGCTTGTACGCCTGCGCAGTTGGCCCGGCTGAAGGCCTTTCACGAGCATGAGTTGTCGTACGGCGAGAAAGACCGGGAGTTGTACGGCGCTCGTGAGACCGCTGAGCGGATTCGCGTTGCGGACGCGGTCGGGTCCGCGTGGACGCCGCACGGGGCGCGGTTGCATCCGGTGAAGCTTGTGAAGGGGCTGGCGGAGGCGGCCGAGTTGTTGGGGGTTGTTATTTGTGAGTCGACGCCCGTGACGGAGATTCGGCCTCGGTGCGCTGTCACTCCGTACGGCAGTGTTCGTGCGCCCTATGTTCTGCGTTGTACGGAGGGCTTCACCGCGAGTCTCAAGGGGCAGCGGCGGACCTGGCTGCCGATGAACTCCTCGATGATCGCCACTGCGCCGCTGAGTGAAGAGCAGTGGGCGTCGGTGGGGTGGGACGGGCTGGAGACGCTGGGGGATATGGCCCACGCGTACATGTATGCGCAGCGGACTGCCGATGGGCGGATCGCGTTGGGTGGGCGTGGGGTGCCGTATCGGTTCGGGTCCAAGACCGACAACGACGGGCGGACGCAGGCTGCGACGGTCGAGGCGTTGCGGGAGATCCTTGTGCGGTTCTTTCCGTCGCTGGTTGGGGTGCCGGTTGAGCACGCTTGGTCGGGGGTGCTCGGGGTGCCTCGGGATTGGTGTGCGACGGTGACTTTGGATCGGTCTACGGGGCTGGGGTGGGCGGGGGGTTACGTCGGCTCGGGGGTTGCTACGGCCAACCTTGCGGCTCGGACGTTGCGGGATCTGGTTCGGCTGGATTCCGGGCAGGGCGGCGCTACTGATCTCACCGGCCTTCCGTGGGTCGGCCACAAGGTGCGCAAGTGGGAGCCGGAGCCGTTTCGTTGGCTGGGGGTGCAGGGGATGTACGCGACCTATCGCGCGGCGGACCGGCGTGAACTCGTCGGGCATGGCGCGGAGTCCTCGCGGTTGGCGCGGTTCGCTGATCGGGTGGCCGGGCGTCACTGAGACGTGCGGGTGTGTGGGTGGTTCGCCGGTTCGTCGTGGTGGGTCGGTGCCGCGTCGGGGGGTGTCCGTCCTCGGAACGGCGCGGAATCGGTGTCTTGAGAAGCTGGTGGTGTTGACGCGCCAACCGCTGCGGGCGGACCCCCCCCGACACGTCACCTTCGCGCCGTACGCGGCTGATCAGTTCACCGACTCCGACTCGTTCACCGGTGCTTGGGCCGGTGCGTTGTGCTTCGGCGCCCGTGCCGTCACCATCAGGCCCGCTACCAGGCCTGCCAGGAGCATTACGGCTACGGCCCACCAGATGGCGACCGTGTAGCCGTGGACGATGCCCTTGCTGGTGATCAGGGCCTTCTGGGCCGGGGTGTGGAGGTGCGCGGCGATGTAGGCCGTGCTGCTGGTGGTGGCGATCGTGTTGAGCAGGGCCGTGCCGATCGAACCGCCCACCTGCTGTGAGGTGTTGACGGTCGCGGACGTCACGCCCGAGTCCTGTGGGGCCACCCCTGCGGTGGCTGTGGCGAAGACCGGCATGAAGATCAGGCCCATGCCCAGGCCCATCAGGATCAGGCCGGGGAGGAGTTCGGTGGTGTAGGAGGAGTTGACGGTCAGGCGGGTGAAGAAGGACATGCCTGTTGCGGCCAGGATCGCGCCCGGCACCATCAGGGTGCGCGGTGGTACGTGGTGCATCAGGCGGGCCGAGATCTGGGTCGAGCCGATGATGATCGCGACCGTGAGGGGGAGGAAGGCCATGCCGGTTTTTACGGGGGAGTAGTTGAGGATGACCTGTAGGTAGTAGGTCATGAAGAGGAACACGCCGAACATGCCGATGACTGCCAGGCCCATCGTGAGGAAGCAGCCGGCCCGGTTGCGGTCCTTGACGATGTGGAGGGGGAGGAGGGGGCTGGGTGCCCTTGTCTGCCACCAGACGAAGGAGGCGAGCAGTAGCGCGCCTGCGGCGAACAGGGTCAGGACCAGGGAGTCCGTCCAGCCTCGTGGCTCTGCCTCGCTGAAGCCGTAGACGATCGCGACCAGTCCGCCGCAGCCGAGCAGTACGCCGGGTACGTCCAGGCGGGCGCCGGTGTGGCCGGGGCGGTCGTGGAGGAGGGCGAAGGCGCCGAAGACGGCGACGGCTGCGATGGGGATGTTGACGTAGAGGCACCAGCGCCAGTTCAGGTATTCGGTGAGCAGGCCGCCCGCTATGAAGCCGATCGCCGAACCGCTGCCCGCGAGTGCGCCGTAGATCCCGAAGGCCTTTCCGCGTTCCTTCGGGTCGGTGAAGGTGGTGGTGAGGAGGGAGAGGGCGGAGGGGGCCAGTACGGCGGCGAAGACGCCCTGGAGGGCTCGGGCGCCGAAGAGCATGGCGGAGGTGGTGGCCGCGCCGCCCAGTGCGGAGGCGCCGGCGAAGCCGATCAGGCCGATGATGAACGTTCGTTTGCGGCCCACCAGGTCGGCGATCCTCCCGCCCAGCAGGAGCAGGCCGCCGAAGGCGAGGGTGTAGGCGGTGATGACCCACTGGCGGTTGCCGTCGGACATGCCCAGGTCACGTTGTGCGGAGGGGAGCGCGATGTTCACGATCGTCGCGTCGAGGACGACCATCAGCTGGGCGAGAGCGATGATCACCAGGCCCCACCAGCGCCGGGGGTCGGGCTCCGCGGCCGTTGCTTCACCTGTTTGGGTGACGCTCATCTGCCCAGAAGACCATGAATCGGTGTGTATTGCATCCGCGGGTGAACGCTTCTATGTGGTTATGGTTCCAGTACTACCTTTCCGGTTGTCTGTCGCGATTCCAGTGCTTGGTGTGCTTTCGCTGCGGCGGACAGTGGGAAACGTTGAATCGCTGGTACGAGTCGGGCCTCGGCGGCCTCCGTGAGTGCCCGTAGTTCGAGGGTGCGGATGGGGCTCGGGCCGCCGGTCTTCTGCATCATGGCGGGGCCCAGCACTCGTACGGATGTTTGTTCGGCTGTGTACTGTTCTCCGCTCGACCAGCCGAAGATGATGTGTTGGCCGTCCGGCTTGAGCAATCCCACGGACTCGCGGGCTATGGCCCCGCCCACGCCGTCGAACACGGTGGTTGCCTGTCGGCCGCCCAGCCAGGCCCTCACCTTTTCCGGCCACTCCGGGTTCGTGTAGTCGACGGCCAGGTCGGCGCCGTTCGCCCGTGCGAGGGCCGTCTTCTCGGGGCTGCCCGTGAGGCCGATCACTGTGGCGCCGGCGTGTTTGGCGTACTGGACCAGGAGGGTGCCCAGGCCTCCTGCGGCGGCCGGGATGATGACCGTCGAGTCTGGTCCCAGCTCGCTGAACTGCACGATTCCCATGGCCGTACGGCCCGTTCCGATCATGGCTACTGCCTGTGCGAAGTCCAGGTTCCCGGGGATCTCGTGCACCCGGTCGACATCGACCACGGCCGACTCGGCGTATCCGCCGGGTGCGAATCCGAGGTGGGCTACCACCCGTTTCCCGAGCCACAGTCCGGCGACCTCCTCGCCGAGCGACTCGACCACACCGGCTACCTCGCGGCCGGGGATCGTGGGGAGGGCGGGGAGGGTGGGGAGCGGGCCCTGCTCGCCCCTCCGGAGTGCGGTGTCCAGGAGGTGCACTCCGGCCGCTGCTACGGCGATGCGGACCTGGCCGGGGGCGGGGGAGGGGGCGTCGACGTGTTCGTAGGTGAGGTTGTCGGCGGGGCCGAAGGCGTGGAGTCGTATGGCGTGCATGGGGTCACTCTTCGACCTCAAGTGTGCTTGAGGTCAAGGGTTCGTCGGTCTTGTTGTCAGTGGTGGGGTGCAGGATGGGGGCATGGCGAGGAGAGCGGCTGGTGGGACGGGTGGAGTGAAGGGGGCGCGGCGGCCGGAGGTGCGGTTGCCGGCTCTGGAGGCTTATGGGGGTGGGGAGTTGGAGCCGGACGGGGACTATGACGGGCTGGAGATCCGGGACGAGGACTTCGCGGGGCAGGACGGCGGGGGTGCCCGGTTCATGGACTGCGCGCTGACGGGCTGCGCGCTGGACGAGACGCGACTGCACCATGCGCGAGTACTCGACTCGGTTCTCACCGGCATGCGGGGGGTCGGTACGGACCTCGCGGAGTCGACCCTGCGCGACGTCGAGGTGATCGACCCCAGGATGGGCGGCGTGCAGCTCCACGGCGCGGTTCTGGAACGGGTGGTGATTCGGGGAGGGAAGATCGACTACCTGAATCTGCGCAAGGCGCGGCTCCGGGATGTTGTTTTTGAGGGGTGCGTGCTCGTAGAGCCGGACTTTCTCGATGCCCGGCTGGAGCGGGTCGAGTTCGTGGACTGTGTGTTGAAGGGGGTGGACTTCACGGGGGTGACGTTCACGGATGTGGATCTGAGGGGGGTGGCTGAGCTGGAGATCGCTCGGGGGGTGGAGCGGTTGTCGGGGGCCGTGATCAGCATGGGGCAACTGCTGGATCTGGCGCCGGTGTTGGCGGTGCAGATGGGGATTCGGGTGGAGGGCTGAGAGGGGCAGCTGTCCGGTGCAGGGTGAGGGGGGCCTGGGGGCGCAGCCCCCAGAGGCTCACTGCACCCGGGGGAACTTCGCCTGCAGCGTCCAGATCGCCGGGTTCTCGCCGAGGGCATCGTGCATGTCGACCAGGTCGGCGATCAGGTCGTGCAGGAAGTCCCTTGCCTCGCGGCGGAGTTCGGTGTGCGAGAAGGTCAACGGCTCCTCGTCGCGCCGCATCCAGTCCGCCTCCACGTCCACCCAGCCGAAGCGGCGCTCGAACAGCATCCGGTCCGTGGACTCGGTGAAGTCCAGCTCCGCCCGCTGCGGGCGGGACGCCCGTGATCCCGCCGGGTCCTGGTCGATCCGCTCCACGATGTCGCACAGCGCCCACGCGAAGTCGAGCACCGGTACCCAGCCCCAGGCCGTGGCCACCTCCCGGTCCGCCTTGGTGTCGGCGAGATACACGTCACCGCAGAACAGGTCGTGCCGCAGCGCGTGGACGTCGGCGCGCCGGTAGTCGGTCTGCGGGGGGTCCGGGAAGCGGTTGGAGAGGGCGTAGCCGATGTCGAGCACGTAGGTGATGGTGTCACGGTTCGGGAGGGCGGACGGCAGGTGGAGCGATCACTCACACTGCCCCGGGGGATGGTCTCCGGCCCCGTTCTGCGCGGCGGTGGCTGCCTCCAGGAGGGGCCAGCCGTCGAGCTCTGCGATCTGTGGTTCTTCCGGTCGTGGCAGCCATCCTTGGGCCGTCGCCGCGTCGAGCAGGGCGCGGACGGCGCCGGGTTCGTGCAGGTTGAGGGACGGGCCTCGGACGTACCCCACGTCCCCGGAGCCCAGGGGGGCGCCGCCCGGGACGTACCGCCCCGGCCCCGCGGCGAACACGATGCGCAGTGGGCCGCCGGTGCCGGCCGGCTGGGGGCGCAGGGTGAGGGTGTGGACGCAGCCCGCAGGCTCGGTGTCGGTGTCGGTGTGGCTGTGGCGCAGGCTCCAGAGGTATGTGCGTCCGTTGGCCACGAGTCGGCGGGGCTTCTTGGAGGAGCGGGGCATGGAGCCGAGCGTACGAGCTCCGGACTCATAGGATCGCGGACGTGCCCCGATCCGTACGGCTCGTTCCCATGGTCATCGCCTGCGTGCTGGCCCTTGCCCTGAGCGCGTGCACGGGGTCGGGTGCCCGGAGCACGAGCGGCGGTTCCGGCCTGGGGGACCCGTACTTCCCGAAGGCTGGCAACGGCGGCTACGACGTGACCCACTACGACCTGACCCTCGCCTACACCCCCGGCGCCCCTGAACTGACCGGCACGGCGACGATCACCGCCCGTGCCACCGCCGAACTCTCCTCCTTCGACCTGGACTTCAAGGGCATGACGGTCGAGTCGCTGACGGTGGGGGGACGGGACGCCCGCTGGACCCGGCGAGGACAGGAACTGACGGTCCGTCCGTCTTCCGCCCTCCGTAAGGGCAGGACGTTCGAGACGACCGTTCGCTACTCCGGCGTCCCCGGGGCGATCACCGATCCGGACGGTTCGGAGGAAGGCTGGCTGCGTACGGCGGACGGTGCGGTGGCGCTGGGTGAGCCGGTCGGCTCGATGGCGTGGTTCCCGGGCAACGACCATCCCTCCGACAAGGCGACGTACGACATCGCGATCACCGTCCCCAAGGGTCTGCAGGCCGTCTCCAACGGGGAGTTGAGGGCTGAGACGACCAGCAACAGCCGGACGACCTACCGCTGGCGCACCGCCCAGCCCATGGCGACCTATCTGGCCACGGTTGCCATCGGTCACTACGACATCACCCGCACCACGACGGGTGACGGCCTCCCCGTCTACGTCGCGGTCGACCCGCACGAGGCGGCGGCCGGCCGCAAGGCGCTGGCCCGGCTGCCGGAGATCATGGAGTGGGAGGAGTACAACTTCGGTCCGTATCCCTTCTCCTCGACCGGTGCGATCGTCGACCGCCGGGGCGACGCGGGGTACGCGTTGGAGACGCAGAACCGCCCCTTCTTTCCCGGTGCCCCCGACACCGTCCTCCTCGTCCACGAACTCGCCCACCAGTGGTACGGCGACTCCGTCACCCCGAGGACCTGGCGCGACATGTGGCTCAACGAGGGCTTCGCGACCTACGCGGAATGGCTCTGGGACGAGGACCACGACGGCGACACCGCCCAGGAGACCTTCGACGCGCTCTACGACGGGACCTACTTCGACGACCCGGCTGAGAGCGAGGCGGTCTGGGCCTTTCCGCCGGCCCGGCCCAGCTCCGCCGCGCACATTTCCGACAGCCCCGTCTACGAGCGGGGCGCGATGGTGCTCCACAAGATCCGGCAGACGGTCGGCGATGCCCGGTTCTACGACATCGTCCAGGGCTGGGCCGCCGCCCACCGTCACGGCACCGCGGACACCGCGGACTTCACGGCGTACGTGGAGCGGATGGCGCCGGGGAAGGACTTCGGGGGGATCTGGCGGGACTGGTTGTACGGGGACGGGAAGCCGGCCCACGCCTGAGCCGGCGGCCCCTTCACCGCGTCCGACGAGTCTGCGTACCAGGGCGGCGACCGATCCGGGAGATCTTCGGGAACGGTTCGGGCGCAGGCCCGTGTCACGTCTGCGGCCGGCTTTTGTCCAACTCGTCCAGGAGTACGGCGAGTTCGGCGGGCCACACAGTCTCCGTCGTTTCGCGCAACTCCTTCTGGGTCCACCATCGCCAGGCGAGGATGCCGTCCTGGGCGTGGGCGGCGGTGAGGTGGGCGCCGGTGGGGTCGCGGTGCGGACCGTGGGTGACGTAGATGCGTTCGTACTGGTGGACCGGGGTGCCGGCGAAGGTGAGGTCGACCTCCCTGGTGCTGAGCAGGGGGCCGGGCTCCAGGTCGGTCCAGCCGGTCTCCTCCCGGAGTTCGCGCAGAGCGCCCTCGCGTGGGGTCTCGTCGCCTTCGAGGCCGCCGCCAGGCAGGGCCCAGAAGGCGCCGCCGGTTTCGGAGTCGTCGTAGCGGAAGAGGAAGACGCAACCGGCAGGGTCCAGTACCGCGACGCGGGCGGAGTGGCGGATTCTGCCCAGCCGCTTGCGCAACACAGCGCAGGGGCGGCCGAGTTGGCGGTCCTGGCGGTGGTCGATGACCTCGTAGCCGAGGGCGGTCCAGAAAGCGAGGCCGTCGGGATTGTTGTCAAGGACGGCGAGGCGTACGGCGGTTCGGCCGGCCGTGCGGAAGCGGTCCTCGACGAGGGACGCCAACTGCCTTCCGTGTCCCTGCTGTTGCTGTGTGGCGTCGATCATCAGCAACCCGATCCAGGGGTCGTCGTCATCGGGGTCGGGATGGGTGCCGAGGGTGATCGCCATCCCGACGAGCCGCCCCTCGCTGCGCGCGAGCAGCACCTCTGCCTCCGGGTCGGCCAGCTCGTCGGCCAGCGCGGTCGCCACCTGCTCGGGCCGGATGTCCTCCGGGTCCGGGAAGTCGCCGCTGAGGGCGTGGAAGGCGTGGTTGGAGGCGTAGAGGGCGGCGAGTTCGGTAAGCAACTCACCGGGGAGGGCACCGGCCTCGGTCGGCGTGAGCGGTTCGAGGAACATGGGGGCACGCTAGCGGCCGGGGGCTCCGCCGAGCTCGAACCAGATCTGTTTGGCGGGGGTGCCGTGTGCGGTGGCGCCGCGGTGTACGGCCCAGTCCCGGGCGAGGTCGGTGAGCAGGAGCAGGCCCCGACCGTTCTCGTCGTAGACCGGGACGCGTAAGCGGTCGTGGACCCAGGCCAGCGCAAAATGCCTGATCGCAGGGGATGAACGGGTGTTATCGTCGCGCGCATGCCTGAACTGATCACACCCACAGGTCGACTTCGGTCCTCATGGCTCGCGGCGCGTGACGAGTGGTCTCCAGGTGCCCACCAGGACGGGAGCGGCCTGCGTCTCGCACCTGAAGGCGACCTCGACAGCCCCGAGGTTTTCGCGGCGTGGGTCGAGCAACTGCGGCAGCAGTCGGACAGGTCGGTTGCCGTGGGAGAAGGGCGTGTCCACGCCACCCACTGGTGGATCGTCGAGGGCGACAGCTATCTGGGAGCCATCGATCTGCGGCACTATCTGAACGCCTTTCTGCTCGATGTCGGCGGGCACATCGGCTATAGCATCCGGCCCACCGCCCGGAGACGTGGCCTGGCCACGTGGGCCCTCGGGGCGGTTCTCCCTGAGGCTCGTGCGTTCGGTCTGGGGCGGGTCCTCGTCACCTGCGACGACGACAACGTCGGATCGGCGCGCAGCATCGAGCGCAACGGTGGCGTCTTGGAGGACGTCCGCACCACCGACGCGGGCATCAAGCGCCGTTACTGGATCACTCTGTAGGCGGTGGCGCGGCCGTGCTGGTTGCAGCCACTCGTTGTCACCGAGAAGCGCAACCTGCTGGAGGATGCGCCGGACTTCGGTTCTTCGCCTCCGAGGCGGAGTGGCAACCACCCCTACCGGAACGGAATGTTCAGCCAAGGGCTCCCCGGATCCGACGTCAGGATCCGATGCGCGGTGACCATGTCCTGGTACCAGGGGCCGAACTCCTCCTCGTCGAAGTGGAGGCAGCGGCCCAGGATGTAGCCGGCCGAGAAGTCCGGCCAGGAGCGGTGGGCGAGGGCGGCGGCCCGGCCCGCGCGGACGAGGGCCGACTCGGTCTCCGCCAGGGTGCAGAAGCGGGCGCCGAGTCCCCAGCGGGCCATCTTCGAGGCGCGGCCCAGGTCCCAGGCCTCGACCGAGGTGACATGGCGGTTCTCGTCGAGGATGCCGTCGGCCCGCATCCGGGCCTCGTAGCGGGTGATGCGGCCGATGAGGCGTTGTACGCCCTCGATGCGGGCCTCGGTCTCCGAGGCGGGGCGCGGGTCGGTCTTCGTCACGCCGTCCTCGGTGATGACCGTGGAGCCCTCGGAGTCGGCGCGGATGACGGTGGCGACGGCCTGGCGCCAGTAGCCGGTGTCGACGTGGCCGCCGAAGTCACGGGCGATGGTGCGGCGCAGGCTCAGCGCGAACTCCCATACGGAGCTGGAGGCTTCGGCGGCGAGCAGGTTGCGCAGATGCTGCTGCCATTCGGCGCGGGTGGTGATGCCCCACCATTCGCGCAGCCGCCGGCGTTCCCCGTCGTAGCCGCTGCCGTGCCAGGCCGGCGCGTTCCAGAGGGAGCCGTTGCTGACGCAGAGGAGGGCTCCGCAGGCCAGGCCGTGGGCGACGGGGCCGTGCAGCGCGCCGCCGACGTGGAGTGCGCGCAGGCGCATGCCCGATACGGGCGTGCCCATGTGTTCGGCCGCGCGTGACCAGTCCGTCGTGCCCGGGGGGCCGTAGGGGAGGGCGAGTGCGCAGGGGGTGCCGGGGTCGATGACGAGGGTGGGCGGGCACTGCGGGTTCCAGGCGTTCGCTATCCAGCGGAGTGAGGCGCGAGAGTAGACCATGTCGGGGCGCGGCGCGGGGAGCATGCCGTCGGTGAACAGTTCCCAGTGCCTGGTGCCGCGTCGGACGTCGCGGATGAACACGCGGTGGACACGGTCGGGTTGGGCGTCGTAGGCCTCGCGGGACATCTCGTAGTAGAGGTGGGTCCGGGCGAGTACGTCGTAGTACGCGGGCCAGTCGCCGCGCGCCCTGGCCTCGGCGAGGGCCCGCTCGGTCTCGGTCGGCGGGGTCCAGGCGGGCGGACCGGTGGGCGGGGGAGGCCCGAAACCGGCGGAGGGCGGTCCGAACGACATGGGTGCTCTGTCCTTCCAGGGTCCAGCCGCTGCTGACCCCGGCACACTGCCACACGGGACTGAGACACCCCTGTGGACCCCCGGGCACACCGCGCGTGTGCCTGCCGTCCACGTACCTCGTGTGCCCGAGGCCCCCGGCTGCGGTCACGCAGCCAGGGGCCTCGCACAGTGCAACTGCGGGCGGGTCGTCCGTCAGACGTTGACGCCGAAGTCCTGGGCGATGCCGACCAGGCCCGAGGCGTAACCCTGGCCCACGGCGCGGAACTTCCACTCCGCGCCGTTGCGGTACAGCTCGCCGAAGACCATCGCCGTCTCCGTCGCCGCGTCCTCGGAGAGGTCGTAGCGGGCGATCTCCGCGCCGCCCGCCTGGTTCACGATGCGGATGTACGCGTTGCGGACCTGGCCGAAGTTCTGCGAGCGGGTCTCCGCGTCGTAGATCGAGACCGGGAAGACGATCTTCTCGACGTCCGCCGGGAGACCGGCCAGGTTGACGTTGATCGCCTCGTCGTCGCCCGCGCCCTCGCCCGTGCGGTTGTCGCCGGTGTGGACGATGGTCTGGTCCGGGGTCGACTTGTTGTTGAAGAAGATGAAGTGGCCCTCCGAGTAGACCTTGCCCTCGGGGTTGACCGCGATCGCCGAGGCGTCGAGGTCGAAGTCCGTGCCGGTGGTGGTGCGGACGTCCCAGCCAAGGCCTACGGTGACGGCGGTCAGGCCCGGGGCCTCCTTGGTGAGCGAGACGTTGCCACCCTTGGACAGGCTTACAGCCATTGTTGGGAGTCCTTCCCTCGTTGCGGTGCGGGCTTCGTACTGGGGACGAAGCTACCGGTACCTCTATGAACGCCAAGAGGGGTATCGAAGGTTCCATGTGGCTTTACTTTCTTTACCCGCCTCTTCACCCGCCTCTTCCGGAACGTCCGGGGTAATTGGCGTGACGTGGACCGGACAGGCAGGCGACCATGGGGGCATGTCCGGTCCTTATCTCATCCGCGGCTCCGTCTCCCTGCCCGAGGCCGAGCTCATGTGGCGTTTCTCGCGGTCGTCGGGGCCGGGCGGGCAGCACGTCAACACCAGCGACTCCCAGGTGGAACTGCGCTTCGACCTGGCGAAGACCGAGGCCCTGCCCGAGGTGTGGAAGGCCCGGGCGCTGGAACGCCTCGCCTCCCGGCTCGTCGACGGCGTCGTCACCGTACGGTCCTCCGAGCACCGCTCCCAGTGGCGCAACCGCGAGACCGCCGCCGTACGCCTCGCCGCGCTGCTCGCCGAGGCCACCGCGCCGCCGCCGAAGCCGCGCAGGCCCACCCGGATTCCGCGGGGCATCAACGAGCGCCGGCTGCGCGAGAAGAAGGCCCGCTCCGACACCAAGCGGGGGCGGACCGGGCGGGACTGGGGGTAACCCCTGCGCCGGTTGTCACATCCTCGGCCCGTGCTCCGTCGTACCGGTGACGACGGACCGCGACGAGGAGTGTTCACCCGTGGGCGACTTCGAATTCCCCCGACAATTCCCCCGACGACAGGACGGTGAATTTCTCGCCGCCCGGTTCGAATCCCACCGCCCCCGCCTCCACGCCGTGGCCCACCGCATGCTCGGCTCGTCCGCCGAGGCCGACGACGCCGTGCAGGAGGCCTGGGTCCGGCTCAGCCGCTCGGACGCGGAGAAGGTGCAGAACCTGGGCGGCTGGCTGACCACTGTCGTCGGACGGGTCTGCCTCGACATGCTCCGCTCCCGCACCTCCCGCGCCGAGGAACCCCTCGACGCCGGCGCCCCGGTCCCGGCCGCCGCGCCGGGCCCCGAGCAGGACGCGCTCCTCGCCGACTCGGTCGGGGCCGCGCTCCTCGTCGTACTGGAGACCCTGACGCCCGCCGAACGGCTCGCGTTCGTGCTGCACGACCTGTTCGCGGTGCCGTTCGAGGAGATCGCGTCCATCGTCGGCCGAACGCCCACGGCGGCACGGCAGTTGGCGAGCCGGGCCCGGCGGCGGGTGCGGGGGGCACCCGCGCCGGACGGGGATCCGGTGCGGCAGCGGGTGGTCGCCGACGCCTTTCTCGCCGCGGTGCGCGAGGGCGACTTCGACGCGCTGGTGCGGGTGCTCGACCCGGACGTCGTGGCGCGTTCCGAGGGCACGGTGACCGCGGGTGCCGCCGCCGTGGCGTCCGGCGCGACGAGCTTCGCGCACTTCGCGAGCCTCGCCCGGCCCGCCCTGGTGGACGGCGTCACCGCCATCGCCCTGCTCGTCGACGGCCGCCCCGTGCGCACCCTGGCCTTCACGTTCGTCGGCGACCGCATCGCCGCGATCGACATCGTGACGGACCCGGGACGGGTGGCGCTGCTGGACGTGGTCCTGGTGGTGGACTGACGCCCGCCGTGATCTCACCCCAACTGCCGGTACCTGCCCCGGAAATAGGCCAGCGGGCCGCCGTCCGTGCCGGTCGCCTCCGCCGTCAGTACGCGGCCGATGACGAGGGTGTGGTCGCCGGCCGGTACCCGCTGTTCCGTGCGGCATTCGAGGGTGGCGAGGGCGCCGCGCACGAGAGGGGCGCCGGACGCCGACCCGTGGACGTAGGGGATGTCGTCGAAGAGGAGGCGGTCGCTGATGCGGCCCTTCATCGCGAAGCGGCCCGCGATGTGGCGCTGGCTCTCGGAGAGGACGGAGACGGCCCACAGTGGCTGTTCGTCGAGGAGGTCGTCCATGCGGGAGCCGTTGCGGAGGCTGACCAGAACCAGCGGCGGGTCCAGGGAGACCGACATGAAGGCGGTCGCGGTCATGCCGACGTCCTCGCCGACCGGGGCGTGCGGGTCGTCCGGGTCGTACGGCTCCTCGTGCGCGGTCACCAGGACCACGCCCGCGGCCAGCCGGGCGAGGGCGGCGCGGAACTCGTCGTTGCTCACCCCCACAGCATGCCCGGAGGGAACGGACTCGGTGATCGACGCGGTGTTCAGCACGCCGGGAACGCTAATCTCCGAGTACCGCGCACCGCATCGGACTTCGGTCCCGACAGGATCCTCACGGGGTCCTAGGACCAATGACCCACGCGACGGAACATCGTCGTGCATCATGTCCACACACCCACAAAGTTTGCGTTCAGTAAACGCACAGGGAAAATGCAGAAACTCCACTCAATTGTTCATCTTCCGCTGTGACTTGAGTCACAAGGGGTAGTAATTGTTGACCCTGTGTACCGAGTGGGCAGCGCGCTGTGATTCAGTGGCGGGGAAGAAGACCCTTGATTCGCTGCGAGGTCTCGGGGGGAGGGCGAGTATGGAGACCGAGTCGGAACCCTACGTCCGTCTTGAGAACCTGCGGCAACTGCATACGGTCATGGCGGACATGAACACCGCCCGCAGCCTGGCGGACACCCTGCAGACCGTCGCCGACGGCGTGGTCAACGGCCTCGGGTACGAGCTGGCGTGCGTCAACCTCGTGCGCCCCGACGGCGACCTGGTGGTCGCCGCCTTCTCCGGCAACTCCGCCGCCGAGGCGCTCATCACCGGCCGGGTCGGCTCCCGCGCCTCCTGGGAGCGCCGGCTCGGCATGGGCGAGGACTGGGGCGACCTGCGGTTCATACCGCACACCGAGGGCTGGGTCCTCGACGAGGACGACGTGCCGCAGTGGTACACCGACGGCCCCGCCCCCCGCTTCGAGGACGAGTGGCACCCCTCCGACCGGTTGTTCGCGCCCATGTACACGCCCGGCGTCTCCGGCGGCTCGTGCGGCGAACTGATCGGCGTCCTGTCCGTGGACCGGCCGCGCAACGGCCGCAGGCCCGGCGCATGGGGGCGCGAAGCGCTCCAGATGTACGCCTTCCAGGCCGCCATCGCGATCAGCAACGCGCGTCTACGTGCGAATATGCAACGCGCACTTGTCAGACTCGAACGCGAGCAACAGGCCCTGCGCGCAAGCGAGGAGAGCTTCCGGCAGGCCTTCGAGTACGCCCCCTCCGGCATGGCGATAGCCGAGATGGGCGGCGACCAGCACGGCCGAATACTGCGGAGCAACGACGCCCTGTGCCGCCTCCTGGGCCGCCCCGCCTCCGCGATGCGCCGTTACTCCTTCTCGGACCTCGTCCACCCCGAGGACATAGGCACCCTGCTGAGAACCTCGGCGGAGGGCGGACGAGCGGAACTCCGCCTCGGCCGCCGGGACGGCACCTACGTCTGGGTCTCGCTCCGCAACTCCGTCGTCGCCGACGCCGCCGACGGACCGCGCTTCCTCCTCTCCCACGTCGAGGACATAGAGGACCGCAAGCGCCGCGAGCTGCAGCTCGCCCACCGCGCCGCGCACGACGCGCTCACCGGCCTGCCGAACTCGGCGGAACTGCGCCCCCGCCTCTCCTCGCGACTCTGTCAGCGCCCGCAGTCCGCGTTCCCCGGCGAGGTCGAGTCCCTCGACGCCGCGTACGGACATCCGGCCTACGACGCGAACGGCCACGGCTTCGACTACCCCCCCGGCGCCGACCTCCTCGGCGCCTACGACCACCACGTCCACACCATCGCCCCCGAGGGCGAGCGCGACGACGGCACCAAGGGGCTCGCGGTCCTCTTCTGCGACCTCGACGGCTTCAAGTCGATCAACGACCGGTTCGGGCACAACGCGGGTGACGCGGTCCTCATCGAGGTCGCCCGGCGGCTCGGCCGGGCCGTGCGCGACGGCGACACGGTGGCCCGGCTCGGCGGCGACGAGTTCGTCGTCCTCGCCGACGGACTCGGCAAGGCCGACGCCGCCGACCTCGCCGTACGCCTGCGGAACGAGATCATCCAGCCCATCCGGGTCGACGGCCGGGCCATGCGGGTCGGGGCCAGTTTCGGCATCGGGTGGGCCCACTGCGGCATGACGGCGGACGAGGT
Source organism: Streptomyces sp. STR69 (assembly GCF_024519455.1). Taxonomy (GTDB): domain Bacteria; phylum Actinomycetota; class Actinomycetes; order Streptomycetales; family Streptomycetaceae; genus Streptomyces. Next base: position 49,139 of record NZ_JALJRY010000019.1, on the reverse strand, counting down.
GTTGAAGTCCGCTGACGAACGGATGTACATCGAGAAACGATCTCGTCCCAAACAGCACAGACGCGCGGGATGATCTCCAGGTCAGCGTTGTGATGCCGTCCGAGTCACCTGTTTGGACTACGCGGAGCGGGTAGGCTCGCAGTTCTCCAGACGTATCGAAGACGCAATCGAAGACGCATCTGAAGCTGACGTACCCGCACCCGCACCTGTTGAGGAGTACCTAGGGATGACGCCCGGCAACAACGGCGCGAGCACGCCCGAGGATGACGACCCGTTCGGCTATCTGTACGCCGATGGCCAGGCCAACGGCGCCCAGCCGCCGTCCGGCGGCGGTGGTTACGGCTACCCGGGTTCCGTCAACCGGGTGCGCGCGGTCGGCGAGCGCCAGTACGGCGGCCAGCCGGCCGCCGCCCCCACCGCGCAGTACCAGCAGCCGTACGGCCAGACCGTCCCGCAGCAGCAGGCCTACGGCGCCCAGCCGAACGCGCACTACCAGGCCCCGGAGGCCTTCGGCGCCCCGCCCACCCAGCCGCCCCCGTCCTACGACGGCGGTCGCGGCGGCGGCCGGGGCCGCGGTCCCAACACCAAGGGTCTGCTGATCGGTGCGATCGCGGTCGTCGCCGCGGTGGTCATCGGCATCAGCGTGGCGATGATGAACGGCAACGGCGACACCAAGACGGGCGACCAGGCGGGGTCGACGCCTTCGGCTTCCCAGAGTGCTTCGTCGAGTCCGTCGCCGAGCAGCAGCGCGTCGGACGCGGCGGAACTGCCGAAGATCGACGCCAAGGCCCTGCTGCTGGGCGGTGGCGCCACCACGGCATCCGACGTCGACGGCGCCAAAGCCGCAGGCGGTGTCTATGTGTCCGGCTTCAACGCGGTCGGCGCGACCCTGACCTGGAACGTGAGCGGCATCACGAAGAGCGGCAGCTACCGCCTCTACGTCAACTACGGCGTACCCGGCAAGGACGCCACCGCCACCCTCACGATCAACGGCACGGCCCAGTCCCGCCCGCTCAACCTGGGCAACTTCGCGAAGGCCGCCGAGGGCGACTACGAGAAGGGCTGGACGGAGACCTGGGCGTCCGTCCAGCTCAACAAGGGCACCAACACCGTCAAGATCTCCTGCGAGCAGGGCGACCAGTGCGACGTCAACTTCGACCAGCTGTACCTGGTGAACGGCTGACCTAGGCCGCCGTGGCGTCCCCCGTCACCGCGACCCGTCCCAGCAGTTCCTCGTAGGCCGGGCGGTCGAACTCGCCCGCCACCGGCGCCAGTACGGTCGCCGCCGACAGGGCCACGGCCCGTGCCAGCCGGTCCGGCCAGGGCAGGCGTTCCACCAGTCCCGACAGCAGGCCCGCGACCACGGAGTCGCCCGCGCCGGTCGGATTGCCGTGCACCCGCGCCGGAGGCGTCGCGTGCCAGTCGCCCTCCGGGGTCGCCGCGAGCAGTCCCCGCACGCCCAGCGAGGCGACGACCGTACGGGCGCCCCGGCGCCGGGCGTCCTGCGTGGCCCGCAACGGGTCGTGGGAGCCGGTGAGTTCGGCCAGTTCGTCGGCGTTGGGCTTGACGATGTCGGGGCGTGCGGCGACCCCGCGCCGCAGGGGTTCACCGCTGGTGTCCAGCAGCACGGGCACTCCGGCGGCCCGCGCCGTCCGGACCAGACCCGCGTACGCGCCCACCGGCACCCCGGGCGGCAGACTCCCGCACAGGGCCACCGCCGACACCCCGCCCAACAGGTCGCCGTACGTCTCCTGGAACGCCGACCACTCCGCCGAAGTGACCGTCGGGCCGGGCTCGTTGAGTTGAGTCGTGTCACCGGTCAGCTCGTCCACGATCGCCGTCGTACGCCGGGTGGCCCCGGATACCGGGACCAGCGCGTCCAACACACCCGGCGTACCGGCGAGTTGCTCCTGTACGACCCGCCCGGTGGCGCCGCCCGTGAACCCGGTCACCGTCACCTCGTGGCCGAGGGCGGCCAGCACCCGGGCCACGTTCAGCCCCTTGCCGCCGGGCCGCTCGGTCACCTCGGAGACGCGGTGCGTGCCGTGCGGCCGCAACTCCCGTACCCGGTAGGTGATGTCGAGCGCGGTGTTCAGTGTGACCGTGAGAATCACCGGGCGACCTCCCCCGAAGACGAATTGGCGGTCGTCCCATTTTCGCAGGACGACCGCCACCCTCAACAGCCGGACACATCACCCCAGTTGGGGATCGAGCACCCATTCGCCCCGGCGCATTACGCCCTTGAGGTCGAATTGATGGTCAAGAACCACCAGGTCGGCGTACTTGCCCGGCTCCAACGAGCCGATCTCGCCGTAACTCCCCAGCAGCTTGGCCGGATTGGCCGAGATCGCGGCGACCACGTCCTCCACCGGCAGCCGGTCGACCGTCACCGAACGCTTGAAGGCCCGGTCCAGGGTCAGCGTCGAGCCCGCGATCGAACCGCCCTCCACCAGCCGCGCCACACCCTCGCTCACCTCGACCTCCAACGGGCCGAGCATGTACCGGCCGTCTCCGAAGCCCGCCGCGTCCATCGCGTCCGTGATGAACGCCACCCGGCCCGCGCCCGCGTGATGGAACGCCAACTCCAGGGACGCCGGGTGCAGATGCGTACCGTCGTTGATCAACTCGACGGTGACGCGCTCGTCTTCGAGAAGCGCCGCGATCGGGCCGGGCTCGCGGTGACCGAGCTGCGGCATCGCGTTGTACAGATGCGTGGCGACCGTCGCGCCCGCGTCGATCGCCTCCACCGTCTGCTCGTACGACGCGTCCGTGTGCCCGATCGCCGCGATCACGCCGTGTTCGACGAGCAGCCGTACGGAGTCGAGGCCGCCCGGGAGTTCGGTCGCGAGGGTGACCATTCTGGCGCTGCCGCGCGCCGCGTCGACCAGCTTGCGCACGTCCGCCGGGTCCGGCTCGCGCAGCAGCGCCTCGGAGTGCGCGCCCTTGCGGCACGGTGAGATGAACGGGCCCTCGAAGTGGATGCCGGCGAGGTCGCCCTGCTCGGCCAGCTCGGAGAGGAGGCCGGCGCGGTGGGTCAGGAAGTCCATCTCGCCGGTGACGGTCGAGGCGACGAGGGTGGTCGTGCCGTGCAGGCGGTGGGTGTGGATGCCCTTGAGGACGTCCTCGACCGTGCCGGAGGTGAAGGAGGCTCCGCCGCCGCCGTGGTTGTGCAGGTCGACGAAGCCGGGTACCAGCCAGTGGCCGGTGACGTCGATGACCTGTGCGTTCTCGGGGGCCGCGCCGATGATGCGGGTGCCGTCGACGATCACCCGGCCGCCCTTGACCGTCCCGGTGGGCAGGACCACGTCGGCACCGGAGAGGATCAGGGGCGCATTGGCCGTTGCGGGCTGCGGGTGCGTGGTGGCTGGTCGCGCAGTTCCCCGCGCCCCTGGGTTGGGTGCCATTAGGGCGTTACCTCCGTGCGGTCGGTTGATGTGAGGAGATCCCAGGCCAGTAGCCCGGCACCTAGGCATCCCGCTGTGTCGCCCAGGGCTGCCGGGACGACGGACGGCAGCTTCTGGAAAGTGACCCTGCGCCGGACGGCGTCCCGCAGTGGTGTGAACAAGGTTTCCCCCGCCTCGGCCAGGCCGCCACCGATGATGATCGTGCGGGGGTCCAGGAGGGTGAGGGCGGTGACCAGGCCGTCGGCGAGGGCGTCGACGGCTTCCTGCCAGACCTTTTCCGCGCGGGGGTCCCCGGAAGCGACCGCCTTGGCGCAGTCCGCCGCGTCCGCCCCGGGGTCGCCGGAAACGGCCGCCCACTCCTCGGTCACGGCCGCCGCGGACGCGTACCGCTCCAGGCAGCCGGTCTGGCCGCAGGGGCAGGGAGCACCGCCGGGTCGTACGACGATGTGGCCGATCTCGCCCGCGAAGCCGTGCGCGCCCGCCTCCACCCGGCCGTCGATGCCGATCGCGCCCGCTATCCCGGTGCCCAGCGGCACGAACAGGAAGCGGTCGGCGCCCTTGCCCGCGCCGATCCGGCCCTCGGCGAGGCCGCCGGTGCGCACGTCGTGGCCGAGGGCGACCGGGACACCGCCGAGGCGGGCGGCGAGCAGATCGCGCAGGGGTACGTCGCGCCAGCCGAGGTTGGCCGAGTAGGCGGCGATGCCCCGCTCGGCGTCGACGATGCCGGGGACGGCGACTCCGGCGGCGGACGCGGGCTCGCCGTAGTGCTCCTCGCCGTACGCGCGCAGCTCGGCGGCGAAGCCGAGGATGTGCTCGACGACCGCGTCCGGTCCGCGCTCGCGGCCGGTCGCCCGGCGGGCCCGGTGCAGCAGCTCGCCGTCGGCGCCCACTAGGGCGGCTTTCATCCCGGTGCCGCCCACGTCGAGGGCGATGACATGTCTCACGGGGGACAGTGTGGCCCGTCTACCCGCGAGAGGTCTAGTCCACTTACGTGGTGTAGACCTTACGGGTTCGCGGAGCGAACGTCACGACAGCAAAGGCGGCGGCTGCGGCCTCGACCACGGCGACTCCGCGTCCAACAGTTCGCTGAAGTACTGGGACGCGCTCGTCCAGGCGTAGAAGCAGGAGACCGGGGCCGCTGTCAGTGGCGGGGGCTACGGTGCAGGGCATGGACAAGGACCGGCCCCCGCGGCTTCCCGCGCTGCACCGGAGGGAACAGGACATCCTCGCGCTGGAGCGCCGCGGCTTCCCGGGCCCCGGCGCGAAGGAGCGCGCGATACGCGAGGAACTGGGCCTGGCCCCCGTGCGCTACTACCAGCTGCTCAACGCCCTGCTGGACGACGAACGGGCGCTCGCCCACGACCCGGTCACGGTGAACAGGCTGAGACGGGTCCGTGAGACGCGGCGTTCGGAGAGGTGAGGGTCCGGCCGAGCGGCGGTGGGCGAGGGGTGCGGTCGGCTCCGCCCGGATAGGGTCGATGTATGGGCAGCCCTGAGGACTCCACCGATCCCGTCCGTCCCCCGGACGTACTGCCGACCCCTCGCACCGCCGCCGGGCGTGAGGGCCTGGAAGCGATCCTCGCGCGCCCCTCCGCCGCGGTGATCGGGCTCGACTTCGACGGCACGCTCGCACCGATCGTCGCGGACCCCGAGCAGGCCCGCGCGCACCCGGGCGCGGTGCCCGCGCTGGCCGCCCTCGCCCCGAAGGTCGCCTCCGTCGCCGTGATCACCGGCCGCCCGGCGGGCGTGGCGGTCCGCAACGGCGGCTTCGCGGGCGTCCGGGGCCTGGAACACCTCGTCGTCCTCGGCCACTACGGCACCGAACGCTGGGACGCGGTCACCAGCACCGTCAGCGCCCCCGCCCAGCACCCGGGTGTGGCCGCCGTCCGCGCCGAACTCCCGGGCTTCCTCGACCGGATCGGCGCCTGGCAGGGCACCTGGATCGAGGAGAAGGGCCGCGCCCTCGCCGTCCACACCCGCCGCGCCACGGACCCCCAGGCCGCCTTCGAGGCCCTCCGCGCCCCCCTCACCGACCTCGCCACCCGACACGGACTGATCGTCGAACCGGGCCGCCTGGTCCTGGAGTTGCGCCCGCCGGGCATGGACAAGGGCGTAGCGCTGGCCGACTACCTCCGCGAGACGGGCGCCGAGTCCGTCCTCTACGCCGGCGACGACCTCGGCGACCTCCCCGCCTTCGCCGCCGTCGAGAAACTCCGCTCCGACGGTCTCCCCGGCCTGCTCGTGTGCAGCGGCAACGACGAGGTGACAGAACTACGCGAACGCGCGGACCTGGTGGTGGACGGCGCGGCGGGGGTTGTGGGCCTGCTGTCGGCTCTCGCCGCTCAACTCGCCTGATCGCGCAAGGCGTTCAGCTGGTCCAGGAACCACTGGGCCGGGGGGAGCGCCGTGGCCGCCACGGCCAACCTCTTTGTCCGCTCGGCGCGTTCCTCGGCCGGCATCGTCAGGGCCTCGTGGAGGGCGGCGGCCGTGGCGATCACGTCGTACGGGTTGACGGCGATCGCGTCCTTGCCCAGTTCCTGGAACGCGCCCGCCTCCCGGGACAGGACCAGCACGCAGCCCTCGTCGGAGACGACCGGAACTTCCTTGGCGACGAGGTTCATGCCGTCGCGGATGGGGTTGACGAGGGCCACGTCGGCGAGGCGGTACGCGGCCAGCGAGCGCGCGAAGTCGTCCTTGACGTGGAGCACGACCGGAGTCCAACCGGGCGTCCCGTACTGCGAGTTGATCTCGTCCGCGAGCCGCTGCACCTCGGCGGTGTAGTCGCGGTAGACGGCGAGGTCCTGCCGGGACGGGTAGGCGAAGGCCACGTGCACGACCTGTTCCAGCAACTCCGGGTGGTCGTCGAGGAGTTGGCGGTACGCCAGCAGGCCGCGCACGATGTTCTTCGAGAGCTCGGTGCGGTCCACCCGGACGATGGTCCTGCGGCCCTCGCCGATCTCCTCGCGCAGGGCGGCCATCCGTTCCTCGACGTCCTCCTGGTGCGAGCGCGCGTGCAGGAACTCGGCGTCGGCGCCGAGCCCGTGGACACCGATGAGCGTTTTGCGGGTGACCCGCTCCTTCTCCAGGTGCTCGATGGAGCGGGGAGCACCCGACGGCCACAGGGGAAGCCACCTGTACGGGTCGAGCCCCTGCACGCAGTTCTCGAACGCCGTCGCCCACCGCCAGGTCAGGAACGCCACCCGGTCCGCCCCGAGCAGCCCCTCCATCAGCCGCACCCGGATGTCGTCCGGAAGCATCGCGAAGTACTCCGCCGGCGCCCACGGCGTGTGCGAGAAGTGCCCGATCCGCAGGTCGGGGCGGAGTTCACGGAGCATCCCGGGGACCAGACACAGGTGGTAGTCCTGCACCAGCACCGCCGCGCCCTCGGCCGCCTCCTGGGCCAGCGCCTCGGCGAACGCCCGGTTGTACGTCTCGTACGACGCCCACTGGCGCCGGAACTCCGCGTCGAAGACCGGCTCCAGCGGGGTCTGGTACAGCATGTGGTGGACGAACCACAGCACGGAGTTGGCGATGCCGTTGTACGCGTCGGCGTGCACGTCGGCCGGAATGGCGAGCATCCGCACACCGTCCTCGCCGACCCCGCGCCGTACCGCCTCCCGGTCACCCTCCGACAGCGCCGAGCACACCCACAGCGCCCCCGCGTCCGGCCCGATCGCCGACAGCCCGGACACCAGTCCGCCGCCCCCGCGCCGGGCGTGCAGCGCACCGTCGTCGCCCACCTCGTACGAGACCGGGCCGCGATTGGACGCGACGAGCACCTGAGCTGCACCGGACACGGACGACGTGGATGACGTGGACGACGTAGAAGCCATACGGCACAACTTAGCCCGGCCCGGAAACGCTCAAACGTACGGACGCCCCGCGGCGGACCGTCCGGGTCCGTATACGGCACCCGGCCGTCGTGCCGCCGGCTACGCCACCTTGCGTGACTGGTACTCGGTGATGTCCGCCATCGGCGGCCGTTCCTCCGTGTCCACGGAGTACGTGCGCGGCTCGAAACCGTCCGGACCCCGCTCGAACTGCGTGAGGGACGGCCGGATGAGATGCCCGCGGGCCAGCCTCAGCTGTGCCGTGCGGTAGATCTGCGCGGCCATCCGCCCCAGCGCCTGCCCGTCCTGGTGCCGGTGCTTGCGCACCCCGACGTCGACCTGCGCGAGGGCGTCGAGGCCCACCAGGTGCAGCGCGTCGACGAGCATGCCCAGCTCGACGCCGTACCCGACGGGGAACGGCAGCTGCTCGAGCAGCGAGCGGCGGGCCGCGTACTCGCCGCCCAACGGCTGGACGAATCCGGCCAGTTGAGGCCAGTGCATGTTCAACAGCGGGCGGGCCATCAGCTCGGTGACACGTCCCCCCTGTCCGGCCGCACCGCCGAGCGGGCGGTCGTACATCGCCTTGACGAGGTCGACGCCGGGGTCGGTGAGCAGCGGGCCCACGATCCCGGTGACGAAGTCGGAGGAGAACTCCTTCAGGTCCGCGTCGATGAAACAGACGATGTCGCCGCTCGTGACCAGCAGCGAGCGCCACAGCACCTCGCCCTTGCCGGGCACGGCGGGGATGCGGGGCAGGATGTCGTCCCGGTGCACGACCCGGGCGCCCGCCGCGGCGGCCACCTCGGAGGTGCGGTCGGTGGACCCGGAGTCGACGACGACGATCTCGTCGACGAGCGGGACCTGCTGCATGAGGTCGTGACGGATGATCGCGACGATGTCACCGACCGTCGCTTCCTCGTTGAGCGCGGGCAGCACGACGGAGACCGACTGGCCCGTGCGGTGCTTCGCGGCCAGGATCTTGTGGAGCGGCCGATCGGTCAGGGACCAGGAGCGGGTGCTCAGCCAGTGCTCGACTTCCTTCAGCACGTTGCGCGGCTCCTCTGCGTTCTCTCGGCGAGGGCTGGTCACAGACAGTGAGTGTGTGATCCATCTCGCGGTTCGGACGGCTCACTCAACTGTCCTGGCCTTCGGTTACAGTCTTGAACAACGCTGATGACCATCGCATGTCGGGGGCCGTCGGCGAGACAATTGCATACACAACTGAACACCGCTCATCCAGAGGGGCAGAGGGATACGGCCCGTTGAAGCCCCGGCAACCCTCCAGCCGGTCTTGTCGCATGTACGTGTACATGTGCCGAGGCTCCCGGCTCGGGAAGGTGCCAAATCCGTCTCATGGCGAAACGCGTCGTGAGGAAGATGAGGAAAGGGCCTCGCCTCCATGGCTGCGCAGACAGTTGCAAGCACCACGAACCCCGCGAAGACGGACACGACCGCCGCGGAACCGATCCCCACGAACCCCGCCTCCGCGAACACCGTCGACCTCGGCCCCGCCACCGCGCTCTCCTGCCGCGAGTGCGGCCACCGCGTCCCGCTCGGCCCGGTCTTCGCCTGCGAGGAGTGTTTCGGCCCGCTGGAGATCGCCTACGACTTCTCGGCCTACGACACCGAAGAGCTCCGCAAGCGGATCGAAGCGGGCCCGGCGAACATCTGGCGTTACGCGCCCCTCCTGCCCGTCCCCGCCGACGTGGCGACCAAGCCGAACATCAACCCCGGCTGGACCAAGCTCGTCCAGGCCGACAACCTCGCCCGTGAACTGGGCGTCGACGCGGGCAAGCTGTTCGTGAAGGACGACTCCGGCAACCCGACGCACTCCTTCAAGGACCGCGTCGTGGCACAGGCCATCGAGGCCGCCCGCGCGTTCGACTTCACCACCCTCTCCTGCTCCTCCACCGGCAACCTCGCCGGCGCCGTCGGTGCCGCCGCCGCCCGGGCCGGCTTCCGCTCCTGCGTGTTCATCCCGCACGACCTGGAGCAGGGCAAGATCGTCATGGCCGCGGTCTACGGCGGCGAGCTCGTCGGCATCGAGGGCAACTACGACGACGTGAACCGCTTCTGCTCCGAGCTGATCGGCGACCCGGCCGGCGAGGGCTGGGGCTTCGTCAACGTCAACCTCCGGCCGTACTACGCGGAGGGCTCCAAGACCCTGGCGTACGAGATCTGCGAGCAGCTCGGCTGGCAGCTCCCGGACCAGCTGGTCGTGCCGATCGCCTCCGGCTCGCAGCTCACGAAGATCGACAAGGGTCTCCAGGAGCTGATCAAGCTCGGGCTGGTCGAGGACAAGCCCTACAAGATCTTCGGCGCCCAGGCGGAGGGCTGCTCGCCGGTGTCCGCCGCGTACAAGGCGGGGCACGACGTCGTACGCCCGCAGAAGCCGAACACGATCGCGAAGTCGCTGGCGATCGGGAACCCGGCGGACGGTCCTTACGTGCTCGACATCGCTCGGCGTACGGGTGGGGCGGTGGAGGACGTCACCGATGAGCAGTGTGTGGACGCGATCAAGCTGCTGGCGCGGACCGAGGGCATCTTCGCGGAGACCGCGGGTGGTGTGACGGTGGGCGTGACGAAGAAGCTGATCGAGAACGGGCTGTTGGATCCGACGCTGACCACTGTCGTGCTGAACACCGGGGATGGTCTGAAGACGCTGGACGCGGTTGCCGGTACCGGGCTCACCGCGACGATCCGGCCGAGCCTCGAGTCGTTCAGGGAAGCCGGGCTGGCGTCCTAGCGTCGTTCCTTGACTGCGGGCCGTGGGGGCTGGTCGCGCAGTTCCCCGCGCCCCTTGGGTATCACCTGACCGGAGGTTTCATCGTGAGCGTTAGTGTCCGCATCCCCACCATTCTCCGCACCTACACGGGTGGGCTGGCCGAGGTCTCCGCCGAAGGGGCCACCCTTGCCGAGGTCATCGGTGACCTGGAGAAGAACCACACCGGCATCTCCGCCCGTGTCCTCGACGACCAGGGCAAGCTGCGCCGGTTCGTCAACGTGTACGTCAACGACGACGACGTCCGCTTCGAGCAGGGTCTGGAGACGGCCACCCCGGACGGGGCCGGCGTCTCGATCATCCCGGCCGTCGCCGGCGGCTGAGCGCCCGCTTAATCGGCTCGGTCGTTACCCTAGGTAATGCCGATTACCGAGAGTTCATCGAATTGCCCCCTCCGCGAGAGAAGCGGAGGGGGCAATTCTCTATGGTTGAGCGGGGTACAGTTGGGGAACGCGCTCCACTCGGCATGCCGAACGCATATGAGTACCGGCTCCGCGTGCGATGAGAAGCAGCCAAAGTGTGCAGGTCTTTTGAGCCTTATGTGCCCTTTATCCGGCCCGACTTGCCCTGAAGTCGGACGAATTCTCCGTAAATTCCCGACCGGTCCTGCCCGGAATTCTCGTCGGATTGACCTGTTGCAGACGGCAGTTGGACGGATACATTCGGCCGCGGTCGACGCGTTCCGGCGCACGCCCCCAATCCTGTGGGGGGTGAGGTCTGACCCGGATCCGCGAAGTGCGGATCCGTGCAAGGGCCAGTAATAGGGGAGTTAGGCATGGCTCAGGGCACCGTCAAATGGTTCAACGCGGAGAAGGGGTACGGCTTCATCGCGGTCGACGGTGGTGCGGATGTTTTCGTCCACTACAGCGCGATTCAGATGGACGGCTACCGCACCCTGGAAGAGGGTCAGCGGGTCGATTTCGAGATCTCGCAGGGTCAGAAGGGGCCGCAGGCGGACATGGTCCGGCTCGCGACCAGCTGAAGCACGCGCCGACGAACAGCAGCGACGTTCTTCGTTCCTCATCGAAGGGCTCGTACTCCTGGGGGGTCACCTCCTGGGGTACGGGCCCTTCGGCATGCCCGGAGCGTGCCTCGCGCGCGCGGGAGCCAAGGTGCCCAGAACGCGGGAGCCGCTTGCACTCGACCATGCCGAGTGCTAATCATTGGCGTTAGCACTCTGAAGGTGAGAGTGATAACGAAGGATCGGGTCGGTGAGGCCCGCAGGCCAGGTGGCGCAAGGAGCCACGGGGCAGGCGAGCCGTCCGTCGCGGGCGCCAGCGCGGTCCGGAGCAATCCACCCCAGTCCGGGAGGACCACTTCACATGGCCAAGATCATCGCGTTCGACGAGGAGGCGCGGCGAGGCCTTGAGCGCGGTATGAACCAGCTCGCCGACGCCGTCAAGGTCACCCTCGGCCCCAAGGGCCGCAACGTCGTCCTTGAGAAGAAGTGGGGCGCCCCCACGATCACCAACGATGGTGTCTCCATCGCCAAGGAGATCGAGCTGGAGGACCCGTACGAGAAGATCGGCGCCGAGCTGGTCAAGGAAGTCGCCAAGAAGACGGACGACGTCGCCGGTGACGGTACGACCACCGCGACCGTCCTCGCCCAGGCCCTCGTCAAGGAAGGCCTCCGCAACGTAGCCGCGGGCGCCAACCCGATGGCCCTCAAGCGCGGTATCGAGAAGGCCGTCGAGGCCGTCTCCGGTGCCCTCCTTGAGCAGGCCAAGGACGTGGAGACCAAGGAGCAGATCGCTTCTACGGCCTCCATCTCCGCCGCCGACACCCAGATCGGCGAGCTCATCGCCGAGGCGATGGACAAGGTCGGCAAGGAAGGCGTCATCACTGTCGAGGAGTCGCAGACCTTCGGTCTTGAGCTCGAGCTCACCGAGGGCATGCGCTTCGACAAGGGCTACATCTCGGCGTACTTCGCCACCGACATGGAGCGTATGGAGGCCGTCCTCGACGACCCGTACATCCTGATCGCCAACTCGAAGATCGCCAACGTCAAGGACCTGCTCCCGCTCCTGGAGAAGGTCATGCAGTCGGGCAAGCCGCTGCTGATCATCGCCGAGGACGTCGAGGGCGAGGCCCTGTCCACGCTGGTCGTCAACAAGATCCGCGGCACCTTCAAGTCCGTCGCCGTCAAGGCTCCGGGCTTCGGCGACCGCCGCAAGGCCATGCTCGGCGACATCGCCATCCTCACGGGCGGCGAGGTCATCTCCGAGGAGGTCGGCCTCAAGCTGGAGAACGCGACCGTGGACCTCCTCGGCCGCGCCCGCAAGGTCGTCATCACCAAGGACGAGACCACCATCGTCGACGGCTCCGGCTCCGCCGACCAGGTCGCCGGCCGGGTCAACCAGATCCGCGCCGAGATCGAGAACAGCGACTCGGACTACGACCGCGAGAAGCTCCAGGAGCGCCTGGCCAAGCTCGCGGGTGGCGTCGCCGTCATCAAGGCGGGCGCGGCCACCGAGGTCGAGCTCAAGGAGCGCAAGCACCGCATCGAGGACGCCGTTCGCAACGCGAAGGCGGCCGTCGAGGAGGGCATCGTCGCCGGTGGCGGCGTCGCGCTCATCCAGGCGGGTCACGTCTTCGAGAAGCTGGAGCTCGAAGGCGACGAGGCCACCGGTGCCGCGATCGTGAAGCTGGCCCTTGAGGCCCCGCTGAAGCAGATCGCCGTCAACGCCGGCCTTGAGGGCGGCGTCGTGGTGGAGAAGGTCCGCAACCTCACCCCGGGTCACGGCCTCAACGCCGCGACCGGTGAGTACGTCGACCTGATCAAGGAAGGCATCATCGACCCGGCGAAGGTCACGCGCTCTGCTCTGCAGAACGCCGCCTCCATCGCCGCGCTCTTCCTCACCACCGAGGCCGTCATCGCCGACAAGCCCGAGAAGGCCGGTGCCGGCGCGGGCGCCGGCGGCGGCATGCCGGGCGGTGACATGGACTTCTGATCGACCCCTTCCGGTTGATCAACGGTCTTACCGAGGGCGGTACTTCCTGCTTCTGGCGGGGGGTACCGCCCTCGGGCGTGTCCGGGATCACAGGCCGAGGGGTGGGACGGTCGGAATGACGGGCTTGGCTCGGGGGTTGTTGTTGACGCATGATCGATGCATACGCACATACCGTCTGGTACCTGGTAGTTCCGAGGAGCCCCCACACGTGTCTACGACCGCCCCCGCCTCCCGAGCGGCCGAAGTCCTTGCCCGTCCGATCACCCTCAACGGCCTGACCGTCCCCAACCGGATCGTCATGGCGCCGATGACCCGGCAGTTCTCGCCGGGCGGCATCCCCGGTGAGGACGTGGTCGGGTACTACTCCCGCCGGGCCGCCGCGGGCGTCGGCCTCATCGTCACCGAGGGCACGTACGTCGGTCACGACTCGGCCGGGCAGAGCGACCGCGTCCCGCGCTTCCACGGCGAGGAGCAGCTCGCGGGCTGGGCGAAGGTCGCCGAGGGCGTGCACGCCGCGGGCGGCACGATCGTGCCCCAGCTGTGGCACATCGGCATGGTCCGCGAGCAGGGCCAGCCGCCCTACGCCGACGCCCCCGCGGTCGGCCCGTCCGGGCTGCGCATCGGCAGCGACGAGGTCACCGGTACGGCCATGACGCAGCGGGACCTGGACGACGTCATCGGCGCCTTCGCCGAGGCCGCTGCCGCCGCCGAGCGCATCGGCTTCGACGGCGTCGAGCTGCACGGCGCCCACGGCTACCTCCTCGACCAGTTCCTGTACGCGGGCACCAACCGCCGTACCGACGCCTACGGCGGTGACCCGGTCGCCCGCACCAAGTTCGCGGCGGAGATCGTGGCGGCGGTCCGGGAGACCGTGTCCCCCGAATTCCCGATCATCTTCCGCTACTCGCAGTGGAAGCAGGATGTCTACGGTGCCCGGCTCGCCGAGACCCCGGAGGAGCTGGAGGCGATCCTCACGCCGATCTCCGCGGCCGGCGTCGACGTCTTCCACGCCTCCCCCCGCCGTTACTGGCTCCCCGAGTTCGAGGAGACCGGCTCCGACCTCAACCTCGCGGGCTGGACCAAGAAGCTCACCGGCAAGCAGACCATCACCGTCGGCTCGGTCGGCCTCGACGGCGACTTCCTCAAGGGCTTCCGCGGCGAGGGAGCCCCGCTCAAGGGCATCGACGACCTCCTCGACAGCCTGGAGCGCGACGAGTTCGACATGGTTGCTGTGGGCCGCGCGCTGCTCCAGGACCCGGAGTGGGCGGCGAAGGTGCTGGCTGGCCGGGTGGAGGAGCTGGCACCTTATGACGCGGCGGCGCTGCGCTCGCTGAGCTGAGCCGGGTTTTTGTTGTGGGCCGGTGGGGGTTGGGCGCCGTTCCTGGGGGCTGCGCCCCCAGACCCCCCATCGGCCCTGAAGGGGCCTCGTCCTCAAACTCCCCCAGAGGGGGGACCCCCAACGGGCTGACATTGCCGGCCGGGGTGAGTGATGCCGGCCGGGGTGAGTGATGCCGGCCGGGGTGAGTGATGCCGGCCGGGGTGAGTGATGCCGGCCGGGGTCAGTGGTGCTGGCTGGGGTGAGTGAGCCGGCCGCGGTGAGTGATGCCGGCCGGGGTGAGTGATGCCGGCCGGGGTGAGTGATGCCGGCCGGGGTGAGTGATGCCGGCCGGGGTGAGTGATGCCGGCCGGGGTGAGTGATGCCGGCCGGGGTGAGTGATGCCGGCCGGGGTCAGTGGTGCTGGCTGGGGTGAGTGAGCCGGCCGCTCAGGCTGCGATGCGGCCGAAGAAGCCGAGGGCGAGTGCGTATGGCACCAGCAGCAGAAGGGCCGGGCGGGCGATCCGGGTGCCCGCGTCGCCGCCGAAGGTGTAGACGAACGCGCTGGAGAAGCCGCCGCCGATGAAGGCCGTCGGCAGGAATCCGAACGTCGCGCCCCAACTCCCGGTCACGGCGACCGAGGCGACCGCATACCCGGCGACGGCCGCCACGGCGCAGAGCGCGTTGACCGGGTCGTCCGTCGGCCGCCAGGGCGGACCCCCCTTGCGCCCGCGTCCGGTGAGCCGGGCGATCCCCGCGTACACCAGCGCCGGCAGACCCACCGCCACCAGCAGTGTGGCGCATAGGGCGGCGGTGTCCGGGTCGTTCAGGAATCCCACGGCGCTTCTCCGCCCCCCACTGCTCCGGCTGTCGTCCCCTCGTGCGCGAAGCTCCGTGGGCGTGCGTACGGTGATCGTATGACTTCCGCCAGCCGGGTGGCCACGGTCGCCGATCTCGATGCCGTCGTCGCCACCTTCACCAGCGCCTTCCTCAACGACCCGGTCTGGGGGCCCGCGTTCCCGGACGAGCACCGGCGGGCCGAGCAGGCGGCCGTGATGTGGCGGGTCTACGCCGGCTCCGCGCTGCGCTACCCCTGGACGCTGGTGACACCCGACGTCGAGGCCGCGGCGGTCTTCATCCCGCCGGACGGTGTCGAGCTGACCGAGGAGGAGGCCGCTGGGCTTGAGGGGCGGTTGGCCGCGGTGACGGACGAGGGGACCGCTCGCGCGATCACGGTCGTCGGGGAGCAGTTCGAGGCGGCGCATCCCGCCCAGCCGTTCTTCTACCTGACCATCCTGGGCACGCACGCCGACCACCGGGGCAAGGGGCTGGGCATGGGGCTGCTGGCCGACGGGCTCGCCCGGATCGACGCGCTCGGCGCTCCCGTGTATCTGGAGTCGACCAACCCGGCCAACAACAGGCGGTACGAGAGCGTCGGCTTCGCGGCCCGCGACGAGATCCTCACCCCCGGTGGCCAGGTCGTTACGACCATGTGGCGTCCGGCCACCCGTTGAGCCGTGGCTATTGGTGAGGGTCTCAACTCGGGCTAGCGTGCCGGAACATGAAGATTCTCCACCTGTCCGACACCCACCTGGAGCGCACCGACGCCCCCAACCGGCACGGTGTCAACGCCACGGACTCGCTACGGCTGATGCTCGCCGAACTCCGGCACCAGCGCGGTGTGGACGCGATCGTCGTCACCGGGGACCTCGCCAACGACGGTGCGGTGGAGGCGTATTCGGCCGTACGGGAGCTGGTGGGAGGCTTCGCGCGGAGGATGGGCGGGGTGCCGGTCTTCTACACGACCGGGAACCACGACGAACGCGAGTCGTTCGGGAAGGTGTTGGGGAGCGGGCACCTGGCGGCGGACGGCACGGATCGTGTCGTATCCGCCGTGTTTCCCGTGGAGTTCGCGTGCGCGGCCGTGAGCGACGTGGGCGGATACCGGTTCATCACGCTCGACTCCCTCGTACCGGGGAAGGTGTACGGGCGGCTGAGCGGGGCCCAACTGGACTGGCTGAAGGAGGAGTTGAGCACGCCGTTCGGGAACGGCACCGTCCTCGCCTTCCACCATCCGCCCATCGCCCTCGACGTACCGACCCAACAGGCCTTCGGGCTGCGGAATCCCGGGGAGCTGGCGGACGCGATCCGGGGGAGTGACGTACGGGTCGTCCTCACCGGGCACTTCCACCTCCAGCTCTTCGGCTTCCTGGAGGCGACGCCGGTGTGGGTCACGCCGGGTGTCGTCAACCGGATCGACCTGACCACCGCGTACGGCACCGAGCGGGCGGTGCGCGGCGCCTCGGCCTCACGGGTGGAACTGGGCGGCGACACCGGGCCGATGTTCCACACCCTCCACGCGCGGGATCCACGGGCGCACGAGACGGTGTACCAACTGGACGCGGAGCGGACCCGGTTGGTCATCGAACGCGAGAGTTAGTTGGCCTTGAACCAGGCCACCGTGAGCACCAGGGCCGCGCCGATCGCGGCAGCGGCGAACTCGTAGGCCGCGTGGTAGGCAAGGTCGGAGCGTTCGGTCACGGCCCAGTCCCGGCCGGCGTAGAGCGGGATGCCCGTCACCTGCTCCTCGTCGTACTCGAAGGCCAACCCCGCTATTTTTCCCCGCCCTTGGTGTCCGTCGGGCAGGCGCCAGGTGCCCGTGCAGCGGTCGTTCGACTCGCAGTGGACGTACCCTTCGGTGATCGTCCGGTCACCATCGATGAACCGGTGGACGTTCCTCGCGGCGAACCACAACGGCAGCGCGAGTGCGCACAGGCACGCGACCAGCACCGCCCGCTGCCACCAGTTCAACCCCTTGAACCTGCTCAAAGGTTCCCCAGCGGCTCGATGTCCACGTGCACCGGCGTGCCCCACACCCGCAGCACCTCGTAGTCCGTGAACTCGTGCACGAGCCGGTACGCCATCGCGGCGCGCGAACCGCGGCGCTGGGCCGCGAGATAGAGCTCGGCCTCGTGCCGGTCGCGGCGCGGGGTGCCGCACAGCTGCCAGGCCTGGCCGTTCCACAGCTCGGGCAGCCAGCGCTGCTGCGCCTGCGGGCGGTCCTCGCGCACGCCGTAGCGCGACGGTGTGGTGTCGGTGGGCCGGGGTGCGCCCGGGCCGTTGATCTCGGAGCGGCGGGCCGCGCGGCGCCGGGTCTCGCAGAGCAGGCACAGGTCGGGGGCGTCGGCGTCGACCGGGCCGTTGGGGTGCTCCGGGCAGCGGGTGGTCGGCGCGCCGCCGCTGACGGTGTCGTCCAGCAGGTCCAGGGCGCGCTTGATATCCGCCTTGACCTCGTGCAGCCGGGCGTCGGGGGTGTCGGACGTCAGCGCCTCACCGTGCTCGCCGAGGAGGCGGAGGGCGCGACCTAGGGCGGTCTGCTGGGCGTGGTTCATGGTCCTGCGGGGCTCCAGAGGGCGGGGAGAGGGGGGTTTTCCCTTCGGCCGACCATAGCCGCGCCGCTGGACGCGCGACGAACCTGCGGGGACGCGGGCACGTGACGACACGGGAACAAGCTTTCCAAAAAGGGACACGTGTTTTCCGTGCCGCCCCATACGATGCCTCCATCGCACGGCTCGACACGAGCCACATCAGTGCGATGAGTGTCATGCACACGACGGGGGTTGGGTGGCGTGAACAGTCTGTTCATTGTCGGTATGGGGTTCGGAACCACTGGGATTCCGCCCGCGAGGTCGTAGCCGCCATCGGCGGCAGACCACCAGCGCGATGACGACACGCACGGCTTCGGCCGCGTACGCGTGCGTCCCGCCGGGCTGGTCCCTGTCGGCATCAGAAACCGGACATCAGCGAGCGACTGCGGCGCGGACGCGCCTCGGCCGTTGATGTCCTCGTCCCGCACCGAAGGAGAAACATGAGCCCGTTTCGGGCAACCGCAGTCTCTCGTGTCCGGAAAGTCATAGTCGCGGCAAGCTCGATGGCGATCGCGACCGCCGTCTGTGCCGCGGTCCCCGCGACGACCGCGAACGCCGTGCCGGTGACTGGCACGGCATCGGCCACGGGGTGCACACCCCTCAGCGCCACGCGTACGCGTCTGATCGGTTCGGACGGCCGGACAGTGTCGTCGTCGGCCGCGGCAGCCGTCCGAGCCGCGGCGGGCAAGGAGCTGACGTACAGTCTGCCGGGCGGCGTGACCATGTCGACGGTCGTCCCGCCCCAGGGCTTCCGGCCGCAGACGGCGGCGCCCGCGACCGCACGGGCCTACGGCTTCGATGCCCCGGACAACCCGACCGCGCTGGCGGCATGGCGGGCGAAGTACAAGGGCTACCGCGAGACCGTCCCGTCCGTCCCGTGCCTGGGCGGGTCCGGCAGCTCGGCGGTGCGGTTCACCAAGTACAGCGGGAACTGGGGCGGCTACATGGCCACCGGCCACTCCAACTACAACGAGGTCTACGACGACCAGAACATCCCCACCTACTACACGACGTGCGGGGCCAACACCGCCTCACTGGCAGCCCCGTGGATCGGGCTCGGCGGGTGGAACTCCCAAAAGCTGATCCAGCAGGGCTTCGCGTCGGGCTCGTCCAGCACGCAGAACGGGCCGGGCACGGCCACCCAGGGTGCCTCGCTGTGGTTCGAGTACCTCAACGCCGCGCACGCGAACCCGCCCGTCTACATCGCGCACACGACGAAGACCAATCACGTCATCTCGCAGTACATGACCTACACCGCGGGAAAGGTCGTCTTCCACTGGTACGACCGGACCGCCGGATCCGGCTGGTCGCCTGTCACCGCCACCGGTCTGTCGTCGTACTACGACGGGACGACGGCGGACTTCATCACCGAGCGGCCGTACGGTTTCAAGCTGCGTAAGTTCAGCCGGCAGACGCTCAGTGCCGCCGGCGCGAGGTATGCCGGCACCTCCAAGAACCTCTTCAGCCTGCCGAACACGGAGGTGCGGCTGACGACCAACGGTGTCTCGTCCGGTGCCGCCATGTTCACCGACACCCGCTCCAGTACGAGTGCGTTCTACCAGACCTGGAAGCGCTGCTCGTAGCGTCGGGACGACCTGCCCCGAAGTGAGGCTCCCGCCGGTCAGCCGGCCGTCCGGAGCCTCACTTTCCGGCCGTCGGCCGTGACCGCGTAACTGACGAGCGACCCCTTCTCCCTGAACGAGCAGTAGACGGCGACGGTGCCACCGGGAACGTCGGGCAGCACGTTCCCGGGCTCGGGGTCCGCGGCCGCCAGGCGTTTCGCGCGGATCCGCTCGACGGTGGTGAACATGCCGTAGGAGACGGCCTTGGCTCCGAACTCCTTCTTGCACACGGTGTCGGGCTGCGCGATCGCGGTGTCCTCGCGCCACTGCGCGATGAGCCGTTTGTGGCTGTCCAGGAACCGCAGTGTCCGGGCGGCCGAGCCGCCCGGCCTGTCCACGGTGACGTGGGCGGTACGCCCGAGCGCGTCCCGGAGGTCCGGGGTCGGCGTGCTGAGCATCGGGCAGGACTGGAAACGCAGCGGGGGCAGCATCGCGGTGAACGAGCCGTCCTCCCGCAGTGCGAAGGTGCCGGCGATCAGCGGCCCGCAGGCCCCGTTCACCTGCCATCCGTTCTGTGATCCGTCGGCGCCGATCACGAGGTTCGCCGGGAGGCCACTGACGTCGCGCCACGACGAGACGTCGCGACCGTCGACCGAGACGGCGATCCAGCGTCCGCGGAGGTCTTCGGCGGGCAGGGTCGTGCCGCCGAACATGGGAGCGGTCAAGGTGTTGCTCCTCTCGTGGCCCGCCCGCGTGGCGACGGCCGCCGACCCGGCGACGGCCACGACGCAGGCGAACACGCCCGCGACGGCGAGCCGCCGGCGAAGGCGGCGCCTCGTCCCGCTGCGAACCGCCTCGTCGATGTCGACGCGGTCGGCGGGAGCACTGATGCTGAGGGACGCGATACGCGCGGCGAGTTCTTCCGGCGTCTGCGTCTGGTCGGGGTTCACGATGCTCCTTCGAACGTGGCCGGTGGTGCGATCTCTGCCGGTCGCGTCCTGAGCGCGGTGCGCAGCGCCTCCAGGCCTCGGCTCGTCTGGCTCTTCACATTGCCCGGACTCGTCCTGAGCAGGGACGCGGTCTGCTCGACGGACAGATCCTCGAAGAAACGCAGGGCGAGTACGGTCCGCTGGCCGGCCGGGATCATCAGCAGAGCGGCGATCAGGTCGTCGTCACGCTCGGCCATGCTGGTGTCCGGGTCCCGGCCCAGCGTGGCCACATCCGCCTCGCTGATCTCGCGCCTGGCCGGCCGGCGCTGGTGGTCGGTGTGGAGATTGCACAGGATCCGACGGACGTACGCACGGGGATCACCGGCCGCCGACACCCGGCTCCACCGGGAGTAGAGCCGTCCGAGCGCCTCCTGGACGAGGTCATCGGCGAGGTACCAGTCACCGCACAGCAGAAACGCCGTCGTGCGCAGGCGTGTTCGATGCTTCAGCACCCAGGTGCGGAAGTCGGTCTCGCGGGGATGATCGGTCACGCTCTCCCTCGTCTCACGCACGCGGGCGTCGCCCGAACCGGATCCGCCTCTCCCTACGTCCTACACGGAACTCGGACAGAGGAAGGTTGCACGGGGTCGTGAAGTCCGGTGGGAGCGTGGTGGTCAGCCGCGCTGGAGATCTCCGACGAACGCCGACCAGGCCTCCGCCCGGAAGACGAGCTTTGGGCCGAGGGCGTTTTTGGAGTCACGGACGGGGACGAGGGCGGGGTGCCCGTCGGCGACTTCGAGGCAGTCGCCGCCATCGCCGCCACTGTGCGTCGACTTGCGCCAGCGGGCGAGTTCGAGGCAGTCGCCGCCGCCGCCTCCGCTGTAGCTGGACTTGTGCCAGATCGCGGTGCTCACGTCGTACTCAGGGTTGCTCCTCATGGGCGTAATCCTGCGCCATCGCTTCGATCAAGACCAGGGACTTCTCAGGGGAGAGCGCGCAGGCTGCGAGGAGTTCGTAGGTGAGGCGGTGGTGCCTCACGGTGCTCGGGTCGTCCTCCAGGCGTCCGGTGCCAACGCCTTCGAAGTAGACAAGTGGCGGGGCGTCCTCGAAGTCCATGAGCTTGATGGAGCCTTGCATGGCCGGGTGTGCCCCTGCCTCGAACGGCAGTACCTGCACGATGACCCGGTTCCGGCGCATCAGGCCGGTGATGCGGTGCAGGGCTGCTGCCATGACCGCCGGGCCGCCTGATACTCGGCGCAACGCGGCTTCGTCAACGATCGCCCACAACAACGGTGCTGTTGGGTCGTCGAGGAGCCGGGTCCGCTCGATCCGGGCTGTCACGAGTTCCTCGATCACGTCTTCCGTTGCCGTGGGTTGATAGGCGCGGCACACGGCCCGTGCGTACTCGGGTGTCTGGAGCAACCCGGGGATGAGCATCGTCGAGTACTGCCTGATCTCCGTCGCCGAAGCTTCCGCCTCCGCCGCCTCCGCAAAGTGCTCGGGGTACCTGGACTTCGCCGCCGCCCCGCAATTCCGCGTGAAGAAGTCCCCCGTCCCCAACTCCGCGTCCAGCATCCGCGCGTACTCCGGCAACATCCGCCGCGTCCCCGCCTCCAACTGGCCGATGAACGAACCGCTCACGAACAGCCGTTGCCCCAACTCGTCCTGGCTGAGGCCCGCCTTCTCGCGGGCGTGACGGAGTTCGGCGCCGAGCAGGGCACGTGGTGACGACGACGGGTCGAGGTCTTTCTGTCCTGCCACGGCAACTCCCTGTCCTGACAGCCGAGTTTGTTGGGACTTCGCGTATGGCCAGGTTAGACACGTTGCCGCCACGCTGTGTCGCGAACAGTGAACTCTGCGTGGAGGTGAAGGAATGCTGCGGTCGACGGAAGAAGTCGTCGCCCTGCTCCGGGAGGCACTCACCGGTGTCGGTGTCGCCCTGCCGTCCCTGGGTGTGGACCCGGTGACCGGTGCGGGCGAGGAACCGTTCGCGTTGGTGACGCTGGGGCGTTGCAACGTCCGTACCGCCGAGAAGCTGGCGTCCGTACTGCGCGGTGAACGGCCGCCGGTCGGGGCGCACGCCGTGGACGTGCGGGACGGGCGGATCGGCGAGGTGATGGGGCACGTGGGCGGCAACGTGCAGTTGCGGCCGGTCTGGGGCGGCCGGGAGTGGGACTGCCCGCCGGAGTCGACGGGGCCCGCGGCACAGGAGGAGGTGCTGCGGGCCCGGGTACGGGAGCGGAACCGGGAGGCCCGGCTCCCTTGAAGGGGCCGACCGCACTGGGGTCAGCCCGGCGACACCCCGCTGACCTCTGTGTACGGCACCGGCCGACCGGTGAGGGCGTCCAGGACGACGCGGTCGGCGAGTGGCTGCCGCAACTCCACCTTCACGTTCTCGTAGATCATTTGGGCGGTGCAGGCGCCGCTCCGCTCCCCCGTGACGGAGGCGGACAGCACGATGCTCTCGTCCGTCTCCAGTACGTTTACGACGGGGCCGTCGTCGCAGGCTCCGTGGGTCGCCCGCACCGTGAGGGAGCGGCCGTCCGCCGCCGTCCCGGCCAGCCGGGCGATGCTCCTGAGGCCGCCGGTCGATCCTTGCTCAACTTGTCCGATCGGCGACTTGGGAAGCTTCGACGGGGTGACGGCGACCTGTTTGAGCGGGGTGTCGTAGCCGTCGAGAGTGAACAGCCAAGCGGGGACAGCCGCCGTTCCCCGGCTCGTGGTGATCGTCATCGCACCGAGCTTCACTCCCGTCACGGTGAGCCTGGGTCCCTGGCTGTTGTAGTGGGCGAACGACTGATACGCCGTGTTCGGCGCCACCAGCGGACGGCTCAGCGTGCTTCCGCTCCTCCACTTCACCTTTCCCTGCGTGATCGCGGTGGTCGGCAGCTTGCCGCGCCGGACGATGGTCCTGGTCTCGTAGGCCTGCTTGTCCGCCTCGCTGTGCCAGCCCGATTCCGGGGGCTGCGTCGTGTCGGCCAACGGGTAGTAGCCCCGGCTCCAGGCAGCGGCGGCTGCGGATCCGTGCCAGGCGTCGGCCACTTCACGGGCGCGCTTCTCCTGCGCTTGAAGCGACTTACCGTCCGTACGCGTGTCGTCCGCGCTACGGCCGTCGCCGCAACCGGCAAGGAGACAGGCACCCAGGAGCGGTGCGAGCAGCGGGCCGAGGAGGCGGTGCGTTTGCGTGTTCATGGAGTCCCCTTGGGCGTTGGTGCTTGCGCCTGTCCGTCCGCCCTACGACGCGGAAGGGGGACCCCACGTTCACTCCCGGGATGCGTCACCCGGCACTACCCTGCTCAGCCCCACCAGGCAGGTCGCCAGGAAGCCGACCGCGTACCCCGTCAGCAGGCCGCCCCCGTAGATCGCCATCGTCGTCCCCAGCCCCCTGTTCCCCGTCAGCAGCGGGAACAGGGCCCAGCCCGAGGGGCCGATCGCCGTCGCGCCCACCTTGTCGCCGAGGGTCGCGAAGAAGCCGACGAACGCGCCGCCCGCCGCGCCGCCCGCGCAGGCGGTCAGGAACGGGCGGCCGAGGGGCAGCGAGACGCCGTAGACGAGGGGTTCGCCGATGCCCAACAGGCCTGCGGGGAGTGCCGACTTGATGGTCGTGCGGAGTGAAGTGTCGTGACGCAGGCGGAAGTAGACCGCGACCGCCGCGCCGACCTGGCCCGCGCCCGCCATCGCCAGGATGGGCAACAGGACGGTGTAGCCCTGCTGTTGGATGAGGGTGGTGTGGATGGGGATGAGGGCCTGGTGGAGGCCCAGCATCACCAGGGGGAGGAAGAGGCCGCCCAGGATCAGGCCCGCGAAGGGGCCCGTGGTGGAGAGGAGCCAGTTCGCCGCCGTGCCGATCGCCGTGGAGATCTCGCCGGCCGCGTACATGAGGCCGTAGAGCGTCGCCAGGCCCGGGACCAGGACCGTCAGGGTGGGGGTGACCAGGACGTCGAGGGTCGCGGGGACCCAGGTGCGGCACCACTTCTCGACGTATGTGCCGAGCAGCGCGGCGGCCAGCGCGCCCAGCACTCCGCCCTGGCCGGGGGAGAGGGCGACCCCGAACGCCGTCACCTTCGCCACCCCGGGGTATACGACCACTGCCGCCACCGCCCCGCCGAGCACCGGCGTTCCGCCGAACTCCTTCGCCGTGTTGTGGCCGACGAAGACCGAGATGAGGGCGAGGAACGCGGAGGCGACGGCGGAGAGGGCCGGGGTCAGGCCCGGTAGCCAACTCATGTTGATCAGCAGGCCGTTGAGGCCCGCCAGTACCCCGCAGCCGATCAGGGCGGGGATGAGGGGGACGAAGATGTTCGCGATCCGGCGGAGGAGGAGTTTGGCGGGGGTCGCGTTGCGCGCCCGTTGCTCCTCCTTCAACTCGGCGCCTCGGGTGGCCAGTTCGCCGCCGCCCGCCAACTTCTCGAACTCCGGGGTTACTCGGGCCACCACTCCCGGTCCCAGCACGATCTGGTACGTGTCGTCGTCCACGGTCCCGAGCACGGCGGGCAGTGCGCGCAGCGACTCCTCGTCCACCAGTGACCGGTCGGCCAGGCCGAGCCGGAGGCGGGTCATGCAGTGGGCCACGGAGGTGACGTTCGCGGGGCCGCCGACCAGGGGGAGGAGCGCGGCGGCGATGTCGTACGGAGTGTCGGTATCCACCCCCTGAGCGTGCTGGTCAGCCGCCCGCGGCGGTCAGTGCCGCGCGCAACCGGCCCCCGGACTCCTCCAGAAGGCGGGCGGCCGTCGGGCCGTCGACCCCGGCGAGGACCACCAGGATCGCGTTCTTCACCTCGCCGTCGGTCGCCGCGAGGGCGCGCTCGATCTCCGCGTCGTCGGCGCCGGTGGCGAGCGCGACGATACGGCGGGAGCGGGCGCGCAGCTTCTCGTTGGAGGCGCGGACGTCGACCATGAGGTTCCCGTACGTCTTGCCGAGCCGGATCATCGTGATCGTGGACAGCATGTTGAGGACCAGCTTCTGGGCCGTGCCCGCCTTCAACCGTGTTGATCCGGTGAGGAGTTCGGGTCCCACGACGACCTCGATACCGTGCTCGGCGGCTGCCGCGAGCGCGCTGTGCTCGTTGCAGGACAGGCCGATGGTCAGCGCGCCTTCGCTCCGCGCGTGTTCTACGGCTGCGATCGCGTACGGCGTCCGTCCGGAGGCGGAGACGCCGACCACTGTGTCGTCGGCGGTGAGCGTGAGTGCGTCGAGGTCCGCCACCGCCAACTCCCGGGAGTCCTCGGCCCCTTCGACGGACGTGACCATGGCGGCCGGGCCGCCCGCGATCAGTCCGACCACCTGGGAGGGGTCGGTGTTGAAGGTCGGCGGACACTCGGACGCGTCCAGCACGCCGAGCCGTCCGGCGGTACCGGCGCCCATGTAGATCAGGCGGCCTCCTCTTCCCATGCGTTCCGCTACGGCGTCGATCGCGGCGGAGATCTCCGGGAGGCGCTGCGCGACTGCGACGGCGACGGTGGCGTCCTCGGCGTTCATGAGGCGGGCGATGTCGAGGGTGGGGAGTTGATCGATCCCGGCGAGTTCGGGACGGAAGGCTTCGGTGGTGAGTGACTCCAACTCGGTGCGGAGGTCACGGGGGTTGGACGTGGAGGTCATGGAGAAGCGGCTCTTTCGGTTGTTCTTTGTCTGCTGGCCGGTGGGGGCTGGTCGCGCAGTTCCCCGCGCCCCTGAAAGACGACACCGAACCGTGGGATTCAGCGCCTGTGGCGATGCGCCAGGGCCTCGTACGACGCCGACAACGCGGGCGCTGCCTGCTCGTACGTCCGTTGCGCGACCCCGATGAACAAGCAGTCCACCACCAGCAACTGACTCGTACGCGACGACATCGCCGCCGGCCGCAGCTCACTCTCCCGAGCCGTGGACGTCGTAAGAATGTGATCGGCGTACTGCGTCACCGCACCGTCCGGCCGCCCGGTGATCGCCACGGTCGTGGCCCCGTGCTCGAAGGCGACTCGCAGCGGCTCGATGACGTCACCGGTGGACCCGGAGTGGGTGATCGCGATGGCCACGTCCCCGGCCTTCAGCTGCACGGCGTTGGTGACGGCGAGGTGGGGGTCGCTGTGTGCGTGGGCTATGAGCCCTATGCGCAGCAGTTTCTGGGTGAGGTCCTGGGCGACGAGTCCGGACGCCCCGATGCCGTAGACGTCGGTACGGCGGGCCGCCGCGAGCGCGCTGACGGCGGCGCCGAGCTGCGTGGTGTCGAGGCCGGCCGCTGTGTCGGCGAGGGTCTGCTGCTCGTCGTAGGCGAGTTTCGCGACGACGTCGGCGATCGGGTCGTCGACCGCGATGTCGGTGGTGAGGGCGGGCGCCCGCCCGGACTGCTGCTGCGCGGCGAGCCCGGCGAGGGCCAGGCGCAGATCGCGGTAGCCGGGGTAGCCGAGGAT
Organism: Streptomyces sp. STR69; assembly: GCF_024519455.1. Classification (GTDB taxonomy): domain Bacteria; phylum Actinomycetota; class Actinomycetes; order Streptomycetales; family Streptomycetaceae; genus Streptomyces. The sequence continues at coordinate 22,551 of NZ_JALJRY010000019.1, read as the reverse complement.
GCGGGCGGTGCGGACGACGGTGGCCTCGCTGGTGCCGGTGAGTTCGGCGAGGCCGGTGACGGTGAGGGCCGCGCAGCCGGCCGGGTCGGCGGCGACGGTCTCGGCGACGCGCTGCATGGAGCGGGTCATGGAGGGGACGAGGGTGCGCACCTTGGCGGCCAGGGCCGCGGGCGGCGTACTCCCGGAACTCCCGGAGGCGCTTCCGAAAATTTCTTTCACGTCCTGGGTCACTCTTGAAAGATATTTTCGGATCCGGGTTGTGGTCAAGAGTGCGCACAATGGGTGCATGGAACCCACCGGCGACCCCATCAGTCCCCTGGAGCAGGCGCTGCACGCCGCTCGCGCGCTCGTGCTCGCCGATCTGGCCGCGCGCGAGGTCGTGGCGGCGGACGTGGTGTCGATGGTGGAGGAGTCCGTCGTACAGCGGCGGTGGTGGGTGGAGCAGTGGCCGGAGGGCGTCGACTACGTGGCCGGCCTGGTCGCGCAGGACGTGCAGGACGCGCTGCTGGAGGCGTACGGGCGCTGGCCGCTCTGCCCGGTCTGCTCGGCCGGGGACCCGCACGCCCTGGAGGTCGAACCGGAGCTGGGACCCGACCCGCACTGGGTCTGCCACCCGGCGGGCGTGAAGGTCGCCGCGGTGGGAAACCTGGGTTCCCTGTGACCGTGTACATCGACCCGCCGACCTGGCCGGGGCACGGCCGTCTGTGGTCCCACCTCGTCAGTGATGTGTCGTACGACGAACTCCACCTGTTCGCCCAGGAGTTGGGCGTGCCGCGGCGGGCCTTCGAGCGGGATCACTACGACATCCCGTCGCATCGCTACGCGGACGCGGTGGCCGCCGGGGCGGTGGAGGTCAGGAGCCGGGAGGTGGTGCGGCTGCTGACGGCGGCGGGGCTGCGCAGGCCCAAGGGGCGGGCGGAGTAGTCGAGTTGGCCGGTCAGTCGCCGAGTTCGTAGGTCAGCTCGTCGGCGTCCTCTCCCACCTGCTTGAAGCCCACGCGTGAAACCACCGCCTGGGAGGCGAGGTTGTCGCGTTCGACGGTCGCGAGGACGGTGCGCACGTCGTCCCGTGCCAGGGCCCAGCCGGTCAGCGCGCGCAGCGCCTCCGTCGCGTAGCCCTGGCCGCGCGCGCCCTCCACCAGGTCGTAGCCGACCTCCACGCGGCCCTCCTCGTCGGGGATGCCGTGGAAGCCGATGCCGCCGATCGCGCGGCCGTCCTCGTGGCGGACGAGGGCGAACACCCCGAACTCCGGGCGGTGCAGGCCTGCTTGGTACGCCTTCGTCATGAAGGTCGCGGCCTCACGGGTGCCCTGGAAGGGGCCGCCGTCGATCCACTCGAAGCCGCCTTCGCCGCCGGCGGCCAGGTCGGCGGCGGCTGCCGGGTGGACGCCGTCCAGGATGAGGCGTTCGGTGGGCAGGACGAGGTTGTTGCGCCAGCGCCACTCGGTGACGGGGGTGCGGCCGGGGAGGTCGCCGCGGCCGGTCGCCCAGAGCAGGGTGCGCCAGGGATCGGCGCCGGGGCGGACGTGCGGGAAGATCCGGGTGAGGACGAACTCGGCCAGTTTCCGGGCCGGTTGGTAGGCCAGCCCCAGGCCCTCGGCGATGTCGTGGGTGTGCAGCAGCACCTCGGCGGTGCCCATCGCGGCGAAGCCCTCGCGGTTGGCGCTGCGGAACGGGTACGGGTGGAAGGCGCGCACCTCGCGAGGGGTGGTACGGACAGTGGTGGCGAGGAGGGTGCCGGTCGCCCGGATCACGTCCAGGACACCGGAGTTGTCGGTGCCGTCGTCGAGGGCGATCTTGAAGGGGAGGTAGGCGTGCTGTGCGCGCCCGGCCAACTGGCCCGCGTACGTGATGAGATCACTGGCGATGTACAGGGCGGTGAAGCGGCAACTGCACTCCAGGCGGCCGGCCTTCACGTCTTCCCAGTCCCGGTCCGTCGCCGTGCTCAGCAGCGCGAGACAACTTGCTACGGCCTCTTCCAGCTGTGGTGCGCCCGTGGTCCCCATGCCGGGGAGCATACGGGCCGCGCCCCGCGACCCGCCGTGAAAAAATCGTTCACCACTCGCCGTCCTCACCCGGCACTCGGGTCCGCCGAGCCCAGCAGTGCCAGTTCTCCCGTCAGGTTGTAGCGTGCCGTCGCCTCCCACTCCGCCGCCCCGTGCGGAGTCATGAACAGCCTTGGGAGGGTGAGGAGTTGGCGCAGGATCGCTGAACGGCCCTCTCGGAAGGCGTCGTTGGGGACGAAGTGGTACTCCTCGCGGACGGCGGCCGTGTACGCGGCGTACGCCGACGGCGGTGCGGCCAGGATCGCGAGGTCCGCGTCGCACAGGACCATGCCGTTGCGGTCGTCGTCGGCGGGCGCGTGGGTGACGGTGAGCCGGACCAGGCGGGCGACCTCGGCCGTCTTCGCGTCCGGCACCCCGGCCTCGGGCAGCGCCCGCTCGGCCAGCCGCGCCGACCGCTCCTCGTTCTCGGACCGGTCGGGGAGGTAGACCGCGTCGTGGAACCAGGCCGCGAGCCGTACGACGTCCGGGTCGTCGGCGTACTGCTCCAGCACGTCGATGTGGTCCAGGACCGCCGTGAGGTGGGTGAGCGTGTGGTAGTGCCGCTGCGGTTCCCGCCACCGGGTGAGGAGGTTCTCCGCGTACGGCAGCGGGTCGGGTCCGCCGCCTGGCGCCCGGGCTCCTTCGAGAGCACGGGTCCAGCGGGCGCGAAGGGCGTCTAGATCGGCCATGGTCCTTATTTTCCTCCCGCGGCCTCGCCCCTAGCGTGGAACCCATGACTTACGCCGACACGACACACGACGTACGTGATCCCGAACTGCCCGGACGGCTCCTCGCCGGCGAGCGCGACGCGCTGATCCCGCTGCTGCGTTCCCGCGCCGAGGAGGACTTCGCGCTGGCGACCGCCGCGTGTCCGGGCTGGACCGTGCGGGACGTGCTCGCGCACTGCTCGTCCGCGCTGATCCGGGTGGTGGAGCGCCGGTTCGAGGAGGGGGTGTTCTCGCCGGAGGCCAACGACCGGGACATCGCCGAGCGCGCCGACTGGAGCAACGCGCGGGTCCTCGACGAACTGGAGCGCGGGATGACCGAGGCCGGTGCGGTGATCGCCCGCGCGGGCGGGGGCCTGGACGCGGTCGCGTTCGGGTGGGGGTCCCCCCACGCCCTTTAGGCAGTGGGGGAGGGTGCACGCGGGCGACGTACGGGACACGCTCGGCGAGCCCGGGGCCTATGGGGGCGAAAGGCTGGGGTCCGCTCTAACCCTTCTCGGCCTTGTGACCCGTCAGAGAGGCCGCCAGCCTCTCCACGCCGACCTCGACGACCGGGACGATCCGCTGCGGCTGGGCGATGTGTCGGGCGAACGGACCCCGGCCCGGTACATCGGCGACGCGCCCACGCTCGTACGGCTGTACTCGGGGCGCCCGGTGCCGGACGGGACGGTGTACGAGCTGGCGGGGGCGGAGCCGGCCGAACTGAACATCTTCGGCTCATGGCCGTAGACCGCTGTTCGCCCGTCGTCATTCACCGTTCGCGGGGGCGATCTCGCGGCCCCCGGTCCGCCCGCGTACCCTGAGATTGGACTAGACCTGTAGCCGCTCCAGGGAACACGACGGAAGGGGTCCTATGAGCACGCGTGCAGTCCTGGAGGTGATCGCCCTCGGCGCCGAGGACGCGATCGCCGCCCAGGCCGGAGGCGCGGACCGCCTCGAAGTGGTCACCGACATCGCGGCCGACGGACTGACCCCGCCGGTCGAGACCTTCGCCGCGATCCGTGCCGCCGTGGACATCGACCTGCGCGTGATGATCCGCCTCGCGGACGGCTTCGCCGCGGGCGACGTGCACCGCCTGGTACGGGTCGCCGGGGAGCTGCGGACCGCCGGCGCCGACCAGTTCGTGCTCGGGTTCCTCGACCCGGACGGCGGGGTCGACCTGGACGCGGTGGAACGCGTCGTCGCCGAACTGGACGGCTGTGCCTGGACGTTCCACCGCGCGATCGACCGCGCCGCCGACCGCGACGCCCTCCGCAAGCAGCTCGCGGACCTGCCCGGCCTCGACACCTACCTCACCGCCGGCTCGGCCGACGGCGTCGACGACGGCCTCCCCGCCCTGCTCCGCGAGGCGGCCCTGCACGGCGAACCCGGCTACGAACAGCGCATCCTGGTCGGCGGCGGCCTCCGCCTGGACCACGTCCCCACCCTGCGCGCCGCCGGGGTCGACGCCTTCCACATCGGCGGGGCGGCCCGGCCGGAGGGCTGGGGGCGGCCGGTGTCGGCGGCGGCGGTGGCGGAGTGGCGGGCGGCGCTCGGCGGCTGAGGCGGTGCCCACCGCTTCCCGCCGCGCACGCTCTCAAGTGCGCGCCGGTACCGGGGTGTTGGCGGACACCTGCGGCTGCGGTGCCGGCCGGGTCGTCAGGGCCGCGACGACCGTCGCCAGCAGGGCGAGTCCCGCCCCCGCCAGCAGGAACCAGCGGTCGCCGAACAGGCTCAGCGCCAGGCTGCCCGTGCCGCCCGCTGCGGCCATGCCCAGGTAGAGGGCGCTGCTGTTGAGGGAGATCAGCACGGGTGCGTTGGCGGGGCCGAGCGCGGTGACGCGGGTGATCTGGGCGACCATGATGGACCAGCCGAACACCGGGGCGAGCGCGGAGGCGGCGAGCGCGGTCGGCATCGTGCGCAGCGTCCACGGGGAGGCTGCCGCCAGCGCCACGTAGGCCGTGCTGGCCGACAGGATCACCACCCGCGGCCCCCACCTGTCGATCACCCGCCCGCTCACCGTCGAGCCCACGACCGCCGCGCAGCCGGACACCAGGAGCAGCAGGGTCAGCCTGTCCTGGGAGCCCTGGGTCGCCGGGTGGGTGGCCACCGTGTAGTAGATGTACGTCGTCTGGAAGGCCAGGAAGACCAGGAAGGTGGTGCCGGCCGCGCCCAGCACCCGCCGGTCGGCCAGCGGGGCGAACCGCGCCCGCAGGCCCAACGAGGCGGCGGGCTGCGGGAGTTCGGGCAGCAGCACGGCGAGCCCCACGAACGCGGCCACCCCGAGCCCGGTCACCAGCCACATCGTGAGCCGCCAGTCCGTACGGCCGATCCAGGTGCCCAGCGGCACCCCGAGCGCGGTCGCGACCGTCAGCCCGCCCATCACCACCGCGATCGCCCGCCCGCGCCGCTCGGCCGGCACCAGGGTCGTCGCCACGGCGTTCGCGGTGGGGGTGTAGAGGGCGGCTCCTACGGCGGCCAGCACGCGGGTCGCCAGCAGGGCGTCGTACGAAGGGGCAAGCGCCGTAAGGGCGTTGGCGGCGCTGAAGACGGCGAGCGCCGTGAGCAGGGCGCGGCGGCGCGGCCAGCGCGCGGTGACCGTGGCCAGGACGGGGGCGAGGACGCCGTAGGACAGAGCGAAGACGGTGACCATCTGGCCGGCGACCGAGATGGAGACGTCCAGATCGCGGGCGACGAGCGGCAGGATGCCGGCCGTCACCATGCCGTCGGTTCCGACGGCGAAGGTTCCGAGGGCGAGCAGGAGCAGGCGTAGGCGCACGGGTCCCCCAGGTGCGTCCGGCGCAGGACTGCGCAACGGTTTGACGTTGGTCAAACAATAGAGACTGTTGGATGATTGTCAAACGGTACGGAGATGGTACGGAGAGGGATGCGCGCGTGAGCGAGGCGGAGAACGAGTGGCTGCCGCAGCCGGACGTCGAGGACATCGAGCTGGTCAAGGTGTTGCAGGCGCTCGGTGACCCGGTGCGGCTGTGGCTGCTGAAGGTGTACTCGACGGGGAAGCAGTTCAGCTGTGCGCCCGAGGCGCTGGGCGTCGCCCATCTGCACAAGTCGACCGTCTCGCACCACTTGAAGATCATGCGAGAGGCCGGGCTCACCTCGACCCGGGCCGTCGGCCGCAACCGCTATGTGCAGCTGCGGCGGGACGACCTGGACGCGAGGTTCCCCGGCCTCCTGGACTCCCTGCTGAAGTCCCTGCCCGACTAGGCGAGTTGGGGCGGCAGAGGGGCCGCGTGCGTGACGATCAGGCCCGACACCGCTCGGGTCAGGGAGACGTACAGGCGGCGCAGGCCGGTGCGTTCGTCCGGTTCGCCGTCGACCACGGCCTGCGGCTCGTCCAGGACCACGTAGTCGTACTCCAGGCCCTTCGCGAGCGAGGCCGGGACCAGGGTCAGACGGGTGTCCACGGTGGTCTCCTCGCCCGGGTCGATGTAGCCGATGCCCGCCGCCGTCAGGGCCTCCGCCAGTTCGGGGACACGGGCGTCCGCCGCGATCAGGCCCGTCGACCCCTCGTTGCGCAGCAACTCCTCGCAGGCGGCTACCACTTCGGCCGTTCCGCCGGTCTCGCGGAGGTCGAAGAAGCCCGGGTTCTCACGGACCGAGGCGACCGGGGTCAGGCCCGGTGCGATGTGGGGGAGCAGCCGGGAGGCGTAGGTGATGACGTCCGTAGGTACGCGGAAACCGGCCGTCAACTCCTCGATCACACCGTCCGACTTGCCGAGATGGGCCAGCGCCTCGTCCCAACTCCGCGTCGCCCAGGGCGTGGTGCCCTGCGCCAGGTCGCCGAGGACGGTCGCGGAACCGGTGGTGCAGCGGCGGCCCACCGCCCGGTACTGCATCGGGGAGAGGTCCTGCGCCTCGTCGAGCACCACATGCCCGAGCGAGTGCGTCCGCTGGACGATGTCGGTCGCCTCGTCGATCAACACGGCGTCCGCGGCCGACCACTTGGCGGCCTTCACACTGCGCACGGCCCGTTTCCCAGGTCCGGGCTGTGACCAGAGGATCGTCTTCTGTTCGTCCTCGTCGAGGATTCCGTCCGCGTGGGCGGCGAGGAAGTCCGCGTCCGTGAGCAGCCGCAGCACCAGCTTCTCCGGTTCGACCGGCGGCCACACCGCCTTGACGGCCGCCTTCACCGCCGCGTTGCGCGCCACGGCGTCCTGCACCCGGTCGTCCGGCGCCTCCCCCGACCGCTCCATCTGCACCAGCACGGCATGCGCGATGCGCTGCGGCAGGGCCTCGCGGGCGGCGCCGTAGCGGATGTCGCGGTCGAGCAACTCCCGCACGATGTCTTCCAGTTCGTACGCCGGGACCCGCCAGCGGCGCGAGCCGCGCACCACCATCACCGGCTCGGCCGGGATGCTCACGTGGGAGTAGACGGCCCTGCGCAGGACCTCCGCCATCCGTGCATCGCCCTTGATGACCGCGGCCGGTGCCTCGTCCGTGCCGCGCACCTCGACATGGGCGACCAGGTCGTCGACCGTGCCCTGGCGGACCGTCAACTCGCCCAGCGCGGGCAGCACTTGCTCGATGTAGTGGAGGAAGGACTTGTTCGGCCCGATGACGAGGGTGCCGGTGCGGGCCAGCCGCTCGCGGTGGGCGTAGAGGAGGTAGGCGACGCGGTGCAGGCCGACGGCGGTCTTCCCGGTGCCCGGCCCGCCCTGCACGCACACCGTGCCGCCCAGCCCGCTGCGTACGATCTCGTCCTGCTCGGGCTGGATGGTGGCGACGATGTCGCGCATCGGGCCGACGCGCGGCCGTTCGATCTCCTGCTGGAGCAGTTTGCTGGTGGCGGCGGCCTCGGCCGGGTCCATGAGGTGCTCGTCCTCGTACGCCGTGAGGTCGCCGCCCGTGTACCCGAAGCGGCGGCGCAGCGAGATGTCCTGCGGGTCCTTCTTCGACGCCCGGTAGAACGGCTGCGAGACCGGCGCCCGCCAGTCGATGACCATCGGGTCGCCGTCGCCGTCGTGCACATGCCGGCGCCCGATGTAGAACTGCTCGCCCCCCGCGCCCTCCGCCTGCTCGGCGCCGGGTGCGTGCAGGTAGTTGAGGCGGCCGAAGAACAGCGGGGTGTCGCTGAGGTCGGCCAGCGCCTTGATGCGCTCGTCGATCTGGCGGGCCAGGACCTCGGCGTTGACCCAGTTCGCGGAGACGTCCTTGATGTCGAGGGACTCGACGTCCTCGCGCATGGCGCGCAGCGCGGAACGGGAGGAGGCGAGGTGGGAGCGTTCGCGGGCGAGGGGATCGTCGAGCGAGGCGTCGAGGGGATCGCCGACGGGGTCGGCGGCGGGCGTGGACAAGGGGGTGCCTCCGGAGGGCCTGCTGGTGCGGCTGCTGGGTGCGTGCTCGGTGGATGCCGGCCGGTTTCCGTCCGGGCGGCGGCACTCCCTGCGGGGAGGCGGGCAAGAGCGGAGAGTTTAGTGACGCGGGCCCGGTGAGGGCCAATCGTTTTCCGTCCCCCTGCGTCCCCTAGGGGACGACCCCTCCACCCGGCGGGGGAACGGGTCAGCCCGGAGGCGTACACGGGCGGCTTTGAGGTTGGCTCTCTGGGCCGATGCCGACCTTATGTCCCAAGACGCACCATGGATTCATGAGCGCAGCAACCATCCACCCGGTCCCCGTCCGCCCGTCCGGTGCCACACCGGCCACGGGTGGCAGCCACCCCCATCGCCTCGGCAATGCCCTGCGCGCCATAAAAGTGTTCGCGGGCGCCGCGTTCAGCGTGGTCGTCCTCGGAGAGTACGGCGAGGAAGCGGGCATACGCCGTAAGTGACTCCGGGGCCACTTACGGCGACCGCTTACGGCTTTCCCGGGCTCAGCTCTCCGCGAGGATCTCGTCCGCGTCCATGATCCGGTACGCGTAACCCTGTTCCGCCAGGAAGCGCTGGCGGTGGGCGGCGAAGTCCTGGTCGATCGTGTCGCGGGCGACGACCGAGTAGAAGTGGGCCTTGTGGCCGTCGGCCTTGGGGCGCAGGACACGGCCGAGGCGCTGGGCCTCCTCCTGGCGGGAGCCGAAGGTGCCGGAGACCTGGATGGCCACGGTCGCCTCGGGCAGGTCGATCGAGAAGTTGGCGACCTTGGAGACGACGAGGACGCTGATCTCGCCCTCGCGGAAGGCACCGAAGAGCTTCTCCCGCTGGGCGTTGGACGTCTCACCCTTGATCACCGGCGCGTTCAAGTGCTCGCCCAGCTCGTCGAGTTGGTCGATGTACTGACCGATGACAAGGATCTGCTGACCGGCGAACCGGCGCACGATCGCCTCCGTGACCTTCCGCTTCGTCGCGGTGGTCGCACAGAAGCGGTACTTCTCCTCGGTCTCGGCGGTGGCGTACGCGAGCCGCTCGGATTCCGTGAGGTTGACGCGCACTTCCACACAGTCGGCGGGCGCGATGTAGCCCTGCGCCTCGATCTCCTTCCAGGGCGCGTCGAACCGCTTCGGCCCGATGAGGGAGAACACGTCCGACTCCCGGCCGTCCTCGCGGACGAGTGTCGCCGTCAGACCGAGGCGGCGCCGGGCCTGGAGGTCGGCGGTGAACTTGAAGACGGGCGCGGGCAGCAGGTGCACCTCGTCGTAGAGGATCAGCCCCCAGTCGCGGGAGTCGAAGAGTTCCAGGTGGGGGTAGATGCCCTTCCGCCTGGTCGTCAGCACCTGGTAGGTCGCGATGGTGACGGGCCGGATCTCCTTCCGGGTCCCGCTGTACTCGCCGATCTCCTCCTCGGTCAGGGAGGTCCGCTTGATCAGCTCGTGCTTCCACTGCCGGGCGGAGACGGTGTTGGTGACGAGGATGAGCGTGGTCGACTTGGCCTGCGCCATGGCGCCCGCGCCGACGAGGGTCTTCCCCGCCCCACAGGGCAGCACGACGACACCGCTGCCACCGTGCCAGAAGTTCTCCACGGCCTGCTTCTGGTAGGGCCGCAGCGCCCAGCCGTTCTCGTCCAGCTCGATCGCGTGCGCCTCGCCGTCGACGTAGCCGGCAAGGTCCTCCGCCGGCCAGCCCAGCTTCAGCAACACCTGCTTGATCTGCCCGCGCTCGGAGGGGTGCACGGCCACGGTGTCGGGGTCGAGCCGGTTGCCGACCAGCGGGGCGATCCGCTTCGAGCGCAGGATCTCCTCCAGCACCGGCCGGTCGGTGGTCGTGAGGACGAGCCCGTGCGCGGGGTGCTTGGAGAGCGTGAGCCTGCCGTAGCGGTCCATGGTCTCGGCGATGTCCACCAGCAGCGCGTGCGGCACGGGATACCGGCTGTACTCGACCAGCGCGTCCACGACCTGCTCGGCGTCGTGCCCGGCGGCCCGCGCGTTCCACAGCCCGAGCGGTGTCACCCGGTAGGTGTGGATGTGCTCGGGCGCCCGCTCCAGCTCGGCGAACGGCGCGATGGCGCGCCGGCAGTCGTCGGCTCGCTCGTGATCGACCTCAAGAAGCAGGGTCTTGTCGGACTGGACGATGAGGGGGCCATTCACGTACGTACACATCCCTTCCGCACGGCCAAACGTCAAGTGTGCACTACCGGCCGATGATCACGGCCGGGCTCTGTGAGGGTGGGGCCATGGGAGAACTGGTGGAACGGGTGGACGAGCACGACCGGACAGTCGGCACGGTGGACCGGGGCGAGGCCATCGCGCACCACTGGCTGCACCGGGTCGCGACGACTGTGTGCCGGGACGGGGCGGGCCGGGTCCTGGTGCACCGGCGGGCGGCGGACATGTCCCGGTTCCCGGGGCAGTACAACTTCCTGGTCGGCGGCGCCGCGGAGGTCGGGGAGACCTACGAGGAGGCGGCGGCCCGTGAACTCACCGAGGAACTCGGGGTGGTGGCGCCGGTCCGGTTCGCCTTCAAGTACCTGTGCCGGGGCGAGATCAGCCCGTACTGGATGGGCGTCCATGAAGCGGTCGTCCGTACGGACATCAGCCCCGACCCGGCCGAGATCGCCTGGCACGCGTGGGTCACGGAGGGCGAGTTGCGGGAGATGGCCCGGCGTCCGACGTTCGTGGCGGACGCCGTTGGCGCGCTGGAGCGCTATCTGAGCCGAGGGGAGGCGGCCGGGGCGGACACCCTTCTCTGAAAAAGTGTGACGCTTCTGAGCGAAAGTGACACACTTTTTCAGACCCACCCCCCTACCCCTCCGCCAGCTCCGCGACCCCCGTCACCCGGTGCAGCGGATACGTCCGTACCTCGTCCGCCGTGTGGTCGTACGCCGTGACGAAGCCGCCCTCCACGCGGATCGGCGCGATGACGCGCTGGCTGGCGGAGCCCTCGGCGTTGACGTAGCCGATCCAGAGGGCGGTGCCGGTGAGGACGGCGGCCTGCATCGTGGCGAGGGTCTCGGCGGAGCCGGTGCGGGGGAGTTCACCGGCCGGGGCCGGGGTCGTCGACGGTTTCAGCGGGGTGGTGGAGGCGCGGTCGCCCGCCCTGATCGCGCGGATCGCCGCCGACAGGAGGGTCGTGTCCGGGGTCGGCGGGCCGTCCGGCACGGGCTCAGGAGCCGTGCGGGGCGGGGTGCGGTGGGCATGGGCACGGGTGATGACGACATCGCCGTCCGCGGACTCGGCGGCAGGCGCGAAGCCCATCGCGCGCAGCCCGTCCAGGAGCGCCGCCGGATCGGCCTGCGCCGCCAGCACGGTCGGCGCGAGGCGGCGCAGACGCAGGCCCGCCGAGCGTTTGTCCGCGAGGATCTCGCTGAGCACCGCGTCGTCGTCGCAGCGCACATACGCCGAGGCCGCGCCGATCCGCAGATGACCGTGTCTGCGGGCCACGTCGTCGATCAGATAGGCGAGGGGCTGCGGGACAGGCGTACGGGAGTGCGCGGTGAGGAAGTCGTGCAGGTCGGAGGCCGAGCGGCCGGCGTCCAGGGCGCGGCGCACCGAGCCCGGTGTGAAGCGGTAGACCGTGGCACCGCCCTTCGACTCCACGTCCGCGAGCACGTCCAGCACATCGGCCAACGGCCGTTGCAACGGGCCCGGGGCCACCGCCGTCAGATCCGCCTGCAGCAGGACATGGTCCAACGGCTCGGGCAGCAGCGGAGCGAGCAGCCGGGCAGCGGCGGCACTCGCCACGGCCTGCTCGGCCGGGGAGAGCGGCTCGGGGGGAGTGGGTGTGCGGTGGTGGACGGGGAGCTTGTCACCGGCGCCGGAAGGCGAGGCGGAGGAGGCCGCGGAGGCGGAGGAGGCCGCGTGACCGGACACACCGCCCGTCGCCCGCCCGGCACCCGCCGACGCGCCCTTCGCCGCCGAGCCACCCGCCGCCGCCCCCAGCAACGCCCGCCCCTGCCCCGACAGGGCGCCCCGCCCCGTCACGCCCAGCAGCTCGGCCTCGTTCAGGGTCCAGCGGGCCAGGCGGCTGCGCAGGTCGTCGTCGGACTGGGGCGCCGCACCGACCGTCCCCCGCAGCGGCCGTTCCCAGCGCAGCCGGGCCAGCACCGATTCCGCGGACGGCGAGGTGCCCTCGGGAAGCGCGGCGAGCAGGGTGAGCACCCGGTGCCGTACCTCCGGGGCGGCCGAGCGGTCCAGGCCGGGGCCCAGTGCCGACAGCGTGCGCTCCTTCGCGTCCCGACCGCCGACCAGCCCGGACGTCCGGGTCGCCGTCAGCCAGGTCTCCGCGAGGTGCGTCCAGCGCTGCGCGGCGGGCTGCTCCAGCCACTCGTCGTAGGCCGGGGTCGCCGCATACCGTTCGTCCGCCTCGCCGTCGGACGCCAACAGGCCCGCGGCGTAGGCGAGTTCGACCCAGAACGCGGCGACCGGCTCCGCCAGGTCCAGCGCGACGGCGGTCCGCTTCAGGTCGCGGATGCTGAGGCCACCGGCCCGCAGCACGGCCGGCCCGCCTTCGTCCCAGTCCTTCAGCAGCTCCTCGACGGTCGCCAGCGCGGTGTACGCCTGCCCGGCCGCCGCCGCGTCCACGACCTGTGGACGGTGCGTCGCCTTCGCCTCGACCGGCGGCGCCACCGGCTCCGTCTCCCGGTGCGCCCGCCCGGCCCGCAGATACAGGGCCACCTCACGCGGCAGTACGACCGTGCCGGGCGCCGTCGGCAGCAGCAGACCCCGGTCGATGAGCCAGCGCAGCCGGGCCGCCGGGTCGGCCGTCACCTGCCCGTACGGCGGCCCCCAGACCAGCCGGTTCAGCACCTCCAGGGACTCCTCCGGGGCGCCGGCCAGCAGCGTCTTCATCCGCCGCCGGGCCGTGAACAGCTTGGTGAGCGCGGCCACCGCGGACACCGGGTCATGCGTGGAGGGCAGGCCCGCCGCCGTCACGATCTCCTGGATCCGGCCCGGCGACATGCCCGCCGTCGCCTCCGCGACCGTAGGACCGAGCCCGGTCGGCGACGGATGCTGCGGCGCCGGCGCCAGCAGCTCACGCGCCGTCCGCACCAGCCGCAGCCGGTCCTCCGCACCCCACACCAACGCCTGCTCGCGCAGCGCCGCGACGGCACGCGGCAGCGCGTTCACCACCGCCGGATCGCGCACGTCGCCCGCCATCAGCCCGAGCAGCTCGTCGTACGGCGCCGGGTCCGCCGCCACGGCCAGCGCCTGAGCCGTCTGCAGCGTGAAACGGTCCAGCCGCTCCAGCGCCCGCACCACCGAAGCGCGCGTACCGGCCCTGGTCGCGAGCTGGGTGAGATCGGTGGGCACGGGCGTGATGAGGTCGGGGCGGCTGCGCAGCAGCGCGGCCAGGGAGGCGTCGTCCCTGGTTCGGAGTGCCTCCGCGAGCGAACGGGGCGGCGTGGCCGGAGTGCTCATCCGACCCACGGTAGCGGGTGGGTGTGACCGTGGGGGAGCGTGCACGACGTGAGGTTCCCGGCACCGGGCCCGCTGGCGGTAACGTCTGTCACCACGGGGTATCCAACGCACCCGCCCCGGAGGGGACTTCGTGGGTATCGAGAGCGACCAGGTCGTCTACGAGTATCTGAGCCGCGTCGGTGACGTCGCGCAGCAACGCCAGCTGCCCTCGGTCACCCGGATGCGGCTGGTGTCGGAGCTGCGCAACGAGATCGACCGGCGCCGCGCCGGAGCCACCGCCGACACTCCCGCCGCCGTCCAGCGCATCCTGAAGGGCCTCGGCACCCCGGACGAGGTCGTCGCCGCGGCCGGCACCGGCGCCGGTGTCCCCCGGGCGCCGTCCACCTCCGTACCCGTACAGCGCGACCACGAGGACGATCTGCGGCCCAAGGGCCTGCGCCGGGTCGTACCGCGACCGCGCCCCACCAAGGCCGCCCCCGCACCGGAACCCGACAACTCCGCCGCCCCACCGCACCTCGCGAGCGCGGCCGAGCTCGGCGACAGCGTGCTGCAGCCGGACTGGTGGCGGGTGGCGGGCAACGGGTTCGCGCTCGGTGACGGCGTGCCCGGGTTCACCGGCGGGGGGGAGATCCCGGAACTGCTCAAGCCCCCGCCGCCGAAAGAGACTCCGAAGGAGCTGACGAAGGAACCGGCGAAGGAACCGGAACCGGTGACCGCGCCGGTCGTCGAGCAGGCACCGGAAGCCCCCGCCCGCCGGCGCCGCGTCGTCCCCCGCCTCCCCACCGGAGGCTGGTCCAACCCCCTCCTCCTGATCGCCGCCGCACTGCTCGTCGTGGGCGCCGTACTCGGCAACTGGTTCGCGCTGCTGCTGGGTTGGCTCATCGCGTACGCCTCCCGGCGGCTGACCGACGCGGAGACGAAGTGGGCGGTGATCGGTATGCCGACGGCGGCCGTCGTGGCCGGGATCGTCTGGCTCTGGGGCCGCAACGACGGCCGCTGGGGCACCCCGGTCGCCCAGGGCCACATGAACGACGCCATCTCCCAGACCTGGCCGTGGGTGGTGCGGGGCGCGGCCGTCGCGTCGGCGCTGTTCCTGGTGTGGCGCTCACAACGGCAGCGGTAGACCGGCCGGTGGGGCCGGCGGGGTTGTCGTAGGCACTGGGCACAATGGCCCATATGACCTCGCGCGCTCAGCACTCCGCCCCGCCCGCCCTGCCCGCCCCGACCGTCGGCTTCGACCTCGACATGACCCTCATCGACTCCCGGCCCGGCATCCACGCCTGCTATCTGGCGCTGGCGGAGCGGACGGGGACGTACATCGACGCCGATCTGGCGATCACCCGGCTCGGGCCGCCGCTCGCCGACGAGTTGATCAACTGGTTCCCGGCGGACCAGGTGCCCGCCATGTCCGACCTGTACCGCGGGATGTACCCGTCGATCGCCATCGCCGCGACCCCCGCGATGCCCGGCGCCCGCGAGGCGATAGCGGCCGTACACGGGGCCGGTGGGCGGGCGGTCGTCGTCACCGCGAAGTACGAGCCCAACGCGAAACTGCACCTCGCGCACCTCGGCATCGACGCCGACGCGGTGATCGGCGATCTGTGGGCCGAGCGGAAGGCGGAGGCGCTGCGCGAGGAGGGCGCGAGCGTCTACGTCGGCGACCACGTCGGGGACGTGCGCGGTGCCCGCGGCGCCGACGCCCTGTCGGTCGGGGTCGCGACCGGGCCGTGCGATACGGAGGAGTTGCGGACGGCCGGTGCGGATGTTGTGCTCGGCGATCTCACCGAGTTCCCCCGATGGCTTTCGGACTACCTCGTGGCACGCGCCTGACGGCGGCCGGCGGCCACGGACTGGAGTACGCCGGCCGCGGCGAGCAGGAATCCGACGCCCATGAGCATGCTCAAGAGGTACATGTACGTCGGAAAAGGCGTCGTGTGGAGCAGTAGCGGTACCACGGTGACGAGTGTGGCCACCGCACCGACGAAGAAGACGATGGCACCGGCACGGATCAGTCGGTCACCGGCCACGGCGGAATTCGTTTGGGTTTTGTCACGCACTCGACCAGGGTAGTTCCCTGCGCACAGGAACAGTCCGGCGACGTCTTGTCACCGGCCTGAAGACCATTAGCCTTGGTACCGGCAGTTCCCCAGCGTTTTCCGAGCAGTTTTCCGACGAGTACGAGGACGAGGACAGACGTGCCCACCGGCAAGGTCAAGTGGTTCAACAGTGAGAAGGGCTTCGGCTTTCTCTCCCGCGACGACGGCGGCGACGTCTTCGTCCATTCCTCGGTACTGCCGGCCGGAGTTGACGCCCTGAAGCCCGGACAGCGCGTGGAGTTCGGGGTCGTCGCCGGTCAGCGCGGCGACCAGGCACTCTCGGTCACGCTGCTCGACCCGACCCCCTCGGTCGCGGCGGCCCAGCGCAAGAAGCCGGACGAACTGGCCTCCATCGTCCAGGATTTGACGACCCTCCTCGAAAACATCACCCCGATGCTGGAGAAGGGCCGCTACCCCGACAAGGCCTCCGGCGGCAAGATCGCGGGCCTGCTGCGGGCGGTGGCGGACCAGTTGGACGTGTAGATGTCCGGGAGATTCAGCGTGCGGGGTCTTCTTGGCGCGGGCCGGTCATATCCAGCCCGTCCGGCGTTTGAGGACGAGGCCCCTTCAGGGCCGATGGGGGTCTGGGGGCGCAGCCCCCAGGGACGGCACCACCGAATCAGGGAAACGTGAGCGCGTCCGGCCCCAGCGCAGGCACCAGCCCCTCGGCCGCCGCACGCGTCAACAGCCCCCGGATCGCGGCATATCCGTCCTCGCCGAGGTCGGCGGTGAACTCGTTGACGTACAGGCCGATGTGCTGGTCGGCGACGGACGGGTCCATCTCCTGGGCGTGTGCCATGACGTACGGGCGGGAGGCCTCGGGGTCGTCCCAGGCGGCGCGGACGGACGACCGGACCGAGTCGGCGAGCAGGTTCAACTGCGCCTCGCCCAGGGACCGTTTGGCGATGATCGCGCCCAGCGGGATCGGCAGCCCCGTCGTGTTCTCCCAGTGCTCGCCCATGTCCGCGAGCTTGTGCAGCCCGTAGTTCTGGTACGTGAAGCGCGCCTCGTGGATGACGAGCCCCGCGTCGACCTTCCCGTCCCGCACGGCCGGCATGATCTCGTGGAACGGCATGACGACGATCTCGCCCACCCCGCCCGGGACCGTGTCCGCCGCCCAGAGCCGGAACAGCAGATACGCGGTCGACCGCTCGCTCGGCACGGCGACCGTACGGCCCGTCAGATCCCCCGGCTCGCGGGTGAGGACCAGCGGCCCGCACCCCCGCCCCAGCGCGCCCCCGCAGGGCAGCAGCGCGTACTCGTCGAGCACGTACGGCAGCACGGCGTACGACACCTTCAGCACATCCAACTCACCGCGCTCGGCCATGCCGTTGGTGATGTCGATGTCCGCGAAGGTCACGTCGAGCACGGGCGCGCCCGGCACCCGGCCGTGCGCCCACGCGTCGAAGACGAAGGTGTCGTTGGGGCAGGGGGAGTAGGCGATCTGCAAAGGCTGGGTCTGCAGAGGCTCGGTCGAAGGGGTCATACCTGTTCCCAACTCTCCAGTACGGGTGCGCACTTCCCGAATCCCTCGGTCAGGGCCGCGAGCGCGTCGCCGATGCGCCAGGCGGCGCGGTCGCGCGGGCCGACGGGGTTGGAGACCGCGCGCAGTTCCAGGACGGGGATGCCGTGGGCGACGGCCGCCTCGGCCACGCCGAAGCCCTCCATCGCCTCCGCGAGGGCCCGGGGGTGGCGGGCGCGGAGTTCCGTGGCACGGGCGGCCGTACCGGTCACCGTGGACACGGTCAGTACGGTTCCGGCGCGGGCGCCGGTCGCGGTCGCCAGCGCTCGTACGAGTGCGGCCGGCGGACGGTGGGTGACGGTGCCGAAGCCCAGTTCGGTGACCGGGAGAAACCCGTCGGCGGTCTCCGCGCCCAGGTCGGCGACGGTGATCTCGTCGGCGATCACCAGGGAGCCGACGGGTGCCTCGGGCTGGAAACCGCCGCCGATCCCGGCGGAGACGACGAGGTCGTACGGGGTGCCGCGGGTGCCGGCGAGGGCGGTCGCGGTGGCGGCGGCAGCGGCGGCCGGACCCACCCCGACGGCGAGGACATCCCACATGGGGCCGGTCAACGCCTGTGCCACCGCGTCCCGTTCGACCGGGACGGCGGTGGCGACAAGGATGCGTGGGGACGACGTGGTCAGGAGTCCTTCTTGAACCTGAAGGACCACAGGCCCTTGACCGTCTTGTCGCCCTCCTTGATGGAGACGACGGTCGAGTTGCCGGTCGCGCCGTACTGGGTGTTGAAGAACACGCTGCCCGGGATCGTCCGGTAGGTCTTCTTGCTGGAGTCGGTCAGCGGCTGACCGTTCATCAGGATCGTCCAGCCGTTGTCGGCGATCTTCGGGTCGACACCGAAGCGCACGGTCTCGTCCGGGTCGACCGAGATCGACGTGGAGGCCTTCAGGCACTTCGCCAGGTCCGCGGTCTTCACCGCGTCGCCGTCGTTGTAGCAGGTGGCCTCCGTGTGGACCGAGTTCCTCCCGACGGTGATCGTCGAGATCGGCGTCGGCTTGTCGCACGCCGACAGGACGAGCAGTCCGGCGGAAACGGCGCCGGCGGCGGCGACGGCGCGGCGGCGTCGCACAGCGGATTGCATGGTCATGGAGCGAAGGCTATCGGGCCCGTCCAGTCCTCCCCCCACGTGGGGTGCGGCGTGCCGGGCCGGGACCGAGGGTTAGGCCACTCGCGGGCGTCCGCCGCCACTGTGCCGGGTGATCTCGGGTCAGGCCACTCGCGGGCGTTCGGTTCCGTGCCGGGTGGTGCGGGTCGGCCACTCGTGGGTGTTCGCTGCGGTACCGGGTGCTGTGGGTCAGGCGACTCGCGGGCGCCCGCCGGTCCCGTGCCGTGCCGAGGAGAGCAGGCCGCGCAGGGTGGTCAGCCAGCCCAGGGCGATCACCGCGGCGGCGAGGGTGAAGCCGAGGGCGCCGTTCAGCGGCATCACGATGCCGATCGCGCCGCCCAGCACCCAGGCCATCTGGAGCATCGTCTCCGAGCGCGCGAACGCCGACGTGCGCACCAGCTCGGGCACGTCCCGCTGGATCAGCGCGTCCAGGGACAGCTTGGCCAGCGCCTGGCAGAACCCGGCCATCGCGGCGAGACACGCCACCAGGACGGCGCCGAAGAAGATCGCGGCGGTGATCGCGGAGCCCAGGACCAGCGCGACGACGGTCACGATGATGAGTTCCGGCGCCCGCTGCCGCAGCCCGGATCCCACGGCCGTACCGAGCGCGTTGCCGACACCCGCCGACACCGCGACTATGCCCAGCGACACGGCCGCGCTCTGCCCGGTCATCGGATGCTCGCGCAGCAGGAACGCGAGGAAGAACGTCAGGAAGCCGGAGAGCCAGCGCAGCGCCGCGTTGGCGCCGAGCGCGTGGGTCACGGCGATGCCGACCGTGCGCAGCCCCGGCCGCTTGACCTCCTTGGGATGCGGGCCGTGCAGATGGTTCTCGTCGGCCGCGAGGAGCGCCGTGTCCTCGCCCTTGGCGGAGTCGACCTTGGGGTCCAGGAAGAAGCACAGGACCGTACCCGCCACGAAGATCACGAAGGCGCCGTAGAGCGGCCAGGGGTCGCCGACGGCGTGCAGGCCGCCCGCGATCGGGGCGGCGACACCCGTGGCGAGGAGCCCGGCGAGGGTGACTCTGGAATTCGCCTTCACCAGGGAGATGCGGGGTGGCAGCAGCCGGGGCACCACGGCGCTTCTGACGACGCCGTACGCCTTCGAGGCGACCAGGGCACCCAGGGCGGCCGGATACAGCTCCAGGCTGCCGCTGGCGACCGCGCCGGAGATGATCAGCGCGAGGAGGGCACGGGCCAGCATCGCGGCGGCCATCGCGGCGCGGCGCCCGTGCGGAAGCTTGTCGAGAAGGGGCCCGATCACCGGCGCGAGAACAGTGAAAGGCGCCATCGTGATCGCGAGATACAGGGCGACCCGCCCCCGCGCCTCATCGGTCGGCACGGAGAAAAAGACGGTCGACGCGAGAGCGACGGTGATCATGACATCGCCGGCGCCGTTCACCGCGTGCAGCTCGATCAGCCGGCCGAGGCCCGACTCGCCCGCGCCGTGCGCATGGGTCGCCTTGCGGATTCCCCGGGCCGTACCGGTGACGGGGAAGTGCAGGGCACGACCCATCGCGCGGACGGAGCCGCCGACCCGGCCCGAACCGCCACCTCGGATGTTCCCCTTGGCTCCACCGACACCGGTGGCACCTTGGGGCGACCTCGCGGCTGCCACCCCGTCATAGTGCCCCGAGAACGGCGCGAGTAGTGCCGTTACCGCACGTATGGCGGCTTGCTGGGGTGGATTCAGTGTTGTTGCACAGGTCTTCGGCCGGCGGTTGCACAGGTCTCGGTTTGATCGCCGCGCAGCGCCCAAGGGGCCGTCGGTGTGGGCGCATGGCCCGGGAGAAGGTAGCGTGCGTAGCGCGCCGTGGCGATTGTTCTCGGCCGCGCGCCTCTCGGCCATCCCGCAGAATGGATGGCGTAGGCGTGCCCGAGCGCGATCGGGCGCGGACGTCGACGCGGCCCTCCACCAGTGCCCCCAAGGGCCTGGTACATGTCTTTCAGCCGCTCCGTCCGCTCCCTTCGCCGCAACAGGCGCACCCGTGAGACGGCGTAGGAGAGAAGCGATACCTGTGAGCGCAGCGACCACGCGAAGCCGCACCCCCGACCGCCTGTGCGCCGAGGCCGTCGACCTCGCCCGTGCCGCAGCCGAGGAGGCCGCCGCGCCCGGCGTGGTCGGCGAACACGCGGGCTTCGAATCCGAGGGCGACCGGGTGGTCACGCACTTCTTCGAGTGCAAGGAGTTCGGCTACCGGGGCTGGCGCTGGGCGGTGACGGTCGCGAGGGCGTCCCGCGCGAAACTGATCACCCTGGACGAGGTCGTCCTGCTCCCCGGCCCCGACTCCCTCCTGGCCCCCGAATGGGTCCCGTGGAGCGAACGCCTGCGCCCCGGCGACATGGGCCCCGGCGACCTGCTCCCCACGGACGCCGAGGACCTGCGCCTGGAGCCCGGCTACACCGGCGAGGACGAGCCCCCGCCGAACTCCGCGGTCTCCGAGGAGATGGCGGAACTGGTCGAGGCGGAGGACGCGGAGGTGACGGCGGGGACGCCGGCGACCCTCCCCGTGGCCCCCACCCGCGGCTCGATCGCGGCGGTGGCGGAGGAACTGGGCATCCGCCGCGCCCGGGTCCTCTCCCGCTACGGCCTGCACGTCGCCGCCGACCGCTGGGAGGACGGCTTCGGCTCCAAGACCCCGATGGCCCAGGCGGCCCCCGCGGCCTGCGTCAGCTGCGGCTTCCTGGTCGCCGTCGGCGGCTCCCTCGGCCAGGCCTTCGGCGTCTGCGCCAACGAGTTCTCCCCCGCCGACGGCCACGTCGTGTCCCTGTCCTACGGCTGCGGCGGCCACTCGGAAGCAGCCGTCATGCCCAAACCGCCCCAGCCCCCGGCCCCGGTGATCGACGAGACGATGGTCGACCCGTTCCCGCTGCGGCCTGCGGCGGACTCGGGGTCGGTGCCGGTGGGCGTGGACGAGGATTCGGCGGAGCTGGGGCACTCGTAGGGCTGGGAGTGCGCGGCGGGGACGGCTCAGAAGCCCAGATACGTGATCTGGACGACGTAGACGCGTTCACTGCGTCCTGCGTTCCACGGCGGCGAGGAAGTCTGCGGGAGCCGTTCGGGCGGCTTCTTCGGCGCCGAAGGCGTACTCCCATTTCCAGCTCACCCGCGAACAGCCTTCATTGCCTCGTCGAGGACCGCGTTCAGTTCCCCCAGGGCCTCCCTCGCCACGACCGGATCTTCGTGTTCCAGGTTGTTCTTCGCCTGGGCGTAGCGGCTGGACAGCTCTGGGCGGCGGGCGATCTCGATGTTCCTGGCCCAGATCAGGACCCAGCTCTGCACCGGGCTGAGGGACTGCCACTCGACCGCTTTGGCGAAGGCGTCGTCCTTCATGGCCTGCATCTCGTCCAGTTGGCCCGGAGCGACGACGGCAAGGGCAGCACGCAGGGCATCGGGAGTCAGCTCGGGACGGGGGATCAAGTCGTGCCCGTGGTCGGCCTGAGTGCTCATGGTGTCCTCCAGAGTGTGCCCCGGCCAGCGTAACGAGCCCGAGGTCGGAGAACAGGACACAAGGGTCTCAGGCGGCGGCAACGGCGGTGCGGCAGTCATGGCAATGTCCCGGGGTCGGTGCGCGGAATGCGCGGTCGCAGTTGTCGCAGTTCTGGAGGGGGTGTCGTACGGCTGGTGGTGGGCCCGGGGTGCGGAACGGTGGTGGGGGCGGGAGTTGGGCGTTCAGGCGGTGGGCGAGGAGGGCTGCTGGCCGTCGTAGTCCTTCGGGTGGGAGGTCTGTGGTGAGTGCGTGGCGTACGGCGGTGGGGGTGACGTCTCGCTCCAGCCAGGCTGCGACTCCTGGGGCGAGGTGGGCCGTGTCGCAGGCCGAGAGGAGGAGGTCGGGGCTGTGGCGGCGGAGGTCTGCGAGGAGGTCGGTGGCGGTCTGGAGGAGGGCGGGGGCCGGGTACGCGGGGCGCGGTACGGCGGGAAGCGGCTTGCGGGGTGCGCGTTCGCGCCGGGGCGCGGGTGCTTTCGGTGGCGTGTGGGGTTCCGTGTGGTCTCTACGGTCGCCGCCGGGCTGGTTGCAGGAGATTGTGCGGGTGATGATGCGGCCGTCGGGGACACGGTGCCGTTCGCGGCGGAGGTAGCCGTGGGTTTCCAGCTCCCGTAGCGCGGCGGCGATTCGGGTCGCGCCCTCCGGGAAACGGGCCGCGAGCGTCTTGATGTCGACGCGGGACCCTGCCGGGAGGGACTGGATGTAGACGCCGAGTCCGATGGCGAGGGCCGACAGTTTCGAGTGTTGGGCGAGGTGGTTGCCGATCACCGTGAAGCGGGTGGTGTGGCGGGAGTTGTCGTGTGTGAGACCGACTCCGGGTGCTGCCCGGTGCCGCTGGTTCGGGTGTTTGTCGGC
>NZ_JALJRY010000018.1:109863-223947 GCF_024519455.1 Streptomyces sp. STR69 | reverse complement strand
TCCCCGGCCGCTCGCTCGCTTCTCAAACGGGCTGGAGCGGACCGAGTCAAGGGTGGAGCGCAGCGGAATCGCCGCAGGCGACGCGACCGCAGGGAGCGCCCTTTACTCGGTCCGCGGAAGCCCGACACTGACAAAGAAGCGAGTGGCCCAACGGTGACTTGTGAAGCCACGTCCACTGTCGCGTCATGACGTACAGACGTTCTTGAGTTTGTCCGCTGCCGCGTCGATCTTGCTGGAATCCGGGTTCGTATCGCCGTTCAGGATCGCCTTGTTGTAGTCGGAGATCGCCTTGTCCAGGTCGTCGACCGCCTTGTTGACCTTGCTGTTGTCCGAGTCCGCGTTGATCTTTTCGAGGTTCTTGTCGATCGTCGTGATGGATTCGTCGGTGCGGGTCGGATCCTTCGCCGCGTCGACGCCCGCATCGTGGATCGCCCTGAGGCTGTCGGAGATCGTGTTCCAGTTCTTCAGGCAGTTCAGGGAGTTGGAGGCGTCGGAGGTGTCGGTCGGGTCGCAGGCCGTCAGGAGTCCGGCCGTCAGGGCTATGGCTGCGGCTGTCGTAGCCATGGTGGCCGTACGGCGGACGCGCGGGCGGTGCGTGGTCATGGGAAGCCTTTCGGATCGGATCGGAGCGGGTTCGGTATGGGACTGCGGTGCGGATCGGACCGTCAGGCCCAGGGCTCGTCCGCCGAGGTGAGGGGCGACGTCTTGGCCGGTCCCTTGCGGAGGTTGGAGATCAGGCCGCCCGCCGCGCCCAGGGAGACCAGGCCCATTCCGGCCGCCGTCGCGATGCCCTTGGCGCCGTCCATGGCGAAGTAACTGACCACGGCCACACCGCCGTTGAACAGGAACAGGAAGCACAGGGTCGACGTCTTCGACAGAAACGCCTTGATCTTCGGCTTCTTCGCGATACGCGAGCCCGTCAGCAGCGAGACGGCGATACCGGCGAAGGTCGCCGCGGTCTTCGCCGTACCGTCGAGCACGGTGCCGGAGGCCGTGCTCGCGGCGAGGCCGCCGATGAAGAACGACCACAGCAGCAGGTTGGCGATGAACGACTGCACGGTGGCGAGCAGCGATTTCACGGGATTTCCTTCGGGGCTCGGTGAGGAGGAGGGGAGGATCGGAGGGGCCTGATCTCTGGTCTCTACGATTCCGTCGCGCGCTCGCTGTCACGAGGGACCGTTCTCCCGAATGCATGGTGTAGTGCGCTACACCATGGGGCTGCTGGGGGAGCAGGGGGCAGGGGGGGGCAGGGGGCAGGGGGGAGCGGCCGGGCGGGGTGCGGGAGGACCTGAGCGAGGACGTCGTGAAGGGTGGGTGCCTACACCTCCGACAAGCCCCGCGCCGGTACCGGGGCCGAGGTTCTCTGGAGCGCCTTCACGCCGCCCGCGGGTCTTCAGCGGCTGGCCTGGTCCCCTGGGGTTCAGAAGGGGACGACAACGCCCCGCACTCTGCAGTGAGAGTGCGGGGCGTTGTCGTAGCGGACTGGTCGGTTGTTACTTGACCGGCTCGGGTTCCGGGGCGTTCTCCGGTTCCGCGGTGCCGGCCGGGGGCTCGTCCTCGGCCGGCTTCCTGACCGAGTCCAGGAGCAGCTGCGCTACGTCGACCACCTGGATCGACTCCTTCGCCTTGCCGTCGTTCTTCTTGCCGTTCACCGAGTCCGTGAGCATGACCAGGCAGAAGGGGCAGGCCGTGGACACGATGTCCGGGTTGAGCGAAAGGGCCTCGTCGACGCGCTCGTTGTTGATGCGCTTGCCGATGCGCTCTTCCATCCACATGCGGGCGCCGCCCGCGCCGCAGCAGAAGCCGCGTTCCTTGTGGCGGTGCATTTCCTCGTTGCGGAGGCCGGGGACGCTGGCGATGATCTCGCGCGGGGGCGTGTAGATCTTGTTGTGGCGGCCCAGGTAGCACGGGTCGTGGTAGGTGATCAGACCTTCCACCGGCGTCACCGGGATCAACTTGCCTTCGTCGATCAGGTGTTGGAGCAGCTGGGTGTGGTGGATGACCTCGTAGTCGCCGCCGAGCTGCGGGTACTCGTTGCCGATTGTGTTGAGGCAGTGCGGGCAGGTCGCGACGATCTTCTTCGAAGACTTCGGCTTCGCGGACTCCGGCACCACCTTGCCGTCGTCGTCCATCTCCTCGCCGAACGCCATGTTCAGTGCCATGACGTTCTCCATGCCGAGCTCCTGGAACAGGGGCTCGTTGCCGAGCCTCCGCGCCGAGTCGCCCGTGCACTTCTCGTCGCCGCCCATGATGGCGAACTTGACGCCCGCGATGTGGAGGAGTTCCGCGAAGGCCTTCGTGGTCTTCTTGGCGCGGTCCTCCAGGGCGCCGGCGCAGCCGACCCAGTACAGGTACTCGACCTCGGTGAGGTCCTCGATGTCCTGGCCGACGACCGGGACCTCGAACTCGACCTCCTTGAGCCACTCCAGGCGCTGCTTCTTGGCGAGCCCCCAGGGGTTGCCCTTCTTCTCCAGGTTCTTGAGCATCGTGCCCGCCTCGGACGGGAATGCGGACTCGATCATCACCTGGTAGCGGCGCATGTCGACGATGTGGTCGACGTGCTCGATGTCCACCGGGCACTGCTCGACGCAGGCGCCGCAGGTGGTGCAGGACCACAGGACGTCGGGGTCGATGACGCCGTTGTCCTCGAAGGTGCCGATGAGCGGGCGCTCGGCTTCCGCCAGAGCCGCGGCCGGTACGCCGGCCAGCTGCTCCTCCGTCGCCTTCTCCTCGCCCTCCATGGACTTGCCGCCGCCCGCGAGCAGGTAGGGCGCCTTGGCGTGCGCGTGGTCCCGGAGGGACATGATCAGGAGCTTGGGGGAGAGCGGCTTGCCGGTGTTCCACGCGGGGCACTGCGACTGGCAGCGACCGCACTCGGTGCAGGTGGAGAAGTCGAGCAGGCCCTTCCAGGAGAACTGCTCGACCTGGGACACGCCGAAGACGTCGTCGTCGCCGGGGTCGGTGAAGTCGATCGGCTTGCCGCCCGACGTCATCGGGAGCAGCGCACCCAGGGACGTACCGCCGTCCGCGTTGCGCTTGAACCAGATGTTCGGGAACGCCAGGAAGCGGTGCCAGGCGACGCCCATGTCGGTCTTCAGGGCGACCGTGATCATCCAGATGAAGGAGGTCGCGATCTTCACGCCGGCGAAGAGGTACGTGAGGTTCTGGAGGGTGGAGACGTCCAGGTGCTCCAGGCCCGACACCACCGGGTACGAGATGAAGAAGGACGCCTCGTAGGCGTCGACGTGGTGTTGGGCGCCTTCGAGCGCGTGCAGCATGAAGATGCAGACGCCGACGATGAGGATGACGGCCTCGACGAAGTACGCCTGGCCGAAGTTGGAGCCGGCGAAGCGGGACTTGCGGCCCGGTTTGTTCGGCTTGCTGAGCTGGCGGATGACGATCAGGGCGAGGATGCCGAGGACCGTCATCGTGCCGATGAACTCGACGAAGACGTTGTACGGCGCCCATTCGCCGATGACCGGCAGCAGCCAGTCGGCCTGGAAGAGCTGGCCGATGGCGTTGACGATCGTCAGCAGCAGCGAGAAGAAGCCCACCGCCACGAACCAGTGCGCGACCCCGACGACGCCCCAGCGGTTCATCCGGGTGTGCCCGAGGAACTCCTTGGCCACGGTGACGGTCCGCTGGACGGGTTCGTCGGTGCGGGTGCCCGCGGGCACGTTCTGGCCGAGTCGCATGAAGGTGTAGATCTGCAGGACGGCGCGGGCGAACAGCGCCACACCGACCACGATCAGAACCAGCGACACGATGATCGCGGCGAGTTGCATTTCAGGGCTCCTCGGGCCTGCGAGGGGTCATTACCAAACCAAGAACATTACTAAGCGGTAACTTAATCGGTCCGACCGAGATTACCCCCATTCTCTGTCGCACTGTAGCCAGCGGTGCGGTGATCTATGTCGCTGAGGGTTGCCTTAAAAACCTGTGGCGGTCCGATCGTGTTATTCGTACTGAATTGGTACATTTGCGTCTAATTTGGAACCGTGCTCTACGGGATTCTCGCCGCCACGACCGCCCTCCTCCTCTCCGCCCTCCTCGCCGCGCTGCTCCGGGTGCCCGCCCTGCGCGCCCGGATCGTCGACCGGCGGCGGCGCACGCGCCCGGTACCGCTGCTCGGGGGACTGGCCGTCGTGATCGCCGTCGCGGCGGTGACCTGGGGGTGCGACTGGACCGGTGTCGCGCCGCTGGGGCATGGCGTCGCCGGCCTGCTGACCGCCGGGTCCGCCGTGGCCGCGCTCGGGCTGGTCGCCGACGTGTGGCGGCTCAAGACGCGGTTCCTGGTTCTCGGTACGGCGGTGGCGGCGGCCTGTGTCGTGCCGTACGGCGAGCTCGGGGTGCCCGGCGGGCTGCTCGCGGCGGCCTGGATCGTGTTCGTCGCCGCCGCCTTCAAGGGGCTCGATCACGCCGACGGGCTCGCGGGGACCGTGGGGGTGGTCACCGCCTTCGGGGTGGGGGCCTGTGCCGCGATGGAAGTGATGGACGGGCTCGCGGTGTTGTTGAGTGTGCTGGCCGCCGCGCTCACCGGGTTCCTGATGCACAACTGGCATCCCGCGCGGATCGCGCTCGGCGCCTGCGGGTCGCTGTTCACGGGCTTCGTGCTCGCCTCGGCGGCCGTGGTCACCCGTGCCGGGCACGACCTCGCGTCCAGCGCGGGCGTGCTGTTCGCGCTCACTGCCGTCGCGAGCGCCGACGCCGTGCTGGTGCTGCTGTCGCGGCGGCTGGCCGGGCGGGCGCTGCTGCGGGGCGGCCCGGACCATCTCGCCCACCGGCTGCGGCGGTTGGGGCTCACTCCGCAGGGGACGGTGGTGCTGCTCGGGATCGGGGGGTTCTCGGGGGTGACCGTGGGAGTGCTCGTGCACAACGGGTGGGCGGGTGAATCCGCCGTGATGTGGGTGGCGGGCGGGGCCCTGGTCGTCGTATTCGGACTGCTCAAAGTCTCTGTCTACGGGGGGCGACGGGCCGGATCGTCGCAGGTCGGGGGGCGGTTGCGTGTAAGGAACGGATAAGAGTTGAGTCTGCTCGACTCAGCTCTGTTGACCCAGCGGTGAGTGTCGTGCACACTTGAGTCCGTTCCACTCAAGTCATTGCTGGAGGAATCAACCATGGCACGTGCGGTCGGCATCGACCTGGGCACGACTAACTCCGTCGTCAGCGTTCTTGAAGGCGGCGAGCCCACCGTCATCACCAACGCAGAGGGCGCCAGGACCACGCCGTCCGTCGTCGCCTTCGCCAAGAACGGCGAGGTGCTCGTCGGAGAGGTGGCCAAGCGCCAGGCGGTCACGAACGTTGACCGGACCATCCGTTCCGTGAAGCGCCACATGGGCACGGACTGGAAGATCGAGCTGGACGGCAAGAGCTTCAACCCGCAGCAGATGAGCGCCTTCATCCTGCAGAAGCTGAAGCGCGACGCCGAGGCGTACCTGGGCGAGAAGGTGGCCGACGCGGTCATCACCGTGCCGGCGTACTTCAACGACTCGGAGCGTCAGGCGACGAAGGAGGCCGGCGAGATCGCGGGCCTGAACGTCCTGCGCATCGTGAACGAGCCGACGGCCGCGGCGCTGGCGTACGGCCTCGACAAGGACGACCAGACGATCCTCGTCTTCGACCTCGGTGGCGGCACCTTCGACGTGTCCCTCCTGGAGATCGGTGACGGCGTCGTCGAGGTGAAGGCCACCAACGGCGACAACCACCTCGGTGGTGACGACTGGGACCAGCGGGTCGTCGACTACCTGGTGAAGCAGTTCGCCGCCGGCCACGGCGTGGACCTGGGCAAGGACAAGATGGCCCTGCAGCGTCTGCGCGAGGCCGCCGAGAAGGCCAAGATCGAGCTGTCCAGCTCCACCGAGACCTCGATCAACCTGCCCTACATCACGGCGTCCGCCGAGGGCCCGCTGCACCTGGACGAGAAGCTCACCCGCGCCCAGTTCCAGCAGCTGACGGCCGACCTGCTGGAGCGCTGCAAGACGCCGTTCCACAACGTCATCAAGGACGCCGGCATCTCCATCAACGAGATCGACCACGTCGTCCTCGTCGGTGGCTCCACCCGGATGCCCGCCGTCGCCGAGATCGTGCGCGAGCTCACCGGCGGCAAGGACGCCAACAAGGGCGTCAACCCGGACGAGGTCGTCGCCATCGGCGCGTCCCTCCAGGCCGGTGTCCTCAAGGGCGAGGTCAAGGACGTCCTGCTCCTCGACGTCACCCCGCTGTCCCTCGGTATCGAGACCAAGGGCGGCATCATGACCAAGCTGATCGAGCGGAACACGACGATCCCGACCAAGCGGTCCGAGATCTTCACCACCGCCGAGGACAACCAGCCCTCCGTGCAGATCCAGGTCTACCAGGGCGAGCGCGAGATCGCGGCGTACAACAAGAAGCTCGGGATGTTCGAGCTGACCGGTCTGCCGCCGGCCCCGCGCGGTGTCCCGCAGATCGAGGTCTCCTTCGACATCGACGCCAACGGCATCATGCACGTGACCGCGAAGGACCTGGGCACGGGCAAGGAGCAGAAGATGACCGTCACCGGCGGCTCCTCGCTGCCGAAGGACGAGGTCGACCGCATGCGCCAGGAGGCCGAGCAGTACGCGGACGAGGACCACCGTCGCCGCGAGGCCGCCGAGTCCCGCAACCAGGGCGAGCAACTCGTCTACCAGACGGAGAAGTTCCTCAAGGACAACGAGGACAAGGTCCCCGGCGACGTCAAGACCGAGGTCGAGGCCGCCGTCGAGGAGCTGAAGGCCACGCTGAAGGGCGAGGACACCGCCGAGATCCGCACCGCCACCGAGAAGGTCGCCGCGGTCTCGCAGAAGGTCGGCCAGGCCATGTACGCCGACGCCCAGGCCGCGCAGGCCGCGGGCGGCGACGCCCCGGGCGCCGAGGCTCCGCGGGCGGACGACGACGTGGTGGACGCCGAGATCGTGGACGACGAGCGCAAGGACGGTGCCGCGTGACGGAGGAGACCCCGGGCTTCGACGAGAAGCCTGATGTCCCTTCCGGCGCCACCCCCGACGACGCCGAGCCGCAGGCCGCCTCCCCCTCCAGTGGGGAGGGGGCGGCCCCGGCAGGGGACGCAAGTGCTCAGATCGCCGGTCTGACGGCCCAGCTGGACCAGGTGCGCAAGGCGCTCGAAGAGCGCACCGCGGACCTCCAGCGGCTCCAGGCCGAGTTCCAGAACTACCGCCGCCGTGTCGAGCGCGACCGGATCGCGGTCAAGGAGATCGCCGTGGCGAACCTCCTGACCGAGCTGATGCCCACGCTCGACAACATCAACCGCGCGCGGGAACACGGTGAACTCGTCGGCGGTTTCAAGTCGGTGGCGGAGTCGCTGGAGACCGCCGCGGCGAAGATGGGACTGCAGCAGTTCGGCAAGGAGGGCGAGCCCTTCGACCCGACGATCCACGAGGCCCTCATGCACTCGTACGCGCCGGACGTCACGGAGACGACCTGCGTGGCGATCCTGCAGCCCGGGTATCGCATCGGCGAGCGCACCATCCGCCCCGCGCGGGTGGCCGTGGCCGAGCCGCAGCCCGGGGCGCAGGCGGCCAAGGACGAGTCCGAGGCCGGCGACGAGAAGGACAACGGCCCTGAGGAGGGCTGACGCAGACACCGGGCGGAAGGAGGGACGTCGAGGATGAGCACCAAGGACTTCATCGAGAAGGACTACTACAAGGTCCTCGGCGTCCCCAAGGACGCCACCGAGGCCGAGATCAAGAAGGCGTACCGGAAGCTCGCCCGCGAGTTCCACCCGGACGCCAACAAGGGCAACGCCAAGGCCGAGGAGCGCTTCAAGGAGATCTCCGAGGCCCACGACATCCTCGGTGACCCCAAGAAGCGCAAGGAGTACGACGACGCCCGCTCGCTCTTCGGCAACGGCGGCTACCGCCCGGGGCCGGGCGGCGCGGGCGGCGGCAACTTCAACTTCGACCTGGGCGACCTCTTCGGAGGCGGCGCCCAGGGCGGCGGCACCGGTGCCCCCGGCGGCTTCGGCGGCGGGATCGGCGACGTCTTCGGCGGCCTGTTCAACCGGGGCGGCGCGGGCACGACCCGTACCCAGCCCCGGCGCGGCCAGGACATCGAGTCCGAGGTCACGCTCAGCTTCACGGAGGCCATCGAAGGGGCCACGGTCCCGCTGCGGATGTCCTCGCAGCAGCCCTGCAAGGCCTGTTCGGGCACCGGCGACAAGAACGGCACACCGCGCGTGTGCCCGACCTGTGTCGGCACCGGCCAGGTGGCGCGCGGCTCCGGCGGCGGCTTCTCGCTCACGGACCCGTGCCCGGACTGCAAGGGCCGGGGCCTGATCGCCGAGCATCCGTGCGCCGAGTGCAAGGGCAGCGGGCGCGCCAAGTCGTCGCGGACCATGCAGGTCCGTATCCCCGCGGGGGTCACGGACGGCCAGCGCATCCGGCTGCGCGGCAAGGGCGCACCGGGTGAACGGGGCGGTCCCTCGGGCGACTTGTACGTCATGGTGCACGTCGACACGCACCCCGTGTTCGGCCGCAAGGACGACAACCTCACGGTGACGGTCCCGGTGACGTTCGCCGAGGCGGCGCTGGGCGGCGAGGTCAGGGTGCCCACCCTGGGCGGACCCCCGGTGACGCTGAAGCTGCCGCCGGGCACCCCCAACGGCCGGACGATGCGGGCCCGCGGCAAGGGCGCCTTCCGCAAGGACGGCACCCGGGGAGACCTCCTCGTGACCGTCGAGGTGAGTGTCCCCAAGGACGTCACGGGGAATGCTCGTGACGCACTTGAGGCGTATCGAGAGGCGACCGCGGGCGAGGACCCGCGGGCGGAGCTGTTCCAGGCCGCGAAGGGAGCATGAGAGTGATGGACGGCCGTCGACGCAACCCGTACGAGCTGACCGAGGAGACCCCGGTCTACGTCATCTCGGTGGCGGCCCAGCTCTCCGGCCTGCACCCGCAGACGCTGCGCCAGTACGACCGCCTCGGCCTGGTCTCCCCGGACCGTACGGCCGGGCGCGGCCGGCGCTACTCGGCCCGCGACATCGAACTGCTGCGCACCGTCCAGCAGTTGTCGCAGACCGAGGGCATCAACCTGGCCGGCATCAAGCGCATCATCGAGCTGGAGAACCAGGTCGTGGCGCTCCAGCAGCGCGTCGCCGAACTCCAGGCGGCGGTCGACGGAGCGGCGGCGGCGATCCAGCAGCGCGAGGCGGCGGTACACGCTTCGTACCGGCGCGACCTGGTGCCGTACCAGGAGGTCCAGCAGACGAGTGCGCTGGTGGTGTGGCGGCCGAAGCGGCAGCAGTCCTCGGACTGACGACTGACGCGCACGCAGCAAGAAGGGGCCCGGAGGTTCACCGACCTCCGGGCCCCTTCCGCGTCCGCGTGTGCCGGTGGGGCGGGTCAGGAGGCCGGCGGTACGGCCACGCTCACCAGGACCGGCAGGGAGACGGTGCCGTCCTCGCGGACGCCGACGACCTGGTACCACAGGGACGTTCCGGTCGGGGGAGCGACGTCCTTCGGCCCGTAGAGCGGGTCGTAGTCCAGCGCGTCGAAGGTGGCGGTCCTCGGGTTCCAGCGGGTGGCCCGGAAGCTCTGGTATTCCTCCGTGCCCGCGGGGGACCAGCCGTGCACCTGCACACTGCCGATGCCGGAGAGAGACGCGTAGGCGCCGTGGGTGGCCCCGGCCGGGGTCTCCACCGTGGGCCGCAGATCGTGCTCGGTGAGGTGGACCGTGGTGCCGGCGCCGACGTTCTGGGCGAAGTCGGCGGGCCGGACGGCGTAGCAGAGGTGCTCGCCGTCGGCGACGTCGGTGTCCTGCCACGACGTCACGGTCAGGTCGCTGGTGTACCAGAGCTGCTCGGCGGCCGTGCAGGTTCCGTCGACGGTCGTGCCCCGCCACACGGTGTACCGGTCGAGGTCGGCGTCCGTCACCGGCGACCAGGTCAGGACCGTGCCCCAGTCCTCGACGGTGGCGGTCAGGGACGCGGGCGCCGTGGGCGCCTGCCGGTCGGTACCGGTGGTGCCGGTTGCCGACTCGCCGCTGCGCAGGCCCTCCTTGTCGCCGCTGTCGTAGCCGCTGACCGCATAGCGGTAGGTGGTGCTCCTGCCCGCCGACCAGTCGGTGCACAGGTAGTGGCGGTTGCCGTCGGCGAGTGTGCGCCGGGTCCAGCCGCAGCGTTCGGTCACCTCGACCCAGTCGGTGCTCGTGCCGGTGGCGCGGTAGATCCGGAAGCCCATGTAGGACCCGCCGGTCTCGCGGTCGGTGTCCCAGGTCACGGTGACCGCGCCGGCCTGGGGGAAGACCTGGCCGATCGTGGGCGCGGCCACCAGGCGGCGGGCGGTGCTGGACGTGGAGTAGGCGGTGAACCGGCCGCTCGCGTCGAGCGCGGCGACGTGGTACTGGTTCGCGGCGGAACGCGTCGTACGGGTGTCGGTCATCGACGTGCCCGTGGTGTTCCAGATGGCGCCCTCGTCGGCGCTGGAGGCGTAGCGGACCACCCGGTACTTGACCGCCCCCGGCACCGGGTCCCAGCGCAGGGCGATCCCGGTGTCGGTGCCGGTGGCGGTGAAGGCGGTCGGCGCGGTGACGGCGAGGCTGGTCACCGCGGCGGTCGAGGTGGCGGCCGAGTAGTTCCTGGCCTTGTCGTAGGACCGGACCAGGTATTCGTACGTCTCCCCGGTGGCGGGTGGGGTGTCGGCGTACGAGGTGGCGGTCGCCCCCAGGTCGCGCAGGACCTGCCAGCCGGTGGTGCCCGTCACGCGTCGGGAGACCCGGTAGCCGCCCAGGTCCATCTCGACGTTCTTCCGCCAGGTCAGCCGGGCCTGCTGGGTGGGGGTGTCGTAGGTCGCCGCGGTGCCGGCCGGGGCGAGCGGCTTGACCTTGTCGACCGTGGCCGCAGTCCGGGGCGTGTACGCGAACTTCACGGTCGCTTTGCCGGTCCAGTTGACGTAGTCGACGCGGAGGGTGTGTTTGCCGGACGGGACGGTGAGGTTCACCGTCTTCTTCGCGGTGCTGGAGATGTTCTTCCAGAGGTTGATCTTGCGGCTGCCGTCGAGGTAGACGCGGATGCCGTCCTGGGCCGAGGCGGCGAAGGAGAAGGGGCCACCGGAGCCGAAGTCACGGGTCACGCTCCAGCGGACGGCGAAGTTGTCCTTGGGGAGGCTGGTGGCGGGTGCGCCGGTCCAGTTCTGGTCGATCGCGTTGTCGCAGTCCGTCTTCTTCGGGGTGCCCTTGAACGTGGTGTTCGCGAAGAACTGCCGCTTGTAGACGGGGGAGTTGCAGGTCGCGGCGGCCGAGGCGCTCGCGGCGGTGCCGCCGAGCAGGCCGCCCGCGACGGAGAGGGCCACGGCGGTGGCCGTTGCGTGTCGGGCTCGGGTCATGCGTCCCCCAGTCGGATCGGATACGGCGACAGACGGCCGTCGACGATCACGACTCGTGAGGAACGGACTTGGTTGTGCTGATCTTTGCCCGTTCATGAACTCCCGTTGAGTGGAGGGTCCGTAAAGAGCGTTTGGATGGGATTCCGCAACGTCTCCACATACCAAACGGAACGTGGTGTTGCCATCTCGTTAAGTAGTTCCGCTTGACGCCGACGGCCGCAGCCGCGTTGGCTTTTCAGTCACCTGGGCTGCAATGCTGCACCCACGTCCGGACGGCACCAGAAGTGAGCACACCAATGCGTCGTATCGCCATATCCGTGGCCGCGTCCTCGCTGGCCCTGCCCCTGGCCGCCTGTGGCGTGCTGAACTCGTCGGGGAGCAGCTCGGACGCCACCCCGGCCAAGGGCAACGACATCACGGTGGGCGTCCTGATGCCGGAGAAGACGAACACGCGGTACGCGGAGTTCGACTTCCCGATCATCAAGTCGACGGTCAGCGAACTGACCGACAAGAAGGGCAAGGCCGAGTACCAGAACGCGGGCGGTGTCGCGAGCGTCCAGGACAAGCAGATGCAGAAGATGATCGACGAGAAGGTCGACATCATCATCCTCGACTCCGTCGACTCGCACCTCATCCTGCCCATGGTGAAGAAGGCCAAGACCGCCGGCATCCCGGTCATCGCCTACGACCGCCTGGCCGAGGGGCCGATCGACGCGTACGTCTCCTTCGACGGCGAACTCGTCGGCGAGGTGCAGGGCCGTTCCCTGGTCGAGGCGCTGGGCAGCAACGTGGACACCTCCGACAAGGTCGTCATGATCAACGGCTCGCCGACCGACCCCAACGCCGGGGTGTTCAAGGCGGGGGCGCTGTCCGAGCTGCAGGGCAAGGTGACGGTCGCCGCGAGCTACGACACCAAGGCCTGGGACCCGGTCGTCGCACAGTCGGAGATGACCAAGGCGATCGACCGGCTCGGCAAGGACAACATCGCCGCGGTGTACTCCGCCAACGACGCGATGGCCGGCGGCGTCATCAAGGCCCTTCAGAACGCGGGCGTGACGAAGATGCCGCCCATCACCGGCCAGGACGCCGAACTCCCCGCCGTGCAGCGGATCGTGAC
Organism: Streptomyces sp. STR69; assembly: GCF_024519455.1. Classification (GTDB taxonomy): domain Bacteria; phylum Actinomycetota; class Actinomycetes; order Streptomycetales; family Streptomycetaceae; genus Streptomyces. The sequence goes on along the minus strand of NZ_JALJRY010000018.1, from coordinate 211,476 downwards.
CGGCGAGCAGTACATGAGCGTCTACAAGCCCTACCCCGACCTGGCGGAGGCCGCCGCGAAGATCGCGGTCGCCAAGGTCCAGGGCAAGGACATCGAGTTCGACGCGCTCACCCGAGACTCGGTGGACAGCCCCACCAACAAGAAGATCCCCGCGCAGCTGGTGTCCGTGGTCGCGCTGACGAAGGACAACATCGCGTCGACGGTGGTCGCGGACGGGATCTACAAGATCTCCGACATCTGCACCAGCAAGTACAAGACGGCTTGCGAGTCGGCCGGGCTGAAGTAGGCCAGGGTCAGTCGGCGGCCACGATGGCGTGCAGCCGGGTGTCGTCGCTGCCCACGTACACGACTCCGTCCACCACGGCGGGCGAGGACACGACGGGCCCACCGGTCGGGAAGCGCCAGCGCTCCCGGCCGGTGACGGTGTCCACGGCGTAGACGCTGCCGTCGTCGCTGCCGAAGTAGACGGTGGTCCCGATGACGGCCGGGGTGGTGCGGACCGGGCCCATGGCCGTGAAGCGCCACTTGACCTCGCCGGTGGCCGCGTCGAGGGCGTACAGGTGGTTGTCGTCGTTGCCGACGTACACCGTGTCGTTCGCAGCCAATGGGGCGGATCGGATGGCGCTGCCAGTGTCGTAGCGCCATGTCCGCAGCCCGTTCGAGGTGTCGAGGGCGTGGAGTTCGCCGCGCAGGTTGCCGACGTAGAGGAGACCCTCGTACAGGGCGGACGGGCCGGATACGGGGCTGTTGACGACGCGGGTGCCCCACTTCTTGCGCCGGGTGTAGGCGTCGAGGGCATACACGTGGCTGCCCTTGTTGCCGAGGATCGCCAACGAGCGGTCCAGCGTGACCCACTGGAGCGTCTTCATGCCGACGGAGAAGTGCCAGTGCTCGGTGCCGTGTTCGGCGTTCAGCATGTACAAGGTGCCGCTGTTGCCGACGCACACCCGGTCGGCGACGACGCCCACCGTCGCGGACACACCGACCCTCCCCTCGGCGAAGTCCCAGCGCCCCTGTCCGGTGCCCGTGTCGGTCGCGTACAGGGCCCGTCCCGCGGTGGCGTACACGAGCTCGCCGTGGACCGCCGGGGTCGACCGCACGGGCCCGGCGTTGAGCGCGCGGCTCCACCTCCGCTCCCCGGTTGCCGCGTCCACGGCGTGCAGGGAACCGCCGTCGTCGCCCAGGTACACCACCCCGTCCACTACGGTCGGGGCGGACCGCACGCAGTTGTCGGTCTGGAAGCTCCACAACTGGGTACCGGACGCAGGGGGCGGGGGAACGGCCTTGACGGGGGAGGGAGTTGGCGCGGGCGCGGGAACGGCCTTGACGGGGGCGGGTGTTGGCGCGAGGACCGGCGGGGCTGGGTCCTCGACGGCAGGCCCGTCCCGGAGATGCGAAGCCGCCGCCCTCGACACGCTGCGGCTGTCGTCGTCCGTCAGGCGCCGGAGTTCCTCCTCCGCGAGGCCGCGTACCGTCTCGTTGCCGATGCGGTACAGGTGGGCGAGGGATTCCACCGCGCCGAGCCGGTCCGTCGCGATGGGGCTGCGCAGGGCGTGCCGAAGATGCGCGGGCAGCGCCCAGTTCACGTTCCGGGCGATGACGATGCGGCCTTCGACGTCGTCCTGTTTCTTGGGCCGCTGCCGCGGCATCTCGTCGACGACCTTGTCGTGGACGTAGGCGTACAACTCGTCGAGCGTGATGTTGCCGTCGCCGTCGAGGTCGGCGCTGCCGTCGCGCAGGCCCTGCACCAGATGCCGGGTGAAGACCGACTGCTGGGCGCTGCCGCTCACCTGGTCCCCCTCGAACGAGTACTGGGTGGCGTCCGAGGCGGTGAGCACCGTACGGCCGCGGCCCTGGAAGCGTTCGAGCGTGTGCACGTCGGCGTCGGACTTGGTGGCGAGCCGGCCGGCCGGGAAGGCGCCGCTGTAGCAGCAGTCGAGGATCAGGACCTGTCGGCGCGACATGCATCTGCTCATGGCCCGGTCGATCTGCTCGGCGGGCAGCGACGTGAACAGGAGGTTGTCGTGACGGGTATTGGCCGCGGCGAGATGAAGCCGACCCTCGTCGTCCTTGAGGCCGTGACCCGTGAAGTAGAGCAGGGTGAGGTCGTCGTGGTGGCGGTGGTGGTGAAAAAGTTCGCCAAGGGCCTCGCCGATCCGGTGGTGCGGCTCGTTGACGAGAATCGTGACGTCGAAGCCTGCGATGTCCGGGTCGCGCAGCACTTCGGCGAACGCCTCCGCGTCGTGACCGGGCGCCGTCAGCCCGCGCAGACCTTTGTCCTCGTACGCGTACGTCGCGACGAGCAGGGCCAGTCTTTGTCCCACGGTCACTCACCCGACCGGTAGCGGCGCACGAACTCGTCGATCAGCTTCTGACGTTCCTCGGCGGACGCCTGTTCCAGTTCGATCGTGTCGCCGTTGATCGTCACCGAGACGCGGTGCTTGGCGGACTGCCGGCCGAGCCAGTCCCGCAGCGTCTCGACGAGGGCGGGGAGGACCCCGCCGGAGGCGCTCAGGGCCAGCACCACGGCTCCTGCGGTCACCGGATCGACCGCCTTGGCCCCCTCGGGCGGCGCGCCGCCCGACACTGCGTGCAGCGCGTCGATGTCGAGCCCGCGCATCTCGGCACGAAGCCCGGTGGCGAGCCGCTCGGTTTCCTCGCGATCCGCGTCGCCGTCCGGCGTCAGACTCAGCAGTGCGTCCATGGTGTTACCCCCTGACCCAGTGTGGTGAGCCGTGACGTTCGGTGGGGGAACTTCTATGAAGTCGACGTACTTTGCTGGAAGTCAGGCCAGGGTTTTGATGCCCAACAGCAGCGCGGCGAGCCCTTCGGGGCCGGTGGCGAGGACGACGTCCGGGGTGTCGCTCTCGCGGAGGCGGATCGTTTTGTCGGGGGCGGTGGCGACGTAGAGGCACTCGCCCTCGGGGCCGCCGCTGAAGGTCGACTTCTGCCAGGCGAGTTCAGTCATCGGGGCCTCCCTAGAGGGTGTAGAGCACATGCTGGATGAGTGCCAGCGAGTCCTTCACCGAGTGTGTTTCTGGGGCCAACGATACGTCGACGGGGGCGAGGGCGTTCTCCGACAGGTACCGGAACAGCCCTTCGTATCGGCCCAGGCTCTGTCTGTCACCCAAGTATGTGAGGCCGAGGGGTAGTTCGAGCAGTACGGTGCCCAACTCCGGAACGTCTGGGATCGCGTGGACGAAGTTGCCGCTGAGGGCGGGGTGCGCCTGGGCGGTGAACGGATAGATCTGGATGGTGACGTTGGGCAGCCGCGCCAGTTCGATGAGGTGCAGCAACTGCTCTCGGACCACGTTGACTCCGCCGAACCGTAGGTGCAGGGCGGACTCGTGGATCACAGCATGCACAGAGGGCGGGTTCTCGCGGGTGAGTACCCGCTGTCGCTCCATACGGAACTCCAGGGCGCCTTCGCTTCGTTCGAAGCCCAGGCCAGGAGTGGCGAAGATGGCTTGGGCGTAGTCGGCCGTCTGGAAGAGCCCCGGGATCAACATCGACTGGTGCATTCGAAGGGTCGTGCAACTCGCTTCCAGCTCAGCCGTGTTGAGCGCATCCAGGCTGCGGCGCTTCTTGTAGGCGCTCCACCAGCCCTTGCCGGTTGCCTCGGACATGGCGACCAGGGCCTCGACATGTGCCTTATTTGTACAACCGTAGAGTTCGCAGAGCTCAAGGAGTCGTGGGGTCAGAACGGTCGTCTTGCCCGTCTCGATCTGGCTCAGCTGAACGCGGCCCATGCCGATCCGCTCGGCTGCTTCACCGCCCGCCAACCCTGCCTGTTCGCGCAGGTGTTTGAGCTCGAAGCCGAGTCGCCGCTGGCGCTCGCTGATGGTGGTGCGTAGTCCCACGCGTCTCTCCTTGTCGGTGTATCCGAAGTCTGCCCTGGTGGTGGGGAGTGGTCCACCGATTCGGCGATTAGGTTGTTAATGAAATACCTTACGCGCTACCTTGAGTGCGGAATCGGCCACGTAAAGAAACCGTTCAACTCTCCCTGCCTGTAAGCCGACAGAGCACCCGCGCCTCGCGGGCGACGCCATCGCGAGGCTCGACCCCTCGCCCCAAGGAGCCGCTCCCCGTGGACCCAGCCCGCCGAGCCCCGCACCGTCCCGCCCAACTGACCCACGACTACAGCCTCTTCGCCCCCGCCGACGCCACCGCGCCCCGCGTCTGCCGTGACTTCGTGCGCGCCGTCCTCTTCACCCACGACCGCGAGCCTCTCGTCATGCCGGCGGCCCTGTGCACTTCGGAACTCGTCACCAACGTTCACCTGCACACGAAGGGTTCCGCGATGATCCGCCTCCGGCTCGGCCCGGCCCGCCTCCGTGTCAGCGTCTTCGACGAGAGTCCGGACCCGCCTGTCGTCACGCACGCCGCCGCCGGGGCGATTGCCTGCTGGGGGCGGGGGCTCGCCCTCGTCGCGGAGATGGCGGACACGTGGGGCGTCGTCGACGGGAGGGCGGGGCGGTTTGCGAAGGGGGTGTGGTTCGAGCTGGGCGGGGGCGGTGGATCGTTCCGCCTTCACTCGAACAGGTGAACTGGGGGTGTATCCCCTGGTCAGCCGTATAGCCGTACCTACCGTGATCGCGTCGCTTGTGCCCCAAGGGACGTCAAGCCCACACTTGAGGAGGTGATGCCGCCATGACCGCTCTTGCGCACGAGAGGCCCGAGACCATGACTGAGGCCAGGACCGAGTCCGTGTCCCTGTCGGAGAACGGACCCGAGCTGGACGAGGTCCTGTGGCAGGCATGGAAAGCCATGGAACTCCCCGAGGGCTACCGCGCCGAAATCATCGAGGGAGCCATCGAGGTGTCGCCCACTGGTCGTCTGTCCCACGCGCAGATCATCAATCGTTTGCGTCGGGCGCTGGACAGGTTTCTGGACGACGGCGAGTACGCCTGCCATCAGGACGTCAACGTCATCCACAAACGCAAGGGATGGATCCCTGACGCCTTTGTTGCCCCCGAAGACCTCGACCCGTACGCAGATGAAGACGGCCTGGGGGTAGAGGCCAAGGTGCTTCACCTCGTCGTCGAAGTCGTCAGTCCGGGCAAACGGAACCAGGACCGCGACCGCATCCGCAAACGCCGCGAGTACGCCCGCGCCGAGATCCCCATGTATGTCCTCATCGACGACTACGACGGCCAGGGCGCCGTAACCCTCTTCACCGGCCCCCGCCCCGACAAGGCCGACTGGGAGGACATCCACCGCGTCCCCTACGGCACCGACGTCACCATCCCGGAGGGCCCCGCCAAGGGATTCGTGATCGGGGAAGCGATCACCGGCCCGAAGCGGGGCTGAGACAGGACGCGAACCGGGGGCTACGCCACCCGCGTGAACTCCACCGTCACCTCCGGCGGCCCCCCGGCCACCCCCCGGTAGATCCCCTTGTGCGGAGTCACGTCGTCATAGTCCCGCCCCCGCCCGACCACCACATGGGACTCGTCCGGCCGCGTCCGGTTCGTCGGGTCGTAGCCGCACCAGTCTTCCGCCCAGTACTCGATCCACGCGTGGCTCTGGCCGGCCACCGGGCGGTGCAGCTCCGCCTCCCGCTCGGGGTGGAGGTAGCCGGAGACGTAACGCGTGGGCAGGCCCAGGCCGCGCAGCAGGGCGATGGTGACGTGGGCGATGTCCTGGCAGACGCCCGCGCCCTGTTCCCAGGCCTCGGCGGCGGAGGTGTTCACTCCGGTGACGCCGGGGAGGTACGACACCCGGTCGGCGACCAGCGCCGAGACGGCCACCGCGGTCTCGTGCGGGTCGAGGCCCACGGCCGCCTTCCTCGCCTTCTTCAGCAGCTTCGGCGGGACCGTCGTACGGACCGTGGGGCCGATGAACTCCAACAGGCGGGAGTTCGTGGTGCGTTCGGTCACCTCCTGCCACGTGGGCGCGGGGCCGAGTGCGTCCGGCGGGGAGGTTTCGACCAGGCTCGACGCCGTGATCGTCAGGTCCGCGTGCGGGTCCATCAGGTCGAAGCCGGTGACCTGCGTGCCCCAGTAGTCCCAGTACGACCAGGTCGGGGTCGTCGGGTTCACGGTCACGCGCGCGTCCAGCGTCGTCTGGCCGGGGAGCGTCAGCGGGGTCATCCTCACCTCGTTGTGGGAGGAGACGGCCGCCTGGGCGTACGACACGCGGGTGGTGTGGCGGATGCGAAGCCTACGGGACATCTCAGGCTCCTTCCTGGGCCCACTCGACGGGGCCCTGGTACGGGAAGAACAACTCCGCCACCGCCTCCGCCGAGGCCATGCAGGCGTGCTGCAAGTCCTTGAGGAGTGCGGGGAGTTGTTCCTCCAAGGCGTGCGAGTCCAGGTATTCGAGGCGGGTGCGGAGCCGGCCGATGGGGCGGCGCGCGGGGTCCTGGCGCTGGCGGCCCAGCGCCGTGAGGCACTCCTCGGCCGTCGTCAGCGCGTGCAGTGCCGAGCGGGGGAAGTCCCGGTCCAGGAGCAGGAATTCGGCCACGCGCGGGGTGTCGCCGAAGCCGCCGTACACCCGCGCGTACGCCTCGTCGGCGCCCGAGGCGCTCAGCAGTGTCGGCCAGTCGGGCGCGTGCGCGGCGTCCAACACCCGTACCGACAGCAGCCGTACGGTCATGTCCACCCGTTCCAGGCTGCGGCCGAGGACGACGAAACGCCAGCTGTCGTCGCGGCTCATCGTGGAGTCGGCGAGGCCGAAGAACAACGCGGCGCGTCTGCGCACGAGTTCGAGATAGGCGTAGGGGCCGGTGCGGCGGGCCGCGAGGCGTTGGTCGGCCAGCGCGTGCCAGGTGGAGTTGAGGCACTCCCACATCTCCGAGGAGACGGCCTCGCGGGCGCTGCGGGCGTTGAGGCGGGCGGCGCCGAGCGCGCCCTCGATGGAGCAGGTGGAGCGGGCGTCGAAGGCGAGCTGGTCCAACACCTGCTGCATGTCGACGCGTTGGCCGCCCGCGTCGACCCCGAGGATCGCGTACAGCGACCGGCAGGCCACGTCCTCGTCGCGCCAGGGGTCCTCCAGCATGCGGTGGAGGTAGGCGTCGAGGATGCGCCCGGTGGTGTCGGCGCGCTCGACGTAACGGCCCGTCCAGGTCAGGGCCTCGGCTATCCGGGAGAGGATCACGTCGTTCACTGCTGCGCCCCTTCCTCTACGAGCGTGGGGTTGCCGTCGGGGCCGTGCTGGCGGGGTGCCACCTCGGGCAGTCCGCCGTCCGGGGCCAGTGGTTCGGGGTGCTCGGCGGGGCCCTCGGCGAGTACCCAGGTGTCCTTGGAGCCGCCGCCCTGGCTGGAGTTGACGATCAGGTTGCCCTCCTGGAGGGCGACGCGGGTGAGGCCGCCGGGGAGCACCCAGACGTCGGTGCCGTCGTTCACGGCGAACGGGCGGAGGTCGATGTGGCGGGGGGCCATGCGTTCACCCGCGAGGGTGGGGGAGGTGGACAGGGCGACGGGGCGCTGGGCGATCCAGCCGCGCGGGTCGGCGGCGACGGCTTTGCGAGTGCGTTCGATGGTCTTCGCGTCGGCCTTGGGTCCGATGACGATGCCCTGGCCGCCGGCGCCGTCCACCGGCTTGATGACCAGCTGGTCGATCTGGTCGAGGACCGCCTCCAACTGGCCCGGCTCGTCAGGGCGGTACGACTCCACGTTGGGGAGAATCGGTTCCTCGGAGAGGTAGTAGCGGATGAGATCGGGGACGTAGGTGTAGAGGAGTTTGTCGTCCGCGATGCCGTTGCCGACCGCGTTCGCGAGTGTGACGTTCCCGGCCTGCGCCGCGTTCATGATGCCCGGGCAGCCGATCACCGAGTCGGGGCGGAAGTGCAGCGGGTCGAGGAAGTCGTCGTCGAGGCGCCGGTATACGACATGGACGGGCACCTCGCCGCGGGTGGTGCGCATCCACACCCGGTTGTTGCGGCAGGTGAGGTCGTGCCCGACCACCAGCTGCACGCCCATCAGCCGGGCGAGCAGGGCGTGTTCGAAGTAGGCGGCGTTCCCCGGCCCCGGGGTGAGGACCACGACTCTGGGGTCCTGCGTCCCGGCGGGCGCGGCGGCGCGCAGCGCGGCCAGCAGCCGCCCCGCGTACCCGTCGACGGGGACCACGTGCTGCTCGGCGAAGAGGGACGGGAAGATCCGCGTCATGGCGCGGCGGTTCTCGATGACGTACGACACCCCGCTGGGGACCCGCACGTTGTCCTCCAGGACCCGGAGGTCCCCTGCCTCGTCGCGGACGAGGTCGATGCCGGCGACATGGATGCGGACCCCGCCCGGTGGCTCGACGCCCTGCGCGGCCCGATGGAAATGAGCCGAGTTGAGGAGCAGCCGCCAGGGCACGACCCCGTCCTCGAAGGCGCGGCAGTGCGCGTAGGCGTCGGAGAGGTAGGCCTCAAGTGCCCTTACCCGTTGCGCCACTCCGCGCTGGATGAGGTCCCACTCCAGCGCGTCGATGATCCTCGGCACCAGGTCCAGCGGCCAGGGCCGTTCCTCGCCCGCGAAGGCGTAGGTCACACCGCGGTCGGTGAACGCGCGGGCCATCTGGTCCGCGCGGAAGCGCAGTTCACTCGGCTCGATCGGTTGGAGTGCCGCCAGTACCGGCTCGTAGGCGGTTCTGACCTCACCCGGCCGCACAAACATCTCGTCCCACGCATCGGCCAATGCGTATGCGTCAAATATGTCCGCCATGAGGGGACGTTAGAGGCGGTACGTAACACGACGATCTCTGAGTGATTTCCGGCAGCTCACGCGGAAAGTGATACGGCGAAGTGGCCGGCGGCCGTGGCCCGGTACCCCCCAGCTTGTTGCAAGGTGGCGGGCGGAGGTAGGTAGATAGTGGACGATATTGGTTATTTTCGGGTCCCGTTCGAGGGGGAGCCGTGTTGCGGAGCAGGTCGGGTCCGCGCATAGTTGCGCTGCAAAGAGCCGGGAACCGGGGGTGGGATGGGCGATGGCCGGGCACGGGACGGACGAGCATCCACACGGTGCTGACCGACTCTGCGACGCCGGGGACCTCGTGTACTCCCGGGCCGTACGGCGGGGCCGGGTGCCGCGCACGGACGCCGAACCGGTGCCGTGTCTGCTGGAGCTCGCCCTCCTCCACCCCGACCCCGACGACATGGACTGGCTGGTGCCGACCTCTCCGCAGGAGGTCATGACCCGGCTGCTGCGCGGGGTCTACGAAGAGGTCAGCGAGAGCCACCGGCGGGTGGGTTCGGCGGTCGACGCCTTCGAGCGGTACGCCGGTCTCGGCCGCCGTGTCGAGGCGTCGGCGTTGGCGTCCGGGGCCCTGGAGGGCGCCGCGATCCGTGTCCTGGACGGCCTCGCCCGCATCCAGGCGGCGATGGACGACGCGACCGAGGCGTGCACCGGCGAGGTCCTCACCGTCCAGCCCGGCGGCATCCGTCGCGAACCGGAACTCACCGAGGGCCTGCACCGCGCCCTGGCCCTGCGTTCGCGCGGGGTGCGGATGCGCGACCTGTACACCCATGTCGCCCGGCACGGCCAAGGCCTGCTGAACTACCTGGAGTTGATGGGCGACGCGGTCGAGGCACGGACGCTGGACGAGGTCGTGGACCGCCTGATCCTGTTCGACCGTACGGTCGCCTTCATCCCCGCCAACGCCGACCACACCATGGCGCTGGAGCTGCGCCACCCGGCGCTGATCGACTACTTCGTCACGGTCTTCGACCGGCTGTGGCGCCTCGCGATCCCCGTCGCGGCCCCCCTGCCCGACACCGGCATCGAGGGCATCTCCCACCGCGAACAGTCCATCGCCGCCCTGCTCGCGGAGGGCCACCAGGACGCGGTGATCGCGGAACGGCTCGGCATAAGCGTCCGCACCTGCCGCGCCCATATCGCCCGGCTGTCGGAGACGCTCGGCGCGGCCAGCCGTACCCAGCTCGGCGTCCGTATCGCCCAGGTGGGCCTGGACGGCGCCGCGTCACGGATGCCGGACCTGCCCGCCCAGCTCACCCCGGTGGATCAAGAATCCCCGACTGTCCTATGAGGTAGCCGAGTTGGGCCCGGCTCTCGCTGCCGAGGGTCGCGGCGAGCTTGGCGATGTGGACCCGGACGGTCCGGATGTTCATGCCGAGGCGGTTGGCGATGACGGCGTCGGTGTGGCCCTCCACGAGCAGGGTGGCGATGGCGCGTTGGCGGGCCGTGAAGCCGTTGAGGGAGGGAGGCCGGACCGTTTCCGGGTACATGGGGGCGGCGAGGTGCCAGAAGCGGTCGAAGACCGTGACGAAATGGGTGAGCAGTGCCGGGTGGCGGACTTCGAGGGCCTTCGTCCGGTCCGCGTTCGCGGGAATGAAGGCGACCGTGCGGTCGATGACGATGAGGCGGTCGGTGACCTCGTCGAGTGTCCGGGCCTCGGCGTCGCCGCTCAACTGCTCGTAGCGGGCGAGGACTGCGGGCAGATGGCGGAGCGCGTGCGGGTACAGGGTGCGGATGCGACCGCCGCGGTCGAGGAGGACCTGATCCTGTTTCAGGGCGTCGAGGCTGAGTTCGAGGGACTCGGGATTCCGTCTGCGCGGCTGGATCGCCAGCACCTCCCGGGACGCCTCGGCCATGGCTTCGGCGATGGCCCCGTTGATGTGGTCGAAGGTGCTCAGGACGTTGATCGTCTCGGTACCGGAGGTCCCCGACCGGCGGCCGTCGATGCGCAGGAGCGGTTCGAAGGCCTCGGCCAGTCGCTCCTCGCGGCGCCGTTCGTCCGCGATGCGCGCCCCCGAGGTACGCAGCAGCCGGTGGAGCGCCACGGCCGGGGCGACCGGCTCCAGCCGGCCCGGGTCCGTGGCGGCCGGATGCAGCAGACCGTGGCCGATCAGGCACGGAGCCGTGTCGGCGTCCGCGCGGTTCACCCACCCTTCGCGCAGGGCGCGTTCGTACAGCTGAGTTCCGGCGGGACACAGGTCTTCCACACCGTGTTCCGCGTGGGGCGGGGATGTCACTCCGCCGCTCCCTCCTGTCTGAGAATTCCGGACTCTGCGATGAGGTAGCCGAGTTGGGCCCGGCTCTCGCTGCCGAGGGTGGCGGCGAGTTTGGCGATGTGGACGCGGGCGGTGCGGATGTTCAGGCCGAGGCGGTGGGCGATGACGGCGTCGGTGTGGCCCTCGATCAGCAGGCCGGCGATGGCGTGCTGGCGGGGGGTGATGCCGTTCAGGGAGGGCTGGTGGACCGCCTCGGGGTGCATGGGGGTGGCGAGGTGCCAGAGGCGGTCGAAGGTGTTCACGAAGTAGTCGATCAGCGTGGGGTGACGGACTTCGAGGGCGAGGGTGCGGTCCCTGTTGGCGGGGATGAACGCCACCTGCCGGTCGACGACGAGGAGGCGGTCGGTGACCTCGTCCAGCGTGCGGGCCTCCGCGTCGCCGTGCAGTTGCTCGTAGCGGTACAGGGCGACGGGGTTGTAGCGCTGGGTGTGCTGGTAGAGGGTGCGGATACGGCCGCCGCGGTCCAGCAGGGCCTGATCGCGGGCCAGGGCGAGGGCCTGGGCCTCGGGACTCGGCCGGGTGTCGCGGTTGGTGCTGGGCTGGATGGCGAGCAGTTCGTCCGTGGCGTCCGCCATGACCTCGCTGATCGCCTTGTTGATGCGGTCCATGCCGCGGAGGACTGTGAGGGTCGGCGCGTCCGTGGCTGCCGTACCGGAGCTGTCGAGCTGCACCAGCGGGCCGAAGACGGTCTCCAGGCGCTCCTCCCGGCGCCGCTCGTCCGCGATGCGCTCCGCGGACCTCCGCAGCAGCCGGTGGAGCACGAAGGCGGGCGCGACGGGCCGTAGCCAGCTCAGGTCCTCGATCTCGGGCTGCAGCAGCCCGAGACCGACCAGACACGGTGCCTCGTCGGTGTCGTCGACCCGCACGCGACCGGCTTGCAGGGCGCGGACGTACAGGCTCAGACCCGCTGCGCACAGGTCGTCCGCTCCGTGTGTGTGCGCCCCGGTCACAGCGAACCGTCTCCTCCAGGCGTCGGGTGGTCCTGGTTCAGGATCCCCGACTGCGCTATGAGGAAGCCGAGCTGCGCGCGGCTGCCGCTGCCCAGGGCCGTGGCGAGCTTGGCGATGTGGGCCCGGCACGTCCGCACGTTCATGCCCAGGCGCCGGGCGATGGCCTCGTCGACATGGCCCTCCACGAGGAGCTTGGCGATGGAGTGCTGGATGTTCGTGATGCCGTCGGGGGCGGTTTCGTAGGGTGCGCCGGCACTCAGCGGGACCGCGCGGCTCCACATGAACTCGAAGACCTTGATCAGGTAGCTCACGAGGCCGGGGTGGCGCAGTTCCAGGGCGACCTGGCGGTCGTCCTGGATGGGGATGAACGCGACTGTCTCGTCGCAGATGATGAGGCGCTCGACCAGTTCGTCGATGGTGCGGTACTCCACCTTGCCGTCGGTGAACTTGTCCACCCACGCGAGCCGCTCCGGGCTGTACCTGGCCGTGTGCTGGTAGAGGGTTCTGATCCGCACCCCTCGATCGATCAGCGGCCTGTCGCGCTCCAGCGCCTCGATGAGCCGGCGTTCCGGGTGGCGGTGGCTCGGCTGGACCGCGAGCACCTCGTTCTGGCACTGGGCCGTCGCCAGGTCGAGCGCCGCGTTGATGCGGTCGAGTCCTTCCAGTACGGAGATCGAGTGAGCGGACTCCGTCACCTGGGCGCTGAGCGCCATGAACGGCTCGAACACGTCGGCCATCTCGATGGACAGCCGTCGGCGGTCCGTTATCTCACGTTCGATGGGGTTGAGCCGCTGAGCCAGCGCGATCGCCGGAGGGACCGGGCGCAGCCAGTTCGCGTCGTCGGGATCGGGGTGGAGCAGGGCGAACTCCATCAGACAGGGAGCGAGCTCCACGTCCGTGCGGGCGATACGTCCCGTGCGGAGCGCGTTCGCGTAAAGACGACCTCCTTCCTCACACAACTCCGTCACAGAATGGGGATGTGTCGCTTTAGTCCGATTGATTGTCAAATCTCCACCCCCCAGGGTCCTGAACATGCAGGAACATGATGCACCGATCGTGTGGCCATGACGTGCCCGAATGAGCCATCGTCTTACTCGACGGGGGAAGAGGGGACCTTCAAGTGAGGACGAAGCCGACTATGCGTAAGAGAATGCTTCGCTCGGTGCTTGTCGCCGCCTTCTCCGCCGTTGTGGCCTTCGGAACACTGAGTGGCCTCTCTGGTGCGAAGGGTGAGGTGCGGCAGGACACCGCCTGGTCGCTCGCGGCTGACACCGCGACTGTGACCGCCGGCGACACTTCTGTGACTGCAGATGACACTGCGTGGAGTTGACGTGACCACCCCACCCGACGACCGCTCCTTCCGCCGCGAGATGGCCACGGCCTACCGCTCCGGCTGGCACTTCATCGATCTGGCCACCGCCATCCCCCACAGCGGTGACTCGCTCATGGTGACAGTGTTCGGCGAGCCGGTGGTCGTGACCCGCGACGAGGACGAGGACGTACGGGCGTACCGGTGTCTGCGACGGCCTCGGGGGGCGCCGCAGCCGGTGCGATGCGCCATCCGGTACGGAATGATCTTTGTGAATCTTGACCAGCGAGACCACCGGCTGGTGGAAACGGATGCCCCCGACATCCAGACCATCTCAGCCACCCCCCGCAGTGCCTGACGCGATTCCCCCGTCGTAACAGATCGCTCAGGTGCTTCCCCCCGCAGCGGCGTCACCGTGACCTGAACACGGTGACGCCGCTGCAGTTTGGGCGAAATGTCAGGGTATGGGCCCAGTCGCAGTGGCCTGAACTGATCGCTTCAGCCCCTCCCCAGCGCCCGCGTCAGCTCGATCTCGATCACCACCCGTGACGGGTTCGGCGACGGCGTCCGCCCGTAGCGCCCGGCGTACCGGCGCTCCGCCTCCGCGACCCGGCCGGGCTCCGCGCGGACGAAGGCCCGGCCCTCCAGCGTCGCCCAGCGCCGCCCGTCCACCTGGCACACGGCGACCCGTGCCCCGGGCGGGCCGGCGGCCAGCACGTTCGCCACCTTCCTGCTCGACTTGTCCGCGATGACCCGAGCAAGCCGCGCCTCCGGGTCGTATGTCACTCCGACGGGAACGACATGCGGGCTGCCGTCGGGCCGCGGGGTCGTGAGGGTGCACAGATGCCGTTCCTGCCAGAAGGTGAGGTACGACGGGTCGGGATCGCCCGGGTCGACCGGATATGAGGCCATGGTCCCGGAACTTAGTCCCTCGATCCTCCCCGCCACTGCCTTGAGTGGAATAGACTCAACTTTGTGCACGTTGGCCGAGTCAGTCCGTGCACGAAGGTCGTAGGAGGAGGAGTACCGGAACGTGGACGCCGAGCTGACCAACAGGAGCCGGGAAGCGATCAACGCGGCCAGCAGCCGCGCCGTCACCGGAGGGCACGCCGATCTGACCCCGGCGCACCTGCTTCTCTCGCTGCTCGCGGGGGAGGACAACGAGAACATCACCGACCTGCTGGCCGCCGTCGACGCCGACCAGGCCGCCGTACGGTCCGGGGCCGAGCGCGTGCTCGCCTCGCTGCCCAGCGTGACCGGGTCGACCGTCGCGCCCCCGCAGCCCAGCCGCGAGCTGCTCGCGGTGCTCGCGGACGCCGACGAGCGCGCGAAGGAACTCGGCGACGAGTACCTCTCGACCGAGCACCTGCTGATCGGGATCGCCGCGAAGGGCGGCGCCGCCGGGGACGTACTCTCCCAGCAGGGGGCCAGTGCGAAGAAGCTGCTGGACGCGTTCCAGAAGAGCAGGGGAGGGCGCCGGGTGACCACACCCGACCCCGAGGGGCAGTACAAGGCACTGGAGAAGTTCGGTACGGACTTCACGGCCGCCGCGCGCGAGGGCAAACTCGACCCCGTCATCGGGCGGGACCAGGAGATCCGGCGGGTCGTCCAGGTGCTGTCCCGCCGCACCAAGAACAACCCCGTCCTCATCGGTGAGCCCGGCGTCGGCAAGACCGCCGTCGTCGAGGGGCTGGCCCAGCGGATCGTCAAGGGGGACGTGCCGGAGTCCCTCAAGAACAAGCGGCTGGTCTCCCTGGACCTCGGCGCGATGGTCGCGGGCGCGAAGTACCGCGGCGAGTTCGAGGAGCGGCTCAAGACCGTCCTCGCCGAGATCAAGGACTCCGACGGCCAGATCATCACCTTCATCGACGAGCTGCACACCGTCGTGGGCGCGGGCGCCGGCGGCGACTCCGCCATGGACGCCGGCAACATGCTGAAGCCGATGCTCGCCCGCGGTGAACTCCGCATGGTCGGCGCGACCACCCTCGACGAGTACCGCGAGCGCATCGAGAAGGACCCGGCGCTGGAGCGCCGCTTCCAGCAGGTGCTGGTCGCCGAGCCGTCCGTCGAGGACACCATCGCGATCCTGCGCGGTCTGAAGGGCCGCTACGAGGCCCACCACAAGGTCGTCATCGCGGACAGCGCGCTGGTCGCCGCCGCGACCCTCTCCGACCGCTACATCACCTCCCGCTTCCTCCCCGACAAGGCGATCGACCTCGTCGACGAGGCGGCCTCCCGCCTGCGCATGGAGATCGACTCCTCCCCCGTCGAGATCGACGAACTCCAGCGCTCCGTCGACCGGTTGAAGATGGAGGAGCTGGCGCTCGACAAGGAGACGGACGCCGCCTCCATCGAACGCCTGGAGAAGCTGCGCCGCGACCTCGCCGACCGCGAGGAGGAACTGCGCGGCCTCAACGCCCGCTGGGAGAAGGAGAAGCAGTCCCTCAACCAGGTCGGCGAGCTGAAGGAGAAGCTCGACGAACTGCGAGGCCAGGCCGAACGGGCCCAGCGCGACGGCGACTTCGACACCGCCTCCAAGCTGCTCTACGGCGAGATCCCCTCCCTGGAGCGGGATTTGGAGGAGGCCTCCGAGGCGGAGGAGGCGTTGACATCTTCCGCCTCCGGCGGGGGCTCCAAGGACACGATGGTCAAGGAGGAGGTCGGCCCCGACGACATCGCGGACGTCGTCGGCGCCTGGACCGGCATCCCCGCAGGCCGCCTCCTTGAGGGCGAGACCCAGAAACTCCTGCGCATGGAGGAGGAGTTGGGCCGTCGGCTCATCGGCCAGCAGGAGGCCGTACAGGCGGTCTCCGACGCCGT
This sequence comes from Streptomyces sp. STR69, assembly GCF_024519455.1. Classification (GTDB taxonomy): domain Bacteria; phylum Actinomycetota; class Actinomycetes; order Streptomycetales; family Streptomycetaceae; genus Streptomyces. The sequence continues at coordinate 195,443 of NZ_JALJRY010000018.1, read as the reverse complement.
ACGGCGCACCCGCGCCGGCATCGCGGACCCCGACCGCCCCACCGGCTCCTTCCTCTTCCTCGGCCCGACGGGCGTAGGCAAGACGGAGCTGGCGAAGGCGTTGGCGGACTTCCTCTTCGACGACGAACGGGCCATGGTCCGCATCGACATGTCGGAGTACGGCGAGAAGCACAGCGTGGCCCGGCTGGTCGGCGCGCCTCCCGGCTACGTCGGCTACGAGGAGGGCGGCCAGCTCACGGAGGCGGTGCGCAGGCGCCCGTACTCGGTGATCCTGCTGGACGAGGTGGAGAAGGCGCACCCGGAGGTCTTCGACGTCCTGCTCCAGGTGCTGGACGACGGGCGGTTGACGGACGGTCAGGGCCGCACGGTCGACTTCCGGAACACCATCCTGATCCTCACCTCGAACCTGGGCAGCAACTTCCTGGTCGACCCGAGCACCGGTGAGGACGAGAAGAAGGCACAGGTTCTGCAGGTGGTGCGGGCCTCCTTCAAGCCGGAGTTCCTCAACCGCCTGGACGACCTGGTGGTCTTCTCCGCCCTGAACCGGGAGGAGTTGGGCCGGATCGCGGCGCTCCAGATCGGCCGCCTCGCCAAGCGCCTCGCGGAACGCCGCCTCACCCTGGAGATCAGCGACGAGGCCCTGACCTGGCTCGCGGACAACGGCAACGACCCGGCGTACGGCGCGCGACCGCTGCGGCGGCTGGTGCAGACCGCGATCGGCGACCGCCTCGCCAAGGAGATCCTGGCGGGCGAGGTCAAGGACGGCGACACGGTACGGGTGGACGCGTTCGGGGACGGGCTGATCGTGGGGCCTGCGACGGGCAAGACGCTGTAGGTGGCACCGTGGGGCCCTGGGCCGACCGGATCGGGTCAGCCCAGGGCGGACAGTCCCGGCAGGGGTTGCCACGCCCCTCCCCGGATGGGGGAGGATGGCGGAATCCGTACGAAGGGAAATACACGGTGAGCATCGACCCGTCCTCGATTCCGAACTTCGGGGGCCAGCCCGAGCCGCAGCAAGGACCGGCGGGCCCCGTCGTCCCGGATCAGGACCTCGTGAAGCAGCTCCTCGAACAGATGGAGCTGAAGTATGTCGTCGACGACGAGGGAGACCTCGCGGCGCCGTGGGAGCAGTTCCGTACGTACTTCATGTTCCGCGGTGAGGACGACCAGCTCGTCTTCTCCGTCCGGACGTTCTACGACCGTCCCCACGAGATCGACTCCAAGCCGCAGCTGCTGGAGTCCATCGACGACTGGAACCGCCGCACCCTGTGGCCCAAGGTCTACAGCCACACTCACGACGACGGCACCGTCCGTCTGATCGGTGAGGCGCAGATGCTGATCGGCACCGGCGTCGACCTGAACCACTTCGTCTCCTCGACGGTCAGCTGGGTGCGCGCCGCCATCGAGTTCGACCGCTGGCTCGTCGAGCAGCTCGGCCTCACCGAGGAAGTCGACGAGGCGGTCGAGAAGCCTGAGGACGACGGCGACGAGGAGTAGGCCACCTCGGTCCCTTTCGACCTGTGTGAACGCGACGGCGCCCGTCCACAGCCTGTGGACGGGCGCCGTCGTCGTACCGCCCACCGCTCAGCCGGCCAGTTTCTTGAGGCGTCCGACCGCCTCCTCCAGCACACTTACCCTCTTGCAGAACGCGAACCGTACGAACGGCGCGCCCGCCTCCCGGTGGTCGTAGAAGACCGCGTTCGGGATGGCGACGACGCCGGCGAGTTCCGGGAGGGCGCGGCAGAAGGCGAAGCCGTCGCCGTTCTGGGAGAGGTCGGGGCCGAGGGGGCGGATGTCGGTGGTGACGAAGTACGTGCCGGCCGGGCGGAAGACCTCGAAGCCGGCCTCCGTCAGGCCCGTCGCCAGGACGTCCCGCTTGGCGAGCATGTCCGCGCGGAAGGCGTCGAAGTAGGAGTCGGGGAGGGAGAGGGCTTCCGCGACCGCGTACTGGAAGGGGCCCGACGCCACGTACGTCAGGAACTGCTTCGCCGAGCGTACGGCCGTGACCAGGTCCGGGGTTCCCGTCACCCACCCGACCTTCCAGCCGGTGAACGAGAACGTCTTGCCGGCCGAGCCGATAGAGACAGTGCGCCCCCGCATCCCGGGGAACGTCGCGAGCGGGATGTGCTCGGCCGCGTCGAAGACCAGGTGCTCGTACACCTCGTCCGTGATCACCAACAGATCGCGTTCTACGGCGAGTTCGGCGATGGCGGTGAGTTCCTCGCGGGTGAGGACCGTGCCGGTCGGGTTGTGCGGGGTGTTGATCAGGAGGAGGCGGGTGCGGTCGGTGACGGCGGCGCGCAGTTCGTCGAGGTCGAGGCGGAAGCTGCCGTCGGCGGGGCGGAGCGTGACCGGTACGCGTGTGCCGCCCGCCATCGCGATGCAGGCGGCGTAGGAGTCGTAGTACGGCTCGAAGGCGATGACCTCGTCGCCCGGTTCCACCAGGGCCAGCAGCGCCGCGGCGATGGCCTCCGTCGCGCCCGCCGTGACCAGGACCTCGGCGTCGGGGTCGTAGGACAGGCCGTAGCGGCGTTCCTGGTGGGCGGTGATCGCGGTGCGGAGTTCGGGGACTCCGGGGCCCGGCGGGTACTGGTTGCCGCGTCCGTCGCGCAGCGCGCGGACCGCCGCCTCGCGGATCTCCTCGGGGCCGTCCGTGTCGGGGAAACCCTGGCCGAGGTTGATCGACCCGGTCCTCAGGGCGAGGGCGGACATCTCGGCGAAGATCGTCGTCCCGAACTCGGCGAGCCGGCGGTTGAGGAGGGGGCGTGCGCTGGAGGTCATGCCCGTCATCCTGCGCCCAAGCTCTGGACTTCCTCAACTCTGCTTTGGCTGGTGAGACGGCCGGGCATCCCTGCTTCACGCACCACACGAGGCGCCCACGGGGGGCCGCTTCGGGGGAATCGGAAGGAGGGTGACGCCATGTTCGGCATTCTCGGTGGAGACATGTTCTTCGGCATCATCCTGGCGGTGATCGCGGTCGCTTTCGTGGGGGCCCTGGTCCGCGCGGGCCGCAGGAGCAGGATCAGCAAGGGGTCGGGGCGGCGGGCCGGGGTCCGCAGCGGGGGAACCGCGGCCGGTACGAGCAGCTGGTGGGCCGGGGACAGCGGGTCGTCCTCGGGCGGCCACTCCGGCGGGCACCACGGTGGCCACCACTCCTGCGGCGGCGGGCACTCCTCCTGCGGAGGCGGCTCGTCGTGCGGCGGAGGGTCGTCGTGCGGGGGCGGAGGCGGCTGCGGCGGGGGCAGCTGACCAGCGCGACGGGGGGCGGGGCGCCCGTCGGGAGACTGCTCCCGGCGGGCGCTCCGGCGCGCGCTCGACACGCCTGGGCGTACGCCTTGGTTGAACAGTTGAGCTGTGCAGCCCCCTGAGGGATGGAAACCCCACGAAGTTGGGTAAAAAGACTGTGGTGGCGCCACCGTTCATGATTCCCTCTACATCACCGACGCAGCCCCTCGGGCGCCTGCAGACACCTTCTCCTGACTGGGCCGACCGGGCCGATGCCCCGGTGTCGGCCGGGGTGTGCCAGACCCCCACACCTCCCCTTTCTTTGCGTGCTAGCGGAGCCGATCCATGCTCACGACCCTTCAGACCTCCTACACCGACACGCGTGCGGCCGACCTCGCCTGGACCCTGGGGCGCGAGCCGCTTCCCGCGCTGGCCACACTCGACCTCGAACTCGCCGGTGCGCGGCTCCAGTTGAGACTGCTCGGCGCGTCCCACCAGGTACTTCTGCACGAGGAGCGGGGCAGCTGTTCGGAGACGGTCGCGTGCATCCCGGGTTCCAGTACGCCGCTGCCGCTCGGGGTCGCCAAGCGGATCGGCGACTGGGAGTACGAGTTCGCGGCCCGGGTCGAGGTGCTGTCCCCGGGGCAGTTCGCGGGCCGCGCCCAGGAGCTGCTGGCCCTGGTCGCCGACCATCCCAACGGTCTGGCGGGGGTCTTCCCCGGCAGCCCGCACGCCTTCACCGCGATGCTCGCCCAGCGGTACGAGGGCCAGGTGCACTGGCGCACCTGGCACGCCTATCCGCAGGACGGCCAGCTGGTGGCGACGCGGACGAAGGTGGGCGTACGGGTGCCGGTGGGCCATCCGGTGCCGTCTCCGGTCTGAGGCGTAGGGCCACAGCGGGGCTGCGCCGGAGGGTTGAGCCACCCCCGGCCGTCGTAAACACATTCCACACGTGTGGGTGACGAAGCGTGCCCGTCCCGTGACGTAACGTCGCAGCGTGATCGAACCGCACGCGCCGGCCCGGCCGGGTACGCAGCCGCCGTGGGCAGGCCCCGCGCGGCTGCCCGTACGGCCGGGCACGGGCCGGTTCCTGGTGCTCGCGGGGGTCTTCGTCTGCGCGGCCTGCGGACTCGTGTACGAACTCGAACTCGTCGCCCTCGCCTCGTACTTGATCGGCGACTCGGTCACCCAGGCGTCCGTCGTCCTCTCCGTGATGGTCTTCGCGATGGGCATCGGCTCGCTCGCCGCGAAGCGGCTGCGCTGGCACGCGGCGGCCGGTTTCGGCGCGGTCGAGGCGGCCCTCGCGCTGATCGGCGGCTGCAGTGCGATGGCGCTGTACGCGGTCTTCGCCTGGACCGGGAGCTGGGGCGGCTTGTGGGCGCAGGGTCCGCGCTGTCTCCTGGTCGCCTTCTCCCTCGCGATCGGTCTGCTGATCGGCGCCGAGGTGCCGTTGTTGATGGAGCTGATCCAGCGCATCCGCCGCCAGGACGCGGGCGGCGCGGTGGCCGACCTCTTCGCGGCGGACTACGTCGGCGCACTGGTCGGCGGCCTCGCGTTCCCCTTCCTGCTCCTCCCTTTCCTGGGCCAGCTGACCGGCACCCTGCTCACCGGCACGGTCAACGTGGTCGCCGGCGGCTGTCTGGTCCTCGGCCTGTTCCGCCGCGACCTCACCCGCCGGGGCCGCTGGCTCCTGGTGATCACCAACCTCACAGTTCTGGGCCTGCTTGCCTCCGCCGCCGTACTGGTCGACGACTTCGAACGGGCCGCACGGCACGCGGTCTACGGCAAGGACGTCCGGGTGGCTCTCCAGACGGACGTCCAGGAGGTCGTCCTCACCGGCGGCGACCACGGCCGCCCCCTCGACCTCTTCCTCGACGGCCGCCTGCGGGTCAGCGGACGCGACGAGCGCCGGTACCACGAGGCCCTCGTCCACCCCGCGATGGACGGCCCCCACGCGCGCGTGCTCGTCCTGGGCGGCGGCGACGGACTCGCGGCCCGTGACGTCCTCCGCCACCGGGGCGTGCGCCGCGTCGACATCGTCGAACTCGACGCGGCCGTCGTCCAGTTGGGCCGCCACGACTCCGCCCTGGCCGCGCTCAACGACCACGTCTACGGCGACCCGCGCGTCCACGTCACCACCGGCGACGCCTTCGACCTGCTGCGCCGGGTCCACCCCGGGACGTACGACGTGGTCGTCGCCGACCTCCCCGACCCCGGCATCACCGCCAGCACCAAGCTGTACTCCCAGGAGTTCTACGGCCTCGCCCGCCGCGCCCTCACCGAGCGGGGCCGGCTGGTCGTGCACGCGGGACCGGTCTCCTCCCGGCGCCGCGTCTTCTGGACGGTCGTCTCCACCCTCCGCGCGGCCGGCCTCCACCCCGTCCCCTACCGTGTCGGCGGCCGGGCCTCGGGCTTCGCGGCGGGCCCCGACCGCACGGCCGGAACGTCCCGCTCGCCGCGCGACTGGGGGTTCGTGCTGGCGGCGCGGGGGGCGGTGCCCGCGGAGCGGGGGCTGGAGAGCGACGAACGGGCGGCGGAGCGGACGTGGGTGCCGGGCCTGCCGGCTTCTACGTTGGTGCACCCGCGGTACTGATGTGCTGCCGGTCCGCTCCAACACGGCGGCACTTCCCGGCAACGGCAGGTGTACCCGGGGTCAACCTAGGTAGGCTCCGCAAGCATGGAGCATGAGGTGCACGTTCCGGTTCCGCCCGAGCGGCTGCGATCCGCGCTCGGCGACCCCGCCCGGGTCGCCCGCGCCGTCCCCGGCCTCCAGCAGGACGCCGGCACCGAACCCGTCGCCGGCCGCCTGAAGGTGCGCGTCGGCGGCCACTCCATCACCTACCGGGGGTCGGTCCGCGTCTCCGCCCGGGACGACGGCTCCTACGCCGTCGAGGGCGACGCGACCGAGGTCCGCGGCTCCGGCTCCGTCAAACTCGCCCTCACCGTCCGCGTCCGGGAGTCCGACGGCGGCTCCACGATCACCTTCGACGGTACGGCGACGGCGGACGGCCGGGTCACCGAACTGGCCCCGGACGCGGTGAGCGCGGCGACGACCAGGCTGCTGGAGCGGTTCGCGGCGAACCTGGGTGAGGAGCCGGAGCAGGCCGACGACACCGACGACACCGACGACGTGGATGACGTGGACGCCGTAGAAGTCGATGACGTGGACGACGTGGAAGCCGACGACGTGGATCTGGACGACCCGGAGGTGGACCTGGCGGGCGCCATCGAGGAGCTCCACGTCTCCGAGACCTTCGCCGAGACGCCTCAGCCCCCCGCCGAAGCGGCGCACGCCCGCCGCACGATGATCGGCCGCAGCGCGGAGGAGGTCGACCACGCGCCGCCGCGCGGGCGTTACGCCCCGGTCCCCGCGCCGCAGACCGTCTCGGCGAACGCCACGCTCCGCTGGGCGGCCCCCGCTGCCGCGCTGGTCCTGGCGTCGGCGATCGTGGTGAACAGGGTGCTGCGCAAACGTCGTTGAGCGGCCCAGTAGGGTCGTGCCGTGAGTAACGAAGAGATCACGCTGACCGCGGGCGACGCGGAAGTGACGGTGCAGCCGGGCAACGGCGGCCGTATCGGAGGACTTCGCGTCGGCGGCACCGAACTGCTGCGCCAGGGCGAGCGGTTCGGGTGTTTCCCGATGGTCCCCTGGTGCGGTCGGATCCGCGACGGCCGCTTCATGGACGGCGGGACCGTCCACCAGATGCCCCTCAACTCCCCGCCGCACGCCATCCACGGCACCGTCCGCGACGGCGTCTGGCGCACCGCCCGCCGGACCGCCGACGAGGCGGTCATCACGTACGACCTGGTCGAGCCGTGGCCCTTCCCGGGCCGCGTCACCCAGGCCGTCGCGCTGACCGCGGACACCCTGACGCTCACCATGGCGATCGAGGCGTACGACAACTCGTTCCCGGCGCAGATCGGCTGGCACCCGTGGTTCCACCGCAACCTCGGCGGCGAGGACGTGCTCGTCGACTTCAGCCCCGCCTGGCAGGAGGAGCGCGGCGACGACCACCTCCCCACCGGCAACCGCATCGACGTGAAGCCCAGCCCCTGGGACGACTGCTTCGGCATGCCGGACGGCGTCGACGTCACGCTGACCTGGCCGGGACAGCTGGCGCTGAAGGTGACGAGCCCGGAGCAGTGGGTCGTCGTCTACGACGAGCAGGAGGCCGCCGTCTGCGTGGAACCGCAGACCGGTCCGCCGAACGGCCTCAACACCCTGCCCCGCCTGGTCACCCCGATCGAGCCGCTGGAAGCCACAATGACCTGGGCGTGGACGCGCTTCTAGGCCGGTGGGCATCGCCTCTAAGCTGACAGGCATGACGGACGTACGCGGCGTGCTGCTGCAGCAGATCAAGGACAAGGCCGTGGTGCACGGCAAGGTGACCCTGTCGTCGGGTCTGGAGGCCGACTACTACATCGACCTCCGGCGCGTCACCCTCGACGGGGAGGCCGCCCCGCTCGTCGGTCAGGTGCTGCTGGACCTGACCGCCGACCTGGACTTCGACGCGGTCGGCGGCCTGACGATGGGCGCCGACCCGGTCGCCACCTCGATGCTGCACGCCGCCGCCGCGCGCGGGCGGAAGCTGGACGCCTTCGTCGTGCGCAAGGCCGCGAAGGCGCACGGCATGCAGCGCCAGGTGGAGGGCCCGGAGATCGCGGGCCGCCGGGTCCTGGTGGTCGAGGACACCTCGACCACCGGCGGTTCCCCGCTCACCGCCGTCGAGGCCGTGCGCGCGGCCGGTGCCGAGGTCGTCGGCGTCGCCACCATCGTGGACCGGGCGACCGGCGCCGCCGAGAAGATCGAGGCGGGCGCGGGAGTGCCGTACCTCTTCGCGTACTCCAAGGACGATCTGAACCTGGACTGACCTCCCGCCCCGACCATTCGGCCATGTCTGGAAAGATGGGCACGACGACGACGTCGCACCCAAGGTCTAGGTCAGGGCCGAAGTACGCAGATCGCAGATCGCGCAGATCGCCAACCCGCACATACCAAGGAGCGGACAGATGCCCATCGCAACCCCCGAGGTCTACAACGAGATGCTCGACCGGGCGAAGGCAGGCAAGTTCGCCTACCCGGCCATCAATGTGACCTCGACCCAGACCCTGCACGCTGCGCTGCGCGGCTTCGCGGAGGCCGAGAGCGACGGCATCGTCCAGATCTCCACGGGTGGTGCCGAGTTCCTGGGCGGCCAGTACGCCAAGGAGATGGTCACGGGTTCCGTGGCCCTCGCCGAGTTCGCGCACATCGTCGCCCAGAAGTACCCGGTCACGGTCGCGCTGCACACCGACCACTGCCCCAAGGACAAGCTCGACGGCTACGTCCGTCCGCTGCTCGCCGTCTCCGAGGAGCGCGTGAAGGCCGGCGGCAACCCGCTGTTCCAGTCCCACATGTGGGACGGCTCGGCGGAGACCCTCGCCGACAACCTCGCCATCGCGCAGGAGCTGCTGGCCCGCGCCGCCGCCGCGAAGATCATCCTTGAGGTGGAGATCACCCCGACCGGCGGCGAGGAGGACGGCGTCTCGCACGAGATCAACGACTCCCTCTACACCACGGTCGACGACGCGATCCGTACGGTCGAGGCGCTCGGTCTCGGCGAGAAGGGCCGCTACCTGCTGGCCGCGTCCTTCGGCAACGTGCACGGCGTGTACAAGCCGGGCAACGTCGTGCTCCGCCCCGAGCTGCTCAAGGACCTGAGCGACGGCGTGGCCGCGAAGTACGGCAAGGCGTCCCCGTTCGACTTCGTCTTCCACGGCGGCTCCGGCTCCACGGCCGAGGAGATCGCCACCGCGCTGGAGAACGGCGTGGTGAAGATGAACCTCGACACCGACACCCAGTACGCGTTCACGCGCCCGGTCGCCGACCACATGCTGAAGAACTACGACGGTGTCCTGAAGGTCGACGGCGAGGTCGGCTCCAAGAAGACCTACGACCCGCGCACCTGGGGCAAGCTGGCCGAGGCGTCGATGGCCGCGCGTGTCACGGAGGCGTGCGCGAACCTGCGCTCGACGGGCACGAAGATCAAGTAAGTCCGTCCGCCCGTCGGTCTGTCCGTCTGTTTCGCGAGCCCGGTGCTACGGCACCGGGCTCGTTGTATACCTGGGGCATGTCCTCCGACGTCCGACTCGCCTCGCCCCAGGGCAAGTGGATCCTGCTGACCACGGTGCTCGGCTCCAGCATGGCCATGGTGGACTCCACCGTCGTCAACGTGGCCCTGCCCCGCATCGGCCGCGATCTCGACGCCGACCTGGCCGCCCTCCAGTGGACGGTCAACGCGTACATGCTGACGCTGGCCGGGCTGATCCTCCTCGGCGGCTCGCTCGGCGACCGTTACGGCCGCCGCAAGATCTTCGTCCTGGGCGTGGTCTGGTTCGCGGCGGCCTCGCTGCTGTGCGGTCTGGCCCCCAACGCCGGTGTCCTGATCGCCGCCCGCGCGCTCCAGGGCATCGGCGGCGCGCTCCTCACCCCCGGCTCCCTCGCCCTCATCCAGGCCTCCTTCCACCCCGACGACCGGGCCAGGGCGGTCGGCCTGTGGTCCGGTTTCGGCGGTATCGGCGCGGCGATCGGCCCGTTCCTGGGCGGCTGGCTGGTGGACGGCCCCGGCTGGCGCTGGGTGTTCCTGATCAACGTGCCGATGGCGCTGGTGTGCGCCCCCATCGCCGTACGCCACGTCCCCGAGTCGGCGGACGGCCGCACCCACGGCCGCTTCGACGTACTGGGCGCGGCACTCGGCGCGATCGCACTCGCCCTCGTCACATACGCGCTGATCGAGGCGGCCGACGGCCCGCTGCCGGTCGTGATCGTCACCGCCGTGGCGGGCGTGGCCGCGGGGGTCGCCTTCGTCTACGTCGAGAAGCGCAGCCCCGATCCGATGATGCCGCCGGGCATCTTCGCGTCCCGCCAGTTCACGGCGGTCAACCTGGTCACGCTCTGCGTCTACGCGGCGTTCGGCGGCTTCTTCTTCCTGACAGCGCTCCAACTCCAGGTAGTGGCAGGCTATTCGGCACTGGAGGCCGGCACGGCGTTGCTCCCCACGACCGCCCTGATGCTCCTGTTCTCGGCCCGCTCGGGCGAACTGGCCCAGCGCATCGGCCCCCGCATCCCGCTCACCGTCGGGCCGTTGTTGTGTGCGGCGGCGATGCTGCTGATGCTGCGGGTCGGCCCGGACGCCTCCTACCTCGCCGACGTCGTACCCGCGCTCCTCGTGATGGGCGCCGGCATGGTCATCCTGGTCGCCCCTCTGACGGCCACGGTCCTGGCCTCCGTCGACACGGCTCGCGCGGGCCTGGCCAGCGGCATCAACAACGCGGCGGCCCGCGCGGCCGGCCTCATCGCGATCGCCGCGCTGCCGCTGCTCGCGGGGATGGGTTCGGAGGCGTACCGCTCGGCGAGCGCCTTCGACCACGCCTTCGACCGGGCGATGGGGTGGTGCGCGGGGGTACTGGTGGCGGGTTCGATCCTGGCCTGCACGACGGTCCGCCGCCCGGCCCCGGACTGCCGCCGCCCGGAGTGCCTCACCCACGGCTCGATCACGGCCCCGCCGCTGGAGCCACGGTTGGGGAAGGGGCGTCTCGACGCGGGGTAGCGGGCGGATGCCGGTCAATCGCCGCCCCTGGGGGAGACTGGAACCCATGACGATTCACGAGAACCTCCTCGGGGGACCGCCCCCGACCCACCTCCCCGAAGACCCCGGGCCGCGCGACCTTCTCGCGAGCGGGGCGACGCCCGCCGAAGTCGCCGCGAAGTATCCGACCTCCTCGCTCGCCTGGGCCCTGCTGGCCGACGACGCGTTCGAGCGGGGCAGCGTCGTGGAGTCGTACGCCTATGCCCGTACGGGCTACCACCGCGGGCTCGACTCCCTGCGGCGCAACGGCTGGAAAGGCCACGGACCGGTGCCCTGGGAGCACGAGCCGAACCGTGGCTTCCTGCGTGCCCTGCACGCCCTCGCGCGGGCCGCGCAGGCCATCGGGGAGCAGGAGGAGTACGCGCGGTGCAGCCAGTTCCTGAAGGACTCCTCGCCGACGGCGGCCCAGACGCTGGGCTAGTCCCGTAGTCCGGGTGCAGTGATGCGGGTCCGCCTGGTGTGACCAGGCGGACCTTGCGGTCTCGGGGGACCATTGGGGAGGATGCCCGGTGGGGACCGGGGCCCCCGTGTCGGAATTCGGCAGGGGCGGACCGCTACCCGGAGTACGCATCAGGAGACAGCGATGTCCCAACCGGCTCAGGAAACGCAGGAGCCCGAGGCCCCGCATCTCGACTTCCAGGGAACGACCCCCTACGAGGACTACGTCCAGGCCGACGTCCTCACCCACCTCCAGCACACCCGCTCCGACGACCCCGGAGAGATGGTCTTCCTGGTCACCACCCAGGTCATGGAGCTGTGGTTCACCGTCATCGTCCACGAGTGGGAGACCGCCGCGCGGGCCCTGCGCGAGGACCGGGTGCCGGTCGCGATCGACGCGCTGAAGCGTTCTGTACGGGAGTTGGAGGCGCTCAACGCCTCCTGGCGGCCCCTCGGCCAGCTCACGCCGGCGCAGTTCAACTCCTACCGTGCCGCCCTCGGCGAGGGCTCCGGCTTCCAGTCCGCGATGTACCGCCGGATGGAGTTCCTGCTCGGCGAGAAGTCCGCGTCCATGCTCGTCCCGCACCGCGGCGCCCCGCGCGTGCACGCCGAGCTGGAGAAGGCACTGCACGAACCGAGCCTCTACGACGAGGTGTTGAGGCTTCTCGACCGGCGCGGGCACACGGTCCCCGAGGCCGTGCTCACGCGTGACGTGTCGCTGCGCTACGAGCCGTCGGCGGAGGTGGAGGAGGTGTGGACCGCCCTCTACTCCGGTGACCCCGGCGACGAACTCGCCCGGCTCGGCGAGGCGTTGACCGATGTCGCCGAGCTGGTGTGGCGATGGCGCAACGACCATCTCGTCGCCACCCGGCGCGCGATGGGCGCGAAGACCGGGACGGGCGGCTCCGCCGGGGTGGCCTGGCTGGAGAAGCGCGCGCAGAAGAACGTGTTCCCCGAGCTGTGGACGGCGCGCTCCCATGTCTGAACTCGCGCTGAAGGCAGAGAAGTTGGACGCCGCCGATGAACTCGCGGGCGTGCGTTCGCAGTTCGTCCTCGGTGGCGATGTCGTCTACCTGGACGGGAACTCGCTCGGCGCGCTGCCGGTGTCCGTCCCCGGCCGGGTCGAGGACGTCGTACGGCGGCAGTGGGGCGAGCTGCGGATCCGGTCCTGGGACGAGAGCGGGTGGTGGACCGCGCCCGAGCGGATCGGCGACCGGATCGCCCCGCTGGTCGGGGCCGCGGCCGGGCAGATCGTCGTCGGCGACTCCACAAGTGTCAATGTGTTCAAGGCGGTTGTGGCGGCCGTGCGGATGGCGGGCTCGGGGCGGGACGAGATCGTCGTCGACGCCACGACCTTTCCCACGGACGGGTACATCGCCGAGTCGGCGGCCCGGATGACCGGGTGCACGGTGCGGCCGGTGACCCCGGCCGAGGTGCCGGGCGTGCTCGGCGACCGTACGGCGGCGGTGCTCCTCAACCACGTCGACTACCGCACCGGCCGGCTGCACGACCTGCCCGCGCTCACCGCCGCCGTACACGCGGCGGGTGCCGTGGCCGTCTGGGACCTGTGCCACAGCGCGGGCGCCCTGCCGGTCGGACTCGACGAGCACGGGGTGGACCTCGCGGTCGGCTGCACCTACAAGTACCTGAACGGCGGCCCGGGTTCACCGGCGTACCTGTATGTGCGCGAGGAGTTGCAGGACCGCTTCGACTCCCCGCTCCCGGGCTGGAACTCGCACGCCGAACCCTTCGGCATGCGGCCCGCCTACGAACCGGCCCCGGGCGCGCTGCGCGGCCGGGTCGGCACCCCGGACATCCTGTCCATGCTCGCCCTTGAGGCGGCCCTCGACGTGTGGGACGGCGACGGCGTCTCGGTCGGGGCGGTGCGGGCCAAGTCCCTTGCGCTGACGGACTTCTTCCTGGAGTGCGTGGCGTCGTACGTGCCGTCCGGGCGGGTGGAGTCGGTGACTCCGGTGGCTCATGCGGAACGGGGGAGCCAGGTCGCGCTGCGCTGCGCGGACGCCGGTGACGTGATGAAGCGGCTGATCGAGCGGGGTGTGGTCGGCGACTTCCGGCACCCGGACGTGCTGCGGTTCGGATTCACACCGCTGTACGTCGGGTTCGGGGACGTGGAGCGGGCGGCGCGGGTGCTGGGGGACCTGGTCCGCTAGGACCTCTGGGAACTGTGTATCCCGGTCTAACCGCCGTAGGTCGCTGGAGTGGTTAGATGTCGGTGATGTGCCAGTGATGTGCCGGTGACGTGCACCGCAGAACCGTTTACGCCTCACCGGGCGTGACAACCGCGGTCTCCGTGCACGTCACTGGCCTGGTAGCGTCCGGCGGACGGCCGAATTTCTTCGTGTGTTTCGCTCCTGGTCGCCATATCCCGTCACATCCCGTTCCGTCCAAGTCCTCCCCCAGTGCCCGAAAGCCTGGGAGGTGCCCCCATCGTCGCTGAGAGGTTGGAGCATGCCGGACGACGCCGCTGCCGCACGTGCCGCCGCAGCCGCCGCAGAAGAGGAGTCGGCCTTCTCGCACCCCGCCGTGGAACCCGACAGCACCGCCGCGTACGGCGACCACCCCGACCAGGTGATCGACTTCTACGCCCCGCACGGCGAGCGGGTGCCGGGCGAACCGGCGCCGCTGGTCGTCGTACTGCACGGGGGTGCGTGGCGGGCGCCGTACGACCGCCGGCACATCACCCCGTTCGCGGACTTCCTGGCCCGGCGGGGGTTCGCGGTGGCCAATGTCGAGTACCGACGGGGGGCCGCACTGCCCGCGCAGGGCGGTACGAGCCCGGTCGCGGGCCGCTGGCCGGAGACCTTCGACGACGTCGCGGCGGCGCTAGACGCGCTGCCCGCGCTCGTCCGGGAGGCGCTTCCGCAGGCCGATCGGCGCCGCACGGTGATCACCGGCCACTCGGCGGGCGGTCATCTCGCGCTGTGGGCGGCGGCCCGGCACGTCCTCCCCAAGGACGCCCCCTGGCGCACCGACGCCCCCGCCGCGCTGCGCGGTGTGGTCGCCCTCGCCCCGATCGCCGACTTCACGGTCGCCGAGAAGCTCGCGGTGTGCGGGGGAGCGGCGGGTCAACTCCTGGGGGGAGAGGCCAAGTTCGCGGAACGGCTGCCGTACGCCGATCCGACGCTCCTGCTTCCCACCGGCATCGCGACCACGCTGGTCCAGGGCCGCGCCGACCTCGTGGTCCCGCAGGCGGTCGCCGAGTCGTACGCGGACGCGGCGGCGAAGTCCGGCGAGGTCGTGGGCCTCACGCTCCTGGAGGACGTCGGCCATTTCCCCCTGATCGACCCGGCGGCGGACGCGTGCGCGGTGGTGGCGGAGGAGATCGCACAACTGGCGTGGTGAGCAACTTCTCCCACCCGCGTCATACCCGTAGTACCTGAGAGCTACAGCGCAGGTGAGTTCCCTGGCGGGACGCGGACGACGACCGCGGATCCGTAATTTCCCTTCCAGATCGGCCCGACGGCGGGCCGAGCGGGAGGGGAGACGGACATGGGGCTGGGCAGGGGGGTGGTCGAGGCCTGCGCGGAGACCGGTACGGCGGTGGCCGACTCGGTGGAGAGGGGCCCGACCGGGGAGGCCGAGGCGCCACGCGCCCGCAACAAGCCTCGTCGTACTGGTAGTTGGCGCCGCGCGCTCCTCGCCGCGCTCGTCATAGGCGCCGTCGTGATACCCCTCTCGGCCGCGGCCCGGCCCGAGATCCCCGCCCCCGCTCCGGCCGCGCTCGCCCCGCTCACCCCGGCCACGTTGGACGGGACATACGCGGCGAACGGCGCCAACGCCGCCGAGGCGTCCCGCATGGCCGCCGCCGACGGCGACGAGCGTCGCGCCGCGACGGACCGCGCCATGGCCGACCCGGCCCGGCACCTCCTCGCCTACGACGGCCGTGGCCCGGGCCTGGCGACGGAGGTCCTCGGCGACCTGGCCCACGCCGACCGCATAGCCGTCCTGGTCCCGGGCTCGGACACCTCGCTCGACACCTACGACCGCTTCCGTGCCACCGCGCTGAACCTCCGCCGCCAACTGACCCACGACGCCCCGAACTCCCGCACAGCGGTGGTCTCCTGGCTCGGCTACGACACCCCGCGCACGGTGAGCACCACGGTGCTGACCGCCGGCAGAGCGGACCAGGCGGCCCCGCATCTACGGGAGTTCATACGGCAGCTGCACGGCATCACCGGCCGCACGGCGCGGATCGCGCTGCTGTGCCACTCGTACGGCACGGTCGTGTGCGGCCGAGCCGCCGCCGGCCTGGACGTGTCCGACCTCGTCCTCGTCGGCAGCCCCGGCACGGGCGCCGACTCCGCCGCGGGGCTGCGTACTTCGGCCCGCGTCTGGGCGGCGCGCGGCGCCGACGACTGGGTCGGGGACGTCCCGCACGTCAGCGCCGACCTGTTCGGTACGACCGTCGGCTTCGGTACCGACCCGGTGTCCCCGGAGTTCGGCGCCCGCGTCTTCGCGGCCGGAGACGGCGGCCACAGCGACTACTTCTCACCGGGCTCGGCCTCCCTGGCCAACCTCGCCCGGATCGTCCTCGGCGAGACCACGGAGGTGACCCATGCGTGAACGCCTCCGCCGGGCCGCCGTCCGCCTCGACGCCGCGACCCCGCCCGACCGGGACCGTGCCGTGGACGCCCTGCGCGCCTTCGCGATCCTCGGTGTCGTCCTGGGCCACTGGCTGGTGACGGCCCTGGTCGCGGACGGCGGCACCCTGCACACGGCGAGCCCGTTGCGGGACATGCCGTGGCTGGCGCCCATCTCCTGGGTGTTCCAGACGCTGTCGGTGTTCTTCCTGGTCGGCGGCCACGTGGCGACCCGGGGATACACCTCCGCACGCGCCCAGGGCACGACGTACGGCCAATGGCTGGCCGCCCGGCTGTCCCGGCTGTTCACACCGGTCGCCGCGGTCCTCGTCGTGTGGACCGTGACGGCCGTCGCGCTGCTCCTGTCCGGCACGGACTTCGAGACCGTCCGCGCGCTGGTCAAGCTGGCGTTGTCACCGATGTGGTTCCTGGTCGTGTTCGCGGGCCTGACAGCGGCCACCCCGCTCCTGACCCGGCTCAACCCGCTGTGGCCGCTGGCCGTCGTACTGCACGTGGACCTGATCCGTTTCGGGCTCGGCGGCCCCTCCTGGCTCGGCTGGGTCAACGTCGCGGCGGGCTGGCTCGTGCCCTACACCCTCGGCGCGGCCTGGACCCGCGGCGAGTTGGACCGGGCCCGGGCGGGCTGGGTCCTGCTGGCCGGCGGTACGGCGGCGACGGCGGCTCTCGTCCTCTGGGCGGGCTACCCGGCGTCGATGGTCGGCGTCCCCGGCACCACGATCTCCAACCTGGACCCGCCGACCCTGGCCGCCGTCACCTTCGGCCTGGCCCAGTGCGGTCTGGCCCTGCTGCTCCGGGACCGGTTGCGCCGCGCCCTGCGCCGCCCGCTCGCCTGGTCGGCGGTGGCCCTGGTCAACCTCTCGGCGATGACGGTCTTCCTCTGGCACCAGACCGCCCTGATGGCCACCACGGCCGCGATCCTGCCCGCCGGCCGTCTGCCCGGCCTGCACACCCGCCCCGACGACCTGACCTGGGTGGCGGCGCGACTGGCCTGGCTCCCGGTGTTCGCGCTGACGCTGACGGTCTGCTGGGCGGCGTTCCGGGTGTACGAACAGGGTCCGAGGCGCCGCCCGTCACGCCACGCACGGGTCGCCCGCGCCCACACCCACCCGCCCCACCCGGCAGCGAAGAGCCCTCACCGTGCCTAGGGTTGACCGGGTGAACGCAGCCGCCGACGGTGCCGGGTCCCCGCCCACCGCACCCGTCCTGTTCCCCGGACACCGCTGGCTGCGTTACATCACGTACGCCCTCGTCTCCCTCGCCGCTCTCGGCCTCTCCCTGTCCGGCACGGACGAGATGATGAGCGAGTACAAACTGGGCGTACTCCAGGGCCTGTTGGCCGGTTTCGCGCAGGGCGTCGCCCTGGTCCTCGCCCTGCGTCGTCCCGTCCCCGCCTGGGCCCTGTCCCTCACCGCCACGGCCTTCACCGCGCTGACCGTGCGTGCTGCCATGGATCCCCTCCCCACCATGGATCCCCTCCCCGGAGTGACCCCCGGCCCCAACTGGCCCTGGAGTACCACCGAAGTTATCGTCCAGGCCGTTGTCCTGCTGTTCGTGGCCCTGCGCGTGCCCACCCGCAAGGCTCTCGCGGCGCTGGCCGCGACCGCCCTGACGACGTTCGTCATCCAGGGTCTCGTGGGTGCCCAGCGCTACTCCTCGACGGGCACGGTCGCGGTGGCCGTCTGCGCGGTGGCCGTGCTCATCGGCACCGCCCTGCGCGGTCGCAGCGAGGCCCGTACCCAACTCGTGGAGCAGGTCACGATCACGGCGGAGGAGCGAAACCGCCGCACCCTCCTGGAGGAGCGCAGCCGTATCGCCCGCGAGCTGCACGACGTGGTCGCCCACCACATGTCGGTGATCTCCATCCAGGCCCAAGTGGCGCCCCTCCTGGTCGAGAACCCGTCGGAGGAACTCAAGGAGAACCTCGACGGCATCAGACAGAACGCCCTCGAAGCTCTCGCCGAACTGCGCCGGGTCCTCGGTGTGCTCCGCTCGGAGAACCCGGAGTATCCCGACGACCCCTACGCCCTGGGCGGCCCCGGCACCGGTACCGCCCCCGACGCCCCGCAGCCCACCCTCGACCGCCTGGACGCCCTGATCGAGAACACCAGGGCCGCCGGTCTCGATGTGCGCGGCGACGTGAGAGGCGAGGTGCGCCCGCTGGCACCCGGTGTGGAGCTGTCGGCGTACCGGATCGTCCAGGAGGCCCTGAGCAACGCGCTGCGTCACGCCCCCGGTTCCACCGTCGCCGTCGAGGTCGCCCACGACCCCGACGGACTGCGGCTGATCATCACCAACTCCCGCCCGCAGCAGGCCGCCCCGCCGTCCCCGGGCGCCGGGCACGGGCTGCTGGGTATGCGGGAGCGCGCGGCCATGCTCGGCGGGCACCTGACCGCGGCGAGCACGTTCCAGGGCGGCTTCGCGGTCGTCGCGTTCCTCCCCAGGGACGGCGTCGCACTCCCCGACGGACCCGACGGCCCCGACCGACTTGATGGACCCGACGGACTCGATGGACGCGACGGACCCGGTGGCCCGCACGGTCCCGATGCCCCCGACAGACCCACCGCTCGCGGCCTCTCCACTGCTCGCGGCACTTCCGCAGACCCCGGCACATCCGCCGACCCCGGACCCTCCGCATCCGCCGCCCCCGAGATCATCTTCCCGACAGGAGACGAGACCCCATGACGAGCGGCACCATCCGTGTACTCATCGCCGACGACCAGCAGATGGTCCGCCAGGGCTTCACCGTGCTGCTGAACGCCCAGCCCGGCATCGAGGTGGTCGGCCAGGCGGTCGACGGCCTGGACGCGGTGGCCAAGGTCGCCGAACTCGCCCCGGACGTCGTCCTCATGGACATCCGCATGCCCGAGCTCGGCGGCATCGAGGCCACCCGCCGCATCACGGATGCGACCCCGCAGATAAAGGTCCTGGTGCTCACCACCTTCGACCTCGACGAGTACGTGTACGAGGCGCTGCGCGCCGGTGCCTCCGGTTTCCTCCTGAAGGACGCGTCCGCGGAGCAACTGGCCGAGGCGGTACGGGTGGTGGCGGCCGGCGACGCACTGCTCGCGCCGGGTGTCACCCGCCGTCTGATCGCCGAGTTCTCCCGGCTGAACGGGACACCGCGCACCCCGCTCAAGTCACGCGTCGGCGACCTCACCGAACGCGAGACGGAGGTGCTCGCGCTGATCGCGCAGGGCCTGTCCAACGCGGAGATCGCCGAGCACCTGGTCGTCGCCGAACAGACCGTGAAGACCCATGTCGGCCGCATCCTGGTGAAGTTGGGGCTGCGGGACCGTACGCAGGCGGCGGTCTTCGCGTACGAGTCGGGGTTGGTGCGGCCGGGCGGGGGCCGCTGAAGCCCGGTCGTCAGGCATACCCGTAGTACTTGAGACGGACGCCCCAGGACCCTTCTCACAGGTGACGACGGCTACCCGCCCCTCCGCCTACCGTTTTGAATGTGACCGAGACGACCCAGCAGTTGCCGCCGACGGGCGGGGCCAAGCCGCGCAGCCCGGAGTTCAGGCTTGCCGCGGACGCCCTGCGCGGACTGCGGCAGGACCTGTTCCACGACGCCTTCGCGTACCGCCCGCTGCCTCCCTCCACCGCCGACGGCCCGCTGACCCGCCGCCTGAAGGGGCGGGCACGGGAGTACGCGGCCTGGAGCCCGCACGCCCTGATCACCGCGGTCGGCCTGCTCGCGATGCTCGTCGCGACGAACGACGAGGCCCGCGGCGCGGGCAGCAACGTGATCCTCGGCCTGCTCGCCCTGGTGCCGGTGCTGCTGACCATGGTGCGGCCGGTCGGCGCGTTCTGGCTGTCCATGGCCGCGACCCCGGTCGCCACCGCCCTGGCGACCGAGTTCGACGACGACTGGCCGTGGCGGACCGGCAGCTTCGTCTGTCATCTGTCCGTGCTCGCGATCGTGGCGATACGCACCCGACCGCGCACGGCCGCCTGGATGTGGGCGCTGACGGCGGTCTACGGCATCGGCGCCACCAGCCTCGCCGGCGGCCACGCCTTCGGCTCGAACAGCGCGCAGATGCTGTTCCTCTCCGCGCTGGTGCTGCTCGGCGTCGCCGTCTGGCAGATACGCCGGGAGGCCCGGCAGGAGGTGACCGCGCAGCAGACGGTGACGGCGCACGAGCGGTCCCGGCGCACCCTCCTGGAGGAGCGCACGACGATCGCCCGTGAGCTGCACGACGTGGTGGCCCACCACATGTCGGTGGTCGCCATCCAGGCGGAGGCCGCGCCCTACCGGGTGGAGAACCCGCCGCCGGAGCTGGAGCGCGCGTTCGTCACGATCCGGGAGAACGCGGTGGCGGCCCTGACCGAACTGCGCCGTGTCCTGGGCGTGGTGCGCGCGGAGGACTACGAGGCGCCGGACGCCCCGCAGCCCACCCTCGCCGACATGGACGCGCTGCTCGCCAATGTGCGCGACGCCGGCCTGAGCGTCGACAAGGCGCTGACGGGGGCGGTGCGTGAACTCCCGCAGGGCGTCGAGCTGTCGGCGTACCGGATAGTGCAGGAGGCGTTGAGCAACACCCTGCGACACGCGCCCGGTGCGAGCGCCCGCGTGGAGATCGGTTACGTGCTGGGCGGGTTGGGCCTGCGGATAGTCAACGGCCCGATGCCCGAGCCGAGTCTGGTGAAGCCCTCGCCCGGCGCGGGCCACGGCATCACGGGGATGCGGGAGCGGGTCTCCATGCTGAACGGCGAGATGACGGCCGCCCCGGCGGACGACGGCGGCTACGAGGTGACGGTGTTCCTGCCGGTTCCGAGTGCGAGCGAAGGTGAGGCATGACGATCCGCGTACTGATCGCGGACGACCAGATGATGGTGCGCGAGGGCTTCTCGGTCCTGCTGGGCGCGATGCCGGACATCGAGGTCGTCGGCGAGGCGGTGAACGGACGGGACGCGGTCGAGCGGGTGCGTGAACTGGCCCCGGACGTCGTCCTGATGGACATCCGGATGCCCGAGATGAACGGTATCGAGGCGACCCGGGAGATCGTCGCGGCGGACGGCACCGCGAAGGTGCTGGTGCTCACCACCTTCGACCTCGACGAGTACGTGTACCAGGCGCTGCGCGCGGGAGCCTCCGGCTTCCTGCTCAAGGACGCCTCGGCACGCCAACTCGCCGACGGGGTACGGGTGGTGGCGGCCGGCGAGGCGCTGCTGGCCCCCTCCGTGACCAGGCGGCTGATCACGGAGTTCGCGAAGCTGTCCGAGTCGCCCCGGCTGATGCCGGCCGCGCAGCAGGCGGCGTACGGAGAGCTGACCGAGCGGGAGACGGAGGTACTGGTCCTCATCGCCCAAGGGCTGTCGAACGTGGAGATCGCGGAGCGGTTGGTGGTAGCCGAGTCGACGATCAAGACCCATGTCAGCCGTGTCCTGGTGAAGCTGGGGCTGCGGGACCGGACGCAGGCGGCGGTGTTCGCGTACGAGGCGCGGCTGGTGCGGCCGGGGTAGTCAATTGATGGTCATGGCCTCCGTGGAGACCGTTTCCCAGAGGGAGTTGAACCACAGATAGGACTGTTCGACGAATGCTGCGTCGGCCGAGTCGGTCGTGGCCGACGAAAATCGTCTCTGCAGCGACAATTCCGTCATCGCGTCAAAGTACTCCCAAGGCCGGCCGTCGATCATCTCCTCGCGCTTCACGGCTATGCAGTAGGAGAAGAGTGCTTCGGATCCGTTGATCAGATAGAGCTCTACGACGGGGGTGAAGGGGAGGGCCCGGAATGTCACGTCGACGTCGATGCCGTGGGAGGCGCGGAGTGAATCCAGTGCGGTTCTCAGCGATTGTGCGTGGGCGTTGCGTCGCATCAGCCATCGTTGATGCAGCTGATCACTGACTGAATGATCTCCTTGCGCCGAGACCGGGAAGGCCAGGTCGATGTCCCGGCTCGGCACCAGCACACGGAGGGATACCTTCTCGGGACGAATTCTTCCGGCGTGTATGTCCTGCACGGGCCTGGCCGCGGCCAGGGACAGTGACTGACCGGTCAGACACAGGGCGTCGACTTCCACATGTGGGGCGGAGAAGCCAAGCGACAGCCGGTCCGCCAGCCCGACCATGGAAGTGGTCCACAGTGCGCTGTCCGTGGAATTGCCCGAGAGGTGGTTGGCGGGGGCGCCTGAGTTGCTTCTCGGCTCGACCAGTTGGATCCACTCGCGGACATTGGGGGCGGGCAGTTCGGCCCACTGGCACAGGAGGCGTACGACCTCCAGGAAGCGGTCGGCGTCGCGCGGGGCGTGATGGCCGGTGCGCCAGTCGCTCAGGGTGGCCACCGGTACGCCGGTCAATTTCTGCACGCGGAGCAGAGTCACGCGGCTTCCCTCAGTGGTCTGACGGGCGCGCGCGGCGTCCCATAGGTCGGAGAAGACTCTCATCGTCGGTGACGCCATGCGTTGCTCCACCCCACCGTCCTGGAGTCGGAAGTTCCGCTCAGAGTCGGAATTTCCGACCAAGTTGGAGTGTAGAAGTCCGGAATCCGGACCGTCACGACATCTGTGGTGCCAACTCACCTGCGGCCCCTGAATGGGCAACAAGCAGCGTGACGTCGCTGCTTCCGCTCGGCATCTCAGGGGGTTCACGTGAGCGACAGGACTCGAAACGGGCGTACTGTCCGACGACTTGGGCGGACTGCTCTGTTCGGGGTCGTCCGCGGTGTGAGTACCGCCCTGGGAAGTGCGGCGGTTGCCGGGTTCGTGTGGTGGGCGCAGAGTCGGTGAGACGGTGGAGGCCGGGGCGACACCTGCGTCGAAACGGCCACCCTCCCCACTTGCACAGCCGTCCGCGACTCCAAGCTCTCCACCCGTCCACCCGGGCCCCCTCTCCTTCCCTACCCCGCCTTCACCGCCCTCGTTGAGCGCCTCAAGGCCGGTGATATCGATTCCCCCTGGTCAGGACGGGGATCGTCGGCATAACGTCCGTGCATGGCAGTCTTCGATCCCTGGGACCCGGCGTTCCTCGCCGACCCGTACCCCGCCTACGCCGAGCTGCGTGCCCGGGGCCGTGTGCAGTACTTCGAGTCCACGAACCAGTGGCTGGTCCCGCGCCACGCGGATGTGTCGGCGCTGCTGCGCGACCGCCGGCTCGGGCGGACGTATCAGCACCGGTTCACCCACGAGGATTTCGGGCGCACCGCACCGCCGCCGGAGCACGAGCCGTTCCACACCCTCAACGACTTCGGGATGCTGGACCTGGAGCCGCCGGACCACACGCGCATCCGGCGCCTGGTGTCGAAGGCGTTCACCCCGAGGACGGTCGAGCAGCTCAAGCCGTATGTGAGCCGGTTGGCCGGTGAGCTGGTGGACGGACTCGTGGCCCGGGGCGGCGGCGACCTGCTCACGGACGTGGCCGAACCCCTCCCCGTCGCGGTGATCGCGGAGATGCTCGGCATCCCGGAGTCGGACCGTGCCCCGCTGCGTCCCTGGTCGGCGGACATCTGCGGGATGTACGAGCTGAGCCCGAGCGAGGACACGGCGGCGAAGGCGGTCCGCGCGTCGCTCGAATTCTCGTCGTATCTACGCGAGTTGATCGCCGCCCGCCGCAAGGAACCCGGCGACGACCTCATCTCCGGTCTCATCGCGGCGCACGACGAGGGCGACCGGCTCACCGAGCAGGAGATGATCTCCACCGCCGTACTGCTGCTGAACGCGGGCCACGAGGCGACGGTGAACGCCACGGTCAACGGCTGGTGGGCACTGTTCCGCAACCCGGATCAGCTGGCATTGCTCCGCTCGGACCACTCCCTGATCCCGTCCGCCGTCGAGGAGTTGATGCGCTACGACACCCCGCTCCAGCTCTTCGAGCGGTGGGTGCTGGACGAGATCGAGATCGACGGTACGACCGTCCCGCGTGGTGCGGAGATCGCGATGCTCTTCGGCTCCGCCAACCATGACCCGGACGTCTTCGCCGCCCCGGAGCGCCTCGACCTGAGCCGCGCCGACAACCCGCACATCAGCTTCAGCGCGGGCATCCACTACTGCATCGGCGCGCCCCTGGCCCGTATCGAACTGGCCGCCTCGATGGCCGCGTTGCTGGAACGGGCCCCGACGCTGGGTCTCGCCGCGGAGCCGGAACGGAAACCGAACTTCGTGATCCGGGGGCTGGAGGGGCTGCGCGTCACGGTCTGAGGCGGTGGACCAGCGCCCAGGCGGCGAGCGCGACGGCGACCCCGCCGAGGATCGCCAGCGGCAACTCGGCGTACAGGACGCTCCAGTCGGGGCCGGCCTCGAACCGCTCGAAGCGGCCCCGGACGTCGTACGACCACACCGCCAGTCCCAGGCCCGCGCCGAGTGCGGCGGTCAGGCACCCTCCGGCGGCCTGCGCGCGTTGTCCCATGTCGGGGACGGACGCGTGCGCCGCGCCGGAGGTTCCCGTACCCGGCGCGATCAGGCCGTGAGGTCGCGTCGCCGTAGAGCCGCCAGTCCTACGGCGGCCAGGGCGGCGGCGATTCCCGTGAGGGTCACCACCGGCCCCCACGCCATGTCGCCCCCCGGCAGCTTCGGCAAGTGGCCGAAGGGGGAGATGTCCAGGACCGCCTGGGGGAGGTTCAGCGCCGGGCCGATCCAGCCGAGGAGAAGGGCGAGGCCGGCCGCGCCCCAGGACAGCGGGGACAGGCGGGGGGAGAGTCCGTGGAGCAGGACCGCCAAGGCGCCCAACGTCCAGATCGCCGGGAGCTGGACCAGGGTGGCGGCGAGCAGGGGGCCGGGCTCGGCGCCGTAGCCGAGAGCCAGGCCGAGGCCGCTCAGGAGCATGATCAGGGCCGCGCCCGCGAAGGCGATCGTCAGGTGGCCGGCCGCCCAGCGCAGGCGGCCCACCGCGTTGGCCAGGATCGGTTCGGCGCGTCCGCCGGTCTCCTCGCTGTGCAGCCGTAGGACCGACGAGACCGCGTACAGCGCGGCCAGCATGCCGAACATGCCGACCATCGTGGCCAGGAACGCGTCCTCGATGCCGGACTGGCCGCCCATCCGCTCGATGATCTCGCGGGTCTTGGCGTTGTCGCCGACCAGGTCCGCTACGCCCTTGGTGATGCCGCCGAAGGCGACCCCGGCCGCGAGGAAGCCCACGCTCCAGCCCAGTACGGCACCCCGTTGGAGGCGCCAGGCCAGGGCGCCCGCCGTGCGGAGGCGGCCGTGGGCGGGTCCGGGGCGGGCAGGCAGGAAGCTCATTCCCACGTCCCGGCGGCCTGCCAACTCGTAGGCCACGGAGCCTTGTAGGAGTGCCGCCGCCGCGAACAGGCCCAGTACCCACCAGCGTTCGGACGCGAACGGGCGCAGGTTCTCCAGCCAGCCGATAGGGGAGAGCCAAGTCAGGGGGGAGGAAGCGTTGTTGGTCGTGGAGTCTCCTGCCGCCCGGAGTACGAACGCCGTTCCCACCAGGCCGCCGGTCAGGCCCTTCGCCAGCCTCCCGCTGTCGGTGAACTGCGCGACGATCGCCGCGAGCGTCGCGAACACCATGCCCACTCCGCCGATGCCGAGGCCGAGCGCCAGGGCTCCGGCCGTGCCCTGCCCGGCCATCCCGGCCGTGATCAGCAGCGCCAGCGCGGAGTTGGCGACGAACGCCGTCAGCAGGGCTGCCGTCAGGGGTGCGCGGCGGCCCACCATCGCCGAGGAGACCAGTTCCTGCCGGCCGCTCTCCTCCTCGTCCCGTGTGTGCCGTACGACGACGATCAGGCTCATGATTCCGGCGAGGATCGCGGCGTAGCCGCCGATGCGCCAGGCGGTGAGGCCGCCCAGGGAGTCGCTGAACACCGGGCCGTAGGTGGCGCGCAGCGAGCTGTTCGTGAGCATCTGGCGGGCGATGTCGGCGCGTTCGGCGGGGGTGGAGTAGACGCTCTTCAGGGAGCTGGGGAGTGACAGGACCAGCAGGGCCGTCACCGCGACCCAGGACGGGATCACCACCCGGTCGCGGCGCAGGTTGAAGCGCAACAGGGCGCCGGTGCCTGCCAGTTGGCGCGAGGCGCCGGTGCGTGCGGGGAACGTGGCGGTGGTCATTCCGCCTCCTGCTCCTGGTAGTGGCGCAGGAACAGTTCCTCCAGCGTCGGCGGCTTCGAGGTGAGCGACCGTACGCCCGAATCGGTCAACGACCTTAGTACAGCGTTGAGTTGGTCCGCTTCGACCTGCAGGCGGACGCGATGACCTTGTACGTCGAGGTCGTGCACGCCGGGCAGGGACGCCAACCCGTTGGGCGGGCCGGTGAGTTCGGCGCTCACGCTGGTTCGGGTGAGGTGGCGCAGGTCGGCCAGTGAACCGCTCTCCACCGTGCGGCCCTTGCGGATGATGCTCACCCGGTCGCACAACTCCTCGACCTCGCTGAGGATGTGGGAGGAGAGGAGGATCGTCCGGCCCCGGTCGCGTTCCTCCTCCACGCAGCGCTGGAAGACCTCCTCCATGAGTGGGTCGAGGCCCGAGGTCGGTTCGTCCAGGATCAGCAGGTCGACGTCCGAGGCGAACGCGGCGACGAGGGCGACCTTCTGGCGGTTGCCCTTGGAGTACGTGCGGCCCTTCTTGGTGGGGTCGAGTTCGAAGCGGTCGATCAGGTCGGCGCGGCGGGACTTGTCGAGGCCGCCGCGCAACCTGCCGTAGAGATCGATGACTTCGCCTCCGGAGAGGTTGCGCCAGAGGGTGACGTCGCCGGGGACGTAGGCGACCCGGCGGTGCAGTTCGACGGCGTCCGTCCAGGGGTTCCCGCCCAGGAGCTGGGCGGCGCCCGAGTCGGCGTGCAGCAGGCCGAGCAGGACGCGGATGGTCGTGGACTTGCCGGAGCCGTTGGGGCCGAGGAAGCCGTGCACCTCGCCGGTCTCGACGTCCAGGTCGAGGCCTGTGAGGGCTTGTGTCCTGCCGAACGACTTGTGCAGTCCGGAGACGGTGATTGCCTTCGTCATGGAGCCGAACGTACGCTATGTTCAGAAATTTGTGAAGTTAAGGAAGTGTATGAAGCGCGGGTAGGGTGGGGCCATGACGGATACAACCGGTGCGCGGGACGCGGAGTCCGTGTCGAAGTTCGTCGAGTCCTTCGCGGCGCAGCTTGTCGAGGCGGGGATGCAGCGGATGCCGGCCCGGATCTTTGCCGCGCTGCTCTCCTCGGACGAGGGTGCGATGACCTCCGTCGAGCTGGGGGAGCAGCTGCGGATCAGTCCGGCGGCGGTGTCCGGTGGGGTGCGTTATCTGGCGCAGCAGCACATGGTGTCGCGGGAGCGCGAGCCGGGTTCGCGGCGCGAGCGGTACCGGGTTCAGGGCAACCAGTGGTACGAGGCGCTCACCAACCGCGAGGCTGTCCTCAAGCGGTGGGAGGCGGCTCTGAGCGAGGGGGTTGCCAGCCTTGGTGCGGATACGCCGGCGGGGCGCCGTATGGCCGAGACCCTCGCGTTCTTCGAGTTCGTCGACGGGGAGATCGCGGCGATGATGGAGCGGTGGAGGGTGTACCGGGAAGCACGGTTCGGTGGAGCGCCCTGAAGGGGCGCGGGGCTGTGTGAAGGGGCGCGGGGCTGTGTCGATTTGCGGCTCCGCCGCGTGGGCGCGACCGGCCACGACGCTCCCGCAGGTTCGTACTTACCCGCGGCCCGGTGGTGGGCTGGTCGCGCAGTTCCCCGCGCCCCTGAAGACAAAGGCCGTTAGCGCTCCTTGGTCTCTTCGAGCACCGTGCGGCCGAGCAAGGCATAGCGCTCGGGCGCCCGGCGCTTCAGGTACTGGGCGTAGCCGATGCCCGTTGCCGCGACCAGCAGTACCAGCCACGGGGTTGCCTTCAGGAGTGGGGAGTCGGACTCCGAGCCCGCTGCCACGCTCATGTTGGAGACCAGCAGGAGGACCACCGCGAGCATCGCGATGCCGCCGAGGAGCGGAGCGGTGAAGGTCTTGAACCAGTGGCGGCTTTCGGGGTGGTGGGTGCGGAAGTACGCCAGCACCGCGAACGAGCACACCGCCTGCACCACCAGGATCGCCATCGTGCCGAGGATGGCCAGCAGGACGTACATCGCGTTGGCCGGGTCCTTGCTCGTGGCCCAGAACGCGAGGATCAGAAGGGCGCTGATCACGGTCTGCACGAAGCCCGCGATGTGCGGGGAGCCGTGCTTGGCGTGGGTGCGGCCGATGGTGTTCTTGAGGGAGGGGAGGACGCCCTCACGGCCCAGCGCGTACATGTAGCGGCTGGCGCAGTTGTGGAAGGCCATGCCGCAGGCGAGCGAGCCGGTGATCATCAGCCACTGCATGAGGTCGACCGCCCAGTGGCCGACGTAGTGCTCGGTGGGGTTGAAGAAGAGGGCGAGCGGGTTCGCCGAGGAGGCGACCTTGACGGCCTCCGTCTCGCCGTTGCCGATGATGGCCATCCAGGAGACGAAGACGTAGAAGACGCCGACGCCGAGGACCGAGATCATCGTCGCCTTGGGGATGATCTTCTTGGGGTCGCGGGACTCCTCGCCGTACATGGCCGTGGACTCGAAGCCGACCCAGGACCAGAAGGCGAAGAAGAGGCCGAGACCGGCGCTCGTCCCCTTGAAGGCGTTGACCGGGTTGACCGGGCCGAAGGTGAAGCCGTGCGGGCCGCCGCCGTGCAGGGCGACCGAGATCGCCATCGCGGCGAGGACGGTCACCTCGGTGCCGAGGAGGACGACGAGCAGCTTCTCCGCGACCGAGACACCGAACCAGGTGCCTGTCGCGTTGACGGCCAGCATCACGATCGCGCAGGCCCACCACGGGACGTCAAGTCCCGTCTGGTCCTTGAGGGTTCCGGTGGCGAAGACCGAGAAGATGCCGATCAGCGCCGGCTCGAACACGACGTACGCGAAGGTGGCGAGGAGGCCCGAGGCCAGTCCCACGGTGCGGCCGAGGCCGTAGGAGATGAAGCCGTAGAAGGCGCCCGTCGAGGTGATGTGCTTGGCCATCGAGGTGAAGCCGACGGAAAAGATTGCCAGGACGACCATTGCGACGAGGTAGCTCGCCGGGGCGCCTATGCCGTTGCCGGACGAGACCATGAAGGGCACGTTGCCGGTCATCGCGGTGATCGGGGCGGCGGTCGCGACGGCCATGAAGACCACGCCCAGCAAGCCGATGGCGTTGGGCTTGAGCCGGTGAACGGCGCCGTCCTCGCTTGTGTTCGCCGCGGGGGCGACTCCTTCGTCCACTGCCATCGGGATGGCTCCTCTCCTGCTGCTCGGGTGGTTCTACGGTGCGGAACTCTGTCGGCCGAATGAGTCGGGAAAGGGTTTCGGCGCGTTAAATGTTTGTCAACCAGACCTTTAGAAATCTGGCGAAATCCGGTGGCAACACGGGCCTCGTACGGTCGCCGTCATGAGTACGTACACCTCGACCCTCGGCGGCCACCGCTACCGCTTCGGCTCCCTCGCGCGCCTGCTCGCCGCCGCGAGCCCCGAGCGGTCCGGCGACCGGCTGGCGGGGCTGGCGGCGGCGAGCGCCCAGGAGCGGGTGGCGGCGCGGTGGGCGCTGGCGGACGTACCGCTGACCGCCTTTCTCGCCGAGCCGGTGATTCCCTACGAGACCGACGACGTGACCCGGCTGATCGTCGACACGCATGACGCGGGTGCGTTCGCGGCGGTGGGCGGCCTGTCCGTGGGCGGGTTCCGGGAGTGGCTGCTGACCGCCGAAACCGCCGAACTGGCCGCCGTGGCACCCGGGTTGACGCCGGAGATGGTGGCGGCCGTGTCCAAGCTGATGGGCAACGCGGATCTGGTCGCCGTCGCGCGCAAGGTGCGGGTGGTGACCGCCTTCCGGTCGACGATCGGGCTGCCCGGCCGTCTTGCCACCCGGCTCCAGCCCAACCACCCCACCGACGACCCGGCGGGCGTGGCCGCGGCCCTGCTCGACGGGCTGCTGCTCGGCTCCGGCGACGCCGTGATCGGCATCAACCCGGCGACGGACAGCCCGAAGGCGGTACGGGACCTGCTGGAGCTGTTGGACGGAGTCATCCAGCGCTACGCCATACCCACCCAGTCCTGCGTCCTGTCCCACGTCACGACGAGCATGGACCTGATGGCACGCGGAGCGCCGGTCGACCTCGTCTTCCAGTCCATCGCCGGCACCCAGGCGGCCAACGCGTCCTTCGGTGTGACGCTGGGCCTGCTCGACGAGGCGTACGAGGCGGCGCGGGCGCTCGGCCGGGGCACGGTCGGCTCGAACGTCATGTACTTCGAGACCGGTCAGGGCAGCGCGCTGTCGGCGGACGCGCACCACGGGGTGGACCAGCAGACGGTGGAGGCACGGGCGTACGCGGTCGCCCGCCGCTACGACCCGCTGCTCGTGAACACGGTGGTCGGCTTCATCGGCCCGGAGTACCTCTACGACGGCCGGCAGATCCTCCGCGCCGCCCTGGAGGACCACTTCTGCGGCAAGGTGCTCGGCCTGCCGATGGGCCTGGACATCTGCTACACCAACCACGCCGACGCGGACGACGACGACATCGCCACGATGCTCACCATGCTCGGCGTGGCCGGCGCGTCCTTCGTGATCTGCACACCGGGCGGCGACGACATCATGCTCAACTACCAATCCGCCTCGTACCACGACGCGTTGTACCTCCGTGAGGTCCTCGGGCTGCGCCCGGCACCGGAGTTCGAGGCGTGGCTCGACTCCATCGGGCTGCTGGGCGAGGGCGGCGAGATCAGGGACGTGTCGGCCACGGCCCACCCGTTGACGGCGATCGGAAGGGAACTGGTGGCATGACGACCGGTCAAGTGGAGCTGCTGGGCGGGGAGTTGTGGCCGACCCTGCGCCGTCACACCCAGGCGCGGATCGGGCTCGGGAGGGCGGGCTCGGGTCTGCCCACGCACCACCGGCTGGAGTTGCAGGCCGCGCACGCGGCGGCGCGGGACGCGGTGCACTCGCCGTTCGCGCCGGACGTGGTGGCGGCGGCGCTGGGCGGCGAGCCGACGATACGGGTGCGCAGCGCGGCGCCCGACCGGCTCACCTATCTCCAACGCCCGGACCTGGGGCGCCGGTTGGAGCCCGCCGACCGGGCGCACCTGCCGGTCGGCGACTGGGACGTCGTCTTCGTGGTCGCGGACGGACTGTCCAGCCGGGCGGTGCACGAGCATGCGGCGGCGATGGTGCGGGCGACGACGGCACTGCTGCCGACGACCTGGCGGGTGGCGCCGGTGGTGCTGGCGGAACAGGCGCGGGTGGCCCTCGGTGACGACATCGCGTCCGCGATGGGCGCGACGATGGTCGTCGTCCTGGTCGGCGAACGCCCCGGTATGTCGGCGGCGGATTCCCTGGGCGCGTACCTGACGTACCGCCCGAAGCCGGGAGTGACGACGGACGCCGACCGGAATTGCCTGTCCAACATCCGGCCCCCGCTGGGGCTGACGTACGAGGTGGCGGCGGGGAAGCTGGCCGGGTTGATGGGGAGGGCCCGGGAGTTGGAGATCACGGGGGTGGGGTTGAAGGATGAATCCGATCACATGGAAGTAAGTGAGCAACTACTCTGAGTTGCGGCTGGTCCGCATCAAAGGGAGGGCGCATCATGACACTCATGGCAGAGCGACCGGTGATTGACGGCACTGAGCCCCACAGCGACTTCGAGGAGCTTTTGGACGTCCTCGACGAGCTGCATGTGCCGGACGGCTACAAGGCCGAGATCATCAGGGGGAGCATCGTCGTGTCGCCGTGGTCGAGGGCGTATTACTTCCGTGTCATGGATCTGGTGTGTGATCGGCTGAGGCCGTATGCACCGCAAGAGCACCGCATCGGTTCCAGCCCGTTTCTGTACGTCTTCCCGGGTGATGAGCGGGCCTACGGGCCCGACATCTATGTCGCACACCAGCGGACGTTCGAGTCGCTGAGTAATCACCTGGACGGCGAGGCCCTCGCCTTCGTCGCCGAGCTGACCTCTTCGTCCACGCGTGGCGACGACCTGACCGACAAGGTTCGCGTCTACGGCAAGGCGAGCGTCCCCGTCTACCTGGTCCTCGACATGCAGGAGGAGCAGGCGACCGTCTTCTGGACGCCTTCCGACAAGGGATACGACTCGCACTGCACGGTGCCGTTCGGCGAGGAACTCCCCATCCCCGCCCCCTTCGACTGCACCCTCGACACCACCGGCTTCGAGCCCCCTACCCCGTCGGCAAAGTAAGCCCCCAAGCCCCCTCCCGCACGACCCACGTCCGGGTCCGTACCGGTCCCGCCACCGTCGCGTCCGCCCGGTAGCGGAAGTCCGCGCCGGACACAGTGACCGTCCGCCCTCGCGCGTACAGCGGTGACGCCTCCGCGCCCACCGACACCGGGCGTACCTCCACCTCGGCCAGGCCCGAAGCCGTCGGTCGTACGGAGACCGCCTCCACCGGCTGGTCCAGGTCGACCAGGGTGACCCCGTCGACCTCGACCCGCAGCCGGGCCGGCCCGAACCGGGGCACACCGACCAGCGGCTCCCGTGACGGGCGGGCCGGCACCAGGGTCCGTACCAGCGACTGGCACGTCCGCAGCCACGACGCGTGCCCGGTACCGGCGGGCGAGGGCACCGCGGGCGAGGGGAGCGAGGGGATCCGCAGCGCGCCGAGCACCACCCCGTCGCTGTCGTCGACCAGCAGGTCCATCCGCCGTACGACCCCGTCGAGCACCGCCCGTGCCGCCGCCACCGCCCCCGTGGGCACCCCCAGCGCCCCCGCCAGGGACAGCGCGCCGCCCACCGGCACCATCGACAGGGCGCATCCGGCCAGCTCCCGCTGGCGGTGCAACAGGGACACGGTCCGCATCAGGGCCCGGTCGTCGCCCACCAGCACCGGTCGCCGTGAGCCCCGCCGCGCGAGGACCCGGGCGAATTCCTCGGGCCCCTCCGGCATGCACACCTTGGTCGCCGCACCCGCGCTGAGCACGTCTTTCGCGATGCGGACGGACTCTCCGTCGGTGCGCCGGGCGACCGGATCGATGACGACCAGGAGCTGATCGGAAGTCGCGAAAGTCGCCACCTCGGCCATGCCTCGCTTCCTCGGGTAGCATCTTTGTGCAAGAGCCCCTTGCGCTATTGCGCCAGGGGCTTCGTCTATTCCGGGGCATCCGGTCCGACGGGTTGCGGCCGACGAGGGTCGCTGACGTACGAGGCACACGCTGTGCGGCGTACGTCTCTGACCTTGGACATGCCCCGCCCGGAAGGGGTGTACGCGCGTGCCCGCACTTGTGCTGCTCGGTGCTCAGTGGGGTGACGAAGGCAAGGGAAAGGCGACGGACCTGCTAGGTGGGTCGGTCGACTATGTGGTGCGCTACCAGGGCGGCAACAACGCCGGCCACACGGTAGTCGTGGGCGATCAGAAGTACGCCCTTCACCTGCTCCCTTCCGGGATCCTCACACCGGAGTGCACTCCGGTCATCGGCAACGGTGTCGTCGTCGACCCGTCGGTCCTGTTCTCCGAGCTGAACGGGCTGAACGAGCGCGGCGTCGACACGTCCAAGCTCCTGATCAGCGGTAACGCTCACATCATCACGCCCTACAACGTGACGGTGGACAAGGTGACCGAGCGCTTCCTCGGGAAGCGGAAGATCGGCACCACCGGCCGCGGCATCGGCCCGACCTACGCGGACAAGATCAACCGCGTCGGCATCCGGGTCCAGGACCTCTACGACGAGTCGATCCTGACGCAGAAGGTCGAGGCGTCCCTCGACATCAAGAACCAGATGCTCACCAAGCTCTACAACCGGCGCGCGATCGCCATCGAGCAGGTCGTCGAGGAGCTGCTGTCCTACGCGGACCGCCTCAAGCCGTACGTCGCCGACACGGTCCTCGTCCTCAACCAGGCGCTGGACCAGGACAAGGTCGTCCTCTTCGAGGGCGGGCAGGGCACCCTCCTCGACATCGACCACGGGACCTATCCCTTCGTCACGTCCTCCAACCCCACCGCGGGTGGCGCGTGCACGGGCGCGGGTGTCGGCCCGACCAAGATCAGCCGGGTCATCGGCATCCTGAAGGCGTACACGACCCGGGTCGGCTCGGGCCCGTTCCCGACCGAGCTGTTCGACGCGGACGGCGACGCGCTGCGCCGTATCGGCGGCGAGCGGGGCGTCACCACCGGCCGTGACCGGCGCTGCGGCTGGTTCGACGCGGTCATCGCCCGCTACGCGACCCGCGTGAACGGCCTGACCGACTTCTTCCTCACCAAGCTCGACGTCCTCACCGGCTGGGAGCAGATCCCGGTCTGTGTGGCCTACGAGATCGACGGCAAGCGCGTCGAGGAACTCCCGTACTCGCAGACCGACTTCCACCACGCGAAGCCGATCTACGAGAACCTGCCCGGCTGGAGCGAGGACATCACGAAGGCCAAGACCTTCGCGGACCTCCCGAAGAACGCGCAGGCGTACGTGAAGGCGCTGGAGGAGATGTCGGGCGCCCCGATCTCCGCGATCGGTGTGGGCCCGGGCCGCACGGAGACGATCGAGATCAACTCGTTCATCTAGCAGGATGCTTGGTTGAGGTACTTGGGCCGGTCTTGGGAAACCTTGACCGGCCCTTGGGCTGTCCGTGGTTACGCCGGTAACAGGCGGAGGCCAGCATCTACGCGGGTAGCCCGCCGCGCCCCGCATGCCACACCCGCCCTCTGTGCCCTCCCAGGAGTCCTGAATGCCCGTCAATCCCATGAACCGTCGTGAGTTCGTGCAGAAGTCCGCCGTCACCGGCGCAGTCGTGGCCGTCGCGGGGACGGCGGCGGCGACCCCGGCCGAGGCCGCCGACCGGCACAAGCCGAAGCCCAAGCCCAAGACCTGGACGTTCTCCATCCTGGGCACGACCGACCTGCACAGCCACGTCTTCAACTGGGACTACTACACCAACGCCGCCCCGGTGGACTCCAAGGGCAACACCTACGGCATCGCCCGCATCGCCACCCTGGTCAAGAACCTGCGCGCCGAGAAGGGCGAGCACCGGGTGCTGCTCGTCGACGCGGGCGACATCATCCAGGGCACGTCCCTCGCGTACTACTACGCGAACGTCGACCCCATCACGGGCAAGGACGGCAAGCGCGGCCCCAAGCACCCCATGGCCGTCGCCATGAACGAGATGCGCTACGACGCCGCCGCCCTCGGCAACCACGAGTTCAACTACGGCGTGGACGTGCTGCGCGCCTTCGAGAAGCAGTGTCACTTCCCGCTGCTCGGCGCCAACGCCCTGGACGCGAAGACCCTCAAGCCCGCCTTCGAGCCCTACACGGTCAAGCACATCAAGGTGCCCGGTGCGCCGGACATCAAGGTCGGCATCCTCGGCCTCACCAACCCGGGCATCGCGCTCTGGGACAAGGACAACGTCAGCGGCAAGCTGGTCTTCCCCGGGCTCGTCGAGCAGGCGAAGAAGTACGTGCCGCGGCTGCGCGCGCTCGGCTGTGACGTCGTCTTCCTCACCGACCACTCCGGTCTGGACGGCTCGACGTCGTGGGGCGACGAACTCCCGTACGTGGAGAACGCGTCGAACCTGGTCGCCCAGCAGGTCCCCGGCATCGACGCGATCCTCGTCGGCCACACCCACGTCGACGTCCCCACCTACACGGTGAAGAACGACGAGACCGGCGAGGACGTCCTCCTGTCCGAGCCGTACTGCTACGGATACCGCCTGTCCGTCTTCGACTTCGAGCTGGAACTCGTGCGCGGCTGCTGGAAGATCACCGGCAAGACGGCCACCACGCTCAACAGCAACACGGTCGCGGAGGACAAGAAGATCACCGAACTCCTCACCGCCGACCACGACTTGGTCGTCAAGTACGTCAACACGGCGATCGGCACCAGCACCGTGGACATGTCGACCGCGGAGGCCTGCTGGAAGGACGTCCCCGCCATCGACTTCATCCACGAGGTCCAGATGGAGACGGTGAAGGCGGGCCTGTCGGCGGCGGACGCCGCGCTCCCGCTGATCTCGGTGGCGGCCTGCTTCAGCCGCACCGCCGACATCCCCAAGGGCGACGTGACCATCCGCGACGTCGCCGGCCTCTACATCTACGAGAACACCCTCTACGGCAAGAAGCTCACCGGCGCCCAGCTCAAGGACTACCTGGAGTTCGCGGCGAAGTACTACCACCAGGTCCCGGCCGGCACCGCGGTCGACACCGCGACCCTCACCAACGCCAACAGCTTCTGGGACTACATGTACGACACGGCGGCCGGTGTCTCCTACGAGATCGACATCGCGGCGGCCGAGGGCTCCCGCATCAAGAACCTCACCTACAACGGCGCCGCGATCCCCGACGACCAGGTCTTCGTCGTCGCGGTCAACAACTACCGCGCCAACGGCGGCAGCGGCTACCCGCACATCGCCGCCGCGGAGTCCGCCTACAGCTCCACCAACCAGGTCCGCGACCTGATGATCGCCTACGCCACGGCCAAGGGCACCATCGACCCGTCGACGTTCGCGGCCTCCAACTGGAAGCTGACGCAGGCCGGCACGGCGGTCTTCTAAGCTCAGAACACCCACTACGCCGAGCGCGAGGAGCACGGATGGCCACGGATGTCCTGGAACGGGGTGAGGCCCGCGCCGCTCTGGTCCTGGAGTCCGTGCTCACCGCGGCGGCCGTGGTGTGGTGGTCGTCCCTCCTGTGGACGCACCGCGACGCCCTGTACGCAGTGCCCGACGCCGTGGCGCTGATCCTCACGGTCGTGCTGTCGCTGCTGGTCACGTGGGCCGTGTGGCTTCGGGCGGGCCGGCTGCGGAGCGCGAACCTGGCGCTGGTCGCGGTCCGCGGCGTCGCGGTCCTGACGTTGTCCCTCTGGATCTTTCAAGATCTGTAGGCCAGTGACCTGTAGGCCAGTGACGTGTGGGTCAGTCGGGGCAGGTGAGGGGCAGGCCGAGGCAGGCGTGCAGGGCTTGGCCCAACCGGCTGTCGACAGCCGCCCGTTCGGCCTCGGAGGGCTCCTCCGGCGGGATCAGTGCGTACGGCAGCGCCGTGGTGAGCACGGCGAGTGTGACCCTGTCCTGCTCGGTGCTGCCGCGCAGATGCGGGGTCACATGACTGGTCAGCCACTCCCAGGCCGTCCCGTGCCACTCGGTGTCCGTACGGAGGACGGCGGCGTACGTCATCGCGGGCTCGGTCCGCGCCATGGCCCCGACGACCCGATGCTCCCGCAACAGCCGGGCCGCCCGCACCACGAAGCGCACCCCCAGACACTCCGGCGGCGGCAACGGGTCGGGGACTTGCAGGGCCACGTGCAGCACACGGTTCAGTTCCTGCAACGTGGCCTCGCGCAGCAGTACCTGGGGAGAGGCCCAATTCCGGTAGAAGTACTGGCGGTTGGAGTCGGCCAGCCTGGCGATGTGGGTGACACCCACGCGCCGGGGCCCGCGCAGGGCGATCGCGTCCAGCGTCGCGCGATACACGGTGCCCATTCCTGGCGGAGCCTGGACATGCTGTGAGCTGCTCATGTGAGCAGTTTGGCGTGGGGGGAGGGAGGGTGTCCCAGAAAAGTGTGTCGGTTTCCCCTAAAAGTGTCACACTTTTTTAGGGGAGGGGGTGGGGGGTGGAGGTGAGGAAGGCGGACCAGGCCACATCGGACACGGTGACCATTCCAAGCTCCGGGTTCTTTGAGTCCCGGATGTGGACGGTGTGGGGGCAGGCCGCGATCTCGACGCAGTTCCCGCCGCCGCCGTCGCTGTAACTCGACTTGAACCAGCGCAAGGTGTCGGTGCCGCTCATCGTTCTTCTCCTGCCAACCGCTCGATGAGGCTCAGTGAATCGTCGGGGCTCAGAGCCTGTGCGCGGATCTTCGCATAGCGGTGCGCCAGTTGGGAGACTTCCGGCGGATCACTGATCAGGATGCCCTGGTCCTCGATCTCCATGTAGACGACGTGCTCGTGCTCCTTCGTCACCACCAACTTCATGGAGCCACGGTCACCGGCGTATGTTCCTCGCAACCCGCGATCCAGTGGCAGTACTTGCACGCAGACATTGTCCCGTTGCGCGTCCTGCGCGAGCGAACGCAGTTGCTCCCGCTGGACCTCCCAACTCCCGAACGGCCGCCTCAGTACGCTCTCTTCGAGGATCAGCTCGATCATCGGAGCCGGGTCCCGGTCGAAGAGCTTCCTGCGGGCAAGCCGTGCCTCGACCAGTTCTTCTCGCTTCTGCTCGGGCACTGGCGGGAAACTGCCGCCGATCAACGCCCGCGCATAGGCCTCGGTCTGGAACAGGCCATCGACAACCAGCGTCTCGTACGACGACAAGGTGACGGCCTCCGCCTCCATCTCGGCGAACCCACGGAACCGGGTCGGGTACTTCTCCAGCAGCATCCACTTGCGCGCTTCGTCGAAGACTCCGAGACCACCCCCGACCGTCTCCTCCAGCTTGAGGAGCATGTCGTCGCTGGCGGGCTGTGCACAGGTCTCCATCGCGCTGACCGCCGAGCCGGTGTAGCCCATCAGCTTGCCCAACTCCGACTGTGTCAGCTGCTGTTGCTCACGCAGTGATTTGGCGAGGGTGGCGACGAGATGCGCCGTTCCGCTCGCTTCTTCCTTGTTCTTGGCCCGCGCCATTGCGGTCACCCCCGGACTCAACCGAACTCAACCGATCACCAACAGCCGACCCCTGTGCCCAACCGTTGCGGACGGTCGACGCAGAGTTATGGAAACGGTAGCCGGACCTGCCGAAACTATCCGCATGGATACGCAAAGTGACCTGAAATGGATCCCCGCAACCGGCATCCAACTCCGCAAGGCAGGGGTCCAGTTCGACGCGGTACGGGTGGACGGCGACGAGGGCAGAGACCTCGCGGACAGGCTCGCCCGCATGACAGGAGGGGCGCCCGGTCCCGTCGTAGAGGAGGCGACGGGCAACCGCCCGGTCTACTTCCTGGTCCCGGCCGGCAGCACGTCCCACCGTGCGTGGCCACCGGGAGTAACGCGTCTCACCGCCGGCCCGAACCACATCTCGTACATCCCGGTCCCGGCCCTCAACGGCCAGACCTGGCCCCTGACTTGGCGCTACCGCCCGACGGCCCCGGACCACTTCGTCCACACCCTGCTCCTGCGCACCGCCCTTCACCCTCAAGAGTGAAGAACGCCAACTCCCGCCCAGGAAAAGCCAGTTCCGACTTGCGTTCGTCGCTTTGCGTGCGCATAGAGTCACGCCAACGAAAACGCCCCCGCGGTGCGCCAACACCCGGGGGCTCGACAGCAGGAGCCAACCTCCCGATGCGCATCCATCGTACGACGCCCACGCGCGCCTTTTCAGTCTTCTCCAACGCTCTTCTCCGCGACCGGAGCATCTCCTGGTGTGCGGTCGGCGTACTGACGTACCTATTGAGCCTCCCCAGCGAGGCCCGAGTCACCATCCGCACGCTCGCGGATCAGCGCAAGGAGGGGCGGTCACGGATCGCCGCCGCCCTGCATGAGCTCGAGGATTCGCGGTATCTGCGGCGGGTGGTGCACAAGAACCCGCAGAGCGGCCAACTCTTCACCGTGTACGAGGTTTTCGACACTCCGTACGAGGACGAGCCGCCTGCGGGTGAAGAAGAAAAAGTCGAGAACCTGGCCTCCGGCGAGTCGGCCGTCGCGCCGTCGGACGCTCTCCCTTCGGGAGAAAAGACCAGGGAACAAGAACCTCCCTCCCCGCCGCCGCAGGCCGAGTTGAGCGAGCGCACCGCGCTTGCCGCGAAGTTGCTCGGGTCACTCGGGCGAACTGAACCCCGGCTCACGCTCGGTGCCGCCGAGGCGCAGAAACTCGCGCCGCTGGTCGAGGAGTGGTGGGACCGGGGTGCGACGACCGTCCAGGTGCGTGCGGCCCTGACGGACGGTCTGCCGCGACGGATGTACTCGGCTGCTGCCATCGTCGAGAACCGCCTGCGCCGAAAGTGCCCGGCAGCCCCCGCCGCCATGCCGGTCACCACCGTCCACGTCGAACCCCGCAAGCCCGGCGCCTCCGGCTACCGCGAGGCCGCCCAGCGCGGAGGTGCACTCGCCCGCGCCTTGTTGCAGGGGCGCCCCGCGCTCGCGTAATCGCCCCCCAGACTCCCGGCCGCACGTCCGTGCAGCGTCGGGTCCTTCGAAAGAAACGGAGTGTTGATGACCGTCACACTCGTACGCCCTGAGACGGTATACCGCCGGTATACTGTGCTCATGGCTGACACCACGATCAAGGTCGACCCCGCTGTCCGTGACCGTCTCCAGGAGCTCGCCCGGGAACGCGGGATCACCATGCGGGACTTCGTCGCGGAGCTGGCCGGGGCCACACCCACCAAGGAAGAGCTGCGCAAGCGGTACGAGGAGACCAGGGCGTACGTGGAGGAGCACTTCCTCGGCAGGCCCTACACCGAAGAGGACGAGAAGGCCGGCGAGAAGCTGTGGGCCGACCTCGAAGCCGGGCGGATCGGGGAGGTCCAGTGACGGGGGAGGAGCAGCGATATCCGCTGCCGCGTGCCGTCATCTTCGACGACACCGCCGCGCTGGCGCTCGGCGCGGGCAACATCATGGCCTCCCGGCTCGTCGTCGAGGCCGAGAAGGATCCCGCCCTGCGCGTCTACATCCCGGCGCTCAGTCTGGCCGCCGCCGAACGGGAGCGGGCGGGCGTCGCCGAACACGTCGGCGCGTTGCCGTCCGTGGCCATCGAGGGGCTCGACTTCGCGGCGGCGACCGCCGTGGGCAAGCGACTGCGGGTCGCCGGTGGTGCCGATGCCGATGTCGACGGCGACAAGGGGGAGGCGGACTGGAGCGGGGCTCATGTGCTGCACCTCGCCCTGCCCACCGTCGAGTGGCCGCGCGGCCGACCCGTCCTGACCAGGACGCCCATCCGGTATCGAGGTACTGGCATCCGCACGATCCGTATCGTCGAGCAGAGCTGACCAGAAAAAGGGGGATGTCCTCACCGGGGCATCCCCCTTTGTCCGGGCATATCCTGAAGTGGTCCGCTCCGCGCACGCCGACCAGGAGAAGGTGACTGCGATGCGCATGATGCTGAAAGCGTCCATGGACACGGAGAAGGGGAACGAGGCCATCCGCAACGGGACTCTGGGGAAGTTGATGGAGGAGTCCCTGGAGCAGATCAAGCCCGAGGCGGCCTACTTCACCGCCGACGGCGGCAAGCGCACCGCGTTCCTGTTCTTCGACCTGAAGGATCCGTCCGACATCCCGTCGATCAGTGAGCCGTTCTTCCTCAACCTGGGTGCCGAGCTGACCTGGACCCCGGTGATGAACAGGGAGGACGTCCAGACGGGTCTCGGCAAGATCCGCTAGGCCCTCACTCCTGCGGTGTTCCCTGGATCCTGGCAAGGGTCAGGACACCGCCGCCTATGCCCCATCCGGCGTCGGCGACCTCTTCCACCAGGACGAGCGTGGTGGCCCGGGCGCCGTCGCCGAAGATCTCGGCGTACAGGTCCGTGGTGCGCGTGATGATCTGCTCCTTCTGCTCCGGGGTGAGGGCGCCGGCGGGGACCTTGAAGTTCGCGAAGGGCACCGGTCACAGCGCTAGCTGAACACGATCATCGAGCCCTGGGCCAGGCTGCGCGTCGCCGCCGCGTGCAGCCCGAGCCACACGTGCCGCTCGCGCGCGAACGGGCTGGGGTCGTACGGCGCGGCGACAGCCGGTTCCTCCAACTCCGTGGGGGCGGAAGGGGGTTGGGGTGGCGTGGGCGGGTTCGCGGGGTCGATGCCGATCGTCGGGGCCACGAACTCCAGCTCGCGGAGGAGGGTTTGGGAGGAGCCCAACGGCCCGCCGCCCGCGAGAAGTTCGTCGTTCGCGAGGGGGTGCGGGAAGTCGACCGGGACATAGGCGCCCGCGTGGTCGTAGTGCCAGACCAGGTGGGACTGCTGGGCCGTGGTCTCGAACATCTCCAGGAGCTGCTCGTAGTCGCCGCCCAGGTCGTCCACCGGGGTCACCGGGAGGCCGCAGACCTGAAGGAGGTAGGCCCGGCGCAGGAAGTGCAGCGCGTCGTAGTCGAATCCGGCCACTGGAGCGACCTCGCCGGACAGTCCCGGCATGTACTGGTACACCGGCACCGGAGGGAGCCCGGCCTCGGCCAGCAGCGAGTTGTAGAGCGCGAGTTCGTCGGCGAACGGATTGTCGGGGGTGTGGCACAACACGTCGACGAGCGGGACCAGCCACAGGTCACAGGCCAAAAGGGGCTCCTCGGTTACTCGCTGCGCAGCGTGGTGTTCGCATGGTGGTCAGGCAAGAGTAGGGGGAAGAGTAGTCGGTGCGGCCCGGGTCAGCTCCCCTCGTGCAGGTCCCATACCCACACGCCGTCCACCCACGTACCGGGTTTGCCGACCAGCTTTTCCACAGCGGTGCGGAGCTTGTCGTCGTTGGGCTGTGGTGCGACGACGAGGGCGCCCGCGTGCCAGTACGCGAAGTCGGCCTTGGCCTGCGCCTGCCAGTTCTTGCCGATGGTGGGGATGACGCCGGTGTAGCGCACGTCCCGCAGCATGTTGGAGGTGTAGCGGGGCGAGGCGCCGTAGATGCCGATGCGGTCGGCGCCGTAGGGGCCGTTGAAGTAGCCGCCCGGCATCTTGAAGCCCAGGTCGGAGGCCGTCTGCCAGTGCAGGGGCTCCGCCGCGCCCGGGTCGGCGAGCGGGACCGGGACCAGGGATTCGCCTGCGCGGACGTACGACTTGTACGTGCCGTCCGTGAAGAAGGCCGGTACCGCGGTCCGGTCGACCGCCTTCAGCGGCGCGGGGACGAGCGGGAGCAG
Source organism: Streptomyces sp. STR69 (assembly GCF_024519455.1). GTDB lineage: Bacteria > Actinomycetota > Actinomycetes > Streptomycetales > Streptomycetaceae > Streptomyces. The sequence continues at coordinate 152,935 of NZ_JALJRY010000018.1, read as the reverse complement.
CGCCAGGCATACGGCGAGCAGGCCCACGTACTGCGTGCCCAACTCCCGTGTCGCCGCCAGGCGTTCGACCGCGAGCGCGACCAGCATGCCCAGCGCGGGTGCGCAGATCATCGCCACCCGGCCCTCGATCACCGACTCGAAGAGCGGCTTGTGGGCGAGCAGGGCCCAGGGGCCGGGGTAGATCGTGTCCGTGAGCGGGATGCGGATCTTGGGGCCCATCGACAGGATCGCCGCCGTGATCGCCGTGAACGCCAGCGCCTTGACCAGGGCGTGTTCCCACAGTCGTACGACGATGGCGAAGGCGAGGGCGACCAGCGGCCAGCCGTAGAAGGCGTTCTGTTCGGTGGGGTTGAGGGAGAGGGAGTTGGCGCGGATCTCGTTGCCCGCCATCAGGGAGCGTTCCGCGAAGGAGAGGAGCGCGAGGGGGCTGTTGCCCGCGTTGTCGCCGTGCAGGACGCTCTTGTAGCTCTGCGGGCCCGCGAACTGGTAGTAGAGCGGGATCAGGATGATCGGCGCGCAGACCAGTGCCGCGATCCCCAGGCCCTTGAGGAGCGGGCGCCAGGACGCCCGGACGACATCCCTGTTGAGGACTCCGTAGGAGGCGGCGAACAGGACCATGCCCATCGACGCCAGGAGCAGGGGTTCCTCGCCGAGGAAGATCTGGTACGCCGCCATCAGGCCGAGCACGACCCCGTCGCGGACCACCCGCGTGCCCGCGCAGAGGCGCAGGGCGCGGTCGATGATCAGCGGGATCATGAAGAGGATGACGAAGTTGGGGTGCGCGTTGGCGTGGCTGACCATCGGAGGTGCGAAGGCCGCGAGGGAGGCGCCGACGAAGGCCGCGGCCCGTTGCCGTACGACTCGCTTCACGATCAGCCAGTACCAGGCGGCGGCCGTGGCCGCGAGGCCGAGCGCCATGCAGACGCTGAGGGAGACCGCGGGTCCGGCCAGCAGGGTGAGCGGCGCGAAGGGGACCGACAGGCCGAGCATGACCGTGTTGGCCATGAGGTTCACGCCGTCGGGGAAGCCCTGGAGGTTGGAGAAGAACGGGTTGTGGAGGTGGGCCACGTTGTCGGCCGTCACCGCGAAGAACCACTCCCACTGGTTCTGGTCCTGGAGCGAGTCCTCCAGGTAGCGGTGGTTCGGGTCGAAGAAGCGGCCCGAGTAGAGGGCGACCGACATGAGGAGGAAGAGGACGGGGACCAGGATGTCGACCGGGCGCAGGGAGCGGGCGCGGAGGCGGGCGAGTTCGGTGAGGACCCGGGCGTAGTCCAGGGGTCGTACCTTCGAACCGGACTGGTGGGACCAGCGCACCGGGACCTCGGCGACGTCCCAGTCGGCGCGGCGGAAGTGCTGCAGAACCTCTACGTCGATGCCCCAGCCGTTGATGCGGGAGGCGGCGAAGGCCTCGCGGGCGCGGTCGCCCTCGAAGAGCTTGAAGCCGCACTGGGTGTCGCGTATGCCGGGCACCGCGGCCTGCCGTATGAGGAAGTTGCCGGCGCGGCCCAGGAGTTCACGGACCGGGTGCTGATGGCTCTCGATGGTCGCGCCCGGCGCGGCCCGGGAGCCGATCGCCGCCGCACGGCCCTCGCTCAGCTCCTTGTCGAGTTTCTCCAATTCCTCGATGGGCGCGGCCAGATCGGCGTCGGTGACCAGGACCCGGCGTCCGCGCGAGGCGGCGACCCCGAGGCGCAGGGCGTGGCCCTTGCCGCGGTTGCGGGGGCTGGTGACCAACTGCACACGGGGATTGTCGAGAGAGCGGGAGGTGACGACCTCCCTCGTCCCGTCGTCGGAGCCGTCGTCGGCGACGACGATCTCCCAGTCGCCGAAGCGGCTCTCGTTGTCGCGCAGATACGCGGTGATTGCGTCGAGCGTCGGCCCGAGCCGCTGTTCCTCGTTGTAGGCGGGCACGACGACACTGAGGTCCACGACGACGACACTGGGGTCCACGGCCGGAGCGGCCCTTTCCGGTCCGGTCACCGGGCGGCCAGCCGCTCGATGAGGGCGAGGGAGTGCGTGTTGTACGCCAGGACGATCGCCCGCGCGGCCGGGGTGTCGCGGCGCGCCAGGGCGTCGACCAGTTCGGTGTGCTCGGCCCACAACTGCCCGCGCAGATCGGTCAGTCGGCGCAGATGCTGCACGGTGCACACCCAGGACTGGACGCGCAGCCGGTGCAGGAAGTCGCCGAGGTAGGGGTTGCCGAACATGGTGCTCAGCTCGCGCCAGTACCGCAGGTCGTAGCCGATCAGCACGGTGAGGTCGCCGGCCTCGGCGGCGCGCTGCGCCTCCTCGCCGCGGCGGCGGACCCCGGCGAGCGCGGCGACCGTACGGGGGTCGTCGGTGCGGTCGAAGACGGGGTGGCCGCCGGCCAGGGCCAGGAACATGCCCTCGGTGACCAGGGCGCGGGCCTCGATCATGCCGCGGTGATCGGCCACCGAGTACTCGTGGACGCGGAACCCGCGGTGCTGGTCGGCTTCGAGGAGTCCCTGCGCGGAGAGATCGACGAGGGCTTCCCGGACCGGGGTCGCGGAGACGCCGTACTGCTCGGCGATCTCCTTCACCGTGAACTCCTGGCCGGGCTGGAGCCGGCCGGCCAGGACCTCGTCGCGAAGCGCGTCGGCGATCTGCTGCCGCAGGGTGCTGCGGGTCACGGCGCCGTTGCCGCTGCTTCCGGGCATCGTCGGAGCGTCTCCCTCGTCGCGTTCGATGGCGTACTCGTATATGTCTACGAGCACGTCACCTTACGCGTTCGGGTTCCCGCCCTGCCCGTATCCGGGCACCAGAGGAACGGACCCGCCCATTCCGGGTACTACGAGGTGAATTCGACGGCGAACTGCGAGGTGTATTGGCTCACCTTTTGGTCCGCGTCCTACGAGGTGAACTCGTCCGCCACGGAGAGCGCGGTGTCCAGGGCGGCGAGGCCCTCCTTCAGTTCGGCCTCGCTCACGTTGAGCGGCGGGACGACGTGGGTGCGGTTCATGTTGACGAACGGCCACAGTCCCTGCTGCTTCGCGGCGGCCCCGAACGCGGCCATCGCCGCGTTCGCCTCACCGGCCGCGTTGTACGGCACCAGCGGCTCGCGCGTCTCCCGGTCCTTCACCAGGTCCAGCGCCCAGAACATGCCGACCCCGCGCACCTCCCCGACACTCGGGTGCCGCTCGGCCAGCGCGCGCAGCGCGGGCTCGACGACGGTCGTACCGAGGTGCTTCGCGTTCTCCACGACCCCTTCCTCCGCCATGACGTTGATCGTCGCGACGGCCGCGGCGCAGGCGAGCGGGTGCCCGGAGTACGTCAGGCCGCCCGGGTAGGCCCGCTTGCCGAAGGTGTCCGCGATCGCGCCGGAGATGGCGACCCCGCCGAGCGGCACGTATCCGCTGTTCACGCCCTTGGCGAAGGTCATCAGGTCCGGTACGACGTCGAACAGGTCGGCCGCGAACCACTCACCGGTCCGCCCGAACCCGGCCATCACCTCGTCCAGGATGAAGACGATCCCGTACTTGTCGCAGAGCTCACGCACCCCGGCGAGATAGCCCGGCGGCGGCACCATGATCCCGGCCGTGCCCGGCACGGTCTCCAGGACGATCGCGGCGATCGTGGCAGGCCCCTCGAAGGCGATCGTCGTCTCCAGGTGCTCCAGCGCCCGCGCGCACTCCTGCTCCTCGGTCTCCGCGTAGAAACGGGACCGGTACAGGAAGGGCGCCCAGAAGTGCACGACCCCGGCCGAGGCGCTGTCGCTGGCCCAGCGGCGCGGATCCCCGGTGAGGTTGATCGCCTGCTGTGTGCCGCCGTGGTACGAGCGGTAGGCGGACAGCACCTTCGGCCGGCCGGTGTGCAGCCGGGCCATGCGCGTCGCGTGCTCGATCGCGTCCGCGCCGCCGTTGGTGAAGAAGATCTTGTCCAGGTCCCCGGGCGTCCGCTCGGCGATCAGCCGGGCCGCCTCCGACCGGGCCTCGATCGCGAACGCGGGCGCGAAGGTGGTGAGGGTCGCGGCCTGCTCCTGGATCGCGGCGACGACCTTCGGGTGCTGGTAGCCGATGTTCGTGTAGACGAGCCCACTGGTGAAGTCCAGGTAGCTCCTGCCGTCGTAGTCCCAGAAGTACGACCCCTCCGCGCCGGCCACGGCGAGCGGGTCGATGAGCTCCTGCGCGGACCAGGAGTGGAACACATGCGCACGGTCCGCGGCCTTCACGGCGGCGCCGGCCTGGGGGTTGGGCTGAGGGGTCATGGCGGTGAGCGTAAATGTCCGCGATGCGGAAACGGAATCGGCGTCCTGTCTGCGGTAGCGGGGTTTCCGCGACAGGTTGTCCAGGGTGGGTGCCCGGTACGGGCCCGGTACGGGGGCTTGCTGAACTGTGTGGGCAAACCTAACCACTGTCCACCCGCGTGACCGGTTAGGAACAACCCCAGCCTGTAGAGGGTGCGTGGTGCGGGTCGCGCGGTCCACGGCTGGGCCGGTCTCCCGTTACGGAACCGTAGACACCGCTCCGGCCGTCTCGTCGATTCCCCGCACTATTCTCGGTCTGTCGCGGAGCACAGGGGCTGGACCGGGGCGTGACCGGGGCGTGACCGGGGATTTCAGGGGAGGCGGCGCGGTCGTGGAGAAACTGGGGGCGGCCGATCCGCAGCGGATCGGGGCATACCGGCTGCTGGCCCGGCTCGGGGCCGGTGGCATGGGCCATGTCTACCTGGCCCGGTCGGACCGGGGGCGCACCGTCGCCGTCAAGCTGGTGCGCGAGGACCTGGCCGCGCAGGAGGAGTTCCGCGCCCGGTTCCGGCAGGAGGTGCAGGCCGCGCGGCAGGTCGGCGGGCACTGGACCGCGCCCGTCCTGGACGCCGACACCGAGGCCGCGGTCCCCTGGGTGGCCACCGGGTACGTCGCCGGGCCCACCCTGCAACAGGTCGTCGGACGCGACCACGGGGCACTGCCCGAGCGTTCGGTACGGATCCTCGCGGCCGGGCTCGCGCACGCGCTCCAGGACATCCACGCCGCCGGCATCGTCCACCGCGACCTCAAACCGTCCAACGTGCTGGTGACCATCGACGGCCCCCGCGTCATCGACTTCGGCATAGCGCGCGCCCTGGAGACCCAGGCCGGGGACGGGCTCACCCGCACCGGCTCACTGGTCGGCTCGCCCGGATTCATGGCACCGGAACAGGTGCGGGGCGATCGCATCACCCCGGCGTGCGACATCTTCTGCCTCGGTTCCGTCCTCGCCTACGCCGCGACCGGCACCCTCCCCTTCGGCACCGCCAACAGCGGTGTCCACGCGCTGATGTTCCGCATCGCCCAGGACGAACCCGACCTGACGGGCGTCCCGGAGGGCATCGCCGAACTGGTCCGCGACTGCCTGCGCAAGGACCCGGACGCCCGGCCGACCCTGCATCAGATCCTCGACCGCACGGGCGCGGAGGACACGGTCTCCGGGGGCCGCTCCCGCGACCCCTGGCTGCCGGGCGGCCTGGTCGCCCAACTCGGGCGCCACGCGGTGCGGTTGCTGGACACGGAGGATCCGCAGACGGCGGAGCTGGTCCAGTTGGAGAAGGGCGCTCCGGAGGTGCGGGCCCTTCAGGCTCTGGCTTCCGAGGCCCTGGCCCTTGAGGCGGCTCAAAAGGCCACGCCTGCCGAACTTCCCGCCCCCCCCCCGCCCCCCCCGCCGCACTCGCCCCCGCCCCCGCTTCCGCGGAGGCCGCCCCCGTCGCCGTAAATCCCCCCGCCGTCTCCGAAGCCTCCCCGGAACACGCCCCGGCCTCCGACGACTCCTCTCCGCCGCCACCCGCGGCGGCGGACGACGGCGCGCCCACCACCCACCTCCCGACGGTGGTCGAGAGCGGGCCCGGAACCACCGGGACACCACCCCCGCCCACCCCGCACCCGGCCTACGGCCACCCGCAGCAACACCCCCAACCCGCCCCCGGCTACGGCTATCCGCAACCGCCCGCGCAGCCCGCCCCGCCCGCCGCCGACTACGGCTACCCCCAGCTCCCCGCCCCGCAACTCGTCGGCTGGGGCGGGCAGGTGCCGTACAACCCCTACCCCCACAACAACGGCCTCGGCTCCACCCCGCCCTACGGTCCGGGGCCCTACCAGGAGCCCCCCGAGCCGCGCCGCAGCAAGCGGTCGACCGCGCTGCTCGTCGTGGTCGCGCTGGTCGTCGCGCTGGGGGCGGGCGGTTCGGTGTACGCGCTGATGAAGGGCGGCGGCAACGGCAGCCGTACGGCGGCCGGTTCGGGCGGGCGGGCCACCAGTGCCGCGCCCACCACCCCGGGTCCCAGCACCGGGCAGCCGTCGTCGACCGGCTCGGCCTCGGCCTCCGCGAAACCGTCCGGCGGCGACGCGGTGCCGAGCCGCTATCTCGGCACCTGGAACGCGTCCATCGACAACTCCACCGGCCACAACACCCGCCAACTCACCATCAAGCAGGGGAAGGTGGGGGATCCGGTACTGAAGCTGGTCGCGGACGGACCCGGCTACCACTGCGTGTTCAGCGCCGACCTCACCCAACGGCCGGGCGGCGACAGCCCGTTGACGCTCGGCGCCTCCACCGTCACCTCGGGGCAGCCGCTGTCGTCCTGCAGCCCGGGCGCGGCCAGCGAGGTCACCCTGTTGTCGGACGGCACCCTCCAGCGGGTGAACACCGGCAACGGTGAGAAGCTGACGTACACCAAGGCGGGCTGAAGTCCCTTTACTGCAGGGCCAGTTGCACGTCACCCGAACTTCGGCCGACAGCTCCCGCGGGTTTTCCGGCCACGCGTACCGTGACCCCAGGATCCGACTGGGGAGCGGGGGCCCGCAGTGGAGTGGCTGAGCGCGGAGAACGTCGTGGCCGTGGGCACCGCGGTGCTCGGTATCGTCGCGTCCGGCGTGATGGTCTGGTACGAACGCCGGGTGCCGCGCCGCTGGGGGCACCTCCCACGCCCTTAAGGCAGTGGGGGAGGATCGGCTACCGCGTCCAGATGGACAACCCCATTGGCGACGACGTCCGTTCGGGCCGCGCCAACAGACGCCTCGGCCTCTTCGACGAGGTCCCCGGCATGTCCGACGCCACCCTCGTCCTGCTGCGCATCGAGAACGACGGTTCGCAGAGCATCGCCGACAACGACTACACCGGGCGCGAACTCCACGGCCTCACCGCGGTGTTCACCGACCGCACGATCCGCGGGGTCTCGGTCACCCAGCCGGTCGGCACCGACCATCTGATGGACCACTTCACCCCGGCGGCCGGTCTCGGCTACGACACCAACACGCTGCGCATCCCACGCGTCCCGCTCAACCCGCGCGACCACTTCAAGCTGCTGGTGCTGCTGTCCGGCGGTGACGTCGGCTGCGACATACGGCTCATCGGCGGTATCCGGGACGGCGAGGTGCACCCCAACCGCAGCGCGACCCCGGACGACAAGGCGCCCCTGTTCAGCCGTGCCTCCCGGCTGATCACCATCATGCTCACGGTGTGCGTGGTGACGCTGGCGACGATCGTCGTGGCCCGCGACGACACCCCGCCGCCGATCGGCTGCGCGCACGGCACCCTTACCGTCACCGGTTCGACCGCCTTCGCGCCGGCGATGGCGGACGTCGCGAAGAAGTACGAGAAGGACTGCGAGGGCTCGAAGGTCGTGGCCGCCAAAGGGCTCGCGTCGAAGAAGGGCTCACCGGCGATCGTGGCCCTGTCGGACGGACCGAAGCCGAGCGACATGCCCCAACTGGTGGAGCACCGGGTCGCGATGTCGGTCTTCGCGATCGTCGTCAACAAGGGCATCCATCTCAAGAACCTGTCCACCGCGGACGTACAACGCCTGTACCGGGGCGAGATCAAGAACTGGCGGGAACTCGGCGGACCGAACGTGGCGGTGCACCTGGTCAGCCGGGACGCCAACTCCGGTACGAGACAGGTGTTCCAGCGCCGGGTGCTGAAACGGGGCGAGATCGCCAACTCCTCCGTCGACTGCGTCCACAAGGACGATCAGACGGCGCCCGTCATCCGCTGCGAACTCGATTCCACCGACCAGGTGCTGTCCGAGGTCGCCGAGGTCCCCGGCGCGATCGGCTACAGCGAACTCACCCTCGCCTCGCACGCCAAGGGCCTGCACGTCCTGACCCTCGACGGCCACGCCGCGTCCGTGGACGCCATCGAGCAGGGCACGAGCAGCTACCCGTACAGCGAGATCGAGTACGCCTACACCTACACCTACACCTACGGCTCGCCCCCGGCCGACTCCCTCACATCGAGCTTCCTGAACTATCTGACACAGGGCGTCGGCCAGGACGTGATCCGCGTCCACGGCCACATCCCGTGCGGCACGGTGGAGGGCATCAAGCTGTGCACATAGCCCACGTCAGCGGGGCTCGGGCGGTCGTTGCCGCGGCATGTTCGGCCGGTTGCCGCCGCCGGGTCCGCCGGGTCCTCCCGGTCCCGGTGGCATCGGGAATCTGCCGTGCACGACCGCACCCTCCTGCCGTCCCCCGCCGGCCACCGTCGACTGGATGCCCAGCGGTGCCGACCCCGTGCGGAACTCCACCATCCAGTCGGCCGTCTCCATCCGCACCAGCTCCGTCACGTCCTCCGAGAAGCGCCGCAGCACCCCCAGACACCGGTCCGCGGCCTCGCTCGCCGTTCCGTCGGCCGGTCCCAGCACCTCCCGCACGCCCTCCGACGCCCAGTCGAACTGGAGCACCTGAAGACGCCGCTGCACCGCCTGCGCCGTAGCCACGTCCCTCATCCACCCGGACGTCATCCCGAAGAGCCGGTCCCCGGCCACGCACGCCGCCCCGAGCAGCAGCGCCAGATAGCCCCAGGCGGCCAGCCCGGCCACCACCCCGGTGAGGTCGAGCAGCGGCAGCGCCGCCCCCACGACCGCGCCCAGCGCCGCACCCGTGCGCAGCACCCGCGCCCCGCGCCGCTTCCACACCCGGTCCGCGAGGTACCAGGCCGCCGTCTCCAGCGCCCCGCGCTCGACCCACCGGTACAGCTCGTCCAGCCGGGCCGTCGGCTCGCCCCAGTCCCCGAGCGGAAACGTCCGCCCGGCCAGATCGCCACCCTCGGGCTGAATCTCCGGCTGACCCACCCGGCACTCCCTTACGTTGTGTGACACCTGATGCTGATGTGCCGGATCCTTCCTACCGCCCAATGGGTGGCGAAGGCTCTGGTTTCACCACTTTTCCGCCCGGAAGTGGGTCTTGATCAGGTATAGGACGCGGTAAGGACTCACTCGAAAGAGTGCTGAAGCGATGACTGCCCGGACCACGTAGGCTCGTGCCGAGCGGGAAAAACCTCGCCCGGACAGCCGTACGAAACCAGGAGCTGATCGTGATTCCCGGTGGTGGCCAGCCCAATATGCAGCAGCTGCTGCAGCAGGCCCAGAAGATGCAGCAGGACCTGGCGAACGCGCAGGAGGAGCTGGCGCGGACCGAGGTCGACGGACAGGCCGGCGGCGGCCTGGTCAAGGCCACCGTCACCGGCGCCGGCGAGCTGCGCGCGCTGAAGATCGACCCGAAGGCGGTCGACCCCGACGACACCGAGACCCTCGCGGACCTCATCGTCGCGGCCGTCCAGGCGGCCAACGAGAACGCGCAGACCCTCCAGCAGCAGAAGCTCGGCCCGCTCGCGCAGGGACTGGGCGGCGGCAGCGGTATCCCCGGTCTGCCTTTCTAAGACGGCCCGCAGCCAACTACGGTACGTACGTACCTCCCGCACGACTCCTGAGACTCCATGGAAGGGCAGGCAGTCCGTTGTACGAAGGCGTGGTCCAGGACCTCATCGACGAGCTGGGGCGGCTCCCCGGCGTCGGTCCCAAGAGCGCGCAGCGGATCGCCTTCCACATCCTGCAGGCCGAGCCGACGGACGTCCGCCGGCTCGCGCAGTGCCTGATGGAGGTCAAGGCGAAGGTCCGCTTCTGCGCGACCTGCGGAAACGTTGCGCAGGAGGAGCTGTGCGGCATCTGCCGCGACCCGCGCCGCGATCTCTCGGTGATCTGCGTGGTCGAGGAACCCAAGGATGTCGTAGCGGTCGAACGCACTCGCGAATTCCGGGGCAAGTACCACGTCCTCGGCGGCGCGATCAGCCCGATCGAAGGTGTCGGACCGGACGACCTGCGTATACGAGAACTTCTCGCGCGGTTGGCCGACGGTACGGTCACGGAGCTGATCCTTGCCACGGACCCGAATCTGGAAGGCGAGGCCACGGCCACGTACCTCGCCCGCATGATCAAGCCCATGGGCCTCAAGGTCACCCGCCTGGCCAGCGGCCTCCCGGTGGGCGGAGACCTGGAATACGCGGACGAGGTGACCCTCGGCCGCGCCTTCGAGGGGAGACGACTCCTAGATGTCTGACGCCACACTGCATGCCACCGCGCAGGACCCGGACGACTTCGCGGTCCAGATCGCGGACCAGGTCGAGAGCTTCCTGGTGGCCGTGTCGGAGGTAGCGAAGGGCGAGGACCCCGACTCGGCGGTCCCCTTCCTCCTCCTGGAGGTCTCCCAACTCCTGCTGGCGGGCGGCCGGTTGGGCGCGCACGAGGACATCGTCCCCGACGAGCGCTACGAGCCGGACCTGGGCCCGGAGCCGGATGTGGACGAACTCCGCGAGCGCTTCGCGGTGATGCTGGAGCCGATCGACGTCTACTCGGAGGTCTTCGACCCCTACGAGCCGCGCAAGGCCCCGGTCCCGGCCCGCATCTCCGACGACCTCGCCGACCTCATCACCGACCTCCGCCACGGCATGGCCCACTACCGCGCGGGCCGCACCACGGAGGCCCTGTGGTGGTGGCAGTTCTCCTACTTCTCCAACTGGGGCTCCACGGCGTCGGCGACGCTCCGCGCCCTCCAGTCGGTGGTCGCCCATGTGCGGCTGAACCAACCCCTCGCGGAACTGGACGGCCTCGACACGGACCAGAGCGTCATCGGCGACGAGACGCTGGAGTTCGAGGCGGGCCGAGTCATGGCGGAGGAGATCGGGGAACCGCTCGGGATCAGGCCGGTGAAGTAGCGGGCATTGACCGCACGTTGTGGGGCGCGGTGGGCAACCGCGCCCCACAGGCGTGTTCGGGATCGACTGCCTTCATCTCCGCAGTTCACCCCGGAGCTTGAGCCTCGGGCTTCGAGCTCTTTTCTTGGGTTCTGGGCTGGGTGAAAACAACCCAACCAACCAAGTCTGTACGTGAGTTGAGGGGGGTTTAACCCGAACGGGTGACGTTCGGTGATCAGCTTGCGCTGCAACGTAAAGTCACTCTAGGTTCACGGCGAACAAGCAAATAGATCGGCCCCGGTCGGTGCTACCAACACCGGCTCCGGGGCCTAGACCTACAGATCGAAGGAACCTCGATCGTGGCTTACACCCAGCCTAGCCCCGCCCTGCCGTCCCCGTCGCACCCCATGGCCAAAACGGGCTACGGAAAACGCGCCACGGGTGACGAAGAACCGCACGCGGACCCGGACTTCGCACATCTGCTCCCCCGAGACGCCGAGATCGCCGTCTTCATCGACCACCTCGACAACGGCCACGCCATGGGCCACAAGGTGATCGCGGCCGAGCATCCCCGTTACGGCCAGCAGGCCTGCCGTACGTCTCTCAAGAGCCTCACCGAGGCCGGCCACCTGCGCTGGATCAAGGAACACATCACCGTCGAGGACAACTCGATGCGGTGGGTGACGCGGACGTACTGGTCGCGTACGCCCAGGTCAGCACAGTGGTGGGCCGAGTTCGCGCGGGAGCGCCACGGCAGGGACGTCACGCATGACTACCAGCCGGGCCTGGCGAGGACGGAAGACCCGACCCCTGCGCCGGAGAGCGACCGCGAGAGCGAGAGCGACGGGACGCCGGAGACGGATCCGACCCCGGAGCCCAGCGCCGCGTACCGCGCACTCGCCCAACTCCGCGCCACAGACCCCCGCATGTCCCTCTCCGAAGCCGAGTGCCGAGCCCTCGAACCCCTCGCGGCCGAGTGGCTGACACGAGGCGCCACCCCGGCCGACATGGCCCGCGCGCTGACCGACGGACTGCCACCCACCGTCACGAACCCGGGCGGACTGGCCCGCAACCGATTGGAGTCGAAGATGCCCCCGAAGAAGAACGACGCCGCCGAGACCCGCCCCCTCCGCGCCCGTGTGACCCGTGTGCTCATGGCCTGCGCCACCTGCGACGCCGACGAGCGGACGGCGAAGATCATCAACGGCATCTGCGAGGAATGCCGTGCGGAGCCGGAGATGAGCGAGGAGGAGATCAAGAAGGGTTTCGAGGAGATCGCCTACCTGGGAACCACGACGGCCCGCTTCCTGAAGCAGAAGCTGGAACGCCGTACGGGCGGGCCCGTCCCCGACACGTTCCGCCCCGTGCCGATCGAGGACCGCGTCCACTACCACTACCGCGACAACCGCGACCGCATCGCGAACGGCCTCCCGCCGAGGCGGTGGAATCCGTGACAGTCGGGAAGCGGCAGCAGCCGCAGATGTCCATCGAAGATTTCGAGGAGCTGGAGCGCCGGGCGCCGGAGACCGTCCGGCTGGAGTTCATCAACGGAAAGGTCGTCGTCAAACCCATGCCGGACGGCAACCACAGTGAGATCGTCGCCTGCCTGCAGAGGGTGTGCATGCAGCACCTTCCCGACCTGTGGCTGCACGCGGAGCGCGGGCTCAAGGGAGAGCTGGTCGGACACGGGGACAGCCCTGATGGCCGTAGAGGTGACTTCGTGGGACGCCGATGCCGCTCAACGGGACCGGCTCGACAAGCCTGATGGCTATGCGGCGGCCGGAATCCCGGTCTACGTACTCATCGACCGGGACGACTGCACAGTCACCGTGTTCACTCATCCCGAGGACGGCCGTTACCGGCAACAGGTGAACGCGCCGTTCGGCGCTCCCGTCGAGATCCCCGACCCCGTGAACATCACCCTGGACACCGACCCCCTCAAGGAGTTCGTCGACTGATCACAACCCCCAAACCCCCTTCCCCACCGCCGTAACCCCACCCGCCAACGCCAGCGTCAACACCAGCGCCCGCGCCCGCGGTTCGGGTATTCGCCCCGCCAACCCCCGCCCGATCACCCCGCCCACAACCATCGCCGCGCCGACCGCCACCCACCGCGCCCCGCTCAACGACGGCACCCCGTTCGCCGCCACCGAGAACACGTTGACGACGACGCCGTAGAACTGGGCGTTGGGGACGAACTCCCTTACTGTCCAACCCGCGTTGACCGCGTAGAGGGAGATCGGTGGGCCGCCGACGCCCGCCGCCGCGTTCATGAAACCGCCCGCCGCGCCCGCCGCGACGGCACCGCGAGTGCCCCGAAGTGCCGGCACCCGGGCGCCCTTCATCACCAGCAGGACAGCCACCGTCACCAACCCGCCCATGACCAACAGGAGGACGGGCGGCGGGAGTTGGCGGGTCATCCACGCGCCCGCCGGTACCGTGCAGACCGCTGCCGCGCACAGCGGGACCATCGCGCGGGCCCGGACCTTGCGCCAGCCGCCCGCCAGGCCCACGACACTGATCGCGCCGGCCGCGCAGTTGGCGAGGACGACTCCTTGCGTCGGGCCGAGGAGGAGTACGAGGGCCGGTACTGCCACCAGGGCGAAGCCCATGCCCGTCAGCCACTGGACGGACGAGCCGAGCAGGACGATCGCGGCCAGCAGTATGTCCCCCGTCATGGAGCAACATCATTCCGGGGGCAGGGTGTAGCCCGCTACACCTTTACTTCGGGACTGGGCTCCCTCGTCGCGGACCTGCGGAAACGGGATCGTTGAACTCGTCAGCCGGTGAAAGAGCCACCGGCCCGGATCCCGAAGGTGCCCGTCATGAAGAACCTCCTCTCCTCCAAGCCCGTCCTCTGGTTCCTCTTCCTCTTCAACCTGGCCGTCGCCGCGGTCGCACCCTTCGTGGTCGACGGAACGCAGGGCGTGATGACCGCCGTCGGGATGGGGGTCGTGTCGCTGGGCGCCGGTGTCAGTCTCGTCCGGGATCGTGGCCAGTCGGCCACGGCGCGTTAAGTGGTCAGTCAGTCACAGCACGTTAATTGGAGCCGTCCTGGCTGCCCCCTGTACGTCCGCTACACGGGCGCTAACCGGCCGGAAGCCAGTCTGGAGTCATCCCAAAAAGCACCAGTACAACTGGAGTTGAGATGACCCGCCGGACCATGAGCAAGCGTGCAGCCGTCGTCACCGTCACCACCGCCCTGGCCCTCGGTACGCTCGGCACCGTCGCCGCGACCGCCGGGCCCCAGCACGATGCCAAACCCTCCAAGAAGCAGATAGCCGCCCTCTTCGACGGCTGGAACGCCGCGCTGCAGACCGGTGACCCGAAGAAGGTCGCGAACCGGTACGCGCCGGACGCCGTGCTCCTGCCCACCGTCTCCAACGAGATCCGCACCGACCGTGCCGAGATCGTCGACTACTTCGAGCACTTCCTGCCGAACAAGCCGGTCGCGAAGAAGGTCGAGACGTACATCAACGTCCTCGACAGCAACTCGGCCATCGACGCGGGTGCCTACGACATCACGCTCACCGACCCGAACACCGGCAAGAAGCGTGTGGTGGAGGCCCGTTACACCTACGAGTACGAGAAGCGCGGCGGCAAGTGGCTGATCGTCAACCACCACTCCTCGGTGATGCCCGAAGGGTGATCGCGACGACCAGCCCTCCGCCGGCCGCGTCCCGCAGGGTCACCGTGCCGCCGTCGTCCGCCACCAACTGGCGTACGACGGCCAGGCCCAGGCCCGAACCGGAGCGCCCGGTGAGGCCCTGACCGCGCCAGAAGCGGTCGAAGGCGCGGGACTTCTCCGCGTCGGACATGCCGGGGCCCTCGTCCGTCACCGTCAACTCCACCTCGTCGCCCCGGAGTTCCGACCGTACGGTGATCGTCGCGCCGTCCGGTGACACCTCCAGGGCGTTCGACAGCACGTTGTCCAGGACCTGTTCGAGATGACCGGGACTGGCCAGCACAAGCGGCCGGCCGTCGACAACACTCCCCCTGAGCGCGATCTCGACCCCGCGCTCGTCGGCGGCCGGTCTCCACACCGAGAGCCGTTCGGTCACGATCTCCCGCAGCGGCAGCGGTTCCGCCGCCGTCACCTTCGCCTCGGCCCGCGCCAGCACCAGCAGGCCGTTGACGAGACGGCTCATCCGGACCACCTCGGCGGTCGCCTGCTCCACGTCCTCGCGCACGAACTCGTCGTCCACGCCGTCCGCGATGTTGTCCAGCGACAACCGCAACGCCGTGAGCGGAGTGCGGAGTTGGTGGGAGGCGTCGGCCACGAAGATGCGCTGCGAGGCGATGAGGGTGTCCAGGCGTTCGCCCGCCTGGTTCAACGTCCTGGCCAGCGTCTGCGTCTCGTGCGGGCCTGTCACGGGCGTACGTGCCGTCAGGTCGCCGTCGCTGAACTTGCTCGCCATGTCGTTGAGTTGGCGGAGGGGGCGGGTGAGGCGGCGGGCGACCAGCGCGCCCAATCCGGCTGCCACCGCCAGGACCCCTACCGCGAGGATCGCCCGGAAGCCCCAGATCTGCCAGAGCCGCCGGGTCAGGTCGGAGGTCGGGTACGTGATGCGCACGGCGCCGACCGTCCGGCCGTCGCGCGTCGCCGGTGCCGTCACCTCCAGCTTTCCGTCGCCCCAGTGCGTCGCGGTCTTCGCCCGCGCGGCGGGCAGTACCTCGGCCGTGCCGGGGGTCTCCTGCGCGTACGCCACCACCATCCGGTCCAGGGCCGCGCGCGAGGCGGCGTCGCCGCTCAGCAGCAACGCCATCGTCCTCGCCTCGCGCCGCACCGACTGCTCGGTGTCGCCCCGGAGTTGGGCGGTCAGCGTGAAGGCGACGGGCACGGTGAACGCCGTCAGCGCCACGGCCACGAGGAGGACGTAGCTGACGATCAGTTGCCGGATCATGAGGCCGGAGGCCCGTCGACGATCTCCAGGCGGAAACCGACTCCCCGTACCGCCTCGATCGTGATCGCGCCCGCCAACTTCCTTCGCAGCGCGGCCACATGGACGTCCAGCGTCTTCGTCGGGCCGAACCAGTTCGCGTCCCAGACCGCTTCCATGATCTGCTCGCGCGACATCAGCGCGCCGGGCTCCTCGGTGAGGAACGACAGCAGGTCGTACTCCTTGGGCGCGAGGGGCACCTCCTCGCCGTCGAGGCGGACGCGGGCGGCCTTGCGGTCGACGGTGAGGCGGGTGCCGTAGGCGTCGGGGCCCGCGGCCTCCGCGACCGCCTTCGGCTGTGCGCGGCGCATCACCGCCCTTATACGGGCGATGACCTCGCGCACCCCGAAGGGTTTCGAGACGTAGTCGTCGGCGCCGAGCTCCAGGCCGACCACCCGGTCCGTCTCGTCGCTGCGCGCGCTGATCACGATGATCGGGACGTCGCCGCGGGCGCGCAGCGCCTTGCACACGTCGAGGCCGTCGGTGTCGGGCAGGCCGAGGTCGAGGAGGACGACGTCGTAGGGGGCGGAGTGGCTCAGCGCCGCGCCGCCCGTGGTGACCCAGTCGACCTCGAAGCCGTAGCGCAGCAGTCCACGTCGTAGCGACTCGGCCACGGGTTCATCGTCTTCCACCAGAAGTACGCGCACATCGCGCACCTTAGTGCTTGAAACTTAATTCACAGGCGTGACTTGTGACGCTCGGCACTTTTCCCGCACCCCCTGAGTGGGCATGCGCTGACCTGGGCGTCCGAAGCTTCCGAATCTCACGATGCGATACCACGGAAGCTAATTTCGGGCGCTCGTTAAACTGAGCCGACACACCAGGACTGAGCGAGGAGCGCACGTGGGCCTTGTCGTGCAGAAGTACGGAGGCTCCTCCGTAGCCGATGCCGAGGGCATCAAGCGCGTCGCCAAGCGAATCGTGGAAGCGAAGAAGAACGGCCACCAAGTGGTCGTCGTCGTTTCCGCGATGGGCGACACGACGGACGAGCTGATCGATCTCGCCGAGCAGGTATCTCCGATGCCCGCCGGGCGTGAGTTCGACATGCTGCTGACCGCCGGAGAGCGGATCTCCATGGCGCTGCTGGCCATGGCGATCAAAAACCTGGGCCACGAGGCCCAGTCGTTCACGGGCAGCCAGGCAGGCGTCATCACCGACTCGGTCCACAACAAAGCGCGGATCATCGACGTCACGCCCGGTCGGATCCGTACGGCGCTGGACGAGGGCAACATCGCCATCGTCGCCGGGTTCCAGGGTGTGAGCCAGGACAAGAAGGACATCACCACGCTGGGGCGGGGTGGCAGCGACACCACCGCCGTGGCGCTGGCCGCCGCTCTCGACGCCGAGGTGTGCGAGATCTACACCGACGTCGACGGGGTGTTCACCGCCGACCCGCGGGTGGTGCCGAAGGCGAAGAAGATCGACTGGATCGTCTTCGAGGACATGCTGGAGCTCGCCGCCTCCGGCTCCAAGGTGCTGCTCCACCGCTGTGTGGAGTACGCCCGCCGATACAACATCCCGATTCATGTGCGGTCCAGCTTCAGCGGACTTCAGGGCACGTGGGTCAGCAGTGAGCCGATTGGGGACCAGAAGGTGGAGCAGGCCATCATCTCCGGTGTCGCGCACGACACCTCCGAGGCCAAGATCACGGTCGTCGGCGTGCCCGACAAGCCGGGCGAGGCCGCGGTGATCTTCCGGACGATCTCCGACGCCCAGGTCAACATCGACATGATCGTGCAGAACGTGTCGGCGGCCTCGACGGGCCTCACCGACATCTCCTTCACGCTTCCCAAGGCGGAGGGCCGCAAGGCCATCGACGCCCTGGAGAAGAACAAGGACGGCATCGGCTTCGAGTCGCTGCGCTACGACGACCAGATCGGGAAGATCTCGCTGGTGGGCGCCGGGATGAAGACGAACCCGGGCGTCACCGCCGACTTCTTCACCGCGCTGTCCGACGCGGGCGTCAACATCGAGCTCATCTCGACCTCCGAGATCCGTATCTCGGTGGTCACCCGTGCCGACGACGTCAACGAGGCCGTCCGCGCCGTGCACACGGCGTTCGGCCTCGACTCCGACAGCGACGAAGCCGTCGTCTACGGAGGCACCGGCCGCTGATGGCCACCACCGGAGCGACCGTGCGTCCGACGCTCGCCGTGGTCGGCGCGACCGGGGCCGTCGGCACGGTCATGCTCCAGATCCTGTCCCAGCATGCGGACATCTGGGGCGAGATCCGCCTGATCGCCTCTCCGCGCTCGGCCGGCCGCAAGCTGGCCCTGCGCGGGGAGCAGGTCGAGGTGGTGGCCCTGACGGAGGAGGCCTTCGACGGGGTCGACGTCGCCATGTTCGACGTCCCCGACGAGGTCTCCGCCCAGTGGGCGCCGGTCGCCGCCGCCAAGGGCGTGGTCGTCGTCGACAACTCGGGCGCCTTCCGGATGGACCCCGAGGTGCCCCTGGTGGTCCCCGAGGTCAACCCGCACCAGGTGCGCAGGCGACCGCGCGGGATCATCGCCAACCCGAACTGCACCACCCTGTCGATGATCGTCGCCGTGGGCGCGCTGCACGCCGAGTTCGGGCTGCGCGAGCTGGTGGTGTCGTCGTACCAGGCGGTGAGCGGGGCCGGGCGGGCCGGGGTCGACACCCTGCGCCAGCAGCTGGCCCTCGTCGCCAACACCGAACTGGGCACCAAGCCCGGAGACGTACGGCGGGCCGTCGGGGACAACACCGGGCCGTTCCCGGAGCCGGTCGCGCTGAACGTCGTACCGTGGGCCGGGTCCTTGCGTGAGGACGGCTGGTCCTCGGAGGAGATGAAGGTGCGGGACGAGACCCGCAAGATCCTCGGCCAGCCCGCACTGCCCGTCGCCGTGACGTGCGTGCGCGTCCCGGTGGTCACCACGCACTCCCTCACGGTCCACGCCCGCTTCCAGGGCGAGGTCACCGTCGACAAGGCGCGCGAAATCCTTGCTACGGCCCCGGGAGTCGTCCTCTTCGACAACCCGGCCGCCGGGGAGTTCCCCACCCCCGCCGACGTGGTGGGCACCGACCCGACCTGGGTGGGACGGCTGCGGCGGGCGCTGGACGACCCGACGGCGCTCGAACTGTTCGTCTGCGGAGACAATTTGCGCAAGGGAGCGGCCCTCAATACGGCACAGATCGCCGAGCTGGTGGCGCGGGATCTCGGGTGAGAACCGGACCCATCCGCTCCGCCCGGCCGTAAATCCGCTGGCCAGTGGCGCACGGGTTTGTAGGATCACTCTGCGCGATGTGGCCGGATTAATGGTTGGGACCACTTGAATCCAGCCACCTCCGCATCCGAAGATTTCACTCCCCGCTTCCCGCAACCGCGCGGTCGGCGGGGAGCGTCTTTGCGGACGCCCTTCAGCGGGCGCGGGGATGCGGCGAGGGGCGTGGGGACGCCCCGGCCTTTTGTGACACAGGGGAAGAGCGGGTAGGCATGAGTGTGTTCGACGCACTGCCGGTTGTGCTGCCTGACACCAGACGGGTGGGTGGACTGTTTGTTTCGTCTGACATAAATGTGACGGTCGACGCGTACAACCCCGACGGGGGGAAGCGTGTCCAACTGGCGTGGCTCAGGTACTCGACTTCACTGCGGCACGCGGCACGGCCCTACGGCCTCCGCGTGGATCCCGTGCGCCCGGCGGCATGCCGGTGATCGCGCCGATGCCCGCAGCGCGGCCCGCCCGCATCCCGAACCAGCGCGACGGCGTCGACGACACCGTCGCGGCCGGAACTACGGTCGACCACCTCACCGAGACCTATCGGGCGCACTACCGCTCGCTGCTCGGCCTGGCCGCGCTCCTCCTCGACGACACCGCCTCCTGCGAGGACGTCGTCCAGGAGGCGTTCATCCGGGTCCACTCGGCGCGCAAACGTGTCCGTGACCCCGAGAAGACCCTGGCGTATCTGCGCCAGACCGTCGTCAACCTCTCCCGCTCCGCCCTGCGCCGCCGCATCCTCGGCCTCAAGCTCCTCTCGAAGCCGATGCCGGACATGGCCAGCGCGGAGGAGGGCGCCTACGACCAGTTGGAGCGCGACTCCCTCATCAAGGCGATGAAGGGCCTGCAGCGCCGCCAGCGCGAGGTCCTGGTCCTGCGCTACTTCGCGGACATGACCGAGGCGCAGGTCGCCGAGTCGCTCGGCATCTCGCTGGGCTCGGTGAAGGCGTACGGCTCCCGCGGCATCGCAGCCCTCCGGATCGCGATGGAGGCATCGGCATGAGCGACAACGTCGACGGAAACGGCTCACGCGCTCGGCGCGAGCCGGAAGTCCGGCGCGGTCCGACCTGGGCGCGCAGGGAAGAACCGAACGAATCGCACGCTGGGAACGGAATTGTGAACCACGGCCCCGACGAACAGAGCCCCAACGGGCCGAGCCTCGACGGGAACTCCGGAGGAGCCTCCGGAGGAGCCTCCGGAGGGGAGAACCCCGACAGCACGGAGAACCGCGAGGGCACCAAGAACCCCGAGACCGTCGAGGGGCGCGCCCCCGAAGGATCCGGGGGATTCGCCGGCCTCGCCGCTCAACTCGGCGGACTCGGCGACCACGACACCGAAGGGTTCGCCCCGGACGAGCTGGCGCTGCGCCGGCTGTTGCAGCAGGCGGTCCAGGAGGTCGAGCCGCGCGACGGCACGCTGGAGCACCTGCGCAAGGCGGTGCCCGCCCGCCGGGCCCGCAAGCGCCAGGCCGTCGTCGGCATGGCCGCCGCCGCGCTCTTCTTCGGCACCGCCATCCCGGCCCTCGTGCATGTCTCGAACTCCGCCGGTTCCGGCGTCGACCCGTCCATGGCGGGCAACAGCTCACAGGCCCAGGGCGGCACCAGCCAGGGCAAGAACCCGGACGGAGGTTCCAGCACCTCCGGCGGCTCCTCCGGGCAGACGTCGGGACAGAATCCGGGCGGCCACAAGAACGAGGGCGGGGGCAAGAGCCCGGGCGCAGGAACCGTGAGCGCCAACCCCTCGGCCAGCACCGGGACGGCCGCGCCCATCTGCGGAGCCGCACAGCTCGGCTCCGCCACGTCGTCGGTGGCCGCCGCCGACTCGGCGGGCATCGTCTACGGCACCTTCACCGTCACCAACACCTCCGGCACCAGCTGTACCGTCGGCGGGCCCGGCACCGTGGGATTCTCCCCGCTGGGAGCCGCTGACAGCACCAAGATCTTCATGACGCGGCACGCGGCCGGGGACGCGGCGACCGGTCTGCCCGACCCGTCGACGGAGCCCGCCGAACTGGTGCTGCTGCCGGGCTCCGCCTACCAGGTCAAGTTCGCCTGGGTGCCGTCCGAGACCTGCCCCACCAGCAGTGGCAGCACCGGTGGCACCACCGGCGGCTCCACGCCCAGCCCGTCGCCCTCGGAGGACGCCAGCACCAGCAGCGGGTCCACGACCGGTGACACCGGCACCTCGACCCAGCTGCTCCCCGAGGACGGCACGCTCGACGGCAGCGTCCAGGTCTCCCACACGGCGGAGGCGGGCTCACCGACGACCTCGGCGGTCGTACCGAACGCGTGCGCGGGGACGATCTACCGGACGGGCGTGCTGTCGGCGTCGTAGGACTGCCTTCGGTTGCAACGGCCGTCGGTTGGAAGGCTCCGGTTGCCGGTCCACGGGGGACCCGGCGGGGTCAGACGGTGACGCGGGTCGCCTGCTCGCTCTCGTCCTCGGGCAGCAGCCCGAGTTCCGCGTCCCGCGCGAACTCCACCTCGCGGCGCAGCAGCCGGAACCACATGAAGACGACGAAGCCCGCGAAGACGAACCACTCGCCGGTGTAGCCCAGGTTCTGGAACGCCTTCAGGTCGAGACCGGTGTTCGCGGGCGCGGTCGCCGGTACGGCCGTCATCCCGGAGTCGGCCCTGTCGAGCGTGATCCACGCGTCGTACACGGGGTACGGCACCAGGTTCACCAGCGAGGCCGCGCTGATCGCGGCGGTCTGGCCGGACGGCAGCCCGCCCTGGGCGCTGACGCCGTTGTCGCCGGGCGTCTCGGAGGCCTGGAGCGAGCCGGTGACGGTGATCTCGCCGGTCGGCGCGGCCGGTGCCTTCGAGGCGTCGGGCGTGCCGGGCAGCCAGCCGCGCACCACGGGCAGCGCCTTGCCGTCGTCGGTGCGCAGCAGGGTGAGGACGTAGTAGCCGTTCTTCCCGTCCAACTGGCGGTCGGGGACGAGGAGTTGCTTGCCGTACCGGCCGGTCGCGGTGGTCTGCCGGCCGGACGTGCTCTGGTCGACCGGCAGCAGTTCGGCGAGCGGGCGGGCGGTCTCCTTGCGGTCCGTCTCGACCTGCCGGGTGGCCTGGTGGCTGCTGTCCACGCGCGCCTGGAACCGGCTCAGCTGCCACGACCCCATGAAGATGCAGAAGGGGATGGCGAGCAGTACGAAGACGTTGATGCCCCACCAGCGCGATGTCAGCAGAAACCGGTACACGCCTCCCACGGTACGGGGCTGTCGCGAGGGCCTCGGCCCGGGGGTCGGCCCGAAGGTTCACCGGCCGTCGGCAATGCTCCGGCCGGGTCTTGGTCGAAGTTATCCACAGGCTGAGGATCCAGTCAGTGCAATGTCTGTGAAGGCGGGCAGTATGGGGCCATGACTGAGAGCAACGGGTCCGCGTACACACCGGACTGGGAGAAGCGCTTCAGGGCGCCCCGAGTGTCCCTGCCCGACTGGGCGGAGGACGCACCCGACCGTTCCCTGTTCGTGTCGAACGCGACAGGGACGTATGAGCTGTACGCCTGGGACCGGGCGACGGGCGAGCAACGCCAGGTCACGGAGCGGCCGAACGGCACGACGGACGGTGTGCTCTCCCCGGACGGGGAGTGGATCTGGTGGTTCGACGACAAGGACGGCGACGAGTTCGGCGTCTGGCGCCGCCAGCCCTTCAAGGGGGGACCGGACGAACCCGCTGTCCCCGGCCTGGAGCCGTCCTACCCGGCCGGGCTCGCCCTCGCCCGGGACGGCCGGACGGCGGTCGTGGGCCGTTCGACCGACGAGGACGGTACGACGATCCACCTCGCCCGCACCGGCGACGAGACCACGCTGCTCTACCGCCACCGCGAGTCCGCGGGCGTCGGCGACCTCTCGCACGACGGTTCGCTGATCGCGATCGAGCACACCGAGCACGGCGACGCCATGCACTCGGCGCTGCGCGTCCTGCGCCCGGACGGCACGGCGGTCGCCGACCTGGACGACACCAAGGGCGGCACCGAGGAGCTGGGCCTTGAGGTGCTCGGCTTCGCACCCGTGGAGGGCGACACCCGGCTCCTCATCGGGCATCAGCGGCGCGGCCGTTGGGAGCCCCTGGTGTGGGACGTGGTGAAGGGCGGCGAGACCGACCTGTCCCTGGACCTGCCCGGTGACGTGAGCGCCGAGTGGTACCCGGACGGCTCGGCCCTCCTCATCGCGCACAGCTTCGAGGCCCGCAGCGAGGTCTTCCGCTACGACCTCGCCTCGGGCGACCTGGAGAAGGTGCCGACCCCGCCCGGTTCCGTCTCGGGCGCGACGGCCCGCCCCGACGGCAGCGTCGAGTACCTGTGGTCGTCGGCCGCCGAGCCGTCCGCCGTGCGCTCGACGACGGGCGAGGTCGTCCTGGACCCGCCCGGCCTGAAGTCACCGGGCTCGGTCCCCGTGGAGGACGTGTGGGTGGAGGGCCCCGGCGGCCGGATCCACGCCCTCGTCCAGAAGCCGGCCGGCGCGACGGGCCCCCTCCCCACGGTCTTCGACATCCACGGCGGCCCGACCTGGCACGACAGCGACTCCTTCGCGGCGGGCCCGGCGGCCTGGGTCGACCACGGGTACGCGGTCGTGCGGGTCAACTACCGCGGCTCGACCGGGTACGGGCGCGCGTGGACCGACGCGTTGAAGGTCCGGGTCGGTCTCATCGAGCTGGAGGACATCGCGGCGGTCCGCGAGTGGGCGATCACGTCCGGTCTCGCCGACCCCGCCCGGCTGATCCTCACCGGCGGCTCCTGGGGCGGCTACCTCACCCTCCTCGGCATCGGCACCCAGCCCGACGCGTGGACGCTCGGCATCGCGGCCGTCCCGGTCGCCGACTACGTCACGGCGTACCACGACGAGATGGAAGCCCTGAAGGCCATGGACCGCACCCTGCTGGGCGGCACCCCCGAAGAAGTCCCCGACCGCTTCGAGGCGTCCTCCCCGCTGACCTACGTCGACAAGGTCACGGCCCCGGTCTACATCTCCGCCGGCGTCAACGACCCCCGCTGCCCGATCCAGCAGATCGACAACTACGTCGAACGCCTGGAGAAGCGCGGCGCCGTCCACGAGGTGTACCGGTACGACGCGGGACACGGGTCACTGGTGGTCGACGAGCGGATCAAGCAGGTGAGGCTGGAACTGGACTTCGCGGCAAGGCACTTGGGGAAGTAGACCCGTTTTCCCAGCAGGTTTTTTTCTTGGCGGCGCGTGAGGAGTGGGGGTCCGAGACCCCTGCTCCCTACGCCCCGGCCCGCTCCCGGGGCCGACGCCCCAGCAACTCCGCCAGCCCCCGCCGGGTCGCGGCAAGCACAACCCTGTCCGAGCCCCGCAGGACATACGTGTCGGGAAGATCCCACACCAGCCCCGACCGCCGTACGTCCTCCGACGCGTCCCGGTTCGCCGTGTCCAGTGCCAGCACCCGCCACGACCCGGCCCGGAACGCCTCGGCGATCGTCTTCCCCTCCAGCTGGGGATGCCCGCCCACGGTCATCGCCGCGAACAGCAGCACCCGCCGCTCGACGGGGATCGCGCCCAGGATCTGCCGTCCCATCATCGCCCCGGCGAACGCGGGCGCGGCCAGATGGGACACGCTCCGGCTCCGGGTGAGGGCACCGGGGTGGGCGGCGCGCAGGGTGCGGTACACGGCGGTCGCGAAGTCGTCGTCGTAGAGCCGGAGTACGACGCGCAGATCGGGCCGTACGGAGCGGGCGTAGAGCACGGCTTCGAGGTTGGTGGTGTCGGAGCTGGTGACCGCGAGCAGGGCGTGCGCGCGGTGGATCTTGGCGGACTCCAGGACGCCTTCCTGGGTGACGTCCCCGAGGATCACCGGTACCCGCAGCCGGCGTGCGACCGCGAGCCCGCGGGCCTCGGGGTCGGCCTCGACGCACACCACGGGGATGTTGAGTTCGCGCAGCCGGGTCAGCACCCGGGTGCCGATCTTGCCGAGCCCGAGCAGCACCACATGTCCGCCGAGCCCACGCGGCGGCTTGCGCAGCCCGGACGCCGTACGGAACGTGCCGAGGGCCTCCAGGACGGCGGCCAGCAGCACCGGAAGCATCAGCAACCCGACGAGACCGGACAGGAGTTGAAGGATCTGCCGGCCCAGCGGCGCCCCGATCGCGGGGTCGTCGATCGCGAAGAGATCGAGCAGCGTCAGATAGAAGGCCCGCACGGGATGGATACCGGTCACCAGCCACAGCGCGACGGCGAGCGCGATCACGCACGCCACGATGCCCGCCAGCGACCAGCGCAGCCGCCGCGAGAAGAGGGAGGAGAAGGCCGGTACGACACCGCCCCCGCGTCCGCCAGGCAACTGCGGCCCGGCGTACGACACCTGCTCAAGGACGACGGTGCCGCGTCCGGTGGCCGAGGCGACGGCCGCCGCGTCGGGCAGCAGGCGCGGGCCCTGTTCGCCCATGCCCTCGGAGCCGTCCGCGCCGGCCGGGTCGCTGCTGGTCGCCGACAGCAGGGCGAGGGTGGCCAGCCCCGGGTCGGCGACCTCCCCGGGCCCGGGCGGCGGCCGTTCCACCGCGCGCAGCAGCAGCCCGTCGGTCTGGACGACCTTGCTGGTGCCGGCGAGGGCGGTGGCGGCCAGCGCGGGCGCGGCGGTGTCGGCGTCGGAGAGGACGGTGGTGGAGGCGTCGAGCCCGGAGCCACTCCCGGCACCGTCGCCGGTCGCCAACGCGGCTGCCTGGTCGAGGAGTTCCTCGATGTGCTGGCCGAGGCGCCGGTTGTAGAGGCGGAGCACGAGCCGGATACGGGGGTTGAGGCGGCGGGCGGTGAGGGCGGCGCGGATGTTGGTCTCGTCGTCGTCGTGCACGAGGGCCAGCGCGGTCGCCCGCTCCACGCCGGCCTCCGCGAACACCGCCTCGGTCAGCTCGGCGACCTCCAACACCCGTTCCCCGCGCGGGGTTTCGGGGGTGGGCGGTGCGCCGTTGCCGTTCGCCCTGGCCACCGCCGCGTTGACCCGGTCGCGCAGCGCCACGGAGGCGGCACGCGCACGGCCCACGACCGGCGGGCGGGAGTTGGCCTCGGAGAGCGGTACGACGAGGGTGATCTGTTCGCCGTAGACCGTGCGCAGTTCGGCCGCGAGCCGGTGTGCGAGCGCGTCGTCGCCGCACACCACCATGTGTGCCCGAGCGGTGCCCGGCGGGGTCTGATGAGGAACGCTGCTCGCCACGAGGGGAAAGACTGCCCCAAGGAGGCGGGTGG
The DNA here is from genome assembly GCF_024519455.1 of Streptomyces sp. STR69. Taxonomy (GTDB): domain Bacteria; phylum Actinomycetota; class Actinomycetes; order Streptomycetales; family Streptomycetaceae; genus Streptomyces. Next base: position 126,606 of record NZ_JALJRY010000018.1, on the reverse strand, counting down.
TTCCAGTATTCCGCTGAACACCCGTGCCCCGACTGCCGTATGCAGAGAGAGGGAGCAAAACTCGCGAAACCCCGCACCTGCCGGAGGTAGCACACCCGTGGCCATCACCACCGAACCAGCCGCGCCGACCACGGAGACTCCGCCGACCCCGGAAACGCCCCCAGCGGCGCACGCACCGGCCCCGGAGCCGCAGGCACCGGCCAAGGACGGCTGGCAGCTCAACTCGCCGCTCGTGCTGACCATGGTGCTGCTCCTGGTGGTACTGGCCCAGGCGCCGATCCGTACGGCCCTGTCCGCGCCGGTGATGCAGAGCTGGATGACGGTGTTCGTGGCCGTGGTCGTGCAGGCGCTGCCCTTCCTGGTGCTGGGCGTGCTGCTGTCGGCGGCCATCGCGGTGTTCGTGCCGGCCACCTGGTTCACCCGCGCGCTGCCGAACAATCCCGTCCTCGCCGTACCGGTGGCCGGGATGGCGGGCGCGATCCTGCCGGGCTGCGAGTGCGCGTCCGTGCCGGTGGCCGGGGCGCTGGTGCGCCGGGGTGTCACCCCGGCGGCGGCGATCGCGTTCCTGCTCTCCGCCCCGGCGATCAACCCGATCGTGCTGACGGCGACGGCCGTGGCGTTCCCGCGCAACCCGGAGATGGTCCTCGCCCGGTTCGTCGGCAGCCTGCTCGTGGCCTGCGTGATGGGCTGGCTGTGGACGCGGCTCGGCCGCACCGACTGGCTGAAGCTGCCCGCCCACGAGCCGCACGCGGGGGAGACCAAGGGGGCCGCGTTCTGGGGCTCGGTGCGACACGACGTGATGCAGGCGGGCGGCTTCCTGGTGCTCGGCGCGATGTCCGCGGCGACCCTCAAGGCGGTGGCACCGGCGAGCTGGCTGCGTACGGCGGCCGACAACCCGGTGGTGGCGATTCTCGCCCTCTCGATCCTGGCCGTACTGCTGTCCATCTGCTCGGAGGCGGACGCGTTCGTGGCCGCCTCGCTCACCCAGTTCTCGCTCACGGCGAAACTCGCGTTCCTGGTGGTGGGACCCATGATCGACCTGAAGCTGTTCGCCATGCAGGCGGGCACGTTCGGGCGCGGCTTCGCCCTGCGCTTCGCGCCCGCCACCTTCGTCCTCGCCATCGCGGGCGCGGTCGTCACCTCGGCGGTGCTCCTGTGAGCCGGCAGGCACAGGCGGCGGTCCTGTTCCTGATCGGCACGGCCCTGCTGCACGCCGGCCTCACCAACCTCTACCTGCGTTACGTCAAGGCGGGCCTCCAGCCGCTGCTGCTGCTCTCCGGCGGGGTGCTCATCCTGGCGGCACTGGCGACGGCCTGGTACGAGTGGCGCCGGGCGCGGGCGGAGAAGGCGCAGGCGGCGGCGCACGCGGAGGCCGCTCACACGGACGCGGCCCACACGGAGGCCCACGCGGAGACGGAGGGCCAGGGTCACGGCGGCCATGTGCACCGCGAACCCCGCATCTCCTGGCTCCTGTTGCTCCCCCTCTTCGCCCTCATCCTGGTCGCCCCGCCCGCCCTCGGCTCCTACAGCGCGGTCCGCACGGGCACGGCCATCCAGCAGCCCTACGGCCTCGAAAAGCTCCCCGCGGACAACCCGCTCACCCTCGGCCTGGTCGACTACGCGACCCGCGCGGTCTACGACCACGGGCGTTCCCTCGGCGACCGTCAGCTCAAGGTCACCGGCTTCGTGGCCCTCGACAAGTCCGGCGCCCCCTATCTCGTGCGCATGGCCCTCAACTGCTGTGCCGCCGACGCCCAGCCGGTGAAGATCGCCCTGACCGGCAAGATCCCGCCGGTCCTGCAGCCCGACACCTGGCTGCTGATCACCGGCACCTACTCCGCCAAGCAGACCAAGGACCCCGTCAACAACCGTCCCATCCCCTACTTCCAGGTCACCGAGGCCAAGCCGGTCCCGACCCCGAAGGACCCGTACGACGAGAGCTGGAACCAGTGATGTCGTAGGGCGCGGGAGCCGTCGGACGCAGGTGCGGGGGCCGTAGGGCGCGGGGCTGCCGGACCCCGGCTCCAGGCCGTGTCGCGGCCCGCGGGCGTACCGTGAAGAGACCGAGGATTTCTCGTGTGCCGGATCGCGCCGGTGCCGTCCTCGGCGAAGGACGACGCCGGGGCGGACATGTCCGCACCCGGGGCAGGGCTCGCCCCATGACCGTGAATGTGCCCGGTCGACCGATGACCGCGGACCTCGTCAGGCACGGCGGTGCGGACGCGCACGGTGGTGCGGACGCGCATGGTGGTGCGGACGCGCATGGTGGTGCGGACACGCGCTTCGGTGCCGACGCGGCCCAGGGGGAGAAGCCGTGGTCGCCCGGCCGGGAGCGCGGCCCGTCCCCGCGGCAGGGGGACCGTCTCCGCCCGCTCAGCCGACGCCAGATCGAGGACCGGTTCGAGGACCTGGGCGATCTGTACGAGGAGACCTCCGGCGGCACCCGCGCGGGGACCCGCTCCCGCGCCGAGTTCCTGCGCCGGCTCGCGGGCGATGTCCGGCGGCCCGGTTTCACCCTGCTGATCGCCGAGAACACCACCCTGACGGCCTGCGCCTACGGCTTCCCCGTGCACGGCGCCGATCCGTGGTGGCAGGGGTGCGACACCCGCCTTCCCCGGACCGTGCGCGGTCTCGCGGTCACCGGTGGGCTCTTCGCGGTCTCCGGGATCGTCGTCCCGCCCCGTGTGCGTACCCACTACCAGGACCGGGACTGGAACCTCGCCCGGCGCCTGCAACGCCGGCTGCTCGACGATCACGCGCCGGCCCTCGGCGTCACCCTGGTGCCCGCCACCGACACCGAGACGCTGACGGCGTACCGGGCCTGGGGCTGGCGGGACGTCGTAGCGGAAGCGCGTGATCCGCGGCCGTCCGCCGGGGCCTGCCGGGTCCTGCTGCTGGGCCGCTGAGCGCGTCAACCACCGTCCACGGGCGTAAGGACATCTGTGCTCGCCGCGACAGAGATTCCCCGGGTGCGACTAGAGTTCCCGTAGGGGGTAACAAGCTCCCCTGCGGCGGGCCGTCCCTCTCCGGTGGCCCGCAGGAAAGGTGTACATGCCCGCAGAAAGCCACCAGCCCGCGGCCGACCGGCTCGACGACGACGACTACCCCGCCTACACCATGGGCCGGGCCGCCGAGCTGATCGCCTCCACGCCCGGTTTCCTCCGGTCGCTGGGTGAAGCCGGGCTGATCACGCCGACGCGGTCGGACGGCGGTCACCGCCGCTACTCGCGCCATCAGCTCCGTACGGCCTCCCGCGCCCGCGAGCTGGTCGACCAGGGGACGCCCATCGAGGCCGCCTGCCGCATCATCAGCCTGGAGGACCGGCTGGACGAGGCGCTGCGGGTCAACGAGGAGTTGCGTCGGTCGTCCCATCGCTAGAAAATCTGATGTCGGCGAAACAGAAATTCACTGTTTTGGGCGGCGCTTTTCCAACCCATTTCCGCCGCCGCCGAAATGGGTTCCGTGCTAGGCTGACTTCAGTTGCAGTTGTGGTTGCCAATTTTGAACCGGTTCTCCGGGCAGGTGATCATCACGGCGATGGAGGAGATTCGTAAAGTGCGGATCTCGTGCACTGCCTAGGAGTTAAGACATGGCCACCGGTACCGTGAAGTGGTTCAACGCGGAAAAGGGCTTCGGCTTCATCGAGCAGGACGGCGGCGGCGCTGACGTCTTCGCCCACTACTCGAACATCGCCACCCAGGGCTTCCGCGAGCTGCAGGAAGGTCAGAAGGTGACCTTCGACATCACGCAGGGCCAGAAGGGCCCGCAGGCGGAGAACATCGTTCCCGCCTAAGCACGCGAAGCTGCGAAACAGGGGCCCGCACCTTGGGTGCGGGTCCCTTTTCGTATCTCCTCATTTACCCGCTGTTCCACCTGCCGTTCTCCGGCCACCCGCTGTTCTTCGGCCGTTCTCCGGCTTCCCCGTTTTCCCCGAGGAGAAATCCTCCCCTCTCCTCCCGCTCGAACCCCTTGGTGAGGCACCATGCGCTGCGTGATCGCCCGTTACCCCTTCGATCTGACGAAGAGCGAGGTGGAGGAGATGCTCAAGGGCATCCGCCCGGAGCAGCCCGTCAGCGGCCCCTGCGCCGTCATCAGCCGCAAGCTGTACCCGGTCAAGCAGGTCGGCGAGGTGATCACCAAGCAGGACCGCCGTGACTTCACCGCCTTCGAGGTGACCCGGGCCCTGACCCGCCTCGGCTTCACCTGCCACGAGACGCCGCCCGCGCCGGCCACCCCCGCGCCCGCCGCACCGTCCGCCGAGTCCGACTCCGGCCCCGAATCGACGTCGTACATCGGCACCACCCTGGGCTGACGCCTCCGCCCCCGCACACTCCGTATCCCCCAAGCGACCACGCCGCCGAAGAACCATCCGGGCGCGCGGTCGCTTTTTTCTGCGCCCAGCTGGCTCTTTCCGGCGCCCGCCGGAGGGGACCTTCTCTGTAAAAGTGTGACACTTCGGCGCCCGAGTGTCACACTTTCGCGGCTCACCCCGGTGCCACCCAACGTTCCCGCGCACCGTCCGGCTTCGAAGACCCGCCTTGCGCCCAGCGGCCGGCGCTCCGCCTCACAGCTCCTTGTCGGGCCAGTCCAGCAGGCGGGCGCCGATCACCGCCGTCTGCAGCGTGTATCGCTGGCCGGGGTCCGCCGGGTCAGCGCCGGTCAGCTGGTGGATGCGTTCCAAGCGGTACGTCAGCGCGCGCACGCTCAGTGAGAGCCGCCGGGCGGCTTCCGCGGCCACGCAGCCGCAGTCGAAGTACGTCGAGAGCGTGTCCAGCAGCGGTCGCGGGCCGCCGCGCGCCTTGGTGAGCGGGCCCAGCGCGTCGAGGACCAGGTCGGCCATCGCCTGCCGGTCGCGGGTGAGCACCGGGTAGACCAGCAGGTCGGCGGCGCGCAGCAGCGGGCCCTCCAGAGTGAGCCGCTCGGCCAGTTCGAGGGTGTTCAGGGCCTCCTCGTAGGACTGGACGATCCCGCCCGCGCCCGGCTGCGGCCGGCCGATCGCCACCCGGGTGCCCTCCGCCGCCGCGTACGACTGCTTGGCGAAGTGGGTGAGGACGTCGTCCTGGTCGCCGGGCGCCACGCACAGCATCCGGCCGGCCTTCGTGGTGAGCAGGATGTTGCGGTCACCGAAACGGCTGATCATCGCGCGCTCCACCTGACGCGGCACCGGCGCGCTCTCGTCGTAGGGCGTCGGCCCCTGGACCACGGCGACGGCGTGCGTGTGGGATAGGCGCAGACCGAAACGCTCGGCGCGTTCGGCAAGCCGGCCCAGACCGCCGCGGCCGTAGAGCAGATCGTCGATGAACTCCCGCCGGGCCGCCTCCTCCTGGCGTACGGCGACCCGCTGAGCGCGTTCGTAGCCCTCGGCGAAGGCGTCGACGACCTGCTGCACCGCGGCAAGTGTGCAGTCGGCGGCACCGGGAGTCTCCGGCCAGGCCGCGCGGGTGGCGGCGAGGTGGGCGTTGACCAGGGCGCGCAGTCCGTGTCCGGCCTCGGCCGCGTGTTCGCCCAGGGCGCGGCGGGCCTCCAACTCGGCCCGGGTCAGGCGCCGTCCGGTCACGGCGACCTCCGCCAGGAGCTGCGCGTACCCCGCCAGATATTGCTCAGGTATTCCGCGCTCCGGCAACGCCGCCCCCTGTTTTCTTGACGCCCTGGTGACGCTTTCTTAGCGCGTCACCGGCATCAAGACCCTAATGAACACTGCCGGGTTCCGGCAATGCGCGGGCGTGCACCCCGCGTGCACCATGGCGCCAGGGGAGCACCACGGATGGTTCCGGTGCCGGACACCGGCAGGTGTCCCGCACCGGGACCGCGATCCGGGCATCCCCATCGGCAGTCGGGCGAGTAAGAGAACGGGGGGCCGGGATCATGGGGGCGTTCATCGCTGCCGCGACCGGTTTTCCCACCGTCGTCTTCACCGCGGCGCTCGTCGTGGTCGTCCTCTACTGGCTGCTGGTCGCCCTCGGCGCGGCCGACGCACACGGTCACGGGCATGCCCATGTGCAGGTCCACATCCGTGGGCACGCACACGTCAACGCCCGTGGGCATGACGGCGGCCGGTGGCTCGGCGGGGTCCCGGTGACCCTCGCCTTCTCGCTGTTCGTCGCCGTCGGCTGGCTGATCAGCTTCTGCGCGAGCGTGCTGCTCGTGCCTTCGGGGCCGGCCGGCGTCCTGGTCGGAGCGGTCGTGCTGATCGGCGCGGGGTACGCCTCCTGGCAGGCGACCAAGCTGCTCGTACGGCCGCTGCACCGCCTGTTTCCCGACGAACACGGGCCGTCCCGGCTGGACTTCGTCGGGCTGACCTGCACGATTCGCACGGGGCGGGTCGACGGGGAGTTCGGGCAGGCCGAGGTCAGGGCGGTGGACGGCTCGGCCGCGGTGGTCCAGGTCCGGCAGACGGGCAACGACGCCCTCGCCAGCGGCAGCACCGGACTGCTCTACGCCTATGACGAGCCCGGCGAGTTCTTCTGGGTCGCGCCCTACGACAGCGCGCTGGACCCGAGGACCGGACCCGGCGGCAACCCGGGGTAGACCGCCAACACTTGTTGGCCTACGGCTGTTGCCCACGGGTGTTGGCGGACGACCGTCCGGCCTGCGACCGCCGCGCTCTGTGGCCTACGCCTGGTGGCCTACGCAGGTTGGCCCACGCCCGTTGGCCGACACCCCGTTGGTCAACGCCTGTTGGTCAACACCCCGTTGGTCAACGCCCGTTGGCCCACATCTGTTGGCCCACACCACGCCCGTTCACCACCCTTCTCATCCCACGAGGACCCATGTCATGAACGCCATCACCGTGGGCATCGGTGTGTTCGTCGCCGTTGTCCTGCTCATCGCGCTCGCCCTGCTTCTGCTGGTCGGGCGGCTGTTCCGGAAGGTGGAGCAGGGGCGGGCGCTGATCGTCTCCAAGACGAAGAAGGTCGACGTCACCTTCACCGGGGCGGTCGTCCTGCCGGTGCTGCACAAGGCCGAGTTCATGGACATCTCGGTGAAGACGATCGAGATCCGCCGCACCGGGCGCGAGGGTCTGATCTGCCAGGACAACATCCGGGCCGACATCCACATCAGCTTCTTCGTGCGGGTCAACAAGACCGTCGAGGACGTCATCAAGGTCGCGCAGGCCATCGGCACCCAGACCGCGAGCGACCCGGTGGCGATCCAGGACTTCTTCGCGGCGAAGTTCTCCGAGGCGCTCAAGACCGTCGGCAAGCAGCTGGACTTCGTCGATCTCTACACCAAGCGCGAGGAGTTCCGGGACCGGATCATCCAGGTCATCGGCACCGACCTCAACGGATACCACCTCGACGACGCGGCCATCGACTTCCTCGAACAGACCCCGATGACCCAGCTCGACAACCAGAACATCCTGGACGCGCAGGGCATCCGCAAGATCACCGAGCTGACGACGATCGAGCACGTCCGCACCAACGAGTTCCAGCGCACCGAGCAGAAGGAGATCACCCGGCAGAACGTCGACGCCCGGGAGACCATCCTGGAGCTGGAGCGCCGGCAGGCCGAGGCGGAGATCAAGCAGCGCCGTGAGGTGGAGGTCCTGCGGGCACGCGAGGAGGCCGCCACCGCGAAGGTGCAGGAGGAGGAACGCCTCGGCGCTCAGGCCGCGTTCCTCCGTACCGAGGAGCAACTCGGCGTCCAGCGCGAGAACCAGGCCCGCGAGATCGCCGTAGCGCAGAAGAACCGTGAGCGGGTCATCGCCGTGGAGAACGAGCGCATCGAGAAGGACCGGCTCCTCGAAGTCATCGCCCGTGAACGGGAGACCTCGCTGTCCGGGATCGCGCGTGACAAGGAGGTCGAGGTCGAGCGGCGCGAGGTCGCGGACGTGGTCCGGGAGCGGATCGCCGTGGACCGTACGGTCGCCGAGCAGGAGGAGGCCATCAAGAAGCTGCGGGTGGTCGAGGAGGCGGAGCGCACCCGGCAGGCGGTGATCATCGCCGCGGAGGCCGAGGCACAGGAGAAACTGGTCAAGGACATCAAGGCGGCCGAGGCCGCGGAGGCCGCCGCCAAGCACCGCGCCGGTGAGCAACTCACCCTCGCCGACGCCCGGTTGAAGTCCGCGGACCTCGACGCCCGCGCCAAGCTCCGGCTCGCCGAGGGCATCCAGGCGGAGGCCGCCGCGGCCGGACTCGCCGAGGTCCAGGTCCGCGACAAGGAGGCCGAGGTCACCGTGAAGGCCGGCCGCGCGGAGGCCGAGGCCACGGGGGCGCGACTGCGGGCGGAGGCGGACGGCACCGAGGCCCGGCTGCGGGCGGAGGCCGAGGGAACCCGGGCCATGGCGCTCGCGGAGGCCGAGGGCGCGCAGGCGAAGGTGCTCGCGCAGGCCGAAGGCGTACGGGCGAACGCGCTCGCCGAGGCCACCGGTATCGGCGAGAAGCTCAAGGCCGAGGCGGAGGGGCTCACCGAGAAGGCCGCCGCGATGGCCGCCCTCGACGACGCCTCGCGCGGCCACGAGGAGTACCGGCTGCGGCTCCAGGCCGAGAAGGAGATCCGGCTCGCGGGCCTCGATGTGCAGCGGCAGGTCGCCGAGGCGCAGGCCACGGTCCTCGCGACCGGTCTGGAGAACGCCGACATCGACATCGTCGGCGGCGACACGGTCTTCTTCGACCGGCTGATGTCGTCGATCTCGCTCGGCCGCAGCGTCGACGGCTTCGTCCAGAACTCCCAGACGGCACAGGCGTTGGCGCGCCCGTGGCTGGACGGTACGTCGAACATCGCCGACGACCTCGGACGGATGCTCGGCTCGGTCTCCACGGCCGACGTGCAGAACCTCACCGTGTCGGCACTGCTGATGAAGCTGATGCGGACGGACACGGCGAACGCCGGTCAGCTACGGCAACTGCTCGACAAGGCCGGTGAGTTGGGCCTCGCGGACACCCCGCTGACCGCGCTCAACGGGCACCCGGCGAAGGCCTGACACCTGGCGAAGGCCCGACGCCCGGCCGAGATCCGACATCCGGCCGAGGCCGAGGTCCCGCCCCACAGACGGTCCGGAACTGCCGCACAGGGGACGGCAGTTCCGGACCCACTTCCTGATCACCCCGCCCGAGATCCTGAGAGGGACCCATGACCACCGGCCTGGACACCGGCACCTACGAGGTCCTGCGCGACCGCCTCGCCGCACAGGCCGCCGAACTCGCCCGCCGAGCGGAGGCGCTTAACACCCGCCGCACCGAGGAGTTCGGCTCGACCCGGCTGGAACTCGCCGGCACCGGACGCCTCACCACCGAGCACCCGGCCGAACCGAGGGATATCGTCGCCGTAGGAGACGCGCTCCTCTTCGGCCATCAGACGTCCCTCGGCGTCAGCCGGGAGACGGCGGTGGCCGACGTCCTCGCCCTGTACGACCGCCAGGATCTGCACGGGCTGCCCGAGAGCGCCGTACCCGGACTCCTCGGCGACCCGGAGTTCGTACGGGAGTTCACCGCCCTGCAGCGCTACTACCGGCAGGCCCGCCTGCTCCGACTCCGCTGCGTCGACGGCAAGTTGCTGGCCGTCTTCCGTACCGGCGAGAAGGCCGACGACATCCGGGTGCTGCGCTGGGCGCTCACGGACGACGGCCGGGCGGCGACCTTCCTGGACGCGCACGGCGAGCGCGACCACGTCCTCCCGCCGCCGTACGACTTCGACTGGACCGGGACGGGCCGCGAGGACCTCGTCCCCGGCCGGCACCCGCATGTGCGGATCCAGGACGGGCTGTACGTCGACACGCTGGGCGGCACCCTCACCGTGAAGGTGGAGGACAACACCGAGACGGGGGAGGGGATTTACGCCGAACCGGTGGACGAGCCGCTGCAGTCGCTCGCCGACGCGGAGATCGCGTACGCACGGGTGGGCGCGCTGGTGCTGCTGCGGGTGCGGCCCTACAAGGAGGACGCCCACCGCTACCTGGTCTTCAACACGCTCACCAAGGGCGTCGTACGGCTCGACGGGATCGGGCTGTCGTGCCGGCGGCTGCCGGAGGAGCAGGGGATCGTGTTCCCGGGCGGGTACTGCCTGGCCACGGGGGAGTGCAAGACCTTCGAAACAGCCACCGACGGGCTGGAGTTGGAGCGGATCGTCCGCTCGCCCAACGGGGAGGACGTGCTGTTCGGGTACCGGGCGCGGGGGTCGGGGCGGAGCCTGCTGCTGCCGTACAACATGATCCGCAAGGAGGTCGCGGCACCGCTGCCCGGGCAGGGGTGGGCGCTCTTCGACGACGGCACCGTGGTCGTGCTGGGCGCGGGGGCGGGCGAGGCGGCTCGGATTCATCCGGTGCGGATCTGGCGTACCCCGTTCGTCTCCGACACGCATGCCGCCGCCCAACCGACCGGCTCCGGGCCGCTGTTCCGGGTCGGGAACGCCGATCTCGTGCGCGGGATCTCCGACTGTCTGTCGCTGACGGGCGCGGTCGTCGGGCTGGAGCCGACGACGGAGGTGTACGAGGCGCTGGTCGCCGCGTGTGTCCGGGCGGCCGACACGCATCACTGGCTGGGGGACGCCGAACTCGGCGATCTGCGGGGCCCGTTGGAGGAGGTGCGGGGTACGGCGGAGCAGGTCCTGACCGAGTTCGAGACGGTCCGGACTCTGACCAGGCGGGCCGCCGATGCCGTCGCCGACGCGACGGACCGTCTCGCCTCCCTCGTCCGGCGGTTGCGGGGGGAGGCACCCCGGGACGCGGCGGGCTGGGTCAGCGGGCTCACCGAACTCCGGCGTGCGCAGGGGCGTTTGCCGTCGTTGAAGGAGATGCGGTACGCGGACATCGCGCGGATCGAGGAGGCGGCGGCCGAAGTCGAGGCGGATCTGGGGGCGTTCGGGCAGCGGGCGGTGTCGTTCCTGGCCCGCGAGGACGCGTTCGCCGGGCATCACGAGCTGATCGACGCCCTGGTCGCGGAGGCCGGGGCGCTGGCCAAGGTCGCCGAGGCGGCCCCGGTCGCGGCCCGCCTGGACGAACTGACCGAAGGGCTGCGGACGGTGACCGAGGTGGTCGCCGGACTCGACATCGCCGACGCCACGGTCCGTACGTCGATCCTGGAACGGGTCGCCGAGGTGCTGGGCGGCGTCAACCGGGCCCGCGCCACCCTGGACGCCCGGCGCGCGGAACTCCGGGACCGGGAGGGACGGGCGGAGTTCGCGGCCGAGTTCGCGCTGCTGGCCCAGTCGGTGACGGGAGCGCTCGCGGACGCGCCGACCCCGGAAGCCTGCGACACCCAACTCGCCCTGCTGCTGGTGCGGTTGGAGAACCTGGAGGCCCGCTTCGCGGACTTCGACGACTTCCTCGCCGAACTGGCCGGCAAACGCACCGAGATCCACGAGACCCTCTCCGCCCGCAAGCAGACCCTGGTCGACGAACGCGCCCGCAGGGCCGAGCAGTTGACGCGGTCGGCGGTCCGGGTGCTGGAGACGGTCGGGCGGCGCGCGGTCGCGCTCGCCGACGCCGACGCGGTGAACACGTACTTCGCCTCCGACCCGATGGTGGCGCGGATCCGCCGCACCGCCGGCCAACTCCGCGAACTGGGCGACCCGACAAGGGCGGAGGAGCTGACGGGCCGGCTCACGGCCGCCCACGCGGAGGCGGTCCGCGCCCTGCGCGACCGCGCCGACCTCTCCACGGACGGCGGCCGGACCCTCCGTCTCGGCCGCCACCGTTTCGCCGTGCACAGCGAGCCCCTCGACCTCACTCTGGTCCCCTCCGGCGAGGGCCTGGCCTTCGCCCTCACCGGCACGGACTACCGATCCCCGGTCAAGGACCCGGAGTTCGCGGCCACCCGCCCCTACTGGGACCGCCCGCTGCCCTCCGAGTCACCGCTGGTCTACCGCGCCGAACACCTCGCCGCCCGCCTCCTCGACGAACACGGCGCGCAGGCCCTCGCCCAGGAACCCGAGCTCGCCGCCCTGGTCCGCCGGGCCGCGCAGGAGTCGTACGACGAAGGCTACGAACGCGGTGTGCACGACCACGACGCGACCGCGATCCTCACGGTGCTGCTCCGCCGGTACGAGGACGCGGGCCTGCTGCGCCACGAACCTGCCGCCCGTGCAAGCGCGTTGCTCTTCTGGACGCACGGCACGAACCCACGGGCGCGCGAGAACTGGACCCGGCGCGCGAGGTCCCTGGCCCGGGCCCGCGACCTGTTCGGACCCACCCCCGCCGACGCCGAACTCCGCGCGGAACTCGCCGAGGAGGAGGGACTGGGCGGCGAGTCGGCCGCGGTCTACCTCCTCGACGAACTCACCACCGCCCCCGAGGGGTTCGTGATCAGCGCGGGCGTCCGCACCCTGCTCGACAAGTTCCGCCGGGCGGTGGGCAGTTCGGCCTACGACGACGATCTGATCGCCCTCGACGACGACCTGCCCGCGCGCCGCCAGCTGGTGGAGGCCTGGCTGACGGCGTACACGACGGCGTCCGGGACACGGGTCGACCCGGGGGACCTGGCGGAGGCGGTGGCGGCTGAACTCTGCCCCGGCGCAGCGCGTTACGAGTCGGACGCGCGGCTGACCGAGACGGTCGGTGGACTGCTGGGCAGCCATGCTCGTGTCGTAGGGGGTGAGTTGCGTGTGAGGGTCGATGAACTCCTCGCCCGCACACGTGAGTTCCGTACCCAGGACGTCCCGGGTCACCGCGCGTACCAGCGCCGCCGCACCGCCCTCGTGGCGGCGGAACGCGCCCGGCTGCGGCTCGACGAATACCGTCCGCGTGTCCTGTCGTCCTTCGTGCGGGGCCGGCTCGTCGACGAGGTGTACCTCCCGTTGATCGGCGACAACCTGGCCCGGCAGCTCGGCACGGCAGGGGAGGACGGACTCGTCGGCACAGGCGGGCTGCTCCTGCTGATCTCCCCGCCGGGCTACGGCAAGACGACCCTCATGGAGTACGTCGCCGACCGGCTCGGGCTGGTCCTGGTCAAGGTCAGCGGCCCGGCCCTCGGGCACGGTGTCACCTCCCTCGACCCGGCCGAGGCGCCGAACGCGACCGCACGCCAGGAGGTGGAGAAGGTCAACTTCGCGCTCGCGGCGGGCAACAACGTGCTGCTCCACCTGGACGACATCCAGCACACGTCCCCCGAACTCCTGCAGAAATTCATCACGTTGTGCGACGCGACCCGGCGGATGGAGGGCGTGTGGGAGGGCGCGCCGCGCACCTACGACCTGCGAGGCAAGCGGTTCGCCGTCTGTATGACCGGCAACCCGTACACCGAGTCCGGCAGCCGGTTCCGGGTGCCCGACATGCTGGCCAACCGTGCCGACGTCTGGAACCTCGGCGACGTACTGACCGGCAAGGAGGCGCTGTTCGCCCTGAGTTTCATCGAGAACGCGCTGGCCTCGAACCCCGTACTGGCCCCGCTCGCCGGCCGCGACCGCGACGACCTGGACCTGCTGATCCGGCTGGCGCGGGGCGACGCGACGGCCCGCGCGGACCGTCTCTCCTACGCCTGCGACCCCACCGAACTGGCCCGGATCGTCGCGGTGTTGAGGCATCTGCTCGCCGCCCGCGACACCGTCCTCGCGGTCAACGCCGCGTACATGGCGTCGGCGGCGACCACGGAAGCGGCCCGCACCGAGCCGCCGTTCCGGCTCCAGGGGTCGTACCGCACGATGAACCGGATCGCGCGGCGCATCGAGCCGGTGATGAACTCCCGTGAGTTGTCTGCGGTGTTGGACGACCACTACACGGCCGAGGCGCAGACCCTGGGGACGGAGGCGGAGGCGAACCTGCTGAAACTGGCGGAGCTGCGGGGCACGCTCACCGGTGAACAGGCCTTGCGGTGGGGCGAGTTGAAGGCGGCGTACCCGCAAGTGAGCTAGAGCTGAAGCAGGCGTTGGGTGATCTCGCGGTACTGGCGCAGGGCGTGCCGGAGTTCGTCGGACTGGGACGTGAGGTCCGCGGGATCCGCAGCGGCGGCGGTGTCCTGGTCGGCCCAGGCGGCGCGGAGGAGGTCCCGGCGGGCCGCGAGGGCGCTCACCAACTGGGCGGTGGCCTCGTCGTAGGCGCTCTCCGCCTCCGCCAGGGCATCGCGCGGGGTGTCGGCGAAGGTGTTGAGGGCGTGCCGCAGCCGCTGGAGGACCTGCTCCCGCTCGGCCGGCGGGAGCAGCGGCTCCGGGCCCGGCGTGCGGCGTTCGGTGGGGGTCCGGTTCTGGCCCGCGGGCTGCTGGGCGCGTGTCTGGTCGTACATCAGGATGCCGCTTCCGTTCCGCCTGAAGGCGTTCGTTGCGTTCGTGCCTCGTCGGTCTTCTCGACGGCCTGTTCCAGGCTCCCGGAGACCCGGTCGGTCGTACCCTTCAACGACTGCGCGTGCTGCCAGTCAACGTCCGGCGACGGTCGGTGTCAACGCGGGGCCGGGCGGCGCGGTGGGGGTGCGGGGCGGCCCGTGGCCGGTCGGCGTTCAGTCGGCCTGGTGGGGCACCCAGTCGCTGTCCTCCAGCGAGTAGCCGTACTGCGGACGTCCGCTCATGCCGCTGGTGCGGAACGGCTTCCCCTGGTCGTCGATGCGCAGCACGCCCTTGCGGGTGCCGCTGGACCACGCCAGCTCCAGATACCAGCGCACATCGTGCGAGGCCGCGGCGGCCGTGATGTACAGGACCTCGGGCTCGCTCTCGCTCACCTTGTACGGCAGGCCTGTCTGCCCGGACTTCGGCGTGGCCACGGGGCGGGCCGCGTCCAGCCCGATGTCGAAGGAGTGCGTGGGCACCCCGCCGCCGCAGCCGACCCCCACGTAGCCCATCGCGTACGCGTTCCAGGCCAGTGGCGCACCGCTGTCGACGACACGGACGTTCAGGGACTGCAGCACCACGGTTTCCTGGCCGGTGCCCTGCACGGTGAGTTCGAGGAACTGGCTGCCGGCGGAGACGGCACCCAGCGCGCTCACCCAGCTCGGCGCGTCCTGCTCGGTCGGCGGCGGCGGCACCTTCGCCGCGTCCCGGTCCACCAGATAGGTCTGGCTGCACGGGCTCTCCCAGGCATACGGCCGGGTCGTCACCGTCAGCGGGACGCCCGCCGCCACGTCCGCGGCCCCGCCGGACTTCGCGCCCGTGGAGGCGGACGCCCCGCTCGTCGCCGTAGCGGACCCGGAAGGACTCGCGGAGCCGGAGGGCGAGGCCGACGCGGACGCGGACGGCGAGGAGGCCGACTTCGCGGACGCGGACGAGGAAGGGGTGCCGTGCCCCGCGGAGGTCACGGAGCCGGCCTCCTGCTTCCGGTCGCCGCCGCCGTTGCCGGACACGAGGTGGGGGACGAGGGCGGTGGCCGCGAGTACTACGGCTACTGCGGCGGCGGCGAAGAGGGCGGTACGGCGGCGGTTGCGCGGGGCGGTCACCGGTACGGCGGGTTCGGGTGCGGGGAGAGGGGTGGGCTCCGGTGCGGCGGAGGGGAAGTCCGCTTCAGGGGTGGGAGCGCTGGTCGCCCCTGAGACGGTGGCCGCCTCTGTGACCGCGGTGGTCGCGGTGGCCGCGGTGGGCGTTTCCGTGGTCGTGGTCGTGGCGGTCGCGGCGGACTTCCGCTCGCGCTGGCGGGCCCCGTCGGCCAGGATCCACCGGCGGTGGGCCTCGACGAGTTCGTCGGGGGTCGCCTTGCAGAGGCGCGCGAACCGCTCCACCGGGGCGTACTCGGTGGGTACGGCGTCGCCGTTGCAGTAGCGGTGCAGCGTCGACGTGCTCATGTGCAGCCGCTTCGCGAGCACGCCGTAGCTCAGCCCCGAACGGTCCTTGAACTCCCGTATCAGCGCCGCGAAATCGGCCGTCTCGTCCACCACTGCCACCCAGCCCCCGTTCCAGTCCAGCGTTCCAGGGAAGTCCTGTTCCCCCAGGTAAGAGCCGGTGCGAACGTTCCAGGTTCCCGTAACTCCCGGCTGCCGTGGCGGGTGGGACGGAATGCGGCACAGGCTGCGGTCATCAAAGCACGCCGCCCGCCGACCGGTTGGACGGCCAGCGAACTCCCGCCTTTCCGAAAAGGATCACAGCCATGTCCGCGTTCACCGCCCGTACCCGTACCCGTACCCGTACCCGTACTCGCCTCTTCGCCGCCGCGACCGTCGCGCTGGCCGCGCTCTCGCTCACCGCCTGCAACGACAAGATGGGAGTACAGGACGCCGGCGCGGTCTCCCCGAACTCCTCCTCGGCGGCGACCTCGGCACCGTCCGGGACACAGACCGGCCAGAGCGGAGGCAGCACGTCGGGCGGCTCCTCGACGGGGGGCTCCTCCACGGGCGGTTCCTCGACCAGTGGCGGCACGGGGTCGGGCGGCAAGACGAGCGGCGGCTCGGGCTCGACGTCCGGTTCGGGCTCCGGGGCGGGCTCCGGTTCGAGCAGCTCCACGAAGCGCGTCACCTGCAGCGGCGCCAACACCAAGGTGACCGCACAGCCGGTCAGCCGCCCCATCAACCACATGCTGCTCACCGTCACCAACACCGGCTCCAAGACCTGCGACCTCTACTACTACCCGGCCGTCAACTTCGAAGACGCCCAGTCCGTGCCGCCGGTCATCAAGGACTCCATGCCGCAGGCCGTGACCACGCTCGCCCCGGGAGAGTCGGGCTACGCCGGCGTCGCCCTCTCCGGCGGAGACGACGGCAACGGCACCAACGGCCGCACCGCGAAGTCCCTCTCCGTCTACTTCTTCGACCGCAACAACAACAGCATCAGCCCGGCAGCGACTCCTGCCCTCCCCAGCAAGGGCGTCTACATCGACGACTCCCTGCGGGTGACGTATTGGCTGGCCAGTGCGCAGGATGCGTTGACTTACTGAGGGGCGGGGGAAAAAAAAAAAAA